>NZ_QRDZ01000003.1 GCF_003386235.1 Cohnella phaseoli
TAGTTAATCTCGATGAAAAGAGGGGGGGATGTATCTCCTGGAGGAGCGAAGCGTTTGCCTTTGGAATCGTGAAATCTCCTTGTTACGAGTTTACCCATTCCGATTTCACGATTCCAACAGCAACCGTAAGGAGATACATCCCCACAAAAACATTCATCGAGATAAAACAAAGGCTGCTCATAAGTCCACTTATGAGACAGCCCCATTTTTTTTCCTCAACTCGACAAAAAAAGGTAGATTAGGCTGGCAAGATTAGACAGACTCCGAATTTGAAAGCGATTATACTGGTTTCATCCATCCCGGCCTGCATGTTTGGAGATGTTCCGGGCAATGAAGGATGGGGGCTTCGTATGACCGTATATGTGGATCTTGTCTTTCTGACCAACCTGGCCGTTGACGGTGTCGTGCTGATGACCACCGCCAAAGTGCGCCGCATCAACCCGTCCCGCCGTCGCCTGTTCGCAGCCGCGTCTCTTGGAGCGATGTATGCGGCATTGATGTTTTGGGCTCATATTCCTTACTTTTATTCATTCGGAGCCAAAGTATTCGTCTCGGCCGTTATGGTACTGCTGTCGTTCGGTTATGGAGGGCCGCTGCAATACATTCGAAATTTCGCGGCGTTCTACGTCGTCAGCTTCGTTACGCTGGGCGGCGTGATCGGACTGTCCTTTTTGCTGCGGAGCGCCAATTCGCCGTGGGGCGCAATGACGTTTACCGAGGACGGCGGGTTGGTTCTGGAATGGCAAATGCAGCTCGGGCTGTTTGTCGTTACGTTTCTCATGTCGATCTGGTTGTTTCGCGGCGCCTCTGAGACAAGCCGCAAACGGCAGCAGCTTGATCAGCTTGTATGGGAGACCGAGGTCCGAATTGACGACGAGAGCTGGACGTTTAAGGCGCTGCTCGACACGGGAAATCGACTCTACGATCCGCTTACACGTACTCCCGTCATGATTATGGAGGCGGCCTTATGGCGAGAACGGCTACCGGTAGGGTGGAGCGAACGACTGAAGGAGGAACCCCCGGATAAGCTCATCTCCGAGCTCGATGTGAATGCTTCGGAACCGTATACCTGGGGCAACAGACTGCGTCTCATTCCTTACCGCGCCGTGAACGGCTCCAGTAGGCTGATGCTGGCCGTCAAGCCGGACTATGTTTTGCTGTATCGGGATGGGGACGGGCATCCTCCTCTCCAAGTGAACCGGGTGCTCATTGGTTTAGATGGAGGCACTTTGTCATCCGAAGGAACTTACCGCGCCATCGTCCATCCGGACATGGCACAAGCCGACCCCGTATCGTCGGTTCCATCTCAACCTGCGTGACAGGAGGTAGCAGAAATGTTCGTGAATTTGAAGCTGAAGACGCAATTGTCGGTGTATCGCCTGTTGTTCCTGTTCGGTTGGAAGAGCGAGGAAGTGTACTATATCGGCGGAAGTGAAGCATTGCCGCCGCCGCTCAGTCGCGAGGAAGAAGAATATTTGCTGGGGCGGCTTTCCACCGGTGACGCTGCCATCCGCGCGATGCTGATCGAACGAAATTTGCGTCTGGTCGTCTACATTGCTCGCAAATTCGAGAACACGGGGATCAACATCGAAGATTTAGTTTCGATCGGCGCAATCGGACTAATCAAAGCGGTTAATACGTTTGATCCGGAGAAAAAAATCAAGCTGGCCACATACGCCTCGCGATGCATCGAAAATGAAATCTTGATGTATTTGAGGAGAAACAGCAAGACGAGAACGGAAGTGTCTTTCGATGAGCCGCTAAACATCGATTGGGACGGCAACGAACTGCTGCTATCGGACGTGCTTGGCACCGAGAACGATACGATCTATCGCAATATCGAGGAGCAAGTGGATCGAAAGCTGCTGCACAAAGCGCTTGATAAGCTAAGCGAACGGGAGCGAACCATTATGGAGCTTCGCTTCGGTCTTGCCGATGGAGAAGAGAAGACGCAGAAGGACGTCGCCGACCTGCTTGGCATCTCGCAATCTTACATTTCTCGTTTGGAGAAACGTATCATTAAGCGTCTTCGCAAGGAGTTCAACAAGATGGTTTAGGAATAAAAACCTCCTTCCCGGAGATACTTTACATTAATGCTGCTCCCCGGGAGGAATTGCCTTGACCCGTAACAAAGTGGAGATTTGTGGAGTGGACACCTCAAAGCTGCCTGTCCTCACCAATGCCGAAATGAGGGAGTTATTTCTCGCTCTGCAAACCCGTGGAGAGATTGCCGCCAGGGAAAAATTAGTGAACGGCAACTTGCGACTCGTACTCAGTGTGATTCAGCGATTTAACAATCGCGGAGAATTTGTGGACGATCTTTTTCAGGTCGGATGTATCGGGCTGATGAAGGCGATCGACAATTTTGACCTGAGCCAGAATGTTCGATTTTCCACTTATGCCGTTCCGATGATCATCGGAGAGATTCGCCGCTATCTGAGAGACAACAATCCGATCCGCGTATCGCGCAGCTTGCGGGATATTGCCTACAAGGCGCTGCAGGTGCGGGACCAGCTGACGAATCAGCATTCCAGGGAACCGACGATTCTGGAAATTTCGGAAGTGCTGAACGTTCCGAAGGAAGACATCGTTTTCGCTCTGGATGCCATTCAAGATCCCGTGTCGTTGTTTGAACCGATCTATCATGACGGAGGAGATCCGATTTTCGTCATGGACCAGATCAGCGATGAACGCAACAAGGATATTCAATGGATTGAGGAGATCGCACTCCGTGAAGCGATGAGAAAGCTTAACGATCGTGAAAAAATGATCTTGTCCATGAGGTTTTTCGAAGGTAAAACCCAGATGGAAGTCGCTGATGAGATCGGAATCTCTCAGGCTCAGGTTTCTCGCCTCGAGAAGTCGGCCATACAGCAAATGCAAAAGCACGTCAAAACCTAATCTGCAGCATCGAAAAAGAGGATGAACGTCTAGGCGTCATCTTCTTTTTTTTGCCTAATGCCTCGATGTACCTCTTAGCCGGAAGGGGCTCGCTTGACTTATTTCTGGGAGCTGCCGTGGGTCATATACTCTCTTTTTGCCCCTTATGGCCATTATCCCCGTTGCTCAGAAAAACATTGCGTATCGTGGAAACAGAGCGTTCTAGACAAGAAGACCTTCCCATCCCCCCACTCTACTTTTGTGCCTGACAGACCTCTACTTTCAAGCAAATTAACGTTCGCAATGGATTTCAACATGCCCCCCTGAACTTCAAAGTATCTCAATACATGTTAACGTACGCTAATGCATCTCAAAGAACCTCAACTTAACTCATACATTTCCAGACGCTCTAACCTATAAACTCAACATTTCTAATCGCTATAACTTAGCCGAGGTGGAGTTGAAGTGTAAAAAATTTTATTGAAAAGGCGGCTTCTTCAAAATTATAAGAGAGGACAGGCGATTAACTGGCATCCTTAAGCAATTCATAGTAGATACGCTTGTGCTGGTCGGAGTGATCGACACGACTTATAAGTTGAGGATAAGTTATAACGGAAGACGAGGCAGCGCATTTGAGCAGATGGAGAAACCGACTTGAGGATCTGTCCATATTGTTAGTGCCGAAGCAGAATTGATCAAGGTAAGACTGCAGATGTTTGGGACCGATACCGCTAAATACATAGTTAATCCAGTTGCTCGCACGTTCGCACAATTGTATTAACGGCCGGTAACGACCGGGACTGAATTTCAGAATAACGGCATTAACATCTTTAACGTCGGGGGAAACATAATTTTCTATAAAGTGGTGCTTACCTCCGTTGGTGATCCGATCATAGATTAAATATTTGTCGGGAACTTGTTTAATTTTTACGTAGGCGAACTGCCCGTTGTTATCTAGGGAAGCAGCTGCAAGCAAGGGCTGCTCTTGAGGGTGACGGAAAACGGTTGGGTTGTATGGACGACCGTAAACGCCGCAATTAATTCGTACGATTCCGCTTAGAAGCTCTTTACTATCGGTTGCAGACATCGCTTGGCGGATTTTGTGGCAGATCAGCCAGGCCGTCTTATAGGTTGTTCCGATGATTTCCGCAAGTCGAGACGCGCTAATGCCCCGTGGCTGAGCATGAAGAAATAGGGCTTGAAACCATAAGCGTAGAGGCGTACGGCTGCCCTCCATAATTGTGCCAACAATAAGAGAGGTCTGCACTCGGCATGAGCGGCATTCGAATAAAGGTAGCCGGCGAGTCCGAATCTCATAATAGCTCGGACAGGCGCATTGCGGGCAGCGGAATCCGTTCGGCCATCGTGCGGTAAATAAAGCTTGAATACAGGAGTGCTCATCTTTGAAAGTTTCGCAAAACAGCTCAAAAGTTACGCTGTTATCCATGTTCCAAACCTCCAATCACGAACGTTTGTTCTTATTTTAGAATATACTATTTTTCCGAATTTTTCAAGTGTTGAATGAGGGATACTGACACGGCAACCGAGACCGGGATTGACGGTCGACCCAACGCTTTTGCTGAGTCAAGGGGATAATGGCTATAAGGTGCGAAAAAGGGATACAACAGGGAAGGGGAAGGCATTGGGGGAGAGAGATAAGACGCATATTCCGTACATTTTTCCCAGATGGATCATATATTTAATAGCAGGGGTACGAATGCCCGGTCGGACGGGAGCGTGAGCGGATGAAAATATCGGATTTTCAGACCAAGGACGTAATTAACATCGTCGACGGGAAGAAGCTGGGGCAGGTCAGCGATTTGGAGCTTGATTTGCGGCAGGGACGCATCGATTCGATTGTAGTGCCGACTTCGACGAGGCTGTTCGGGATGTTCGGCGGAGGCAACGACGTCGTCATTCCATGGCGGAACATTGTCAAAATCGGGACCGACGTTGTGCTGGTTCGGCTGGACGACGCGAAGGTGTACCGGCTGGAGGACGGGGAAGTACATTCGGGAAGATAGCGCGCAGCCGCGCGCTTTTCTTCCGCTTGCGGCGCGGCTATGGTACACTTGGGTTCGGAGGTGCGATAGTTTGGAGCCTTTTGTATTGCACGAGGAAAAGGGGAAGCCGTCGTCTATATTCATGCTGCATTCCTGGTGCGAGCCGGGAGAGGACGAGGGACTGACCGCGGGGTTTACGACGAGACACGCAGGGAACGTCGCATTGCACGTCGGAGACGACCCGCAAGCCGTGATTGCGAACCGGGAGTCGGTGGCTGGGCTGCTAGGCTGGAAGTTCGCGGCATTCACGTGCGCGGAACAGGTGCATGGCAGCGACGTCTACGTCGTCACGGCGGAGGATACCGGACGAGGGAGCGGAAGCCGGGAAACGGCCATAGCCGACACGGACGCGATGATTACAAATGAGCCGAACGTTTTGCTCGCGATGTTTTACGCGGACTGCGTTCCGCTTTATTTTCATGATCCCGTTACGGGCGCGATGGGGCTGGCGCATGCCGGCTGGAAGGGGACCGTATCCGAAATCGCGGTGAAAACGGTCGCCAAGATGCAGGAGGTTTACGGAGCTCTGCCGGAAAATATACGGGCGGCCATGGGACCGTCGATCGGAGATTGCTGCTACGAGGTAGATGAATCCGTCCTGAAGCATGTGCGTCCCTTATTGGATAATTTGACAGAAGATATCGTCAAACTGAACGAATTTGGCGACAGAGCGCAGCTTAACTTGAAACATTTGAACCGACAACTTATGATAAAAGCAGGAATAATGCCGAGCCGCATCGAAATATCTTCATGGTGTACAAGCTGTCATACGGAAATGTTGTTTTCCCACCGGAAGGAAAAGGGAGCAACGGGACGGATGATGAGCTGGTTGGGCAAGAAATCGAGGTGATCGTTTCGTGGCATTGGAAAGCCGACTGCGAGACGTGGAGAACCGGCTGGAGCAGGCTTGTTCGAGAAGCGGCAGGAGACGCGAGGATGTGCGCATCATCGCGGTCACTAAGTATGTATCGACCGCTACGGCGGAAGCCGTCGTACGCGCAGGCGTGACCCATATCGGGGAAAATCGCTGGCCCGACGCGAAGGCGAAATGGGAAGCGCTTGGAGACCAGGCCGTATTCCACTATATTGGCTCTTTGCAGACGAATAAAGTCAAAGACGTTATCGGCAAATTCGACTACATCCATTCGTTGGACCGTCTTTCGCTCGCCGAAGCGATTCAGAAGAGGGCGCAAGCGCTGGATTTGACGGTTTCCTGCCTTCTGCAGGTGAACGTCTCCGGAGAACTGTCCAAGCATGGACTGGAGCCGGGGGCGGTTAGGCCTTTGCTGGAAGAGCTGCGTAGATTCGACCGCATCAAGCCGATCGGATTGATGACGATGGCTCCGTACGAGAGCGAGTCCGAGGAGACGAGACCCGTGTTTCGGGCGTTAAGACAGCTAAGGGACGAATTGAACGCATCGTCCGTTTTGGACGAGCCGCTAACGGAGCTGTCGATGGGCATGTCCAACGATTTCGAGGTTGCTGTAGAAGAAGGCGCGACTTGGGTGCGTTTGGGAACGGTGCTCGTTGGGAAAGAAGAAATAGAGGAGGGATAGGCATGGGTGTCATGAATAAGTTTCTTAATTACTTGGGATTGCAGGAAGAGCAGGAACAGGAAGCGGAACGCGAACGTCTCGCCGAGAACGAGGAACAGGAAATTGAAACTCCAACGTTCGAAACGCGTAGACATTCAAGTAAGAACAACGTCGTGAGCATTCATTCCCAGAAGTCCGCCCGCGTCGTTCTCACAGAGCCGCGTTCCTACGATGAGGCGCAGGAAATCGCCGATCACTTGAAGTCGCGTCGCGCAATCGTCGTTAATCTGCAGCGCGTCAGAAGAGACCAGGCGATCCGGATCGTTGATTTTCTTAGCGGCACTGTGTACGCGCTTGGCGGTCATATTTCCAAGCTGGGATCGGACATTTTCCTCTGCACGCCGGATTCGGTGGAAGTGTCGGGAACGATCACGGAAATGCTGTCGGAAGAAGCTGCCGACTATTCCAAAATGAGGTGACCCCGGGTTGGAGCAAATAGAAAACTACATTGGCATTCTGTACCGAATTTACTCTTACATGATCATTATCTACGTGCTCATGTCTTGGCTGCCGGCTGTGAAGGAAAGCTTCGTCGGCGAGCTTCTCGGTAAATTGGTTGAACCGTACTTAAGACCTTTCCGCAAGCTGATTCCTCCGATCGGCGGCATTCTGGACATCTCCCCGATCATTGCCTATTTTGCGCTCGGATTCGTCGCGCAGGGCCTGATCGCCGTGTTGAATTTTTTCTTCTAAGATTGTAGGTGTCCTATGTCGCGAATGAGTATTTACGAGCATTTTCATCCGGATGAAAAAGCATTCGTGGATCGCGCCTTGGAATGGGTCGAAAGAGCCGCCGAACGTCACGAGACGAAGCGGACGGATTTTCTCGACCCGCGCCAGGCGCATATTTTGTTTACGCTGGCGAATCGGGAGCCGGACGCCCAAGTGCGGCTGGACGGCGGAGGCCCGCAAGCCGAAAGAAAAAGAGCGCTAATCGCCCCTGATTATAGAACGCTGGACGACGAAGACATGGGAATCGTCGTACTCGACATCACTTCCGACGACCGAAAGATTTCCGAGCTGGATCACGGGGATTATTTGGGCGCTTTGCTCGGTCTGGGCATCAAGCGGGACAAAATCGGCGATCTGCATGTCGGAGAAACGGGCTGCCATGCGCTGATCGCGGAGGAAATCGGAGATTTCCTCGTTGGGCATTTCAGGCAGGCTCATCGGGTAGCCGTCAACGTCTCTGTGCGCCCGCTCTCTGAGCTGCGCGAAATCGCAGTGGAGCTTGAAGAGCAGGTGCTCTCCGTCGCTTCGATGCGGCTTGACGGGATAGCCAGCGATGTTTTTCGGCTCAGCCGAACGAAAATCGTCGATCCGATCAGAGCCGGAAGATGCCGAGTAAGCTGGAAAACGGTGGAGGATCCTTCGCATCCGCTTAGAGTCGGCGATGTCGTATCGTTGAAAGGGTTCGGGAGATTTAAGCTCATCGATGTGGAAGGCGTGTCGAAAAGCGGCAGAACTCGGGTGCGTATCGGGAAATTTGTGTAGAAGCTTAGAAGGAATTTTTCAGCTTTCGTCGAATTGATCTTGTGAACAGGTTACTTGGAAATCAGGACCGAGGAGGTGCACCGATGCCACTGACCCCACTGGATATTCATAACAAAGAATTCGCCCGCCGCCTTCGCGGTTACGACGAAGATCAAGTCAACGAGTTTCTGGATCAAATCATCAAGGATTACGAAGCGATGATCCGCGAGAACAAGGAATTGCAAAATATGGTCGCCGCTTCCCAGGATAAGCTGGGCCATTTCTCCAATATCGAGGAGACGCTGAGCAAAACGATCATCGTTGCGCAAGAAGCGGCTGACGAATTGAAGAACAACTCCAAGAAGGAAGCTCATCTGATCGTGAAGGAAGCGGAGAAGAACGCCGATCGCATCATTAACGATGCGCTGGCGAAATCCCGCAAAATCGCTCTCGAAGTCGAAGAGTTAAAAAAGCAAGCGACGATCTACCGGGCGCGTTTCCGCGCGTTGATCGAATCCCAGATGGAATTGCTGTCGCAGGATGGCTGGGAATCGCTTGAAGGGCGCGAGTCGCGGGGAATTGAAGCCTAAGCGGTTTGACAAATGCTTTACGGGAAAGTATAACAAGAGTATTACGATGAACTACTGCAATGTCGAAGACGGGAACGAGTAAGCGCGATACCTTAGCTCAGAGAGTTGGCGGACGGTGCGAGCCAACGCGAAGGATGCGCCGAATATCCTCCCCGAGACGCCTGCCGAACGTCGCCTGAAGCCCTGCGCAGCAGCGATGAGTAAGCGAGGCCGGAAATCCGCCGTTACCGGATGCTGAGTTGTCGCTCGTTTTCGCTTTATTGCGGAGCAGGCGGAACAAGGGTGGTACCGCGAGTTGGACTCGTCCCTTTTTTGGGGCGGGTCTTTTTGTTTTTGTCAATCGAAAGGATGGGATGATATGCAAAGAGTCGACGTTAAGGAAAAGGCGCGAGCCCGCGAGCTTCGCGTTCTGGAGCAGTGGAAAAAGGAGGATACGTTCCGTCGCTCCATCGACAATCGGGAGGGCAAGCCGAATTTTGTGTTTTATGAAGGGCCCCCTACGGCGAACGGCAAGCCGCACATCGGCCACATGCTTGGTCGCGTGGTCAAGGACTTCGTCAGCCGCTATAAAACGATGTCCGGATACCGCGTCATCCGCAAAGCGGGATGGGATACGCACGGTCTGCCTGTCGAACTGGGCGTGGAGAAGCAGCTTGGCATCTCCGGCAAGCAGGAAATCGAGAACTATGGCGTAGAGCCGTTTATCATCAAATGCAAGGAGAGCGTGTTCGAGTATGAGCGCCAGTGGCGGGAGCTGACGGAAGCGATCGCGTATTGGACCGATCTGGACGATCCGTACATCACGCTCGATAACAATTATATTCAGAGCGTATGGCACATTCTGGCCACGATTCATGAGAAAGGGCTGCTGTACCGCGGCCATCGCGTCAGCCCGTACTGTCCTTGCTGCCAGACGACGCTCAGCTCGCACGAGGTGGCTCAAGGCTACGAGGACGTCAAGGATTTGACCGCTACGGCGAAGTTCAAGCTGAAAGAGAACGGCGATTATGTACTCGCCTGGACGACGACGCCTTGGACGCTGCCGGCGAACGTGGCGCTGGCCGTTCATCCCGAGCTTGACTATGTGCGCGCGAAGCAAAACGGCGAAGTATATATCGTGGCTGCGGCGCTCGCTGACAAAGTGCTCAAGGGCGAATATGAGACGCTAGGTACGATGAAAGGCCGCGAGCTCGTCGGTCTGACCTATGAGCCGCTGTTCCCCTATGTCACCGTCGATAACGCCTATCGTGTGATCGACGCCGAATACGTTACAGATGCAAGCGGTACGGGTATCGTACACATTTCCCCGGCTCACGGCGAGGACGATTACCGGGTGGCGCGTCAGCATGGCATTCCGATGCTGATGGTTGTCAACAACGAAGGCAAATATATCGCGGAAGTGACGGATCTGGCCGGCCGCTTCGTGAAGGATTGCGACGTGGACATCGTCAAAATGCTGTCGGAGCGCGGACTGCTGTTTCACAAAGAAAGAATGGAGCATAGCTATCCGTTCTGTTGGCGCTGCAAAACGCCGCTGCTCTATTACGCGACGGAGAGCTGGTTCATTAAGACGACAGCGGTCAAAGATCAGCTGATCGAGAACAACAAGCAAATCCAGTGGTATCCGGAGCACTTGAGAGACGGCCGCTTTGGTAAGTTCCTCGAGGACTTGGTCGACTGGAACATCAGCCGAAACCGTTACTGGGGCACGCCGCTCAACGTGTGGACTTGCGAAAGCTGCGGCAAGGAGAAGGCGCCGCACAGCATTGCCGAGCTTCGCGCTCTGGCGATCGAGGACGTGCCGGAGACAATTGAGCTGCACAAGCCGTACGTGGACGACATTCATCTGCGCTGCGAGTGCGGCGGCAAAATGAACCGGGCGTCTGAGGTCATCGACGTGTGGTTCGACAGCGGCTCGATGCCGTTCGCGCAATACTTTCACCCTTACGGCGACGAGGCGAAGTTCAAGGAACAATATCCGGCGGACTTCATCTGCGAAGGGATCGACCAGACGCGCGGCTGGTTCTTCAGCTTGCTGGCGGTATCGACGCTGTACAACGGCCAAGTGCCGTACAAGTCGGTCATTTCTACGGGACACGTGCTCGACGAGAACGGCCAGAAGATGAGTAAATCCAAGGGCAACGTCCTTGATCCCTGGGAGATCATCGACGAGTTCGGCACGGATGCGTTCCGCTGGTCGCTGCTGGCGGACAGTGCGCCTTGGAACAGCAAGAGATTTTCCAAAGGCATCGTCGGCGAAGCAAAGTCCAAAGTTGTGGACACGCTCGTTAACACGCACGCCTTCTATGCGCTATACGCTTCCATTGACGGCTATAATCCCGGAGAGCATGAGAAGGTCAAGCTGGAGAACAAGCTGGACCGCTGGATTTTGTCGAGATTGAACACGTTGATTCAGGAAGTCGTGAAAGGCTTGGAGGTTAACGATTTCCTCAATCCGGCGAAGGCGATCGAGACGTTCGTCGACGAGCTGTCGAACTGGTATGTGCGGCGTTCGCGCGACCGTTTCTGGGGCAGCGGCCTCACCGAGACAAAGCTGGCGGCCTATCAGACGCTGGGAGAAGTGCTGCTGACGCTGTCCAAGCTGATCGCGCCGTATACGCCGTTTGTCGCCGAGGATATTTACGGCAATCTGGGCGGGAAAGGCAGCGTGCACTTGGCAGATTATCCAGAGGCGGATACGGAGGCGATTGACGCGGAGCTGGAGCGAGAGATGGCAGCGGTGCGCGGCATCGTGGAGCTGGCGCGAAACATCCGCAACGAGACCGGCCTGAAGACGCGCCAGCCGCTGTCCGAGCTGCTCGTGTCGCTGAGCGAAAGCTTCGACCTGTCGGGCTATGAAGAGATCGTACAGGACGAGATCAATGTCAAGCGGATTACGATCGTCAGCGACGACGGAGGCTTCGTCAACTTTAACCTGAAGCTGAACCTGAAGGTCGCTGGTAAAAAATACGGCAAAAACGTCGGGCCGATCCAGGCGGCGTTTAAGGCGATGTCCAGCGACGAGACGCGGGGCGTCGTGCAAGCGGGCAAGTACGAGTTCGTATCGCCGGATGGCGAAGCGCTGACCGTCGAGCTGGAGGAAATTCTCGTGGAGAAGGAAGCGAAAACAGGCTTCGCCTCCGCGTCGGGCGGCGGCTTGACGGTAGCGCTCAACACGGAGATCACGCCGGAGCTGGTGCAGGAAGGCTGGGTACGCGAAGTTATCCGCGCCGTTCAGGATACGCGCAAAAAGCTCGACCTGCCGATCGAAAAGCGAATTGACCTCGTGCTCGACGTCGATTCCGAGCTGGAAGCGGCGCTTCGCGCATTCGACGGAGTGCTGAGGGAGAATGTGCTTGTGAACGAGGTTTCATTCGGCAAGACCGAGGCGACCGAGTCGGTGCAAGCCGGCGAGAAAACAATCGGCGTAGCCATCGTATAAAGCGTAGCCGTATAAAGCGTAGCATTGGCAAAGAAAGCATAAGCTAAGACGAGCTGCAGGGCTCAAGGGCGGGGGCGACTTCGCTCGGGCCCGGGCTCGTTTTGCTTTTGATTAGTAAGGGTAATGGCAAGGGAAAGAGGTTGGCAAGGAGGAGGAAGGCAGCCATGAGCGGAAATTACAAGCAGAAGGGCAAGCCGAATTCGATTCAGGTCAAGCTGCCCGCCGGAAAGCCGGAACAATCGGCGGACAGGCTGGCCGAAGAGGCTAAGGATTTGAAAGGGACGCTGCATTACTTGTCGGACAAGCTGGAAAAGCTGAGTCAGGATATGGAGAAAGCTCAGTTGAAGGAATACGTGAATTTGATGCAGCGTCCGTGGCAGCTGATCGTTAAAAACTTCATCGCCGGTACTGCGCGCGGAGTAGGTATCGCGCTAGGGTTCACGTTTTTCGCCGCGACAATCGTTTATTTGCTGCAAATTCTCGGGGCGCTGAACTTGCCAATCGTGGGCGATTACATCGCGGATATCGTAAGAATCGTACAGCGGCAGCTTGAGATTAACCCGTATTGAGTCAGTCTAAGCCGCCGCTCCCGCTTCGATCGTTCAATAGGATTCCGGCAGCTCGCCGGTTGACTCCAGCAAGTGATCGCCTTCGTTGTCATCCATATACCGGTGGTAGGCGTGGTTGCGGACGATGGAGACATGAGTGCCGGTAATGTCGGTGGCGACGAAGCTTTCGTAAGATTCGACGAATCCGTCGTTCTCGTCGGCTTCGATTTCCATATGGTTGTAATCCTCTATGTTATTGTCTTCAGCCATCGCCGGGGTATTGGACGTCCCCCACGATTCGACGATCTGCCAGGCGTCCTCCCCGTCGAAACCGTTTTGATCTTCTCTGTCGTCCAGGCTGGTCCGGCCGAATGGCGGCGCGAGAAACTGTTCCTCGATCGGACGATCGTTGGAGGGCTCCTGACGCGGCTCGTGCTCGATGCAGTAGATGGCCGTAGGCAGCGCTTCGAGTCGTTCGAGCGGTATAAACTTGCCGCATGCGGCGCAATGTCCGTATTCCCCCGTATCCATCCGTTCCAGGGCGGCGTCCACTCGCTCCAGCCGGAACGCTTCCTTTTCCAGCAGCGCGAAATCCTTGCTCCGTTCGAACATCTCCGTACCGGCGTCGCCCGGATGGTTGTCGATGCTTGACAGCTCGCCGGTCGAATCGCGATAGGAGGCGGCGAGTCCGAAATGGCCGTTATCGTTCACGCGCCGCTCAAGCTCGCATCTTTCCTGTATCAATCTGCGCTGCAGCGATTGGAAGGTTTTCTGATCGAGATGCTTTGGCAACGTCATCCACTCCCTTTGTTCACAAGGTGCTTGACTGTAGTTTTCTCGGATGGTACAGGTTTTACGTGCGGCGTTCGCAGGGCTTGTATGGGGCTTTTGTCGATTTTTACTTGCGCTTCGTGGACGCTCCATGTCGCGGTATGATAAAATCAACAGGCAGGAGAATGAGATGAAGGGCGGAAAAAATCAATGCAACGTCGGATTTGGCCGATATGGGTTTACTACGGAATTGCGGTTTTCGCGTTCCTGGCCGATTATGCAAGCAAGAAATTCATTAGCCGTACGGTCGAGTTGAACACAGAGAAGATTTCCGTGCTGGGAAATTTCTTTGAGATTACCCATATTCGCAACAGGGGAGCGGCTTTCGGGATGCTGCAGGAGCAGCGGCTGTTTTTCATCCTCATTACGATAGTCGTCGTTTCCGGCCTCCTCTGGTATTTACACCGTTCTTATCGTTCGGCCGGCAGCATTTTATTGCTAAGCGGCTTGGCAACGATACTGGGCGGGGCCCTCGGCAATTTCCTTGATCGCGCCCTGTACGGGGAAGTTGTAGACTTCTTGCAGTTTAATTTCGGTTCGTATACATTCCCGATTTTTAATATTGCCGATACGGCGATTACCGTAGGCGTAGGTCTGATCATTTTGGATGCGCTGCTGACTATGAAACAGGAGAAAAATGCAAATGGCAATGGAGAGCAAACCAAAGACGAATCTGCCGGACAGCAGTCCGTCTAACGAAAGTTTCGAATGGACGGTCGAAGAGGGACAGAAGGGCGAGCGGGTGGACAAGCATATCGCTCAAATGCTGGCGCAGCAGGACCAAAGCTTCTCCCGATCGCAAATTCAGGAGTGGATTCGCACGGGCGCGGCGACGGTTAACGGAGCCGAGGTTAAAGCCAACGCCAAGCTGGCCGTCGGCGATACGATTCGCATCGTTCTTCCCGAACCTGAGCCGGTAGAAGCGTTCCCGGAAAATATTCCTCTGGAAATCGCATACGAAGATTCCGATGTTATCGTCATCAACAAGCCGCGGGGGATGGTCGTCCATCCCGCCGCCGGTCATCCGAGCGGTACGGTGGTGAACGCGCTGCTGTACCATTGCAAGGATTTGTCGGGCATCAACGGGGTGATGCGTCCGGGGATCGTGCACCGGATCGACAAGGACACGTCCGGCTTGCTGATGGTTGCTAAGAACGACTTGGCACATGCTTCGCTGGCCGAGCAGCTTAAGGAGCACAGCGTGACGAGAAAATACCGCGCGCTTGTCTATGGCGTCATGCAGCATGACAAGGGAACGGTAGACGCGCCGATCGGGCGAGCCAATCACGACCGCAAGCTCTACGTCGTTACGGAGAAGAACAGCAAGCATGCCGTCACGCATTTCGCGGTGAACGAGCGGTTCGACGAGTATACGCTGCTTGATCTCAGGCTGGAAACCGGACGCACGCATCAGATTCGAGTTCATATGAAGTATATCGGCTATCCGCTCGTCGGAGATCCCGTATACGGCGGCAAAAGCGGCCGAACGCTCGGTATGTCAGGCCAAGCGCTGCATGCGGAGACGCTCGGTTTTAAGCACCCGAGGACAGGGGAATATTTGGAGTTCAGCGCCCCGATTCCGGAGGATATGGAGCATGCGCTGGACATATTGAGAACGAGGTAATATATCGCTCTGCCAGCCAAGCCAGGCAAGCGTAGCGATAACTGCAAATGATCGGCGCAATAATCCATGGCTGTCTTTTCCCGTATCGTTCATAGTTTGAATATGACTATGCAACGATACAAGGGGTGTCTGGAATGAGCGCAGAACATTATCAGTCGACTTACATTCAGGAGCAGTTTGCCGCCCGCATCGGCGGCTCCAACTACGGCAAAGATACGAACATTTATAAGTTCGAGAAAATCAAGCGCGCCAAAGCTGCAGCCAAGAAAGCCCACCCCGACGTCGAGCTGATCGATATGGGCGTCGGCGAGCCGGACGAGATGGCCGACGCCGGCATCGTCGCCAAGCTGGCGGAAGAGGCGGCCAAACCGGAAAATCGCGGCTACGCGGATAACGGCATCGCCGAATTCAAACATGCGGCGGCGAAGTATTTGAAGGAAGTGTTCTCCGTTGACGGAATCGACGCGGAGACGGAGATTTTGCATACGATCGGGGCCAAGCCTGCGCTTGCGATGCTGCCTACGGTGTTCATTAATCCGGGCGATGTCGCGATTATGACGGTACCGGGCTATCCTGTTTTGGGCACACATACAAAATATCTCGGCGGAGAGGTATATAACGTTCAACTGACGAAGGAGAACAACTTCCTGCCGGACCTGAATGCCATTCCGGAAGAGATTGCGAAACGCGCAAAGCTGCTGTACTTGAACTATCCGAACAATCCGACCGGTGCTGCGGCTACGACCGAGTTTTTCGAACAGGTCGTCGCTTGGGCGAAGAAGTTCAACGTTGTCGTCGTGCATGACGCTCCGTATGCCGCTTTGACCTATGACGGAATCCGGCCGCTTAGCTTTTTGTCCGTACCGGGCGCTAAAGATGTCGGCGTGGAACTGCACTCGTTGTCCAAGTCGTACAATATGACGGGATGGCGGATCGGTTTTATCGCCGGAAATCCGTTGATCGTGAAAGCATTTGGCGACGTCAAGGACAACAACGATTCCGGACAGTTCATCGCAATTCAGAAGGCGGCCGCTTACGGTTTGGAGAATCCGCAAATCACCGAGGCCATCTCGGAGAAGTATTCCCGCCGGCACAATAGGCTCGTTGCGGTGCTGAACGAAATCGGCTTTCGCGCCGAGAAGCCGAAAGGCTCCTTCTTCCTCTACGTCGAAGCGCCTAAAGGCATCGTCGGCGGACAGCGGTTTGAATCTGCCGAAGATTTCTCGCAATATCTGATACGCGAGAAGCTGATCTCCACCGTACCGTGGGACGATGCGGGCAAATTCATTCGTTTTTCGGTTACGTTTATCGCGCAGGGAGAAGCGGAGGAAGCTCGCGTCATCGATGAGATCAAGCGCCGACTGACCGACGTTCAATTCGAATTTTAATGTGCGGATTTTCTTGACACTTCATGTCGAACATGGGATAATCGTTGTTAGTGAACGGGTACCTTTAACTCAGTCCAGAGAGACTGGCAAGGTGGCGCAGAATTGACACATATCCCTAGACATGCGACGGGCATGCTTATCTTCGGGTTAGACTGAAGTTGGGCAAGCATCGTTACCGCTGTCTGCCGATATTTTGTTCTGGCTGAATCCTCCTTGCAAATGCGCAAGGAGGTTTTTTATGTGCAAATCTCGCTTGAAGGAGGGATCGGATTGTCGGACTCGCGCGTCATCATGGACGAATCCGCCATTCGGCGGGCGCTTACCCGAATCGCTCACGAGATGGTCGAGAAGAACAAGGGCATTCAGAACTGCGTGCTGATCGGGATACGAACCCGAGGCGTCTACTTGGCGCAACGGGTTGCCGAAAGAATTTATGACATCGAAGGCCAGCCGATTCCGGTCGGCGAACTGGACATTACCCGCTATCGCGACGATCGCCCTTCGGCGACTAGAGCGAACGCGGCCGGGCCGGGAGAAGAGCTGAAGCGGCTCGTAACCGACAAGCGAATTATTTTGGTCGACGATGTGCTTTACACCGGGCGCACGATCCGCGCGGCGCTGGATGCGCTGATGGACTGCGGAAGGCCGCAATCGATTCAACTGGCTGTCCTGGTGGACAGAGGACATCGCGAGCTTCCGATACGCCCCGACTATATCGGTAAGAACGTGCCGACGTCTCGACAGGAGAAGATCGATGTTTCGTTGAGCGAAGTCGATGAGACGGATTGCGTTACGATTATGCATCCACGCGAGGCGGAGATCGAAGGCTAGACCAAGGATAGGATTAAAAGTTCAATTATGCTAGAGGAGGCGCCAGTGAACAGATGACGACATGGATTATTAACGCTAGCAGATGGAGCGCGGAAGCCGGAGGACTCGAGGTCGCGCATGTGCGTATCGAGGAAGGGATTATCGCGGAGTGGCGCACCGGAGAAGCGGCGCCCGACACATCGGGGGCGGAAACGATCGACGCTCGGGGCAAGCTAATCTCGCCGGGGTTGATCGATATGCATGTTCACTTGCGCGAGCCGGGTTTTGAATACAAAGAAACGATCGCCAGCGGTACCGAATCGGCGGCCAAGGGCGGCTTTACCGTCATCGCGCCGATGCCGAATACGCGGCCGGTGATGGATACGCAGGAGACGATTTCGCTCGTGCTGGACAAGGCGAAGACCGAAGGCGTCGTACGGGTGCTGCCTTATGCGGCGATCACGAAAAATGAGTTGGGCCGAGAGCTGACGGATTTCCCTGCTCTGAAGGAAGCGGGAGCGATCGGTTTTACGGACGACGGCGTCGGTGTGCAGAACGCGCAGATGATGAAAAACGCAATGGCGCTTGCCAAATCGCTCGACATGCCGGTTATCGCACACTGCGAGGACGACACGTTGGTGGAAGGCGCGGCGGTAACGGAAGGCGAGTTCGCTCGCAAGCACGGACTTAAGGGCATTCCGAACGAGTCCGAAGCGATCCATGTCGGTCGGGACATTTTGTTGTCCGAGGCGACTGGCGTACACTATCATGTATGCCATGTGAGTACGGAGCAATCGATTCGTCTTATCCGCCTAGGCAAGTCGGTCGGCGTAAACGTCACTTCCGAGGTGTGCCCGCATCATCTGATCCTTTCGGACGAAGATATCCCGGACAGCATGGACGCCAACTGGAAAATGAATCCGCCGCTGCGGACACCGAAGGACGTCGAGGCCTGCATTCAGGCGCTGGAGGATGGAACGATCGACATTATTGTCACCGACCATGCTCCGCATAGCGAGGAAGAGAAGGCTCGCGGAATGGAGCGCGCTCCGTTCGGAATCGTCGGATTCGAGACCGCATTCCCTCTGCTTTACACGAAGTTCGTACGCACCGGACGTTGGAGTCTCGACTTCCTGCTGCGCCGAATGACGAGCGATCCGGCAAGAGTGTTCCGCCTTCCATATGGAACGTTGGAACAAGGAGCGCCGGCGGACTTGACATTGATCGATCTGGAGAACGAGCGCGAGGTTGATCCTGCGACGTTCCTGACGAAAGGTCGCAATACCCCGTTTGCGGGTTGGAAGCTATACGGCTGGCCGAGCATGACGATGGTCGGCGGCAAAGTGGTCTGGACCGAAGAGAACGGCATTAACCGCTAAGGAGTGATTGGAATGCAGGCAAGATTGTTGTTGGAAGACGGTACGCTGTTTACCGGAAAAAGCTTCGGAGCCGAAGCCGGCTCCGTTGGAGAAGTGGTGTTTAATACAGGGATTACAGGGTATCAGGAAGTGCTGTCCGATCCTTCGTACTGCGGCCAGATCGTCACGATGACTTATCCGCTCATCGGCAATTACGGCATCAACCGCGATGATTTCGAAAGCATTCGCCCGTTCGTACACGGCTTTGTCGTGCGTCGTCACGAGGACGTGCCGAGCAACTGGAGAGCGCAATATACAGTAGACCAACTGTTGAAAGAATATGAAATTCCGGGCATTAGCGAGATCGATACTCGCATGCTGACGAGAATTCTTCGCGTGCACGGCACGATGAAAGGCATCATTACCACCGGCAACGAGCGTGTAGAGGAATTGCTTGAGCGTCTCGGAGCGGCTCCGTTGATGCGCGACCAAGTCGCGCGAACGTCGACCAAGTCGGTTTTCTCCAGCCCAGGAAACCAAGAACGTATCGTACTGATCGACTACGGCGCAAAAAGCGGCATTCTGCGCGATCTGACGCAGCGCGGCTGCGACGTAATCGTTGTTCCGCAGGATGCGACGGCAGACGAAATTCGCCGCTTGAACCCGGACGGCATCCAATTGTCCAACGGTCCTGGGGACCCGAAAGACGTGCCGCACGCCGTTGAAACGATCCGTCAACTGCTCGGCGAGTATCCGATCTTCGGAATTTGCCTTGGACACCAACTGTTTGCGCTGGCGTGCGGAGCGGATACGGGCAAGCTGAAATTCGGCCACCGCGGCGGCAACCACCCGGTGAAAGAGCTGGAATCCGGCCGCTGCTTCATCACTTCCCAGAACCACGGCTATACGGTCGTCGACGAATCGATCGCCGGAACCGAACTGGAAGTGACGCACATCAACAACAATGACAAAACGATCGAAGGCTTGAAGCACAAACGTTTTCCGGCCTTCACCGTTCAATACCATCCGGAGGCGGCTCCAGGACCTTACGACAACAGCTACTTGTTTGACCGGTTCCTGCAAATGATCCGCGATCACAAGAATGCCAACCCGGAACGTCCGCGTCAAGCCCAATTGTCGGAGACGCTGAGAGGAGAGCTGCTGTATGCCCAAAAATAATTCGCTCAAAAAACTGCTCGTCATCGGCTCCGGTCCGATTGTCATCGGACAAGCGGCGGAATTCGACTATGCCGGCACGCAAGCCTGCCAAGCGCTGAAAGAGGAAGGCTTCGAAGTCGTCCTGATTAACAGTAACCCGGCGACGATCATGACCGACACGAACATCGCTGACAAAGTCTACATTGAACCGATCAACCTGGAATTCGTCTCCCAAATCATTCGCCAAGAACGTCCGGACGGCCTTCTGCCGACGCTCGGCGGACAAACGGGTCTTAACATGGCGGTTGAGCTGGCGAAAGCAGGCGTCTTGGAAAAAGAAGGCGTTAAGCTGCTCGGCACGCAGTTGACGGCGATCGAAAAAGCGGAAGACCGCGACCTGTTCCGCGCCCTCATGCGCGAGCTCGACCAACCGGTGCCGGAGTCAGACATCGTTACGAACGTTCAAGCGGCCGTAGACTTCGCCGCGACCATCGGCTACCCGGTCATCGTTCGTCCGGCTTACACGCTGGGCGGAACGGGCGGCGGTATTTGCGCCAACGAGGAAGAACTGCGTGAAATCGTCGACAGCGGTATTCGCTACAGCCCGATCGGCCAATGTCTGATCGAGAAATCGATTGCCGGCATGAAGGAAATCGAGTATGAAGTTATGCGCGACGCCAACGATAACTGTATCGTCGTCTGTAACATGGAAAACTTCGATCCGGTCGGCGTTCATACCGGCGACAGCATCGTCGTCGCGCCAAGTCAGACGCTGTCCGACCGCGAATACCAAATGCTTCGCTCGGCATCGTTGAAGATCATTCGCGCGCTGAACATCGAAGGCGGCTGTAATGTACAGTTTGCGCTCGATCCGCAAAGCTACCAATACTATGTCATCGAGGTTAACCCTCGCGTCAGCCGCTCCTCGGCGCTCGCGTCCAAGGCGACGGGCTATCCGATCGCTAAGATGGCGGCGAAAATTGCGATAGGCTATACGCTTGACGAGATCGTCAACCCGGTTACGGGCCAAACATATGCATGCTTCGAGCCTACGCTGGACTACATCGTATCGAAAATTCCGCGCTGGCCGTTCGATAAGTTCACCTCCGCGAACCGCAAGCTGGGCACGCAGATGAAGGCGACCGGCGAGGTTATGGCGATCGGCCGCACGTTCGAGGAATCGATCCATAAAGCGGTGCGCTCTCTCGAAATCGGCGTGCACCGTATTTACCTGAAGGGTGCAGAAGAGCTATCCGACGAAGTGCTGGAAAACCGGTTGATCAAACCGGACGACGAGCGAATGTTCCTTGTCGCCGAAGCGTTCCGTCGCGGCTGGCCGCTGCAGCGTATTCAGGACTTGTCCAACATCGACTGGTGGTTCCTCGACAAGATCGAGCGTATCATTCAGCTGGAAGACGAGATCCGCAGAGCGCCTGCGCTTACTCCGGAGCTTCTGTATAAGGCGAAGAGAAACGGATTGACGGACCGCGCAATCGCGGAGCTGAGAAGCGAAGGACATCCGTCCGGAGCCTATACGAAAGAAGCGGATGTCCGCACTTACCGTAAGGAACAAGGCTTCACGCCGGTTTATAAGATGGTAGATACTTGCGCCGCGGAGTTCGAGGCGACGACGCCATACTACTACTCCACTTATGAGACGGAGAACGAAGTTCTTCCGAGCGACAAAGAAAAAATCATCGTGCTCGGCTCCGGTCCGATCCGTATTGGACAAGGCATCGAGTTCGACTACTCAACCGTTCACGCCGTATGGGCAATCCGCAATGCGGGCTACGAAGCTGTCATTATCAACAACAACCCGGAGACGGTGTCCACCGACTTCAGCACGTCGGACCGCCTCTACTTCGAGCCGCTCTTCTTCGAAGACGTTATGAACGTCATCGAGCAGGAGAAGCCGATCGGCGTCATTGTACAATTCGGCGGACAAACCGCGATTAACCTGGCAGCGCCGTTGGCGAAAGCCGGCGTTCGCATCCTGGGCACATCGCTGGACAGCATCGATGAAGCGGAAGATCGCAAGCGGTTCGAAGCGCTGCTAAGCAAGCTGAGCGTACCGCAGCCGAAAGGCACGACGGTCACTTCCGTTGAAGAAGCGGTTGGCGCTGCGCAAGAGCTCGGTTATCCGGTTCTCGTGCGTCCGTCTTACGTCCTTGGCGGCCGGGCGATGGAAATTGTCTACTCCGACGATGAACTGCTCTCCTACATGGAAGTGGCTGTGAAAATCAATCCTGAGCATCCGGTTCTGATCGACCGCTACATGCTTGGCAAAGAAATCGAAGTCGACGCGATCTGCGACGGCGAGACAGTGCTCATCCCGGGCATCATGGAGCACGTCGAGCGCGCGGGCGTTCACTCCGGCGACTCGATCGCGGTATACCCGCCGCAATCGTTGTCCGACGATGTGAAACAACAAGCGATCGACATTACGATCAAGATCGCCAAGGAACTGAAAACGGTCGGACTCGTCAACATTCAGTTCGTCGTATGGCAAGATCAAGTGTACGTGATCGAGGTTAACCCTCGTTCGTCCCGTACCGTGCCTTTCCTGAGCAAAGTGACCAAGATTCCGATGGCTAACCTGGCAACGCAAGCGATTCTGGGCAAAAAGCTGACAGAGCTTGGCTACCAAGAAGGTCTATGGCCGGAAGACGAGTTCGTCTCGGTCAAAGTGCCGGTATTCAGCTTTGCCAAGCTGCGCCGCGTCGACCCGACGCTGACGCCGGAGATGAAGTCGACCGGCGAAGTGATGGGCCGCGATCGTTTCTATGCGAAGGCGTTGTACAAAGGCTTGGTCGGCTCGGGCATGAAAATCCCGAATTCCGGCGCGATCATCGCCACGGTTGCCGACAAGGACAAGGAAGAAGCGATTCAAATTTTGAAGGGCTTCTACAATCTGGGCTACAAGCTGCTTGCAACTGGCGGTACGGCTGACGCTCTTGAGGCTGCAGGACTTAAAGTTCGCCGCGTCAACAAGCTGTCCGACGGCTCGCCGAACATTCTGGATCTGATCCGCACCGGAGAGGCGCAGTTCGTCGTCAATACGCTGACGAAGGGCAAAACGCCGGAGCGCGACGGATTCCGTATCCGCCGCGAAGCGGTCGAGAACGGCGTCGTCTGTCTGACGTCGCTGGACACGGTAAGCGCCCTGCTGAACATGCTGCAGGCGCTCCGTTTCTCGAGCGAACCGATGCCTGCGTTCCAGTCCTAACATGAATGTCGCCCGGTCCCCGATTCGTCAGGGGATCGGGCTTCTATATTCCGAGTCGAATCACAGGGAGGAATCGGAGTGTCGTTACTAACCCGCAATGAAGCGGCAGGAAAGATCATGGTGGCGCTGGACAAGCCCGATGCGCAAGCGGCGCTGGAACTGGCCGAGAGGCTGCAAGGCTTCGGTTGCTGGATGAAAGTCGGCATGGAGCTGTTTTTCGCCGCCGGTCCCGCCATCGTGCAAGAGCTCAAGAGCCGGGGGTTCCGCATTTTCCTCGACTTGAAAATGCATGACATTCCGAACACGGTACGCGGAGGAGCCCGGAGCATTACTCGGCTTGGCGTCGACCTGTTTAACGTGCATGGAGCGGGCGGGCTGGCGATGATGAGCGCAGCGGCGGAAGGCGTGCAGGATGCGCTGCAGGCAGGCGATGTCGAGCAAGCGCCGCTCGTTATTGCGGTGACGCAGCTGACGAGTACAAGCCAGCAAGTTCTCAATGATGAGATCGGTATCCCGGGCGATCTGGAGAACGCCGTTGTCCACTACGCGGAGCTGGCTCGCAAGGCCGGGCTGCAGGGCGTTGTCGCTTCGCCGTTGGAGGTTGCCGCGGTCAAAAAGGCTTGCGGGGCGAGCTTCATTACCGTAACGCCGGGCATCCGT
This sequence comes from Cohnella phaseoli, assembly GCF_003386235.1. Taxonomy (GTDB): domain Bacteria; phylum Bacillota; class Bacilli; order Paenibacillales; family Paenibacillaceae; genus Cohnella; species Cohnella phaseoli. Next base: position 23,647 of record NZ_QRDZ01000003.1, read on the forward strand.
CCGCGTTGGGCTGAAGTCGGAGATCAGACGCGTATTACGACACCTCGTGACGCGCTTGAGGGCGGTACCGACTATTTGGTCATCGGACGTCCTATTACGGGAGCAAGCAAGCCGGAAGAAGCGCTGGACACTATATTAAAGGAGATGACTCAATTATGAGCAACTATTCCGTCGAACAACTGCCGGCCGTCATCGCGGGCAATCTGCTGGACATCGGGGCTGTCGCCCTTCGTCCGAATGAGCCGTTTACTTGGACATCGGGCATCATTTCCCCGATCTACTGCGACAATCGGCTCACAATGAGCTATCCCGACATTCGGGACGCAATTGCCGAAGGCTTTGCAACGCTCATTCGCACGCACTATCCGGACACAGAAGTTATTGCCGGAACTGCGACGGCTGGTATTCCTCACGCTGCATGGGTTGCGCAGAAGCTGAACCTTCCGATGGCGTACATTCGCGACAAGGCCAAAGGACACGGCAAGCAAAATCAGATCGAAGGTCTGATCAAGGACGGGCAGAAGGTCGTCGTCATCGAGGACTTGATCTCCACCGGCGGTAGCTCGCTTAAAGCGGCACTGGCTGTGATGGAAGCAGGCGGAGACGTGCAGGGAGTATTGGCGATCTTCACTTATCAATTTGCTCTGGCGGAGCAAGCTTTCCAGGATGAAAGCGTCGAATTAAAGACGCTGTCGAACTACTCGGCGCTCGTAGACGAAGCGCTGCGTCGCGGCACGATTAACGAGTCCGACGTTAGCCTGCTGCAGTCATGGCGGGAAAATCCGCAAGCGTTCGGAAAATAATATGGTCAAACAAGCGGCGGCTCTCTGATCGGAGAGTCGTCTTTTTTGTCGTTTACTCCGTCTCCAGACCGAGATTCAAAGCGTGCTCTGGACCGTCGATCGCTTGCGCGGCTTGAGTTACAATAGATCTATCCTATGTGATTGGGCAAAAAAAGGAGAGTGTAAACGTGGCCATTCTGGAAGTGAAGAACCTGCGCAAAGCGTTCGGCGCCGTGCAGGCCGTGGAGGAAATCAGCTTTTCCGTCGAAAGCGGCGAGGTGTTCACGATCATCGGCCCGAACGGAGCTGGAAAAACGACGACGCTGGAAATGATCGAAGGCATGCAGACGCCCGATGGCGGGTCGATCTCGATCAACGGGATGAAGTGGGACAAGGAGGCTGATCGGATCAAAACGATTATCGGCGTACAGCCGCAGTCGAGCGCCTTGTTTGATCTGCTCACCGTGGAAGAAAACCTGGATTTGTTCGCCTCGTTCTACCCTCGTTCCAAACATCCGTCCGAAGTGCTGGAAATGATCAACTTGACCGATCACCGCCGCAAAAACGTGAAATCGCTATCCGGCGGACAACGGCAGCGGCTGGCGATCGGCCTGGCGATGATCAGCGATCCCCAAATCATTTTCCTCGACGAGCCGACAACCGGACTGGACCCGCAAGCTCGACGCAACATTTGGGACATCGTTCTGAAGCTCAAGGAGCTTGGCAAGACGACCATTTTGACAACTCACTACATGGAAGAAGCCGAAAAGCTAAGCGACCGCGTCTGCATCGTCGATCAGGGCAAAGTCGTTACGCTCGACACGCCGGCCAATCTAATCGACAGCTTAACGAAGGAGCGGGAGGTTCGGTTGCACTTCCAGGATGGGGAGGCTGCGGCGCTGGAGACGGAGCAGGTGGCCAAGAACGATGCTACAGTCGTCCGCACGGAGCTTGAAGGCTCTTCGCTTAAGCTATGGTCGGTGCGTCCTGAGGAAACCCTGTACGGAGTCTTCGGTTTTACGAAGGAAAGAGGGTACCGGGTCGAACAGGTTTCCATCCGCGAAATGAGTCTCGAGGACGTATTTATCGCCTTTACCGGCAAAGAGTGGAGGGACTAGGGTGAGCAACGGCAAACAGCTTGGCAAATTATTCGGCGCACAGCTTAAAATGATGTTCCGCGAGAAGCAGGTTTGGTTCTGGAATCTCTTTTTTCCGATCATTCTGATGGTTATTTTTATGATCATTTTTGGCGGGGGCGGCGGAAGCGACTTCAAAGCTAAAATCGCGGTTGTTAAGCCGAGCGTAAGCGAAGCGTCAAATATGTTGGAAGGTTACTTGCGCCAAGTGCCTGTCCTGGAGTGGAAGTCCGAGCAGCCGGTGACGGCCGAACAAGCGGACGAGTGGGTGAAGGACAAAGATGTAGACGCTGTCATCATTCTTCCTGGCGATAACGCGACTACACTCGAGGTCATTGTCAACAAAGAAAACGAGAAAGGCGCGACGACTCAAGCGATTGCGGGCATTCTGGATAAATTCGTGCAGCAGACGAATTACCAAGTAGCCGGCGTCACGCCGACTTACTCTGTGCAAATGACGGCCGTTTCGAGCGGCAGCGAGGATTTGAGTTATGTCGATTTCCTGCTGACGGGGATGATCGCGCTCGCCGTGGCTCAGGGCGGATTGTTCGGCATGGTAGACATGGTAGAGATGAGACGGAAAGGATTGCTGAAGAGATTAAAGCTTACCCCGGTGAAAATGGGACTATTCGGAGTAGGTGGAATGATGGTGCGTTTCATATTAGGGATTGTGCAAATCATCATTTTGTCTCTGATCGGAGTGCTCGGCTTTGGCGCCAAGCTCCATCTGGACTTCCCGACATTGATCGTCGCCTTCTTGATCGGAGCGCTGGCCTTTAACGCATTGGGCTATCTCTTCTCCTCCTTCAGCAAATCTATCGAGGCTTATATGGGAATGGCTAACATCGCTAGCTTTCTAATGATGTTCTTGAGCGGCATTTTCTTCCCGACGAGCGGGTTTCCAGAGTGGCTCATTCCCGTATCGAAAGTGCTTCCTCTAACCTATTTCGTAAACGGAATTCGAGACGGAATGGTGTATGGCAGCGGGCTTGTATCCGCCGACTTCTGGGCCGGAATCGGCATTCTCGGCGCTTGGGGCGTCGTCGCTTTCTTAATCGGGGTATTGATCTACCGCAAAACAAAAATCGACGCTCGCTAACTTACTATCCTTTTTAGAGCCTGCTGGCTTGATCGTGGCGCAAATCCGGCGTCCTGCGATTAAGCTTTGCAGGCCTCTATTCTTTCTCTTTTTCGCAGCCTGTTCCATTATCCCGTTGACTCAGTACTATGCCTGCCCGCTGCTATCTCAATCTCCAGCTTATAGCTATTATCCCCGTAGCTCAGACTCTCCGCCCGAAACTGATCATTTTTCCTGCTTATGGTCATTATCCCCGTAACTCAGGCTTCTCGCCTTCAGTCCATCAATTTTTCTTGCTTATGGTCATTATCCCCATAGCTCAGAGCAGTTGCTTTCGGTATCGGCTATTCAACTTGCTTTGGCGCTATCCCTACGACTCAGATATCTTAAACTTAGTTCATTACCGAGTTGAGAAACGAATTGCTTGGTGGATCTATTTTTGGAAATTTGAATAAAGACTGCGGGCGCCCAGAATTCTGAGCAAAAGGGATAGTGGACATAAGGTGCAAAAGTGGAGAGAGTTGGCCAGAATTCTGAGCGAAGGGGATAGTGGCCATAAGGTGCAAAAGTGGAGGAAATGGTCCAGAGTTCTGAGCGGAAGGGATAGTGGCCATAAGGAGCGAAAAGAAGGGCATTGGGCCCACCATTCTGAGCAGAGGGGATAAGAGAGCCGGTAGGATATGTCCTGCCGGCTCACTGTATACGGGACAGCTATTGCAGTTGAGAGAGCCACTGTTTGATTTCTTCATTAGGAAGGGCGGTCGCCGTCGGGATCGGGATCGAATCATCGGATAGTTTGTATTGATGCTTCAGAGAGATGATTCGTCGCAAGCTGGCGTCAAGGCGGGCTTCGGAGATTACTCCGGATTGGGCCGCTTTGAGCAGCTTATCGTAGACTTGACTCGCCGTGTCGTAGCCGTGGGCGACAAGGATGAGATCGCTGCCGGCCAGAAAGGACTGTAGAGCCGCTTCTTCAATGCCGTAGTTGCGAGCAATAGCGCCCATCGTCATGTCGTCGGTAATAACGACCCCGTCGTATCCGAGCCGATCGCGAAGAAGGTCGGTGATGACGGCTTTGGACAGAGAGGATGGAGAGTCGGGATCAATCGAGGGAAATAGAATGTGCGCGATCATGACGGCATCCGCTCCTTGATCGATTGCTGCCCGAAACGGGATCCACTCCAGCTTCTCCAATTGTTCGACTGTCTTGGGGACGGTAGGCAGCTCCAAATGGGAGTCGACGGAAGTGTCTCCATGCCCGGGAAAATGTTTGACGACGGCAATCGTGCCTCCTGCCTGTAAACCGCGCATCGCGGCAACGCCCATGTCGGCGACAAGCTTAGCGTCGGTTCCGAACGAGCGGCTGCCGATGACCGGATTTTTCGGATTGCTGTTCACGTCCAGCACGGGCGCGAAATCCATGTTAAAGCCCATGATACGTAGCTCCTTGGAGAGCAAGCCGCCCATCTCTTCCGCCAATTCTGGCTTGCCTGTCTTTCCGACCTTCATCGCATTCGGAAGGGCAGCAAAATCTTTGGGCAGGCGACTAACCGTACCGCCTTCCTGGTCGACGCTCATGAAGAGGGGGAGCGGATTGTCGGCATTTCCCTGCTTTAATTCGTTCACGAGGCGAACCGAACCTTCAAGGTCGGAGAAGTTATCCTTGTACAGAATCACCCCCCCGACCTGTTGATTCGTTATTAACTGTTGCATCTTCTCATCGAATTTCGTACCGTCAATGCCCGCGATAATAAGCTGTCCGACTTTTTGCTCAAGCGTCATGGATTCGAGAAGACGAGAAATGTCATCTTTATCGGAAGAAGGAGGCTTTTCCGATGAAGAGGTCTCGGAAGGAGATGAACCTGAGGGAGAGGGGACGGACGTAACGGGAGGGGAAGAGATTGGCGAACTAGGCGAGACGGAAGGTGCCCCAGGCGAGGAGGCATTCGAGCAGCTGCATAAAATCAGAATGAGCGCTCCGATTCCGAACGTCGTCTTTATTTTCGCAAAACCGTGCTTCATCACACGACACTCCTTTAGCAAAAGGCTCCCGCGTCTCTATAGAAGAGGCGCGGGAGCGCAGTTATTTTAGATAGAGAATGAGCTTTTTAAAGAGACGATGCGGTTAAAGACGGGAAGCTCCGGCGTGGAGTCCTTCGGATCGACGTTAAAGTAGCCATGGCGGAAAAATTGGAACTTGTCGCCGCCGGCCGCCTCTTTCATTTCGGCCTCCACAAAGCCCTTCAACACTTGAAGGGAGTCCGGGTTAAGATGATCGAGGAACGATTGGCCCTCATCTTCGGATTCGTCGGAGATTAGCGGCTCGTACAGCCGGAATTCCGCCGGTACCGCTTGCGATGCTTCGACCCAATGGAGCGTTCCTTTTACTTTGCGTCCGGCAAAGCCGGAGCCGCTTTTGGTCTCGGGATCGTACGTGCAGCGAAGCTCGACAACGTTGCCGTCCGCGTCGTGCACGACTTCCTCGCATTTAATGAAGTACGCGTGCTTTAGACGCACTTCGTTGCCCGGGAACAGGCGGAAATACTTTGGCGGCGGGTTGTCCATGTAATCGTCCCGCTCAATGTAAATTTCTCTTGAGAACGGAATTTTGCGATGGCCCATCTCCGGGTTCTCCGGGTTATTCTCGGCGTCGAGCCATTCCGTCTCGCCTTCGGGATAATTCGTGATGACGACTTTGAGCGGGTCCAGCACGGCCATCGTCCGCAGCGCCTTGAGCTTCAGATCCTCGCGGATAAAATGCTCCAGCATTCGCTCATCCACAACGCCGTAGCTCTTGGCTACGCCGATTTCGCGGCAGAAAGCGCGAATCGCTTCGGGCGTATACCCCTTGCGGCGAAGACCCGAAATGGTCGGCATACGGGGATCGTCCCAGCCGTCCACCTTTTTCTCGTCCACGAGCAGTTTAAGTTTCCTTTTGCTCATGACCGTATTGGTGAGATTGAGCCGAGCAAACTCGTATTGATGCGGTGTCCATGGCATTTCGCATTCGCGGATGACCCAATCGTAGAACGGGCGCTGATCTTCGAACTCCAGCGTACAGATCGAGTGGGTTACGCCCTCAATCGCATCCTCCAACGGGTGCGCAAAAGCGTACATCGGGTAGATGCACCAGGCGTCGCCCGTATTGTGGTGATGAGCATGCACAACGCGATATAAAATGGGATCGCGCAGGTTGACGTTCGGAGAAGCCATGTCGATCTTGGCGCGCAGCACCTTTTCCCCGTCGGCGAACTCGCCTTCCTTCATTCGGCGGAACAAATCGAGATTTTCTTCGACGGACCGATTCCGGTAGGGGCTCTCTTGACCGGGAGAAGTGAGCGTACCTCTGGTCTCGCGAATTTGATCCGCAGTCTGGTCGTCCACATAGGCCAAGCCCTTGCGAATCAACAGTCCGGCGCGCTCGTACATTTCCCCGAAGTAGTTCGAAGCGAAATACAACCCGTCCCATTTGAAGCCGAGCCATTCGACGTCCTTTTTGATCGATTCTACGTACTCCACGTCTTCCTTAACCGGGTTCGTGTCGTCGAAGCGCAGATTCGTTCTTCCTTTGAACTCGTCGGCGAGCTCGAAGTTCAGACAGATGGATTTGGCATGCCCGATGTGCAAATACCCGTTAGGCTCGGGAGGGAAGCGGGTGACGATCTCTTTTACTTTTCCCGAAGCAAGATCTTCGGATACGATGTTTCTAATAAAGTTCGATGACGACGTCTTAGTTTCCAAGGTGACCAACCTTCCTCGCAATAAATCGTTATATCCTCTAATAATACACAAAAATGCGGCGTCTTATAAAGGGTTAAGCGAAAAAACGGAAAAATGTCGGGTCTCGTCGTTTGATCGAACGGGGATGAACGATTTTTTTCTCCTAAAAAAATGATAAAGATTTAATTTTTTCAGTAACTTTTCAGATAGACATCTCGTTATAATCAATGAAGAGATTGGCAAGGGAGGAAGTTGAATGCTGTCATGGCTAGGCCGAAGGTCCGCGGCTGAGAAGTCAGGCGAACAGGGAGAGGATTTGGCGAAGTCGCTCGAGAAGGCGAAGAAGCCGGAAGCCGCGATAGCGGTACAAGAGCGCCCGAGTGCGGACGGACCGTTGTTGTCCGTACGCAACGTAGAGAGATCCTTCGACGTCGGCAGCCAGAAAATCAGGGTACTTAAAGGAATCAACCTGAACCTTTACCCATCCCAACTCGTCATGCTAAGAGGACGCTCGGGTTCGGGCAAAACAACGCTGATGAATTTGATGGGCGGGCTGGATACGCCGACGAAGGGGGAAATCTTTTTCAAAGACCGTCCGTTCCATAAGTGGGATGACGACAAGCGCACTGTCGTGCGTCGCAAGGATATCGGCTTTATTTTTCAGGCATTCGCCTTGATGCCCTTATTGTCCGCTTACGAGAACGTCGAATTGTCGCTGCGCATGGCGAACATTCCGCGTTCGCAATGGAAGGAAAGAATTACGTCCTGTCTGGATCTGGTCGGTCTCTCCAAGAGGATGCACCATCGTCCTTTCGAGCTATCTGGGGGAGAGCAGCAGCGTGTGGCCATCGCCAAAGCGATCGCGCACAAGCCGAGTCTGATTCTGGCGGACGAACCGACGGCGGAGCTGGATAGCCAGATGACCGCACAAATTATGCAGGTATTCAAAGAAGTCGTTGCGGCCGAAAATATTTCGCTCTGCATGACGACGCACGACCCTACGATTATGGAGGTAGCAGATCATGTCTATGAAATGGTGGACGGCGTATTCGTCGCCAATTGACCGTAAGGCGCCTGTGCGCCGCAGCCGCAAAAGCGCCGGCGTGATGGCCGCGCTGGCGTTGTCGCTGGCGATTTCGGGGTGCAGCTTGCTGCCGAGTGAACCGGAGGAAGAGGATCTGTCCGCGATCCAACTGCCGAAAATATCTGAGAAGCCTCAGTATGCGGTAGAGACGAAAACGCTGGAAACGAAAGTATCGGGCTCCGGCAAAATTTTGTCCTCTCAGGAGAAGCAGGTTTATTTTTCGTTGGAGGGAAAACGCATTAAGAAGCTGTACATAGAAGCCGGTCAGGCGGTTAAAGAAGGGCAGACGATCGCGGAGCTCGATGTCGACGAGATGAAGAAAACTCTTCGCCAACGGTCGCTTTCCTTTAAGAAACAAGAGCTTGAAATGAAAAATACGCTGCGCAAAAAAGACGAGATGGATCCGATCGAATTCGAGATGGCTACCTTGCAGTTCGAGGAAGCTCGACAGGAAATCGTCGACATGCAGGAGGATATCGGCAAGGCGGTGCTGACGGCCCCATTCTCGGGTACGATCGTCTCGGTACCAGTGCAGGAAGGCGATTCGGTCAAAGCGTACGGTACGGTCGCGGTTATCGCGAACCCGAACAGCTTGGTCGTCGCGGCGGAGCTGTCCAAGGACGATCTAAACAAGGTCGCCGTAGGCATGGAAGTGCGCGTCGACATCAACCAGGTTGGGCAACTGAAAGGCAAGATAAAGCAAATGCCTATTCCTTCGACGGACAATCAGAACGGCGGCAATAACGGTGGCAACAACGGCGAAAAAACGGACAGCATCAGCAAATATTTGCTGGTCGACGTCGGGAAGCTGCCTAAAGAGGTCACGCGCGGTACTCCGCTGTCTATCTCCGTCGTTATCAATCGTAAGGAAAACGCGGTCGTCATCCCTCTTTCCGCCCTGCGGACGATTGGAGCGCGCACTTACGTTCAAGTAGCGGAAGCGGACGGAAGCAAGCGCGAGGTTGACGTAGAGCTCGGACAGCAAACCTCGACCGATGTGGAAATCTTGAATGGTTTGACACCAGGACAGAAAGTCGTAGGTCGTTAATCTATGACCGCGCTGATTCGATTTCTCTTCCGCAAAATGTGGAACACGCGCTGGATGACGCTCAGCACGCTTGCCGGTTTGTTCGTTGCGGTCGCTTTTACAACGAGCATTCCGATGTATGCGGACGGCGCGCTCAAACGCGTCGTCTCGCAATCTTTGCAGGACAACAGCGAGGGCTTGCCCGCAGGATCGATGTTGATCCGCTACCAATCGACGGACGGCAAAACCGATCTGGAAAGCTTCCGTAACGTCGATCAGTATATTCGTGAGGAGATCAAGAGCGACATCGGGTTTCCGGTGGAGGTATCCCAGCGGAGCTTAACGCTGCGCAGCTCGGAAGTTTCTCCCGAAGATCCGACGAAGGTGGATGCCAGCCGTACGAGAAAGCTGTCGATCGCTTCCTTCGAAGGGCTGAAGGAACAGGTCGAGATGGCTGGAGGGAAGTGGTTCGCGGATACTTCGGATTCGGACGGCACGATTCAAGCCGTCATGATGGAAGAGGCATTGTTCCGCAGCGATCTCCATGTCGGCGATGTGCTGCTGTACTCGATTGCCGGGGAGACGCTGCGGGTTAAGATCGTCGGAGCGTTCAAGCCGGCGGACGATAACAACCCTTACTGGTATCAAGGTCTGGAAGGACTCATGAATTATTTGTACGTAGCCGATCCGGTTTTGCTGGAGGATCTGTCGGCCAAACGAGGCATCCCGATTCAGATCGCCAGCTGGTACTCGGCTTTTGATCTGAGAGAGATTCAGACGAGTCAGCTTTCTCCGCTCTCCAACAAGCTGAGCCGCATCGACATCGAAGTATACAAGAAGCTAAAGGACACTCGTCTGGAGTTGAGCTTCGCGGAAATGTTGAACGATTTCCGCCGCGACAGCATCCAACTGCAGACCATGCTGTTTACGCTCGCAGCTCCGATGATCGCAATGGTATTCTACTTTATTACGATGAACACGCAGCAGGCGCTTGAGAAGCAACGATCTGACATCGCCGTACTGCGAAGCCGGGGAGCTAGCACTAGGCAGATTTTTATGCTGTTCCTCCTGGAAGGCGCTTTGCTGGGCTTGGTTGCACTGGTTGTCGGTCCGTTATTCGGCTGGTTCATGGCCAAAAGTATCGGATCGGCCAGCGGGTTTTTGCATTTCGTAGACCGCAAGGCGATACCGGTCGGATTTTCGATCGACGGCGTGCTGGCCGGCGTCGCAGCCGTGATCGTGGCGATCGCGGCGACTGTTATCCCGGCGCTCGTCTTCACGAGAACATCAATCGTCGATTACAAGAGGCAGATGGCTAGAGGAGATCGTAAGCCGTTCTGGCAGAAATGGTTCATCGACGTGCTGCTGCTGGGAGTGGCGGGTTACGGCTGGTACCTGTTCAACGAGCGCCAGATGGTCACCTTTAAGACGGGGATGACGACGGATCAACTCAACGTGCAGCCGTTTCTGTTCTTTGTACCGGCGCTGAGCATTTTCGCTGCTGGTCTGGTATTTCTCAGGCTGTTCCCGCTGCTGCTCAAGTTGTTTAACTTGTTGTGGCAGAGAATTTTGCCGGTGCCGTTTTATTTAACGCTCACGCAGCTTTCGCGCTCGTCTAAATCGTACTACCCGCTCATGATTTTGCTTGTTCTGACGCTGGGGCTCGGGGTATACAATTCCTCGGCTGCACGGACGATCGGGCTGAACTCGGAAGAGCGGATCATGTACAAATACGGAACGGACGTCATTGTCCAGACCGTATGGGAAGGTACGCCCGAGTTTAAGCAGCCAACCAAACAAGGCGGCGGAAACGGCGGGGGTGGCGGAAGCGGCGGCGGAGGCGGCCAAGGCGAACGTCCTACGCCAACGAAGTTTAATTATAACGAGCCGCCATTCGAAGTATTCCGTACGCTCCCGGGCGTCGAGCACGCGGCGCGCGTGCTGCAAACCAAAAGCAGCATGACGGTCTCGGGCAAGACGGCGGGTCAAGCGACGATTATGGGCATCGACAACGTCGATTTCGCCCGTGTCGGTTGGCTGCGCAAAGACATGTACCAGATCAACCCGTACAAATATCTCGAATGGATGGGGCAAGTGCCGGAGGGAGCGTTTATCTCCTCCAACGTAGCCAAGAAGTTCGGTTTGAAACGGGGAGATATGGTTCAGACGGTTATTCAGGAGCAGACGGTCGAGTTCATTATTTTGGATATCTTGCCTTACTGGCCTAGCCTGTATCCGGATCAAGCGCCGTTCTTAATCGCGAATCTGGGCTACATCTACGATCAGGTACCACTCATTCCTTACGACGTATGGCTGAAAATGGAGCCCGACGCCAAAGTGCAGGATATTATTCCGGTGCTGCAGAAGGAAGGCATTGAGCTTGCTTCCATCAACAGCATGAGATCCGAATTGACGACGCAGAGCAAGCACCCGGCCCGAGGCGGCGTGTTCGGAATTCTCAGCTTGGGCTTCCTGGTGACCATTATCGTTTCTCTGTCGGGTTACATTTTGTTCTGGTTCTTTAATCTGTCGCGCAGAGTCGTGCAGATTGGTATTCTTCGCGCGATGGGGCTTTCCCGCAAGCAGTTGACGGGGATGCTGCTGCTCGAGCAGATTTTTACGGCCGGTCTGTCGATCGGACTCGGCATCGGCATTGGCAAGCTCGCGAGTCTGCTATTCCTGCCGTTCCTGCAGACGACCGACAATTCGACGAACCAGGTTCCGCCGTTCCGCGTCGTGTTCGAAGCTGCCGATACGAACAGGCTGTACATCGTTGTCGGAGTCATGATGACGATCGGCGTGGCGCTTCTCATCACGCATATTAGACGCTTGAAGGTTCACCAAGCCGTCAAGCTGGGAGAGGAGCGGTAAAAAAGCATGATTACATGCGAAGGCCTCGTTAAAATTTATAAAGCCGACGACTTGGAGGTCGTTGCTCTACAGGGCTTAAACCTATCGGTTAAAGCCGGAGAGATGATGGCGATTATCGGCAACAGCGGAAGCGGGAAATCGACTCTGCTGAACATTCTGGGCGGGCTTGACCGCCCTTCGGCGGGGCAAGTGGAGGTCGGGCCGTGGAACCTGCTGAAGGTCAATGATGAAGATCTTGTCAAGTATAAGCGGGATACGGTTGGCTTCATCTGGCAGAACAATGCCCGCAATCTACTGCCGTTCTTGAGCGCCATCGAGAACGTAGAGATGCCGATGATGTTTTCCGGCAAGCTGGATCGGGCCTACGCCAAACAGCTGCTCGAATGGGTCGGCTTGAAGGACCGGATGCATAACAAGCTTCAGCAGCTGTCCGGGGGAGAGCAACAAAGGGTGGCGATTGCCATCTCGTTGGCGAATCGGCCGCAGCTTCTACTGGCCGACGAACCGACGGGCTCGGTAGATTCTCGGACATCGGACATCATCATGGATATTTTTCGTAAATTTAATCGGGAGCTTGGCCTGACGATCGTAATCGTTACTCACGACTTGTCGCTGGCAAGCAAGGTGGACCGGGTGGTCGCGATTCGCGATGGACTGACGAGTACAGAGTTTATCAAGAGGAATCCGAACCTCGACCATTCCGCACCGTTATCGGGCGGTAAGACGCCGGAAGAAGCGCACGAAGCGTTCGTTGTCGTGGACCGGGTCGGCCGCCTGCAAGTCCCAAAAGAATACTTGTCCGCTCTCTCGATCGGAGACAAAGCAACGATGGAGTTCGACGGAGACAAGATTGTCATTACTAAACCGAAATCCTTGGAGGAGGAAGAATCAAAATGAACAAACAGGCAGGAAAAACCCGCAAATGGGTGCTTACCGGAATGACCTTATCCTTACTTATCCCTACTTTGGCTGCGTGTAACTCGGGCGGAAGCGCGAACGACCCGGACAATCGCCGCACTCTGCGCATCGGCACGATGTATGGCAGCAAATCGGATGAAAGCTGGTTCCGCCAGCAATTCACCGATATGTTCGAATTTACCCACTCCAACATCGATATCGAGGTTGTTCCCGCGATCGATTATTCGGAGATGCAATTCGAGGACCAATCGAAGCAACAGGAGCCAGTCGATCAAATGGCGAAGCTCAAGGCCATTATGACAGGCAGCAATCCGGTTGACGTCATGATCATTAACGATATAAGCATGCTGGGGCAACTGGTGAATGAAAACCTATTGAAACAGCTCGATCCGATGCTGAAAGAAGATAAAATGGACCTTACCGAATTCGTGCCGACCGTCATTGACGGGATCAAAGAACAAGGCGACGGTTTCTTGTACGCCCTGACGCCTACATTCCAATCTTCGGCTCTGTATTACAATAAAAAGCTGTTTACGGCTCGGGGAGTCGAATTCCCGCAAGACGGCATGAGCTGGGACGATGTGTTTAATCTGGCTAAGCGTATGAAGTCGGGAGAAGGCAAGGATTCCGTTTTCGGATTCACGTTTAACCAATGGGGTGCGGGCGACAACTTCTGGGATTTCCAAAACTTCGCTGCTCCTCTCCAACTGAGAATGTACGACGATAAGGGCGAAACGATGACGGTCAATACGCCGCAATGGCAGACTCTCTGGGAGACAGTAGCCCAACTGAAGAAAGACCGCGTAACGCCTAGTCAGGACGACATGAATTATGAGCAGCCCCAAGGAGAAGATTACAGATACAATCCGTTCCAAGGGCAACTGTTCCTTACCGGTAAATCCGCTATGACGATCGGCGATTACGGTCTGATCAACCAAATCCAGCAAATGAACGATAACAGCGAGAAATTGAAAATGGAGAAGCTGGATTGGGATGTCGTGACCATACCGTTCCACATTGGCATGGAAGGCTTTGGAGGCAATATTAGTTTGAGTCAGCTTGCGGGCGTCAACGCTAATGCAGCGAATACTGACGACGCATGGGAATTTATCAAGTTTATGAACGGCAAAGAGTGGGCGAAGCTGAAGTCCCGCAGCACCTACGAGCTGTCCGCACGCAAAGAGTTTGTGAAGGTACGCGACGGAATGAGCTATAATATTGATGCATTTACGAAAATGAAGCCTTCCCCATCGCAATACTTCCACTCCTCGATCAAGGATCAGGAGCTTCTGAGAGAAAAACCGAACCTCAACTTGATTAATGAGATGGGCTCGATGCTATTCATGCAAGTGATGCAGGGTAACAAATCCGCGAAGGACGCTCTGGCCTTGTGGCAAGAGAAGGGCAATGACTTGCTGCAGAAGATCAAGAACAACCCGAAAGGGAATATCGATGACGCGTTCAACGGTATTCAGGACAATAACGGCGGAGGCATCTCCCCAGAAAAAAGAGCGCTTATGGAAGCAGCAGGAGAAGCGGTTATCGTCAACTAATATGGAATAGTGCAGGCGCTCCGTCCGTTAGGATGGGGCGTTTGCTTTAAATTTTTGAGGGGAATGGATTCAAATCGACCAAAGCCGCACATGCTAGGAGCATCCACATTCCGACAGAAGCGGAGGAAGATGCATGAGATGGGTATACTGGTCCAAGCTGTACGACAGCAAATTCCAAGCCGGGTGTCTCGTTCAACGGATGGAGCATGACAGCTGGGTTTTCGGATTGGATGCACCGCGGGAGATTGAAGTGTTCCGTTCGAAAAAGGGAAAATATGGCGTTCGTTATATGCCATAATCTGGCTCCTGATGTGCAGTTTGAGCTGCCGTATAGTGGAAAAGAGCATGCTTTTGTGCTAAGCTGAAATCCGAAGGATGGGGAGAAGGGGGATATCAGCGATGCGCAGAATGCCGTTATCGGCGGAGACAGCGGTTAAATTGGCCGAGTACATGAAGGTGCCTTTGGAGCATTTAATGCATATGCCGCAGCATATTTTGCTGCAGAAATTGGGAGAAATGGCGAAGGCTCAAGCGGGAGAATCGAAGCAGCATCTGGAAACAGAAGAAAATAAAAGTGAATAAAAACATGTAAAAGCATTGACGGCAGGCCGATCTTTATAGTATATTATTTCTTGTCGCCAATAAATTGTATAATGCTTTAACGACGCGGGGTGGAGCAGCTCGGTAGCTCGTCGGGCTCATAACCCGAAGGCCGCAGGTTCAAATCCTGCCCCCGCAACCAACACCTTTCTCTGGACCTTTACGGGGGCCTTTAGCTCAGTTGGTTAGAGCGGTCGGCTCATAACCGATTGGTCGGGGGTTCGAGTCCCTCAAGGCCCACCACGAAATTTCGTGGGGCAGCGCTCCTTGGCAAATGTCCTTGGTCGCCAGAGACTCACATGCCGGGATGGCGGAATTGGCAGACGCACAGGACTTAAAAGTAGCCGCTATCGTTCCGACAATTACTCCGGTTCCTTAGCGGAGTCGGAACGCATCCCCACACGGTTTCCGCACTAATCTTACGATTCGTAAACCTACGCCTTCATTCGTTTTATTCGTCACGTTGACGAAAATTACGATATGGAGGCGTTTTTGATGAACAAGCGACGCGTTAACCTGTCCGCTGCCGGACGAAGCTCGCCCGGTACAGAGTATCCCCAAGAATCCACTGACTTCGAAGTAGCCCGTAATTCTTTTCTCCGCTATTGCCGTATCCGAAACCTCACCGACGAAACCGTAAAGTTTTATCGCGATACCACACTAGATTTATCTCGCCTACTCGTTGCACAGGAAATAATCCGTCCGATCGACATTACGCGAGATAACGTATTGACCGCGATTGAGACGAAACGTACGACCAAAATCAAGCGAGGAAAGTCGGACCTACCGAGTAGCGCGACTATGGACAAGCTTATCCGCGGTTGGCGGGCCTTCATAAACTGGCTTCATACGGAGGGCTATATACAGGTAAATCCGTTTAGTGGGATCGGGGTCATAAAGTCTGAAAAGCGGATTATCGAGACATTCAGCAACGAGCAGATTAAAACGCTATTCAATACGCCGAACCGATCGACGTTTACAGGTTATCGGGACTACACGATTATGCAAACGTTACTAGATACCGGAGTCCGAATCTCCGAACTCGCAGGAATTAGATTGTCGGATGTTAACTGGCGAGAGCGGTTAATAAAGGTTTATGGTAAGGGGCGTAAAGAGCGCCTGGTTCCGTTTAGTAGGGCGTTGGAAAAAAGCCTTCGCCTTTATTGCGAGTCTCGTGGCGTGGTAGAAACGGATGTGCTGTTTATCAATATCGATAATAACCCATTTCAGGTGCGCGGCATTCAACAAGTTATCCAACTCTACGGAGAAGCTGCGCGGATTACAGGCGTTCGCGTTTCTCCGCACACATTCCGACACACGTTCGCTAAACTCTATATCATGAACGGAGGGGACGCGTTTAGTTTACAAAAAATTCTTGGACATACTTCGCTTGATATCGTCAGAATGTACGTCAATCTGTTTAGTACGGACGTTTCCGCTAAGCACGCGAAACACAGCCCGTTAGAAAACTTATGAACTGGCGGCAACGGGAACGATCGGCGCCGAGTGGGTAACTAAAGCGGAGAAGGGTACGCTTACCATTTCGGAGCTAACGTGGCTGAATACGATTGTACTTGCGCGGAAATAAGATGTAAAAAGCGGCTCCAGTGTCGCATGTAAAGGCGGCTCACTTGCGGATTTTCCATCGGTACAATACCGGTAGAATATTCGCGGGTGAGCCGCTTTTTTGCGTTTACTTGAACTCTTCTTCAGTCACAATGAGGATTGAACCGTCGTCCGTACCGAGCCAGTCGCCAACGTCAATAAGATAAAACCCCTCAACATCTCGGACCGACTGCCTTACTTGTTCTTTCTTCTTTACTGGATCGAGCGTGACGCCGGACAGTCCTACAAGTTCCAAGTTTTTGCTCTTATCCTCTTTGTTGTACTGGTCCCCAATGAGGTTAACGCGGACACGGACGGCTTTGTCGTTGGCGAACATAATTTCTACGCGGCCCAAGTCGCCGTCAAGCGTCTCGATATAATGATTCATCGTTACCGGCCGTTTTTTGAGTTCCGGCCCCATTGCAAAATTAATTTCCTCCGTGAATACGGGATCGCCGAGGATACCGTTAACCTCCGACATAGTCTTCCTGGCGATATCCTTTACGTTTACTATCCGCTCAATTACTGGCTCCTCCGCGACTACAGGGGACGGCGTTTCCGAGGCCGGTACTTCCTCGATTGCGGGGCTGTTTTCCGTTGCTGCTGACTGCGGGGCTGCCGGGGGTGTCACAGTAGGGTCGCTATTCTCGGTCGTAGAAACCACGCATCCCGACAAGAGTACGGCTAAAAGTGCTAATATGGATATTTTTGGTTTCATGTTACCTCCCATTGGTCGATATAGGCATAAATATTCGACACCTTCCAACAAATCCCTTTCAAAAATAAATAGGCCGAGCAGAATACGCCCGACCTCCATATGATTTTCACCGCGATAGCCCACACGTTTTAGGCAGGGGGCTGCTCCTCATCTCCAATATCCTCGAGAGTTATTATTTCACGGATATCTGATATTCCCAGCGCTGTGGCGACCTTTGCGATATGCCCGAAGTTGATATTTTCTCGTTTACCGTTAACCAATTCAGATAAGGCTGCGCGCCTAACGTCAGTCATTAGAGACAACTCATTCAATGAAATACCGCGACTACGAAGCACCGCGCTGAGCGTAACAACAACTTTTTTCCCCATTGTATTGACCTCCGCAAACAGACTATTGACTGTACTTATAAGCGTACAGTATACTCAGTGTAAATGACGTACGCATATGCGTACAACAAGAAAATTTAATAGGAGGTTTCTACAATGAGTTATCGTATCCGTAAGTTCAATAACACTACCGGCAAGTTCGACCCGGACCCGGCGACGCAGTTCATCCGCCACATGGCGTATTACCTCCGAATGGTCAACCAGTACAATGCGGCGCGCATAGATATCCTGCGTGGCCGTCCCGCTAAAGTTCCGCCGCGGAACCGCCCGGCTCGTTTGCTTTCGTACAAGCTGGCACTTAATGCCCGGATTGAAGCGGAAAGGGGCGTGACCGTATGAAGACGTCCGCCGATCGAACACGTCAGCACTCGGCGATGTTCGAACAGTATTATGCGACTCACAAGCGAAAGATTGACGCATTGGCATACCGATATTCCCGGCCGTGTCCGTCACTACATGATGACTACGTTAGCGTTTTGGCTGAGCGGTTATGGCGTTGTTATGAACGTGGTCACGAGGCTGAGGGGTTGATCTACGTTGCATTAAAGCGAGCTGCAATCGACTTTTACCGGAGTCGTCAAACGCGTACTGCGTCGGCGGCTTGCGGCTTTGACTTCGATATGATCGCAGTTGAGTCCGCCGAGTCCGCTGCTATTAATTTCGCCATGGTCAGCGCGGTAATGGCGAAGGCTCCGGATGCTTGCGTGCGGGCGATGGTGATCGCGTATTATCGCGGAAGCACAATAGCGGAGATAGCGGACGCGGCCGGTGTTCACCACGAAATTGTTCGGCGCAAACTTCGTCGGCTTGCTTCGTAAATTGGAGAGGCGCTCGGTTACGGCGGCAACCGTTAATCGGGCGCCTCTCTTATCAATAATACGAACGTACGTTTCTGTTTGTTTCAACTTTTTTTCTTTCCATAGAGTTTATATAGCACAATAACAAGATTATGAATACATTCAACTATTGCAACCCCTATAAGGGCTCTAGTGAGGGGCTCATAAATCAATTCGGATGAGCTGCGCGTCGTGTACTGGAGCCATGTCATTGAGCCAATGAATAAATACGCTATGAATTTAAATAGGTAGGGTGCTATGGCGAACATGGTTTTTACTGCTTCTACCTGTGGTTTCAATATAAAACCTCCTTTTCCTTATTATACACGCGAAAGTTATAACCGCGTTCGAACAGTTCGGAAACAGTGCGACGTCGCACCATTTGCCGGTCGGTAAAATTTTCGAAATGCTCTCGCTCCCCTCCGAAATCGACCGCGCCGAATTCGTATCTACTCCGCACACGGTCCCGTCCACCGGCGAAACGAAAACGGTCGATTCGATGACCGTCCGGGAGCTGCGCGAGGTTATTTTCGCGGAAAGTGTGCGAACCGGCCCGATCCATTCGGTTACGTATATAGGGCACCGGAAATAGGCGTCCAAATCCGGTCGGCTCCGTTAACTTTGCCGAACATCTATCGCGTCTAATTCGTGTGCGAAATCTTGTGTCAGGCGGACGCAAGTAACGTCATAACGATTGGAGATTAACTGCGACAGTCCGTAAGTTTGCGGTGGTTATAGAAGTAGAGGCGAAAGGAGGAATAAATTTTTCGTCAGAGTGTGCGGGCGGGTCCGGTTCAAACGATTAGATAAGTAAGGGGCACGACATGTCCCAAATATCAAATTTCCAGCGGGTATTAGTTGTAGGAAACAAAAATCCAACCAATAAGGGAGCAGATGAAAAATGAAAGAGACTATTACGGTGATTGGAATCGAAGTAAATGAAATCGGCGCGGTACTTAGTATCGAGGGAGGCGACGTAGTTACGGTACACGATGAGCAGTTCCGCGACAGCAGTGTTATCCAAGCCGTTAAGAATGCCGTTACTTTTGCTCACGTTCTCGGACACGTTCCATTCATGTTCTACGGAGGAGCGGAGGCGCTTTATAGGTTGGCTGAAATAGACGGGAGGGTTGCGGAGTATTCGAGGTTGGGCGGACATTATGCGTGGAAGAGGGATGATATCTTCCGCCACTACCGCGCCGATTTTCAAAGTGAGTCGGCTATGCGAGAAGATGCTGCGAAGGAACTGGCGGCGGGGAACGACATATTCGGACCCTCGGCGGCGGTTGAACCTCAGGAAGACGGAACGTTCCTTCTTACGATGTGGAGTGACGGTGCTACGGTACGGACCGATTTCGTTGAAACAGCGCTTACGCTGGCCGGATTCACGTCTGACGATTCGGAATAACCGGAACCTATCGCGGCGGCTCTTTCGCGGAGCTGCCGTACTCTTTCGAAAGGAGGGAACGCCTGAGTGACGGACGTCCGGAATATTGTAGATAGGTTGTTCGATCTGTACCTCATTCAGAATTATCATTACCTCATCCAACTAAAGGACGGAACTTACGTAACGGTGAACAGGCGGAGTCGGCCGCTCCGGGCGCACCATCTAAATAACCATCTCCGCGGTCGCCAGCCAATCGGAACGTTCTCGGGCGAGTTCCTTACAAAATTTGTCTGCTTTGACGTCGATTATCGAAACCCGACTGTCGCAAAGTGGGTAGTTTACAAGCTCGCCGATACGTTGGGGGCGGGCGGATTTAACGATTTCGCGACTTCTTTCAGCGGAGGAAAGGGTTACCACGTCGAGCTCTTTTTCGATAAGGCGATATCAATTGACGCCGCACGCAAGTTTTTCGAATACACCATCGACCGCGCCGGAATTAGGGAAACGGAGGGCGGAGAAGTCGAATATAGGCCGTCGTCGACTCAAGGCGTAAAACTCCCGCTCAGCGTTCATCAGAAGACCGGAAGCTATTGCGGGTTCGCGAACATCACGGAGAGCCTTCGGGTTATGTCGCGGGAGGAGTCGATAGACTTCCTGTTCACGATTAAGAAGACGGACCATGCCGCCGTTCTAGCGGTTATCGCGGAAGAACACGCCTATGATAGTCGAGTAGCCGCTGATATGGAGAACGCGATAGGCCGCCATAAGCCGCTAGCAATATACGACCAGTCCGAAAGCTATACGATGGCGCGAGCGGCTGAACGATACTTTAAGGGATTAACGGGGCCAGGTCAGCGTCATAAGTCGTTCCTACTGCTGGCGCGGCTGATGAATCATAACGGAGTCGACCGGGCAGACGCGTTCCGCGCTATTTGGGAGTGGTTTGAGTGGCAGGATACGAGGCTCTATACCTCGGTCCGTGCGGCTTGTCTAACGGACCTTCGAGAGTGCGTCGACCACGTTTACGATAACAACAAAACGCTACTTATAGAAGTGCGCGACCTGACGGTTACGTTTGAGGAAATTGACACGATAATTCGTCGGTGTCCTCAGAAGAATCAGAAGGCGCTAACATATGCGATGCTCATTCACTCGAAGCGGTTGGCTTGCGAGAGCGGCATTTTTTACATGACGTTCAAGCAGATGGAGGAAGCTGTCGGCATAAACGAAAGTACGGCACGGCGCCAGGTAACTCAACTCGAGCGGCTCGGCGTGATCGACATAATTAGTCGGAATCAGGCGCAAAAAGGTACGTTCAAGAAGAAGCCGAACTTTTACCGGATGACATTCGGGGGCGGTTTGGACGAACGGACTCTGAGTGTCTCGGAAGGCAAAAGTTTAGCCGAGTGCGTACGTTTCTTCTATTCGGAGCACGAAATACGGGATCTACTACCACGTAGACAGAGGGAAGCACTACTGGCGGTATAGCTCGTAGTTAAAACATAAAACAAACCTATTATAGGGCAAAACGTACATGACTAAACGTGGGAGGTTATCGGTATGAATCTAAACATTAGGTTACCTCAGTATCTCGAAAACGTTCCCGAAAGGAAGGCGGCAGCGCAGCGAAAAGCGGCGCGGCCCACACCTCAAGGCTCCCGTGAATATTTGGCCGTGCGAAGGGCTACCAGGCAGAACGACTTATACGAAAATGCATGGAGCGAACTTGCGCGGATAGGGGCGTGCTACGAGTATCCATCGTGGGACGGGCTCGTAGTGTTGAGGAATGCCGCGCAGGAGCCGGTACTCTACCAAGCGGGCTATGAGGTTGTAGTAAGCTCGGACGTGCTTGAGGCGCTTAAAGCTCTTCCGGACAAAGCAGGCGTCCAAGCGGTATATGACGCGCTTGAGCAGTACGAACAATACGAAGAGTAAATCGGAAGGAGATTGCGAATGAACCTATTCAAATTTTGGGACGAACACTATCGGAAGATCGAAGATGACGCTCTCCGCGTCGAACTTGCGCGTATCATTACGGACGAGTACGAGTCCCGCGGTTGGCGTGACCGGCTGTTCAAACGATCATATCGGCATCCGATGACGCGCCGAAAGCTATCGCCGACACGCTACTCTATTCTCGATATCCTTGCGGATTTTATCATGCGACCGATACAGGCAGAAGAACGCCGAAGGAGCCATCCCGTAGCGAACTCAGATGCCGCATGGTACGCGGAGGACAAGCGGAGGAAACGGGAAAAGTCGTACGATTCGTTCACGGAGGGTGGTGGACAGATTGACGTCGACGGTCGAGTCTACTTACCGCGCGAGGAATTAGCTGCCTAAAATTTTATTTTTTTTTCGGAATTCCCGTATTTTTCTCATTTCTATTTTCCATGTATATGTGAAGGAGAATTTGAGAGCTTTCGTCCTGTCTGCCTGACGGGATGAAGGCTTTTTATTTTTCTCTTAGTTAAATTTGTGAAAGTAGGTGGAGAAAAGTGAGCGGGCAAACAGTGAAGGCTATTCGTTTATGGCTCGGGATGAGTCAACGCGAAATGGCTGGCCGTCTAGGCGTAACTGACTCCTATCTTTGTCAGATAGAAGCTGGCCGTCCCGTATCCGACGCGATTCGAATTAAGATTGCTCAGACGTTCGACGTAACAGCGGAGATGCTGGAAGCTATCCGACGCGCAAAACTGGCCGATCAGCTTCTAGTCTAACAGAATCGCCTTACGAGCGGGCGGTAAACGCTTGGGCAACACGCGGACCCAATACGAAGCCGGACGCAGACGCGAGCGATCCGCATAGGGAACGGTTGATATGAAAGTAACGCACGAAGACGGTTTCACACTCATCGAGTATGCGGAAGGCAAGCGGCCGCTAAAGGTCACCGCTTACGTAATCGATTGCTTCGACCGCGATATACAGTTGAGCCACATCGTTAAGTATGTCGAAGCTGCCGCGAATGCGCCCGTTCATGTCGCGAAAATGGAGCCTACGAAGTTTTACGCGTTGGTCGAGCGGCTGGCTACGACGGTTTGCCGCGAATTTTCGCCGACGAGGAACTGGGGCGTGACCAAACCGGAGATACGCGGCGCTGTTCTGTTCGTGCTATATGCGGCGATCAAGGCCGGGAAGTGGCCGGTTGAATACGACATGACCGATACGACTTTCGTTCAGTACGAAGAGGCCGGACTGTGAACACCGCTCAGGATCGGGCTACGCGCTATTGCGGCTTCATCCGGCCGGACCGGACATGTACGTTAATGCAGCAGCTTCGGACGGAATCGTCAGTGGTGTGTAAGCTATTTCGCGAGCAACCGGAGACATGCCGATACTTCAATGCAATTACGAATCCGAAACGAGGAGGACGCTGCCGCAAATGAAGCCCCGACCGCGTTACCCTATCGAGGTTGTATCGATCGAGTCGATTGACCACGGGCATAGGCGCCTGGTTACGCTAGTCGATACGCGGGATGGAACGACACACAAGTTAATTTACGGGGATTCCGTGACGGAGCGGACGATTCGCATTAAGGCGCCATTTCTAATTAAAACAGGGGGTCGAAGATGAGTATTTACGGAAGGGTATGGCAAGGCGGAGAAGGCACTGGGGATATGATCGATTTTATCGGACCTTCAATGGGACTATCTCCGCGCATGACGGACGAAAGGAAGCCGCCAAAAACGGTCGACCCGAACAAGCTCCGCGGCAAGGTCGTTAGGTGGTTCGAACCGCGCGGATTCGGTTTTATCGAGCCGGACGACGGCGATAAGGATATATGGTTCCACGTAAGTTCAGTTTCGGAGGGGATGACGATTAGACGCGGGATGAACGTAGCGTACGAAATTCACCGCGATATCCGGAGGGGCGGCACATCGGCGGTTAACGTGGAGGTTGTACGGTGCGGCCGCTAGTCATCGCTAATATCGATCGGATTGAAGGCGCGGAGTTCCTTGTCGCGCAACTGTTCGGAGAAGACGGCTACTTGATGGATACCGTTATCAAGCGGCATGAGTCCGATGCGGTCGCGATCGGCTACGTAAAGGATATCGCGGAGATATACGGCTGTGAAACGCCGGAGCTATGGACGTCGACCCGTGAGATATACGTTGCCGCGCTTAACGAGATCGGACTAGGCGCCAGCTTAAAGCATCGAACGGATACGTCCAGCACCCGCAGAGCTGCCGAAGAACTCCAGTCCTTATATGCTGACTTGGGAGCATCTTCGGTAGAACTTCCGCGATGGAAGACGCGCATAATAATTTTCTTAAAGGCTCTCATACAAAAACTAGGGGGAAAAGTTGAAAATGGAATTTAAAATTATCGGTGAGTACGTTAAGCAGCAGGAAAGAAACACGTCGGTGCTCGAGGAAATTGGCCGGAGCAGAGATCAAGCACGAGAAGAGTTGCACGCGTTAAAAACCGAGTACGAAAGGCTTGCCGCAGCGATGTTTGCATCCGGAGTAGGTGCTGACTCGGAGCTAGATACGCTATCCGACCGGATAGACGCGGCAGAGCGGACACTTGCGCGCCGCAACCGGGAATATGAATTTGTAGTCGGGAGACAGTCTACGAAAATAACTATCGAGGACATTATCGCGTCGTGGAACCAGGATTTTATCCCCGAATTCCGCGCGAAAGTTTACGACCCGGCAATCCAGGCGCTCCTTGACGCAAAACTAGCATATATCGATGCGTTCCGGAGATATCGAGACGCGGTCAAGCAACACGAGGGGATTAAACGAGGTGCGCTACAGGTTTTGGGCGGTGAGTCCGCGTCAGGGGGGAGCCGGTACCGCTATTCTTTAAAGAATGTTGACTTTGAGACTATCCCTGAGGCAGGCAAATACAAGATAACGGCCGCCGACCTCTACGATTTAAGCCGCGATAAAAGCCCGCGCAGTGTTCAATACGTTAAGCGGGGGTGATTACGCATGGTACCGCCAGGTGAGCGTGTATCCGCGATCTGCGACAGCGTAGCGGCCTACGCCGGAACGTACCTGTACCGCCTCGTCAAAGCGCTTGAAAATGGCGATATTTCCGCCGAGGAGTTCGTTACCCAAGTCTTCGCAAGCGAGCGGGAGTTGGCGCAGGCGGTTGCTAAGTTGCGGATGATTGATTTCCGAGATTGGAAGCGAAGAAGGGAACACGACGATCTCGTTCGAAGTATAGGCGGCCTTTTGACCGTTATTGAGCGGATGTACAGCGCGATTGTTTCCGGTGATCCGGAGGAGTGGCGAAGTATCAAAGATACAATTGCGGAGGTATCTCGGCCTATAGCGTACAGGTTCGGACCACTATGCAAGTAAACTAACAAGTAAAGGAGAAATACGAGTGGGATATACGGTATTTATGAAAGAGGACTTTAACGGGCATACCGCGGGCAAGCTGGTTACGCTTGATTACGTCGAGGCGCACCAAGCAGAGAACCAGCGCAAGGGGGTGATTGTCGGCGGCGTCGACGAAATCGAACGGCAGATAACCGAAGCGGTAGATAGGTACAAGCGGGAATACAAAGCTATGACGGAGTCTAACGACCCCGTGTACAAAGTAGAGGGGGTAATTGACTATTACACAGAGAAGATGCGCGCCAAGCTCGAGGAAGAGGTCGGTAGATTGACGGATCATTGGAAAGGGGTCTACGGGGGCATGAAGGAAGCCGCAACTGCCGAGGCCGCGCGATTGAGGCATTATATAACGGAGTCGGAGCGAGAGTCCGCAAAACAACACGCGACGAAAATTGTAAATGCGCTCAAATTCGGCGGTGATACGTCGGTTCTTGCCGAGGCCATTAGATTGGCACCTCGTATGACTAACGGCCAGAAACTAGTTCTCATGGACGAAATGGGGCGAATTGAGGGCGCAGCAGGTGGTAAGCACGACGCAATGCTCCGGAGTCTTTATGCGGAGCTTAGTAGCGTCATAACCGACGATCACGTGCCGATTAAAATTGTGGAAGCGCTCGGTAATTGGAGTGTTGACAGCGCGTACCGTATCCTACGCCTCACGCACCGTACTTATAAGCACATTAGCAGTAACGTACACAGCGGTAGAAGGCCGACATCTGCGATTTCTCTATAACAAAACAGGGGGAATTACTTTGAACGCAGCACTTACGATTAGCAAAACTTATCACCAACGGGTATCGGATTATTTTTGGGGCGCGACCCTACGCACGGAGGACGGAATCGAACCGCATCTCGGTGACAGTGACTACGATCATTCCGCGGTAACGATTTTGGAGCAAAAGATGGGAGTCGCGGTTGGGAAGTTGTCGAACCGTCAGTATACCGGTGTTAACCTTACCGTCAAGCTTCCCGAGGGAGTAACGCTAACGGAGGCGTACAAGACGATGGTGCGCGACAAATACACGGCCGACGGGACGATCGGCACAATAACGTTCGAGTAACAGGGAGCCTTCGGGCTCCTTTTTTATTTATACGGAGGGGGAACGGTATGACAACGAAATACGGACGGGTGGCATCGGCAGCGGCGGAAGTCTTCGGACTTAGTGCGGCCGTAATCGCGGCGGTTCAAGCGTTGGAGCGCGGTGATATGAGCGGGGAAAGGTTCGTACGGGAGGCACAGGATATCGACCGTAAGCTAGCGGACAGCGCCGAACAGCTCCAGTCGATTCGGTGGCCGCGGATGGATCAACAGCGGAACCATGCGCAGCTTATCGTGGGCGTCAAGGCGCTACGGAGCGCGATTATGAACGCGATCGGGGCGGCACATACCGGCAATGAGGCACAATGGTTCCGGGTAGCGGACGAGGCGGCGCGGGCTACACGTTGCATTAACGGGCATATGGCCGCGTTCAGGGCGGTGAGCTAATGTCGTTCGACCTACTCGGAAAGATACGGATAACAACAAACGGAGTCGGGACCGCGCTAAATCAGCTTCATAAGATATCGACGTCTCTTACGAACACATCCTCTAAAGTTGCACGACTTACTACGGGATTCGTCGGAGTAGGCGGTGCAATCGGCGGGGCGCTTACCGCAGCGACACTGTTCAATAAGACGATCAAGCAGGCGGCCGAATTTGAAATGCGGAAAGTGACCGTCGATGCGATGTTCGGGAAAAACCACCTTGAGAGCGCGAAGGCTTATTTCGACCTTGTAGAGGATCGTTCGGCGGTATCGATGTTCACACAGAGCGACTTCCTGGACGCCGGTAAATCATTTATTCCGACGACTAAGGACCCGAAGCAGCTCGAGAAGATGCTGAACCTCGCGGAACGGCTTGGAGCAATCGACATCGAGCAGGGCATGACCGGCGCAGCGTATGCGCTTAAGGAGTTGTTTAGCGGCGATGGCGTATCGATGGTTGAACGTTTCGAATTGCCGCGCGCCGTAATCAACGATATCAAGAAATTGCCGCTGGACAAGCAACTCGCAGTTCTCGATAAGTATTTGGACAAAATCGGAGCGTCAAATGAACTTATTGAGGCTCAGTCGAAAACAACGATGGGCCAGTACCGGAAATCGGTCGCGGAAATCAATAAGGCGTTCCGGCAAATGGGTACCGAAGGTTTGGAGTATATAAACCCGCTCCTTCAGGAATTTAACCAATGGCTTAAGGGACAGGATTTCCAACGTTTCAAAACCGCGGGCATCAATGCGTTCGGGGAGTTTGCGCGGGGAGCCTCGGATTCGTTGCGGAGAGCAGCAAAGTATATCGATACCAACTTTCTAAGTAATCCGGAGTTTAACAAGCTTACGACGATATCCGCGAAAGTCTCGTTCATTTTCGAGACGATAATGGGCTCATACAACGATTGGCTCAACAACAAGGGCGGCCGTGATCAAATCGAGGGCGTCGCGACCGATGTTGTCGGGATGATGGCAAACGCGCTCAAAGCATCTGAACCGCTTATTGATTCCGCTAAGGTCATGGGAGGAGCGCTGGCCACTGGTATCTGGGACGGATTTAAAAATGTGGCGAAGGACAAGCCGGAGCTCGCCGCGTTGATGGCTTATATGGTAACGCCGGGCACCCCTCAGATTAAGCTAGCTGCGGCTGGGTTGGCTTACGGAGCTCCGATGTTTGACGAGGCTGGCCAGATCGTGAATGACAAAAGCCTGACGTTCGGACAAAAATTTAAAAAGTTGTTCGAGGCTGACGGCCCGCTCGGGTTCAACACTGAGTCTACGCTCTCCGCTGGGTCATGGCTCGGGATTAAGCCTAACGGTTCGCAAGCCGCCGGTATCGATTACGTCCCTTTCGACGGCTATATATCTCGGTTGCATAAGGGGGAGACCGTTCTTACGCGTGAGGAAGCGAAGAGCTATCGGGAGAGTGGCGGTAGTGGCTCCGGCCAGCGTCCGATCGTGATCAATATGCACGGGACTGTTATACGGCAGGAGTCGGATATCGACAAGATTGCCCGACAACTGGCTTACAGCCTCACGCAGGGGAGGAACTGATGGCGACTGTTCTCCCGGAAGGCTCCGGCATTGGGAAGCTTCACCAAGCCATTAAGGACATCGGATTCAACCACGGCGCAGACCTCGAACTCGCTTCGGTAACCGCGGACTATCCTGACGTGCGCATTCAAGTCGATAATATGCGGATTGAGCTGGACCGGGACGACCTCGTTATCTGCGAGAGGTTAGCGGAGCACCCGCGGAAGCTTACGGTGGGTGACCGCGTATTAGTCGGCATGATGAATAGCGGCCAGTTATACTCAATCATCGACCGGTTAACGTAAGAAGAGCGGAGTATTGGCGTGAAAAAACGTCGGTACTCCGCTTATTTTTTTGTCCGTGTAACCCTACGCAACCATTTGAACAAACGTGAAATACCGCGTCATCACGGGGGTTTTTTACTAAGCAGAGGGTTACAAGTAGGTTACATATTATCGGGCGCGACCCTGCGGAGGAGACACGCCTTTGAAACTCACGGGGTATCGCTTTAACGCGCGAAAGGGTCGAAAAGTGATACGAATCGGCGCGTATCCGGATCGCAAATGCTACGTTTTGGTACGGAACTCCGTGAAAAAAGACGGAGCAGCATCCGAGTTTAAAATGTATAAATATGCGCGGATATGTTCGCCAAAGACGTCTTTTGTGTAATAGTGCCAGCCGAAAAACCGCGCCATTATGCGGTTTCTAAATACGCCAACCGAATGCTTTATACATAGAATATACACGAGACGGAAAACCCGCATGGTTACGGGATTTGCTACGTTTTGACGCAATTATTGACAAACGGAAACGGCCGTTTTTATGCACGGAATATACAGAGCGCGGAAACGTGGAGCTTCGCGAAAAAAGACGGAGCTTGTTGACGGATTGTAACGTGTGTATCCGTATTGTATCGGTCGACAATTGCGCAGTAACGCTTTAGTGCGGTACAGCAGAAGGGGGCGGGGGCGGTCGGAGAAACGCGGCCTGACCTGACTTCGGGACATAGCGGCCAAAATTTTGAACTCATATACCGGATTGCGGGGCTATAAAAATTTTCCGCCAGTTTCACGAACTCAAGGGACCCAAAATATTGGCAAGAAAATGGAATGAAGTATTGACCTTAATATTCCGTTTGTGCTAAGATATTATTCGTTGACGCAAACGCGTAGGACCCCAACAAAAGCGAATCAGGAGCCGGAACCCTTTCGCTAGTCGGAACGTATCCCCTGCGTAAGGACGAATAAAACGAAGTGTCGACGTAGCATAAACCGCATGATTACGCGGAAAACATGCCGGGATGGCGGAATTGGCAGACGCACAGGACTTAAAATCCTGCGGTAGGTGACTACCGTACCGGTTCGACCCCGGTTCTCGGCACCACTTTTAATGTTTTACCTGTGGTACATATTCGCAAAATCAACTATAAATGATGAATCCTGTGCAGTAGAAATTGCTTCTGCTTAACACACTGGATTCATAGCGTGAGATCCTTTTTCGCACTATCTGTATCCACAAAATACAGATGATGGCGAAGGAGGATTTTTTGGTTATGGCGGTAAGAATGAATAAGGTAAGAAGAGCACCTGCAACGATGGAAGAGGCACTGAATCGGTTCATTACGTGGAAGAAAGCAAATGGGATTAGCGATCAGACAATCTTGGATTACACGACTCATGTCAATTTGTTTTTCAAGAGGTATCCCGATGCGGCGAGTTCATTTGAACAACTTGAGAAGGATGTAGTTTCCCACCTTAGTCAGGAGGGGATAAAGAACAAACATCATGGTGCGGTGAAATGGCGAATGAAGTGGAAGCGGTTTCTTCCGGAATTGAAGAGGCAAGAAATGGCGGATTTATGAACGGGAAATTATTCGGGACTTAGACTGAGCGGGGATAATCTAAAAAGAAGCATGAGGTCGTTGAAGCTCAACCCGAAGTTGATCGAGCAAATTACAGGGATTCCTCGATCGGAAATTATTAGACGGTACTAACTGAAGGGGAGATGGGCATGAAGTTTCTTCTGAATTCAACAGTCATTGAAATCATTCAGGGAGATATAACACAGTCTGAAGTGGCTTGTATCGTTAACGCAGCTAACACTAGCTTGCTTGGCGGTGGTGGGGTTGATGGAGCGATACATCGAGCGGGCGGCAAACAAATCTTAGACGAATGCATTCGCATTAGGAATGCGCAGGGAAACTGTCCAACGGGAGAAGCGGTAATCACAACGGGTGGAAAGCTAAAGGCAAAGTATGTTATTCATACAGTCGGTCCCGTATGGAATGACGGAAAGAATAATGAACGGGAAAAACTCAGCAACTGCTATAGAAACACGCTCAATCTGGCTGTAGAAAAGGGGATCAAGAGCATAGCATTCCCGAATATCAGTACAGGGATCTACGGATATCCGAAGGACAAGGCGGCTGAAGTTGCACTGAAAACGGTAGTTGAGTTCGTAGAAAAAAATGAGACAATCGAGCGAATACAGTTCGTCTGCTTTGATCGTGAGAACTACGATATTTATCTAGGGGGGGGCTAAGGACACTGTGAGCGCAAAGGCATTAATTCGTTGGGAGTTTGATCCTTCACCGCTACCTTTGAACGAGTGGCTTCGCGATCTTGTCGTCATTACAGGAGAAATTCGTGGCAAAGAAATCACAGAAGCATGGACCGTGCTCGTGAAGGTTGTTGAGTGGATACCTGATACGTGGGACACTAAAGCGGAAGTGAAGTTTATTACGGAGGAAGCGCCATGGCACTTATGGCATCAAGGATATAGCTTCAAACTCTGGAATGGCAGGGATGTAGCTACGGTAACAATTCAATGAATTCGATTTCGAAATGAATGTGGGTGGGAAAGTGTATCTGTTAAAGATCATAACAGATAGCGACTTTTGCGGCGGGGAGCCCGGGTACTTGAACGAAGTGTCCCGACACGCCTCCAGAGGAGTCCTAATCAATAACGATGGACAAGTCGCGATGATGGAACTGGAAGCAGAGAATCTTTACAAGCTGCCTGGCGGCGGCCTGGAGAAGGACGAGAATAAAGAAGAAGCCTTCGTACGAGAGATCAGGGAAGAAACGGGCTATAAAGCTGTTATTATTCACGAGCTTGGGTATATAGATGAGCACAAAGTTAAAAATCACTTCATGCAGCGTTCTTACTGCTACATCGCCAAGGCAACGGACCGACAGGGGAGCGTGGCTTTAAGTGAAGATGAGTTGCAGTTAGGTATGCGAGTGGAATGGATGAGTCCCGAAGAGGCAGTTACCCAGTTGCAAGAATTGATTCATCATTGCAAGGACTACTCAACAAAGTTCATGCTTCTACGGGATTTGACGATTCTAGAACTTGCATCTTGTTGGCTTAAGGAAGGGGAAGAGACTTAAATATGATAGAGGAGTGCGTGTGGGCGATCTTCGTATCAGAAAGTGGCGGGGGCTTTCCCAACTTTTATCCGATAGGACTCTTTAGTTCACGTGAAAGGGCCGTAGAAGAACTGGATGCATTGCCGCAAGATATGAATTATCAACTTCTCAAGCTGCCCGTCAATCGGATGTTCCCTTACTACAACAAGAAGAATGGCAAGTTGATCGGTATGGACGGGATTTATCACGAGCACTTTCATTTCAAGGATGATGATGGAGGCAGCTTATGAATATCAGGAAGGATACTATGATAAGAATTTCCGAAGCTGAAGGAATTACGATTCCGAATATTAACTGGCGGGAACGCGTGATCAAGGTATGCGGGAAAGGGAGGAAGGAAGGGGGTGTCCCGTTTCAAAAACATTTGAGCGCCACCTAAAAAATACATTGAAATTCGCGGCTATTTGGATCATGACTTCTTATTTGTGAACATCGATAACACGCAGACGAAGGTTCGGACCATGCGAGAGAATATACAGGCTCGCGGATTAACGGCTGTGGTAAAGGGGGTTCGCGTAAGCCCACAAAACTGCACATCGACTGGAATAATCGACGTTTTCTCTTAGGGAGAAGGCGTCTTTTTGTTACTTTTTGACGCAATTTACGTTATACTTGATAGTAAAATTGTGGGAGGTTATGGGGTTGGGGATCAAGAAATTTTTTGGATTATGGTTAACTATGGCGTTATTACTAAGCGCTTGTAATACAGGACCGAAAGATGACCCTTCGAATGTGCTCTCAGCATACTATCAATCCGTAATTGACGGAGATTTTATTAAAGCCTATAACATGCACACCGAAGCATATAAACAACGAAATAGCCAAGAGGATTTTTCCGCTTACATGAATACATTAAGAGAATTCACAACCTTAAGCGGGTCCAAGGTTGAAAAAATCAAAGAAGAGAAGAACAGAGAGGTTGAAGGGAAGAAATATCGCCGGGTTGTAGAACTGAGTGTAGTGGAACAAATCAAGGATCTAGTCAGCAACAAGGAAACTACCTCAAACTATATTCGATTAGTGGTTAGTGAGGGAGATCAATGGATGTTACACCGAGACGGCGATCTCAAGCAATCGGTTGCCGATAATTTGGCTTTCATCGGGAGCATGTACATGTTTGGTGAGGGAAAGGAAGTGAATGTAAACGAAGCGATTAAGTATTATAAGAAAAGTCTCGAGTATGTACCAAACGACGGGAAGGTTCAAAACGTACTTGCCGCAGCGTATCTAGGTGCAAAACGTATGAAAGAGGCAGCGGAAACCGCTCAAGCGGCTTTAGTTAACGCTAAAGATAACCTCTCTCTCTCAGAAGTACATAACGTTCTCGGATTAATAGCAGAAGAGGGAGGAAATTTTAACGACGCAAAGATGGAATTTGAAAAAGCGGTCGAACTGAACCCGGATAATGAATATGCTAAAACCAACCTTGCCCGCATATCAAAAAACGATAAATAACGAACTATCAACGGACATTCATCGCTCACATGGGCGGCGGATGTCCTTTTTTCGTATAATTGTGTTTCGAGAGCTGGGGGTGGTACAATCACAGAACACAGTATAAACTTTATGTTTCTTGTGTATAAAGATTCTGCAAAATGACTAACATCAGGCCGACCCCGGTTCCCATCCCCTTAGATAAACGAGCCCTCTAATACATCAAGGGGCTCACTTATCCAAGGATTTCGTATTGACAATGTGACAATGTTTAGGGGTATTGGGAGAAGAGGTTATTTTACAGTGTGAAAGCACCCGAAAATAAAACAATGGTCAGGAAAATGAGTGCGACAATTCCGCCAATTCTACTCATGATCAAGTAAGCTTCGCTTGGCTCTGATTCACCTTTAACCATCCAACCATAGCGCATATACCAACCGAAGGATGGATAAACGATATTAAGTATTGCAAAAATGATAAAAAGAATAATGAAGACAACCATATTCATCATCTCCTTTTTATGTAATACGTGAAGGGTAGGGGAATGTTTCGGAAGAGGGGCGAGCGAATGATCGGAGCTGCTAACGATCTTAAATGGCAACAGCGATTTAGGGCCAGTACGTACATGAAATAGACAAAAGTGTTGCTAGACGGGCAGGCATGGTATTATCTGATCCTTTAAAAGTAAAATGGCGAAAAACCCAAGTCATTTTAACCACGACCTGGGTTTCTCATCATCTGGAGGTATTTAAGGGAGTCCCTTTTAATTATCGTAATTTATAATTGAATTCATCTCCATTTATTGAGATCACAACGTTGATTGATTTATCATCTTTAGACGCTTCTTTGGGTAGTTCGGAAATAAAATGGAGAATCCCTGTTTTTAATGGCTCAATGCTTGTGATATTGGTATAGGTAAAGTCGGATCCGCCACTTTCCTCAATTGTCGAAAAGCTATTATACTTGTATTTTTCATCATAGATTACTGTGACTGATGCAAACTCATCGGAGCTTTTTCCTGACGTTAAGAGACTCTTTACATTTAAGACCGTTTCTAAGTAAATATTGTCTGCATCTTTTACTTCGTAGTAGGAATAGTAATCACGAGGTTTAGGTGGAACAACTTTTGATGTGAATTTTGCTTTAGTTAAGGTGATTTCTGCAAAATCCGGAACTTCAAATGACTTTTTCAGTTCAATAGTATTTTTTTCTTTTGCAGTTGATTCGGGTGCTGGTTCGGGTTCGGAGGGCGATTCGCTCTCAGGGGAACTTTGGTCATTCAAGGATTCAAGTTGTTCTTTTAATTGTTTGTTTTCTGCAGTAAGTTGGTTTATCTGATCCTTGAGGCTGCTGAGCTCCTCAGTTTGAACCGTGCCAGTCGAATTATTTGTATTACAGCCGGCTAAAACAATGAGTAAGAAATAAAAGCGAACATTAATATTCGTTTCATGTTACCTCCTGAAATTTAGGAAACTTTGTTCATGTAGATCTCTTTTGTAGATTCTATAAACTTGTATAACCTTTTTCCTCTGACCATCCCCAGTAAATACTTTATTATAATGCGATGAATACCTCCGTTTGTTTATTAGTTTCAGTTCTAATGTCCTATCCTATTATAAATCAATTATCCTATTTTGGCGATCTGTGGAAAATGACGGGGAAAGTCGCCTTTTAGAAGCCACAATGAGCATCAAAGAAACTAGTAACTTCTTAACTCCCCAAATTGCGGCTCCAACGAAAACGATAAAAGCAACTCCATTTAAATACGCAACCATTTCTCCGCCTCGTCTCGATTATAGTTGACACCATTTTACAACAGCCTCAATCGTTTGCGAATATGCTAAGGGGATCTTTTTCCAGAGAATAAAAGACCGAATCCGCGCGTAAAATTTTTTTGTTTTCTGAGATCGTATTCGATAGTATAGAGGGATAGATGCATTGGGGGGATTGAGATGATTATCCGTGAGGCTGCTGAGAAAGATATTGATTCGTTAATCTTAATGCGCTGGGAATTTACGATAGAGCATCAGCCTCATGTTCGAGATGATTTCGATCTTTTCGCTACTGAGTGTCGGGCATTCCTAGAGCAGGCTATGAGTGGAGAGCGTTGGCATATTTGGGTTGCAGAATTAAACGGCATTATTGCCTCTCATGTCTACATTCAGTTAATCGATAAGGTGCCGAGGCCAGGAAGAGTCACTTATCCGTTCGCCTACATGACCAACGTCTATACCGATCCGGACTACAGAGCTCAAGGAATTGGCAGCCAGATGCTGCAAACGATTAGAGAGTGGGCCAAGGCGAATAAATATGAGTTTATTATCGTCTGGCCGAGCGAAGAAGCGAGAGAGTTCTATTCCAGAAACGGATATGTGCTGTGTAACGATCCGATGGAGCTGCAGTTATAGCGGATTAGAGAGCAACTCGAACCTCTTATTGGAAAAATAACAAGTCAAAAGGCCGCCGGAGAACCGACGGCCTTATTTGCATATGCGATTAGCCCGGGAATGGAGCGGCAGGCTGTTCATCCCCCAATACAGGAGTCAGCTTCGCCGATATATAGGTGGAGACGGATACGTCTCTGAGAGCTTGTGGATACATTTTATCGGGATCGGGAAGAACTGCGCGCAAGTGGATGATCGCCTCGCCTTTTTCGAAGGAAATGCCCGTGATCTCCATACCATAGCCGGAATGCGGTACAGTGGCTGTAACGGTGACTTTGAGCACATCATCCGTAATCTTTTCAGTGGAGAGGGAAGCATTGCTTAGAATAGACGGCTTAGGCTCCTCGATAGGCGCGTTTTCACGGATAAACTTAACCGTTCTGGCGATGACGACATCGGCTTGCGCTTGTGTGACGCCGTTCTTAGGATGGAAGCGCTGTTTGCTGTCCAAAGTAAAGATGTTGGCGATCAGCAGCTTTTGGATGCTGTCCATGTATCCGTTTGTAATATGCTTGGCATCGGAGATCTCCAGGAAGATTTCGATCCAGGCGTATTCCCCTTTTTGGCTGAGAGCTCCATAGAGCCATTTGGCGAATTGCTCGCGGGTGACCTTGGCAGAAGGATTGATGTCTTTCGGAAGATCCAGGCCGTTGAAGTTAGCAACGATAAAATCACCCGCATATGGCGCATTGTCTTGAACTTTCGAATAAAAATCGCTTGCTTTAGGCTCTTTGATGAAGCGAATATGATCGATATTCAACCCGAGTCCCTTAACGATGGCGCTGACTGCCTGCGCTGTTGTGATTTCTTTTTTGTTGGTTGCCTTGGAGTTTCCTTGACCAGCGAATACCGATCCTCCGATGGCCATGCTAACGACAGCGATCAATGCGAGTAAAATAATGGATTTACCGATTCGCGATTTCATTTTCATTCCCCCACTTTTTTAGAATATCGTGTAGTTGGTATTGTAGACGGCGACAAGTTGGAAAAGGTTGCATTCGTTTTGTTGGATTGGGGGAGTTTTTTCACGAGACAGGTAAAACAGATTTAATCAGTACCCGGATACTGTATCATTGCCCTAGGGTGGCTCACTAGTATTGAAGGAGATTGCTTCCTTTTGTCGAAATTAAGTAAGCGAATTTAAGACAAAGGAAAGAGGATGGGTACACTATGGCAAAATGGGAATATAAATCGTTGGAATTTTTCATAGAAAAAGTAGGAAGAGGATTTTTCGATACGACTAGATTGAACTTGACTAAATTCGATCAAGAAATAAACCAAATGGGTGAAGAGGGCTGGGAATTAGTAAATACCATGACGACAAGCGATCATCAGGGGACTACTGGTCAAATCGTAAGTGTTTTCAAAAGGTTAAAATCCTAATAACAGAGGCAGCGAGGCACCTTGACGGGTGCTTATTATTTATCCTTGGAAGGAAGTGGCTGCAAGAAATATCATATTAGGTACAGTGCGAAGAATGCCCGGAATTAGATTACAATGCTCCAAGTACAGCCAAATACTATACACGAGGCTATTCAGGCGGATCACCTTTTCTAGCTTTATACCAACTCATGAAAATACTAAAGGCTATCGCCGATACAAAAGGTATTATTACGTTATATACAATACTGAAAGCAATCACCCCCAGTTTTCTATTTTACTTCGACAGGGTTTGGGTAATTCCTTGTCCGAAAGGATATCATACAGCTGTTAGTTTGGAGGAAACGGGTTGGAGAGGTTCTAACGATTCGATCGGTAACTCACGCTGCATCATGCCACAAACTTGATGCATAAGGTAGTAGTGCAGTAGTAAAACAGAACGACGAGTCTATTTAAAAGGTTTTTTGAACAGCTCCTACTAATAATTATATACTCGTTAAGTGAGCGGTAGCAGAAGTGGTGTTCGGGAGGCCGTGCAAGCTGGTTAGTGCGAGCGATAATAGTCATAATGCGGACAAAATAGAACCCATAGGGGATGATGAGAAGGGGTTTAAGGCAACTTAGCAAGATTGCTCACTCAGCCAGGGGACTTAAGCTCCTGGGCTTTTTCTTTTTTATGAAGGGGGTTTCCTCTCAACCTTCCAGTATATTGTAGATTACTGTCGATTATCAGACTGAAAATTCCTGAATTTTCCTTGTATGATAGTGGCATTACATAAGAGGAGGACTTATTTTGAAGAAATTAATCATGGTTTTGATGGCAGGTCTACTACTTGCTTCGGGAGTAGGCATCTATCCGCAAGTAGGACATGCAGCTATTGACTACAGCGGGGGATACTTGGACGGACAACCTTATAACTTAGGTTCGGATGAGAACACAATTAAAACCACAACTTATCTTTTGACAGATAACAATGAAGCAACGAGTGTAACTATGTCCAAATGGGTTAGTTCAGGCACGACAGATCTTGATCATGCAATAAAGAATTTTGGCACAGCAATTACTGTTAACGCTTTTAGGCTCAAGGCATCTGCAAACATGCAAATTTATTTTTATGATGAAGCAAATAAAAATATATTGGTAAACGGTATCGGTCGCATTGATGTACCAACTTCTCAAACTGACGGTAGTCTGGTACAAATTCCCCCTACTTCCGGTATTCGAAAAGTTGTATTGTTTAATCCAAGTACAACAAGCTCTGTGTCAGTTTCTGAATTTCAAATATATAATCTAAGCGCTCCAGCGGCTCCAATCCTAAACGCAAGTCCGAGTAATTCGAAAGTAGATTTGGCTTGGAATGGAGTTTCGGTTGCTACAGGGTATAACGTTAAAAGGTCACTAACACCAAACGGTCCCTACACTACTATTAGAAGTAACCTGACCACAACCACATTTTCTGATGCCGATGTAATCAACGGGACGACTTATTATTACATAGTTACAGCACTCAATGCTATCGGTGAAAGCGAACCGTCTAACGAGGCATCAGCGACACCAACCGCATCGCCGATTCTTAATGTTGTAATCGAGAACGAAAAAATCAAAGTTGGAGAACAGTTTACGTCAGACATTGTTCTCGAAAATGTAAGTAATATATATGCCGAGGACTTCAAAATCGATTATGACAGCAACTTGTTGAATTTCATTGGTTTCGAGGAAGTTCCTGGATACAAAATCTATAATCAACCAACCGACGAGAACGGAAAGCTACGCTTCATTATTGCCAGCCACGGGGAACAGTATGGAATTACCGGAGATAAAGTTTTTTTGAAGTTGAAGTTCTCGGGCAAAGCAAAGGGGACGGCTAAAGTGGATGCGTTGGAATGCCGGATTGCGGATACCGAGTCGGAGTATGACCTGAACGAAGATTCCTGCCTGGAAGACAGTATTGTAATAGAAGGGATTAAAGACGTAAATAGAACGGGAGAGTATACGTTAGTCGACTTAGCGATCGACGGATTCTATTTTGGCAAGACAGTTGCTCAGACGGACCTGTCCAAGCATGACGCCGATCAAGTGGAAGATGGAATTGTTGATGATAACGATCTCGTATTTATTGTTAATGAAATCTTGAACAACCCGAATTATCCTTTAAATGCGTAAATAAAAGATCAGCCTGGGAGCTTCGGCTCTCGGGCTTTTTTTGTTTGTAGTACGATTGCCACCAAGAGATGAAGGGACAATTTGTATAGACGAGGAGTTGAAGCAGATGCCTGAAATAACACCGCATATCGGTCTGAAGAAGCCGTTAGCGAGCGAAACAGCGGACATATCCGTTATTAACGACAACATGGATACGATTGATTCCGCGTTAGGCGACCTATCAGCGGTTCCAACGGCGGCTAAGGACGCTGCGGGCGCAATAACGGAGCTGCACGAAGCTATTAAAGACATCGACGTGGAGATTCCGGATGGAACGATCACGCCCGTTAAGCTCTCGTTTGATCCGGCGACTCAGACGGAATTGGACGCTCACACCAACGCCACTAGCGTTCACGGTGCAACCAACTCTCCTACCGCAAGCCGGATTATTATCCGTGACGCCGCCGGTAGAGCGAAGGTGGCAGCGCCAGCGGCAAGCGATGACATTGCGAGACTTGACTCGATTACGAAGACGCAGGCGGGGCTCGGCAGCGTCGACAATTACGGTACCGCGACGCAAGCCGAAGCAGAAGTCGGGACGGCGACCAACAAGTTTATGACGCCGCAGAGGACGAAACAGTACGTAGACAAACGTCTGCTTAACAACATCATCTGGCGGATCAATGCTGGGCAACCGGAATGGTCGTCGGATGGCGGAACGACGTGGAAAGGGGCGGCATCCGACTTGAGTCAGTATCAGAATATGATAGTGGGTAGTATTGCGCCAGCAACTACCTTGACCGACGTCGTTAACATAAGCGGAAAAAAAGGATATCTAGATAGGGCTTTAATCTACGCAGTTAATGCCAACGGTAATAGTCTCCAATTAGTAATTACAGTTGATGGCGTAGTAGTATTAAACACTACTCATGCTCCTGGTGGTTCGACTGCGATATTAACCGGAATAACAACTAGTGGACAGGAAAGTATAAGAGCACCCGGAATGGGGGGCGCGGCAGGAGGAAATATTGTCGCGTCAATAGTGTCAATTCCTTATCCGAGTGGCACGTTGGCGGCTTTATGTCCGTTACCGAGTAAACTATTCTTTAACAGTTCTATACGAATACAGGCTAAACAACAACATCTTTCTGGGCAAGTTAGTTGCGAATATGGTATCGCTACTGAATAAGGAGGGGCTAGCATGAATGTCGAATATATCGTCGGTGAACAAGACCGGGTATTTAGAAAAACAACTTATGTCGACGGTGGAATTATTGAAATCTACTTAGGAATGACAATCAAATTTACTATCGTAGGCGATCAAATCTACTATGAAAAATTCGCAGTAGATCATTATGAATTGAAGGAGACCACAGAAGTTCCTAAGACAGTCGAAGACAAAATCGATTATGAAGCAATAAATGTTCGATTGGAATATTGGCAGTCCGAAGGCTCCGCAACCTAAGCGGGCCTATTTTATTGGCCTCTTTCAGCCCGAGGGCTTAGGTTCTCGGGCTTACACTACAAACTCGACAAACTCCGGATTCCACAGCATCCCGGCCCTCGTCTAATTACGAAACCGAACCTGTACATTAATCCGCGGCTCTACATAAACAAAATCCTTATTCTCTCCCGTTTTAAGCCGGTCCGCCAGCCCATAAAAAGCCCGCTTATGTTCTGTCGGCAACGCTAGCTCGATTATGCCGACCGGCCGCCCCTGATACCGTGCTAACCACCCGAATTGATTTTTGCGTTATCCCGCTATTTGCACAGTGGCATACGTATAATTGATAATCTTCAACCAATTCGCGCTTCGCTGGCCTACGTACTTGCTCGCCATCTTCTTGGCGACGTTCCCCTCCATGCCTCGCTGCTTGATCACGTCAAACAATGCTTTTCCTGTACCCGGAACGCTCATGACGATGCTGCAAAGATCGATCGACGAGGTCAGTTTATGCGCACGGTGTTAGATCGTGCAAGCCTCGAATCATTCAATGTCCGGAGGGAGTTGAAAAAGCGAAATATCAAGATCCTATCCGACCAGACT
The DNA here is from genome assembly GCF_003386235.1 of Cohnella phaseoli. GTDB lineage: Bacteria > Bacillota > Bacilli > Paenibacillales > Paenibacillaceae > Cohnella > Cohnella phaseoli. The sequence goes on from NZ_QRDZ01000003.1 coordinate 64,639, forward strand.
CAGGATGATATCGTATATAACCGCTATCTCTGTCGAGGATATGAAAATACATTTGGGATGACCCGGGAGGTCATTCGGGCGGAGATCGGGAAACATCTTGCCAAAGTGGTCGATAGTATTCTCAACCCATCCCAGGAGTGATCATCATACCGATAATAGATAAGTAAGAGAGAATTAGAGGAAGAGCTTGCAAACCCAGATTATGAAATGAAGGAACTTTGTCGCTATTTAGCGCACAGTATTAAATATTTTTGCGGCACTTTTGCGGCAAGAGCAATTTTCTAGGGGGCCCTAATATGGGAATACCCACAGACAAAAAGAAGAGAGCCCTTATCACTCTAAGGCTCTCGGTAGTTTAAGTATGGTGATCTGAACAGGGATCGAACCTGTGACCCCCACCCTGTCAAGATGGTGCTCTCCCAGCTGAGCTATCAGATCATGTTTTGTTTCGTGGCGACAAGTAATATAATACCAAGCCCAGAATCTAAAGTCAACAAGATTTTCAAAAAAAGTTTGGCGAAATTTACGATAAGTTTAATGCACGCACCCGTAAGCTTCGAGCAGTCGTAGAGAGCAAACTGAGCGAGCGGGATACCGAAGAAGTTGCACAAAATGCCAGCACAAAAACGGAGGTATCCTAAAGCGACTATTCGCTCCAAGACACCTCCGTTTGTTTTATTCCTCCCATTTACGGGAGTAAGCTTTCTTGGTCACCCACAGCACCATCCAGATAAGCAGGACGGCTATGACGCCGGAGACGATAAAGGTGGTAGTCAACAAGCTTCTTCCTTTCCTTGAGCGGTGTTCCTGTTATCATATCATGAATTACCGCCAGGGGTAAGCTGTTCGACCTCGTAGGCGATTTGCTGTTCGATGAATGTCATCGCTCCGGTACGACCGATGAAGTTGGGCTGATCGTCTCCGTAGTGCATCAAGTAGATCCGTTCCTGCAATTCCGCAGGAAGCGTCAGGAGCTGTGGCAGACAGGCATGAACGACGCCGGGAGGGTGCAGCTGACAGTCGTGGAATATCACTTTTACGTTGCGGTCGCGAACGAGCCCGGCCAACAGGTCGGGGTCGAATACGGTGTCGCCGGAATAGAAGAAAAAGCCGTTAAACAACATGGAAAAATTCGGCTTATTCGGAATATGACGAGTCGGCACAAGCTCGACGTTAAGACCGGGCATAAGCTCGTGACGCGCACCAATCGAGAGGGGGCGAACATCGAAAAAGTCGTGAAGCGTTTCCGCTTCGTCCTGCTGCAGGCCTCCCCGAAGAGAGTGCTCCCAGATCGGTTGAACCAGCGTATCGGCAATATAAAGGATCGGCTTGCGGCCGTAAACGAATTTCATTTGGAAAGCGAACTCTTCCAATCCGCCGATATGATCGGCGTGGATATGGGTAATCAGAACCGCGTGCAAGTCGTTAAAGCCGTATCCAAGCTCATGGAGAGCTTTGGGCGCCGTTATTCCGCAATCTACGAGCAGAAGGCGGCCTTCCTTCTCGATAATCGCGTTATTGTTGTTGAAGGCTTTAGCAAAAGCGCTGCCGGTTCCAAGCATAGTAATTTTCAACTCGGTACCTCCTAAGAAAGGGGAATTGCATATGTGAACTTTAGCTTTATTCAATGTACCATAATTTACCTAGCTAAGTAAGAAGGCAAGCCAAAAAACATGGCGATTCAGTGACGGCATAGGCATTGCCCGCATAGTCTATGGAAACGTTTGTTACTTCCAGGGGTATGTGAAAGGAAGATCGCCGATGGGCAAAGTGAATAAGAAGAAAAAATCGGCAGCGGCGGAGCAGCAGCGACGAGCGCAAATGAGAATCGTAACCTCCGATGTCTGCGCCGTGTGCAAAACTCCCTGCAGTAGGGGCCTTCGTTATTTGGCTCGGATGAGCGTTCCCGGCGCATCGGGGAAAGGGGTCCCATGTGTGCTGACGCTGCCCGGCAGGCAATAAAATACGATTTCCCGGGCAAGCGCACTAATCGCCACAATATGACATCAGCCCATCAAGTGAAAAATGATAAACTTTTCATCTAATTTTAACTTTCCTGCGCAACTTTCCGCTCAACCGTTAGTATAACCAAGTACAAATAGCTATACGAGACGGCGAAAAGACGGAGGAAACGAATGATGAGAGTTCGGAGACTGATTGTGCTGGTTACGACGTTAACGCTGCTATGCGGCAGCGTGGCATATGCGGATTCCGTATCGCAGAAGTTAAGGATTTTGATTAATAACAAGAAGTCTGAGGAAGTTGCGGATGGAGGAATCGTCGTAGACAACAAAGTCTACATTTCCTCTCAGGTTGTATCCGATAAGCTTCAGGCAATCGTAGTTAAGGAAGACGGCAAGGCGATAATTTATAAGCCTAACGTTCATATGGTGACCAGCGCTGGTCCGAAAATTTTTGCCGGCGTCAACAAGGGCGACAAGTTCAAGTTCACCACGTTTATCCAGGTGGATACGCTTAAGCCGGACATTAATGCTCTGAAGCTTACTATCGCTGACCCTTACGGGGATGAAACGTTAATTGAACAGCGTAAATCCGGAGACGCCAATTTCCCGGCAGACGGCAAGTCCGATTTCTGGATTACAGTCGAGGATATTTCTTACAATTTTGACAAGGCCGGAGCGTATACGCTGAGATTCTCGGTTAAGCCAACTGGAGAATCCTCCTTTAAGGTCATTTCGGAGAAAACAATCAACTCTCAGTGAACCAATAGAACGAAGCCCAATCCCTCGGCGGATCGGGCTTTTTTTAAGGTTTGACCCTTGTGGGCGGAAGTGATACGATACGTGAGTAGGAAAAAACAACCGAGTGAATGGAGGCTCGCTATGAGCGATCATGTCCATGACGAGAACTGCGAACATGACCACGATGAAGCCGTATTTATCGTAACGGATGAGGAAGGCGTCGAGCACGAGATGGTGCTTGTGTACACATTCGAAATGAATGACCGCGTGTATGCGGTGTTGTTGGATCGCAACGATCCGGAGGACGACGGCGTCATTTTCCGCGTCGAAGAAGACGGAGAAGACGAAGTTCTCGTCAACATCGAAGACGACGAGGAATGGGAAACGGTCATGAAAGCATATGAGGAGCTTGCCGCGCAAGAGAACGGGCAGGCTTAAGGTTCGTTGTTATGCAATAAGGCTGACATCCTCTTCGCTAGCGAAGGGATGTCAGCCTTATGTTATTTTCTCGGATTATAGTAGATTGTTCTTCCATTGAACATGCATACTTCCGCTTGCAGCTGTTTTCCGATCCATTTGCACAGTTCATTGGCTTTCGACTTGTCTCCGTGCGTAGAATCGTTCGGTAATACGAAGTGGATGTAGGGAACGGGCTCATTTTCCGATTCGCGCAATCCCGTGCCAACGACGATATAACGGTACTGAGGGGACTTGCCTTTCAAGTAAAACCAGCGGCCTTCCGCTTCGGGCTTCTGCTCAATGCTGTAAGGAAATGCCGAATCGGCGTAATCCCACCCCAACTGCTTGCCTGTTAGCTGCATTTGTTCCTTGTAACGGTGCAATTGCTCTTGAACGCCGGCCAGATCGATTTCGGATAAGGTCGAGCCTTGCACTAGCGATATGTAAGCGCTTTGACTCATCGGTTCCACCCCCACGCCCATGATAGCATTTCCCGCTTCTGTTGGCAACGGGTTCCAGAACGACAAAGAAGCCCGCCGCCTGACGCGTATCGCGCCGGACTGCGGGCCGGATATATCGAGAAAATGGGCTGATTGCAGGATTCTAAGCCGAATCCAGCTCTTCTGAATACCGCGTCGGAGAGCAAAGCCGAATTGTGAACCATTTTACGAAATAGCGGTTTCTTCCTTAAGAACTTTGATATTCGTAACCGAACGGTCCTCTGGCCCTTTGACCGGCAGGCCGACTTCCAGATGGTTAATGATATAGTCGATATTCTCCTGGGAGATGACTTCGCCGGGCAGCAAAATCGGAATGCCGGGCGGGTAGACGTAGATGAACTCCGCGATGATGCAGCCGACGGACTCCTTGAAAGGAACCAGCTCGGTTTCCCCGTAAAAGGCGTCTCTCGGTGTCAACGCGAGATGGGGAATTTCCGGAATGACAACGACAACTTCGGGAATTTCTTTCGAATCTGCATGATAGGCATCCGACAAGCCTTTGAGTGCTTCGATCAGAATGCCGATGGAGGATTCGTCGTCGCCCGGCGTGGCCAGGCACAAAATATTGTACATATCGCTGAGCTCGACCTCGAGCTTGTAGTGCTCGCGAAGCCAGTTTTCCGCATCGTAGCCCGTAATCCCGAGATGTCGCACATGGATCGCCAGTTTCGTCGGATCGTGGTCGTAAGTCGCTTCTTCGCCAAGCAGCTCTTCACCGAAACAGTACAGACCGGCGATCTGGTTGATCTGCTCTCGCGCTTGCTGTGCAAGCCGCAGCGTCCGCTCGGCCAGTTCCTTGCCGTGAATCGCCAGCTGTCTGCGCGCCGTATCCAGCGATGCCAGAAGCGGGTAGGACGTCGAGGTTGTCGTCAGCAAGCTGAGAATGGTCTGCACGCGCTGCGGGTTGATAAGCCCTTTGCGCACGTTCAGAATCGAGCTTTGCGTCATGGACCCCCCCAGCTTATGAATGCTCGTCGCCGACATATCGGCTCCGGCCTGCATAGCGGAGATTGGAAGCTCCTCCGAGAAATGGATTAGCGCTCCGTGCGCTTCGTCGACAAGCACAGGGATGTCGTATTCGTGAGTTAGGTCGACAATCTCCTTCAGATTGGCGCATACCCCGTAATAGGTGGGGTTAATGACCAGCAGCGCGGCGGCGTCGGGATGACGTTCCAATGCGCGTCGAACCGAGCGCGTCGTGATGCCGTGATCGATACCGAGGTTCGTGTCCCGAACAGGAGACAGGAATACCGGCCGCGCGCCGGCAAAGATGATCGCCGACAGAACGGATTTGTGCACGTTGCGAGGGACGATGATTTTGTCCCCTGTGCCGCATACCGATAAAATCATCGTCATGATGGCCGTGCTCGTTCCTTGCACGGAGAAGAAAGTCATGTCCGCGCCGAAAGCATCGGCGGCCAGTCTCTGCGCTTCCAGAATAACCCCCGTGGGCTGGTGCAGATCATCTAGTGGAGCGATATTGATCAAGTCGATATTAAGTATGTTTTGTCCGATATATTCGCGATATTCGGGATCCATGCCCGCGCCTTTCTTATGCCCGGGAATATGGAATTGCACCGGATTTTGCCTCGCATGGGAACGCAACGCGTCGAATAATGGAGTGCGATTATGATCCAATAGGGGTTCCCTGCCTTTCTCGTGACTTGCCGAAGGAATAGACGTAGCTTTTTGTTCAAACAAGCATGAGTATAACAAAAATGGGGGGGAAATCAACTATTGCTTACAGATTGCGAAAGTTGTCACCAAAACGTCAACGTCTGCGATTTGGAACTGCGAGGATTTATGTGCTACCATCATTAGAAGATAGAGTTCGGCACGTTATGCTATTTATCGTTCAACAAGAGGAGAGAAAACGCGCGTGAAAAGCAAACTAGCGGTCGTAGGGCTGATGCTCTTTACGATTTTTGTCGGGTTCGGCATCATTATTCCGGTGCTGCCCCAGCTCGTGACGGAAGCGAGTAAAGAGTCTGCAAACTGGCATACGGGCGGGATGCTTGCCATTTATTCCTTAATGTCCTTCGTGCTTAGCCCGCTCTGGGGCGGTTTGTCTGAGCGAGTCGGCAGACGTCCTGTTATTATGACCGGAGTGTTCGGCTTTGCGGTCAGCTTCCTGCTGCTCGGCATGTCCGGCGACAACCTATGGCTGATGTATGCGTCCCGGGTGCTCGGAGGACTGTTCTCCGGCGCGGTCGTATCCTGTATCGTCGCCTACGTTGCAGACATTACGACAGAGGAGGAGCGGACGAAGGGGATGGCGGTCGTCGGCATGAGCATCGGACTTGGCTTTACGTTTGGCCCTGGGTTCGGGGGCTGGCTGAGCAAGATCACGCTGCACACGCCGTTCTATGCGGCGGCGGCGCTTTCCTTGATCGTCTTCGTTGCCGCCTGGTTCAGCTTGACCGAGTCGCTGCCGCCGGAGAAACGCGCTTCCCGCGTCAGGAGCAAGCGGGTATCGCGCTGGACCGCATTCCAGGGGGCGCTTAAGTTTTTGTATGTGCTGGCTTTCTTCGTCACGTTCTCGCTCGCGATTCTGGAAGCGACTCTGCAGTTGATCGGAATGGAGAAGTTCGGAGTGACCCCGCCGCAGGTCGGCACGGCGTTCGTGTTCTGCGGCTTGGCGGGAGCGGCCGTTCAGGGCGGCGTCGTGCGCAGACGCGTGAAAGTCGGCCAGGAAGGCCGCTATATCGCGCTCGGACTGGTCATATCCGCAACCGGATTTTTCCTGCTGCCCACGGCGCCCAATTGGACGATGGTGATTGTGTACCTGTGCGTGTTCGGCATCGGGAACTCGTTGATCAAGCCGTGCGTGATGTCGCTCATCACGCAGAAAACGACGGTCGAACAAGGCATCGCCTCCGGTCTCAGTTCTTCCATGGACAGCCTGGGACGGATTGTCGGACCCTTGCTCGGGGCGGTTCTGATCTGGGCGGCAGACTGGCTGCCGTTCGTCGTATCCGGTATTCTCTCGATCGCCGCTCTCGGGCTGCTGGCTCAGTTCCGCAGCAGAGACCGCCAGAAAGCGCACGCCTGATCGCAAGACCCATCAAGGCCGTTCCCACAAGCGAGCTCCAAGCTTACTTGCCGGGAACGGTCTTTTTCTATTTTCCGCTGAAAATGACTTTCGTCACCCGAACGTTCCCCTCCAAAGTGACTCAATACACCTGTGCGGATTATTCAAACGCCCTACAATGCAATCAAGGACGGAATACGGCTTGACGGAAAAGAGCGTACGAGAAAAAGGGAGACCGGAGGCTGACGACGTCTCGGACTCAAGTCCAGGAGAAAGTCCGGTCTGCAGCCGATTCTCGCGCCGGACCGTTATCCGTTAAGCTGAACAATGAAAAGACGCAGATGCGGAAGGGGAACGGGAAAGTTGAAAAATTTAATTAACGGAGCATTTCGCAACAAAGCGGCGATGATCCTTATCGTCATTATGGTGCTTGCGATGGGGGGACTAAGCTATACGAAGCTTCCGATGGAGTTTTTGCCGGAGGCCGACAACCCGCAGGTGACCGTATCGGTCATTGGACCGGGCTACGATGCTTCCGCCATGGACCGGACGGTTACCGGCCCGATCGAACAGGCGCTGGCCAGCATCAAAGGAAAGACGAATACGTTCTCCACGTCGGGAGACGGCTTCTCGCAAGTGAATTTGAACTTTGATTCGCGCACGAACATGAAGGAGGCGAAGCAGGAGGTCGAGCAGGCCGTGAACACAGTCGCTCTGCCCGACAACGTATCCTCGCCGTACGTTGTGCAGCTCAATACTTCGATGATTCCGATCTCGTTCGTGACGCTAACATTTGCGGATGGCGTTAGCGACGCGGAGAAGGAGTCGCTGGAGCAGCGCATTCGCGACGAGTTCAATGCGATTGACGGCGTGGGCAGCGTGATGGTCGCCGGCAAGCCTCAGCCTTCGGTCAGCATCGAGCCCAATGCCGAGAAGTTGGCGGAGAAGGGCGTTCCGCTTCAAGCGCTATACGGAGTGCTGCAAGGACGGACCGCTTCGTCCGCGGTCGGAGAGAGCGTTCTGGATGGCCAAATCGTCAATCTGAACGTTGTCGCCAACCTGCAGGATATCGATACGCTGAAGCAGCTTCCCGTCGTTCCCGGAGTGAAGCTGAGCGAGGTCGCGGATGTCAAGCTGGACGATTCGAAGGAAAGCCTGTTTCGTGTAGACGGCAAGGACGCGATTGAGTTCGTCATCTCCAAAGGAGCGAATTCCAATGCGGTCAGCGTCGGCAAGGAAGTCGAGAAAATTATCGACAAATATAACGAGGAAAACGCGGCGGTCGAGCTGAAAGTCGCTATAAGCACCTCGGAGCAGGTCGTGCACTCGGTCAACAGCATGATGAGAGAGGTGCTGCTTGGCGCCTTGTTCGCCACAATTGTTATTCTTATTTTTATGCGCAACATTCGCGCTACGCTTGTCACAATCGTCTCGATCCCGCTATCGCTGGCGATGACGTTGTACCTGCTTGATCTGTCCGGGATTACGCTGAACATTTTAACGCTGGGCGGTGTCGCGGTTGCGGTCGGACGGCTGGTGGACGACAGCATCGTTGTCATCGAGAACATTTTCCGCAGGCTTCAGAAAGAGAAGTTCTCCAAAGAGCTGGTCATCGATGCGACCGCAGAGGTGGCGCGTGCAATTACCGCCTCTACGCTGACGACAATCGCGGTATTCCTGCCGATGAGCTTGCTGCGAGGCAGCCTGCAGTCTTTCCTGCTGCCGTTCGCGTTAACGATGACTTATTCGCTGCTGTCCTCGCTGATCGTCGCTTTGACGGTAATTCCGCTCATGAGCGCCGGCGTGCTGCGGAACTCCAACATTAAGGAGCACCAGCCTTCAAAACGGTTCGTACGTCTGTTGGAATGGAATCTGAAGCGCAAGTGGCTGCCGATTCTCGGCGCGGTCGTTCTGCTGGTCGCTTCTATCGCCACCTACATGACGATGCCGAAGGGAGCGATCGATTCCTCGAACGCGGAAAACGTCAACGTAAGCCTGCAATACAAGCCGGGCACTCCGGCCGAGCAAGTGCTGGAAAACGGCTTTAAGCTGGAAACCTATTTGCTGGGACGAGAAGATGTGTCGCTGGTTATGATGGTGAACGGCAATAGCTCCGAATCGGCCAAGTACGGCTCTGTCAGCTCTCCAACCCTTGTTACTTACATGCTGAAAATGAAAAAGGGTGCGGATGCGGAAAAAACGATGGAGGAAGTGAAAGCGCAGGCCGGCGGATATCCGGAAGCGGAACTGAACGTATCGACGGGCGACTTCATGTCCAGCGGCAGCTCCACGGAAGTCATTATCGACGTTACGGGCGGCAATCTCGAAGACATCGGCAAGACGGCCGAGGAGGTCATGGCCAAGATCGCGCCGATCAAGGACGTGCTCAAAGTCGAGAGCAATCAGCAAGAGAAGAAAACGATCTATACGCTGGAGGTCAACCCGGCTGCGGCCAAGGCGGGTGAAATCGCCGCTCAGCTCCAAGGGATGCTGAACCCAGTTCCGGTCGGCTCCATCGTCGTGGACGGACAGACGATTCCCGTGAGGATCGAGCCGGCGCTAAAGCCGCAATCCGAGAGCGAGCTTTCGGCTCTGACCGTAATGACCGACGAAGGTCCGAAGCCGGTATCCGCCGTGGCCAAATGGGAGAAGTCGGAGCAGGCGACGATGTTCTACCACAAGGACGGCAGCAGCTATGTTCGCGTATCGGCCTCGGTCGAGCCGTCCCAACTGTCCAAGGTCGGAACGGAGATCGACAAGCAGCTGAAGGAAATCTCGCCTCCGGAAGGCGTCAAGCTGAACGTAGGCGGAGCTTCGGCGGACCAATCGGCCGACATTATGAGCCTGTTCATGATGATGATCGTTTCTATCGGAGTCGTCTATCTGATCATGGTGTTTACGTTCAAGACGCTTAAAGCGCCGCTAGCTATCATCAGTTCGATTTTCTTCGTGCCGATCGGGGCTGTGCTGGGGCTGATCGTGACGGGGGTAACGCCGGACTTCACCGCAATCTTCGGCGTCGTCATGCTGATCGGCATCGTCGTCACGAACGCGATCGTTCTGATCGACCGGGTGAAGCATAACGAAGAGCGCATGACGATTCGCGAAGCGCTGCTTGAAGCGGCCGGTACACGTATGCGTCCGATTCTGATGACGGCGATCGCGACCGTCGGCGCGATGCTCCCGCTCGTGTTCGGCTCGTCGGAGAGCGGCAGCATCGTCTCCCAGAGCTTGGCTATCGTCGTAATTGGCGGACTCGTCGTCGCGACACTGCTGACGCTCGTCATCGTACCTTGTGTGTATGAACTGCTCTATTTCCGCAAGTCGGCTCGTCAGCGCAAAATTGCCGCAGCGGCGGTAAGCGAAGCGGCGGCGCATTCGTCTTGGGAGGGGAGCAAATGAGCATGAACTTGCAATATACGGACATTTCCGACTCTAAGCTACAGGTGGTCAGGGCCGATGGTCTTGTATTGGAAGAGGTAAGCATGGCGAAGGCAAGCCTCAAGCGCGTGAACTTGAGCGGAGCGCAAATCTCGAATGCGACGCTGGCCGGAGCGAAGCTCGCGAGTTGCGACTTGTCCGACGTCGAAATCACCGATTGCGAACTGGCCGGCTTTAAGATCAACGGCGTCTTGGTCACGGAGTTGTTGAAACGGATGTAGCAGAGGTAATGGCGTCCATAAGTACGGGGGGCTGCCCCATAAGCAGTTGACTTGAAATAATCGACAGACAAAGAAAGGTATATACACCTTTCATCTTTGTTATCGATTATCTTTCAGAGCAACTTGACATGCTTATGGGGCAGCCCTTCGCCTTACAGCGCCATCCGATACAGAGGCAGCAGCGTGCGGAACGTGTCTTCGGCGCGTTTCATGAACGCTTCTCCGTCGGCCAGCAGCGGATCGCCGCGCTGAATGTGAATGCCGCAGGTCAGCTCGGCGGCTTTGACCGTTTTCAGTCGCGTAAACAGCTCCTTAAGCTCGTCGTCTGCCAGCTCTCCGTGAACCAAACCCGTCGGCACCATATGGTCCTTCGACCATACATATGACGAAGGGACAGAGCCGCGAATCGACGACAGCTCAGCCAGTGCCCGCTCGGCGAACTGATCCTTGCTCGGGCATTCGTAAATGACCGCGAATTGCACGAAGACGTGCGTCGACCAGAGGCCGATCTGGAAGTGAGGGTGAGCCTTGTATCCTCTTTTATTGGGGGCGAAGGCGACCCACGAGTCGTTCGGCGGGTTAACGGTTCTTCTGGCGTGTTTGGCGACATGCGTAAACATTTCTTCGCCGCAAGCCTCGGTCAAAAACGGCGTCATACGCTCTCCCAACTGATGAAATTTCGGCCGTACCCGGGCGATCAGCGCCTCCATGCGCGCCTCCAGCCCTTCAATTTCGAACACCTCGAAATCCTTGTCCTCGAACCCTGTGAAACTATCCGTTGCGATTACGCTCATGCTCTTGACTCCTTCAAATAAAAAATAGCGATCTGAGTGCGGTCCCGAAGGCCCAGCTTTCCTAAAATTTCAGAGATGTAATTTTTCACCGTACCTTCGCTAAGAAACATCGCTCCGGCGATTTCTTTGTTGGATTTGCCGTCGGCAATATGACGAACGATATCCTGCTCCGCCGGGGTAAGTCCGGAATCCGCTAGTCTCTTGGCCGCTCCGCCGGCAGACTCGCGCGAATCCCGCTGGTCCAGCAGGCCGGCCAGCTTGCGGGCGATGTCCGGATGGATAAGATGGTTGCCTTCGACGACCGACTTGATCCCGGAGACGATCCGGGCCGGCGGCACGTTTTTGAGCAAGTAGCCGTTGGCGCCGTTGCGGATCGCCTGCACGATATATTCGTCGTCGTCGAAGGTGGTCAGAATAAGCACCGCCGGCGGCTTGTCCAGCGTTTTCAGCTTGCGCGTCCCTTCAACGCCGTCGCATCCCGGCATGCGAATGTCCATCAGAACGATGTCCGTCTCCGGATGCTCCTTGACGAATCGGTAACCTTCCTCGCCGTCTCCGCATGTGCCGATAACCGTTAGATCGGGGTCCAGGTCGAGAATGAGCTTTAAGCTTTCCCGAATGAACGGATCGTCGTCCACAATAACCAATTGAATCATGACAAAATCCCCTTTTCCTGCGCTGGCCGCGTTCGTGAGTACGGAACGATCGTCGACAGGACGAACCGAGGCTCCATGGCGATGCGGAGCTGTCCGCCGACAACGGCCAATCTGTCTTGCATTCCTTTAATCCCCATACCCGGAGCGAGCTGACCGGGAGGCTTGCCGTTGTTGGAAATGTTCATGGCGATCCGGTCCTCCGCGAAATCGAGCCCGACCTCGACCGCGGTAGCGCCGCCGTGCCGGACTGCATTGGTAATCGCCTCCTGGGCGTTCCGGTACAGCACGAACTCCAGACTCGGATAGAGCGGGAACGGGTTGCCGGTTACCGCAAAATCGACCTCGATCCGCAAATCTCTCGCCGCGTCCTCGATTAGGCGATGCAGCGCATATCTTCTCGCGCCTGCGGAATCGACGGGCTGCAGCTTCCGAACCGTGTACCGCATATTGTTCATGCTTTCTTCCAACTGTCCGCGCACCTGCTCGATCAGCCCCGTCGCTTGAGCCGGATTGCGTTCCATGAGCTGGAGCGCCGCCTCGGTCATCATTTTCACCCGGATCAGCCTGTGGCCTAGATCGTCGTGCAGCTCGGTGGCGATTCGGCTGCGTTCCTGGACCTGCGCATAATCCTCCACCTTGCGAGCATATTCCATCGCGCGCGCTCGCTCCTGCTCAAGCTGCTCTTGGCTGCCCGCGAGCGCCTCAACCGCATTTTCCAATCGCTCGGCCTGACGCTTCTGCAAGAAGACGGCGGCGACGAACAGTGCGACAATCAGCCAGACGATGTTCATCGTCCAGACTGTGCCAGCGGGAAGTCGATCCACACCGGAGTTGAGAACCACGGCGGATAGAAGGAGCGCAACGCCAAGCTCGACCGGTTTGTTTAAGCACAGAACGGCGGTGACGAGCAAGGAGTACTGGAGAAAATAGAGCAGTCCCCCATATTCGTGATAAAGCAGCGAGAAAGCGATCATACCGAGCGGAATGAGCAGCATCGCGAGCTTGCGGGCCGGCAGCAGCAATCGCGAGTACAGCAGCGCCAGAAGAATGCAAGCGACGTATTTTCCGACTGAGGGGATGTCGACTTCGTAGAGCGTGGCGATCGCGGGCGCCGCGACCAGAAGGTGCTGAAGCCAGACAAGAGGGTGCCTCATGAGGGAACTCCTTCCGTAATGCCTGAGTGATTCCCATTATAGCATTCAAGAAATGACTTTTGTCACCTCGACGCGCGAAAAGCGGTGACTCAGTATACCTGTCGGCGAATCGCCGATCCCCTATAATGAAGTCAACAAGTCAGAGAGGGGCTGTCGGCATGACGTTCGTGCAATTCAAAAACGTCGTTAAAAAATACGATACGAAAATCAGCGTTAATCACCTAAACCTGGACATTGCGGAGGGGGAGATTTTCGGCTTGCTCGGCCCCAACGGCGCGGGGAAAAGCACGACGATCCATCTGCTCTCCGGCCTGCTGCCGATGGATGGCGGGGAGATCGCGCTTGACGGCTATTCCGTTGCGAAGCGTCCGCTTGAAACCAAAAGCAGAATCGGGCTTGTGCCGCAAGAGCTGGCCATCTACGAGCAGCTGTCGGCCAGGGAAAACGTGACGTTTTTCGGTAAGTTATACGGGCTAAGAGGAAATCTGCTTAAGGAAAGAGTAGAGGAGGCGCTGGAGTTTACGGGGCTGCAGGATTTCGCCAAGGGCAGGCCGGTTACTTTCTCCGGGGGCATGAAGCGGCGACTGAACATCGCTTGCGCCATTATGCACCGGCCGAAGCTGATCATCATGGACGAACCGACCGTCGGCATCGATCCGCAGTCGCGCAATCATATTTTGGAATCGGTCAAAAAGCTGAACGAGATGGGTTCGACCGTCATCTACACGAGTCATTACATGGAAGAAGTCGAGGCGATCAGCACCAAAATCGGGATCATGGATCAAGGCAGGCTGGTCGCGCACGGAACGAAGGAGGAATTGATCCTTCAGGCCGGTCTGGAGGAGCGGCTGATGCTCGAGACAAATCGTCTGACGGATGAAGCCGCAGCCGAAATTCGCAGTCATCCCCGGGTGACCTCCTTTCAGAAACGCGAGGATTCACAGTTGGAGCTGGTGCTGCAGGAATCGCAGACGTATTTGCAGGATATTTTGTTTATTTTGACCAAGCATGAATTAAAGCTGCAGAAGCTGACCCGCGTCGAGCCGGATTTGGAAAGCCTGTTTTTGACGCTGACGGGCCGGACGCTGCGGGACAAAGCTTAGCGGGGAGGAGGATGCGAAATGAGATTGACCCTGTGGGTAGCCTGGAACGAGGTTGTCCGGCTATGCCGAATCCGCACCGTTATTCTAATGATGCTGGGATTGCCGCTGATGCTCATTTTCTTGCTTGGCAACGCTTTGGAAAGCGATCTTGAACCGATCGATCTATCCGTATCCGTCGAGAGCGGGAGCCCGCTCGGCGAAGCCGCGGAACGCTATATGGCTTCCCCGGGGGTTGCGGGCTATGTCCGTGCGCTGACGCGAGCCAGCGAGAACGAGGTTCGCGAGGATGTGCGCAAGGGCAAGGCGGATTTCGGGTTTGCGCTGACCGCGGAAGGCGTCCGTTATTATCCCGGACAGTTCACAGAACGCAATTTAGTCGCCGAATCCGTCCTGAATCGGTTCGTCGCGGACGCGAATGTGCGCCGGACGGCTGCCGCTGCGATTCCGAACCTGTCCGGCGAAGCGCTCGAAGCGAGCATGGCCCGTGCTGCCGCCGCGGAGAGGGTGCAGATCGGTACATTGAGTACCCGGAACACGACGGATTTCAATAACTTTTCGGCTGTACAATATTATTCGGTTGCCTATCTGATCATGTTTCTGCTGTATTCAGGCATGTCCGCAGCGCTCGGGCTGACCGATGAACGGCAAAAGGGAACGCTGCTGCGCCTATATTCGATGCCCGTATCCTTGAACGTTCTGTTGTTCGGCAAGTTGCTGGGATCCGCTCTGTTCGCCTGTTTGCAGGCTGCCGTGATCGTCGGCTTCACCAAGGCGGTATACGGCGTCGATTGGGGAGGGAGCTACGGCGCGATCGCGATTGTTTGTGCGCTTGTAGCCGCGGCTGCGATCGGCTTTGCAATTCTCGTCGCATCCTTCACCCGCAGCCGGAGGACGATCGAATCGATCTTCAGCCTCGTTATTACATCGATGACTTTCCTAAGCGGCGGAATGATCGCCGATCTCGGACCGGGCATGCGCGAGATTGGCAAGTTTACGATCAATCATTGGGCCAATGAAGCGCTTCGCCGGTTGATGGCGGGCGGAACGTTGGGCGAAGGCTGGCAGGACGCGCTCATTCTCGGAACGATTACAGTTATCATTATGGCGGCGGCCATGCTCAGATTTCGAAAGGCGGTGGCGTTATCGTGAAAAGTCTCATCATTGCCCGGCTTCAAATACGCAGAACGGTCGGTAACCGCAAAGCGCTGCTTACGCTAGTGCTGCTCCCTATCCTGATCATCTCGGGAATCGTCGGTCTATTCGGCCGAACAACCGGTGAGCGCATTCCCGTCGCGCTGCTGAACGAGGACGGCGGCTGGCTCGGCCAGCACGTCGCGGCTGCGATCCGTTCCGACGAAATCTACGATTTGCTGGAGCAGAACGGAGCCTCAAGCGACCTGGAGCAGTTGAAGAGCAAGGTGTACGACGGAGAGTGGGGGGCGCTGGTCTATATTCCTCCCGGTTTCACCGACAGGCTGTTGAGCGGCGAGGAAACGGCAGTCCAGCTTATCCGCAAAAACGAAAAGCAGTGGAACGTATCGCTAAGCTTGGCGTTGTCGGAGACGACGGATCGGCTGGCGGGCTCGATCGCGCTGGCCGCCGCCGCGGAGGAGCGCCCCGAGAATCGGGAGGCGCTTGCGCGGACATTGCTTGAACGACAGACGACGGAAGGGCTGCGCGTCGAACGGGAGCGGCTTGTTCATGAGACCGACAATGCCTACGTGCTCGTCGTCGGACTTATGCTCTTGTTTGTGATGATGCTGGTGAACCAATCTATTCACGGAGTCGTCGAAGATCGCGACAACCGGACGATGGCCAGAATGTTCGTGGCGCCGATCCGTGCGATAGAGATCGCCGTAGGCAACTTCCTCGGCTGTTTTCTTCTTGGAACCTTACAGCTCGTTCTTATTCTGATCGTGACGCGTTATGTGATCGGGTTTGATCTGGGCGTGCCGTTCGGCGTGCTCCTCTCGGTAATGGAATGCTTCCTGCTGGCTGCCGTCGGTTTGTCTTCCGCTGCGGCGGCGCTGGTGAAAAACAGCGCGATGCTCGGCAGCATCAACAATATGATCGTCATTCCGACCTGCATGATTGGCGGCTGCTTCTGGCCGCTTGCGATGATGCCGGAGTTCATGCAGAAGCTGGCGAACTTCACGCCGCAGAGATGGGCGATCGCAGCGCTCGATCAAGCTTCGTCCGGCCAAACGCTGTCCGGCATCGGACTTCAGCTGGGCGTGCTGGCGTTGTTCGCCGCCGTGCTGCTCGCCTTCGGCTCTTATGCGCTTCGTCCGGCGGAGCGCTAAAAAAATAGTCAAGAAACCAAGTTGCCATAACATACAATGAAGTATAAGATAGAAGTAAGACACAATATTCTGACAATTCGGTCAACGTCTCATGCCATGCGCGCAAGGTGGGAGGAGGGATGGCCGTGAACCGGAGCTATGAAGTGGAATATTGCAATCTGGAGCTTCGCTTCGACCGCAGGCAAATCCAGAACTTGATCCGCGAGCTGATTCAGGACGGTTATTCCTTGTACTGGAACGAAAGCGAGCATCATTTTATTGTGTCGGTGCGAACGGGGCGCAAGCTCCTGAAGCTGAGATTTCTCAGAACGATGGGCCGCTACAAAATGGTGGGGGATTACTTGGTCAGAGACGAGAAGCTTTCCTTATGGATCGAAAAGCTGATCAACGATTCCCGCGGCCACGCCGTCGTCAAGCGAATTCATGATCGCCAGGTGCTTAGAATCGAGAATATCATGTTTGGCGAAATTATCCGACTCGTGGAGGTGTCCGGCATGGAGCATCGCATTATTTTCCAGAAGAGACCACAGGTAACGGTGGAAGACATGGTGCAAGCGTTCAAGTCGAACAGGGCTGAGCTGCGAGCGGGAGTTCTGCGGCTTGAAATCGATTACGAGCTTGCCGTGCTTCACGAAGCGATTCAGAACGGATGGCAGGAAGCAGCAGAGACGAGCAAAGAAAAGCTGAAGACGATGAGGCTGGAAATGCTGCAGCTGGAGCTGTAGCGCCCGTAAATCCTTAACCTCGATATTTTCTCCTCCATATATCAAAAGCGGAGCATCATCTGAGAAGACGATGGCTCCGCTTTTTCTGTCGTTTCGGTTGTACGAGGTCGGATTAAGCTTGGGCGAACTCGAGCTCGATATGGATTTTGATGGCGTCGCCGACGAGAAATCCGCCCGTCTCAAGCGCGGCGTTCCAGCTCAACCCGAACTCGGAGCGGCTGATCGAGCCGTCTGCGACAACGCCGAACTTCGTGTTGCCCCAAGGATCTTTGGCAGGGCCGGAAATTTCGGTGTTCAACGTTACGGATTTGGTCACGCCTGCGATCGTCAGGTCGCCGGTTAGCGCGTAATCTTCTCCGCCTTTAGCGACGAGCGCCGTCTTCTTGAAGGCGATTTGCGGGAATTGCTCGGCGTTGAAGAAATCCGGAGATTTCAGATGGCCATCGCGTCCTTCGTCCTTGGTGTCGATGCTGTTGACGTCGATCGTGAGCGAAGCTTCCAGACCTGTCAGATCGGACGCGTCCGCGGATACGACGGCGTCGAAGTCGTTAAAGCTGCCCCGTACGTTCGTAATCATCATGTGTCTTACGCTGAAGGTAATACCGCTGTGGGATTTATCCAAGTTCCAAGTGCTTGCTGCCATTATGAACACATCCTTTATAATTTATATTAACTATTAAATAATAAGTAACGAAGAAAAGCAAGAGTTTTTTTGCAGCCTTTTTAATGCCGACCGCAGGAAAGCAAATGATGGTTTTCATCTCCGGGCAAAAAGAGTACAATAGTCTTATTGTGAAAATTTTTGCGCTAAAGGATGAAGAAAATCATGTCGAAAGCTAACATTGGCGTTGTCGGCTTGGCCGTCATGGGCCGCAATCTGGCCCTTAACATCGAGAGCCGCGGATTCACCGTTGCGGTGTATAACCGTTCGAGAGAGAAGACCGAAGACCTGCTGAATACGGAAGGTCAAGGCAAGAAGCTTGTCGGCTCTTACTCAGTCGAAGAGTTCGTGAACTCTCTGGAGAAGCCCCGCAAAATTTTGATCATGGTTCAAGCCGGAGCGGGCACCGATGCGACGATCGATTCTCTCACGCCTCATCTGGATAAAGGCGATATCATTATCGACGGCGGCAACGCCTACTTCCCGGATACTCAGCGCCGCAGCAAGGAACTGACGGAGAAGGGCTTCCACTTTATCGGAACCGGCGTCTCCGGCGGCGAAGAAGGCGCGCTGAAAGGCCCGTCCATCATGCCGGGCGGACCTGAGGAAGCTTATCGCCTTGTCGAGCCGATTTTGACCGGCATTTCCGCGAAGGTGAACGGAGACCCGTGCTGTACATACATCGGACCCGACGGAGCCGGACACTACGTCAAAATGGTGCACAACGGCATCGAGTACGGCGACATGCAGCTCATCTGCGAAGCTTACCAATTGCTGAAGGACGTACTCGGCGTTTCGACGGACGAGCTGCACGAAATTTTCGGCGAGTGGAACAAAGGCGAGCTGGACAGCTACCTGATCGAGATTACGACCGATATTTTCGCGCAGAAGGACTCCGAGACCGGCAAGCCGATGGTCGACGTCATTCTTGACGCGGCTGGACAGAAGGGCACAGGCAAGTGGACGAGCCAGAGCGCGCTCGACCTTGGCGTACCGCTGTCGATCATTACGGAATCGGTATTCTCGCGTTTCCTCTCCGCGATGAAGGAAGAGCGCGTCGCTGCAAGCAAAGTGCTTAAAGGGCCGCAAACGAAGCCGTTCCAAGGCGACAAGACGGCATTCATCGAGAGCGTGCGCAAGGCGTTGTTCGCCAGCAAAATCTGCTCCTACGCGCAGGGCTTCGCGCAAATGCGCGCCGCTTCCGAGGAGTACGGCTGGAACCTGCGTTACGGGGATATTGCGATGATTTTCCGCGGCGGCTGCATCATCCGCGCGCGTTTCCTGCAAAACATCAAAGACGCCTACGACCGCGACCCGCAGCTGCGCAACCTGCTGCTGGACGAGTACTTCAAAGGCGTCGTCGAGTCGTACCAGGACGCATGGCGCGAAGTTGTCACGACGGCTGTCGCATACGGCGTGCCGGTACCGTCGTTCGCGAGCGCGCTCGCGTACTATGACAGCTACCGTTCGGAGCGTCTTCCGGCCAACCTGCTGCAAGCGCAACGAGACTATTTCGGCGCGCACACGTTTAAGCGGGTGGACAAGGAAGGCACGTTCCACCACAACTGGATCAATTCCTAACGCTCTTGCCCGCGCGGCAGCAGCTCGCTCAGCATCGCGCGGAAGCAGTCGGTTTCCCGGCTGCTCGGGCTGCGCCGATGAAGCAGCAGCAAGGCCATGTCCGCAAAGCAGGCAAAATGGGCAAGCAGCTGTGGCCGATCGAGTCCCGACCATTCGGGGGCTCCATCGGCCACTTTTTTCTTAATAAAGCCGAGCGCCCACAGAACGTCCTCCCGTTGCAAAGGATGGGAAGGGTCGAGAAGGCGGCGGAGAGGCTGCTCGGACGGCGGTTGGGGTCGGTAGTTGTTCACTGCGTCATCCCCTTTGGGCACAGGATTGTACACTATCAAACTTACGGAAAAACTCGTCGTTTTATACCTTGGAATCGTTATGCTATGATGGATAAAAAGTAAAAATCAAACTTAATGATCAAAACCGGACTTTTTGAATGAACCTCTACAATGAAAATTCAACAATTCGGGTTTCAGCACCGAGAAGCTTGGATGAAGACCGGTGATGAGGAACGGAGCGTAGTGGGAGCTACGTGAGTACCGGAAGATCCGGCTGAATTCAAGATTCGATGTCGAGTAGGCTTCATTGGAATACTTCGTGATCAAAACCGGATTTTTTGAATTAACCTTTATAAGGAATGGGGAACGCGTGGTGAGCGGGACAGGCTTTAGCCGCAACATTATTCTTGTCGGCTTCATGGGAACCGGCAAATCGACGGTCAGCCGTCTGCTGGCCGAGCGTCTGGGCTGGGAGAGTCTGGATACGGACGAAGAGATCGTGAAGGCGGCGGACAAGTCCATTCCGCAAATCTTCGCGGAGGACGGAGAGACCGCTTTCCGGGATTGGGAGAGCCAGGCTGTGCGACAGGCGCTGAGCGGAGAGCGACGAATCGTCGCCACCGGCGGGGGCGCCGTGCTGCGCGAAAGCAATCGGCAGCAGATGCTGGAGCGCGGTTGGGTCGTTGCGCTGACGGCGGACAAAGCGAGCCTCGTCCGCCGCGTGACGAGCGCCGAGACGGGAACGAGACCGCTGCTTGCCGGCGATGCCGAAGCGCGGGTTACGCAGCTGCTGGAATCAAGACGGCATGCCTACGATTTTGCGAATGCGAAGGTGGACACGTCGGACAAGTCGCCCGAAGAAGTCGCCGAGGCGCTGCTGCGGGGACTTCCGGACGGCTGGCTTTAATCTTCTTCCCCCAGCTCGAGCTCGTTCCAGGCGAGCATTCCGCCGATCAGGTTGACGGAGCCTTCGTATCCGAGCGAAGCGAGAAATTGGCAGGCTCTGTCGCTGCGGGCGCCGCTTCGGCAAATCAAAATGATTTCTTCATGCTTTGTGATCGAATCGATCTGTTGCGGCACTTGGCCCAGCGGAAGGTGCAGCGCTCCGGGAATCATGCCCTGCGCGACCTCGTAATCTTCGCGAACGTCGATCATATGGGGAGTTTCCCCGGCATCCAGCCGGGCTTTCAAGTCCTCGGCGGATATTGTGCTATAGTCACTCATCAGAATCAGCCTTTCCATCAGGAAGTATATAGCCTCATCATAAGAAACTGCGCACGGCGCTGTCAAACGATAGGCGGTATGAGATATGAGAATCGCGCTTGGCGTCGCGCTTGCGGGTTGCCTGGGAGCGCTCGCGCGGTATGGAATCGGATTTTTATTTCCCGTCTCGGCAGCCTCGGACGCCTTTCCGTGGGCGACGACATTGATCAACTTGTCCGGCTCGCTGCTGCTGGGCCTGCTTACCGGCTGGTTAACGGACAAGCCCGCCTTGGCTTGGGCCGGGGATTTATTGGGAACCGGCTTTCTCGGCGCTTATACGACGTTCAGCGCGTTTAACGGGCAGCTCTGGCTTATGCTGGAGCAGCATGCCTACGCCATCGCGGCGGCATACGTATTCATCAGCGCAGCGGCAGGCTGGGCGCTGGCTGCGCTAGGACTCTCCCTTGGAACCGCTAAAGGTAAGAGAGGGGCGAGGCGAGTATGAGCGGCTTTGGTCTTACATGTCTGGTCGGCTTGGGCGGCTCGGCGGGAGCGCTGCTCCGCTACGGAGTCGGCCGCTGGATCGCAGCTGAAGGCAAGCCGGGTTTCTACGGTACGCTGGTCGTCAACCTTGTCGGTTCGTTGGCGATGGGCGTGCTGATCGGAATCGGGCTTGAGCAGCGCAACGCTGCGGTATATGCATTAACCGGGATCGGTTTTTTGGGCGGGCTGACGACTTACTCTACCCTTAACGTGCAGAAGGCGACGCTGTATCGCGGCGGCGGGGCCGCCAGGCGAACGCTTTATCTGTACCTTGCCGCGACGTATGTCGGCGGATTCGCGCTGACTGCGGCCGGCGTCGGCGCGGGCAGCCTGATTTATCATTTATAGCTTCTAAGGAGCGTGTTTATCGAACATGGATATGATCGTAACCCCGACTGGCAGACTGAACGGCGAAATTCAAGCGCTATCCTCCAAAAATTATACGACGCGTTATTTGCTCGTTTCCGCGCTGGCGGAAGGAACAAGCACGATTTTGTATCCTGCGCACAGCGAGGATGGCGAAGCGATGCGCCGTTGCATTCGCGATCTCGGCGCGATCGTCGAGGAGGACGACGAGAAAATCGTCATTACCGGCTTCGGACGCCATCCGCGCCCGACGAAGGAACTGGACGTCGGCAACGCGGGCGCGGTTTTGAGATTCATTATGTCGGTGGCGGCGCTGTTGCCGGAGGTTCACTTCGTCAACTCTTATCCGGCGTCACTTGGCAAGAGACCTCATGACGATCTGATTACTGCGCTGGAAAGCATGGGCGTGCGCATCGAGCATCAGAACGGTCGGCTGCCGATGACGATTCGCGGCGGTCAGCCTCGCGGCGGCAAAATTCAAGTGTCGGGCAGCGTCAGCTCGCAGTTCCTCAGCTCGCTGCTGTTTTTGACGCCGTTGCTCGATGAGGACAGCGAGATCGAAGTGCTGCACGATCTGAAATCGAAAGTTGTTGTCGGCCAGACGCTGGAGGTGCTGGAGCAGGCGGGCATCGTTATTGAGGCGTCTGAGGATTTAATGCATTTTCGGGTTCCCGGCAGGCAGAAATACAAAGCTCAGACCTACACGGTCCAAGGCGACTATCCGGGATCAGCAGCCATTCTTGCCGCCGCGGCCGTCACCGAGTCGGACGTCGTCGTTCACCGGCTGAAGGAAGACAGCAAGCAAGGGGAGCGTGCGGTCGTCGATGTGTTGAAGGCGATGAACGTACCGCTTACGCACGAGAACGGTATCGTGCATGTCCGCGGCAACGGCAAACTTACGGCGGGCGAGTTCGACGGGGACGAGTTCACCGACGGCGTGCTGGCAATGGTCGCCGCTGCCGTGTTCGCGGATGGAACCTCTCGCTTCTATAACGTGGAAAACCTGCGCTACAAGGAATGCGACCGCATTACCGATTACTTGACGGAACTGCGCAAGGCGGGAGCGCGGGTCGACGAGAAGCGGGACGAGATCATCGTTCATGGACGTCCGGAAGGCGTAGAAGGGGGCGTGGAGATCGACGCGCACTACGATCACCGCGTCATTATGGCGTTGACGATTGTCGGCCTTCGTTCCGCTCGTCCGATTCGCATCAAGGACGCGCACCACGTCGCCAAATCGTATCCGATCTACTTCGACCATCTGAAGTCGCTTGGCGCTCAGGTTGAATGGACAGACTAACCGAAAATCCGTTCGCCAAGCAAAAACGCCTTCGGCGTCTAAACGCGCCGGAGCAGATTTGCGTAGACGATTCAGACAAAGAGGTACGTGAAACTTATCTATTCTGAATCGTTAAAATAAGGGAGGCATGCTAAATGGCTTACGTTCATCCGTCCCGTGAAGAGATCAAGCAAATTTTGGAGCAATCGACCGTAATCGCCGTCGTCGGTCTGTCCGACGATGCGTCCAAGACTTCGCATATGGTGTCGGAGGCGATGCAGCGCAAAGGCTATCGCATCATTCCGGTTAATCCGAAGGCAACGACGATTCTGGGAGAGAAAGCGTACGCTTCCTTGAAGGACATCCCGGAGCCGGTCGACATCGTCAACGTATTCCGCCGCCCGGAGCATACGCCTCCGATCGCGCGGGAGGCCGTCGAGATCGGCGCCAAGTCGCTATGGCTGCAGCTTGGCATTCTGAACGAGGAAGCGGGAGCGATCGCTGCCGAAGGCGGTCTTAACGTCATTATGGATCGCTGTATTAAAGTGGAGGATTCCCTTCTGCTGCCGAACGGAAAAGCCTGATTAATTGGCCCGTTCCCATCCGCGGCGCCGTCGTCATCGCTGACGGAGGCGCCGCGAGATCGTTCCGGGAAGGAGGAAAGCCATGTACGGAATCGGTTATTTGCAGAGGCTGGGCCGGGCAATGATGCTGCCGATGACGGTGCTGCCTGCTGCGGCCATCTTTCTGATGCTGGCGCGATTGCCATGGGATTCGCTGGGCTGGACGCAAGTGCCGGAGATGCTGCACGCCGCAGGCATGACGATTTTTCAATACGTTCCCTATGTGTTCGCGATCGGTATCGCACTCGGGATGTCCAACCAGTCCGCTATGGCGGGTATGGGAGCGCTCGTCGCGATGTTTATTTTTCATGTCGTTACGCATACGTACGATCCGGAGGGCGTCCAGCCGTCGATGTTCGCGGGCGCCGTCATCGGCATCGCGTCCGCTTGGGCGCACGAGCGGTTCAAATCGTTCCGGCTGCCCGAATATTTGCAGTTTCTCGGCGGCTCCAGGTTTGTACCGCTGTTTATGAGCGTCCTGTCGCTCGCATTCGCTTGGCTCATGATCGGTCTGGGCGAAGGGATGAAGAGCTGGGCGGTATCCGCAGGCACGCTCGTCCATTCGGCGGGCGGCTTCGGCGTGTTCCTGTACGGCTTTCTTCACCGCATTCTGGTTGCGTTCGGACTTCACCATATTTTGAATCATCTGTTCTGGTTCCAGGTCGGCGAGTACCAAGGGGCAGACGGAGCGGTCTACTTCGGCGATCTGCCGCGCTTTTTTGCCGGAGACGAATCGGCGGGCATCTTCATGGCCGGCTTGTACCCGACGATGATGTTCGCCCTGCCGGCCGTCGCTTTCGCGATTATTCACGAGGCGCGCGAGGATCTGAAGCCGAAGACGAGCAAGCAGTTTCGCGCCGCCGCTCTGGGCTCGTTCCTGACTGGCATTACGGAGCCGGTCGAGTTCGCTTTCTTATTCGTCGCGCCTTATTTGTTCCTCGTTCATGCGCTGCTCTCGGGAGGCGTGATGTGGCTTGTGTACGAGCTCGATATTCATCACGGCTTTGCATTCTCGGCCGGCGTGCTGGAATATCTGGTCAATCTGCCGCTTGCTCAGAGAGGCTGGCTGCTGTTGCCGATCGGGGCCTTGACGGGACTTCTCTATTACGTGCTGTTCCGCTGGAGTATCCGTCGCTTCCAGCTTGCCACACCCGGACGGGAGGACGCCAGCCGACTGGACGATTGGGCCGGAGACATTCCGTATCGGGCTCCGCTGATTTTGCAGGCCCTCGGAGGCAAGGAGAACATGGTTCGCCTCGAAGCATGCATCACCCGCCTGCGTCTGACGCTGGAGGACGAAAGCAAGGTCGACGTGCAGTCGCTGCGACATCTGGGGGCGGCGGGCGTCATTCGTCTTGGCGGCGGTCATGTGCAGGTCGTGTTCGGCACGTTCTCGGAGCTGATCCGGGAAGAAATTCATAAGCTCATGCAGACCGACGTGCAGCGGATTCAATTCCATTCCCCGGTGCAGGGACGAATGATTCCGCTGGAGGAGGTCGACGATCCGATTTTTGCGGAGCGGCTTGTCGGCCGCGGCGTCGCCTTCATTCCGGACAAGGGGGAGCTGGTGGCGCCGGTACAGGGCAAAATCATCCATATTCATCCTTCGCTGCACGCGATCGGCCTCGTTACCAAGGACGGTCTGGAAGTGCTGCTGCATGTCGGTATCAACACATCCCAACTGGAGGGCAAAGGCTTCACGGCGCTCGTTCAGATGGGAGACGAGGTATCGCCCGGCCAACCGCTGTTGAAATTCCACATTCCTACGCTTAAGCAGTATGCCAAATCGCTGGAGACGCCCATGGTGATCACGAACAGCGACAAGGTCAAGTCCTGGAGATTCGCTCCGTATAAAGTGGTCAAAAAGGGTCAGGCCGCGGTCATGTCGGTTGTCGTACACGAGAGAGAGAACAAGGGGGCGGAGAAATGATACAGGCATTGGGGGCGTCGCAGGGGATTGCGATAGGCAAAGCCTTCGTGCTGCCGCATTGGGAGTGGGAGCTGCCGGATCAGAAGATCGACGTGGCCGATTTGGCCAAGGAGTTCGATCGGTTGTACGAGGGGGTGCGCCGGTCGAAGACGGAGATCAGCCAGATGAAGACGGAGCTGGACGAAGCGGTCGGCTCAGCGGAGGCGAGCATATTCGACGCCCATCTGGCCATCCTGGAAGATCCGGTGTTCATGAACGAAATTCAAGGCATCATTCAGCGTCAGTACAAGGTCGCCGAAGTCGCCGTGAAGGAAGCGATCGATCATTTCGTGACGATGTTCGATCTGCTGGACGACGAATATATGAAGGAGCGGGCGCTGGATATCAAGGACGTGGGCAACCGCCTGCTGAAGCATCTGCTTGGCGCTCCGGAAATTTCGCTGCCGGAGGATACGCAGCCCTTCGTGCTTGTCGTGCGAGAGCTGTCTCCTTCCCAGCTCGTTCATCTGAAGCCGGAGCTGGTGCTCGGCATCGTTACGATGGTCGGCAGCCCGACGTCGCATTCGGCCATTATGGCGCGGGCGTTCGGCATTCCGATGGTGATGGGCGCGGAGGGCAAGCTGGAACAGCCGATCGGCACGGGAGACCTGCTTATTCTCGACGGCGAGACCGGCATGCTGCAGGTCGATCCGACTCCGGATATGGTCGCCCGCTACACCGAAATGCGCCGGAGGCAGCTCGCGGAGAAGGAACAGCTGCTTAAGCTGGCTGAATTGCCCTCCGTGACACAGGACGGAGTGACGCTTACGCTGGCGGCGAACATCAGCTCCCTGAAGGAGCTGGAGGCGGCGCTAGGCAACGGGGCGCAGGGCGTCGGCTTGTTCCGGACCGAGTTTCTGTACATGGACAGGATGTATTTTCCTTCCGAAGAGGAGCAATTCGAAGTGTATCGCAGCGCCGTCCAGAAGCTGAAGGGCGAGACGCTGGTCATCCGTACGCTCGACATCGGCGGCGACAAGCAGTTGGACTATTACGAAATGCCGGAAGAGGAAAATCCGTTTCTCGGCTTTCGAGCGATTCGCTTCTGTCTGGAACGCAAAGATCTGTTCAAAATTCAGCTTCGCGCCATTTTGCGGGCATCGAATTTCGGGGATGTCCGAATTATGTATCCGTTGATCACTTCGGTCGAGGAGCTGCGGGCGGCGAATGAGGTGCTGGCTGAGGCGAAGCGCGAGCTGCAGGAGGAGAGCGTTCCGTTTCGCGCGGACATCAAGCCCGGCATTATGGTGGAAGTTCCGGCCGCTGTGGCGATCGCCGATATTTTGGCCGAAGAGGCGTCCTTCTTTAGCATTGGCACGAACGACTTGATCCAGTTCACGCTGGCCGTCGATCGGATGAACGAGCAGATCAGCCACATGTACGAGCCGTTCCATCCGGCGATTTTGCGAATGATCCGAACGGTTGCGCACGCGGCCAAGGCGCAAGGAATTCCCGTCAACATCTGCGGGGAAATCGCCGGCGACGTGAACGCCCTGCCGATCTGGCTGGCGCTGGGCATCGACGAGCTGAGTCTCTCCGCGCAGGCGATCCTGCCGGTCAAAGAGCGTCTGCTGCGCTCCAAAGCATCGGACAGCCGCAAGCTGCTGGACGACTTGTTCCGCTGCCGGACGTCGATGGAGGCGCGCGAGCTCGCACGCCAATTTTATGCAGGCGCGGCGCTTGCTCCCGGTGCTAACCCGCTGATCTAACGCGGATTGAGGCCGGGAGCAGGCTTCGGATCAGCGGCCGAACAGTAAATCGCAGAAGGCCTTAGCGTACGGCGGCAGATCGGGCGGTCTGCGGGCGGATACAAGATTGCGGTCAACGACGACCGCATCGTCCACCCATGTCGCTCCCGCGTTTTCCATATCGTCGCGGATGCCCGGCGTAGAGGTCACCGTTCTGCCGTCGAGAATTTTCGCCGAGACGAGCACCCATCCGGCGTGGCAAATTTGCCCGATCGGTTTGCCGGCGGCGTCCATGCGTCGTACAAACTCCAGCACGCGAGGGTCTCTGCGGATTTTATCCGGCGCCCAACCGCCGGGAACGAGCAAGCCGTCGAATTTGTCGGCGTCCAGCTCATCGTAGGAAATGTCCGCCACCGCGGGGACTCCGTACTTGCCAATGTGTTTGCGCCCTTGCTCTGGTCCTGCATACAGCACCTCCGCGCCTTCTTCGCGCGCGCGGTAGACCGGATACCAAAGCTCCAAATCTTCGAATTCATCGTCAAGCAAACAAACGACCCTTTTGGTCGAGGCCATGGCAGGCCACCTCCATTTCAATAGTACGATGCCAATCAGACATCCATTGTACCAAAAGTTGGCCCGTCCTTCACCTTGCGAGAGAGGAGTGACCGTTTTGAAAGGAAAATGGAGATATGCGCCGGCGCTGCTCTGCATGATCGCCATATTCATATCTTCGTCGCGGAGCGGGGACCAGCTCGATAGCGTGCTGCCCTGGGTTCAGCGATGGCTGCCTTTTTTATCCGATTTTAATCCGATGCACTACGTGGCGTATTTTGTCCTTGCTCTGACGATCGCCTACGGAATGGGCAGACTGTCGGCTACGTGGAAAGGCTGTCTGCTTAACGTCCTCGTCTGCGTCCTGTACGGGTTGACGGACGAATGGCATCAATCGTTCGTGCCGATGCGCAGTCCGGACCCGCTGGATCTGCTCCACGACGGCATGGGGGCCGCGGCGGCGAGCTTGCTCGTACTGCTGATCTGGCGGCTGTCGGACTGGCGTCGTTCCAGAAATTACACGGCCTCCTGAGCAGGAGAAAAAGCGCCGATCAGCGAATTAGTTACGGATAGCTCTTGGTTACTGTAAGGAGAGAATGCCGTTGCTTAAACACTGTCTATGCGGAGAAGAGATGAGTCTCGGTCTCCGTACCGTCATTTTTGCAAGAAAGGTCAATATCAATAACGTTCCCGTATACAACTGTCCGGGTTGCGGAAGAAACGACGTATTTCCGGGTATTAAAGAGGATGTCGGCAAGCTGGTTGGTCAGCTCGGCGCCAAACCTACACCTGGCAGTATCCCGTTCGATCAGGTGCACGAATGGGCGGGGGTTCTGTCGCAAGCGCTGAACGATTCGGATTCTCTGCAAGCGACAGCGATCGCTAAAGCGACCGAGGAAAGAATCGATCGACTGCTGGATTTGCTGCTCATCGCCTCATCGCTGGAGGACGAGGCATGGAAGAGTGAAATACATATGCGTCTGAGCCAATTAAGCGCCCAATACGTATCGTAGCTCTAATGAAGATCTGATCTTTAATATTTGGTAAGATAGGGACGCCCCTCTTTATATTTTCAGCGGTTGCTTTGCGTGCAGCTTTATTTTCTGCTACGATATTCGTAACGATTTTCAAGGAGGCGACAACTTATGGTCAACCTGCAGCAGCTTACCTCTCTTGAGCAACGAGATCGCGAAGCGGTGTCAATCACCCTCTCCGCGGATGAGCTTGGTGAAGGACGGCGAAGCGGGGGGAGCGCCTTCCGTTGGCATATTACTTACGATTTTCTGTCGGAAAAGCTCGCAGCAACGTTAAGCGGTTCTTGATGAAAATTTACAATTTTTGAACGACCTTTGCTGGTTTGATTGCTAAACATACGGTTTTGTCGTATTATTACCTTAATCATCCATGATTGGACAAACCTCCGGTTTGCGGTCATGTACATTGGAGCGAATCATAGTGACGGTAACCATTTACGACGTGGCACGGGAAGCAGGCGTGTCGATGGCGACGGTATCCCGCGTCGTCAATAATAACCCTAACGTCAAGCCTCAGACGCGGAAGAAAGTTTACGAAGCGATAGAGAGACTCGGTTATAGGCCGAATGCCGTAGCGCGGGGACTTGCAAGCAAGAAGACGACTACGGTAGGCGTTGTCATCCCGGATATCGCGAATGCGAATTTCGCGGAAGTGGCCAGAGGCATCGAAGACATCGCCAACATGTATCACTACAATATCATTTTGTGTAACGCGGATAAGCGCAAGGACAAGGAAATTCGCGTCATCAACACGCTGTTGGAGAAGCAGGTCGATGGACTGTTGTTCATGGGCGGCGCAGTCACGGACGAGCATATTCAAGCGTTCAAGACGTCGAACGTGCCGATCGTGCTTTGCGGTACGAAGGATGAGAGGGGGGTTATCCCTTCCGTCGACATCGACCATGAAGCGGCTGCCTTCGATGCCGTGACCAAGCTGATCCAGGAAGGGCACCGTTCGATCGCGATGATCAGCGGTACGCTGCAGGATCCGGCCAATGGCTACGCCCGTTACCAAGGCTACAAGCGCGCGCTTGAGCAAGCCGGTTTGGCTTTCCGCGAAGATTACGTACGCGTGGGCAACTACAAGTACGAATCTGGCATCGAGGAGATGCAATATTTCCTCAACCTGCCGGAGCGTCCGACAGCGGTATTCTCCGCTACGGACGAGATGGCGATCGGAGCGATTCACTGCATCCAGGACGCCGGACTCTCGGTTCCGGACGACGTGTCCGTCATTAGCGTAGACAACAGCCGGATCTCGTCGATGGTGCGTCCGCTGCTGACGACGGTTGCCCAGCCGATGTACGACATCGGCGCGGTCTCAATGAGATTGCTGACGAAGCTGATGAAGAAAGAAAACGTGGACAACGCGACGGTCACGCTGCCTCATGACTTGATCGCTCGCCGTTCCGTTGCCGGACCGAAAGGCAGCTAACATTCGCAATGACAGAGCCCTGCCGGCGTTTCGCCGAAGCAGGGCTTCTTTATGGACAAACTCGACGAGAGAAAGGATAGATACGGATGACATTCGGAACGATCGGCATTATCGGGGCGATGCAGGAGGAGATTGAGCTGCTGCTTGCGCAAATGGAGAACAAGCAAAAGGAAGCTCATGCGGGGATCGCCTATTACCGCGGCGTATTTCACGGGAAAAAGGTAGTTCTGACGCGTTCGGGCGTCGGCAAAGTGAATGCGGCGGTATGCACGCAAATTCTGATCGACAAGTTCGGAGCCGATGCGATTTTGTTTACCGGAGTTGCAGGGGCGGTCGATCCGGGGCTGAATATCGGTGATATCGTCATTTCTTCCAGCAGCCTGCAGCACGACGTCGACGTTACGGCTCTCGGTTTTCCCCGCGGTACGATCCCGTACCAGGACGTATCGGAGTATAAGGCCGACGAGAGGCTGATTGCCCTTGCCGTAGAGGCCGGGAAAGCCGTACATTCAGGTTGCTGCAAAGTCGGCAAAGTTCTGTCCGGAGATCAGTTCATTGCCGACCGGGCAACCGTTAAGACGCTGTACGAGCAGTTCGCAGGGGCATGTACGGAAATGGAAGGAGCTTCCGTCGCGCAGGTATGCTTTATGAACGACATCCCTCACGTCATTATCCGTTCGATGTCCGACAAAGCCGACGGCTCGGCGCATGCGAACTTCGCCGAGTTTACGGTGGAAGCGTCCAACCGTTCCTACGCGATTGTTGAAGAGATTGTGAAGTCGCTCTAAGGCGCTTAACCGATATGCTGTAGAGCGATTTCTAGATTTTTGATGTTTTTTTCCGTAATTTCCGTCCGCCGCGGCATTGGCGTCCAGTTCTTCACATCGTCCAGCCAAGTCGTAGGCAGCTCGTAATCGGGCTTGTTAGGGGCAGGCACGTCTGACCAGCCTTCAGGCAGCAAGCCTCCGTCTTCCTGGGCGTCGATGGAAGCCAGCAGCGGATGGTTGTTCATCTCCAGCCATAGCAGGCTCCAGGCCCGCGGCACGACCCTCCAGTGGTCGTATCCTCCGCCTCCGAGAGCAACCCATCTTCCGTCGGTATATCGATCTGCAAGGCTGTGGATCATTTTCGGCATCTCGCGGTAAATGCGCATGCTGCAATGAATGTGCGCCAACGGATCGAAAGCGTGCGCATCGCACCCGTGCTGGCTGATGATAAGATCCGGACGGAAGGCGCGGGCCGCGCTCTCGAGCGCTCGACCGAAGCAGTCCAACCATGAATCGTCCTCCGTATAGGGCTCCATAGAGACGTTTAAGCAAGCGCCGTAGCCATGAGAGTCTCCCCGTTCATGCGGAAAACCGCTTCCCGGAAACAAAAATTTGCCCGTCTCGTGAATCGACAGCGTGAACACATCGGGCTCCGTGTAAAAAAACCATTGAACTCCATCGCCGTGATGGACGTCCGTGTCGATATAGAGCACGCGCGCCGAATACTTTTCCCGCACATGACCGATTGCGGCCGCCGCGTCGTTGTAGACGCAGAAGCCGGAGGCGCGATCGGGAAAGGCGTGATGCAGGCCGCCGGAAAGATGTAGCGCCCGCTTGGCTTTGCCAGACATGACCGCATCCGCGGCTGCCATCGACCCGGCCGCCAGTTCAACCGCAGTCTGGTGCATATCCAGAAAGTAAGGGGTATCTCCGTCCTCCTCCAGTCCGTATCTCTCCGCATCACTAAGCGCTTTCATATCGGGCTTGGGGGCACTCAGCGCTTGTACGATTTCAAGATAATCGGGTCTATGTATGCTCCGGATTCTTCTCTCCGCCTCCGCAGCGGGAAAGGGAGGGAGGGCTTGCTTGTCGTCCAGCGCTCCGATCTTCCTCAGAAGATTTTCCGTCAGTTTCAGTCGGATCGGATGGAAAGGATGATCGTCGGAAAAACGATAACGCCCGGAGGCTTGGTTGTCAATCCATATCGTAGAGGAAGCCAGATCTGGTCGCCTGCCTTTCTAGTACATAAAACGTTGTCTGAAGCGCACGCGGTCGAATTGCTCGGCGGAGGACAGAGGAACGTCTTTGCCGATCCGCACCATGAGACAGTTTGCCGGATGCGCGCAAATTTCCGGATCGTCCGTGGCGAACCAGACCATGCCGACCGATTTCATCAGCCGTTCCATCATTTCCCGGTACTCCCAGACGTTCAGACCGCTGGTTTCGAGATCCCAGTGCCAGTAATATTCGGTCGTATAGACAATCATATTGTCAAGCTGCCCGTCTTCGAACGCAGCGGAGATCATGGCCTTGCCCAGTCCGTAATTCCGATAGTCGTCGGCAACTTCGATTGCCCCTAACTCGACTAGATCTTCCATACCGCCTTCCGACCAACGTTCCATCTCGTCGGGATAATGGAAAGTCACGTATCCGACGAGGACGTCTCCGTCTCGCGCCGCAATAATTCGGCCTTCCGGCAGCTCCGCGATTTCGACCAGCGCGACATGCTGCTCCGCAGGTCTGCGAAAAGCGTCCAGCTTCGGATGCATGGTCAGCCGCCGCAGCTCTTCAGGTGCGATCGGGCCTTCCACGATCAGGGTTCGGCCGTGCCGTTCAATCGTATGGCGGACGTATTTTTTGATATGCTCCATGCCGTTCCCCCCTCATAAAACCGTGTTTGAGCTTCGTATATTATAGCATAATAAAGCCTAGCAAAGTGTCTATGGCGCCCCAATCAAAAGAATATTGCCCCTGCAGTGACAGAAATTGTCCTTGCCTACTATGCAGACTCCGAATGTGCTGTGGTATAATGGCTGTGGCGGAGGGTTAACCTCAAGTTACTGAAAGCGCATTCGTATAACGGGTGGCCGCATTTTAATGGGAAGGTGATCAAAGTGACATTGCAATCGAACGAAAAATTGGCCGTAACGGCGAAGGTGTCCAATATGGCATCTTACGAAGAGGCGGTCGAGAGCTTTAACTGGGCGGACATCGAGAAGCAGTTTACATGGTCGACGACCGGCAAGGTAAATATGGCATACGAGGCGATCGACCGCCACGTTGCTGAGGGCCGGGGCGACAATATTGCGCTGCACTACAGCGACAATCAGCGCGAAGAGAGCTATACTTTTGCCGATCTGTCCAAGCAATCCAACCGATTTGCCAACGTGCTTCGCGGGCTGGGAGTAGGCAAAGGGGATCGCGTATTTATTTTCATGCCGCGGACGCCTGAGCTATATTTCAGTTTGCTCGGTACGATCAAGGTTGGCGCTATCGTCGGCCCCTTGTTCGAAGCGTTTATGGAAACTGCAGTCAGAGATCGGTTGCAGGACAGCGGAGCAGTTGCGCTAGTAACTACGCCTGCGCTGCTCTCTCGCGTACCTCGGGAAGAATTGCCGGATCTGAAGCATATTTTCATATACGGAGATTCCGTCGCGGAAGAGGACGGCATTGTCGACTTCGGCAAAGCGCTGGCAAACGCGTCCGACGAAGCGGAGCTAACTTTCCTCGATCGCGAGGACGGCCTTATTCTTCATTACACTTCGGGCTCTACGGGCAGACCTAAAGGCGTGTTGCACGTTCATAACGCGATGCTGCAGCATTATCATACGGGCCGTGTAGTGCTCGACTTGCGCCAAGGCGACGTGTACTGGTGTACGGCCGATCCGGGCTGGGTAACGGGAACTTCTTACGGCATTTTCGCGCCGTGGCTGAACGGCGTGACGAACGTCGTGCGCGGCGGACGTTTCAGTCCGCAGGATTGGTACTCTACGATCGAGAAGTATAAAGTCACCGTCTGGTACAGCGCGCCGACCGCTTTCCGCATGCTCATGGGAGCCGGCGACGATGCCGTCAAGTCGTTTGACCTGTCGAGCCTTCGCCATGTGCTGAGCGTAGGAGAGCCGCTTAATCCGGAGGTTGTGCGCTGGGGCAACCGCGTATACGGCCAACGCATACACGATACGTGGTGGATGACGGAAACCGGCGGGCAGCTGATCTGTAACTATCCGAGCATGGAGATCAAGCCCGGCTCGATGGGCCGTCCGGTTCCAGGCGTACAGGCGGCGATTATCGACGATCAGGGCAACGTGCTGCCTCCGTTCCGGATGGGCAATCTAGCGATCAAGACGCCGTGGCCGTCGATGATGCGCGCCGTTTGGAATAATCCGACGAAGTACCAGGAATATTTCCATATTCCCGGATGGTACGTCTCCGGAGACTCGGCCTATATGGACGACGAAGGCTACTTCTGGTTCCAAGGCCGAATCGACGATGTCATTAACACATCAGGCGAAAGGGTTGGCCCATTCGAAGTCGAGAGCAAGCTGGTCGAGCATCCGGCCGTTGCGGAAGCCGGTGTTATCGGCAAGCCCGATCCGCTGCGCGGAGAGATCATCAAAGCGTTCATTTCGCTGCGCGAAGGCTTCGAGCCATCCGACGAGTTGAAGGCCGATATCTCCAAGTTCGTTAAGGAAGGCTTATCCGCTCACGCATCTCCGCGGGAGATCGAGTTCAAGGACAAACTGCCGAAAACTCGCAGCGGTAAAATTATGCGTCGCGTACTGAAGGCTTGGGAGCTCAACCTGCCGACAGGCGATCTGTCCACGATCGAAGATTAATAGAGGGGGCACGTATCTCCTGTAAGGAACGGAGTACTTGCCTTTGCCGACATAAGAACTTCGTAAACATAAGGAAAGGGATGTCCCTAGTCATCTTAATGACTAGGGACATCCCCTTTTTGCTATGATCGGCGTTATCCGCCGGATTTCACTTCGACCGCGGAGGTTGGCGACGATTCGCCGGATGAGCCGACCGCCGTAATTCTGTACCACCCTGCGGCGGCTGGAGAAATATACTCGAAAGATGTAGATTCGGTTGTGCCCAGAAGCTTGTACTTGTCGTTTTCCGAGCTGGCGAACCAGACTTGGTATTGGGACACGCCATCCTCTGACGGGTTGGCGTTCCACGACAGAATAACGCCGATATCCGTGCCTTGAGCGCTGAATCCGCTCGGGGCGGACGGAGCGCTGTTGCTTCCGCCGCTCGGAATCTCCGGACCGACCTCGCCTGTGTTGCCCCCATGCTCACCGCCGCTAGTGCCATCTCCAGGGCCTGCGTTCGGATCCGGCTGATTCGGCAGCGTAGGATCGATAATGATGCCGCCGTCCGTCGAATGGATCTCGCTTGGAGCCGACTCGTTGCCGGCGACGTCGACTGCCGTCACGTAATAGCTGTACGTTTGGCGCGAGCTGATGTAATTGACGAACTTCAAATCTTCGCCGACCGGCAGCGAAGCTTCGACCTTCTGGAACGGGCTGCCGTTAATGGAGCGGTACAGCCGATAGCCGGCCACGTCGGCTTGCGGAGACGCGGAGAACGTAATTCTTGCGATATTGTCCAGCGTCTCTACCGCGACGTTGCGCGGAGGATTCGGGACGGCTCCGTCCTCGACTCTCGGATCGACTTTCGAAGGCGCGCTGTCTTGCGCATCCTTCGGCAGATAATAGGAGAGCGGCTTGCGGCTTTGGGCCGCGACTTTGCCAAGCTTCGCTTGCAAATCCTCAATCAGCGCGTCGAGCGGCGATTGGCGGACGACCATGACCGATTCTCGAAGCAAATCCTCAGGCGTGCCGCTCTGCGGCAAGTAGTTGACTCCGTTATAGGAGATGTACTTGACCTTGACCAGCCCGTCGTCGGATTCCGTCGGAATAAACTTGCGGTTAAAGATGTCGGTAACCATTCGACCGGCCTGTCTGGTCAAATCGGTAGGCAGCTTGCCGCTAACGCTGGATACGGTCATCGAGACGATATTGTCCGGCTTCTCGAACTTGGTAGTCGGGAACAGCTCGGGCTTCGCCTCGGTCACTTCGTTCATGATCTTGGCCCAGATCGCTCTAGCGCGGCCGTGGCTATCCGACGAGAGCGTATGAATGACCTTCTCGTACCCGGCCCAGACTCCGAGCGTAACGTCCGGCGTGAAGCCTTCGAACCAGACATCGCTGTAATTTTGCGTCGTGCCGGTTTTGCCGACGATTGGAATGTTCTTGTAGTTTTTGAATTGCGACGTCAGGGACGTCGCCGTACCGTTCGTAACGACCGTACGCAGCATATCCGTCATCAAGTAGGCGGATTGCTCCGAGACGATTCGCTTCGGATCTAATTCGTGCTTGTAAACGATCTGATTGTTGGCGTCGCGAATGCTTTCGATCAAGTAAGCATCGTTGAATACGCCTTTGTTTGCAATCGCCGCGTAGGCGTTTGTCAATTCCTCAACGGAAGTACCGTACTTTAGACCTCCGATAACTCCCGTCTGCGCTTCGTCGTCCTCCTTAACCAGCGTCGTGATGCCGAGCGAACGAACGAACGCCCAGGATTCTTTAATGCCGACCTTCTCAAGGAAAATTTTCAGAGCAGGGATGTTATAAGAGCTGTTCAACGCTTGACGCGCGGTGACAAGTCCCGAATACCGATTATTGGAGTTTTTCGGAATATGATAACCGCCGCCGCCGTTCTTCAGAATAACCGGAGAATCGTCCAAGATGCTGGCCGGCTGAATAACCCCTTTGTCGATCGCAGGCAAATATGCGGCGATCGGTTTCATCGCGGAGCCGGGCTGGCGAACCATCTGGGTCGCAAAGTTCATCTGCTCGATGTGAAAGTCGCGTCCTTCGATCATGCCGAGAATGGCTCCCGTCTTGTGATCCATCAGAACGGCGGCGATCTGTTCCACGCCTTTTACAGGATGATCCTTTGCGAAGTTTTCCGGATTTTCCGCAATTTCGTGCATCAGGTTGTAAATCTTCTTATCGATGGTGGTTGTTACTTTATAGCCGCCGCGCAGCAGTTGCGCGCGGGCATCCTCGATCAGCGCCGAATTTTCCTTCTTCTTCAAATCCTCGCGAGTCAAATTCGGATTTTGCTTCATGACGAGCAATTCGGCCGCTTGACGCTCGGCTTCCAGCATCAAGTAAGGATAAGTATTGTACGCTTTCTCCGTCGGCTTCGCCAGAGAGCTGCGGAGATCGAAAGCGAGCGCTTCTTCGTATTGCGCCTTCGTGAGTTTATTCTCTTCAAGCATGCGGCTAAGAACGAGCTTCTGGCGCGTGACTGCGCGATTGAAGTTCTTCTCGTTGAATTCTCCCTTGCCGTTAAAGGCGGAGTAGAGGGAGGGAAGCTGCGGGACTCCTGCGAGATAAGCCGCTTGGGCGATGTTCAGCTTCTCCAGCTTATCGATGCCGAAGATGCCTTTGGAAGCCGCTTTGATGCCGAATACTTGATACCCGTTGGAGCCGTTGCCGTAAGGCACCTTGTTTAAGTAGGCGGTCAAAATTTCTTCTTTGCTTAAGTACCTTTCCAGACGCAGGGACAGGAAAATTTCCTTGGCCTTGCGGCTCGAAGTCTGATCGAGGTTCAGGAATACCCGCCGGGCCAGTTGTTGCGTAATCGTGCTTCCTCCGGTCTGAACGCTCTCGTTCAGAAGCTGCTGCTTCACGGCGCGGAACAAGCCGTTCGTGTCGATGCCGGGGTGCGTAAAAAAGTTTTTGTCCTCGATGGCGATTACCGCGTCCACAATGATTTGCGGTATTTGATCATAGGTGACGGGTCTGCGGTCTTCCTCCGAACGAAGCTGTCCGATGGGAGTTCCGTCGTTGAAATAGACGAAGCCGGTTATCGCGTTTTCGTTGATCCTTTCTTCTATGAAGGTGCGATCGCGAATCGGTTCTTCATGGACAAGGGAAGCGACGAATCCCGCTACCGCCCCGGCTCCGACAAGTCCGGCCAAAATTCCGAACAAGATCAGCCATAGAACGGTAAAACCCGCGATTTTTCCTGCTGTTTTGAAGCCTTCTCCCTTGCGTTCTGGCTCCGAAGGGGGTTGTTTTGTAGTCGTCATTATTTTAGAAAGCCTCCTTCAACAAACAGAACTATTATAGCACAACTAACCATAGTTTGGCTCCATTGGAAAGCCGGTCCGCCGGAACGGCGAGCGCATGCGACCTAGGCGATATCCGCATCGTAACGGTTATACGCAACAGGAGGGCAGAGGTTGTGCTTTCGACAGACAAAAAAAGGGGTGCTTCGCCATCCTTTGATGACGCGGCATCCCTTTAATTTTGTTCGGCTTTACAGAGCTGGAGGAGTGAACGTCCTTGCGGCGAATTCCGAATCCATCATGAAGAAGGCGTTGCTGTCCTTGTCGATCCGCTTCAGCTTGTTAATGATCGTGTCGAACATCGACTCTTCCTCAACCTGCTCATCGATGAACCATTTGAGGAATTGAATCGTCGCATGCTCCCGGTCGTTCATCGCCAAATCCGACAGGTGGTAGATGCGGCGGGTTACTTCCTTCTCATGCTCATAAGCATGCTCGTAAGCGTCGAGCACCGACGAATATTCGTTGTTTGGCGTATCCATGCCCGCAAGCGTGACGCGAATGCCGCGGTCGTTCAGATATTTGTAGATTTTCATCGCATGGAACTTTTCCTCTTCCGCTTGCACGGTGAAGAAGTTGGCGAAGCCGTCCAAGCTCTCGCCGGAGCAATAAGCCGCGATCGCCAAATACACGTGAGCGGAAAACAGCTCGTAGTTGAGTTGGTCGTTCAAAGCTTTGCTTAAAGTTTCGTTGATCATCTCGCGACTCACTCCTTTTTGGAAATTTGTAGGTTCTACCCGAATTGTACCATAAAGCGTCGACTCAGCCTATCCGCTGCTTTAATTTCTCGTAAAGCGCTTCGGGGGACGGGGCGACGACGATTTCGGTTTTGCCGATCAGCGCCATGCACTGCTTTGTACAATGTTTGCACACGCCTAAACAATCCTTTTTCTTCTTCTTTAATTCCGGATATTCGATTTTTAGCGTCTTATAGACGGATTTGGAGCCATGCTTGTCGAAGTTTCGGCAGCAAAATTTGATTTTCTTCATTAAGAAGAACACCGACTTTCCGCTCAAGGTATCAAACTGTCATACAAATGATATTAATTCTCATTATCATTGTCAACAAAAATAAATTTAACGTTGGTTCGGTTAAGAGAGCAGGGGCGTAAGCGATTTGTTCGCGGCGAATTCGAACCGGTAGGAGAGGGATTGTGAGGGGTTAAAAAAACGCAAAGCTAATTACGCCTACTACTCCCTCCACAAGTTTTATAAATGGCCGTGTGAGTTTCTTGCGTTGTCACGTGAGGAGAAGGCTCTTGTTATGGCTGATATTGACGAGCGAATCGATAAAGAAAAGAAAGAAGCGGCAAAAATTAGGAAGAGATAGCCCGAACCTTGGTACGTGTGGTAATATGTAGAAAAATGTTGATTGGGGCGATTTTTTTGTTTTGCTCAAAATGTGGGGAAAAGTTGAAAGATAATGCGTCATTTTGTTCAAAATGTGGTGAAGCAGTTTCGCAACAAAGTACTGTAAATGAGACTGCTGCTACCAAAGAAGTCAATTCACCCAGTAATCTATCGGCAACGGGTTTACCACCAAAAAAGAAGAAGCCGGGTTGTTTAATTCTAATTGTAACGGTTGTTGCGTTTATTGCGATCATCGCTGTGGTTAATGCAATATCAGATACAAAACAAGGTTTAGGATCGAAAGAAAAAGTAGAAGCTAGCGCATCTGAGTTAAAAGAGCAAGGATTAAAGTTTGACGAACAAGCTTGGGGTGATTTTCTAAAAATATACGATGCGCATAATGATCTTATGAAAACGATGGGATTATACGCAGATGGGAAATTATCTAAATTAGACTTCTATGACTACAGTAAAAGAGCTCAAGAGTGGTTTGGAAAAGCATCCGTAAGCTTTAAATACGCTAAAACGGATAATGAGAAAACATATCTTTCCGTCTTTGAGATTTTTGCTTTAGCCGACCAGGCAGCAGCTAAGAGTCTGATTAAATATTTGGATTCAAACGCTACCAAAGACTTGTCCAAAGCAAGAGAAGAAATAGACAGAGCAAAACAAGCGGCAACTACTATATCAAGCAACAGAGTTGTATTTCTTAGAAGTATCGGTCTCTCCAAGGAAGAATTGGAGAAAAAGGTTAATGAAGCGGTTGCCGAGTTAGAGAAAGCGGAGTCAAAATAACATAGACTGTTTCAAATTTTCGAACAAAGTGGCACCCCGTTAAATGGGGTGGTTTTTATTTAATTGGGAGGTGCAATTAGTGCCAACGATTTCGACAACCTTGAATTTGATGGAGAGATTCTCAACACCACTACAAAGGGTCACAAACCAAGTTAATACGGTAATAGTGGCGTTGTAACGGATGAGTTGGCTAATTGAACAATCATCTACGATTACAGTACAGATCAATGCGGCAGCGATCAACGCACAACTAAGGAGAATTCACATAACTCCAACTTCTGTCCCGATAAGGGTGATCACAACAGAAATCAGCTCAGCCCTGAGCGTTCTCCATGTTACCCAGGACAGCGCGAGCATGGTCAGGTGGGGAAGTGCTGCAGTTCTCTCAATCCGTCGACGAGAATATGAATGATGCGCAGATCAGCGAGTATAGGATCAATCAGCTATTCCTCGTCGCTGCCTGCACGCATCGGTTCGACGGAGGTGCCCATACTATGTCTTTGGAGTAAAGGTCATATGAACATCGAAAAACTAATGGAAGCTATCAAGCAGGCGAGCATGGGACGGTAGGAGCAGGGGCGTCGGTCGCATCCGGATTGGCACAGTAAAGAGTGTATCGCCACTCTCGGTTACGTGGATCAGCGTTTGACACTCACGTCCGAGTTTTTGCTCCGAACCGCCAACATGCTACCGTAAAATTGATGATCGGCGACACGGACTACCCGGTGCAGAATGATCTAAAGCCGGGCGATAGTGTCGTGCTCCTGCGTGTCCAGGGTGGCCAGCAGTATGTCATATTGGACAAGGTGGTGAAATGATGATCCTGTTGGCGCATAGGCTGGACACCGTTATGCAGGCGGTGGTTAATATTTTGCAAACCGATCGTTTTCACTTTGATATATATTAATAATTATGGCCATGAACTTGGTTTGGTCTTGGGTGGCAATCCGCAGTATGTTCGTTCGGAAGTGTCGAGGATCAGATTTAAATAAGGTGGAGGATAGTCTATGAGTAGGTATCTAATGGATGGCGTAGTTTACGAGGTATAAATTGGATAAAAATACAATGTAAAAACCGTGTTGGGCGGTTTAACTATAACACGAACAATCCGTATCGACGCTGAAACGGTTGCAGATGTAACATACCTATTTGATGAGGCATTAGGTCACTACATTGAGCAGTCACTGGTCGAACGAGCAGAGCCGATTCTAACTGCGCCACCCGATCGCATAGCGCAACTCGAGACGAGTCGACCATGCTCGCTCTCGAACTCGTCGATACGCAAATCAGACTAGACGACACGGAGCGTCGGTTGGAACAGTCAGAAATGGAACAAGCCACGTTGTGCTTGAGCTCGTCGACAAGGGGGCTGCTATAAATGGATTGGTTTGCGACAGGGAAGCGGCATTACGATGCTGAGCGTTACAGCAATGCAGACGTCGCAAAGTTTGTGATAGCGGATAAGATAACCGTGCAACAATACGAATCCATTACAGATGAGAGGTACGAAGGCTTCGCAAAAAGCAGACTATTTAATTAGAGAGGTAAAAGGAACTTGATTGAAGGTTTCCTTATTAAAATAGAGCCCCAGTAATCAGGGCTCTATTTTCTATTATCCGACTATCAAGGAGCAGGTGGCACCGACCTAAGTACAATTTCATATCTGGAAGTTGGATTAACTTTTGATGGATCGGATGCTCGAACCTCGACGTTTAACACACTATTAGCGGGAACGTAAACAGTCCAACATTCGCGTCCCATTTGATCGAAATACTGGCTGAAGCTTCCGGGTGACGAGCCGGAAGCGCTCACCGAATATATCCAGTAGTCTAGACTTGGATCGTCAAGGTTGTACAGATACACCCAGTAAGTTTTAGCACTTCCCGTGTCATTCGTCCATCGGAAATAGTCAGTATCCGAATAGCTTGATATAGTTCCGGTAAAATAATCGTTCGGTGCATAGAAGATATTCGGATTACTTGAACTATCCGGCTCCATAGCTGTTGCAGCAAAAGCGGACGAAGATCCAGCAACAATCATTACAAATACGAGCAAGGTCATGGCGATTTTTCTCATGTGATCCATCCTCTCTCGATAAATTGGAGTTGGCCAACTCACAATGTAAGACGTTTTTCGATAGGGTATAGTTGCATTTGATGTTAAAAAAGATAATAAATACCTATATGATGTATTTTTATGTCGAAATATGGGATTTGGTCCGCATAAAGCGAAGCCTATTATATTGGAGGTGGAGTAGTTGAGCCAAGTGGATAACACGGACGTACTGCAGCGCATGACACGCGTTGAGACCAACTTGGACATATGGACGGCCAGTTCGCTCGAGCGACCAGCGCCAGTGAGACGGCCGTACAAGCACTCTATTCAGCTAAGTCGGTACATTATCGGTTGGACGAGATTAAGGACAATCAAAAATGTCAGTGGCGCACTGTCATTGGCACGATACTGGCCGAGGCGATCAGTGCGCTTATTAAATTTAATGGGGATGATCGCCATGAAAATCAATTGGAAACAAAACTCGCGATCCTCCCGGCTACCGAAGTTTCCGGGATTTTCCTTTTAACCTTATAGCAAACTGTAGATTCCTTTCGAATATCAGACTGCAAATTCCCGAATCTTCCTTGCATAATGGTGGCCATACATAAGAGAGAAGGACTTACATTGAAGAAGTTTTACCAAGCGCTTCTGTCTATTATTATGTTCGTATCAACTTTTTTCCTTTGAATAAGTACATTTGCTGCGGAACCAGAACTTAAAAGTTTAAATTCCTAATATGACTTCGAAGGTCGGTAAATGGAACGGACTGTACAACATTGAGTAATGCAGAAGATTTTAATGATTGGGGAGTAATGGGACCATATACATTCGAAATAACAAATAATACGGCTTACACTAGCTATAGGATAAATATCACAAAAATAATGGTCCTACAACATACAATGTGAATTTAGCAATTCATGAAATTGAAATGTGGGGGTATGATGCTTCGGAACAAATATCAAAAAGATGGTACACCAATTACTAATCCAGGAATTACTGAACTAGGTAAATCTTCAAGACATATGGAAGATTAACTGTGTCTATAAATAGCGGCCAACAATTCTAATAACGATCAGTCCGGGAGCGTATGCTGTCCGGGCTTTTTTGTTTGTCGTACGATTGCCACCAGTAGATGAAAGGATAATAATGCAGACAAGGAGCTGAGGCGAATGCCTGAAATGACGCCGCATATCGGTCTAAAGAAGCCGTTAGCGAGCGAAACAGCGGACATA
The DNA here is from genome assembly GCF_003386235.1 of Cohnella phaseoli. GTDB lineage: Bacteria > Bacillota > Bacilli > Paenibacillales > Paenibacillaceae > Cohnella > Cohnella phaseoli. Next base: position 108,286 of record NZ_QRDZ01000003.1, read on the forward strand.
TCCGTTATTAACGACAACATGGATATAATCGATTCGGCATTGGGCGATCTATCGGCGGTTCCAACGGCGACGAAGGATGCAGCGGGGGCGATCACGGAATTATTCGAAGCACTTGAAAATGCCGACATTCCCGATGCCACGCTGACTACAAAAGGTAAGGTGCAGCTATCCAGCGCGACCAATAGCGTCGTAGAGGACCGGGCCGCAACGCCGAAGGCGGTCAAGGATGCTATGGAGGCAGCATCGGGAGCATCGGATTCGCTCACCACTCATGTCAATGCGACCAACGTCCATGGCGCGACCTCAACCGCTACGGTCAGCAGACTCATCATCAGGGACGCTGCTGGTCGGGCAAAGGTGGCAGCTCCTGTAGCTAACGATGACATAGCCCGTCTGGATTCAATTACGAAGACACAGGTGGGGCTCGGAAGCGTCGACAACTACGGAACAGCGACGCAGGCTGAGGTAGAGGCGGGAACGGCGACCAACAAGTTTATGACGCCGCAGCGGACGAAGCAGGCGATAGACAAGTTCACGGGTGGAGTTCCATTGCGGATTAATGGGGGACGGCTAGAATTCTATGATGGAGGTTGGAAGAGCATGGGGGGAGTGAAGAGCATCCAAAGAGGCATACTTGGGACTGTGCCATCTTCCTATTTGGGAGTACTCAACATAACAATTAGTGCAGTAAACCCGGACAAATGTTTACTGCATCCCGCGAACATGATTTCGGGTAACTTTATGGGAAGAGCTCAATTAACTAGCGCAACAAACTTACAAATAGTTAACCTTTCAAGTTCTGTGAATATCCCAATATCTTGGCAAGTAGTTGAATATGAGTGAGGAGTGAAAATATGTATAAATACGCCCAACTCGATGAATCGGGTCGATGTGTCAGTGTCTCGCAATTATCGGGAGAAATTGTCTCTGTGCATATGTTACCGCTTGGGTCCGATGACGATGTGCAACCAGGAGACATCTATGACGGTCTTTCTTGGACACGACCAGAAGCGCCTGAACCCGAACCGGATCGAATCTTGCAGCTTAAGACCGAGAATCTCGAATTGAAGCTCGCCCTTGTAGAATTGGCCGAAGCACAACATACCTATAACTCGCGCTGGCCGAACTGGCTTAAATTCAACGGAGGTGAATGACTGTGGCGAAAATTTACTATGACCTGATCAAAGAAGGATTACGTACGATTATCGACGTACCGATCCGCTGGCGCGCCGATGTTCAAACGATTATTGACGCAGATAGGCTAGGTTCCGCATCTTAAACGAACAGCTCGGGGGCTTAGGCTCTCGGGCTATTTTCTGTTTTAATGAAGCATTTCCAGGGGGGGTTCTTCTAACTCTCCAATATAATGTAGATTTATGTCGAATATCAGACTGCACATTCCTGAATTTTCCTTGTATGATGAAAAAATGACTTACCTAGGAGGTAGTGTTAATATTATGAAGAAAAAATCTCTGCTTTTGTTTACAATGCTTACAGCTTTCGTTATCGCCGTTGTGTCATTATCGACACTCGTTTTTGCGAATAGTCAAAGTAATGTTGCTGAAGGAGATCAGGTATTCACGATTCCCATGAATGCATACTGTGATACTTCGCATATCGCCAATCTATCAATTAATATTACAAATCTAAGCAGCGAAAATGCAAATGTAACATTGAAACTATTTAAGAAAGATGGATCTCAACAGACAACAGCAGGAAGTTCATACAACGGAATAGAATCTGCTATTACTCCAGGAACACCAATTTCAATTGGATCCAATACGACGGAAAACTATCGCATTGCATTTGGCGGGGGAGTTAACAATTGTTCCGATCGCGTTTATTACGGATCCATTTCAAGCTCAACCAACTCCCAACTTCTTGCAGGCGGGTGGGTCGATAGTACAATAGGCAATGCGACACTATTAATTAACAATGGACAACCGTGGGATAGTGTGGGATCGAATGAATCTACACCAACCCCAACACCATCCCCCACTTCGAGACCGCAGATCGATGCATGCAGTTTAACGACATATTCATTAATCGAACCTATGACGGGAGATTCTGATGAGTACGGCACAGCAACTTCTAGTAGCTATGATAATACACACAATTCGAGAGCTTTCGCGGCTTTCGATAACGGATGCGGTGCCTTCTCAACTGCCGCGGGGAACAAAACTGGTTGGTTACAGTATGAGTTTAACGTAGAAAAAAGAGTAAATAGCTATTCGATTTTAATGAAAAATAATGACCCTGCAAATGCCTACGCTCAATCTCCAAATTCATGGGTATTTGAAGCCTATGATAATCAAGCGCAAAAGTGGGTTGCTTTAGATACACAATCAAATGTTACTTTGTGGACAACAGATTCGCCAAACACCTACTCTTTTAGCAATACTACTGCCTACAATAAATACAGATTAAACTTTAAGGGTAATAATGGGGGAGCAGTGATTACTGTTGCAGAAGTTGGAATGATGGGATATTAAATCACAATTGAATGGATAGCCCGAGGGCTGCGGCTCTCGGGCTATTTCTATGTAACAAACTCCACAAACTCCGGACTTCTCAACATCCCGCTCTCGTCCAATTCCGGAGCCGTACCCGCGCATTTATTCTCGGTTTCACATAAACGAAATCCCGATCCTCGCCCGTCTTAATTCGATCCTCAAGTCCGTAGAAAGCTCGTTTATGCTTGTTTGGGACCGTTAATTCTATCATCTCTACTGGCCGTCCAATATGTTGTGCCAGCCATTCGAATTGATTTTTGCGGTATCCCGCGATCTGTACAGTGGCTTACGTATAGTTGATGATCTTCGAGATAAGCCGATCTCAAAATATTCATGCGCAATGTAATGCCACGATTCATACGGGTGCTCCTAGATCGTGTAAGCCTTGACTCCTTCGGTGCACGGCGGGAGTTAAAGAAACGAGATATTAACATCCTTTCTGATCAGAAGCAGGACGATATCGTATACACTTGTTATCTCTACAGGGGCTACGAAAACAAATTTGTGATGACGCGGGAGATTATGAGAGCGGAGAAGTAGTCTATTGCTAAAGCTGTTGAAAGTATGGAAATAGCTATGCCTTGAAAAACATACAAGGCGAAGAGACCAACAAGAGACGAGTTTGAGCTTGAGAATTAGCGGATCAATTGACCGGAGCGAAAAGAGAAGAGATCGAAGTCGTATTGACGTATGGGGGAGTGAAGAGGCGGTGAGAGGTACAATAACGGAAATGGATACCAGGACTACGTTTGTGCATGTCTATCGAAACGGTGAGACGGTTAAGGTTCCGTTTTCTGGATATTATGAGAAGCCCCGGAGATCAATGACCGGGGCTTCCTTTCGCTCTTCTTACTCTTAAACGTTTATGAATTTCACGGCGCAATAGTGAAAGGAGATAGCGCCTACCACGTAAAGTTTAGCCCCAATTAGCTCCATTTCGACGCATTTTACTGTAGTATCTGCAATTTATCGATACCGGCAAAAACCCCGGAATCCCACTGCTATAGGGGATCCCGGGGTTTTTGTTAACTAGGTTTGCGTTCAGCCGAAATTAACGGCTGTAGAATTCGACGATTTGTTTAACGTCGATTTCTTGGGACAGCTCGCCGCGATCCGGAAGACGAGTGTACTTGCCTTCCATCGTGTTGGCGTTGTAGTCCAGGTAGCCAGGAATGTGGTGACGTCCTTCCAGAGCTTCCTTGATCGACTTCATGGAGCGGCTACGCTCGCGAAGGCCGATTACGTCGCCTGTTTGCACGATGTAGGAAGCGATGTCGACTTTCTTGCCGTTGACCGTAACGTGGCCGTGGGAGACCAGTTGACGGGAACCGTAACGGGAGTTAGCCATGCCGAGACGGTAGACAAGGTTGTCGAGACGGCTTTCCAACAAGATCATGAAGTTGTCGCCGGCGATGCCTTGCAGCTTCGAAGCGCGGTCGAACAAGTTGCGGAATTGCTTCTCGTTCAATCCGTACATGTGACGAAGCTTTTGTTTTTCTTGCAGCTGCATGCCGTATCCGCTGATTTTGCGGCGTTGGTTGGCGCCGTGTTGTCCCGGAGGGAATGCCCGCTTCAATTCCTTGCCCGATCCGCCCAGAGAAATGCCCAGGCGGCGACTTAACTTGAACTTAGGACCTGTATATCTTGCCATGTGTGAGAAAACTCCTTTTTCAAAATAAATAGTTTTGAAAATGGGTCTCGTTGCGCGGATTGTCCAATAACCGATATTGGTTCCGGCAGGGAGTTCAGCCGCTGCCCGCCGGTGGATCGTCCGAGAGGGTGCCACAAGATCTAAGCCCAGTATTCAACAAGATATATTATAAGAAGCTGAGGGAATTTGTCAAGAGGCGTTGTTTTATTTGAATTGTTTTACGCCGACGATGAGCGACTTCGAGGCGCTAAAACTGTGAGAAACAAGGGCTGAGAAAATAAGTCAAAAGGCTATAGACTTCTATAGAGGTTAGTGCAAAAATCACGGTTTCATTGTATAGTAAAGAGAGTTACACGGGGGATTAGGGGGTGTCGGGTACGGTCTACAAGAGGAATGTTCAGCAACATCACGAAACGCCAAACGTTACGGAGAATCCGTCCCTTACCCGTCAGCAACTGCCTCAGTGGTTACAGAAGCAGGAGCTAACCGAAGCGGACTTGCCGTATATCCATGATTTGCTGGCAAGCGGCTTCGCAAAGTGGCTGGAAGAAGCGGAAGGCTTCCCTTGGCTGGGTGGGCCGATCGCGCTGCTTCACCCGGACGGAACGAATGTCAACACGAGTCAGCCCTCGGAAGAGTCGGAAGCCGAGCTTCCATTCTGGGGCGAAACGGGCATCGGCCCTACGGCCGCCAGCAGAGCGCTGGATACTTGCCGCCCAACGCTGATGCGTGCGGAAGAGCATCGTATCGCCAAGCTCAAAGAATACGATTCGATTGCCGTGCCGATCTTTGCGAGAACGACCGGCTTTCCATACGCAGTTGTCGCATGTCTGCTTCCGGCAGGCACTGCGCAGGCGGGCGACCTGAAGCTTCTTCAGGCCGCAGCGCTTCATATACGAAGCTGCATCTACCGGAGCTTCGAGAATTTATTCGTCGGAGGCTTGCTGAGGGAACGCAAGCTGTCCAATAAAGAAGAGGTTCGCCGGAATACGCTGTTCGGCGTCATGAGGCGGCTGAACGACCATATCGACGTCGAGAGCGTGCTGTCCGAAGTGCTGGACAGTCTCGAACAGCTGTACCCGGTTTGCAAGGCGGACTTATTTCTCTCCCAGGATTATTCGAGCCCGAACGAGAAGGTTCGCCCGCTCGCTTTCCATCTCAACGAGATGGAGCTTTGCAAGGCGGCTTTCCTCGACGGGAAAATCCGCGAGGAGTTCTCGGTTGGGCGTCATCGCGCCGCGCTACCGCTGTCTGGTAAGCAGGGTGTGTACGGCGTGCTTAGGCTAGATATGCCGGAGAAGCAGCTGGATGAAGCGGACATCAGCTTCCTGACGATGCTCGCGGGTGCGGCGGGAGCCGCTTTCGAGAAGGCGAAGCTTCATGAGCAGGCCAACGTTCTCGTAGGAGAGCTGCGCCTCATCAACGAGCTTACGCAGAGGCTCAACAGCAGTTTGAAGCTGTCGGAGACGATGCAGTTCGCTTCTGCCGAGCTGCTTGCGATTTTTAAGTCGGATTTTTGCTGCATCCTTCAATTCGATACCGGACTTCAACAATTCATGGTCATGTCCTCGAACGTAGCGGAGATGATCGGGGAGACGTACTCGAAAGATTACGGCTTCTGCGGCGTCATGTGGTCGACCCAGGAACCGATCATTCTGTCGGACTACTGCTCGGCGACGCCTGTCCAGTCGAAGCTTATGGACGTGACGGACTCGCGCTCCTTGCTCGCTTCGCCGCTGCTGCTCAACGGAGAAGTCATCGGGGCGGTGATGATCGCGAAGCGCGAATCGAACTTTTTCTCCTACGATAACTACAAGTTATTGCAGGTGCTGTCGGCCCATTTGGGTCTGGCGATTTCGAACGCTACCCTGCATGCCGAAGTGCGACGGATGGTCATTACCGACAATTTGACCGGTCTGTATGCGCGGCATTATTTGAACGAGCGAATCGGCCGCAAGCAGTTGAAAGACAGCTCCGGCTCTTTGATCGTCGTCGACATCGACCACTTCAAGAAAATTAACGATACCTACGGGCATCAGGTCGGGGACGATATTTTGATTCAGGTGAGTCAGATTATTCGCACTTCGATTCGGGACAGCGATATCGCCGCCCGCTGGGGCGGGGAGGAACTGGCGATCTACTTGCCGCTGCTCAGCTTGGAGCAGACGGAGCGGGTTGCGGAAAGAATTCGGCAGCGGGTCGAGTCGGAGACCAATCCGAAAGTAACCGTATCGTGCGGCATTTCGGAATGGCGGCTCCAGGATGAGCGGGTCAGCGTCGAAATGCTGTTCTACAAGGCCGATATGGCGCTGTACGAAGCGAAGCATCATGGGCGCAATTGTATTGTTGTCGGTTAATGCACGAGTAACGTATAGGCATCAAAACGCAGGCGGCGTCGGGGAGGAAAACCCGGCGCCGCCTGCGCGCTTTTCGAGATGAAGGTCCCCTTGGTGTATAGACCCGGCAAATGGGGAAACGATACGAAGCGAGGGGGAGATGACAACGAAATGCATAAAAAGGTTAGGCATTGCCTACTAATTTGCGGAACGGGATGGCTTCTTCCGCTTTTGACCGGCTGCATGGGAGCGGCGGGAGGAGTGTCGGCGAACGAGGCATTCGCTTTATCGGCTTCGGCGCTGTCCGGCAGCGAGAGCTACGGTTTTGCGGGGAAACTCGCCGTGTATAGTCCTGGGGGGAAAGTAGAGAAAAGCGCTTCGTTCAAAGGAGAGGTCAGCCTTCACGGCAATCTGAAGCTTAATTGGACGGAGTCGGACAAGGCTTCAGGCGTGCTCGACGAGAATGAACGGATCGTCCCCGGGTACAAGCCGCTAAGCCTGCTCGAAGCGCTGAACGGCCGTAATGCTTCGATGGCTTACGCCACCGCTCCTGCGCCGGGCGAGCCAGTGCGTATTCGCATCCAATTGCGCGAGGAGACGGCCAAGCAGCGGATTGCGGATGCGCTTCGCAAGGAGCTCGCGGAAGTCGGCGCGGATGAACGGCTTTATGTCCGGCATCCGGAGCAGGCGCGCAAGACGCTGAAAGCTTCCGAACGCAGGCTTGAGGCCGCTCTCGCCACGTTAAAGGTCGATACGGTCGTGCTCTGGACGGCCAATTCCAAAAGCTGGTTTCCGGAACGGATGGTGGAGGAGACGGAGCTGCTTTACGAGTGGGAAGGAAAAACGTACAGCGAGAAGCGAACCTCGGAAACGAATTTCCTTGCAGCGGCTAAGGTGGTACAATAAAGTCGATTGATCTCTGAAAAAGGAAATCAGCGAGAAGGAGTGTCAGTATGAGAGATCCGCGAATCCGGCAATTGGCCACCAACTTGGCAGGGTACTCGGTGAAGGTGAAGCCGGGAGAAAATGTGCTTATCGAAATGATCGGCTCCGAGCGGGAACTGCTCAAAAGCTTGATCGAGGAAGTGGCCAAGCTTGGAGGAAATCCGTTCGTTGAAATAGAAGACCGTTCGGTGCTGCGCACCTTGCTTCTCAACGCGACCGACGAGCAATTGCAAACCTGGGCGGCGTATGACTTGGAGCGGATGCAGCGGATGGACGCTTATATCGGCATTCGGGCCGGCGACAATGCCAACGAACTGGCCGACGTGCCTGCAGACCGCATGAAGGCGTACGACCGCATCCATCGTCATCCGGTACATATGGAGCAGCGGGTGAAGAAGACGAGGTGGGTCGTGCTGCGTTATCCGAACAGCGCGATGGCCCAATCTGCGAATATGAGCACGGAGGCGTTCGAGGATTTTTACTTCAACGTCTGCAATCTCGATTACGCTAAAATGGACCGTGCGATGGACCCGCTGCAGAAGCTGATGGCTCGTACGGACAAAGTGCGCATTGTCGGCCCCGGCACCGATCTGTCGTTCTCGATCAAAGGCATCGGCGCCCAAAAATGCTCCGGCGAGCGCAACATACCCGACGGCGAGGTATACTCCTGCCCGGTACGCGACTCGGTCAACGGCACGATTTTTTACAATACGCCTAGCGTCTATAACGGATTTACGTTCGAGAACATCAAGTTCACGTTCGAAAACGGCAAAATCGTGGAAGCTTCGGCCAACGATACCGAGCGGATCAACGCGCTGCTGGACAGCGACGAGGGCGCAAGGCATATCGGCGAGTTCAGCCTGGGCTTTAATCCTTTTATTCTTCATCCGATGAAGGATACGCTGTTCGACGAGAAAATCGCGGGAAGCCTGCATTTCACTCCCGGGCAGGCGTACGAGGTGACCGACAACGGCAATCGTTCGTCCATCCACTGGGATCTCGTTCTCATTCAGCGTCCCGAATACGGCGGCGGGGAAGTGTACTTCGACGATGTGCTGATCCGCAAGGACGGCCTCTTCGTTATCCCCGAACTGGAAGGGCTGAACCCGGATTTCTTGAAATAATGATTTTTTCCCTTGCGTGAAAAGAGGGGAACAAGTTATGATGTTGGAGAGATTGCTACGCCTAAAATTTAGGAGGGAATTCCGTGTCGAACAATGCTGCAATTGTAGAGTTATCCCAAACCGCAAATAAGTTTCGTTCTTCCATCGTTCTTCAAGCGGAGAACAAGTACATTGACGTGAAGAGCATTCTGGGATTGTTCACGACGCTCGTAGGCAACCTTTCTTATGAGCTTCATGTTCACGGTCCGGATGCCGAGGAAGCAAAGAAGGAGCTCGGAGAAATTTTCTCCAAGCACGGCCTTAACGTCAAAGTTGTGGAATAATCCGCTTTAATGTTCTGGAGTTGAGGTTTAAGGAGCTGTTCTCGTTAGGGCATTGCGCCCCCGAGACGGCTCTTTCGTCTGTTTGGAGCGGAAAGTTTCGGAGAATACGGTTACCTGTCCTTGTGCTTCCGGGCATTATGGTCTAATATAAAAGTGATAGCTAGACAAATGGCTTAGAGCCTTCGTCGTTCCGACGGAGATTTGCTTACAATTGCACGCAAGGGCACAGGGGGAGTGGGAATGGCAGCGTCGGATACCCTAGTCGATCTTCACGAGAAAGCGCTAAGGCTGCTTCGGGAAGACGCCGATAAGATCGAGAAGTTGATCGCTATCCAGATGGAAAACCTAACGACTCGTAAATGCCCGTTGTACGAAGAAGTTCTGGACACCCAGATGTACGGCTTCTCACGGGCGGTTGATTTCGCGGTGCGTACAGGATTGGTCGACGAGAGCGCTGGCAAGCTGTTGATCAGTCAATTGGAACGCAATCTGGCGATGCTATACGAAGCGTTGGAAAAGAAAGAAGAGTAGCACCCTGACAGGGCAGGGTTGCTGCTCTTCTTTTTTTAGACGAAGAAAAACGCGACTCCGAGAATAGCATAGACGAACAGCAGCAGCATGCCCTCGAACCAGGTCGTCGATCCGTCCCGCGAGATGGAGATCGCGATGAATACGGCTACGGCGATGGCGGCCAGCTCGATCGTCGTGAAGATAAGATTCATCCCCCCGCCGAACAGCAAGCTGACAAAGACGAGCACGGGAGCGACGAACAGGGCGATCTGCAAGCTGCTGCCGACGGCGATCTCGACCGCGGCCCCCATCTTGTTCTTCAAGGCGAGCATGATAGCCGCGCTGTGTTCCGCCGCATTGCCGACGATGGCTACGACAAAGGCGCCGATGAACAATTCCGACAGGCCGAATCGCGCGGAGAACGCATCCAGCGTATGGACGAGCCATTCGCTGATGAAAGCGACCATAACGGTAGCGACGACCAGCAGAACGACGGACAGCGATTTGGACCAACCGGGGCTTTCGCCGTGATCGGCCTTCGTTTCCTCGTTGTCTGCGAGCAGATCTTTATGGGTGACCATCGAATAGATGAGCCAGCCGATATAGGCAATGATCAGAAAAGCGGCTACGATCTCGCTCATTCTGAGCGTATCATGCACGGAGATATGCTCGGTTTGCACGAAGATAGCGGGAATGAACAGGGCAATAATGGCGAGCAGCATCAGCGATGCATTTTGCCCGGCCAGATGGACGTTGAACTTTTGCTCCTTGAACTTGAGCCCGCCTGTCAAAGCGCTTGCGCCGAGCACGAGCAGCAAGTTGCCGATGATCGCGCCGGTTAAGCTGGCTTTGACGATTTCGAACAGTCCTTCCTTGATCAGGAAGATGGCGATAATCAGCTCGGCCGCATTGCCGAACGTCGCGTTCAGAAATCCGCCGAGCCGTTGTCCCGCATAGTGCGCAACCGATTCCGTCGCCTTGCCGAGCAGGCCCGCGGCGAATAAAATCGCGATTCCGGCAAAGGCGAACTGAAGCTCCATCCCCCAATGCAAATAGTGGGAAAGGGCGCTCAGAAGAAACGTCAAGATCAACAGGGGATAGAACGATTTTTTTAACAAGCGGATACACCTTCTTGGAGGCAGAATATAGAAAGTCTCGGATTGGTATTTCTTACTATACCCAATTTTTGTATTGCAGTAAACGGAGATTTTTGAACAAAACGCGGCAGGCGGTCGAGTGCGGTTGATTATGGTCTGGTCTTCCATTACAATGGAAACATATTAGGTCGGGGAGAGTGGGCCGCTATGACAGATGAACTGCAGCAAGGTATGATACGGATTTCCGATGACGTCGTTGCCACGATTGCCGGATTGGCGGCGCTGGAGACGCCGGGAGTCGCCGCGATGTCGGGCGGCATATCGGAAGGATTGGCCAAGAGACTAAGCGGACGCAACGCTCAGAAGGGCGTCTCCGTCGAGGTTGGCCAGGTCGAAGCGGCAATCGATTTGCGAATTGTTGTCCAGTACGGCATTCCGATTCAGGAAGTCGGGCGGAGATTGCAAGAGAACGTTCGGGAAGCCGTCGAGAACATGACAGGCTTGAACGTCGTCGAGGTCAACGTCAAGGTGGAAGGCGTAGCCTTCAAGGACGAAGAAGCCGTCGATGAGCCTAACCGGGTGAAATAATGTATCCTAGAACATGAGAAGAGGGCTGTCCAAGCGGACAGCCCTCTTTTAAGCATATTAACGATGGACTTTAGTGCGGGTATAGGTCGTTGTCGGGGCTGCAGAAGCGGGCTGAGTCGTTTTCTCCAAGCGATTGTACTCCCTGGACACGCTGAGCAGGATCCCCATGCCCGCCAGAAGCATAAGCATCGACGAGCCCCCGTAGCTAATGAACGGCAGCGTTACCCCGGTAATCGGAATCGCACCGCTGACGCCTCCCATATTGATCAGCGCTTGGATCGCGATCAAGGAGACGATGCCGATTCCGACAAGCGTGCCGTAGATGTCCGGGCAGCGCAGTGCGACGATCAGCGCCCTCCACAGGAACAGCACATAGAATAAAATAAAAACCGTCGTTCCGATGAAGCCGAGCTCCTCGCCGATAACCGCAAAAATAAAGTCATTGTAAGCATACGGCAGATAGAACAGCTTCTGAACGCTGTTACCGAGTCCCGCTCCCATCAGCCCGCCGTGTCCGAATGCCTGCAGCGAACGGTTCAGGTGATATCCGCTTCCCTGCGGATCTGCCAGTGGGTCCAGAAAGGCGGTGAAGCGGTCGCCGCGGAAGCCGAATCCCGCATCCGGGTTAAGCAGCAGATAGACGCTTGTCCCGAGCGCGGCCAAGCCGATCAGAACGGCGGAGGAAAGCATAATATGCTTGAGATTCGATCCGCCGGCGACGACGATGGCCGAGGCGCACATAACGAGAATGGCGCACGAGCCGAAGTCGGGTTGAAGCATGATGAGGAAGGCGAAAAAACCGACGACGATCATGACGGGAAGCAGCCCTTTTTTGAAATCCCGGAACTTCTCGTCCTTTTTCGCGATAATCGCGGCTAAGTACAGAATGATCGCCAGCTTTGCGAATTCGGTCGGCTGTATGCCGAAGGAACCGACGCCGAACCAGCTTTTCGCGCCATTCCTCGTCTCTCCGATAATCGGAACAAGCGCGAGCAGAACCAGCGTGCCGATGAAGAACAGCATAAACAGCTTCTTATATTTCTGAAAGTGGATATTCATCAGAACAAGCATGATAAACGTGCCAAGCCCGACCCACATCAATTGACGCTTCAAGAAGTAGAAAGCGTCATTGTTGTAGGCGGGCTTCGTGACCGCCATGCTGGAGCTGGCGCTGAAAACCATGACAAGTCCGAATCCTACGAGCAGAAGCGTCAGGATCAGCAGCAGGAAATCTGGCGCGCCGCGCTGACCGCTCTCCGGAGATTTCATCCCGAGTTCCCCCAAGCCGCTTAGGACAGCAGCTTCTTCAGATCCTGCGCGCGCTGTTTAGCGGCGTTCAAGATCGGCTCCGGAATCGCAGATTCGTAATCCAGTCCATGCGGGAACGTCGAGCGGCCGATATAGACGCCTTCCACTTCCAGGATGGCTTCCGGATTTTCCAGCTTGCCTTCGATCGCTCTGGTGGCGATGCGCAGATAGTAATCTTGTCCGCTCGTGCGGTCGTGAAGCTTCAAGTCGTAAGTAGCGCGGCGATACTCCCATTGCCAGCGAACAAAGCCGAGCTTGTCTCCGGATTCATCCAAATGGCCGAGATCACTGCGAATTCCGTTTAGTCCTGTATTTTCGAGTAACATGGTCATCCTCCTTATGTAGGTCCAATCCAACGTGCAGGCTGAGCGCGTAATATCGCCATCTTCTGGCAAGCGCCGTCCACTTCCATGATAGTCGGTTTGTAGGCCTTCTGCAACCCTGCAGCCGGTTGTAAGTTCGAACGTTCATTGACAATTCCGCGGGCAATCTGCAGGGCAGGTTACGGAGCCTTGCCGTTTCTGATACAATGATACAAATACGCGGTTTTCGGAAGGAGTCGTCGCCATGACGGTCAACGAGCAAACGCTGCAGTCTCTTTACGGGGATATGGTGAAATGGCGCCGGCATTTTCATCAGCATCCCGAGCTGAGCTTCGAGGAATACGCAACGTCCGACAAAATTGCGGCGCTGCTCGCGGAGTGGGGGCTCGAAGTTCGCCGGGCATCGGCGGGAACGGGAGTCGCAGCGCGCTGTGTCGGCGGTCTGCCGGGAAGGACGATTGCGCTGCGGGCCGATATCGACGCGCTGCCGATCCAAGACGCCAAACAATGCGACTACCGTTCGAGCGTTCCGGGAGTTATGCATGCGTGCGGCCACGACGGGCATACGGCACAATTGCTGGCCGTGGCCAAGTATTACAGCCTGCATCGAGAGGAGACGGCGGGAACTCGCGTTTTCCTGTTCCAGCCCGGAGAGGAACTGCTGCCGGGCGGAGCGATTCGGATGATCGAGGACGGCGGGCTGGACGAGGCGGACGCCGTTTACGGCGTCCACCTCTGGTCCCCGATGCCGCTCGGCACCGCGGCGACCCGCCCGGGTCCGTTTATGGCGACGCCGGACGAGTTCGAGATCGAGATTATCGGCAGCGGAGGGCACGGCGGATTGCCGCACGAGAGCAAGGACGCCCTGGTAGCGGGCGCCTCCCTCGTCGTTGCGCTGCAGACGATCGTCTCCCGCAGCGCCAATCCGCTGGACGCCGCTGTGCTGACCGTAGGCAGATTTGCCTCCGGCACGGCCAACAACGTAATCGCCGACAGCTGTAAGTTAGCCGGGACGGTGCGTTCCTTTAATAAGGAAATGAGAGACCTCGTACGGAGCAGACTGGAGGAGATCGTCAAGCATACGTGCGGAATGCATGGCTGCGACTATCGTTTTCGGTTTGTCGAGGGCTATCCTCCCGTCGTAAATGACGAACGAGAAGCCGAGCGTGTGCTGCGGATCATCGCCGAGCAATTGCCGGACGGAGCTTCCGGTCCGTGCGAACGAGTGATGGCCGGAGAAGACTTCGCTTATTATCTCCAGCGCAAGCCCGGCTGCTTCTTTTTCGTCGGGGCCGGCAAGCGGGAGGGGGAGTCGGCGCCGCATCACCATCCGCTGTTCGACATTGAGGAGGAAGCGATGCTGCATGCCGCCCGGCTGCTGATTGCGGTGGCGGACGATTCCGCGCTTGATTGCTGATCTATGCATGAACCGGCGAAGAGGAGGAGAACCTTGTTAACAACAAGGAGGAATGCCGGTTGGAAAATACACGATTGCTGTGGGTTCAGTCCGACGGGGCGCTGCTGCTTGACGAGCGGCATACGGAGTACGCGGAAGCGCGGGATTTTCTAAGGGAGATCGCCATTTTGCAGAAACGTCCGGGCTTCTGGCATACATATAAGCTTACGCAGGTGTCGCTATGGAACGCGGCGGCTGCGGGCTGGACCGCCGCTCGGGTGTCCGAGCGGCTTGTTGCGTTGTCTCGCTGCCCGCTTCCCTTCGCGGTAGAGCAGCTTATCCGCACGCAGATGGACCGATACGGACAAATCAGGCTCGAGAACGATAACGGGAGACTGGTTTTGTCGACGGCTACTTCGGATTTGATGGAGCGGATCTACCGGTTGGAATCGATCTCCGCCTGTTTTGACGGCGGCCCCGAGGGTCTGCGAGCGGCGGTCCGCCCCGAAGCCCGGGGCTGGATCAAGCGGGAGCTGGCAGGCATGGGTTATCCGGTTAAGGACGAGGCGGGCTTTCACGAGGGTCAGCCGCTTCCCGTATCGCTGCGCTCGCAAACGGAGGATGGAAGGCCTTTAGAGCTGAGAGACTATCAGCGGGAGGCCGTCGATGCACTGCTGAGAGATTCGGCCGGCAGCGGCGTAGTCGTGCTTCCGTGCGGAGCGGGCAAAACCTGGGTAGGAATGGCCGCGCTTGCAAGGCTTCAATGCGAGACGCTGATCTTGACGCCGAACGGGGTGTCGGTGACGCAGTGGATCGCGGAGCTGCTGCGGAATACGACTTTGACCGAAAGCGAGGTCGGCGAGTATACCGGACAAGCGAAAAACGTAAGACCCGTCACGGTAGCGACTTATCAAGTGCTGACTTATCGTTCCTCCAAGAGCGAGGAGTACCCTCATCTGGAATTGTTCGTCAATCGGGATTGGGGGCTGATTATTTATGACGAGGTTCATCTGCTGCCGGCTCCGGTGTTTCGGATGACGGCGGACATTCAGGCCACTCGGAGATTGGGCCTTACGGCGACGCTCGTGCGCGAAGATGGCCGGGAAGAGGATGCGTTTGCGTTGATCGGTCCGAGGAGGTATGAGCTGCCGTGGAAAACGCTCGAATCGCGCGGTTGGATCGCGGAGGCGGAATGCACGGAGGTGCGCGTGCCGATGGAGCCTGCGGCGGCGGTCAACTATGCGGCCGCGTCCAAAAGCGCGCGCAACCGGATCGCCGGGGAAAATCCGCGCAAGGCCGAGGTCGTCAAGGAGCTGCTGGCGCGGCACTCCGGCGTACCGACCATCGTCATCGGCCAATATCTCGATCAGCTGCACGAACTCGCCAGGGAATTGTCGCTGCCGCTCATTACTGGCGAGATGCCGCTGCGTGGACGTCAAGATCTGTTCGAACGGTTTAAGCGGGGGGAGTTCGGCGTGCTGCTCGTCTCGAAGGTGGCCAACTTCGCCGTCGATCTGCCGGATGCGACCGTTGCAATCCAGGTGTCCGGGAGCTTCGGCTCCCGCCAGGAAGAAGCGCAGCGGCTTGGACGCATTTTACGGCCGAAACGAAGCGGGGCCAAGGCGCATTTTTATTCTCTTGTCAGCGACGGAACGGACGAAGTGGCGTTTTCGCGCAATCGCGGCCGTTTTTTGCTTGAGCAGGGTTATCCTTACAAGATCGACTACTGGGAGGACGGCTGTCGGACAGGGGATGCGGATTGGGAGGCGTGTTTATGAACGTCGAGCAATCCGTAGCGAGGCTCCCGGACGCGATGAAGCGCCTCATCGCTTCCGACCCCGCGGTCCAAGCGCTGCTGGAGCGGGGCAAAGATCTGGCGGAGGCGCTGTCCGACCCGGAATGGGCGACGGCTTGGCTGGATGGCTGCCTCGATGTTGCCCCGCTGTCCGTATTGAGGAGCGTGCTGTACAAATACGGAGCTAATCCGTTCGAGATAGAGCGGATCGCGGCCGACGCGGAGGAGGAGTTCGGTTTGACCGGCGCCGAGGCGCGCGTCGCGGTCGCCAAGCTGCGCAGAAGCGGCGTAGTGTTCGCGGTTCGCAAAAGCTGGGGAGATAGGCTTTTCTATATACCTGTAGACGCCGTTGCGTTGTGGCAGCCGCTTCTTCTGCCCGCGAATAATCGGGCGCTTACCTCGGAGGAAGCTTGGGAGGTCGCGCAGAACGGAGGGGGTTACCGGCCGCCTCTGTCTTTAGCCTTGCTGTCCGCCTGGCACCGAGTTGCGAAGCAGCCGGTACTCCGTACGGCTAAAGGAGCGCCTCAGCAGGCGGCGACCGCTCGGGTTGCGGCAGCGTTGCAGCTGGAACAGGCAGCGATGGAGCAGCTGCTTGCAGCTTATCCTCATGTCGCTCAGCTCCCTTCGCAAGCGGCGTTCGCGTTTGATGTCGGGCTCGTCTGCGGGGTACTAACGGAGACTAACGGAGCGATCCGCATTTGCGAAGAAGGGCTTGACGAATGGCTTCTTCTGCCGCTGTGCGAGGCCGAGCGAAGGTTACAGACACTGGTCATGACCCGATACTGCGCCTCGCGACCGGCTCTGCATCTGACTTTCTCCGCGACGCTGGCGCTGGAAGCCGGCGGATGGAGTACTGTGGACCGCGTCGGCGAAGGGCAGGGCGAGGCCGAGGAGAGGCTGGCGTTGCTGGAAGCGCTTGGCTGCATTGAGCGCGGAACATGGCGGGGACAGACGGCAATCAGGCGACGCGCGGAGCCGGGAAGTTTGCCCGGGGCCGCGGAAGGGTATTTTATCTTACAGCCGGATGGGGAAGTTCTCGTGCCTCCGGACGTCGGGATGCGAGCCCGCTGGAAGTTATCCGACATTGCCGAATTGGAGAAAGCGGACGAGTTGTATGTATACCGGCTGACGCAGCGCTCCTGCGAGGATGCGTGCCGTTTGGGCTATTCGCTCGACAAAGCGCTGTTGGCTCTGGAGGAGGGCTCCGGCGCACCGGTTCCCCAGCCCGTTCGCGATGCGCTGCGCGATTGGTTCGCTTCGCTCGGCAGGACGGAGCTGGTCGAAGCGCTGGTGCTGCGCGCGGACAGCAAGGCGGTCGCCGACGCGATTGCCGCCGACGAGGGGCTGGCCGGGCTGATCGTGGAGAGGATCGGAGAACGGCATTTTCTGGTCGACGCAGGGGAAGGGAAGCAGATTCGCGCCAAGCTGCGCGCGGCAGGTTATCCGGCCGTGGATGTCGTCAGGACGGAGCGAGGAGCGCCAGGCGAGGCGCGGCATGGGGGCGAGCAAGCGGCAGGAGGGAACAAGGGCTGGCTGAGCGTCGGAACGGCATTGTCCGCCTTCGAGGCCGATAAAGGACTGCCTGGGGCCGACGAGCTGTTTCCCGGATTGGCGGATATTCCGGCCGCATGGATAACCAGGCCAAGGAAGTATCATCCTTCAACAAGCAAAGAGCTCATTCGGCGGGCGATCGATTGGCAGACGACGGTTCGTCTGGAGCGCGATGGAGGGGCGCGGATTTTTGCGCCCCGCACCATGCGGGAGAGCGGGGCGTTATGGGTGGCCGAGGGAAGATGGCGTCCGGCGGACGGAAGCGTACCGAGCGGCGGGAGAACGGAGCCGGCTGCCGTCCGGGCGGAGGAAATCGCCGAGCTGATGATCGTTCTTCCTGATCTGGAAGAGCTTGAAACCGATTGACCGATCAAGCTGATGTTGTGTTATGATAGTGAAGGTAGTACAAAGCCGAATGGTGAGGTGAGGCCGATGGCCGGCATGACGCATACCCTCCCCGCGGCCGATTACGGCGCGACGGGGCCCGCCGATCTGGCGCTGCTTATGACCCGCGCCTACGAGCTGGGAGAGTCGCTGATCCGCTCCGCCTCCGCCGCGGAATACGCTTATTGGAAAGCGGAGGTTTCGCAGGACGCCGAGGCGCAGAGCTTACGGAAACAGTTCCTTAAGGCGAAGGAGAAGTTCGTCGAGTGCGAGCGGTTCGGAAAGTTCCATCCGGATTATAACGCCGCGTTGGAGCAAGTGTACGAAGTACAGCAGCGGCTGGATGAGGTGGAATCCGTGCGTAAATACAAAGCCGCGGAGAGCTCCTTGGACGAACTGCTGACCGATATATCCAGAACGCTGGCTTTTGCGGTGTCGCAGAGCATCAAGGTTCCGGACAATAACCCGAATCCGAAAGCTTCGGGTTGCGGCAACGGGGGCAGCTGCTCCTGCGGAAGCGGCGGCTGCGGGTGACGGATTTGCAGTTCAGACCAGTTCAGACGGAGGTTGGACATGTTTGCCGAACGGACAGGATACATCGTATGGTTTAGCGATTCGAAGGCGGCCAGAGGCTTGGACAAGTACGGCACGCTCCACTACTTGTCCCGCAAAATGCACTACGCCGTCATGTATATGAACTCTGAAGTGGCGGAGGAGACGGTTCGCAACCTGCAGCGTCTGCCCTTCGTCCGCAAGGTGGAGCGATCCTACCGCAACGAGATCAAAACCGAGTACGAGAAAAACGTGCCGGACAAAACGCGCTTTTACGGTCTGTAAGTCGGGAACCGACTCAATCGAACGGCGTTGCGTATAAGAGGGACGGTCCTCGACAGCGAGGCAGTCCCTCTTTCATTTTGTCCCGATATTGGAATTTGTGCAAGATTGCAATTGACGCATTGCGAATGGGTCTATTAAACTAGTATCAATTCTTTTTATCGCTGTAATTAGGAACAGCATCAATGCTTTCCGGCAGCTGGGAAAAAATAAACAAAAAAAGGGGTAATGAAGTTGAAGAAGAAATTGTTAACGACTGTCATGCTCTCCACGGCTGCACTGTTAGCGCTTGCAGGCTGCGGCGACAAGGAATCCGGTTCAGGCTCCGCGAGCTACAAAATCGCCATCTCGCAAATCGTCGAGCATCCGTCGCTTGACGCGACCAAAGAAGGTTTCCTTAAGGCGCTTGAGGATGCCGGCATCAAGGAAGGCGACAATCTCAAGGTCGACCTGAATATCGCCCAAGGAGATTCGACGAACAATCTGTCAATCGCCCAGAAGATCGCCTCCGACAAGTACGATCTGGCGCTTGGCATCGCAACGCCGTCCGCGCTGTCGCTCGCTCAGAACGTTAAGGACTTCCCGGTTCTGTTCGCGGCGGTAACGGACCCTCTTGCCGATAAAGTCGTCAGCAGCTTGGAGAAGCCCGGTGCTAACGTTACCGGCGCGTCCGACACGAATCCGGAAGCGATCGTCCAACTCATGGATTTCATCGCCTCCGAATTCCCTAATGTCAAGAATGTCGGCATCGTCATCAACGAAGGCGAATCCAACGCCGTCATCATGGCGAACAAAGCCGAAGAAGCGCTCTCCGGGCACGGCATCAAGCTGGTGAGAGCGGCAGCGACGACTTCCTCCGAAGTTAAGCAAGCCGCCGAGTCTCTTGTCGGACGCGCGGATGCGATCTATATCACGCTTGACAATACGGTAGTTACCGCAGCGGACTCCATCATTCAGGTAGCTAACGACAATAAGCTTCCGTTCTTCTCCAGCGACCGCGATACGGTCGAGAAGGGCGCGTTCGCGACGGTCGGCTTCAAATACTTCGATCACGGTTACCAGGTCGGCCAGATGGCGGTCGAAATTTTGAAAAACGGCAAGAAGCCTGCCGACATGCCGGTATCCGTGCCGGACAAGCTGGACTTGATCTTGAACCTGAAGGCGGCCGAGGCGCAGGGCATTACCGTCACGGACGCAATGAAGGATAAAGTCAAGGACAAGGAAAACAATATTATCCAGTAAACAGCTTCAATGGGGTGGACGGCTCCCGTCGTTCGCCCCATTGGTCTGTGAGGAGGCTTAACGATGATT
Source organism: Cohnella phaseoli (assembly GCF_003386235.1). Classification (GTDB taxonomy): domain Bacteria; phylum Bacillota; class Bacilli; order Paenibacillales; family Paenibacillaceae; genus Cohnella; species Cohnella phaseoli. The sequence goes on from NZ_QRDZ01000003.1 coordinate 128,275, forward strand.
GAATCGATCTACGGAGCCGTAGCGCTGGGCCTGCTGTACGCTTTGATGGCGCTTGGGGTCTACATCACGTTCCGCATCTTGGATTTCCCCGACCTGACCGTCGACGGCAGCTTTGCGACGGGAGGAGGGATCGCCGCGATCATGATCTCGATGGGCTATCACCCTGCGCTTGCCACATTGGCCGCATTCGGAGGCGGGCTTCTTGCGGGAGTCTGCACCGGACTGCTTCACACGAAAGGCAAAGTAAACGGGCTGCTAGCCGGCATTCTGATGATGATTGCGCTCCACTCCATCAACATTCGGATTATGGGACGCCCGAATGTGTCCATCGTCAATACGGATACGCTGATTTCTTCGATCGTGAAGCCTGTCGGTCTGTTTATTCTTATCATGGGGATCGCGGTGCTGCTCATTAAGCTGCTGCTCGACGCTTTCCTGCATACGGATTTGGGGCTTGCGCTCAGAGCGACGGGAGACAACGAGCGGATGATTCGCAGCTTTGGGGCGAATACGGACGGCACGAAAATATTGGGCGTCAGCCTCTCGAACGGCCTTGTCGCATTGTCCGGCGCGCTTATCGCCCAGCAAGGCGGCTTTGCGGATGTTACGATGGGCGTGGGGATGATCGTGATCGGACTTGCTTCGGTTATCATCGGCGAAGCAATCTTCGGCGCGAGATCGGTGTTCATGGCGACATTGGCCGTCGTAATCGGCGCTATCATTTACCGGATCGTCATCGCCATAGCGCTGCGCGTCGAACTGTTCGAGGCGTCCGATCTTAAACTGGTTACGGCGCTGATCGTTATCTTCGCGCTCGTCGTTCCGTACGTGCGCCGGGTAATGAAGCAGCGCAGCGTCGCCAAGAAACGCTCCGAGGAGCTGCTGGCGGCGATCGCTCCAGGCAAAGGAGGCAAAGCCTGATGCTCGACGTAACGAACGTGTCCAAGCTGTTTAATCCGGGGACTCCCGATGAGAAAATAGCGCTTATGAACGCCAATCTCCAAATCGAGGCCGGAGACTTCATCACTGTAATCGGCAGTAACGGAGCGGGCAAGTCGACGCTGATGAATCTGATCTCGGGCGTCATGAAGCCGGACATCGGCCAAATCAGAATCGACGGCACCGAGGTGCAGGGATTGGCCGAGTACAAGAGAAGCCGTTGGATCGGAAGAGTGTTTCAGGATCCGATGGCCGGCACCGCACCTCGGATGACCATTGAAGAGAATCTGACGATGGCCTATAAACGCGGTCAATCGCGCGGATTGGGCTGGGGAGCGACGGCTGCGAAAAGAAAGCTGTTCCGCGAGCAGCTCTCCCGACTTGGGATCGGACTGGAAAACCGCATGAGCGCCAGAGTCGGCTTGCTGTCCGGCGGCGAGCGTCAAGCGCTTAGCTTGCTGATGGCAACGTTTACGAAGCCGCAGATTTTGCTGCTCGACGAGCATACGGCTGCGCTTGATCCGGCCAGAGCCGAGTTGATCACGCGGCTGACGGAGGAAATCGTGCGCGACATGAAGCTGACGACGCTGATGGTCACCCATAACATGGAACAGGCGATTCGCCTCGGCAACCGTCTGATCATGATGGACAAGGGGCGCATTATTCTAGATGTTCCCGCAGAGCGCAAAATAAACTTGACGGTCTCCCAACTGCTGGGGGAATTCGAGAGAATCAGCGGTCATCAGCTTTCCGACGACCGCATCGTATTAGGCTGAATGAGGCAGTCCCGAGTCGTCTGCGGATGACTCGGGAGGCCTGTTATTTTTTATATATGGGAAAATTTCCTATATGAACCTATTTAATTGTTGAACCTTAGGGAACAGATGCTGTAGAATGTACTTAAGTTCCTAGGAATATAGGGCGGTAATGATTCAGAAGACCTATAATCGGGAAGGGGGATAGCCCGGTGAAGGATAAGCATACGGAGCGTTGGAGCACATACGAGCCTTTCCATATCGTTCTTGGGGACAAGAAAGTGTGCGACATCATTATTACCAATCACGCTCGCACCCGCTGGTCGGACCGTGTGGAGCAGGAGAAGACGGGTTATTCCGACATTGCCGAATTTATGTGGCAATGCTTGAAGGACGGGCGTGTCGTGTCCTACTACCGGAATGAGCAGGACGTCTATACGATCGACGACGATCTTGTTTTTGTCGCCGAATTTTCCGTGAGCGAGACGGATACGGATCTGCTTGGAAATCCCCTTCACAAGATGATCGTCGTCACGTTCCTCGGAAGAATGTCGGAGACGATGGAGCTTCGGGATCTGAAAACGTATTATTCGTGGTTGCGCCATTCCAGGCGCATGACTTTAATCAAAAATAATCGCAAACGCCGCTAAACGGCCGGGCTGGAGGAGCACCTCCGCCCGGCCGTTCGTATTCTGTGGTATAATGCGATAGAAACCTACGGACGGGAAGGCGGAAACAAATGGCGTTGAACGTGCACCAACTTCATATTTTTTACACCGTTGCGGACAGGGGCAGCTTCTCCGCGGCCGCGCAAACGCTGCATATGACGCAGCCTGCCGTAACGATGCAGGTGCAGGCGCTTGAAGAACGTTTTGGAACTAAGCTGCTTAACCGAACGACGAAGCGTCTGGATTTGACGGAGGCGGGCCATCGTCTGCTGCCGCAAGCCCGCAAAGCGGTGGAGCTGATGCGGGATACCGACGAAATGATGACGCAATATATCGAAGAGCTGAAGGGACGGCTGCAGTTCGCGGCCAGCTTGACGATCGGCGAATATGTGCTGCCGCGTCTGCTCGGCAGTTTTCTGCGCCGGTTCCCGGAAATCTCCGTCGATATGAAGGTCATGAATACGACCGAGATTATCGAAGCGGTGGCGCATCAGGGACTGGATTTCGGCATTATTGAAGCGCCCTGCGACGTTCCCGGCTTTGACGCTCAGGCGGTCATGAACGACGAACTGCTGCTGATCGCCCCAGCAGACCATCCGTTCGCCTCTAGGGAACAGGTATCGTTGGAGGAGGCAATCGGCGAGCCGCTAGTGCTGCGAGAGAAAGGCTCCGGAACGAGGCAGATTATGGAGGAAGAGCTGCAGCGGCATGGCATCACCGAGAAACAGCTGCGAGTCGTCAGCGAATTCGGCAGCACTGGAGCGGTCAAATCGGCGGTGGAGGCCGGGCTTGGCTTGTCGCTGCTATCCGTCTGGACGATTAAGCACGAGCTTGCGCTCGGCTTGCTGAAGCCGGTAAGAATATCGGGCGTCAGCTTCCGGCGACAGTTTTATTCGGTGCGGCTGCGTTCGTCGCTGCTGCCAATCCCGGCTGTCGCCCTGCTAGGCGAGTTAAAGGAGCTGTCCCATGATTAGGCGCGCGGATTTGCATACTCACACGACGGCTTCGGACGGCCTGTACGCTCCGGCGGATAACGTTCGGATGGCGAAGGAAGCGGGCCTATACGCAGTGGCAATTACCGATCACGATACGGTCGCGGGGGTTGCCGAAGCGCTGCGGGCCGGACGGGAGCTGGGCATCGTTGTCGTGCCCGGAGTCGAGCTGAGCACGGTGGCGAACGACAGAGACATTCACGTGCTGGGCTACGGCTTCTCCCTGAACGACACGAAATGGCTGACCAGGCTGGAGGAGCTGAGGGAAGGCAGAAACCGCCGGAACGAACGCATATTGGCCAATCTGAGCAGGCATGGCATGCCGATCACTCCGGAGGAGCTTGCCGCCGCTGCCGGGAAGTCCACTCGTAAGGACAAGTCGGTTGGAAGACCGCATATCGCGCAGGCGATGGTCGATAAAAATTACGTATCCGACCTGAGGGAGGCATTCGACCTGTGGCTCGCGGAAGGCAGGCCGGCCTACGAGCGTCAGGAACGCGCATCCTCGCAGGAGGCGATCGGCTGGATTCACGAAGCGGGAGGAAAAGCCGTCATTGCCCATCCGGGGATCTATGGAGACGACGATCTGGTGCTGTCGCTGCTGGAGCGGGGAGCCGACGGTCTGGAAGCCTACCATTCGGATCACGCTCCGGAGCAGGAGCGGCGCTATGCGGAATGGGCGGCGACGCGCGGCAAGCTGGCGACCGGCGGCTCGGACTTCCACGGCGTTAAGGATGGGAAAGTCTACCACGGTCCAATCGGCAATCGCAGCGTGGACGCAGACGTTCTGGAGCTGCTTCAATCGGAGGTTTGACAAGTAACACAGTAAAAAGACGACAATCGCCCGAGCTTAGCAGGCTCCGGAGATTGCCGTCTTTTTATTTGCATATCGTGCGGTAATAGATCAGCCGTAGTTACTTCACCGTAGAAGGCATCTGCTGAATCCGGGCCTCGTCCGGGGTGACGAACAGCGTTTTCTGGTTGTCGTAGATGACGAAGCCGGGCTTGGCTCCGTTTGGCTTGCGGACGTAACGGATCAGCGTATAGTCGACGGGGACGCTGCTCGACGATTTGGCTTTGCTATAGTACGCTGCGAGCATCGCCGCCTCGTGCAGGGTGGCTTCGCCGAACTCGCCGCCGCCGCGAATGAGTACGTGAGAACCGGGGATGTCCTTCGTGTGCAGCCAGGTATCCGATGCCGACGCAAGACGGTTTGTAATGTAGTCGTTTTGCGTGTTGTTTTTGCCGACATAGATTTGAATCCCCTCGCTCGACGTGTAGCAAAGCACGGCCGGACGGTCCTTCTTCCGTTTCTTGGCACCGCGCTTGAGGCCGCGTTCGCGAATATAGCCTTGCTCGACCAGTTCGTCCCGGATTTCTCCGATATCGTCCGGAGTAGCCGAGTCGAGACCTTGCAGCACCGAAGCCAAATAGCCGAGCTCCGCTTTCGTCGCTTCAATTTGCTCCGTTACCACATCCCGGCTGTTCTTCAGCTTGGCATACTTGCGAAAATACCGTTGGGCGTTTTCGTTCGGCGTAAGCAGCGGATCGAGCGCGATCGTCCTCGTCGGCTGTTCTTCCTCATAATAATCGACGACGTCGACGGAAGTATCCCCTCGCTGAAAAGCGTACAGATGGGCGGTCAACAGCTCGCCGATCCGGCGGAACTTGTCCGCTTCGGCCGCTTCGTCGAGGGTCTCCTGCAGCTTGACGAGCTTTTTCTCGTTTTTGGCGATTTCGTTCAGCAGAAAACGATTCAAATCCGTTGTGCGCTGCCGGACGAGATCGCGGGAAGCTTTATCGCGATAGAAGCTTTCCAGACATTCGTGCATCGTTGGGAAAATCTGCTTCTCTCCGTCCAGGTGAGTCAAGGCGAGGGCGGAGAAAAAGGCTTTGCCGGTCTCCTGAACGACGATATTCGGCTCGTACGAATCGCGGCCGACGTCATCCAACGTTTCGCGGAACGCTGCACGCAGTCCCTGTGGATGCCCAGAGGCGCGGAAAGCGATCTCGCGGGAAACGAGCGGGCTCAGGCCGGTAAATGCGCCAAGCAAAGCTTTGGAGGCGGCTTCAATGTACGAGTCGTCGTTTGCATCCGGGATGCCGCCGCCGCGGGCGATCAGCTCGGCGAACTCGGATTCGCCGACAGATAGCGGGTCGGCCTTATCCTGCTCCGGGGGAGCGACGTAGGCGCTGCCGGGAAGGACGACCCGGTGGCTGCTGATCGCGGGCGTAACGTGCCGGATGCCGTCATGCACGACGCCTGTGCTCGGGTCCATCAGAATGATATTGCTGTGCCGGCCCATAATTTCGATGACGATTCGCTTCAGGGAGGCATCCCCGAGCTCGTCCCGATGCCGGACGTCAAGCTCGACGATTCTTTCCAGATCGACTTGGCGAATCGCTTCAATGACGCCGCCTTCGCAATATTTGCGCAGCAGCATGCAGAACATCGGCGGTTCGGCCGGGTTGGCCCAAGGCTGCTCCGTCCAATGAAGGCGCGGCATGGAAGGATGGGCCGAAAGCAGCAGCTTGCCGCTTGCGCCCTGTCCCCGTATATGCAAGATCAATTCGTTGTCCGTAGGCTGATAAATTTTAAGAATGCGCGCTTTGACGCAGGTCTGCAGCTCTCGCACGAGCGCTCTAACGACAATTCCGTCCAATGACATAGCGGATGCTCCTGAGTTATGTATATACGCTGCATAGATTCAACGTACATAGCACGATTTAATATTTTATGCCTTCTTAATGATGCCATAACTCCGCGCAAAGGGAAAGCTTGCCCCTGTCCGGGGATATTTCCCGGCTTGTCTGAATACACATAGGTCAAGAACCGCAAGCGGATATGACGGAAGGGGTTGACGATCTTGGAAGGTCAGGCATGGCATCAGCTAAGCGAGGAGCAGTTGGCGAAATCGCTGGACACCGACAGAGCAAAAGGGTTGTCGCGGGAGCAGGCGACGGAGCGGCTCGGAACGCTCGGTCCAAACGAGCTTGCCGAGAAGCGCGGGGATTCTCCGCTAAAGCTGCTGCTGAATCAGTTCAAGGATTTTATGGTGCTCGTGCTGGTGGGGGCGACGATCATCTCCGGCTTGCTCGGGGAGATGCTGGACGCGCTCACGATTATCGCGATCATCCTTATTAACGGCGTGCTTGGCTTCTACCAGGAATACCGGGCCGAGCGCTCGCTTCGGGCCTTGAAGGAGCTGTCCGCGCCGTTCGCCAAAGTCGTTCGGGACGGCGAGCTGCTGCATATTCCGGCAAGAGAGCTGGTGTCCGGAGACGTTGTGCTGCTGGAAAGCGGAGACAGGGTGCCCGCCGACCTTCGTTTCGTGGAGTGCAACGACTGCTCGGTGGACGAGTCCGCCTTGACGGGAGAATCGGTTCCGGTCGTCAAGACGGCCGGAAAGCTGGATACCGCGGATCTGGCGCTTGGAGACCGGAAAAATTGCGGCTATCTCGGAACGATGGTGACGCGCGGGACTGCGAAGGGCATTGTGACGGTCACGGGCATGCAAACCGAGATGGGCAAAATCGCCGATCTGATCCAACAGACGGAAGAGGCGGAAACGCCGCTTCAGCACCGGCTGGAGCAGCTCGGTAAAATACTGATCGTCGTTGCGCTCGCGTTGACGGTAGTCGTCGTGCTCGCTGGTATTTTGCATGGACAGCCTGCGTACGACATGTTCCTTGCCGGCGTGAGTCTGGCCGTCGCCGCGATTCCGGAAGGCCTTCCCGCAATCGTGACGATTGCGCTCGCGCTTGGCGTGCAACGCATGATCAAGCGAAGGGCCATCGTGCGCAAGCTGCCTTCCGTAGAGACGCTTGGCTGCGCCTCCGTGATCTGCTCCGACAAAACCGGAACGCTGACGCAAAATAAAATGACGGTGACCAAGCTATGGCTCGGCGGGAGAACCGTCGAGGTTACGGGGGAAGGCTACGAGCCGACGGGGCTGCTGAAGGAAAACGGAAAAAGCATTGACGCCAAGGGCGACGCCGCTCTGCGAAGGCTGACGCAGATCGCCGCGCTCTGCAACAATTCCGACCTGTCGCAGCAGGAAGCGGCCGCCGACGCGAAGAAACGCAAGTCGACTAAAGGCGAACTGCCGGTTTCCGAAGCGATGGAATGGAAGATCCAAGGAGATCCGACCGAAGCGGCGCTGCTCGTGCTGGCGGCGAAGACCGGGTTGGTCAAATCCGCGCTGCAAAGCCTGTATACGCGCGTCAAGGAATTCCCCTTCGACGCCGAACGCAAGCGGATGTCGGTGCTCGTATCCCATCAGGGCGGCAAGCTGGTCTGTGCGAAAGGGGCGCCCGACTTGCTGGTCAGTCAGTGCGCCTATGTCCTGTGGGACGATCAGGTCGTTCCGTTCACGGCGTCGCTGAAGAATAAGGTGCTTGCCGCTAACGAGGCGATGGCCAGGGAATCGCTGCGCGTGCTGGGGATGGCGTATCGAGATGTCAAAGCGCATGAGACCTGCGCCAGCGGAGAACAAGCGGAGAGCGGGTTGATCTTCGTCGGACTGACGGGGATGATGGACCCGCCGCGCAAGGAAGTCAAGGAAGCGATCTACAAGTGTCGCCAAGCGGGCATCAAGACGGTGATGATTACCGGGGATCACGGCACGACGGCGGAGGCGATCGCCAGAACGCTTGGCATTATCGGGCGGGAGGGGCGTGTCATTACCGGAACCGAGCTGGCGGCGATGACCGACGAGGATTTGGAGAAGGTCGCCGATGACGTTAATGTCTACGCTCGCGTCTCTCCCGAGCATAAGCTGAGAATCGTGCAGGCTTTGCAGCGCCGAGGGCATGTCGTGGCGATGACGGGCGACGGGGTTAACGACGCTCCGGCTGTCAAGGCGGCCGATATTGGCATCGCGATGGGGATTACGGGAACGGACGTGACGAAAGAAGCCTCCGCGCTCGTGCTGTCGGACGACAACTTTTCCAGCATTGTCGCCGCCGTGGAGGAAGGGCGCGGCATTTACGAGAACATTCGCAAGTTTATCCGTTACTTGCTGGCCTCGAACGTCGGCGAAATCATGACGATGTTCCTGGCGATGATGGCCGGATTGCCGCTTCCGCTCGTTCCGATCCAGATTTTGTGGGTTAACCTTGTGACGGACGGGCTGCCGGCGATGGCGCTGGGCGTCGATCAGGCCGAGAGCGACCTGATGCAGCAGAAGCCGCGTGCGGCCAAGGAGAACATTTTCGCCAGACGTCTTGGCTGGAAAATTGTCAGCCGAGGCGTGCTGATCGGCCTCTGTACGCTAGGGGCGTTCGTGCTGGCGTTGAAGGCGGGGGAGGGGCAGTCGAATCAACTCGTTCACGCGCAAACCGTCGCTTTCGCCACACTCGTCATGGCGCAGCTCATTCACGTATTCGATTGCCGCAGCTCGCGCTCGATTTTCCACCGCAAGCTGCTCGAAAATAAGTTTCTCGTTTTCGCGGTGCTGTCCTCGCTGGTGCTGATGCTGGCCGTGCTGTACATCGAACCGCTGCAGCCGGTGTTCAAAACCGTTCCGCTCGACCTGCGCGATTGGGCGCTCGTTCTCGTCGCCGCGGGGATCCCGACGTTCGCGCTGGGGGCGGGCAGCGTCTGGAGCTCCTCTAAACAGAAGAAAAAAAGGACAAAAATCAATTACGGCGGCAGTTCTCCCTCGACGAGACCGATCCGGTAGCCGAATGCGGGCTGCGGTTTGTGCGGCTTGCGTTTAGCGCGAGCGGCGGACCGTTGGTGCGCTTCCGCTCCGGAAGGATAGAATTTCCGCTTGCAGTAGTCAAAAAGTGCAAATAAAAGCAATGTTGCTATATGCTCATTCCATCGCCGTCCCGCTATGATGAATCCAGAGAGTGCAAGCACTCGACTGACGAACATGGCGGGAGGCTTATAGAATGAAATTTACGAAAATGCATGGGCTGGGCAACGACTTTATCGTAGTGGCCGGAGAGCAGGCTTTACCGCATCATGCGGCGGAATTGGCCGTTCGGCTATGCGATCGTTTTTTTGGCATCGGAGCGGACGGATTAGTGTACATTTTGCCTTCGGAGCGGGCGGATTTTCGCATGAGGATCATTAATTCGGACGGCTCGGAAGCGGAGCAATGCGGCAATGCGATCCGATGCGTCGCTAAATACGTATACGACAACGGGCTGGCCTCGGCGTCGGAGCTGACGATCGAGACGTTGGGCGCCGGCGTGCAGCCGGTCAAGCTGACAATTGAAAACGGCCAAGTCACGCAGGTGACTGTAGATATGGGCAAGCCGATTCTAAACGGACGAGATGTTCCGACTATGATCGACGCCAATCCGATTGTGGCTCATTCGATCGAGGTGGACGGACGGGAATTCAAGTTTACGGCGGTATCGATGGGCAATCCGCACTGCGTCATCTACGTAGACGATGCATCCGGCTTCGATCTGTCGACTTGGGGGCCGAAGCTGGAGAAGCATCCGCTGTTCCCGCGCAAAATCAACGTGGAGTTCGCGACCGTCAATTCTCGCGACCAGGTGGATATGCGGGTATGGGAACGCGGAGCGGGCCCGACGCTGGCTTGCGGAACGGGGGCCTGCGCGACGCTTGTCTCCTCGGTGCTGAACGGGCTGACCGATAGAGAGGCGACCATCTCGCTTGCCGGCGGCGATCTGCGCATTCGGTGGGACGAGATTAGCGACCGCATCTACATGACCGGCCCGGCAGCCGCCGTCTATGCCGGGTCTGTGGACGCGTAAGCCTGAGAGACGAAGTCGGTCAAGTGAATCCAGCCAAGCTGACTGGAAGGAACGTACTGGAGGCCGATATCCGGCGAATCCGACTTGAATTCGGGGAGGGGATAAGCGATTCGAATGCTTCCCCCTCTTTGCCTGTTTACAGAAGGCGAAGGTTGTGCTAATCTAATTTCGATATATATAGAAATATAACGTCGAGGTGAGAAGGGATGGACGGGGACATCAAGGATGTCGGGCAAGCGGTGAAAGTGTACAAAGCGCTCGGGGAGGCGACGAGGCTGAAGATCGCATTGCTGCTGGCGGACGGAGAGAAAAATCTGTGCTGCTCCGACATTAGCGGCAAGCTGGAATCCGTGGCCGGCTCAACGCTGTCGCACCATCTGAAGCAGCTCACCGACTGCGGCCTGCTGAACCTGCGCAAGGACGGCACATATATTTTCTATAGCGTTAACCGCGATATGGCGCAGAAGTACGCGCCCTATTTGCTGACGTAAATTTTTTCGAGATTATTTCTATATTTTTAGAAATATAGAAATTTAGGAGGAAGGGCTGCAGAAGTATGGAGAATTCATGGAAAATTTATTTGCTTGCCGTCGTCAGTTTTCTGGTTGGAACATCGGAAAACATTATCGCGGGCATTCTGGACAGGGTTGCCGAAGACGTGGGGGTGTCGATCGCCGCGGCCGGGCAGCTGATTACCGTTTTCTCGCTTGCCTTCGCGTTTGGGACGCCCGTCGTCATGGCGGCCACGGCCAAAGTCGGACGCAAAAAACTGATGCTCGGCGCGCTCGGCCTGTTCATCGTCGGCAATGCGATCGCGGTTCTGTCTCCCAACTACACTGTATTGATGGTTTCGCGCATGATCTTGGCGCTCGGAACCGGCGTGTTCGTCGTCGCCTCGCTGACGGTCGCCTCCAAGCTGGCGCCCGCAGGTAAGCAGGGGAGCGCCATCGCCACGTTGGTGATGGGGTTCAGCACGTCGCTGATTGTGGGAGTGCCGCTCGGCCGGATTATCGCCGCCTCCTATGACTGGAAACTGATCTTCGCAGGGATCGGACTGCTCAGTCTGCTGGGGGTGGTCGCTATCGCCAGGGCGATTCGGGAGACGGAAGGAGAAGCGCCGGTTCCGTTCCGATCGCAGCTGGCGCTGCTTCGGAGTCCGCGAATCGCGCTCGCTTTGTCGGTGACGTTTTTCTGGATTTTCGGCTATTCGATCATGTATACGTATATTTCCCCGTTTCTGCTGTCAATTACAGGAATGAGCGAACGGGCGGTCAGCGTCGGCTTGTTCGCGTTCGGGATCGCGAGTCTGATCGGCTCCAAGCTCGGCGGCTTCAGCTCGGACAAATGGGGCATCCGCCGCACGCTGCTCGGAGGAATGCTGCTGCACGCCGCGGTCTTACTGCTGCTCTCGGTCTTCTCCCATTCTGCGGCAATGATGTTCCCGCTGCTCATGCTGTGGGCGTTCGCCGCATGGTCTTCGGGACCAACGCAGCAATATTACCTGCTGACGCTTGCGCAGGGAGCTTCGGGAATCATGCTAAGCCTGAATTCCTCCATGCTGCAGCTGGCGATGGCCGGGGGAGCCGGCATCGGCGGCGCGATCGTCAGCGGCGTGTCGTTGTGGTCGATCAGCTGGCTGGGGGCGCTTGCCGTCGCCGCGGCGGCGGTGCTCGCAGCCGCTTCCTTCCGCATCGGTCGCGAAGCCCGGTGGAAGGCGGGAGAGACGCATGCCGCCGCCCTGGCGGCCCCGCAATCCGACGCCGCCTCTCGTTAAAAATAAAAAAATCCGCTCAACCCGATCGAAATTGGTCGGGTTTTGCCATTTTCCCGGGATGAAAATTATGCTACATTAAGGATACTTTATTATAAGGAATGGATGGGAAGCTTCATGAAACCGGATTTGCGCACGGCCCTCGCCCGCAAGCCGCTAGTCGGCGACGGCGCGATGGCGACTTACCTATATCAGCTCGGCCTGCCGGTCGGCGTGTCGTTCGAGGAGTTCAATCTGCTTAAGCCCGACGTTATCGCGGACGTGCATCGACAGTATGCGGCGGCCGGAGCCGAGATTATCGAGACGAATACGTATTCGGCGCAGCAGAACAAGCTTGCCCGCTACGGCTTGGAGAAGAAGGTCGAGGAGATCAACGCCGCCGGCGTCGCGCTCGCCCGCAAAGCGGTCGGAGACGGCGTGTACGTTGTCGGATCGATCGGCGCGGTACGGGGGGGAGCAGGCAAAAATATTCGAACGGCGGTCGTCAAGCGCGATTTTGAAGAACAGATCGGCGTTCTGCTGGCTTCCGGCGTTGACGGGTTGCTGCTGGAAACGTTCTTTGATCTTGAGGAACTGTCGCTGGCGCTAGGGATCATCCGTAAAAAAAGCGACATCAGCGTCATCTGCCAATTCGCGGTCGAGGACCCTGAGAGAACGCACGACGGCATTCCGCTTGCCGATGCGTTCCGCCGGCTGAAGGGCGAGGGCGCGGACGTCATCGGCTTTAACTGCCGCAGCGGGCCGACCGGCATTTTGCGCGCGGTGGAGACGATTCCGGCTGATTTGGGGCTGCCGCTAAGCGTGTTTCCGAATGCCGGCATCCCGGACTATGTGGACGGCAAAGTCGTCTACTCGGCGACTCCGGAATACTTCGGATTGTCGGCTCGCCGATTCGCGGACGCGGGAGCGAAGCTGATCGGGGGCTGCTGCGGAACGACCCCGGAGCATATCGCGGAGATCGCGAAAGCGCTGAATGGGTACTCGCCCGTCGCGCAGACGACCGCTCCTGCACCCGTCGAGAGTCCGGCGATCGTCGTCGAAGCGGCTCCGGCACCGGTCGAGCCGCCTCAGGACGTCGAGCCGAGCATCGTCGATCTCGTGCGCGAACGCCACACGATCATCGTCGAGCTGGACCCGCCGCGCGATCTCGACATCACGAAGTTCATGGCGGGCGCCCAGGCGCTAAAAGACGCGAAGGCCGACGCTCTGACGATGGCGGACAATTCTCTGGCCGTTACCCGGATGAGCAACCTGGCGCTTGCTGCGCTGTTGAAGGAGCGCGTCGGCATTCGGCCGCTTGCGCATATCGCCTGCCGCGACCGCAACCTGATCGGCACGCAATCGCATATGATGGGCTTCGACGCGCTCGACATCGACCATGTGCTGGCGGTGACCGGCGACCCGGCCAAGTTCGGGGATTTGCCGGGTTCAAGCTCGGTATACGATCTGACCTCATTCGAAATTATTCGTATGATCAAACAGCTTAACGAAGGAATCGCCTTCTCGGGCAAGCCGCTGAAGCAGAAAGCGAAGTTCGTCGTCGGAGCGGCGTTTAACCCGAACGTTAAGCATTTGGATAAAGCGGTGCAGCGGCTGGAGCGCAAAATATCGGCGGGAGCGGATTACATTATGACCCAGCCGGTATACGACCCGGAGCTAATCGTGCGGATCGCGGAATCGACCAAGCATTTGAGCGTCCCGATATTCCTTGGCATTTTCCCGCTGGCCAGCGGGCGCAACGCCGAATATTTGCACAACGAGGTACCGGGGATCCAGCTCTCGGATGCGGTCCGCCAGCGGATGAGCGGGCTGGAAGGAGCCGAAGGACGCGCCGCCGGCGTCAAAATCGCCGAAGAGCTGCTGGACGTGGCGATGGAGCATTTTAACGGCATCTACCTGATGACTCCGTTCATGGCTTACGAGATGACCGTTTCCTTAACGGAATACGTTCGTGCGAGGAGCGGGAGCTTGAACCGGAAACAAGCGAATTAAGGCTTTAGTTCCTCTTGTCCCCCCCGTGGTTTTGAAGTACAATAGGCAATAATCGATAGATGTACAAAAAAGGGCATATCAGCCTTCAGTATGCGGCGGGCCGCTTCGGGCAACACTGGAAGCGACAGTCGGGCACCGGCCGCAGCTGTGTGGTAGGAATGACCGGGGGGAAAGTGCATACCATGGCGATCAAGCTGATCAATATCGGATTCGGCAATATCGTGTCCGCGAATCGGATTATTTCTATCGTGAGCCCTGAGTCGGCTCCGATCAAGAGGATTATCCAGGAGGCGCGGGACAGACACATGCTGATCGACGCGACCTACGGCCGCCGCACGCGCGCGGTCATTATTACGGACAGCGATCACGTGATTTTGTCGGCCGTTCAGCCGGAGACGGTTGCGCACCGGTTGTCTACCAAAGACGACGAACACGATGAATGAATTGGGGAACACGATGAACAGAGGAATTTTGTTTGTACTGTCCGGCCCTTCGGGCGTCGGCAAAGGGACCGTTTGCTCCGCTCTGCGCGGCAAGCTGTCCGAGCTCGTGTACTCCGTGTCGGCAACGACTCGTTCTCCCCGCGAAGGAGAGCGGGACGGGGTCAACTACTTCTTCAAGACGCATGAGCAATTCAAGCGGATGATCGAGTCGGACGCGCTTCTCGAGTATGCGGAATACGTAGGCAATTACTACGGCACTCCGCGAGACTTTGTGGAGAAGACGTTGGCCGAGGGTAAGGACATCATTTTGGAGATTGAAGTGCAGGGGGCCATCAAGGTCAGGGAGAAGTTTTCCGAGGGCGTCTTTATTTTTCTCATGCCTCCTTCGCTTAACGAGTTGAAGCAGAGAATCGTCGGCCGAGGCACAGAGTCGCAGGCGACGATCGATCATCGGCTGGCGGTGGCCGTCGAAGAGATGAACCTGCTGCACCATTACGATTATGCCGTCGTCAACGATGAGATCGATTTGGCCTGCAGCCGGATCGGCTCGATCATTACAGCGGAGCATTGCAAGCGGGAGCGTTTTCTGGGCGAGCTTTTCGAGCAGCTCGAGACGCTCAAAACCGCGGATAACGTTTAAATGAAGAGGTGAATAGCATGCTATATCCATCGATCGATGAACTCGTTAAGAAAGTCGACAGCAAATATACGCTAGTTGTAGCCGCGTCCAAGCGGGCGCGCAACCTGCGCGAAGGCGTAATGTGCAATCTCGGCGCACCGAAGTCCCACAAGCAAGTTGGCGTGGCGCTTGAGGAGATCTATCACGAAGCGATCAAAGTCGAGCACATCCATCCGGCGGTTGCGGGCGGAGAAGCGGAATAAGAGCGACACAAAATCGTATAGGAATCGAGAGGAAGGACAACCCGCGCGGTTGTTTTTTTTCTAATGTAAGTTCAAAAAATTCGGTTTTCAGTCGAGAAGATTGGATGAAGCTCAGGGACTGAGGAGCGGAGCGCAGTGAAAGCTACGTGAGCACCGGAAGAACCGGCTGAATTCATGATTCGATGTCAAGTTTGCTTCATGGGATGCTTCGTGATCAAAATCGGATTTTTTGAACTTCCTTTTCTAGGCGGAAATGTAGGGGGAGTTAGGATGAATAAGCCGCTAGCGGGCAAAACGATACTGGTAGGCGTCACAGGGGGAATTGCCGCGTACAAGGCGGCGACTCTGTGCAGTCGCCTGGTCGGCCTGGGCGCATCCGTTCGCGTCATGATGACCGAAGGAGCGACCAAATTCATTACGCCGCTGACGCTGCAGACGCTGACTCGCCATCCGGTGGCGACGGACGTGTTCGACGAGCGGGATGCGGCGATCGTGCAGCATATCGATTGGGCGGATTCCGCCGATCTCGCGGTGGTCGCTCCGGCGACGGCCAACATGCTGTCCAAGCTTGCGAACGGCCTGGCGGACGACATGTTGAGCACAACGCTGCTGGCGACGACGGCCCCGCTGCTGATTGCACCGGCGATGAACGTACATATGTGGGAGCATCCGGCGGTGATCGACAACGTGAATAAGCTAGCTTCAAGAGGCGTTGTGTTTGTAGAACCGGGAACCGGTCAATTGGCGTGCGGCTATGTCGGCAAAGGCAGGCTGGCCGAGCCGGACGAGATCGTGGACGCCATCGTGGCGAAGCTGATCGGGTCTAAGCCGCTGTCCGGACAGCGGGTGCTCGTTACGGCCGGGGGGACGGTAGAACGGATCGATCCCGTGCGCTATATTACGAACGACTCCTCCGGAAAAATGGGGTTCGCCATTGCCGAGGTCGCTCGCGACCGCGGCGCGGAGGTTACGCTCGTATGCGGGAGAACGGAGGCGGCCCCTCCTAACGGGGTGAATGTCGTTCATACGGACTCGGCGCTGCGGATGCGGGACGAGGTCATGAGGCGTTTGGACGGAACGGACATCGTGATCAAGGCCGCGGCGGTAGCCGACTACCGGCCCGCCAGCCGCGCAGATCAGAAAATCAAGAAATCTTCGGATTCGTTGACGCTGGAGCTCGTGCGCAATCCCGATATTTTGCAGGAGGTCGGGGAGTGGAGAGAAGCTCGCGGCAGCGGACCGTTCATCGTCGGTTTTGCTGCGGAGACTGCGGACGTGGAGAAGCATGCTTTGGACAAGCTGGCCCGCAAAAAGTGCGATCTCATTGTCGCCAACAACGTGTCCGAGGCAGGGGCAGGCTTCGGCACGGAGACGAATATCGTCAGCGTGTACGGGCGCGGCGACTTTTTTGAGCATTTGCCGCAAATGACCAAGAGGGCCGTCGCGGAGCGGCTGCTCGACATCGTTAAGGACGCGAGGAAAGGATTGGCGAATCGATGACGGTGGCCAGAGTGATTGTGGACGTTCCCAGCCGGGACACCGATCGGACGTTCGACTACGCGATTCCGGAGCGACTGCGCGAATGGGTCGAGGTAGGCAGTCGGGTGGCGGTGCCGTTCGGACCGCGCAAGCTCCAAGGGATAGTAACCGCCCTGGCCGACGACGCCGAGGTTGACCGCGGGAGGCTAAAGCCGCTCGAGGAGGTGCTCGACGCAATGCCTCCGTTATCCGCGGAACTGGTCGCCTTAGGGGAATGGATCAGCCGCAGATGGCTGTGTCCGCTCACCGTCGCGCTGCAGGCGATGCTGCCCGCCGCTCTTAAGGGGCGAGCAGAGAAATATGTGCAGCAGGCCGCGGGAGCGGTCTGGTCCGATGCGGAGATCGCCCTGAGCGGCGGTCTCTTGCTCGCTTTGCGCAAAGGCAAGCCGCTAAAGCTGGCTACGTTGCTTCAGCAGTATCCCGATCAGGGAGCGCTGCTGAAGCTGTGGCTGCGGGAAGGGCGGCTGGAGGAAAGGCAGCGCGTGGAGGACCAGGTGTCGGTCAAGACGGTGCTGACGGTGTTTCCGGTCGAGACGGAGCACCTGCTGGAGGCGGCGGGGGCAATTCCGGCGCGAGCGGGCAAGCAGCGCGAGGTTGCGGCGTATTTGGCGGAGCATAACGAGCCTATTCCTTTGGCGAAGCTGGCGGAAACGCTGGCGACGACGTCCGGTACGATCCGTTCGCTGGAGGATCGGGGGCTGGTCGAGATCAGGCCGGTGACGGAGGATCGGGACCCCTATGCGGACAGGGATTTTCCGGTCAGTTCGCCGATGCGGCTGACGCCGAAGCAGGAAACGGCTTTGGCTCCGATTCGCGAGGCACTTGACGCACGGGTAAGCAGGACGTTTTTGCTGCATGGCGTGACGGGAAGCGGCAAAACGGAAATTTATTTGCAGGCTATTCAGCGCTGCCTCGATTCGCGGCGCGAGGCGATCGTACTCGTGCCGGAAATTTCGCTGACCCCGCAAATGGTCGAGCGGTTTAAGAGCCGTTTTGGCGCTAGGGTGGCCGTGCTGCACAGCCGCCTCTCTCATGGGGAGCGCTACGACGAGTGGCGCAAAATCCGCGAAGGCAGAGCACAAGTGGCCGTAGGGGCTCGATCGGCGATTTTTGCCCCTTTTGCAAGCCTCGGACTAATTGTTATTGATGAGGAGCACGAGACTTCCTACAAGCAGGAGGAAAGTCCAAAATACCACGCTCGAGACGTCGCGATCGAGCGGGCCAAGGGTCATGGCGCGGTCGTCGTGCTCGGCTCTGCGACTCCCGCTCTCGAAACCTATGAAGCGGCCGTATATGAAGGAAGAGAGACGAAGCTGGGAGAGACGGGCTATATCGCGTTGCCGGAGCGCGTAGCGAATCGGCCGCTGCCACGCGTCCATATCGTCGACATGCGCGAGGAGCTGAAGCTGGGCAATCGGGCGATGTTCAGCCGAATGCTGGCCGACGCTATCCGCAGTCGATTGGAAAAGCAGGAGCAGATGGTGCTGCTGCTGAACCGCAGAGGATACGCCACGTTCGTCATGTGCCGTTCCTGCGGCTATACGGCGGCGTGTCCGCATTGCGAAATTGCGCTGACCTATCATCGCGGCTCGCAAAACCTGCGCTGTCATTACTGCGGCTACTCGGAGACAGAGCCGAAAGTTTGCCCGAGCTGCGAGAGTCCTCATATCCGCTTTTTCGGAACGGGTACGCAGAAGGTGGAAGAGGCGCTGGCCGCGACGTTCCCGGGCATCCGCGTCATTCGGATGGATGTGGACACGACGACGGAAAAAGGCTCGCACGAGCGCTGGCTGTCCGAATTCCGCGAGCGCCGCGCCGACGTGCTGCTCGGCACGCAGATGGTGGCGAAGGGGCTTGATTTTCCATACGTTACACTTGTCGGGGTGCTGGCTGCGGACGCTGCGCTGCGACTGCCGGATTTCCGCGCTTCCGAGCGCACCTTCCAATTGCTGACGCAGGTCGCCGGTCGAGCCGGACGCCACGAGCTTCCGGGCGAAGTTATCATCCAAACCTATGACCCCGAGCACGAATCGATCACATTCGCTCAAGAGCATGACTATCTCGGATTCGCGGAACGGGCGCTTGTGCTGCGCAACCAGCTTGGGTATCCTCCCTATGGCCGCTTGATCTCCGTCACCTTTTCTCACGAGTCGGTTCCGATGCTGTTGTCGATCGGCCAGCAATTTGCGTCCGCACTCCGTGGCAAGGCCGATTCGCTGGGCATTCGTCGGGATTTCGACCTAGGTGGCGCGGCGGCGTTGGAGGTGCTTGGGCCGGTCGCTTCTCCGATTGCGAGATTGAAAGATCGCTACAGGTTTCAATGTATGGTAAAATATCGGGGAGACATGAATGCAAGCCGTCTCGTCTCGGAAACTCTCGGAGACTTGGCGGATGCGGTGAAGAAGGGTGGCGTGCAAGTCAGCGTCGACGTAGATCCGCAAATGATGCTTTGAGAGGTAGTTCAAAAAGTCCGGTTTTGATCACGAAGCGGGTGCGAAGATGCGGATTCGACGTCGAATCCTGCATTCAGCCGGGCCTTGCGGTACTCACGTAGGTTTTGCCTACGCTCCGTTCCTCAGTCCCTAGCTTCATGCAACCTTCTCGGTGCTGAAAACCGAACTTTTTGAACCTGATTGGAAGGGAAGTTCAAAAAGTCCGGTTTTGATCACGAAGCGGGTGCGAAGATGCGGATTCGACGTCGAATCCTGCATTCAGCCGGGCCTTGCGGTACTCACGTAGGTTTTGCCTACGCTCCGTTCCTCAGTCCCTAGCTTCATCCAACATGTTGAACTTGAATTGGAAACACAACGTTTGTAACGAAAAGGAAGGGTGCCGTTATGTCCATTCGATTAATCGTGAAACACCCCGACCCCGTGCTCCGGGAAAGAGCGCAGGAAGTGACGAAATTCAATGCCAATCTGCACAAGCTGCTGGACGACATGGCGGATACGATGTACGACGCCGACGGCGTTGGGCTCGCGGCCCCGCAGATCGGCATTTCGAAGCGCATCATCGTCGTTGACGTCGGAGACGAACACGAGCTCATCGAGATGGTGAACCCCGAGATCGTCGTCTCAGAAGGCGAACAGCTCGGTCCCGAAGGCTGCTTAAGCATTCCAGGGCTGCAGGGAGACGTTCGCCGGGCGAATCGGATCGTGATCCGAGGACTGGACCGCTACGGCAAGCCGATTGAATATGATAGCACGGAGTTTTTGTCCAGGGCGTTTCAGCATGAAGTCGATCACCTGAACGGCGTGCTGTTCATCGACTCTGCGGAATCCGTGTACGAGGCTCGCAAACCGGAAGATCAGGAGCAGGATGGAGATTAAGATGAAGATTTTGTTTATGGGGACGCCGCAATTCGCGGTGCCTTCCCTTGAGGCGCTGCTTGAGCGCGGATACGAGGTCGCGGCGGTTGTCACACAGCCGGATCGTCCTAAAGGCCGAAAAAGAGAGCTGACCCCGTCGCCGGTCAAAGTGTTCGCGACGGAGCGAGGTCTGCCGGTGCTGCAGCCGGAGAAGCTGCGCTCGCCCGAGGGAGTAGCCGCAGTATCGGAAATCGCGCCAGATGTAATCGTAACGGCTGCTTACGGACAAATTTTGCCGAAGTCGGTGCTTGCTTTGCCGCGTCTTGGATGCATCAATGTGCACGGCTCGCTGCTCCCGCGTTACCGGGGGGGAGCGCCGATCCAACGTTCGATCATCGACGGCGAGAAGGTGACGGGCGTGACGCTGATGTATATGGCGGAAGGGCTCGACACCGGAGATATGATTGCCAAAGTCGAGGTGCCGATTACGGACGAAGATACGGCTGGCACGATGTTCGAGAAGCTGAGCGAGGCGGGTTCCAAGCTGCTGCTCGAGTGGTTGCCGCGGATCGCGGACGGTACAGCCGGGCGTACGCCGCAAATCGACGAAGAGTCGACCTATGCGCCGAATTTGTCGCGAGAGGACGAAAAGCTCGATTGGTCGCAGAGCTCGCGTCGGATTTTCGATCGAGTGCGAGGGCTGAACCCGATGGCCGGAGGCTTTACCTTTTTGGGCGGCGAAGTGTTTAAAGTGTGGGGCTGCGCCATTCCGTCGCCGTCGGACGCCGAGTTGCGTTCCGAGTGGACTGAGTATGCTCCGGGAGCCGTACTGGAGACTGGTGCGTTCGGTATTCGCGTGCGGACTGGAGACGGTAGCATCGTACTAACGGACGTTCAGCCTGCCGGCAAAAAAGCGCTGAAAGCAGCGGAGTTCGCTAAAGGAGCCCGTCTGGCTCCCGGCAAGACGCTCGGGTAATCCCGGGCTTTTTTTGATGATTTGGTATTTGGTGGGCGGTTAACGGTCTGCGAGACCGTAAGTGACGACGTTCGTAGGAAAAATGTAGGCGTAACGGCCTGCGAGACCGTAAGAGGCAGCATGTGTGGGGGAAATGTAGGTGTAACGGTCTGAGAGACCGTTAGAGGCAGCGTGCGTGGGAAAAATGTAGGTTTAACGGTCTACGAGACCGTAAGAGGCAGCGTGCGTGGGGAAAATGTAGGTGTAACGGTCTACGAGACCGTAAGAGGCGATGTTCGTGGAGAAAATGTAGGTGTAACGGTCTGAGAGACCGTAAGAGGCAGCGTGCGTGGAGAAAATGTAAGTGTAACGGTCTACGAGACCGTAAGAGACGACGTTCGTGGGGAAAATGTAGGTGTAACGGTCTCATTTGTGTAGCGGTAAACGCAACTATTTCGACTAAAGCGTGTATTAAGAAATCAGGTAAGATGAGGATGCGAATAATGACAAAGACGATTCGAATGCCTGGAGGCAAGCCGCAGGGAGCTCGCGAGGTGGCGATGAGCGTGCTGCACAATGTGGAGACGCGGGGCGCATACAGCGGGCTTGAGCTGAATCAGGCGCTTCAGGCGGCGGGATTGTCGCGCCCTGATGCGGGGCTGGCGACCGAGCTGGTATATGGGACGATTCAACGGCTCAATACGATTGATTATGCTTTGCAGAGCCGGGTGAAGGGCTGGCCTAAGAAAATAGAGCCGTGGGTGCGCGCGTTGTTAAGAATGAGCTACTATCAGCTGCGATGGCTGACTCGCGTGCCTGCCCATGCGGTAGTCGACGAAGCGGTCACGATCGCGAAGAAACGCGGACACGGCGGCATCGGCGGGCTCGTAAACGGCGTACTGCGCGCCGTACAGCGGGAAGGCTTCGCAGGTTCGCTGCCCCAGGGCTTGAAAACCGCGGAGCGGATCTCGCTTGAGCACAGTCATCCGCTTTGGTTGGTGGAGCGCTGGTTGGCCGAGTTCGGCGAAGCGGCGACCGAGCGGATGTGCGCCGCGAACAATGAGCCGCCGCACGTCTCGGCGCGTATCAATCCGCTTAAGACGACGCGCGATGAGATTCTTGCGAAGATGGCGGAGGCTGGAATCGAGGCTGCACCTTCGCGGCTGGCTTCGGAAGGAATTGTTGCGGTGCGTTCCGGCAATCTGGTGCATACGGAGTGGTACAAGCAAGGCTGTTTTACCGTGCAGGACGAGAGCTCGATGCTTGTCGCTTCCGTCGCCGATCCGCGTCCGGGCATGAAGGTGCTCGACTGCTGCGCCGCGCCGGGAGGCAAGACGACGCATCTTGCGGAGAAGATGAAAGACGAAGGAATCGTCGTCGCCAACGACGTTCATCCTCACAAGGAGGAGCTGATCAAGCAGCAGGCCGAACGTCTTGACCTCGCCAGCGTGCGGACGATGACCGGGGATGCGCTGGAGCTGGCCGACAAGCTGACGCCGGAATCGTTCGACGTCGTGCTGCTTGATGCTCCCTGCTCCGGACTCGGAGTTATTCGCCGAAAGCCGGAAATCAAATGGAACAAGACCGCTGCGGATATCGCCGCTCTGGCGGAATTGCAAGTCCGCCTGCTCGACCGGGCCCAAGCGCTGGTCAAACCGGGCGGAACGCTCGTCTACAGCACGTGCACGATCGCCTCGGAGGAGAACGGAGACGCGATCCGCCTGTTTCTGGAGCGCCATCCGGCGTTCTCTCTCGATCCCGAAGGCTGGCCTGAAGAAACGCTTAAATCTGTTCGCGAGGCGGGGCGCCTTACCGAGCCTTTCTCCGGCATGTTGCAGCTGCTTCCCGACATGTTCGGAAGCGACGGCTTTTTCATCGCGCGGCTGCGGAAGCAAAACGGATAATTTTATGATAAAATGAACGAATGGTGGTGACGAAGTTGGAGAAAGAAAACAAGCAGAAGAAAAATATAGAGCTAGAGCATCTCAACCCGTTTATTTACGATTTCTCGTTGGAGCAAATCCAGGAATGGATCAAGGAGCATGGGGAGCCCGCATTTCGGGCTGGGCAAGTCTTCGACTGGTTGTACGTAAAGAGAGTAAACTCTTTTGACGAAATGACGAATTTGCCGAAGCCGCTTAGAGATAAGCTGAACGCGAGCTTTCGATTCGTGACGCTGACGGAGATCGCCAAGTTCGAGTCCAAGGACGGCACGGTCAAGTTCCTGTTCGGACTGCAGGATAATCATGCGATTGAAACGGTAATTATGCGGCATAACTATGGCAACAGCGTTTGCGTAACGACGCAGGTCGGCTGCCGAATCGGCTGCACGTTCTGCGCTTCGACGCTGGGCGGCCTGAAGCGGAGCCTGACTGCGGGAGAGATTATCGCTCAAGTCGTTAAGGCCCAGCAAATTCTCGATCCTCTGAACGAGAGGGTGTCGAGCATCGTTATTATGGGGATCGGCGAACCGTTCGAAAATTACGACGCGACGATGAGCTTCCTGAGAACGATGATTCATCCGAAAGGGCTTAACATCGGAGCCAGACATATTACGGTGTCAACGAGCGGCATCGTGCCGAACATGATTCGGTTCGCGGACGAGAATACGCAGATCAATCTGGCGATTTCCATCCATGCTCCGAACGATGCGCTGCGTTCCAAGCTGATGCCGGTTAACCGCAGATATCCGTTCGCGGATGTTATCGATGCCTGCAAATATTATATTGAGAAAACAGGCCGAAGAATTACGTTCGAATACGCGCTGATCGGCGGCATGAACGATCGGCCGGAGCATGCCGAGGAGCTCGGAGAAGTGCTGAAGGATATGCTGTGCCACGTCAACCTGATTCCCGTCAACTACGTGCCGGAACGAAACTATGTCAGAACGCCGAGAGACGATATTTTCGAGTTTCAGCGAGTGCTGCAGAAGAACAACGTAAACGTAACGATCCGCAGGGAGCAGGGCCACGATATTGCGGCGGCGTGCGGTCAACTGCGGGCGAAGCATATGGAAACGACGACGGGGTGATGCGGGAATGTTAACGGTATTGCGAAGCCATGTCGGCAAAGTCCGGCAAGTCAATGAAGACCAGGCCTGGAGCGGCGCGCTTGCGGACGGATGGACCGCGGCGATCGTCGCCGACGGAATGGGCGGCCATCGCGCGGGCGACGTGGCCAGCTCGCTCGCCGTGGACAGCCTTGTGCAGTCGCTGCAGGCGTGGGGACATACGGCGTCGGCCGCCGACGCCGCAACTAAACTTAGCGGGATTGTAAAGCAGGCCAACAAGGTCGTGTTCGACACAGCTTCGCTCAACGATCGATATCACAACATGGGTACGACCGTCGTCATGGCGCTCATTCGGGAAGATGCCGCTTTGCTCGGACATATCGGCGACAGCCGCGCTTATCGTCTGCGCGGCGGCCAGCTTGAATTGCTGACGGAAGACCATACGCTGGTCAACGAGTTGACCAAATCCGGTCAACTGACTCCGCAGGAGGCCGCTCACCATCCGCGCCGCAACGTGCTGACGAGAGCGCTTGGCACAGACCGGGAGGTAGATGCGGACGTACAGCTGATCGACTGGCAGAACGGAGATGTTATGCTGCTCTGCAGCGACGGCTTGAGCGGACTGGTGGAGGATTCAGAGGTACAGGCCGCGCTGGAGCGTCCGGGAACGGGTTTGGAGCAGCGGGCCGATGAATTGATCGAGTTGGCCTTGGCGGCAGGCGGAGACGATAATATTACGGTTGTGCTTGTCGCGGACGACGGACGGGCATATGCGGCGGGAGGAGATACGGCATGATCGGACATACGCTAGGCGGCCGTTACGAGCTACTGGCTCGAGTCGGCGGCGGCGGGATGGCTCTCGTCTATAAAGCCCGCGATCTGCTGCTCAACCGCTTCGTGGCGGTCAAGGTGCTGCGACAGCAATTTACCCACGACGACGATTTCGTGAAGAGATTCCGGCGCGAGGCGCAAGCTGCCGCATCGCTGTCCCATCCGAACATCGTCAGCATTTACGATGTCGGACAAGTCGACGATACGCATTATATCGTGATGGAGTTCATCGACGGAGCCAATCTGAACGAAATTATTCGCGAGAGGGCTCCCCTGCAAGCGGACGAGGCGGTTAGAATCGCCATGCAAATTTGCGACGCTTTGGAGCATGCCCATCATAATCAAATCATTCATCGCGATATTAAACCTCACAATATCCTGATCGGCAACAACGGGCGCGTCAAGGTGACGGACTTCGGCATCGCCAGAGCCGTTACTTCCTCGACGATTACGCAGACGGGGTCCGTTATCGGCTCCGTGCACTATTTCTCCCCGGAGCATGCCAAAGGCGTTGCGACCGGGGAGAAGTCGGACCTTTACTCGCTGGGCATCGTGCTGTACCAGATGATGACCGGAAGACTTCCGTTTTTGGGCGAAAGTCCGATCAGCGTCGCGCTGAAGCATTTGCAGGAACCGTTCGAGCAGCCGCGCCTGGTAAACCCGCACATTCCGCAAAGCGTGGAAAACATTATTTTGCGGGCGATGCGCAAAAATCCTCAGGAACGCTACAATTCCGCCAAAGAAATGCAGCGGGATCTGGAGACGTGTCTGCAGCCGCAGCGACTGAATGAGCCGGCGCGGATGTACGAGAGCGACGACGAGGACGAGCAGGACAAGACGAAGGTCGTCCCGGCGATCCGGTCGGACATGCGCAATACGATCGAAGCTCCGGCGGTCAAACCCTCCGAGGAGCGCTGGAACGATGACGATACGGGCGAGCGCAAGCGCAAATGGGTGCTGCCGACCGTTCTGGGCGTCATCGCTGTTGTGCTGATCGGCGTGCTGATCTGGGCGGTCTCTCTGCTCAAGGATGTCACCAACGAAGACGTCCCGGTTCCGAACGTCATAGGCGACGAAGAGCAGAAGGCGATCGAGAAATTGACAGAGGCCGGGTTCCAGATCGTGGATCCGACGATTTATAAGGAAGTCGAGGACGAGAAGGATGACGGGCTCGTCATCGATCAGTCGAAGAAGGATATCGTAGCCAAGGAGGGCTCTCCGATCCAGCTCACGGTAGGCAAGGCGAAGGAGCTTCCGCCGATGCCGGCGCTTACCGGACTGCAGTACGATGCGGCGGTTACGCAGCTTCAGGCGATGGGCGTTAATCCGAACAATATTATTCCAAGCGAAAAGTATAACGAGAGCGAGCCTGGCACTGTACTCGACCAGATTCCTCCGGCCGAAGCCAAGTTCGATCCGACCTCGGCAATGACGAAGATTACGCTGGTCATTAGCAAAGGCGAGGAATCGTTCCCGATGCTTGAATTGATCGGTAAAACCGAAGCCGAGGCCAAAGCGATGATTGAACGGCAGGACTTGGTGCTGCAGGAAGTCTTCCGCGAACCCAGCTACAGCACGCCGAAGGGTGAAGTATTTAAGCAGTTCCCTGCCAATAAGGACGAAATGGTGACTCCGAAAACCAAAGTTCAGATCTGGGTGAGCAGCGGATATCCGGCGGACGCTTTGGAGAAGCGGCTTTCTGTAACCGTGTCTCCTGCTGTGGAAGGGCAGCCGAGCGACATCAAGATTATGTATTCCGACGCAACCGGAGACAATATCGAGAATGTGTCGAAGCGGATCAGCTCGACGACTTCGTTCCCGGTTAAGCTGATTTTGTCTCCGGATAAGACAGGGCTGATCACGATTATGCGCGACGGCGTATTTTTGAAATCCGAGCCGGTCTATTACGACGATAGAGATATTCCGGCATCCGTAACGCCGGAGGAGCCCGGTTCGGGAAGCTCGGACCCGAGCGAATCGCCGGTAGAGACTACCGGAGAAGACGCCACGGACAATCCGGAGGAAGGGGAAGGCGGCGTCTCGCCATAAGGCGAGGCTCGACTTCTCCTTCCGGAACTCGCAAAGGAGCTGTGACTGAGTGCCTGAAGGCATTATCGTTAAAGCATTAAGCGGCTATTATTACGTCCAGGACGAGAACGGCGGAGAACCGGTGCAGTGTCGCGGTCGGGGCATCTTCAAGAAGCGGGGCGAGTCTCCGCTCGTTGGGGATCGCGTCGCATACAGCGAGACGGACAACGGGGAAGGAACGGTCGAAGCGATTCATTCGCGCTCCTCGCAGCTTGTAAGGCCGCCGGTCGCCAACGCCGATCTGGCCGTGCTCGTCTTTTCCGTAGTCAGACCGGAGCTGAACCTGGGTCTGCTCGACAAGTTTCTCGTGCATATCGAGCATGTCGGCCTCGACGCGCTGATCGTCTTCACGAAGCTGGACCGGATTCCGGACGGGGAGGAGGGCGAGCGGATTCTTCGCGATGTGGCGGAGGCTGAAGCGCTGTACTCCTCGATCGGTTATCAGGTGTTGAAGACGAGCGCTCATCGGGGCGAAGGCCTTGACGAACTGAGAGCGGCCTTGGCCGGACATATCAACGTGCTTGCGGGTCAATCCGGCGTCGGCAAGTCGTCGCTCGTCAACGCGCTAGTTCCGGGGCTTCGGCTTGAGACGAACGAGATTAGCGACAAGCTGGGGCGCGGCAAGCATACGACGCGGCATGTGGAGCTGATTTTGCTTGCAGGAGGCGGTTATATGGCCGATACTCCCGGCTTCAGCCAATTGGATTTCAACGAGCTCGGCATCGACGAGATCGGAACCTGCTTCCGTGAGTTTGCAGAAAGGTCGTCCTCCTGCAAATTCCGGGGCTGCACGCATACGCACGAGCCGCAATGCGCGGTGCTGGAGGCGAAGGAACAGGGCTTGATCGCAGTTAGCCGATACGACAATTACGTCGCTTTTATGACGGAGTGGAAAGAAAACAAGCGGAGGTACTGACATGACGATTATCGCGCCGTCCATTCTCGCTTCGGATTTCTCCAAGCTAGGCGACGAAATTCGCAGCATTGAAGCTGCCGGAGCGGATTGGGTACATATTGACATTATGGATGGACATTTCGTGCCGAACTTGACGTTCGGACCGCCGATTGTGGAGATGATTCGACCGGTCACGAAAATGTTTTTCGACGTGCATTTGATGGTGGAAAACCCGCAATCGCTATTTCCCGCATTGGCCAAAGCCGGCGCGGAGCGAGTAACGGTGCATCCCGAAGCCTGCGTTCATCTGCACCGCACTTTGACGGAGGCGAAGGAGCTGGGCATGAAGGCGGGGGTCGCCTTAAATCCGCACACGCCATTATCGGTGCTGGAATATATGCTTGACGAGATCGATCTCATTCTTATTATGACCATCAATCCCGGATTCGGGGGGCAAAGCTTCCTGCCTGCCATGCTGCCTAAGCTGCGCGATCTGCGCGCTATGCTTGAACGCCATGGCAAAAGCGATATTTACGTTCAGGTGGACGGAGGCATCAATGCCGACACCGCGAAGCTTGTCAAGGAAGCCGGAGCGAATTCTCTGGTGGCGGGCACGTATATATTCGGACATCCGGACCGGGCGGCGGCGATCGCTTCTCTGCGCTGACATTTGTCTGGAATAGGACAAAGCTTCCTCCGCATACATTGGAATCAGTAGCGCGCTTCGGCGAGAACAGAAGCTTGCGAGGGTTCAGCCTGCGGAGGAGGGATGGGACGATGAAGTTTTACACCATCAAGCTGCCGAAATTTTTAGGTGGCTTCGTCAAAGCGATTCTCAATACTTTTCACAAAAATTGACGCCTTGTAGTAGGCAAGCATAAAAAAAAGAAAACCGTCAGACGAATCTGACGGTTTTTTTCCTCATGGCTGAATCAGTCTGACTTACACGCGGGTTACCGCTCCGGACTTCAGAGCTTTGGCGCTAACGAATACGCGCTTAGGCTTGCCGTTCACCAGAATACGCACTTTTTGCACGTTAACCCCCCACGTACGGCGGGAAGTGTTGTTCGCGTGAGACTTGTGGTTGCCCGAACCTGGCTTTTTCCCTGTAATATAGCATTTACGAGCCATTAAAATACACCTCCTTGCCACGTCCATACAAATACTTCACTATATTAGCATAGCGCGTATCCGGATGCAACGAGAAAAGCGCTTATTTCAAGCTTTTGCGGCGTAATCGCGAGAAATGGCAACAGAACGGCTTCATTCTCCCGTTTTTTTATAGTACAATGAGGTATAGTCCATAATAAGCCGTAAAGGAGTGAATTTCCATGCCTCTGCAACTCGCATCGGAGAACGGAAAAATTGATGTGGCGGATCAAGTGATCGCCGTGGTCGCCGGTTCGGCGGCATTGGATTGTTATGGACTGGTCGGCATGGCGTCCCGCAAAGGTTTGAAGGACGGGATCGCGGAGCTGCTCGGGCGGGAAAATCTGTCGCGCGGCGTGGAAGTGCGTCACGAAGGCGAGCAGGTTCACCTGGATTTGTACGTGATCGTTAGCTATGGAACGAAAATTTCCGAGGTCGCCCACAACATCCAGTCCAAAGTGAAATACGTACTGGAAGAAGTCGTTGGCCTGCGGGTCGATCAGGTGAACGTCAACGTTCAAGGAGTGCGAGTACTGAAGTAGCTTATTTTTAAAGGGCGTTCAAAAAGTTCATCGCGTATTTCGGTCGCGAAAATCGAACTTTTTGAACACTCATTAGGGAAGGGGAATTCATCATTGAGTAAGCGCTTCTTGAACGGAAGTGAATGGGCGGCCATGATCTTGCTCGGTGCGGAGCGATTGTCCCGCAACGAGGAGCGCGTCAACGCCCTTAACGTATTTCCCGTGCCGGATGGCGATACGGGTACGAATATGAATTTAACGATGTCGGCCGGAGTGGCCGAATTGAAAAATAAGCCGTCAGACGAAGCGGGCAAAGCTGCGGAAGTTTTGTCCAAAGGACTTCTGATGGGAGCGCGGGGCAATTCGGGCGTCATTCTGTCGCAATTGTTCCGCGGTTTTGCGCGCGCAATTTCGGGCCAACGCGAGCTTACGGCGCCTCTGTTCGCAAGCGCGTTGCAACAGGGAGTTGATACCGCTTACAAGGCGGTAGTCAAGCCGGTGGAAGGGACGATTCTTACGGTTGCGCGGGAAGCGGCCAAGCACGGCTTGTCCGTGGCAAGGAGAACGGCGGACTTGACCGAGCTTATGCGCGAGGTGCACGCCAAAGCGCTTGAGACGCTGGCGCGTACGCAGGACATGCTGCCGGTGCTGAAGCAGGTCGGCGTCGTCGATTCCGGCGGACAGGGACTTGTGTACATTTACGAGGGCTTTGTCGATTACTTAAGCGGCAGCGTACAGGACGGAGAAGCAACGGCAGCGAGTTCGCTCGGCATGCGTTCTGCTCCGGTCGTCCCCGCTGCGACCGCGCCGGAGCGCAGACCGATCTCTCCGGGATCGTCCGCGCAAGCGAAAATTACGACCGAAAGCATCGCGTTCCCTTACGATATGGAGTTTTTTATTCAGCGCTTCACGACGTCGGCTCCATTTCCGGAACGTACGTTCCGACAGGCGCTTGAGCGGGACGGCGACTCGATTATTCTGATCGAGGACGACGATATCGTGAAGGTGCACGTTCATTCGCGGCGTCCGGGCGACGTGCTGAATCTGGCGCTTACCTACGGCGCAATTACGCAGATTCACATTTTAAACATGCAGGAGCAGCATCGCGAGCTGCTGGCCCAGAAGCATGACGAGCCGGCCGCTTCCTCGCAGGAGACGCCGAAGGTCGACTACGCGCTTCCGGGCGTCGTGGATTTGCCTGCCGTCACTGCTTCTCCGGAGAGCGAGCCGAATCCGGACGTCTACGAATTGGCTTCTTACGGAGTTGTAGCAGTCAGCGTCGGCGACGGCAACGCAGAGCTGTTCCGCAGTCTCGGCGTCGACATCGTGCTGTCCGGCGGCCAAAGCATGAACCCGAGCACGGAAGATTTGCTCGGCGCCATCGCTTCGTTGTCTGCACACCACATCATCGTGCTGCCGAACAATCCGAACATTGTGATGGCGGCCAGGCAGGCGGCCGAGCTGGCGGAGCGTCCGGTAACCGTGCTTCCGACGCGCACGCTGCCGCAAGGCATGGCGGCGATGCTGGCGTTCCAGGAGAGCGAGCCGGAGCAGACGAACATCGATCGAATGACGAAGGCGTTCGAGCGCGTCGTTACCGGATCGGTCACGAAGGCGGTCAGAGATACCGAGATGGACGGCGTGCAAGTTAAAGAAGGCCATTACATCGGGATTCAGGACAAGAAGATCGTCGTATCGAACGAAAGCTTGCTTGAGGCGGTCAAGGGGCTGCTTGGCGCTTTGCTGGAGACGGGCGAGGAGATTCTGACCGTGCTGACCGGGGAGGGGGCCGACGCCGAGCAGACCGAGGAGCTTGGCCGCTGGCTCGGCGAGACGTATCCGAATGCAGAGGTTGAGATTCATGAAGGCGGCCAGCCGCTGTACCCGTATCTGTTGGCGGTCGAACCGTAAAATTCATGTAGGGTTGGAGGAGACGAGCTATGGCATCGGTTGTTCTGGTTACGGACAGCACGGCGGACATTCCGCGTGCGACAAGAGAGAGGCTTGGCATCGAGATGGTGCCTCTGAAGGTCAACTTCGGTGAAGAAAGCTACCTGGACAACATTGAGCTTGAGCCAGCCGAATTTTATAAGAAGCTGGCGGGCTTTGGCAAGCTTGCGACTTCCTCGCAGCCATCGCCGGCTGATTTTCACGAGGTGTACCAAAGGCTGACCGATGCGGGTCATGAGGTCATTTCCATCCAGCTCTCCAGCGCGATGAGCGGCACGTACCAGTCAGCGACGATCGCCAAGTCGATGCTGGACGGCGATTCCGCCGTGACGATCGTCGATTCGAAATCCGCTTCGTTCGGCTACGGTCATATTGTCGTCAGAGCCGCCGAGCTGGCGCAAGCAGGAGCGAGCAAAGCCGACATTCTCGCCGAGGTCGAGCGGATGCGCTCGGAGCTTCGTCTCTATTTTCTCGTGGATACGCTTGAGTATTTGCAGAAAGGCGGCCGTATCGGGAAAGCGTCGGCTGTGCTCGGCTCCTTATTGAACATTAAGCCGATTCTGTCTATCGACAAGGAAGGCGTCGTCTATCCGTTCGATAAGGCGAGAGGACAGAAGCGAGCGATGGCGCGAATTGCCGAAGTGCTGGAATCCGATCTGAAAACCAGGCCGTTGAGCTTGGTCGTAGCCACCACTCCGGGGTATACAGACGGTGCGGAGGAAATGGCCGAGCTGCTCAAAAGCAAACTTAATGTGAAGGAATACGCAGAGACGGAGATCGGGCCGGTCATCGGCGCGCATGCGGGACCGGGCACGATCGGGATATTCATTTTTCCGCTGGATTCCTGAATTCTGGCAAGTCGATAAAGAGGTTGGTCTTATGTCGATATCTTTATTCCAAATCCCTCTGACGAAACTTCAAGGCGTGGGCCCCCGGAAAGCCGGTGAGCTCCACGCCTTGGGCATTTCCAGCGTCGGAGATCTGATTGAATATTATCCGTTCCGGTACGAGGATTATCGGATTCGCGATCTGCGCGAGGTCAAGGACGGCGAACGAATTACGATTCAGGGAAAAATCGCTTCTATGCCTTCCCTACAAAGGTTTGGAGGCAAGTCGCGTCTCATCTGCCGCGTTATGGTTGACGCCACGCTTGTGACTGCCGTCTGGTTCAATCGGGGCTTCCTGAAGGAACAGCTTGCGCTCGAACGGGAGATTACACTGACCGGTAAGTGGGACCAGCGTCGTCGTCAATTAACGGTGGCGGATTCCGAGTTTCCGGATCGCGGCGGCGCCAAGACGGGTACTCTGCAGCCGGTCTATTCCGTCGGCGGCGATATGACGCAAGCCGCGATGCGGGGACTGATCGAGAAGGCTCTGATCCAGTTTGGGGATTACATTCCGGAGATTTTGCCCACTGAGCTGACGGACAAGCACGGGCTGATGGCTCGCAAGGACGCAATCGCAGGCATTCACAGACCGGAGAATACGAGGGACGGACAGGAAGCCAGGCGCCGGATGGTATACGAGGAGCTGTTCCTGTTCCAATTAAAGCTGCAAGCCTATCGCGCCATGCATGCGAGAAAATCGGACGGACTCGTTCACACTGTCGACAACGACGAAATTCGCACATTTGTTGGGGCACTGCCCTTCGAGCTGACCGGCTCGCAGAAGCAGGTCATCAACGAGATATTGCACGATATGAAACAGCCTTACGTGATGAATCGGCTGCTGCAAGGAGATGTAGGCTCGGGCAAAACGGTCGTGGCGGCGGTGGCGCTGTACGCAACCGTGCGTGCCGGGCATCAGGGGGCGCTGATGGTGCCGACGGAAATCTTGGCCGAGCAGCATGCCCGCTCGCTAGGCAAAATGTTCGAATCTTACGGCATACAGGTCGGCTTGCTCACCGGCAGTGTTACCGAGCGCAAACGGCGGGATTTGATTGCTTCGCTGCAAATGGGGCTGCTTGATATCGTCGTCGGCACCCATGCGCTAATTCAAGAGGATGTGTTCTTCCGCAGCCTCGGTCTCGTCGTCACCGACGAGCAGCATCGGTTCGGCGTTAACCAGCGCAGCATTTTGCGGCGCAAAGGGATGAACCCCGACGTGCTGACGATGACCGCGACGCCGATTCCGCGGACGCTGGCGATTACGGTGTTCGGCGATATGGACGTTTCGACCCTGCGAGAGCGTCCAAAGGGCCGCAAGCCGATCAAGACGTATTCGGTGAAGCATGAGCTGATGGACAGGGTGCTTGGCTTTATTCGTAAAGAGACATCCGCAGGCAGGCAGACGTTCTTTATATGCCCGCTAATCGAAGAGTCGGAGAAGCTGGACGTTCAAAATGCGATCGATCTGCATATTCAGCTCTCCCAGGCTTTGCCCGAGCTGACGATCGGATTGCTGCACGGACGGATGACCGCGACGGAGAAGGAAGAGACGATGGCGGAGTTCGCTGCGGGGAAGACGCATGTACTCGTCTCCACAACGGTAATCGAGGTCGGAGTGGACGTGCCCAACGCCACGCTAATGATCGTAATGGACGCCGACCGGTTCGGGCTATCCCAGCTTCACCAGCTTAGAGGCAGGGTAGGCCGGGGAGAGCATCAGTCCTACTGCATTCTGATTGCCGATCCAAAGTCGGAAAACGGCCAGGAGAGAATGAGGGCGATGACGGAGACGGACGACGGCTTCGAAATTTCCCGTCGGGATTTGGAAATTCGCGGTCCGGGAGAATTTTTCGGAACGAAGCAAAGCGGGATGCCCGAATTCCGTCTGGCTAACCTGCTTAACGATTTCGAGGTGCTGGAGCAGGCCAGGGACGACGCGGCCGCTCTCACGTCCTCCGAGGCGTTCTGGTCCTCGCCCGGATACGGATCGCTTAGAGACTATTTGGCGCGCGAATCGCAGCATCGGGACGAGCCCCTGGACTAGGGGGAGTCATCGTGTGTTCGCCTGCGGCATAAGATGTACCGAGCAGCCGCAGGAAGGAGCGTGACCCTCGTTGACCCCGGGTTATCAGAAGTTTGGCATTAAAACGGAATTCGTCGAGCGAGTGAAGCTGAAGATGAAAAATCCCGCCATTAAGGAAAAGATCAAAGGGCATTTGGAAGGCGCGACGAAATACGATCTTCAGGACCGTCCCAAAGTGCGCAGATGGGTAAAGACGTTCGCTAAAATTTTGAATGAGCCGCTTACCGAGACGCAGGAGGATCAACTCGTCAACTTCATCATCTCCCAGAAAATCGATCCCAACAACATGCTTCATTTGCTTAAACTGTATACGATGTTCAGATAACGCAAAGACGAAGGGGCCGTCTCTCCAGCCGCCAAGTTGTCTCTATCTACAGGGACAACGCGGCCGGAGGGGCTGCCTCTTGTCGTATCAAAATATACAACTGCCCCGTGAGGTCTGTCCAAGCATCCTTTCGGTTTGGACATACACTATACCAACTTCACAATGAAGGAGGTTGACACAATGGGTAGATTTTTAGATCTGCGCAGTTCGATGAACTCTGGGGTATCCGGCGCGCCGGGCGTAGCGATTACAGCCACTCCCGCCTTGTTCGGCGTCATCGGCTTGCAGACGGACAACGTCACGAACAAAGTCATCACGCTTACGGGGATGGTAGGCGTCAGCTCTCTGCTTCTCGGCTCTACCTTCGCTATTCAAATCTGTCGCGGCACGACGGTGTACAATCCGGCCAACGTCATTTACACGCTGGTTCAAAATGTGCGGCTTTCCGCATTCTCCGATACGTACGCCTTCACCGCCCAGGATTTGCTCGCTCCGGCTGCCGCCGAGACGATCTATTCCTCGTTTATTTTCGGCGGAAGCTTGCTCGGCTTGCTGTTCACCGGCGAACGAGTCGGGCCGGAAGTATTCTGGGGCATTGCCTCCCAAGGCGCTCCGGGCTAATCGAGTTATCCGTTTAGAGGGAACTATCCTCCGGCCATCCAGGATGGCCGGAGGATAGTCCCTTTATTTTTTTGATGCGGTTGTACCTCCACCACCTGTCCAAGCGGAGAAGGCGAACGCGACATAAAATGGGACAGAGGTCGGATGAGGAGGGATAAGGTGGTTACTATCAGTTTGTGCATGATCGTGCGCAACGAAGAGGAAGTGTTGGCACGTTGTCTGGATTCCGTACACGATCTCGTCGACGAGATCGTTATCGTGGATACCGGCTCGACGGATCAAACGAAGGAGATCGCCGGTCGGTATACGGATCGTATTTTCGATTATGAATGGACCGACCATTTTGCCGACGCACGGAACTATTCTTTCTCCTTCGCAACTAAAGACTACGTGATGTGGTTGGATGCGGACGATTATTTTCGCGATAAGGACCGGGAGAAGCTCAAGAAACTGAAGGAGGAGCTTGATCAAGAGGTCGACTCCGTCGTTATGGAGTACCACTTGGCGTTCGACGATTGCGGCAATCCGTTGGCGATGTCGCGCCGCAACCGAATCGTAAAGCGAAGCAGGCAGTTTCGCTGGCATAATCCGATTCATGAATATTTGTTTGTCGAAGGCAACTGTTATTTGACCGACATTGCCGTCTCGCATGGCAGGGTGCACGAGAATACGGGGAGAAACTTGCGCATTCTCGAGCAGATTGCAGAACGGGAAGGAGAAGTGACGGGCCGGGACGTTTTTTATTACGCCAACGAGCTTTCCGATGCGGGCCGTTTTGCCGAAGCAGCGGAGCAGTATCAGCGATTTCTTGCCGAGCCTGTCGACTACTTTGAGGACAATCTGACCGCATGCGCGCGTCTGTCCGCCTGTTATCATCAATTGGGCTTGTTCGATCTGAAGCTGACGGCGCTGCTGCAGTCGATGGTTTACGAGCTTCCGCGCGCGGACTTCTGCTGCTCGATTGGCCAATGTTTCCTGGAAAGAGATGATTTTGCCAAGGCGATCTATTGGTTTAAGCTGGCGCTCACCCAAGACCGTCCGCCGGATCATCATTTCGGCGTGCTTCATCTTATCAGTTGGACATGGCTTCCCCATCTTCAGCTGTGCATTTGTTACGGAATGACCGGAGAGCTGGAGCTGGCCTACGAACACAACGAGAAGGCGCTGTCCTACCTGCCCAACGATGCGAACCTGCTGCAAAACAAAGCCAAAATCGAGCAGGCGCTCGGCATCGGAGGAGCTGAGACGCCATGACGACCAGCATTATTATGGTGACCTTCAACCAGTTGGCGATGACGAAGCGCGCGATTGCGAGCATTCGCAAGCATACGCCCGCTTCGGCTTACGAGCTGATCGTCGTCGATAATGCGTCCGCTGACGGAACGCCTGACTGGCTGGCGGAGCAGCCGGACGTGAAGCTGCTGCGCCAAGCGAAAAATGTCGGATTTCCGGCGGGGTGCAATATTGGAGCAGCAAGCGCGAAGGGCGACTACTTGCTGCTGCTGAACAACGATACGGTCGTTACTCCCCGCTGGCTGGAGCAGCTTACGCTGGCGATCGAGAGCGATGAGCGGGTAGGGGCGGTTGGCCCGATGACGAACTACGCCGGTTACGGACAGATGATCGAGACGTCCTACCGAACGTTGGATGAGATGCAGCGCTTTGCTGAGACGTATAACGTTTCCTCCGCCGAGCGTTGGGAAGAGAGGATGAAGCTGATCGGCTTCTGCCTCATGATTAAGCGTTCGGCATGGGAAGCGGCCGGACCGTTGGACGAGAGCTACGGAATCGGCAACTACGAAGACGACGACTGGTGCATGAGCGCAAGATTGGCCGGTTTTCGGCTGCTGCTCTGCCGTGACACGTTTATTCATCATGAAGGAAGCGTGTCCTTCAAGCATGTCAAAGAAACATACCGCAAAGCCATGCTCGACAATGAGCAAACGTTTATGCGCAAATGGGGCTTCCATCCGCATATTTCCGTAAATGCGCGAGACGACCTGCTGCGGCCGCTGCGCGCGCTGAAGCCCGGAATGAGCGTCCTAGAAATCGGCTGCGGCTGCGGAGCGACGCTGCTCGAGCTGCGCAATCGCTATGGCAACGTGCGGCTGTTCGGCTTCGAAAGCGAAGCCTCCGCAGCGAAGGTCGCCGGGCTCGTTGCCGAAAAGGTGTGGATAAGGAGCGAGGAGATCGAAGCACCTTCAGGCACGAAGGGCTTCGATGCGGTCGTGCTGAACGACATTTTGTCGGAGCCAGCGAAGCTTGACGTCCTGCGGCACATCCACGGCTTGCTGCGGCCCGGCGGCATCGTCGCGACGAGCGCGCCGAATCGGCTGTTTGTCGATTACGCCAAAGCTTATTTAAGGCCGTTTAATCCCCTTCCTCACGATGCGATGCTGTCCAAGGCGGAGTTCGAACGAAGGCTGCGTCAAGCCGGGTTCGAGGACATTGCGCTTGAATCGATTGCCGCGGAGGATGCGGCCAAGCGGGACATTGACGCGTTATGCCTGCTGGCGGGCGATGCGGGACGGGACGACTATGCGACCGTCTACTACGTAGCCAGCGCAGTTAAAGGCAGCGGAATTGCGCGGACAACGTCAACGGGAAGCGGCCCGTCCGGCGAGCGGGACGGAAAGGTCGGACAGCCGGACGTTGTCGGCGTTAAGCCGTCCGGCGTGTTTGCGCCTGCCGCGCAAACTCCTGCCGCGCAAACGCCTGCGACAGAGACTGCGACTCATTCGAAGGAAGCGACGGTGAACGATTTGAGCTATTTGCCTAAGGCGCAAGAAGACGTCCCGTTTACGGGGGAGAGATTAGTTTTGAGTTCAGCGGTTGCAGGATCTCATCCTGACGTGCTGGCGGAGCATGTGTACCGCTACCGGCTGGCCCGCGCTTATTGCGGCGGCAAGCAGGTGCTGGATGCCGCGTGCGGAGCCGGCTACGGCGCGAGGATACTGAAGGATGGCGGAGCGGTCGGCGTCACCGGCGTCGACATCGATCCGGCGACGGTGATGCTGGCCGGCAGAGATTACGGAGGGGACGGCGTAAGCTTCCAGCAGGGCAATGTGCTGCAGTTGGCCTTCACCGACGCTTCTTTCGACGTTGTCGTCTCGTTCGAGACGATCGAGCATATTCCGGACGGCGCCGCATGGCTTAGAGAAGCCGCGAGAGTGCTGCGACCGGGCGGACGGCTGATCATTTCGACGCCGAACCGCGAGGTGACGAATCCGGACCGGCTGTTCGGTCAGCAGGTGCGCAATCCGTATCACTGCTTCGAATACAGCATAGCCGAGTTTATCGGCGAGCTATCGGTGCTCTACGACATCGAAGGCATGTTCGGACAAACGTTCGTCGGCCCTCACGGCCACGTCGCTCCAGAATGGTCGGACATTGCCGAAGCGGTGGGAGGAGACACGGCGATGGCGGGCTTTAATCCGGACATTATCCGGTATTACGCTCCGGCGTCCTTAAGCCGAGTGAAAAATGCAAGACCGGCATACATGATCGCGGTTTGCCGCAAAAGATGAGCGAAGGGAGGAATGGCCGGATGCCAGAACGCAAACGCCCGATGGCGGCGATCGATCGCCATCATTCCCCGCAGGATCGGACGGCGCACCGCTTGGCGGAGCGCGCTTTCCGATCGTCGCAGACGACGCTGATCAACAAGCTCGAAGCGTTTCCTCGTTTTGCGACGAAGCGGAGCGTGGCCCGCTTCCTGGCACGATACGAAATTTACCGCGAGCTGCTCCACATAAACGGCAGCATTGTGGAGTGCGGCGTGTTCAACGGAGCGGGATTTTTCTCCTGGGCGCAATTCGCCAATATTTTCGAGCCTTCCAACCACACGCGTAAAATTATCGGCTTCGACACGTTTGAAGGCTTCCCGTCGCTGGCAGAGCAGGATGAGGACGAAGAACGCACCTTTGTTGCGGGAGACATGAGGGGAGATACGGCGGAGCAGATTCGCCGGTCGATCGCCAAGTACGATGCGGAGAGGCATCTGGCGCACATTCCGAACGCGGAAATCGTGCAGGGAGACTTTATGGAGACGGCGGAGGCGTATTTGCAGTCGCATCCTCATCTGTTGGTGGCGCTGCTGTATTTGGACTTTGACCTGTACGAACCGACGCGCAAGGCGTTGGAGCTGTTTGTTCCCCGGATGCCGAAGGGCGCGATTGTCTGCTTCGACGAATTGAATTGCGCAGCTTTCCCGGGAGAGACTGCGGCTTTGCTGGAGATGCTGCCGATTCGCGCAACAGAGCTGCGCAGATTTCCGTTCGATCCGTGGATTTCGTACTGTCGGCTGTAAGGAGGGATCATCTTGGATAACGGACATCGGCCTGCGAATTTGTATTCGCTTGGCGAAGGGGCAAGGCTGGACGCTTCGGGGATGATCTACGGGGCCGAGGAAATTGCGATCGGACGAGAGGCGATGATCAGCTCGGGGTACCGGCTGATCGTCACCTCGACGGTCAGCGGCATTCGGCCCAAGCTGATTATCGGGGACGGCGTGCAGGCGGATATCGGGCTTAACGTTACAGCGGAGCATCACGTCGAGCTGGAGAGCTCGGTCTGGTGCGGGCCCTATGTCGTACTGTCGGATGCGGATGCGGAATTCCGAAAGACGGGTTTGCCCGTCTATAAGCAGGGGATTCGCGAATCGGGAGGCTCTTCTAAAAAGCTGATCGTCGGCGAAGGAACCTACTTGGGGCCGTATGCCGTCGTGGAAGGGGCTGTAACGATCGGCAAAGGCTGCGTCGTCGGAGCGGGCAGCGTCGTGCGGGCGGACGTACCGGATTACTCGGTCGTGTCGGGCGTGCCGGCCCGGATCGAGCGGATATTCGATACGGTCGCCGAGGACTGGATTGCGGTCGAATCGGAACGGGAGGTCGCGGACGTTCTGCGCAGAAGGCGGGAGCATCCGCTGCTGTCCATCTGCATCCCGACCTATAACCGCGCCAAGGAGCTGGAGCAATGCCTTGAGGCTGTGCTTCCGCAGACGAGCATGAACGGCTTGATTGAGGTATGCGTCTCCGACAACGCTTCGGACGACGGAACCGCTGCGCTGCTAGCCCGGTACGTAATGAAGCATCCGCAGCTGAGGACGATCCGGCAGCCGGAAAATATCGGCGGAGAGCGCAACTATCTCGAAATATTGAAGTTTGCCAAAGGCAAATACGCCAAGCTGCACGGGGATGACGACTATTTCGTGCCGGGAGCGGTACAGCCGATTTTATATGCGCTGCTGCACAAGCGAACTCGCTTTCTGTTCATCGACGTGCTGCGCAACGACGGGACGGTGGAGACGATGGAGGGGATGGACACGCTCGTGCGCGAGCTGTCGCTCGCTTCCGGTTTTATTACTTCCATCGTTGTTGAACGCACAGCCGTGCTAAGTCTGTCTGAGCCGGATCGCTTTATCGGCACGAGCCTGAACCACATCTATTGGCTGCTGGAGCTGT
This sequence comes from Cohnella phaseoli, assembly GCF_003386235.1. GTDB lineage: Bacteria > Bacillota > Bacilli > Paenibacillales > Paenibacillaceae > Cohnella > Cohnella phaseoli. Next base: position 169,076 of record NZ_QRDZ01000003.1, read on the forward strand.
TGCGGACGGATCCCCGGTTCTCGCTGCTGAAGCTGTCGATGTTCAGCTACGAGTTTAACGCTCCGCGCGGCTACAATTACGGAGATGCGGCCATTCGCGGTTACCTGGAAATATTGCGTCATTTTGTGGGCCGGGGATTGTCGGAGGAAGTGTACGCTGCAGAAAAGAAAATCGTGCTCGACCGCTTTGTTCTGCCTCGCCTGGAAATGATGATTGAAGCCGGTATGGATTTCGACTACGGCGGCTTTGAGGCGGTGTTTACGGAGCATTACGAGCAGGAGAGCTACTATGATTCCTATCTGGCGGAGGTGCGAAGAATCGTCGGCTTGCGGGATCGGGGATAGACAACGGCGCTTCTTTTGTTATAATAGGGATTGTGCGTTGCGGGTTTTTGACAATCGAATACGCCCCAGGGGAGCTGGACGACGGCCGGCTGAGAGTGCATCCCTTCGAAGATGCAGACCCTTATGACCTGATCTGGTTAGTACCAGCGTAGGAAGGCGGGAGCACGACGAGAGTTCGTTGTGTCAAATTGTCCATGTTTGCTTATTGGGCGCCCTCCGGATCGGGGGGCGCTTTTTTGATACGTTCGGGACCCTCTTCCGCGCAAGAGATAAGGAGAGTGGGAGAGAGAGATGAAGAAACAAGGAATGGCTTGGAAAGGGTTAGGACTCACGCTGCTGGCGGGAACGGTGCTGCTGTCCGGCTGCGGAGGCAAGAACGAAGCGGAGCCGTCCGGCAGTGCGTCCGCATCGTCTTCTCCGGCAAAGGAGCTGAAGAAGGCGACGGTTGTGCTCGACTGGACGCCGAATACGAACCATACCGGGTTGTACGTCGCTCGCGATATGGGGCTGTGGGAGAAATACGGCCTGCAGGTTGAGCTGGTTTTGCCGCCTGAGGCGGGAGCAAGCGCGCTTGTCGCTGGCGGCCAGGCCGAGTTCGGCGTCGGAGCGCAGGAAAGCATGATCTTGGCCAGAGAGCAGGGCTTGCCGCTCGTTTCGATCGCGCCGATCATTCAGCACAATACGTCCGGCTTCGCTTCGCCCGTGGACAAAAACATCAAGGAGCCGAAGGATTTCGAAGGTAAAACGTACGGCGGCTGGGGCTCGCCGGCAGAAAGTGCGGTCATCGAATCGATCATGAAGGTGCAGCAGGCGGACGTGAACAAGGTGAACTTCGTGAATGCGGGCTCGGCGGACTTTTTTACGGCTACGAAAAAAGGCATCGATTTCGAATGGATTTTCTACGGCTGGACGGGTATTGAAGCGGAGCTTAGAGGCGAGCCGGTCAACATGGTCTATCTGACCGATTACAGCAAGCAGCTCGACTACTACACGCCGCTGCTGCTGACAAGCGAGAAGGTAATTAAGGAAGATCCGGAGCTTGTAAGCGCGTTTCTCGCCGGAGCCTCCGAAGGCTATCAATATGCGATCGACAATCCGGACGCTGCGGCGGACGTGCTGATCAAGGCCGTTCCCGAAATCAACGCGGATCTGGTGAAGGCGAGCCAGAAATGGCTCAGCCCGAAATACAAGGAAGACGCTCCGCGCTGGGGCGAGCAGAAGCGGGACATCTGGGCCGGCTACGGCGAATGGATGCTGGAGAACGGTCTGATGGAGAAGGAACTGAACTACGACGAGATGTTTACGACGGAATTTCTACCGAAATAGTCGGCGGACAGGGAAGCGAGAATACAGGATTGAGAAATACAAACGGAAATACGGATAGATAGGTCGAATTAATGCGGGCTCGTGGAAATAACTTAATGAAATGGAGAAAAAGGAGAGAGCGAACGATGGCACAGGCATTGCTCAGCATTCAAATCATTCCGAAAATCAACCCGGGCGAGGAAGTAATTCCTTATGTAGACGAAGCGATCTCCATCATCAAGGCGTCCGGCGTTCCTTACCGCGTAGGGCCGCTGGAAACGACAATGGAAGGGGAGCTCGACCAATTGCTCGATATCGTCAAACAGATGAGCGCAGCTATGATCGAGCGAGGCAGTCCCTCTGTTATGTCGCAAATCAAGCTTGTCGTGGATGCCAAAGCGAACGCTTCGATGTCGCGCTTGCTGCAGAAATATCCGGATGGGCAATAAGCGATTTAGAGCGATTGCGCTGCCCGTCGGAACGATTGTCGTGTTTCTGGCCGTTTGGCAGGCGGTGTGCATGGCGCTGGACATCAAGGTATACACGCTCCCGGCCCCGTCCGACATCGCGCTTAATATGTACGAAGACGCGGCGACTCTTTGGGTGCACGTCCAGGCGACATTCGGTCTTTCTCTCGTCGGATTGGTGCTTGGCACGGCGGTAGGCATTGCCGTGGCCGTGCTGCTGCACATCGTCCCGCCGTTTAAGACGGCGCTGTCGCCTCTGCTCGTGCTATCCCAGAACGTTCCGTTGATCGCGCTCGGTCCTTTACTGATTATTTGGCTGGGCTTCGGAACGACGCCTAAGCTGATTTTGCTCATTCTCGTCTGTTTTTTTCCGGTGGCTCTGTCGATTTTGGTTGGGCTCGGGCAGGCCGAACCGCACTTGCGAGAGTATTTGGGCATGATCGGGGCGTCGCGTTGGGAGCGGTTAAAGCGGCTGGAGTTCCCGGCGTCATTGACTTATCTTTTTTCAGGCTTGCGCATTGCGGCAACGTACGTCGTATCCTCGGCAATCGTAGCCGAATGGCTGGGAGCCGGAGCGAATACGGGCATCGGCTTCTATCTGAAGCTGAAGTTTAGCGGCTTTCAGCAAGCGGCCGTGTTCAGCTCGATCGTCTGCATTGTCGTTATGAGCCTGCTATTTTTCTACTTGGTCGTGTTGGCGGAACGCCTCGTTATTCGCTGGAAGCCGCGTCCGGAGCCGGAGTGGAAGGAGGCGTCGCCATGAGCGCCCACGGCAGCATGCTGGAGTTAAAGGGGATCAGCAAGTCCTACATGAGGGGCAAGGAGCGGCATCTCGTTCTGAACGACATCTCTCTGACGGTGGGCGCGGGCGAGTTCGTATCGTTAATCGGGCCTTCGGGGAGCGGAAAGTCGACGCTGTTTCGAATGATCGGCGGCGTGGAGAAGCCCGATCAGGGGCGCGTTCTGTTCGACGGCGAGGATCGTACCGGACAGAAGGGGCTGATCAGCTACATGCCGCAGCAGGCGGCGTTGTTTCCTTGGCTGAAGGTGGAGGATAACATCCGTTTCGCACTTGTTTCCACCGGAACGCTGAAGCGGGAGGCGAAGGCGCAGGCGGCTCAGTGGCTGGAACGGATTCAGCTTGGGCATGTGGCGAAGGAGTATCCGCATGTGCTGTCCGGTGGGATGCAGCAACGGGTCAGCTTCCTGCGCGCGCTGCTGATGCAGCGCGACGTCATGTGTCTGGACGAGCCGTTCGCTGCGCTGGACGCTTTGACGAGAGCTGATATGCAGCGCTGGTTGCTGGAGTTATGGGAGGCGGATCGGCGCTCCGTGCTGTTCGTCACGCACAGTATCGAGGAGGCGTTGGTGCTGTCGGACCGCATTTATGTTTTGTCGCCGGCTCCGGCGACCGTCTTGCGCGAGCTTGTCGTGCCTTTCGACCGGCCGCGCCGCGCGGACGTATGGACCTCGCCCGAGTTTGTCGAGCTGAAGCGGGAAGTGCTTCGGCTGCTGGAGGAAGGCCACTCGGGAACGGTCTGAGTCTGCATGACGATGCATAATTACAAACAACCCGTATGCCGTCAAGGTATGCGGGTTGTTTGTAATTGGACGAGGCGAAGCAAATCTTCTAACTCATCGACAAAAGGAGGCGGCATTTGTATAATAGGGATTAAAATGAGAATGATTATCAATTGCGGGGCGTTATGGAGCAGACAACAAGGAGAGAAGGTAGCATGAAGCTGGACGAACACACGACGATATGGAATCATACGGCTGTCAAAATTTCCGATATTCGTCATATCGCAATGAGCCCTGGGGAAACGATGGAGGGCTATCGACTGCCGGCAAGCTGCTTCATGTACAGTACGCGCGGCCGCGCGAGCGTAGCGCTTGACGGCGTGACGCACCAGGCGGAATCGTTCTATTTATTGCATGGTGCAAAGGGGATGCAACTTGAAGTCGCGGCTAAGGAGTCGTTCGACTTTTATTTGCTGTTTTATAGAACGACGCTCGTATTCTCGCGCTGGAAGGAAATTGGGCGATTGCTGACACGCAGCGATCCTTTCAGCATTCAATACGGCTTCCGGCCTAGCGAACCTCTTGGCTTATATAGTTGCCTGCGTTCGATGGAGCGGACATGGACGGAGGGAGGCAAGCTTGGCAGACTGCAGGCGACGGGGCTATTCTATCAATTCGTTCATGAGCTTCTGTGGCAGCTAAAGACGGACGAAGAGAAACTCGTCAAAACGGATTTCGTCACCAGCGCGACTCGTTATCTGCATAGTCATTATCAAGACAGCATTACGCTTCAATCTCTTGCGGAGCAGTTGAATTACAGCGTTCGACATTTTGCGGTCAGCTTCAAACAGCAGACCGGCGTCAGCCCAATCGAATATTTAATACGTATTCGAATCAGTCATGCCTGCAGGCTGATGGCGGAGACGGGCGCATCGCTGCGGGATATTGCGTCGCAGGTCGGATACCCGGACGTGTATTATTTTAATCGCATATTCAAAAAACAGACCGGATTGTCGCCCTCGCGTTATCAGGCGCAAGCGCGTCAGCTGCAACAAGCAAAGGATAGTCCATTTATTTTATCCGGATTGCACATTGGCACGAAGAAAGCTCAGCGTTATATTAGACATGGTAATGATAATCATTATCAATATAATGCTGGAGGCTCATCCTACATGAAAAGAAATTCCAAGTCGGCCATACTGTTCAGTATGCTGATCAGCCTGACGATGGTGCTTAGCGCCTGTACGACCGGAGGAGGGTCCGGGATCAATAACGCTGCGGGCTCGGCCGTAATCGCTCCGTCCGCTTCTTCCGCCGCAGCCGTAGAGACAGAGACGACAAACAAGGCCGCGACGAGAGTGATCTCTACCGAAAAAGGCGACGTTGAAGTCCCTCTTAATCCACAACGAGTCGTCGTGATGTATCTGATTGGCGATATTGCGGCTCTGGGGGTGAAGCCCGTCGGCATTTCGGAAATTTACGCCGGCGCCGCTTTTACCGACCGGCTAACCGATGCGGACTCGCTCGGCCCCGAATATGATGTCAATCCCGAATCGGTTATGGCGCTGAAGCCGGATCTGATTATCGTTGCAACCGAATTCACCTACGACAAGCTGAAGTCGATCGCTCCGACCGTATATGTCCCCTACGAAAAACTGACTACCGAGCAGCGAATCGAGATGTTGGGCAAAGTATTCGGCAAGGAACAAGAAGCGAAGGCGCTGCTCGAGGATTTCCGGAAGAATGTGGAGACAAGCAAGCAGAAGCTGCAAGCCGCTGGCGTGCTGGACAAAACCGTTACGATTATGGAGGGTGGAGCCAAAGAGATGTTTGTCGTCCAATCGACACATTTCGGGAGGGGCTCCCAGTTAATCTACGATTATCTCGGCATGGAAGCTCCGGATGTGATTCAGAACAATATGAACGCTTCGGAGTCGGAGGCGGGTAAATCCGTATCGATGGAGGTGCTTCCCGAATACGCCGGAGATTACATCGTCCGTTCTTCATGGGAAGGCATGGACGATCTGTCGAAAAATAAGATTTGGAATAGTATAGAGGCGGTCAAAGCGGGACGCATTATTGAGGCGGAATTTGGCTTATTCTTCTATACCGATCCGCTGTCCCTAAACAAGCAGCTTGATCTGCTCACCGGGAAGCTGCTGGAAACAGCAGGAAAGTAAAGATGGACACAGTGACGAAGATCAAATCTGCCTCGGTCAACCGAGGCAATTTTATTTATTGGCTGTTACTTATAGTCGGGGTTGTACTGCTGCTCGTGTTCGCTGCGGCATCGATCTCGTTTGGCGCCGCCCGAATTCCTATTGCGATAGCGTGGGAGGCCGTCTTCAATTTTGATTCGGCCTTGACTGAGCATCAGATTGTTCAGTTCGCGCGTATTCCTCGTACGATAGCCGATATTATGGTGGGGACCAGCCTTGCCGTAGCGGGAGCGATTATGCAAGGGGCAACCCGTAATGCTTTGGCGGATTCGGGCTTGATGGGAGTCAATTCCGGCGCTGCGTTCGCTGTTGCGCTAGCCTTTGCCTTCTTGCCGGGAAGCAGCCATACGCAGTTGCTGCTCATCTGTTTTACAGGAGCAGGACTTGGCGCCGGCATGACCTATTTGGCGGCGGCGCTGAATCGCCGGGGGATGACGCCGGAGAGGCTTGTACTAGCGGGAATATCGATTACGATGCTGTTCTCCGCTCTCGGTACGTTCGTCTCGATGAAATACAGCATCGGCAAAGCGCTCGTCTATTGGACTTCGGGAAGCGTAGCTGGGGCGTCTTGGGAGGATATTGCCTTCGTCGCGCCCTGGTTTGCTGCGGGTGTCGTACTGGCGATTGGTCTGTCCCCTTCGATAGCTATTCTAAGTCTCGGAGACGAGACGGCGGTCAGTGTCGGTCAACGTACTGCGCTGGTCAAGCTGCTTTCCCTGCTTGCCGTACTGGTATTGGCCGGCCTATCCACCTCGTTAGTCGGACCTGTTAGTTTCGTAGGACTCATTGTCCCGCATACGATGCGATTTGTTGTCGGCATCGACTACAGACGGATTATTCCGGCGTCGGCCGTTTACGGAGGAGTATTCATGCTCTTGGCGGATGTCGCGGGAAGGCTCCTTGCCAGGCCGAACGAACTGGCGCTCGGCATCGTATTTGCCATTATCGGAGTGCCGTTCTTTCTGTTCATTTCCCGTAGAGAGAAGAGGGCATTCTAATGAGGAAGTCATCTATAGTCATTGTAGCCGGGCTGCTTGTCTTTTTGTTGGTTGGCGCAGTGCTTAGTATGAATCTGGGCAAAATGGCGCTTAGTCCGTTCGAAGTATTCACAACGTTGTTCGGCAAGGGGACGGCGAATGACGAGCTGGTGCTATTCGAATTCCGATTGCCTCGCATTGTTTTGGCCGTACTGGTCGGAGTAGGAATGGCGGCCTCGGGAGCGGTTCTGCAAGGACTTCTCCGCAACGATCTTGCCGATCCGGGCATTCTGGGCATTAGCGCGGGTTCCGGTCTTGTCGTACTTGTTTTTATATCAATACTGGGGGCTGACGGTCTATCCTCGGCGATAATGCTCCCGTTGCTCGCGTTTATCGGAGGCCTGTTCGCTGCGCTGCTTATTTATTTGTTCTCCTATCGCAAAGGGGCGTTTCCCTCGCCTACCCGGCTTATTTTGACAGGCGTAGCTATTAATGTAGGTTTGGGCGCGGTTTCTCTATTTTTGACGCTTAAGCTGGATGAGAATCAATATGCGTTCGCTCAAAAGTGGCAGGCAGGCTATTTATGGGGGGATAAATGGGTTTACATAGCGATTCTCGCGCCATGGGTGCTGTTGCTGTTCGGCTATGTTTGGTACAAATCGCGCACGCTGAACACAATCGGCATGGGCTATGAGGTCGCGACCGGAGTCGGGGTATCGGTTAATAAAGCTTTTGTAAGTCTGACGCTTACCGCTGTGGCGATTGCTTCGGGAAGTGTAGCGCTTGGAGGCTCGATTTTTTTCATCGGTCTGATCAGCCCGCATATCGCCCGTAAGCTGGTTGGTTCCGATCATAAAGTGCTGCTGCCTGCAGCCGGGATCATCGGGGGAATGATCCTCCTTGCTTCGGATACGATTGTTCGCACAGCCAGCTTTGCGATGGGGATACCGGCTGGCGTAATCGTGACTATCGTAAGCGTTCCTTATTTTTTATATTTGTTGATAAAAGCTTCTTAGCGACGCATATTGGGACGAAGATGCGCGCGAAGGGATGGAAGGCCGTCCATATGGTGGTATAATTGAGGAAAAACGAAGGAGTCCGGCAAATGAACGAATGGTACTTCGATCGGTATGGACAAGCGTCCTTCATCGTAGTGGAGAACGAACGATTTGTCAGCAAATACGGCCGCAATCTGGGGTGGATTCACCAGAGCAAGCAAGTATTCAGTCTGACAGGACAGCCTCTCGGCTGGCTGGAAAAAGGCGTGCTGCGAGACAGGAAAGGCGGAATTATTGCGTTTGCCCGGGCAGCCAGCAGCTGGCTGCCTTCGATTCCCGGTATGAGCGGAGAGCCGGCCGCTCCGTCGATTCCGGGCCCTCCGGCAAGACCGGGCTTCGCGGGAACGATCGTGGATCCCGGCAGCGGGAGCTGGGCGAGTGTGTCGATCCGTGATTTTTTCGGAGCGGATTTGTAATCGGATTCCGAACCGGCCTGCAACATATTTTTTTCCGCTGCTGCGTATATTTTCATTTGGAAAGGCCACACTGGTATTACCGGCGCTGAGAGGCGTCGGGGACAACCGCGGAGAAGACTTACGTTTCCCCATAAGCTCTTCGTCCGGTTTCTCCTCTCCCATGAGACCCTCGTCGCGAGACGGGGGTCGATTTTTTGTGAGGTAAACCCATCTCAACTTAGCGGTACGACCGACAGCAATGCTTTTAAACGGACACCGCGCGTTACCGACTGGTCGATCTTGCGGCGATACTGGCCGGAGGCGTGATTGGGTTTACGGTCGAGGCCATTATGCAGGGTATCTTTATCGGAGCTGTGGCCGTAACTGGGCAATGAAAAGGACATTCCGACAAACATCATTCTCGGATTATGGTTTCGGCAACAACGTAAGAAGATAGCGGGACATTAGAAATAAAGCAGCGAACAAGTCAGTGGGCAATGAAAGCAAAGTCGGGGAGATTGTGCAGCAGATGGTCGATGCACCAGACAATGGCATTCATACAAAAGTTTATGTGCATAGAGACGAAGAAGGTTATTGGTATATCACATTAGACCTCAAGTGATGAACCAAACGAAGATTTATCGCCATAAAGCGAAGAAGAGATAGGACATGATCAATAAAGAAGCATACAAACAATTCGAAGATACGGAGGTCTACGTTACCGACACCGAAATCATCATTACCGGAACACTTTTCAGTATACGACGATTTGCACAACTGCGATTATATGGGCTGCTATTCTAACGATTACGTCTTTATGCAGAATCCCTCTATTTATGGGAGAGCAACCAGATGCAATCGCCAAGTAGGACTAGGACGCTAATCTATACCTCAAGGGAGAAGGGGGAGGGGCAATGAAACGGCCCCCACTTCGTTAAGCGGATTCGGTCGGAACGATGAGAAAGACGAAGGGGGTACAACAAGCATGAACGCACTAAGCCTATTCGCGGAATCGGCGGTGGTGACCTGGCGCCAAATGGGTGGTCACACACGGCTATAGACCCAAAGTGACACGGTATGGGGGTATCTCAAGGCAGCTGCCGAAGTGGAATCCAGTCTAAATTGCAAACAGACCAGCAGCCTTGGCGAAGTAAAGTGGGCGCTCTCATCGGGGGCGCTCGTTATTGCGTCTTTGGAGCCGGAGCATTTGACCGGAGGCGGATATTACGTTCTTTTGGTGAACATCAGCGGTAAATGAATTGAGGTCTACGACCCAACCCACGAGATCACCAAGTACGGATCCGAGGGTCTGATCAAACAGGGGAATTAAAGCGACGGGAAAATCGAAGCGGATGAATAAACGAGAGGCGCGGCAGTATTGGATATTTACCAATCCGGTTACGAATGAGAAGGAGGGAACCAAAGTGCCAGATCAACCAAAACAGGATCGGCCGAAGGGAACGATCTTCCCCGATATGCTCGATAACCATTGGGTAGCTAAAGACGTTAAACTCTGCAAGGCTGCCGGCATTTTCAAGGGCGGCACAAAGGGGATTTAACGGAGATAAGCCTCTGATGCGGTATGAAGCAGCTGTCATTATGGCTGTTCTGCTTAGAAAATAAAAACAAAGATAATAAATAAGAGAAAAGAGGGGTCCGTGTTTAGGACTCCTCTTTGAACTATTAATATACGTTTCCTAACAACAAGAAGTAATTCGCATCTTGGGTTGTGGGTCCGCCTATTTGACTTACCAAGAAGTAGTAAGTGGTATTGGCTTCAATTGGGACTCTATAGCTCGAGAACCCCGTTACTCCGCCACCATCTAGTTGATATTTAGTAACAGATGTTCCACCGTTTTTCGTGATAATAAGGGAATAAGGAAAACCGCTAGGGGAAACTAGGTGAACGTCGAAAAATTTACCAGGACCAACAGAACCGACTTGAAATTTGTAGTAATCCCGATCATTATCGTTTGACAGTATTGTAGCGATGGACGTGTTGGGAGCTAATGCGTATGCCGTGTCAAAAGTATTGTTAGGTTCATAGTAGTCAGGAAGGGCAGCAGACGCGGGAAGAACTGATAACGACAACAACAGAGCGGCAACTAGAGCCATAAGTGAGAACTTTTTCTTCAAACGACTTCATCCCTTCAATTCATATGATAAGCTGGCCAGCTTTCATATAATAAGACACCAATAAATCCCAAAAGGTTACAATAAAAGTTTAAAAATATCAAATTTACTACTTTAGTCCTCGATTTCCTTCTAACCTTCCAGTATATTGTAGATTCCTGTCGATTATCAGACTGCAAATTCCTGAATTTTCCTTGTATGATGGTGGCAATACATAAGAGGAGGAATATTCTTGAAGAAGTTTAGCTTGGTTTTTCTATCAATGATTGTACTCGTATTAACATTCTTTGCTTCTATTTCGTCTGCTGCAACGGTAGGTCAGCAACTAACTCAGCCTGAGTCAGGATGGCTGAGATACGATGATGGAAATAGCGCCATCGTTTACACTGGTACTTGGGTTAATAATACTATTAACGGAGCATACAACGGTAAATCGCACCACACTAAGTATAATGTTGAAGAAGCTATCGGATCGAAAATGAACTTTGACTTCTACGGCACAAAGGTTAGACTTATTGGACAATACTGGACAACCGACTCCAATAGTATAGATGTGTATATTGATGGAGTATTTGATAAGAACATATCGCAGATATCAGGTTCAACGCAAACAAGGCAGATTTTGAACTTCGAAAAGATCGGCCTAACTGAAGGCAGACACACAGTGGAAATGGTTAACAGGACCAAACTCTATTTTGTTGTGGATGCGATAGATATTGATAGCACAGGTTACTTAATCAATCCCAGCGTCAGCGCTCCAATTCTCACGGCAGAAGCTGGAGACGAACAAATTAGCCTAAATTGGTCAATAGTCTCAGGTGCGACAAAATATAATGTCAAGAGATCAACAACTGCAAGTGGATCGTATATGACAATTGCAACCGGTGTTACAGGTACTACGTATTCGGACACCGCTGTTATGGCCGGAACTACGTATTATTACACCGTTACAGCAGTCAATGCTAACGGTGAAAGTGGGCCGTCTAACGAGGTTTCGGTAACATTAATTGCTCCAACAAATCCAATCCTTGATATTATTATCGATAAAGAAGAAATTAAAGTTGGGGAGCAGTTCACGTCTAACGTTGAACTGAAAAATGTAAGCAATATTTATGCTGAGGACTTCAAAATCAATTATGACAGCAGCTTGTTGAATTACGTTGGATTCGAGGAAATTCCAGGCTACAAAATCTATAACCAACCAACTGATGAGAACGGAAAACTGCGCTTCATCATCGCCAGCCAAGGGGAGCAATACGGAATTACTGGCGATAAAGTGTTTTTGAAGTTGAAGTTCTCGGGCAAAGCAAAAGGGACGGCGAAGGTAGACGCACTGGAATGTAGAATCGCAGATACCGAATCTGAGTACGATTTAAATGAAGATTCCTGCTTAGAAGACAGTATTGAAGTAGTGGGACCTAAAGATGTCAACAGATCCGGAGAATACACACTTGTGGACTTGGCAATCGACGGATTCTATTTTGGAAAAACGATAGCTCAGACGGATTTATCCAAGCATGACGCCGATCAAGTGGAAGATGGAATCGTTGATGATAACGATCTCGTATTTATTGTTAATGAAATCTTGAACAACCCGAATTATACTTTAAATGCGTAAATAAAAGATCAACCCGGGTGCTTAGGCTCTCCGGGCTTTTTTTGTTTGTCGTACGATTGCCACTAATAGATGAAAGGACAATTAATGCAGACAAGGAGTTGAAGAGAATGCCTGAAATGACGCCGCATATCGGCCTGAAGAAACCCATAGCGACCGAAACTGCGGACATATCCGTTATTAACGACAATATGGATATGATCGATTCGGCTTTGGGCGATCTATCGACGGTTCCAACGACGGCAAAGGACGCAGCGGGAGCGATTGCAGAACTACACAGCGAGATTGAAGCGATTGACGTAAATATCCCCGATGCCACGTTGACAACGAAGGGAAAGGTTCAACTCAGCAGTGCGACCAACAGTACAGCAGAGGATCGGGCAGCGACGCCGAAGGCGGTCAAAACGACTATGGATGCGGCTGTCGCAGCCCAAACCACGGCGAACGCTGCTCAAGCCAAATCAAACGCAGCGCTTCCGGCATCGAGTTATACGGCGGCTGACATACTTGCCAAGCTTAAAACCGTTGACGGCGTTGGTAGTGGTTTAGATGCCGATTTGTTAGCGGGTCGAAATAGCTTGCAGTATGCACATGCAGGCACAGTGAATGCCGCTCAACTAAACAATTCGGTATTTCCTGCGGGACTTTACGTGACAAATGAAGCTCTTAGTTTAGGTCTGCCATGGCTCTGGGCTCACATTATTAACCTTAAACATGCGAGCCAAGACGGCTATAATGCTCAAATTGCAACTCCATTAGATGTAACATCAGGAGACATGTATGTGCGTTATTCTGTTGGTACTGCCTGGACAACGTGGAAACGCATATGGACGGATAACGCTTTGAGAGTTAATGCCGGACAGCTCGAATTTTACGATGGGGGGACGTGGAAACCGGTGGCAAATAACGGAATTTCGGTAGCTAGTAATACGGTGCAATTTGAAGATGCTACTGAGCGCACAACGACAAACAGCACCGGAATACTGGTTTGTAAGTATGCGCCGAAAGCGAGTGGGGAAATTGTAGTATCCGCTGAAGTAAGAACGTTGGATGGAGTTTCCAACCAAACAACGTTCTTACATGCTATGTCTGCATACAGGAGACAAGGTGCGAGTTCTGTTTCGGGTGAAATCGGTAATTTATCGTCACTCGGGGCGGCATCTCCGGATTGGCGCACACCACTAGGGACAAACATGTCCAGTAGGACTATTTTAGACGAAACCATTGGATCATGGACAACTTCCACGTACGCGGCGATTAGCCGGTCCATAGTTGTATTCGAGGGAGTGCCAGTTTACCTCGCGCTAAGCCGATCCAATACAGGTGGGGGCCAGGCGTTCATGCGCAACTTAAAAATTAGCTACGACATTGTGAGGTGACGAACATGATAGCGATAATTTACAACGGCAACGCAGTTTTGGGCTACCACTTAACTCCTGACCTCGAAGAAATGGCGGAGTTGGGGACGACGTACGACCTGTTGGACGAAGTACCAACCATCGTACTTGATACTCCACCCGACCACTACGTAGAGCGGACTGGCGAAGGTGAGTATAGGTTGATGGCGCTTCCGCGAGTCCCCCCAGACCGCATTGAGCAGCTCGAAACCGAAAACCTTGAATTGAAACTCGCACTTGCGGAACTGGCCGAAGCGCAACAGACAGACAGACAGGTCGACGTTAAGTTCGCACTTGCGGAGTTGGCTAAAATCTTAAACGGAGGTGCGTAACTGTGGTTAAAATCTACTATGACCTGATCAAAGCCAGATTGCGTACGATTGATGACGTTCCGATCCGCTAGCGAGACGATGTGCAGAAAATGATCGAGGCAGATATGTAAGGCTCCGCATCTTAAACAATCAGCCCGGGGCTCAGGTTCTCGGGCTACTTTTTTTTGATAAACCCAGACTTAGTAATTCATCAAAAGCCGACCTGTTGGCCGGCTCGATCGCTGAGGCGTTCACGCCTCAGCGGTATGCTCTGTGCGATTTCCTGATGAAATAATATACGATGTGATAAGTCCAATAACACACAAGACGTAAAAAAACAGAATTATTTCTTAATCGGGTTTGAAATAGTCGTAGTCGGAGTGCGTAATTTTATTGGTTCTTTTTGTTTAAAATTAGTTGAGATTAAGCCGCCTGTTATTTCACCTGAAAAGAAATCAGCATTTCCATTTACGAGATTGCTAATGTGGTTATAATTGTCCTGTATTTTCAATTTACCCTCAACACCGTCTAATCTATTATTCATCTGTTCAATACTATTTAGTATAAGTCTTGTTTCGTTTGATATCGTCGATTGAGCAGTCAATTGCGCCGGAGAAATGTTAAGCATTGAAACCAGAGAGTTAATCTGTCCATCGTCTTTTCCATGCGATTCATATGTATTAATCAATGATTTGGATATTCTCTCAACAGCAGACGTCACGTTATCTATTCTAAGTTTATGATCATATTCTTCGTCACGCACTGGAGAAATATCAAATACCCTTCCGGTTATATCATCCTTGATTAGTACTGCAGGCAAGTTAAAAGCTTGTCTGATACCTAACTCATAAAACACATTTGCATTCTTTGAACTCAAATCGCATATTACCATTTCGGATTCAATAATCTTTTTTAATATATCTATTACAATTACATTTGCTTGTTTAACCTCGTCTGCCCGTATTGGGATAAACCCAGCAGCAAGGCAAGCAGGTTTTATGATGTAATCATAAACTCGACTAAAATGACCATTTCCATATGCTTCAATTTCTGCGATAGGCATAATCACAAAACAAGTTTTACTGTTAAGCGATGTGTCCGAGGTCACAACATCCTCATCCCCGTTATTATTGTTCGACAACAAATTATACCCCCCCTTTGGAAATTGTACCAATTATCAACAAAATGAGCGTACTCCATAAGGAAAAACTCGTCAACTAGTCTCATTATTTATATTAAATCACAAACTCTGGTGACCTCAACATTCCCTTCCGCGTCCAATTACGGAACCGCACCCGCGCATTAATGCTCGGCTCCAAATACACGTAATTCCGATCCTCTCCCGTCTTGAGCCTATCCGCCAGCCCGTAAAATGCCCGCTTATGCTCGTTTGGCACCGCAAGCTCTATGACCCCAACCGGACGGCCATTGTGCTGCGCAATCCAACCAAATTGATTTTTGCGATATCCAGAAATCTGGATAGTGGCGTACGTATAGTTAATGATCTTGAGCCAATCGGCGCTCCGCTGGCCGACGTACTTACTTGCCATCTTCTTGGCAACGATACCCTCCATGCCGCGCTGCTTAATCACGTCAAATAGAGCATTGCCCGTACTAGGGACACTCATGACGACGCTGCAGTAGGGAGAGGGCCGCACAACCTCTGAAAGTATCATCTTGCGCTCTGTGAGCGGCAGCGCCCGCAGATCCCGTCCTCGATAATGTAAGATGTCAAATATATAGTAATGTACCGGATTGCTGATCATCGCTTGCTGGATTTCCAGTGGCTTTCGCTTTGAAAAACGGCTCTGTATTAACTCAAAGTCAATCGCTCCGGTCTCCGGATCCTGGCAAGCGACCTCTCCGTCCAAGACGACATCCGAGTGGTCTGCAATCAGCACGTCATGCAACTCGGGGTACCTGGCCGTCACATCGTTATTATTGCGTGTAAAAAGACGGACCTGCCCGGCCTCCACGGATAGGAGGTTGCGGTGTCCGTCGATCTTGGGCTCAAATAGGTATCTCTCGTCGTTAAAAGGGTCCTCGCGCTTTTCGAGGAGCATTGGGGGTATAAACATTGCGCACACCGTCCGTATATCTAAGCTGATATATCGATTGTATCATTCTGGCGCGAAGGTCGAAGCCGGTAAGTTATTGAATACATGGAAGTCGAGGGAAGCATAATATCATCAAATTCAGGAGGTGTAGTTACATATGGCAAGAAATAATCAATTAGTCGTGCAGCGGGCTCAGGCTGCTCTTGAACAAATGAAATACGAAGTTGCCCAAGAATTGGGTATCAGCTTTCAAGCGGATGGGTATAACGGTAATTTGCTATCCAGAGACGCTGGCCGTATCGGGGGCAACATTACCCGCAGATTGGTACAAATGGCTGAACAACAATTAAGCCAAGGTTTTAACGACTCATACAGTTTGGAGTATATGACCACTAAAGAGAGTGAAGGAGGCGGCGGAACTGGTGGTCGTGGAAGCGACATCGCTGAAGCTTACGGCCGCTTCACAAATGGGGGAAACAAGTACGGGGGACGTTAAAATAAGAAAGAGCAGAGGTTACCCCCCCTCTGCTCTTTTTAACAAATTACTAATTCACACCAGTCTTTTGAATAAAAATCTCCATCATCAAGCATAATAAAATCCTTCGTATGCTCCACGATCCGACCGGAACCGATCAGTTCACCTGCACGCCAAACCTCAACGGTCAGCCCGTTCAGGAAGGCGTTGTTTATCATTTTGACATCCATTATTCGTGCTGACTCCTACTGATCAAATCTGATCCAGGTATTTGGGGGCGGACTGCCGTTCTTTAACATACTTCATATCTTCACTTCTTTTTCTTTCGGCCAGCTCCGATTTAATTAATTGTGAAACCGCAGATTCTACCAATGTTTGGCTTTCGAAAATCCCAAACGTTTGCGATTTTAATGATCCCCGACAAATGCAGTGTGCTGGAGAAATTCCAAACGCCGCAATTTATCTTGGTAGCCATTTGGTGTCTAAATTATTCGACCAGCATCATTTTTAATCCTTTTTAATCGGACGAGAATAAGGAGGATTGTTGATTTATCAAGCATAAACAGTAATAATCAACAACTATCGCAATGCCAGTCTTTCCTCTCCCATGAGACCCTCGTCGCGAGACGGGGGTCGATTTTTTTGTGCTCACCAAAGCCGCAAAAGGCACGGCAAGAAAAAAAGCCGCCCTATGCGGCGGCATGCTTGGACTATTTAATCCTCTTTAGCTCGCGCAGATCGCTGTCATGTTCAAAGAAACGCATGGAGAGCGATTCAAGGATTTTGGCATGCTGTATTTGGTTGCGCTCAATTCGCTCCTGTGCGTCTTCTATGCGGGCGAGAGCTTGGCCTGCTTCCGATACGGCTTGTTGTATAGAAGGTAAGAGAGCAACGTCTTCTTTTGTGGCCATGTTTTGTTTGATATCCGCGATATCGTTCTTCATACTCTTTTGCTCGATTTCAAGTCTTTGCTGTCCGGCTTCGAGTTTCTGTTGCTCAGTTTCAAGTCTTAGCTGTCCGGCGTCAAGGTTCTGTTGACTGGCTTCAAGTCTTAGCTGCCCGGCTTCGAGTTTCTGTTGCTCGGTTTCAAGTCTTAGCTGCCCGGCCTCGAGTTTTTGTTGACTGGCTTCAAGTTTTTGCTGCCCGGCTTCAAGGTTCTGTTGGCTGGCTTCAAGTCTTAGCTGCCCAGCTTCGAGTTTCTGTTGACTGGTTTCGAGCTTTTGCTGACCGACTTCGAGGTTCTGCTGTCCGGTTTTTAAATCCTTTAGTTCGATCAAAATTTGTTGTAAAAGTTCCTCGCTCATTGTTACTGGCCCCCCCTTCAAGTTATAAGACTACTTAAAACGGGTACTACTTCAAAGAAGTACATTTCAGTGGTGCGCCGCAATCGACTTTTTTCGTCATCTGGTAGAGTTCGTATTTTCCTATTTTACACCTTGCGCTTCTGCCATCACAAGTCGTTCCTGACTTGATCGAGCCATAACCGCATTCCGAGTATAGAGAGCTTTTGCAACGAGGAAGTTTGTGGTAACATTACACCGTTAACTATCCTATAATCGCAAGACAGCAGGGGTTGAAGATATTGCGCGTCATTTCTGGACAAGCCAAAGGGCATCCGCTGAGAGCGGTGCCGGGTAACGGAACTCGTCCGAC
The DNA here is from genome assembly GCF_003386235.1 of Cohnella phaseoli. GTDB lineage: Bacteria > Bacillota > Bacilli > Paenibacillales > Paenibacillaceae > Cohnella > Cohnella phaseoli. Next base: position 187,003 of record NZ_QRDZ01000003.1, read on the forward strand.
GACGGATAAAGTGAAAGAGGCGCTGTTCAGCATGATCGGGCCGTATTTTGACGAGGAGGAGCGTGTGCTCGACTTGTTCGCAGGCTCGGGAGGGCTTGGAATAGAGGCGCTGAGCCGAGGTGCGGGAAGCGCCGTATTTGTCGATTCCAGTCCGCAGAGCGTAGACGTCGTTCGCCGCAATTTGGAGTCGACCAAGCTGGCGGGCAAGGCGTCCGTATATCGAAACGATGCGAGAAGAGCGCTGAAGGTGTTGGAAAAGTCGGGGCTCCCGTTTGATTTGATTTTTTTGGACCCTCCTTATGCGATGAAGGATTGCAACGCTATTTTAACCGAAATCGCACAGAGAGGACTGGCGGCCGATTCGGCCATCGCGGTCGTCGAGCATCATCCGGATGTCAGCTATCCCGAAGCGTTCGAAGGTTTCATTCGTACGAGGTGCGCCAAATATGGGGAAATCGCCGTATCTATCTACCGTTATGAGCCTAACCAAGAGGCGCCAGCCGGAACAACTATGGAAACGACGGAGGAGGCGAACAAACGATGAACCGACAGCCATCCGGAACGGAAAATGAGTATCGCATCGCCGTGTATCCCGGGAGCTTCGATCCGGTGACGCTTGGTCACCTGGACATCATTCATCGGGCTGCGAAGCAGTTTGACAGGCTGATCGTAGCTGTGCTGAACAACACGACGAAGACGCCCCTATTCAGCGTGCAGGAGAGGAAGTCGCTGCTCGCGGAAGTGACGAAGGATTTGCCCAACGTGGAAATCGACAGTTTCCGCGATTTGCTCGTTCGTTATATGAGATCTCGCCACGCGAAAGTGATTATTCGGGGCATCCGTTCCGTAACGGATTTCGAGTACGAGCTGCAGATGGCTTCGACGAACCGTCAGCTCGACGAGAGCATCGAGACGGTATTTATGATGACCAATCCGAAATATTCCTACCTCAGCTCGAGCATCGTCAAGGAAATCGCCAAATTCCACGGCCCCGTTCACGATTTGGTCTCGCCGGTCGTGGAGGCGGAATTGAAAATCAAATACGATACGCCGGACGGCGCGATAGGCGAGTGAACCGGAGCGAAACGACCGAAGGAGCTATCCCGCGGCAGCAGGAAGGCTCCTTTTTAGCGTTGGCGTTTGTCCGGAGCGTCTTTGCCGGACGGCGTTTTGGGGCGGATGAGCGCGGCGAGCAGGGCGAGCAGGAGAAATACACCGAAGCTGGCGAGCGCAACCGTCATGCTCTCGGACATACGGCTCCAGCCGTTCGGCAGCACTCCCGCGAACGTCGACCAAGTCTCGGCATCGGCAGAAGGACCGGGCTGGCGTTCGGCGAACCACTTTTTAAAGGGCTCGGACAGAACAAGCTTCGCCAGCGGATAGACGACCAGCAGAGTCGCGGCCGAGTGAAGCAGGCGCGAGGAGATGATTTTCAGCCAAGGGAAGGGCTTGTTCAGTCCGAACGCCGCTCTGGCCTGAAGCAGGCCGCTCCACCCGGTCCAGGCGAGCGCAGCGGCAAGCAGCGCGCAGGCCTGTGCGGGGTCGGAGGTGAAAAGGGCGGATTTGCTGGTCTCGTAGGCGCCTAGATGAAGCTCGTATAGACCGGGGAACGGGAGCCACAGATCGTTGCCGGGAAGGAAGAGCTCAAGCAGGCGGATCACGACGGCGCACATCATCATCAGGCCGCCGATCGTCATCAGCATGCCGACGGCCCCGGTCACGGAGTCGGCGAGCAGCTTGCCCAGCGGGCGTCCATCCTCTTTGCGGCCGTCGGCTGCAGCGCGCGCGGCCCGCAACAGCAGCGCTTTGGGTTGGGTCACCGGAAGGGCCGGCACTCGCGGACCGCGCGGCTTGGCAATGCGCGACCAAACAGTGCCTGCCAGGATCGCCGCGAGCCACAGCCCAAGCGCAATCGCCCAGCCGAGTGCGGGAGCGTTGAGGAAGCCGAAGCCGATAACAAGCACGATGAGGAACGGATTGGGCACATGAGAGACGAGCAGGACAGTGTCAACGTCCTCGTCGCTGATCGTTCCATTGTCGCGGAGACGAGCGGTTTCCTTCGCTCCTGCGGGAATGCCGGCGGACCAGCCGAAGGCGATTGCCCAGCCCGCCGCTCCCGGCAGTCGGAACAGGCGGCGCGTGAGCGGCTCGGCCAGCGCGGCCATACCGTGAAGCAAGCCCGAGGCGGCGAGCAATTCAGCCAGCATAAGCGGGGGCAGCAGGCCGGGGAAGACGTTCTGCCACCAAATTTGCAGCCCGGATAAGGAAGCGCGAAAAGCTTCCCCGGGCGAATGGACGATTCCGGCCACGACGAGCATGGAGGCGGCGCCCAGCAGCAGAGAAAGGAAAATCGCGCGTTTGCCGTTAGATGGATTGGCCTTGGCCATTGCTTATCGCCTCCCGAATGCGTTGCAGGCACGTGCAGGTTGTTCAACTGGATGAACTACCTCTACAATGTACGCCCCGGGAGGGAGGGTTAGACCATCTTGTCCGACAGTCGGACGGGAGAGAGCGTGAAGTCGCGCAAAGCGTCGCTCGGCTGGGCGTTGCGATAGGCGAGGGAGTAAGCGCCGGTCGCCAGCGCTTCCATGGCCAGATAAGGGGAGTCGTGCTTGGCGGCGGAGGCGACGACGGGGACTTTTGCTTTCCGTCGCATGTCGCGGAGCAGAAGCCGGCCGCGTTCGGTAAAGCCAAGCACCCGGATATAGTCGACGCCGGCGGCAAGCCGCTCCGGGCTTAGCAGCTCCTTGCGATGGCCGAGCAGGATACGCAGCAGCGTCCGTTGCAGCTTCGTGCGGGTGTAGCGTTTCGTTTTGAGCGCCTCCAGCAGAGCCGCGACGGAATACTCGGGCAGCTCGGACAAAATGCCGCGAAGCCGATGCTCGAGTCCTTCGCTGACTTCGGCGAACTCGGCCAGCTCTGCTGCGGTATGGCGATACAGTTCGTGAAACAGCGGTCTAGCGAAGCTATCCCAATGAATGGGCGCCCGGCCGGCTTCCGTTTCGCGGCGCAGGATGGCCAAAGTAGAAGCGGGCACGTAGGCCGCAAGCTGGTCCAAGGAGCCGGATTCGCCGAGCAGCAGCTTGCGCAGGGCGGTGGCGCTGGCGATCTTCGCATCGGTAATGTCGGTTTGCCCGTAGCCGGACTTCTCGCGGCGAAGCGTATAGGGTACGATGGAACTATTCAGCTTGCGAAGCGCGATCAAATAATGGAGTCCGAGCGTATGGTTCGGCTGGGTAAGAGAATAAGCGTGCTCGCCCATGCCGCGTTCCTGCAAATAAGTCTCGGCCGCCGAGGAGAACGCCGAAGGATAAGGGAGTCCCGCCTTCAGAAGCTCCGACAGCAGCGTAGCGAACCTTTCGGGCTCCTCCGTCAGTAGAGAGGCCAGCTGTTGTAGAGAGGCCAGTTCTCCGCTCTCGCTGCCGAAGCAGAGCGAGTCAACGACGCCCGAAGCATCCAGCACGGATACGGCTCCGTAGGCGAACCATTGAGCCGGCTGCGAGCTGTAAGCGACAGGCAGCTCCAGCACGAGATCGCACCCGGCTCGAAGCGCCATTTCCGTCCGCGCCCACTTGTCCGCCAACGCCGGCTCTCCCCGCTGCAGGAAATTGCCGCTCATGACGGCGACGATATTTTCCGCTTGCGTTATTTTCTTCGATTGCTGTAAATGATAGAGATGACCGTTATGCAACGGATTATATTCTACGACAACGCCGACCGTGGACATATTCGTCTCCTTGCTGGGAATGAAATTTTATTTTCCACAATATAGCACGAGCAAGGGACGAAAGAGAAGCGGAGCTGTAAAGTCGCAGAAATTGTTGACAAACGAACCGAAATCTCGATATAATAAACTTTGTTTGTTTGGAGTGATCTAATTGTTGCTTAAAGTGCAAGAGCTGGCGTCCCGGAAGCTGCCGGTGAGCCTGCAAGGAACTCTGGACTTGACGGAGCTGTTCCGGAATCATCCGGAATTCCGTCCGCTCTCCCCGCTTGAATACGAGCTGACGGCTGTAGCCGTGGACGACTTGATCGTAGTGACGGGCCAAATGAGCTGCGACATGCACATGCAATGTTCGCGCTGCTTGGAGCCGATCGAAGAGACGGTCGGAGTTCCTTTCGAGGAACAGTTTCGGATTGTGGCGGAAGAGGATGAAGAAGCAAACGAAGATGTTGAAGAAGCCGTACCGGTAACGGAAGAGCGGATCGATCTGGCTCCTTACGTCATGGAGGAGTTTGTCGTCCAATTGCCCTACGCGCCCCTGTGCAGTGAGAGCTGCAAAGGGCTGTGCCCCGAGTGCGGGACAAACCTGAACGAACAATCGTGCGGCTGCAATACGGAGAAGATCGATCCTCGTATGGCTGCGCTTCAGGATTGGTTTAAATCTCAGAAAGAGTAGGCCCGGCGCAAGCCGTCGAAGCTTATTCGGACTGATAAGGAGGTGGCAGCATGGCAGTCCCTTTTGCGAAAACATCGAAAGCCCGCAAACACAAACGCCGGACCCACTTTAAACTGGTCGTTCCCGGTATGGTGAAATGCGATCAATGTGGAGAATTGAAAGTGTCGCACCGCGTATGTAAAGTGTGCGGTACGTACAAGTCCCGTGAAATTATCAAGCAATAAGCTTGAAACGCGTCTGGAATCACGACGGGCAAGCGCTTCGGCCGGCAACGACCGGCTCTGGCGTTACTTGCGGTCGTTGCATGCCGGCGCGTTTTTCTTTATACTCATATTGGCACCAGGTATTAAAATGTGAGTTTATGAATAATCGCTAAAGTTATTGACAATGGGCGTGGATCGAGCGAACAGGATCGAGCGCTGAAGGGAGTGGAGAGGCTTGGAGCGGCTTCCCAAAAGGCAGCGCCATCAACAGCTCAGCAAGCTGTTGGAAGAGAATCCGTTTCTAACGGATCGCGAGTTGACGCGCCTGCTTAAAGTGAGCATTCAAACGATCCGTCTGGATCGTCTGGAATTGGCCATTCCCGAGCTGAGGGAGCGCTTGAAGCTGATGGCGGAACGTTCTTACGATTCCGTTCGTTCTTTGCCTTTACACGAGGTGATCGGCGATATTCTCGATCTGCAGCTCGACAAGAGCGGCATCTCGCTGTTTGAGATCGCGGCGGAGCACGTTTTTTCCCGTTCGGGCATCGCTCGGGGACATCATGTCTTCGCGCAAGCCAATTCGCTCGCGGTGGCGGTCATCAACGACGAGATTGCACTGACGGCATCGGCGGACATTCGTTTCATCCGGCCCGCGCGGCTCGGAGAAAAATGCATCGCCAAAGCTTACGTCAGGTCGCACGGCGGGCAAAAAGGGAAGGCGAAAGTAGAAGTGTTTACATATGTCGGCGAGGAAATGGTGTTCCAGGGGAACTTTATAATTTACAGATCTGCCGGCGAATAGATAGCGACATCCTAAAGGAGTTGTACATGATGCGGATTGCCATAGATGCGATGGGAGGCGACCACGCGCCGCAGGCTCAGGTCGAAAGCGTTCTGGCTGCCGCGGCCGAGTGGCCGGACGTCCATCTGGTGCTGGTCGGGGATCCGGATGCAATTCGGCCATATCTCGGCAGCGGCATTCCGGACAATGTATCTATAGAACCTGCTTCCGAAGTGATTGGAAGCGATGACGAGCCGGTGCGAGCCGTGCGTCGCAAAGCGGATTCCTCTATGGTTGTGGCGGGCCGGATGGTCAAGGAAGGCCGCGCGGACGCCATGATTTCGTGCGGCAATACCGGCGCTCTGATGGCTACGGGGCTGCTCGTCGTTGGGCGGATGCAGGGCATTGAACGACCGGGGCTGGCCGCGATTTTTCCGACGCTCGACAATAAGGGGCTGCTAGCGCTTGATATGGGCGCGAACATGGACGCCAAGCCGGAGCATTTGCTTCAATACGCGCTCATGGGCAGCATGTATCGGAGCAAGGTGCACGGCATCGCCAAACCGCGCGTCGGATTGCTAAACGTTGGGACGGAAGCGGCCAAAGGCAACGAGGTGACGAAAGCGGCGTACGCCCTGCTGGAAAACGCTCCGGTTCATTTCGTCGGAAATGTGGAAGCGCGCGATGTGCTGGAGGGCGTATGCGACGTCATTATATGCGACGGCTTCTCGGGCAACATTTTGCTAAAGGCGATCGAAGGGGCGGCTCAGTCGATTTTTAAGCTGCTTCGCGAGGAATTGACCTCGTCCTTCGTATCGAAGCTGGCGGCCGGAGCGCTTAAGCCGAGCTTCCGTCGCGTTCGCACCCGGATGGATTACAATGAATACAATGGCGCCCCTCTGCTCGGTATCAACGGTCTGGTTGTCAAAGGGCACGGGTCGTCCAACGCAAGCGCCATGAAAACGGCGATCCGCCAGACGCGCACGGCGATAAGCAACAAGTTGATCGCGTCTTTGGCCGACGAATTCAGCGGAAAGTGAGAGAGTGCAATGAATGGAGTTTCCGTAGGCATTCTCGGAACGGGCAAATACGTTCCCGAGCGCCGGTTAACGAATGTTGAGCTGGAGCGGATGGTGGAGACTAACGACGAGTGGATCGTGACGCGCACCGGCATCCGCGAGCGCCGGATCGCAGCTCCTGAGCAAGCGACTTCGGATCTCGCTTACGAGGCGTCCGTCAAGGCGCTTGAAGCGGCGGACATTACGGCGGAGGAGCTCGATCTGATCATCGTGGCGACAATTACGCCGGATATGTTTTTTCCTTCGACGGCTTGCCTGCTTCAAGAAAAGCTTGGCGCCAAGAAGGCGGCGGCGTTCGATCTGTCGGCGGCTTGCTCGGGCTTTATTTACGGCCTGGCGAACGCGACCGGTTTTATCTCGATGGGGATGTACAAGCACGTGCTCGTTGTCGGCGCGGAATGCTTGTCCCGCATTACCGATTACGAGGATCGCAATACCTGTATATTGTTCGGAGACGGAGCGGGAGCTGTTGTGCTTGGTCCGGTAACGGGGGACCGAGGCTTCAAATCGTTTAAGCTCGGAGCGGACGGCGCCGGCGGAGAGTTGCTCCGCATTCGCGGCGGCGGGTCGCGCTGCCCGTCCAGCGGAGAAACGCTTGCGGACCGCAGCCATTTTATCGAGATGAACGGACGCGACGTATTCAAGTTCGCCGTGCGGGTCATGGGCAGCGCCGCCGAAGAGGCGCTTGCTGCTGCGGGGTACGAGAAAGCGGATATCGATTTGCTCGTTCCGCATCAAGCCAACATTCGCATTATTCAATCGGCATTGGAAAGATTGAACTTATCCGAAGATAAAGCCATGATCAATCTGGATCGGTACGGCAACGTATCGGCGGCCTCAATTCCTCTGGCGCTGGCGGAAGCGGTCGAGGAAGGTCGCGTCAAAGAAGGCGACACGATCGTGCTCGTCGGCTTTGGCGGCGGCTTGACTTGGGGCGCGGCAGTGCTGAACTGGTAAGAGGAGGAACCGAACTTGGGTAAAATCGCATTCGTATTCCCCGGCCAAGGCGCGCAAGCGGTCGGCATGGGGAAGGACGCATATGAGAGCAGCCCGGTCGCCAAGGCGACCTACGATCGGGCGGACGAGGCGCTCGGCTATTCGATCTCAAAGCTGAGCTTCGAAGGGCCGGAGGAGGAGCTGCGTCAGACGGCGAATACGCAGCCTGCGCTGCTCGCTACAAGCGTTGCGTTGTTGGAAATGTACAAGGAACGGGGACTGAAGCCCGATTATGTCGCAGGCCACTCGCTTGGCGAGTATAGCGCCCTCGTGGCGGCAGGCGTACTTGAATTCTCGGATGCGGTCAAGCTTGTTCGGGCGCGCGGGCTGTATATGGAGCAGGCGGTTCCGGGCGGTCAGGGCGCGATGGCGGCCGTGCTCGGAGCGGAACGCGCGGCTCTGCAGGCGCTCTGCACGGATATTACCGCGGCGGGAACGATTGTAGAGCTGGCCAACGTCAACTGTCCGGGTCAGATCGTCGTCTCCGGGTCGGCGGACGGCGTCGCCGCCGTCGTCGAACGGGGCAAAGAGGCCGGAGCGAAGCGGGTCATTCCGCTTGATGTGAGCGGTCCGTTCCATTCCTCCTTGATGCAGCCGGCAGCCGATAAGCTGGCGGAGGCGCTGGCACAAGCGGAATTCCGCGATGCGGCCGTGCCGGTCGTCGCGAACGTTCACGCCAAGCCGGTCATTTCCGGAGCGGAGCTTCGCGAGCTGCTTGTCAAGCAAGTCGTGTCGCCAGTACAATGGGAAGACACGATTGCGTATTTGATCGAGCAAGGCGTCGACACGTTCGTGGAAATCGGCTCCGGCACGGTGCTGGCGGGCTTGATCAAGAAGATCGACAAGTCCGTTCGGATCGTCTCGGTTAACAGCGCAGAGGCCGCTAGCGCAGCTGCGGAGTAAACGCCGAAACAGGCGACAAACGGCAGAGAGGCGGAAAGGCAATGGCAATGTGGGATCTGCAAGGCAAGAGCGCGCTGGTAACGGGCGCGTCGCGCGGAATCGGCCGGGCAATCGCCATCGCTCTGGCGGAGGCCGGAGCCGATGTGGCGGTCAACTATGCGGGCAGCGAAGCGGCGGCGGCCGAAACGGTCAAAGCGATCGAAGCGCTCGGGCGCAAGGCGATTATGGTCAAAGCGAACGTAGGCAAGTCGGCGGAGTTCGACGAGATGGTGTCGACCGCGCTCGAAGCTTTCGGCAAGTTGGACATTCTCGTGAATAACGCAGGCATCACCCGTGATAATCTAATTATGCGGATGAAGGAAGCCGAATTCGACGAAGTGATCGAAACGAACCTGAAGGGCGTGTTCAACGGCATCAAAGCGGTGACTCGTCCGATGATGAAGCAGCGCAGCGGCCGCATCATCAACATCTCGTCCGTAGTCGGCGTGCTCGGCAACCCTGGACAAGCCAACTATGTCGCAGCCAAAGCCGGCGTCATCGGCTTGACGAAATCCGCGGCTAAGGAGCTTGCGTCCAGAGGCATTACCGTTAACGCGGTTGCTCCCGGATTCATTGAATCGGATATGACGGACAAGCTTCCCGCGGAGTATCGCGACAAGCTGCTGGGAGAAATTCCGATGGGCCGCATGGGCCGTCCGGAAGACATTGCTTCCATCGTCGTTTATTTAGCTTCGGAAGCAGCCTCTTACATGACGGGGCAGACGGTGCACGTCGACGGCGGCATGTACATGTAATTTTCGGCCGAAGTGGCGACGCCTGCCTAACGGCACGAAAAGCGGCTCTTCGGCCGGTTAGACCCATGCAAGCCTTCTATGGCTTTTTGTCCATGATTCACGTATAATACGTTAAGGGAGGTGAACCGGATGTCCGATGTACTGGATCGCGTAAAACGCATCGTTATCGAACGCCTGGGTGTAGAAGAGGCAGAGGTAACACCCGAAGCATCTTTCAAAGACGACTTGGGCGCTGACTCTCTGGATGTTGTAGAACTCGTTATGGAGCTCGAGGACGAATTCGATTTGGAGATTTCCGACGAGGATGCAGAGAAGATCACAACGGTGGGAGAAGTCGTTAAATACATACAATCTCATGCGTAATGATCGACGGGTCCCGTACTTGCGACGGGACTTCTGCATATTCTAAACCCCGATTCGCGCCGCGCGCGCGACGGATGATATAGCCTGAAGAGGTGAATAGATTTGACACAGCGCGTCGTTGTTACAGGAATGGGGGTCGTCACGTCCCTCGGTACCGACTTGCCTACGTTCTGGAGCAACTTGCTCGATGGCAAATCCGGAGTCAGTCTGATCGAAGCATTCGATACGACCGATTATACGACTAAGATTGCGGCAGAAATCAAGGATTTCGATCCTGGCTTATATAATATCGATAAGAAAGAAGCCCGGAAAATGGACCGGTTCGTACAGTTCGGCGTGGCCGCGAGCAAGCTCGCGATCGAGGACGCGGGACTGGCGATCGGGGAAAATGCCGACCCGGAGCGCGTAGGCGTTATCGTAGGCTCTGGTATCGGCGGTCTGGGCACCTGGGAAGAGCAGCATACGCTGTTGATGGAGAAAGGTCCAAGGCGGGTAAGCCCGTTCTTCATCCCGATGATGATCGCGAACATGGCCAGCGGCCAAATTTCGATGGTCACGGGAGCGAAGGGACCCAACACCGCAGCTGTATCCGCTTGCGCCACCGGAACGCACTCGATTGGCGACAGCTTTAAGATGATTCAGCGCGGCGACGCGGATGTGATGATCTGCGGCGGCGCGGAAGCGACGATTCGTCCGATCGGCATGGCAGGCTTCTGCTCGATGAGAGCGATGAGCACCCGCAACGACGAGCCGGAGAAAGCAAGCCGGCCGTTCGACGTCGATCGCGACGGATTCGTTATGGGCGAAGGCTCGGGCGTACTAATCCTGGAATCGCTTGAGCATGCGAAAGCAAGAGGCGCCCGCATTTATGCGGAGGTTATCGGCTACGGCATGAGCGGCGACGCCTACCATATGACCGATCCCGATCCGAACGGAGCGGCTCGTTGCATGAAGAAGGCGCTTAACGACGCGGGCATCGCGCCCGAGTCCATCCAATACATTAATGCGCACGGAACGTCGACGGGAGCCGGAGACAAGTCCGAGACGACGGCGATCAAGATGACGTTCGGCGACCATGCTCACAAACTGGCGGTCAGCTCGACCAAGTCGATGACCGGGCATCTGCTCGGCGCGGCGGGCGGCGTGGAAGCGGTTATTCTCGGCTTGACGTTGAAGAACGGCGTCATTCCTCCGACGATCAATCTGGATCATCAAGATCCGGAGCTGGATTTGGACTATGTCCCGAACAAGCCGCGCAATGCGGACGTACAGGTTGCGTTGTCCAACTCCTTCGGCTTCGGAGGACACAATGCCACGATTATTATGCGTCAATTCGCAGATTAATCGGATGGGCAATAAGCAAGTTCAAAAAGTGCGCGTGAACGTCGACGCAGGCGGCATTAGCCGCCTGCGTCGGTTGTGTATGAGGCGCGATTGAGGTGACGGTTCATGAAGGAAGGATTTCAACGATTGCAGCAGCGCATTAACGTGACTTTCCGCGATCCGGGGCTGTTGAAGCAGGCGTTTACGCATACTTCTTACGTGAACGAGCAGCGAGGCGCGCGTATTCCGGACAACGAACGGTTGGAATTTCTCGGAGATGCCGTACTGCAGCTTACCGTATCCGAATATTTGTACAGGCTCTATCCGGATTCGCCGGAGGGCGAGTTGACTCGTTTGCGGGCGAGCATCGTCTGCGAGCCTTCGCTCGTCCGTTTTGCCGAGGCGCTCGAATTCGGGCAGATCGTGCTGCTCGGCAAAGGGGAGGAGCAGACGGGCGGACGTACCCGACCGTCGCTGCTTGCAGACGCTTTCGAAGCGTTCCTGGGCGCGTTGTATTTGGATCAAGGCTTGGAGGCCGTTCGGGCGTTTCTCGAACGGCATATGTTCGTGAAGCTGTCGCGGAACGGCCAAGCGCCGATGAAGGACTACAAAACGGAGCTTCAGGAGAAGGTGCAGCAGCTGGCAATGGGCGCGCTTGATTATCGCATTGTCGAGGAGAAAGGGCCGGCCCACGACAAGGAGTTTATCGCCGTCGTCGGGGTGGGCGACCGGCAGTTAGGCAAAGGAATCGGCCGTTCGAAGAAGGAAGCGGAACAGCAAGCCGCATCGCAGGCGCTGGCGTCGTTTGCGAAACAGAATACAAGATGACCTACCGACTCGAGAGGAGAAACCGTCCTTATGTTTTTGAAAAGAATCGAGCTGACTGGGTTTAAGTCGTTCGCAGACCGTACCGAACTTGAATTCGTTCGCGGAATTACCGCCGTCGTCGGGCCGAACGGCAGCGGCAAGAGCAACATCTCCGACGGCATTCGCTGGGTACTCGGCGAGCAAAGCGCCAAGTCGCTGCGGGGCGGCAATATGCAGGATATTATTTTCGCGGGCAGCGACTCCCGTAAGGCCGTTAATTTCGGGGAAGTGTCGCTCACGCTGGACAACGCGGACAAAGCGCTTCCGCTTGATTTCAGCGAGGTAACGGTTACGCGCCGGGTGCACCGCAACGGGGAAAGCGAATACTTGATCAACAAGCAGCCGTGCCGACTAAAGGACATTACCGAGCTGTTCATGGATACGGGGATCGGACGGGAAGCGTATTCGATCATCGGACAAGGCCGGATCGAGGAGATATTAAGTACGCGCTCGGAGGATCGTCGCGGCATTTTCGAGGAAGCCTCGGGAATTGTGAAATATAAGAGCCGTAAGAAGGAAGCGCAGAAGAAGCTTGAGGATACCGAAAACAATCTGCTGCGGATTCACGATCTCGTCAGCGAGCTGAACGGGCAGATCGAGCCGCTGAGGGACCAGGCCGCGAAGGCCGAAACTTATAAGACGCTGAAGGAAGAACTGAAAAATAAGGAAATCGCCTTATACGTTCATCAGATCGAAGGCGTGCACTCCTCCTGGACGCAGACGAGCGAGCGGTTGAATACGCTGCGCGAAGAGCAGACAGGCCTGTCGACTTTCGTAAGCAAGCATGATGCGATTTTGGAGGAGGAGCGTCAGACGCTCGTTCAGCTCGAGGAGCTGTTGGAGAAGCTGCAGGACGAGCTGCTCCGCTGCAGCGAAGACACGGAGAAGACGGAAGGTCACGTCGAATTGCTGAACGAACGGCGCGGCCATCTCGAACGCACCGGCAACGGACTAAGACAGTCGATTGCCACAGCGGAAGAACGGTTTGCTCTGTCTACGGAAGAGGAGCGCGTGCTCAAGGAGAAGCGCGCCGCATTGGAGGGCGAGCTGGAGGCTGCGCTCGTCAAGCTGGCGGAGGAAGAGGACCGATTGGCCCTGGCCGACGGCAGCACGGAAGTCGAGGAACGGCTGAAAGCGGAGCTGTTCGACACGTTAAATGCGATGGCGCAGGCGCGCAACGACATTCGCTACGGCGAAGGCCAGCGCGAGGTGTTGGAGCGGCGGATGACGCGCATTGCGGAAGAGGAAGCGAAATGGCGCGAGCAAGTTGAGGCGCTGGACGCCAAGCGCGAGCGATTGGAAGAGAAGCTGGCGGAAGTCGCCCGTTCGCTGCATGAAGCGCGCGACCGTTATGTCGCAGAGGGAGCCCGCTCCTCCGAGCTTCAGCGGAAGCTGGAGGAGGATCAGATTTCGGTGCGGCGTCATGAGCAGCGCAGAGAAGCGCTCGTCTCTCGGCGCGATACGATCAAGGAGCTTCAGAACGATTATGACGGCTTCCAGCACGGCGTTCGCGAAGTGCTGAAGGCGTCGAAGCGCGGCACTCTGCATGGCGTGCATGGCGCAGTTGCCGAGCTCGTCAGCGTGCCGGGAGATTTGGAGACGGCGATTGAAACCGCGCTTGGCGCGGCGCTGCAGCATATCGTCATGGAGAATGAGAAAAGCTCGCGTGCGGCGATCGCCCACTTGAAGCAGCGCCAATCCGGCCGGGCGACTTTCCTGCCGCTTGACGTTATTCGGGCAAGATCGATTTCCGACGGCGATCGCCGGATGCTGGAGCAGGCCGAGGGCTTTATCGGGGTTGCCGCCGAGTTGGTCGGCTTTGATCCGAAGTACGGCGCGATTGTCGGCAGCCTGCTCGGCAGCGTGTTGATCTCGGAGACGCTGGAGCAGGCGAACCGCATCGCCTCTAGGCTCCAATACCGCTATCGCGTCGTTACGCGCGACGGCGACGTCGTTAACGCCGGCGGATCGATGACCGGGGGCAGCCTGCAGAAGAAGTCGGCCAACCTGCTTGGACGCCAGCGTCAGCTCGAAGAGTTGGAACGCGATATCGGGGAAGCCGAGAAGGCGCGCGAAAAAGCGCGCGCAGCGGTAGACGACCTGAAGAAAGAATTGGCGCAGGTTGCGCAAAATATCGAGCAGCTGCGCGGTCAGGGAGAGCAGGAGAGGCTTAGAGAGCAGCAGGTTTCAGCCGAAATCGCGCAGCTTGAGCAGGAAGAGCGGCTGCTGGAGGAACAGCGCCTGGCGATGGATGGCGAGAAGGCGGCCTTTGCTGCCGAGGCCGGGGCGTTGGGCGCGAGCAAGGAAGACGCCGAGAAGCGGTTGGCCGCGCTGACGAGTGAGGAGCAGCGCATTCAGGAGCGCATTCGCGAAGCGGAGGAGCTTCGCCGCAAGAGCGCGTCCGCGAAGGAAGAGCTGCAAGCGGCGCTGACCGAGCTGAAGGTCGCGATTGCGCGGATGGAGCAGGATCGCGCGTCTCTGGGCGAGCAGCTTGCCCGCCATAGGTCCGATCTCGGTCGCTTGACCGGCGAACTCAAGCAGCTTAAAGAGTCGCTTGAACACAATGAGGCTGAGGCCGAGCGGACGCAGCAGGAATCGGTCGAGCAGCGCGAGAAGCTCAACGATCTTCGGATCCGCAAGAAGCAACTGACCGAGAATCTCGAGTTCAAGCGGGCCGACCGGGCCGAAAAGCAACGGGAGCTGGAGCGCAAGGAAGGCGAGACGAAGGACCAGCGGGCCAAGCTGCGAAACGTCGACGAGAGCTTGCGTCAGGCGGAGATTGCGGTCAACCGGATGGACGTCGAGCTGGACAACCTGCTGCGCAAGCTGACCGAAGAGTACGAAATCGGCTTCGAGCTGGCGAAGGAGCGTTACCCGGTTCCGGAGGACGTCGCGGGCGCCCAGAACGAGGTGCGCGACATGAAGCGCAAAATTTCGTCTCTAGGCGATGTGAATCTCGGCGCGATCGAGGAGTTCAAACGCGTATCCGAGCGTTACGACTTCCTATCGGCGCAAGAGAACGATCTGATTGAAGCGAAGACGAAGCTGCACGGCATTATCCGCGAGATGGACGAAGAGATGTCCAAGCGGTTCCGCACGACGTTCGAGGAGATTCGCAAGCATTTTGTCGTCGTATTCTCGCGCATGTTCGGCGGCGGCCGGGCGGATTTGGTGATGGCCGAGCCGGATAAGCCGCTTGACACGGGCATTGACATCGTCGCTCAGCCTCCGGGCAAAAAGCTGACGAACCTGCAGCTTCTGTCGGGCGGCGAGCGGGCGCTGACCGCGATCGCCTTGCTGTTCGCGATTTTGCACGTCAAGCCGGTGCCGTTCTGTGTGCTGGACGAGGTCGAAGCGGCGCTGGACGAGGCCAATGTGGCTCGCTATGCGCAGTACATGCGGGAGTTTTCCGATTCGACGCAGTTTATCGTCGTTACCCACCGCAAAGGCACGATGGAAGAAGCCGACGTGCTGTACGGGGTCACGATGGAAGAGGGCGGCGTATCCAAGCTGGTATCGGTTCGCTTGGAAGAAACGGACGATATGGTTGCGACGGCGTAACGTTCTGGTGGACCGTTAGAAGGCGCGGAAATTGCCGTGTGAGAGCTGTAACGGTCTGATTGGCCGTTAACGGACCTAGAAAAGTGGCGCAAGAGAGCTGTAACGGTCTGCTAGACCGTTCGAGATTATAAGTTCGTCGAAATGATGGCGATTGTACGGTCGGCAACTCCCAAGCGGCGTAAAGGGAGTGCTCGCGTGCAATTGCAACAGGGTTGGAGGAGCGAGAATGGGTTTTTTTAAGAGGTTGAAGGAGAGCATTGCGTCCAAGACGGAGGCGGTGACAAGCAAATTCCGCGACGGTCTGGCCAAGACGCGCGACGCGCTCGTTGGTAAGGTAGGCGAGCTGTTTAGCCGCCGTAAAAAAATCGACGAGGAGTTTTTCGAGGAGCTTGAAGAAATTTTGATCGGCGCGGACGTCGGCGTGAATACGGTAATGGCGCTGATCGACGAGCTGCGCGATGAGGTGAAGAAGCGCAAAATTGAGGAGCCGGCTCAACTGCAGCCGATTTTGTCCGAGAAGCTTGTGGAGATGCTGCGGGGCTCGGGAGACGAAGTCGGTCTGAATGAAAATCCGAACGGCATTACGGTTATCCTGTTCGTCGGCGTCAATGGCGTAGGAAAAACCACGACAATCGGCAAACTTGCCTGGCGCTACAAGCAACAAGGCAAGAACGTGCTGCTAGCCGCAGGCGACACGTTCCGCGCGGGAGCGATCGAACAGCTCGAAGTGTGGGGCGGGCGCGTTGGCGTAGACGTCATCAAGCAAGTCTCGGGCGCTGATCCGGCGGCTGTCATGTTCGACGCGGTTCAGGAAGCGAAAAGGCGCAATGTCGACGTGCTGATCTGCGACACGGCCGGTCGTTTGCAGAACAAGCATAACCTGATGGAAGAGTTGGCGAAAATTCACCGCGTCATTCAGCGGGAAATTCCGAGCGCTCCGCATGAGACGCTGCTCGTGTTGGATGGAACGACGGGGCAGAACGCGCTGCAGCAAGCAAAGCTGTTCGGAGAGAAAAGCGGCGTAACCGGATTGGTGCTGACGAAGCTTGATGGAACGGCCAAGGGCGGCATCGTCATTGCGATCCGCAACGAGTTGAAGCTGCCGGTCAAGTTCGTCGGACTGGGAGAGAAGATGGACGATCTGCAGGAATTCGACGCCGATCAGTTCGTGCACGCCTTGTTCTCGGGCATGGCCGGAACCGAGGAGAAGGAAGACGACAATCCACAAGAATAGTCGTAAAACATTCAAATAAGTCTGTGAGAGGGATGTTAAGGTGTTTTCCTTGACATCCTGTTTTCTTTTCGGTATGATAGGCGAAGCGTTAGAGATGTAAAGTCTTTTTCCTTGACACCGAAAGCACGGAGATGCGGATTAACGAACGACGAAATCGCATCGCGCGGCCAGGGAATGAGAGGAGCAGCCATTGTGAGCGGGGAGAACGCGCTTGAGAAGACGAACCGAATCAATGAGTTGTATGATTTTTACGGGCCCTTGTTAACCGACAAGCAGCAGACGTTCCTGAAATGTTATTTCCACGATGATTATACACTGGGCGAGATCGCCGAGGATTTCCGGATCAGCCGACAGGCGGTTTACGAGCACTTGAAGCGCGCCGGGCAGGTGCTGGAAGAGTACGAGGCGAAGCTTGGACTTGCGGCAAAACATAGCCGGCTGAACGCGGGAATCGACTTGCTGGAAGAGCAGATTGCCGGATTGCCGACAGAGTGGCGACAGTCTCTCGCAAGCACCGCGGCTTTGCTGAGAAGCGCGGAATGATCGGCGCGTCGCAAGCGGATTTACTGAATTACCTTTCAAAATAACCGTTCCGAAGGAGGGATGGGAAGATGGCATTCGAAGGATTGACAACCCGACTGCAGAACGTATTCGGGAAGCTGAAGGGCCGCGGCAAAGTTTCGGAGGACGACGTTAACGAAGCGATGCGCGAGGTGCGTCTCGCTCTGTTGGAAGCGGACGTAAACTTCAAGGTCGTCAAAGACTTCATCGCCAAGGTGAAGGAGCGCGCGACCGGCCAGGAAGTGCAGAAGAGCTTTACGCCGGCGATGGTTATTATCGATATCGTCAACAAGGAATTGACCGAGTTGATGGGCGGCACGCAGGAGAAGCTGGCGAAGGCGAACAAGCCTCCGACGGTCATTCTGATGGCCGGTCTGCAGGGTGCGGGTAAAACGACGCTGACAGGCAAACTGGCGAAACTGCTGCAATCGCAGAACCATAAGCCGCTGCTCGTCGCGGGAGATATTTATCGTCCCGCCGCGATCAAGCAGCTTGAGGTGCTTGGCGAACAGATTGGCGCTCAGGTGTTCACGCTGGGCGACAAAGTCAGTCCCGTCGAGATTGCGAAACAGGGCGTTCAACTGGCCAAGGATCAAGGCAACGATTATGTTCTGATCGATACGGCGGGCCGTCTGCAGATCGACGAAGAGCTGATGCAGGAAATCAAGGACATTCATGCGGCGGTTAAGCCGGACGAAGTGCTGCTTGTCGTCGATGCGATGACCGGTCAGGAAGCCGTCAACGTTGCCAAGAGCTTCCACGAGCAGCTTGCGTTGACTGGCGTCGTACTGACGAAGCTCGACGGCGATACGCGCGGCGGCGCGGCGCTGTCGGTCAAAGCGGTAACCGGCTGCCCGATCAAGTTTGCTTCGACGGGAGAGCGGATCGACCAGCTCGAAGCGTTCCACCCGGATCGGATGGCTTCGCGGATTCTCGGCATGGGCGACATGCTGTCGCTGATCGAGAAGGCGCAGGAGACGATGGACAAGGATAAGGCGGCCGAGATGGAGCGCAAGATGCGCACCGCCGAGTTCACCTTCGACGATTTCCTCGAACAGATGGAGCAGGTGCGCAAGCTCGGACCGCTCGATCAACTGCTCGACATGCTTCCGGGCATGAGCAAGGTGAAGAACAACCCGAACTTCAAGATCGACGAGAAGCAGATCGCCCGCACGGAAGCGATCGCGAAGTCGATGACGAAGGCGGAGAAGCATAAGCCCGATATCATCAACTACAGCCGCCGCAAGCGGATTGCCGCAGGAAGCGGCACGACGCTGGCCGACGTCAATCGGCTGCTCCGGCAGTTCGAGGATATGAAGAAGATGATGAAGCAGTTTTCCGGCATGATGGGCCCGAAAGGACCGAAGGGCGGCATGAAGGCGCTCAAAGGCATGTTCGGAGGAAAAGGCAAAAACATGAAGTTCCCGTTCTAAAGAGAACAGGATTCTCCATTCCTACTCTTGTCAAGGAGGTGAAAGTCACATGGCAGTTCGCATTCGTTTGAAACGGATCGGCGCTCACAAAGCTCCGTTCTATCGCGTAGTCGTATCGGATTCCCGTTCCCCGCGCGATGGTCGTTTTATTGAAGAAATCGGCGTGTACAATCCGGTTGCTCAACCGGCTCAAGTACAAATCGACGAAGAAAAAGCGTTGAAATGGTTGCAAAACGGCGCACAAGCGTCCGATACCGTTCGCAACCTGCTCAGCAAAGCCGGCGTTTTGAAGAAGTTCCACGAATCCAAGCTCCAGAAGTAATCCTGTCACTAAGGAGCTGCGGCGAAATTAACGATACTTGATTTCGATGCAGTCTCCAAGGAGCTGCGGCGAAATGAGCGATACTTGATTTCGATGCAGTCTCTAACCGGAGGGCTGAGCCATGGAACAATTGATTCGGGTAATTGCCCGAGCGCTTGTGGATCACCCGGAAGACGTGCAGATACAGGTCAGGGAAGACGCGAGAGGCCTGGTGTACGAGCTTTCCGTGCATCCCGACGATGTCGGCAAAGTTATCGGCAAGCAGGGGCGCATCGCCAAGGCGCTGCGCACAGTCGTCTCATCCGCCGCCGTGAAGGAGCGGAGGCGCGTCATCGTGGATATTGTCTCGGAATAATAGGCTAAGAGGGCCGTATCGTGCGTCAGCATGGTGCGGTCTTTTGTCATGAACAGGACGAAAATGCGAGAGCCGTGCGGCTGCGGATGTTTGCGATTTCGGAGGCCAATGCGATATGATAGAGAGAGCTTTGGCGCATAATGGAAGGAGCTAGTTGCATGTCGGAGGGGCGTTTGCTTAACGTAGGAAAAGTTGTCAACACTCATGGAATCAAAGGGGAGCTGAAGATATGGCCCCAGACCGATTTTCCGGAGGTGCGGTTTAAGCAAGGCGGCAAGCTGCTGATGATTCCGCCCGAGGCGGGCGACCCGGTCATGATCGAGATCGTCTCGGCGCGCGAGCAGAAGAAGATGTACGTCTTAAAGATCAAAGGCTTCGACAATATTAATCAGGTCGAAAAATATAAGGGCTGGGAGCTTAAAGTAACCGAGGACGAGCGCGTACCGCTGGAAGAGGGCGAATATTACGTTCAGGATATCGTCGGCTGCGAGGTGGTCACGGAAGAAGGCGAGACGCTGGGCAAGGTGACCGATATTTTGTCTCCCGGAGCGAACGATATTTGGGTTGTCAAAATGCCCAAGGGCAAGGAGCTGCTGCTGCCGGTTATTGACGACGTTGTGCTCGACGTCGACGTTGCCGCGCGTAAAATCAAAGTGCATCTGATGGAAGGGCTGCTCTGATGCGGATAGACGTATTGACGCTTTTTCCGGAAATGTTCGCGGGCGTGTTCGGATCAAGCATTTTGGGCAAGGCGCACGACAAAGGCATTGTGTCGCTCAATACGCTTAATTTTCGCGACTTCGCCAATAATAAACACAACACGGTAGACGATATGCCTTACGGCGGCGGCGGCGGCATGGTGCTCAAGGCCGAGCCGATCTTCGGCGCGGTGGAGCATGTGCTGGAGCGGCAAAGGCGGGCGGAAGACGGAGAAGAAGCGCGTAAGCCGCGCGTTATTCTCATGTGTCCGCAGGGCAGACCGTTCACGCAGGAGATCGCCCGCGAGCTATCCGAGGAATCGCACTTGATTTTTATTTGCGGTCATTACGAAGGCTACGACGAGCGAATCCGCGAGCACTTGGTGACGGACGAGCTGTCGGTTGGGGATTACGTATTGACCGGAGGAGAGCTGCCTGCAATGGTCGTCACGGACGCGGTCGTTCGGCTGCTGCCCGGTGTGCTCGGCAACGAACAGTCGGCCGTTACAGACTCGTTTAGCGATGGCCTGCTTGAGTATCCGCACTATACTCGGCCTGCGGAGTTCAGAGGCTGGAAGGTTCCCGACGCTTTGTTGTCCGGACACCATGCGGAGATCGAGAAGTGGCGTAGGCGGCAATCGCTGGAGCGAACGCTCGCTCGCCGACCGGAGCTGCTGGACCGGGCCGAGTTGACCAAAGAAGAGCGGATATGGTTGGACAGCCTTCATGCGCAGCGGGAAAATTCGGCAGAAAATTGAACGTAACAGTTGTATTTTTGGGCGGGAATATGATATAATTTCAAATGTTGTTTTGTCTTTGTTCGGCTTCGGACAGACAAAATGGAACGAGTAGGACGGTCCTCTGCACGCCAAGATCCGAATGCAGGGTATTCGGGGAGCGGGGTACGAACGTCTGTTAGGGAAGGAGTGAACACAAATGAGCAATCTGATTCAAGCGATCACGCAAGAGCAGCTGCGTAAGGACATTCCAAGCTTCCGTCCTGGCGATACGCTGAAAGTGTACGTAAAAGTCGTCGAGGGTTCCCGCGAGCGTGTTCAGCTGTTCGAAGGCGTCGTAATCAAGCGCCGCGGCGGCGGAATCAGCGAAACCTTCACGGTTCGCAAAATCTCGTACGGCGTAGGCGTAGAGCGTGCCTTCCCGGTACATTCTCCGCGCCTGGAGAAAATCGAAGTGGCTCGCCGCGGTAAAGTTCGCCGCGCGAAACTGTACTACCTGCGCAACCTGCGCGGTAAGGCAGCACGTATTAAAGAAATTCGATAATGGACGACAGAGGAGGGCTTGGCGACGTTCAAGTCCTCCTTTTTGCATATTTACCAGAAAGCTAGAGGCGATTACGAATGGATCACAATGACAATTCCAAACCAAACGAATCGGCCGAGCTGGGAACGAACTCGGCCGCGGATGACCGCGCTGTTCATTCCGGCAGCGAGACGGAGACGTTTTCCGAGGCGACCCGGGGCAGCCGAAGCGCGAAGCCGCCGAAGCGCCAGGGGAATGAGCTGGTGGAATGGATCAAGGCGCTTGCGATCGCCGGCGTTCTGGTGCTCGTGATCCGCTGGTTTCTGCTTAGTCCTTTTATCGTCGACGGGCCGTCCATGGAGCCTAACTTTTGGAACCGCGAACGGATTATCGTCAACAAAATCATTTACGACATACGCGAACCGAAGCGCGGAGAAGTGATCGTGTTTCACGTGCCGGAGGAAGGCCGCGATTTTATTAAGCGGGTGATCGCGCTGCCTGGCGAGACGGTCAAGGTCGACGGCGATCAGGTATACATAAACGGAGAACCGCTTGACGAAACTTATTTGCAGGAAGCTTACGAAGAAGCTCATGCTCAGGGCGAGCTTTACAATCGCTATCGCGAAGAGCGCTCCAATTTTCCGAACGGTTCTTTCCCGGACGGAGTCGTGCCGGAGGGAACGGTGTTCGTGATGGGGGATAATCGCTCGAATAGCGAAGACAGCCGAATGATCGGATATATTCCGACGGATCGGATTGTCGGCCGCGCCGACTTGATTTTCTGGCCGATCAAAGATTTCAAGTTGGTCAAGCATTAAACCGATTATAGCAAACACAAGGGGCCATTCCCCGATCATCGCGCGATGACCGACGGGAAGGCCCCGTTGTTATAGGTAAGGAAGGTGAATCACCATGACGATTCAATGGTTTCCCGGGCATATGACCCGAGCGAGGCGGCAGATTGAAGAGAAGCTGAAGCTGATCGACGTCGTGTTCGAGCTGCTGGACGCCCGAATTCCAAGCTCCAGTCGCAATCCGATGGTAGACGAGATTATAGGCGAGAAGCCAAGACTCGTGCTGCTTAATAAAGCGGACTTGGCGGATCCTGAGAAAACGACGGAATGGAGCCGTTTTTTTCGCGAGCAAGGCTTGGCCGTGCATGCGATCGACGCGAATGCGGGGGCGGGAGTCAAGGAGCTGGCTAGTAAGGCGAAAGAGCTGCTGAAGGAGAAGATCGATCGTCAGATCGCCAAGGGGATGAAGCCGCGCCCGATACGCGCCCTGATCGTCGGCATTCCGAATGTCGGCAAATCAACGCTGATCAACCGGCTGGCCGGACGCAACATTGCCGTAACCGGAGACCGGCCCGGGGTGACAAAGGGGCAGCAGTGGATTCGTTTCGGGGGCGAACTGGAGCTGCTCGATACGCCGGGGATTTTGTGGCCGAGGTTCGAGGATCCTGTCGTCGGCAACCGATTGGCCGCGACGGGAGCGATCAAGGAAGATATTCTTCATCTGGACGAGGTCGCTTGTTTTGTGCTAAAAGTGCTGGTCGAGCAATATGGACAGGTACTCGGAGAGCGCTACGGTTTGACGGATCTGCCTTCCGAGCTGCCGGATATGCAGGCGGCCGTTGAGGTGCTGGAAAGCATCGGCAGGCGCAGAGGCTGCATTGTCAGCGGCGGCCATGTCGATTACGAGAAGGCGGCAACGGTGCTGCTTCGTGACTTGCGCTCAGGCAAGCTCGGTCGGATTACATTCGAAAAGCCGGAAGAGATGCAGATGTAATCCTAAAGCAACGCGAACGATCGAAGAATACGATCATCCAATCTCCGCGGGGTACCCCGTCGGGGATTTTTTTATGAGTGATGCCAAGGCATAGAGCGAAAAAAACTATGACGGACCAATTCATGTGCAGGCCCCGCTTGTGAAGAAGCATTCTCAAGGCGAATTTTCCGAAAAAACGTGACGCCATTTGAACTAACTGCTTCTAACGGCCTGCCTGGTAGACCGTTGCGCGATCGAAATCGTGCGGATGGCCGCCTCTAACGGTCTCACCTTCAATAATCCAATTTATTTAGTCAGCTATGTGTAAATCAGTTGGTCAGCCGTAGAAAAAAATGTGTTGCATTCCATACAATGCTTCCAATATAATGAAGAAAGTTAAAGTGCTTTAACTTTTGAAGAGTAATCGTCGATTTATTTCTGTTGTATACAAGAATCTTCATATTTTTTTAGGCATAAAGTTAAAGCGATTAAACTATGTGATGATTTTAAGAGACTCGTCTGTCCAACCTTTTATCCACAGCGTGCAACGGATTGAGGGCGGCGATCAGCGGAGTTGCCCTGCAGAAGAAATTTGGTCGTCCCAGGATGGCACAGGCAGAGGCAGCTCATTTTTTATAGGTTAAAGCGCTTTAATTATAGATGGAGCGGTTTAACGATTATTCCGAAAGGAGGCCGCGATTACGTTTCGTTATGTTCAAATCTAATTAATCGGGAGGAGATTTGGATGAATTCTAAAAGGAAGTACTCGTCTATCGTATCGTCATTGCTGGTAT
Source organism: Cohnella phaseoli (assembly GCF_003386235.1). Taxonomy (GTDB): domain Bacteria; phylum Bacillota; class Bacilli; order Paenibacillales; family Paenibacillaceae; genus Cohnella; species Cohnella phaseoli. Next base: position 210,697 of record NZ_QRDZ01000003.1, read on the forward strand.
TCGCCATGTTCGTGTCCGTATTGGGCTTGACTCCGCTCGCACCTGCCAATACGGCCTATGCGGCGGCCCCGTCGCGGCCCTTCCCGCAGGCGGTGAACTATCCGGGCATTACAAAACCGAACAATGTGACGCAGGCGGCGATGAATGCCTCGGTCGCATCGTATTATAACAGTTGGAAATCCAGTTACTTGAAGAACAATCTGAGCTCTCTGCCGGGCGGCTATTATGTCAAAGGCGGGGTAACGGGACCTACGGAAGGCTACAATGCGCTGGGATCGTCGGAGGGGCAAGGTTACGGCATGATTATTACCGTGCTTATGGCCGGACACGATCCGAATGCTCAGACGATTTATGACGGTTTGTTCAAGACGGCCAGAGCGTACCACAGCAAGAGAAATGCCAATCTGATGGGCTGGATCGTCGCGGATGCCGCCGGCGCTCAGGGTCACTATTCTTCGGCAACGGACGGAGATATGGACATTGCTTACTCGCTGATTTTGGCCGATCGGCAGTGGGGTTCAAGCGGCACGATCAATTATTTGGCCGAAGCGCAAAATATGATTACGAACGGAATCAAAGCCAGCAATGTCACGACAGGCAACCGATTGAATCTGGGCGATTGGGATTCGAAAACCGCGCTCAATACTCGGCCTTCGGACTGGATGCTGGGTCATATGCGAGCGTTCTACGCCGTGACGGGCGATCAGACTTGGCTGAACGTCATCAACAACTTGTACACGGTCTATAGCGACTTCAGCAGCAGCTATTCTTCTACTACCGGCCTAATATCGGATTTCGTCGTCGGGAACCCGCCGCAGCCGGCTCCGTCCGACTACTTGGGCGAATTTCTGGAAACGAACGAATACAACTACAACGCCTGTCGGATGCCTTTGCGCATCGTGATGGATTATGCCGTGTCCGGAGACGCGCGCGGGAAGGCGATTGTCGACAAAATTGCTACGTGGATCAAAGGAAAAACAAGCAGCAACCCGAACAATGTGAAGGACGGCTACAAGCTTAACGGCACGGTGACCGGCTCGGCCAGTTATCCGGCAGCCGTATTCGCAGCTCCGTTCATTGCTGCGGGAACTGCCAGCAGCAGCAACCAGGCGTGGGTGAATACCGGTTGGAGTTGGATGATCAATCAGACGGACGGCTACTACAGCGATTCCTACAATCTGATGACGATGCTGTTCATGTCCGGCAACTGGTGGAATCCGATTGCGGCAAGCGCGCCGGATACCCAGGCGCCGACGCAGCCGACCGGGCTGACGGCGATAGCCGTATCCGGTACGCAGATTAATCTGAGCTGGACGGCGTCGACAGACAATGTCGGAGTGACCGGCTACAAAATTTTACGTAATGGGACGCAGGTGGGAACGGCAACAGGCACGACTTTCAGCGATACCGGGCTTGTTCCGCAGACTAGCTACAGCTACGCGGTATCCGCTTATGATGCCGCCAACAATCAATCGACGGCCAGCGCTGCCGCCAGTGCGACCACGCTGCAAGGCTCATCTTATGTGAACCTTGCGCTCGGAAAAACGGCTACCGCCAGCTCGATCGAAGGCTCGGGGTTTGAAGCGGCCAAAGCGGTGGACGGCAACGGTACGACTCGTTGGGCGAGCGTGGAAGGGTCAGATACGCAATGGTTCGCGGTCGACCTAGGCGCTGTGCACAGCATCGGCAAGGTAAAGCTCTTATGGGAAGCTGCGTACGGCAAGAGCTATAAGATTCAAACTTCGACGAACGGAAGCTCTTGGTCGGATGCTTATAGCACGACATCCGGCGATGGCGGAACGGACGAAATTACGTTTGCGGCAAGAGACGCGCGTCACGTCAGAATTTCCGCCACGAAGAGAGGCACGTCCTACGGCTATTCCCTGTTCGAATTCGAGGTATGGCCTTCAGGAAACGCGCCGGCCGATACGACCGCTCCGACAGTGCCCGGCAATCTCGCCGTAACAGGTACTTCATCTTCTACCGTATCGCTGTCCTGGAGCGCTTCGAGCGACAACGTCGGTGTAACGGGATACGAGGTATACCGCGGCTCTACGCTGGCCGCAAGCGTGGTCGGAACGAGCGCGACGGTTAGCGGATTAACTGCCGGCATGTCGTATTCGTTCACTGTGAAAGCCAAGGATGCGGCAGGCAACGTCTCGGCGGCCAGCAGCTCGATAAGCGCAACAACGCTTCCGAACAGCCCGGTCGGCACCGCTCCGAAGCTGATCAATATGACGTTTAACGGCGATCCCCGGACGAGTGTTGCCTTCGCCTGGTATACGAATCTGATGACGGGGTCGGTCGTTCGGGTGGCGGAAGCTGCGGCAGTGGTCGGCAACGTTTTTCCGGCGCAGGGAACGTTGACCTATCAGGGCACGGCGGAAACGATTCAAACCTATGTCACAAAATCCGATCGCAGCTCCAACAACAAAAAGAGCTTTGTCAGTCATAAGGTCATTGCGGATCAATTGGCGCCTGGAACCGCCTATAAGTTCCAAGTAGGCAACGGCGCCGCGGACGGATGGGGGCCGATCGGTTCCTTCACGACGGATCACGCCGTGAATCAACCGTTTCATTTTATCGCCGGTTCCGACTCCCAGGCTTCCAGCGAGTCCAGCTTTATGCCCTGGGCGGACACTTTCACTAAAGCGATCAATACGATCGGGTCTCCCAAGTTTCTGATTAATGCCGGAGATTTGGTCGACAACGGCGATCTGGAGGAGCAGTGGCAGTGGATGCTGGGCGTGGCGCAAAACTCGTTGCTGCAAGTACCGATCGTACCTGTGCTCGGCGGGCATGAAGTTCCGGATTATCAGGGAGATACGACAACGGCGAACAATAATTTTTACAACCATTTCAATTTGCCGCGGCAGACGATCGCGAATACGCATGACGGTTCCGTCTATTCGTTCGAATACGGCGATGCGCTGTTCCTCGTTTTTAACTCGCAATTCGAAGGGAAATTGAGCAGCAACGGCAGCGCCACTAATGTCGATCCGCAATTTTGGGATCAGGTGCAGTGGATGAAAAACACCGTGGCCAGAAGCGACAAGAAGTGGAAGCTCGTGACGTTCCACAAAGGTCCTTATTCGGCAGGGGACAATTCAGGGCAATATGAAGACAGTCGGGTAAAATTTTACAAGAAATATTTAGTTACCGCCTTCGACGAGATGGGCATCGATATGGTGTTCGAAGCGCATGACCATATGTATATGAGGTCGTACCAGATGTATAACGATCAGGTCGTCCCGACATCTTCAATCACGTACGATGCTAGCGGCAATGCGGTCAATCCGAAAGGGACCATCTATCTGATGTCCAACTCTCTCGGCAACAAGTTTTATGAGAAATATCCGGGTTATAACGATTATTTCGCCGCGATCAACACGCAGCCGCGGAAAAAGATGTTTACCGATGTATCGGTAGCTCAGGATACGCTCTCCTTCGTCGCTTATACAGCGGCAGAGGGAGCCTCGGTTGCCGCCTACGATCAATACGGCATCAAGCGGACGGACGGCAAGCCGCAGCCGGTAGCGGGCGCAACAGCTGCAGTAAGCGGCAATCAGTTGACGCTTACCTGGAGCTTGCCGTCAACCGGGGAGCCGGTTCGGGGATTTCGGATTTACGAGCAGACCAACAAGTTGGACGGCGCGACAGGAAAGGCTTATTGGAGCGCGTATATTCCGGTTGAACAAAATCGGGTTTCCTACTCTTATACGATCAGCAACGTCAACTCCGCCGAAGATTACAATCTGGTCATCAAAGCGGTTGGCGTACGCAACAACTCCGATCCGGTCGTTTTATCGTCGCAGAACGGAAATGCCGATACGCAGGCCCCAACGCAGCCGGCCGGGCTGACGGCGACGGCGGTATCCGGCTCGCAGATCGATCTGAGCTGGACGGCGTCGACGGACGATGTCGGGGTGACCGGCTACATGGTTTATCGCAACGGAGTTCAGGTAGGTATGGCAGCGGGTACGACGTTCAGCGATACGGGGCTGACTCCGCTGACCGGGTACAGCTATACGGTGTCGGCCTATGATGCCGCGGGCAACGAATCGGCGGTCAGCGACATAGTCGGCGCGACCACGCTGCAAGGCTCGCCGAACACGGACCTGGCGCTAGGAAAGTCGATTACGTCCAGCTCGATCGAGGGTTCGGGGTTTGAGGCGGCCAAAGCGGTGGACGGTGACGGAACGACCCGCTGGGCGAGCTTGGAAGGCTCCGATCCGGAATGGATCGCGGTCGATCTGGGAGCCGTACACAGCATCGGCAAGGTGAAGCTTGTATGGGAAGCAGCTTATGCGAAGAGCTACAAGGTGCAACTGTCGACGGACGGAAGCACCTGGACGGACGCCTATAGCACTTCATCCGGAGACGGGGGAGTAGATGAATTTACGTTTGCCGCGATGGATGCGCAATACGTAAGAATCTATGGTATCCAGAGAGGCACGCCTTACGGTTATTCGCTGTATGATTTTGAAGTTCGCGCGGCCTAACTCGACTAGGTCGGTCTAGATCGTCAAACGGCGGTTTGCCAAAAACCAAAAGGATCGTCAGGGAATAGGTTCCCCGGCGATCCTTTTGGTTTGGGCGAAATCATCTATGGTTGGCTGAACTGTCTGCGGATGTTGCGCTGCTGCTTCCAAGGAAGGCGAAGAAGTCGCTTAGTTTAAGCTTGTTCGCTCACCAAGGAGAACTGCCAAGAGATGCCGTACTTATCGGTCAAGCTGCCGTACACCTTGCTCCAAGGCACTTCTTGAAGCTCCATCATGACGGATCCGCCTACTTTCAGCTTGTGGAAGGCGTCTCTGATCGCATTTTCGTCGTCGAGGACGAGAGCCAGCGAGAAGTGGTTGGTTCCCTGTTGATAAGGCATTCCAGGAAAAGTGTCGGAGAACATCAACATGCTGCCGCCGATGTTCAAAAACGTGTGCATGACCCGATCTTGCGCTTCCGGAGGAAGCGGATAGTTGGGATCGGCAGGCATCGAGCCGAACGTCTGAATGACGGGCTCCTCAAGGCCGAACACCTCGGCATAGAAAAGCGCGACCTCCCGAGTATTTCCGTCGAAATTCAAGTAGGCATTTAACGGCACACAGCTCACTCCTTATCGAAATGGGGTTCGAAAGGAATCATATCATAATTGTTGTCCTATAGCAAACGTACGTTCTTGTTTGGGGCGATTAAGCGCTTGGGGGCGTCGTTGCGACAGCTTCCCCGAGAGCGGAGTCGGTCAGCAATTGCAGCACAACGTTGTCCATCGGCGGATTGTGCAGGCCGGCGCGTACGTCGCGATAATAGCGCTCTAGCGGCGAACGGCGGGACAGACTGCCGCCTCCGACGATTCGCATCGCCAAGTCCACAATTCGGATAGCGCTGTTGACGGAGGCATACTTGGCCAAGCCAAGCTCCGGTCTTAACGAGGGCCGCCGACTCCGCTCGCGATCCCAACGCTCCGCCGCTTCGTACAGCAGCGCGCGGGCCGTTCTTAGCTCGACTTCCATCTCGCCGATTGTGTGCCGGACGGTAGGAAGGGAGGAGATGGGCTCGCTTAACGTATTCGGTCGGTACGTGCGGGCAAATTCCAGGGCATAGTCTCTAGCCGCGCGAGCGATGCCGATATAGCAGGCGGGAATATGCAGCAGCCAGCCCCCTCCGTCGTCTTCGGCTTTGCCGGCAATTCTGCGATCCTCTCCGACGAATACTTCATCCAGCACGACATCGTGGCTCCCGGTCGCCCGCATTCCGAGCGTATCCCAGGTTTCGACGATGCTTACCCGCTCCGTCCGTTCTACGAGAAATTCGCCCGGACAATTTTCATCAGGCACGTAGGCGGTCACGACAAAACGATCGAGAATCGGAGACAGCGTGCTGAACGTTTTGCGTCCCGTAATGCGCCAGCCGCCATCGGTCCTAACGGCGATTGTCTCGGGACGGCCGCCTCTGCTCGGACTGCCCGATGCCGCTTCGCTCGCAAAAGTGTTGATCATCTTTCCGTCCGAGACGATGGAACGGCACAACTCGGCGAAGAGAGGTTCTTGCCACTTGCCGCTTGAACGAAAGTGAAGCACTTGGCCGATATGCCAGCCAACGGCGAGAGCGGTTGAGCCGTCGCCGTATGCCAGCCGTTCCTGCAGCTGAACAAGGTTGTACAGCGACAATTCGTCGCCTCCGTAACGCTTCGGAACCGTGATTTTCAAATAGCCTGCTTCTCGCAGCTCCGCGAAGTTTTCGAAGGGAAACGAGCCCTCCCGATCATGTCGCTCCGCTCGTGTCGCGAACCGGGACGCCAATTGTTCCGCCCAAGCTGCGAGGGCCTGCTCCTCGTCGTTTCGAATATAGGGATCTTGCCATGATGATGTCATCGCCTGGTCGCTCTCCTTTATGCCGCAGTATCGCTTTTCTTAATTATACCTGTCGGGGAGCCGAACGGTCATCCCGGAGGAGCCATTCAGGCAAATATTCTCCTTCCGATTCGTATTGAAAAGTACGCTTGCGCTGTGACGGGCAGCCGGCAGGTTTACATATTCTATTTTGTCAGGAGTAAGCGAAAAAAGGAGGGGAGGCAAGTGAAGTACGCCAGCAAGTCGATCGCAAGCAAGTGGAGAAAAACCGGATGGATGCTCGGCGATTCGAGTTTGCGGCCTTTCGTTCCGGAGACCCGGTTATTCGGAAGAGCAAGTTTGGAGGCGATGTTAAGCCGTTACGCAGTCGTATATTTCAAACCCTCAAGAGGAACCGGGGGGAAAAAGATCTCGCGCATTGAACGGATCAAGGCGGGAAGCTATCGCTTAAAGGGGACGGGCGGGAATCGAAGCGGGTTGTCGGCGGACGAGCTGTACGCACGGTTGAAGTCGCTCGCGGGCGGCAAGCAGTACTTGCTGCAGCGAGGCATTGATCTGGCGCATACCGGCGGGAAGCCGTTCGATCTTCGCGTCATGGTTCAGAAGGACGGAAGCCAATGGGTTACGACGGCGCTGTTCGCCAAAATCGGGAAAAAAGGGAGGGTCGTTACGAATTATCATAGCGGAGGGAAAGTGGCCGGCTTTAAGAAAACGATGAAGGGGGCCGGTTACTCGGAATCTTCGGCCGGCGAAGCACAGCGAAAGCTGGGGCAGATCGGCGAAGCGACGGGCCAATGCTTCGATCGCCATCGGGACGGTTTTCGCGAGATCGGCCTCGACGTGGCGGTCGACAAGGCGGGTCGTTACTGGGTCCTCGAAGCGAATACGCGGCCGCAGTATTATCCTTTAAAAAGCGTGGACAGATCGGCATACCGACGCATAACCGACTATGCCAAAAAGTACGGACGGGTTAAAGGTAGAAGGAAATAGAAAATAGAAAATAGGAAATGGGAATAGGAAGCTTCGGGATAGAAGGAAACTGAGGGCGATTTTCGGGAGAGCAGAGAAGCTTGGGGTGGCTTTCGGGAGAGCGGAGACGCTTGGGTGGAGGAAATTGTGTTGGGATCACGGAGAGCATGAGAAGCTTGTGATGCACAGACGCCGTACGCCGCGGCTAGATTGATCTACGGCCTGCTTGGCCTGCCTTGGTCTGTGCGGGAGCGGAAAATAGAGGTACAATGAAAGCAAGAAAGGGGACGGTGGTCATGAAGCGCACAAGCAATCAATCCAAGCCGATCGTATTGCTAATAGACGGACACTGCAACATGTGCCACGGTCTTGCCAAATTTGTCGTGGGCCGGGACAAGCGTGCGGTTTTTCGCTTTGCTTCGCTGCAGTCGGAATTGGGACGACGCTTGCTGAAGGAGGGCGGCATGCCGGAGGACGCGCTGGAAACGTTTGTCATGGTCGATAACGGAAAGTATTATACGAAATCAACGGCGGCGCTGCGAATCGGCAGGAAGCTGGGCTGGCCGTGGTCTGTCGCTTATCCGGCGATCGTCGTGCCGCGTTTCGTGCGCGACCGGGTATATCGCTTTGTCGCGCGCCGGCGCTATCGCTGGTTTGGCCGCAGCGAGAGCTGCCTTCTGCCGACCCCGGATATGCGTTCGCGGTTTCTGGAGTAGCTGCGTCTCGAAAAAAGGGGATATGTGCCGGGCTTGTCCGGTACATATCCCCTTTGATTATATTTTTCTCAGCTCGGCAATATCCGCCTCATGGGAGATGGAACGAACGGATAGGCGCTCCAAAATTTTCTGTTGCTCCTTCTGAATGCCAAGCAGGGTTTCTTGACCCGATTTGAGCTGGCCGGAGTCCTTCTTGAGGACGAAGACGTCGTTTTTGACGAAGGAAACGTCGTCTTTGAGAACAGACACGTCAGCTTTGAGAACGGCTACGTCTTCCTTAACTTGATGAACTTCCTCTGTCAGCTCCTCCAGCTTCGGATTGGTTGCTCCGACAATGTGGATCAACTGTCGAATGTGCTCTCCCTGGCTGTTAAGCTGAAGTTGAAAGTCATTCATTTGAAGATGAACGACGTTCATTTTAACTTGAAATTCGTCCATCTTGCTTAACAGAAGATCCAGCTTCGCCTCGCTCACGAGCCCTGCCCCCTTTTCGGCAAATAAAAGAGATTCAATATGAAATGAGTTGTGAATACGAACGTATGTGCTGTGTTTAAAGTATACCGGAAATGAAGGGAATCTGCAAGGCGGATTGGGTTGGGAGAGAGACGAACGACAGGGAAGCGGGGGCAAAAAAAGGCTTGGCATATAGGCGGCGATAACGGACAATGGGAAGGAAGAGGTTTGGGGAGGAACATGCAATGGAACAATTCAACCGATTGTCCTACGAGAGCGAGCTGTGGTCGCGGGGATTGACGGCGGTAGCCGGCGTGGACGAGGTCGGACGGGGCTGTCTGTTCGGAGATGTGGTGGCGGCCGCGGTCGTGCTGCCTGTCGGGCTCGTACTGGAGGAAGTCAACGATTCGAAGCAAATTAGCGAGAAAAAACGGGACAGGCTTTACGAGTTGATTATAGAGGAAGCATTGGCGTGGTCGGTGGCGAGAGTCGAGCCGTCCGTCATCGATAAAATCAATATACGACAGGCGTCGAGGCTCGCGATGAAGCAGGCGGTATTGGGGCTCGGCATTGCGCCCGAGCATCTGCTCGTCGATGCGGAGAGCATCGATCTCGACATTGCCCAGACGGCCATTATTAAAGGAGACAGCTTAAGCCAGTCGATCGCGGCGGCATCCATCGTTGCTAAGGTCACGAGGGATCGGCTGTGCGCGGAAGTGTGGGATGCGCTGTATCCCGGCTACGGTATCGCGGTACATAAAGGCTACGGGACGAAAACGCATCGTCAGGCATTGCTGGATTTAGGGCCGACGCCGCTGCATCGACGGAGCTTTCTGAAGGGACTAAGCGTCGAGCAGCAAGTGCTGTTCTAAGCAAGGAACGCGATTCACGAAAGGCTTTCCGGGTGCCGATACATAAAGTACGAGTATAGAGGATTATCAAAAGCGGACTTTTTGAACCCCTTTTTTTAAGGGGGAGGGTGTTTGCGGGGAGGGAAAGACATGAGCATGAACATCGGTCCGATGCTGCGGGCGTTAATGGGCGATGCCGTGCCGACGGACAGCCGTTCGCTGGAGCTGAGAATCGGTCAAATCGTCAGAGGCGTGCTTCTGGAAATGTTGGACAACGAGGAGGCTCTCCTAAATATTAACGGCGTGCAGGTGAGAGCGAAGCTGGACGCCGAAATGCCGCTCGGCAGGGGCACGCTGCTGCAGGTTCAGCCCGGCGGGGCCGGCGGCCTTGTAACGTTGAAGCCGCTGAACGACGCCACGGACGCGCTGCCGGAAGAAGGTTTGAAGGACGTGCTGAAATCGTTCGGCTTGTCGGATCAGAAGTGGGCGATGGAGCTGGTGCGCGGGCTGAAGCGGGACGGGTATCCGATCGGGAAGGATACGGCGGCGAACTTTAATTCGGCGATGGCCATGAAGCCGTCCGGGGTCGACGCGGAATCGTGGGCGAGCGCGGCGGACGTTGCGTTCCGCCGGGGATTGAAACCGACAGAGACGACGCTGGCGTCGCTTAGGCAAGCGCTGTCCGGACCGCCGATTCACGAGGAGCTGGCGAGCTTTCGCGCGGCGCTGGACGGCTGGATAAACAGCGGAGGGGGCAAGGCGGCCTCCCCGGAAGCGGCGGCGTTAGGACAGCGGCTAGCCGCTTTACTGACGCAGGGAGCATCTATTCTGGCGGAGGGAGAGGCGCTGCTGACGGGCGAGCCGCAAGCGGGCAAAGGCGAAGCGGCCGCCAAGGCGGAAGCAGGCGCAGCGCCGCGCGACGCCGCCGCGGCAGCGCGTGCTGGAGGCGAGCCGGGCAGAGCCGCGGCCGACGCAACCCCTGCCCGCAGCGACGGAGCCGCAGCCGCGGGAAGAGCAGCCGCCCCGCCGCTAGCCGGCGGGGGCGGCGCGCAGGCTGCGCCTGCGCAGATGCAGCCGGAAGCTTCGCGCCCGGCTGCAGATCCTGCGGCCGCCGCCCGGCTCCCGGCGGCCGAAGAGCGGGCAGCGGCGGCGGGAAGCCGCCCCGCTGCCCAAGACGGCGCGGACGGCCGCCGCGCCGATGGCCGTGCCGATGCCGCTGCTGCGGGACAGCAGCAGGCGTCGGGGGCGGCAAAGCCGGAAGCGGCGTGGATCGGCCGCTTCCTGCAATGGCTCGGCGTCGGGCATGAGCGTCAGCTCCTGCACGCCGCCGATGCGAGATTGCCCGGCGGCCTTCCGGACGCCGGGCCTAACCCGGCCGCGACAGGGACGCCTGCGGGGGCTGACGCCCCCGGGCAGGAGGCGCGGCCGGCCGCAGAGACGCTCAAGGGCGCGCTGCTTGCCCTTGCGGCGCGAGACGACGTGCCGCCGGCGCTGCGCGAGGCGGCGCAGACGCTGGCAAGCCAGGTGACCGGCCAGCAGCTGCTGCTCTCCTCCGATCGGGGCATGGCGGCGCCCTTCAGCCATATGACGCTGTTCGTTCCCATGCGCGGATCGGACGGCGACACGACTGCAACCGTCCATGTGCAGACGAGGCGGGGACGCCGCGGTGAGTGGGATACCGACAACTGCCATCTGCTGTTCGACCTGCGCATGCGTTACCTTGGGGATACTGTCGTTGACGTACAGGTCGTCGATCGGATCGTGTCCTTGAAGCTGCTGAGCGATTTTCCCGGCATGGCGGATCTGATCGAGGGCGCGAGAGAGGAGCTGGCGGAGGGAATGTCAACTGCCGGCTTCCAGTTGCTGTCGCTGACTTCGTCTCCGCTGCCGCAGTGGAAGCTCGGCTCGATCGCCGCTTCCCAAACGGTCGATTCCGCGCATAAAGCGGTAGCCGCCGGAGCTTACGCCGCCAAACCGTATAAGGGAGTCGACTATAGAGCATGAACGAGGCGGGTCCGGACAACAAAAAGTACATTCCGAAAAAAGCCGTCGCGCTGAAATACGAGCCCGAGAAAAGCTCGGCCCCGGTCGTGATCGCCAAAGGCCAAGGCGTAATCGCGGAAGAGATCATGCGGCGGGCGCAGGAGCACGGCGTTCCGCTGCAGGAGGACTCTTCTCTGGTGGAGGTGCTTTCCAAGCTCGATTTGAATCAGGAAATTCCGCCGGAGCTGTACAGGCTGGTCGCCGAGGTGCTTAGCTTCGTGTACCGCTCCGATCGTCGCGCCGGCCTGAAAGCCAAGGGCGGCGGGGAGGGCGGATCATGAAGAAGAACGGCGGCGAGGCGAAGGACGGCAGGGCGGCCGTCGGCCGCGCCGGCGAGGAGGCGGCTGCGGCCTATCTCGCCGAGGCCGGGCTGATCGTGGAGCGGCGCAATTGGCGCTGTCGTTCCGGCGAGCTGGATTTGATCGCCCGGGACGGAGATCTTGTCGTCTTCGTGGAGGTTCGTTCGCGGACAGGCGCTTCCCGTTTCGGTACGGCGATTGAGGCGGTAACGCCGCGCAAATGCCACCAGGTGCGCGGCTTGGCGGAGATTTATTTGAGAACGCAAGCGGACGCCGCGGATACCGTGCGCTTCGACGTCGTGGCCGTGACTTTCCGCAGCGACGGCTCCGTGTCGGAAATCCGCCACATTCCGAACGCCTTTTGACGTCTCCGCCGCAGCAAAAACAGCCGCCCTTCGGGGCGTTTTTTTGTTCGTGGCTTACCCCCGAACCCCGATTGGAAAATGAGTTGAAACGTAACAGCCGCCTAACACGTAACAAATAAAGACACTTTGAAAACCGACGAGGAGGAACAAAGCCGCATGGAACTGGTAAAAATACCGAAACGGCAAGAAAATCCGCTCAACCTGCCGCCGGGAATGCTGAAGAAGATCATTATCGGGGTCGTTGCGTTAGTCGCAGTGGTGATCGGATCTTCCTGCTTCTACACGGTACAGGAGCAGGAGCGAGCCGCCATACTGACTTTTGGCAAATATACGGGGGAATCGACGGCGGGGCTCCATTTCAAATGGCCTTATCCGATCCAGCAGGTCATCGTTGTGCCCGCCGAGCTGACGCAGCGCATTCATATCGGCTATCGCGTAAACGGCGACGTTTCGACGCCGGTAGAAGAAGAGGCGATGATGATTACCGGGGACGAGAACATCGTATCCGCGGACGCCGTCGTCCAGTGGAAAATCAGCAACATCCGCGATTATTTGTACAATATCAGCGATCCGGAGCAATTTTTGCGCAATGCGGCAAGCTCCTCCATTCGTTCCGTCATCGGCTCGGAGAAGCTCGATTACGCGATTACGGACGGAAAAACGGAAATTCAGGACAAGGTTCGGGAGAAGCTTCTGGAGCTGCAGAACAAATATCACACCGGCATCCAGATCATCGACATCAAGTTCCAGGATATCGAGCCTCCGAGCGGCCAAGTAGAGGAAGCGTTCCGTGCGGTTACGAACGCCCGCGAGGAGAAGAATACGAAGATCAACAACGCGGCGAAATACGAGAACGACAAAATTCCGAAAGCGCGCGGCGAAGCCCAGGCGCAGTTGGAGAACGCGGAAGCGGTGAAGAAGTCGCGGATTTTGAACGCTCAAGGGGACGTCGCCCAATTCAACGCGATTTACGCGGAGTACGCGAAAAACAAAGGCATTACCGAAAGCCGTCTGCTCATGGAGACGCTGGAGAAAATTTTGCCGAAAGCGAAGATCATCATTTCGGACTCTTCGTCCGGCGATACGGTCAAATATTTACCGCTTAACGAGCTGATTCGAAACCCCGGTTCCGCTTCGGGCGCTTCCGGCTCGGCGGGCGCACAGCAGCAAGGGGGAACGTCGCCATGAACAAAAAGCTCATGATTTGGGCGGGGTCGATCATTCTTGCCCTCATTCTCTTGGGAGGCTCTCTCTTCGTCGTCAAAGAAGGGGAGTACAAAGTCGTGCTGAAGTTCGGCGAGGCTGTTCGGGTGGAAAGCAGTCCGGGCCTCTATTTCAAAATTCCTTTTATCGAGAGCGTCTCTCCGCTTCCGAAATATCAGATGACTTACGAGAGCAACCCGACCTCGATTTTGACGAAGGACAAGAAGCCGATTATCGTCGACAACTACACCGTATGGAGAATCAGCAATCCGCAAAATTTCCTGAAAACGGTCCAGACGGTCGGCGGGGGCATTCAGCGAATTGACGAAGCGGTGTACAATTCCGTCCGGCGCAAGCTTTCCGAGGTCAACTATGATAATATAATTAGCGAGAATACGGCGCGAGGCAACATTAACGACGATATTACGAAAGACGTAGCCGACGCGATCATCCGCGACAATTACGGCATCGAGATCGTCGACGTGCGCATCAAGCGGACGGATTTGCCGGAGAGCAACAAGGAGAGCGTCTACAACCGGATGATTTCCGACCGTCAGGCGATCGCCGCGCGCTACTTGTCCGAAGGCGACGAGGAATCGCGGAAAATCACGTCGAAGGCCGACCGTACCGCTACCGAGCTGTTGGCCCAAGCGGAGGCGGACGCCAAGAAGATCGTCGCGCAGGGCGAGCAGGAAGCGGCGCAAATCTACAACCAGGCCTACGGCAAAGATCCCGAGTTTTACAGCTTTTATCGGACTTTGCAGAGCTACGTGACGACGCTGAACAACGAGCCGGTCATTTTGCTGCCGATCGATTCGCCGTACACTCGCATATTATTGGGCAAGTAAGGAACTGCAGCGAAGTTAGCGACCTTAATTTTGAGGCAGTCTCCAAAATCATTGCTTGACCTGGAGCAGAAGGTGAGCCATTCTGAATAATTTACCGCTACCGATGGAGCAATTCAAACGTTTCAAGGACGAAATCACTCGCTTTATGATGATGTACAAGTTTGCGCTCGACTCCCTTGAGACGAAGATCGAGATTTTGAAGGAAGAGTTTCATTTTCTGCACGACTACAATCCGATCGAGCATACGAAATCGCGGTTGAAATCTCCGGAGAGCATTCTGAACAAAATGTATCGCAAAGGTTGCGACATCTCCTTTCCGGGCATTCGCAACAGCATCAAGGACATCGCCGGATTGAGAATTACGTGTTCGTTCGTCTCCGACATCTATCGGATCGCCGAGATGCTGCAAATTCAAAGCGATCTGACAATCGTCGAAACGAAGGACTACATTCGCAATCCGAAGCCTAACGGCTACCAGAGCCTGCACCTGATCGTGGAGGTGCCGGTATATATGTCCGACCGCCAGGAGCAGGTATGCGTCGAAGTGCAGATTCGCACGATCGCGATGGATTTCTGGGCGAGCTTGGAGCATAAAATTTTTTACAAGTACAACGAGTCCGTTCCTCCAAGCTTGCTCAGCGAGCTGAAGGAGGCTGCCGATTCGGCCGCTGCGCTCGACAAGCAAATGGAACGGCTGCACAACGAAGTGCTCGAGATTAAGGAGAACCGGATGGAAAACGCCGCGCCGCCGGAAGGCACCAAGCGAATCATTATCCGCGACCAGGAGTATCCGATTCCTGCGGCGTTTCTTCAACTGATCGACGGCGTGCAAGGAAAAGAATAGCATAGCATAGGCGTCGCAAAAGAACGGGAGCAGCTGCTCTTGCTTGAGGAGAACGGGGACATTTTGTACGTTTTTTCATACAAGGCAGGTTCTCGCAGCGCCGAACTTTTGAATTTTGTACGATGTGTCATACAAATCGGCCGAGGGTGACCGACAAAGGTTGATTTTTATACGATTTATCGCACAACTTGCCCTAAACGGCGGCTTGAAACCGGATTTTATAACCGGAGCGAGATTCTCCCCCCGTTTTTTAACTCGAGTGGCGAAGCGCGCCCCGACGATCCCGCACTGCGCGGGATCGTCGGGTTTTTTTGCGTTCCGACGACCGTAAGGAGCTTTGCGGCATGTTTGCAGACGAGCAGGAATAAATTGAGTATTGATCGGGAACAATTGTTCGTATTATGATAAGAACAAACGTTCTGTGGAGGCGAGAGAGATGTCCATAGCCAAGTATATTGGTCGGACGATTGTGATCGTGTATATGGACAAAAAGGAGCGGATCAGCAAGCGGACGATCCGGGTAATCCGCATCGATGCGGGGACGGTGTTTGCGTTCGATACGTCCTGCAACGGGCCGAGAAGATTCGCGGTCGAGCGGATTTTGGCGGCGCAGCCGGTGATTGTGCATGCCTCCTGAACGCACGATCTTCCTGGTGGACGGCCAATCGTTCTACGCTTCGATCGAGAAGGCCGCTCACCCCGAATACCGCAATAAACCGGTAGTGGTCGGAGACCCGGAGCGCCGGGCGGGCATTATTTTAGCCGCATGTCCGTTGGCCAAGGAGCGAGGGGTCATCGCTGCCGAGAGAATTTTTCAGGCGCGGGCGAAATGTCCCGACCTGGTCGTCATTCGGCCGCGTATGCAGCGATATATTACGATTTCTTTGCTGATGACGGAAATTTTCGAGTCTTTCTCCGATCAAGTCGAGCCTTACAGCATCGACGAACAGTTCGTCGATGTGACGGGATCGATCGGCAGCTACGGCTCGGCGGAGGAAATCGCCCAATTCATTCAGCATCACGTTCGCCTCTCGACGGGCGTCTGGTCAAGGATCGGAATCGGTCCGAGCAAAATCCTCGCCAAGATGGCGACCGATAATTTTGCAAAGCGCCTTCCGGAGGGCATATTCCGGCTGGATTATTCCAATATCGAGGAGAAGCTATGGCCGTTGCCCGTGCATCAAATGTTTATGGTGGCGTCGCGTATGGCCGTCCATTTCCAACGCATGGGTCTGCCGACAATCGGGGACGTCGCTCGGCTCGAACTGGCGGAGCTCAAGCGCCGGATGCGTTGGGAGATGGGCAAGCAGAGCGACATTCAGGCGGAATACTACTGGCAGACGGCGCGCGGCATCGATCCGAGTCCGGTCGAACGGACGATCCGCGGGGCGCTTAAGTCGGTCAGCCACGGCAAAGCGCTGAAGGCCGGTCAGTATCGCAAGCTGGAAGATCTGGAGGTTGTGCTGCTGGAGCTGATCATCGAAATATGCCGCAGAGCCCGTCGTCTCGGCTACCAAGGCCGCGTCGTGGCGGTCGGCGCTTCGGAGTCCGACGGGGAGCGCAAGTCGGGCTTCCATCGGCAGATGACATTGTCGGAGCCGACGTCCTTGACCCGGGAGGTTGCGGCCGCGGCGTACAAATTGTTCGCGAGCTACTGGCAGGGGATGTCGGTCACCCGCCTGCACGTCGTCTTGACGGAGCTGACCGACGACAGCGCATGCCAGTTGACGCTATTCGAGAACAGAGCAGTTGAGTACGATATCGAACGGGCCACGGACGGGATCAAGGATCGATACGGAAGCGACGCGATCATGAGGGCTTCCTCGCTGCTGGAAGTCGGCGTAGCGCGCGAGAGAGCCGCCCAGATCGGAGGGCATTACAAATGAGCAAGCTTCAAGGAAACGAAAGGTGGAAATCGAAAATGCTGCTAACCGAGCACCAGGAGCAGTACGAAAATCGCGGGCGCCAGCCGTTGAAGGGCCGCATCACCCCCGAAGAGCTGACGATGGTTCGCGACTCGATCATGTATCCGCATATGCTTACGATGTGCGATAAAAGCCTACAAGAGGTGCGGCGGACGCCGAATCTGCTCAAGCAGCCGCTGGGAGAATTCATCCAGATCGTCATGGACAAAATCAGCCGGGAAATGTTCTCTCTCCGCAGAGAACTGCGAGGGCGGAACATTAAAGTGTTCGACGATGAGACGCTCGACGGGATCATCTATCACCGCTACTCCTGCCGCGGGTATGAAGACAGGTTCTCCATCGTGCGCGAAGCGCTGCGCTCGGAGATTGGCATCCGGCTGGCGAAATACTGCGCGGACATTTTGCATCCGTCGTTTAAGGAAGCGCGGCGGCCCGATCCAGGCAGCGATAGCTGATCGCCTCGGCTACGTCCTCAGTGCGAATGTTCTCCCTGTCGGCCAGATCTGCGATCGTGCGGGAAATTCGCAGAATGCGGTCGTGCGCCCGGAAGCTTAAGCCCAGCCGGTCGTAAACCTGCTGAAGGAGCGTCTCGGCATCGGAAGAGAGCTTGGCGTACTTTCGCAGATGGCTTCCTTGAAGCTGGCTGTTCCATTGAAAGCCGTGCTTGGCATACCGGGCAAGCTGCCTTGCAGCGGCGTCGGCGACGATCTCCCGCGCTTGAGCGGAGGAGAGCCCGCCGCCGGAGGACAGTCCTTGCAGCGGCTGACGCGCGAGCTCGACCTGAAGATCCAAGCGATCGGCGAGCGGCCCCGATATGCGGGCGCGGTATCTGGAGACGGCGGCCGGAGAGCACGCGCAAGGCAGGCCGCTTGGTTCGCCGCCGCAGGGGCACGGATTCATCGAGGCCGCGAGCATAAAGCTTGCCGGAAAACGGCATACGGCTCTGGCCCGTCCGATCGTCACCTGACGGTCCTCAAGCGGCTGACGCAGCGTCTCCAGGCAGGAGCGGGAAAACTCCGGCAATTCGTCAAGAAACAGAACGCCGTGGTGAGCAAGCGTCACCTCTCCCGGCTTGGGGATCGTGCCGCCTCCCACGAGGCCCGCTCCCGAAATCGTATGATGCGGGGCGCGAAAAGGGCGGCTGCGAATTAATCCGGCTCGGGTTTCTCCGAGCTTGCCGCAGACGCTGAAAATTTTCGTTACGGCCAGCGCCTCCTCGTCGTTCAGAGGGGGAAGAATCGTTGGCAAGCGGCGGCACAGCATTGTTTTCCCGGTGCCTGGAGGGCCGATAAAGACAAGGTTATGCATACCGCTCGCCGCGACAAGCAGTGCGCGCTTGCCCTGCTCCTGGCCCACGACGTCGGCCAGGTCGAGCTCGCCGTTGTCGGAGCTGTCTTGAAACCGGATCAAGTCTCGCAGCCGCTTGCTTCCGAAGCCGCGGGGAGCCCCGGGCGGATCGTCCGGCTCGGCGCCGTCCTCGCCGTTGAGCCATTCCGACAGCGAAGAAATTCCTTGCACTTCGATGCCGGGCAGGAGGGAGGCCTCGGCCGCGGCGGAGCGGGGAACGACGATGCGGCGCAGGCCGCAGCGCCGAGCCAGTTCGGTCATCGGCAGCACGCCGGGCACGCTGCGGATCGTGCCGCTCAGCGACAATTCCCCGATTAACAGCGTATCGGCGAGCATCCCCGGTTCCAGCTGTCCGCTTGCGCACAGAATGCCCGCCGCGATAGCCAAGTCGAACGCGCTGCCCTCCTTGCGAAGATCCGCCGGAGCAAGGTTGATCGTCACCCGGTCGAGCGGGAATTTCATCCCTGCGTTCTGAATCGCGGCTCTCACACGGTCGATCGATTCCCGCACGGCCGAATCGGGCAGCCCGACGACGTTTACCATAGGCAGGCCCGAGCTGATGTTCACCTCGACCTCGATCAGGCGACCTTCGATCCCCAGCACGCTGGCGCTCATCATTTTCGCATACATAACAAAAAAACACCCTCCTCCGTCCAAGATCATTAGTGAACGGGAAAGGTGCTTCCTCTCCGAAATATTGCGGTTGAAATAAGTGTACACGCCGGCGAAGCCCCTGTCAACGGCAGCCCGAACCGGTTTTCCGCTGAGCCTCGCTTAAGAAATCCGATTGAGAACCAACGGAAGCATATCGAGCAGACGCTCTTGAAATTTGGCGTCGTTATAGTTCCAGGCGTCGGCTTCGAGTACGTAAACGCAGCCGCTGCGAACGGCCGGCAAGCTTCTCCATAACGAACTTTCCATCATCGCTAGCGCGGCGCGGCGCGATTGTTCGTTCTCGGATAGCAGCATAAAAACATGGTCTCCCGCGTATTCGGGCAGTCTGTCAGGGGGGATCTCCGCGAAGCCTACGCCAGCTTCGACGATGTCGCGAATTCCGTCTGCAGCCTGAAAGCCGCAAGGGTGATAGAGCGCGGAGGATAAGCCGGAAGCTCCCATGACGAATAAATGCTCTCCGTGCTCGTAGACGAATACAGAAGCCGTATGACCCTGTCGCACGACGGAGCGTAGGTTGTTCCACATAGCCGCCGCCTTGGGGTTAAAGGAGGAAAGCCACTGCTCCGCTTCCCGTTTGCGACCTAGCCATTGTCCTAACGTATGCAAACGGTGCTCCAACGGAGCAAACGTATTAAAGGTAACGGTAGGCGCGATTTTGGATAAGGCGTTATATTGATTCTCATCCGCGTTCGCGAAAATGATCAGGTCCGGTTTAAGGGCTTGGGCTTTGCCGGGATCGATCGGCATTCCCACTTCGAGGAAGCCGCGCTCGCGTTCTTCGAGAAAGCCGTTGTTTTTGAAGCTGTCGCTGGTTCCGATCGCCCGAATGCCCAAGGCGCTTAAGTCGCCCAGCGTTTCCCCGTGATAGATGATCCGCTGCGGGCTTGCGGGAATATCTACTTCGTGGCCTGTCCAATCCTTCACGCGGATTTTGCCGCGGGTCGATTGCGAATATTGTCGGGGCGTCATTCCGGTAGATTGACGAAATCGGCGATTGAAGTAATATTCGTCCGCGAATCCGACCCGGCGAGCGATTTCCCGCAGCGGCTCGGCAGTCCGACGAAGCCATTCCTTCGCATGCCCGATTCGAACATCGGTCAAGTAATCAAGCGGTTTTTTGCCGGTAAGCTTTTGAAATGCCGCGCTGTACTGCCATTGAACGAGCTGCGAGATTTCAGCAAGCTGTTTTACGGTAATCGGGTACATATAGTTGTTGCGCATATAGCTAATCGTTAATTCAATAGCCTGAAGCGGGTTGGGGGAATGCCCGGCGCGCACGTTGTGCTCGAACAAAACGGCGAGCAATTCATTAAACTGCGCTTGACGAGTCAAACCCTCGGCGCCTCCGTGCGATCGTCTGCCCTCATACAGAATGTCGGCCAAACGGGAGAGCCGAGTGAAGGGGAGGGCGGCGAGCTCGCTCCCCTCCGGCAGAATCTCTCCGTCGTATTTTGCGTATTCGCCGCCTTGGATTTGAACGGCGGCGAAGGTCAATCTATAACAGCGTATCGCGTCGCATTCATTGACGAGCCTGAACGGGACTCCGGGGTTCAGCCAGTAGCATTTATCGGCTATAATCTTTGTAAGCTCGCGGTTTTGAAACAATCTGCCCTGCCCGTTCGTTACGATCAGCAGCGTGTACAGATCGGTTTCGTACATATGGGGATACCATGCGGCGTTATGTTCAATTCGTTCGATATCGACGAAATGGAAGAGCAGGGAGCTTAAGGGAACGCTGACGGAGTCGGAGCTTAAACCATTCATCATGCTATCCTCCTGAAGTGATAACCATTCTCATCAACGTCGATTGTATAATAAAAAGAAGACGTATTTCAACGGTTTCGTCGAAAACGTCTTCTAAGTTTTGAAGTCATGTTATGTTCTGTTGCCTATTTGGCCATCAACTTCGGAAGCTGCTCGATTAGCCACTGCCTGCTAAGGGCATCGCTTCCCGATTGTTTGATATCTAGCCGATAGACATGGCCTGCTTTGACAGCGGGCAGGTCTTGCCAGATCCGGCTATTCAATAAATCTTCGGTAGATTGAATGGCGTCCTTCAACTCGGAAGCCGGGTTAAGAATGAATATCCGATCTCCGGCATATTCGGGCAGCATCTCGGTCGAGATTTGTTCGAATCCTCTATCCAATACTTTCTGAATGGGTTCCGTCGGTTTTAGTCCGTCCGGGGTATACAGCACTTGGGATAGCCCGGTTCGCGCCATCACGAACAGTCGCTCTCCCGGATAATAAGTAAAGACGGAGGCCGTCTCCCCCGGCTTCAAGCCCGCTGCCTGCAGTTCCTTCCACATCTGATCCTCTTGTTTGTTATACTCTGCCAGCCACTGCTCCGCTTGCGGCTTTTTCCCCAGGACGTCTCCAAGCAGCGGCAAGCGTTCTTCGAGGGGAGCGAACGTATCGAATACGATCGTCGGCGCGATTTTGCTAAGCTGTTCGTAGACTTTCTCATCCGTATCGGCGATGATAACGAGGTCGGGCGCGAGCGAGATGATTTTCTCCAGATTGATCGGGAAGCCTACGTCTTCAATGCCGGCCAGTTGATCTTCATACACGGTTTCGGAAGCCATGCTGGTCGAAGTTCCGATCGCTTTAACGCCCAACGCTAACAAGTCGCTGAACGTTTCTCCGACGAAAACGACGCGCTCGGGGGAGACTGGAATTTCAATCTCGTGGCCGATGTAATCCGTTATTTTACGCACCGAAGCGGCAGGATTGGAAGAGGGGGATGCCGAGATTGTAGCGGACGGACTGGCGGCAGGGGCGCTCCCGTTGGATGCGGCATTGTTGTTTCCACTGCTCCCGCAAGCCGCCAATAACGTTCCAAACAGCGCGATCGTGCCGAGAGTTAAGACGATTTTCATTTTCTTGCTCATGAATTTGATTCCTCCGTAGTTTCAATGTGATCATTAGATAATGATAATCATTATCGATTCGTGTCAGTGAAAGTATAGAAGATGGCGCAGCTCCGCTCAATGGACAAAAATAAATCGGACAATCGAATTTGTACAAACATAAGGGGGGAGGCGCGGGTCGCACGGTTGGGGCATGAGTTTTGCGGCATTGGACAAAATAAAGCGAAACTGCAAGCCGAGATCTACTTATCGCAATTAAGAGATGCATTTCCGGCAATTCCATCTCAAAATTCGATGAAATCATTGCCAAAGAAGACTGATAATTTGTTGAAAAGATAAGGAAGCATTCGGCAATTAGTGATACAATGATGAAGGTTTTGTTACATATTTGTTTAACATGCGCGTTCATAGGATTCGACGTCGAGTCTGCTTTCAAGTGAGGCTTCGTGATCAAAAGCGAACTTATTGAACAACCTCTTAAAGGAATGTGTAACGGCTGCTAGCGGTGAACTCATCGCTAACATGGGTCAAGCTGTGACGGCCCCGCCCGGCGATTCCGCGCCGAAGCGATCGGCCGCACCAGATATTAAGCGCACAACGGGAGGATGCCAGAACCATGAATATTCATGAGTATCAAGGCAAGGAAGTCTTGAGGCAGTATGGCGTTAACGTGCCGCGCGGCAAAGTGGCGTTTACCGTCGACGAAGCCGTTAGCGCAGCGAAAGAACTCGGAAGCTCGGTAACGGTTGTTAAAGCCCAAATCCATGCGGGCGGACGCGGCAAAGCCGGCGGCGTCAAAATCGCCAAAAGCCTGGACGACGTCGCGAGCTACGCCAAGGAGCTGCTCGGCAAAGTGCTGGTCACGCACCAAACGGGACCGGAAGGCAAGGAAATCAAGCGTCTTCTGATCGAAGAAGGCTGCGATATCAAGAAGGAATACTATCTCGGGGTCGTCGTCGACCGCGGGACCGGACGCGTTGTTATGATGGGTTCGGAAGAGGGCGGCATGGACATCGAGGAAGTCGCCGAGCATTCCCCTGAGAAGATCATTAAAGTCGTCGTCGATCCGGCTGTCGGACTGCAAACGTTCCAAGCCCGTCAATTGGCGCTCGACATCAATATTCCGGTAGAGCTGGTCAACAAAGCGGTCAAGTTCATGTTGGCTCTATACAAAGCGTTCGAGGAAAAAGATTGCTCCATCGCCGAGATCAATCCGCTCGTCGTAACCGGCGGAGGCGACGTGATGGCGCTTGACGCCAAGCTGAACTTCGACTCCAACGCCCTGTTCCGCCATAAGGATATTGTCGAACTGCGCGACCTGGACGAGGAAGACGAGAAGGAAATTCAAGCTTCCAAGTTCGACCTGAGCTATATCGCGCTCGACGGCAACATCGGCTGTATGGTTAATGGCGCAGGTCTGGCTATGGCCACGATGGACATTATCAAATATTACGGCGGCTCTCCGGCCAACTTCCTTGACGTTGGCGGCGGCGCGACGAAAGAAAAAGTAACCGAAGCGTTCAAAATCATCCTGTCCGACGCGAATGTCAAAGGGATTTTCGTCAATATTTTCGGCGGTATCATGAAGTGCGACGTCATCGCAGAAGGCGTTGTCGCCGCAGCTCGCGAGCTTGGTCTCGACAAACCGCTCGTCGTTCGCCTCGAAGGCACGAACGTGAATCTGGGCAAAGAAATTTTGAACGGTTCCGGTCTGAATATCGTGGCCGCGGATTCGATGGCCGACGGCGCGCAAAAAATCGTTTCGCTTGTGAAGTGACAAGGGAGAACTTACCGGGGAGTGTATAATCATGAGTATCTTGATCGATAAGAACACCAAGGTGATCACCCAAGGCATCACGGGCGCGACGGGGTCGTTCCATGCTAAAGGTGCTTTGGAATACGGCACGCAGATGGTCGGCGGAGTAACGCCGGGCAAAGGCGGCCAAACGATCGATTTCGATCTGGAGAACGGGACGAAAGTCACGTTGCCGATCTTCAATACGGTTAGAGATGCGGTGACGGCAACGGGCGCAACGGCATCCGTTATTTATGTCGCGCCTCCGTTCGCGGCGGATTCCATCATGGAAGCGGTCGATGCGGAGCTGGACCTGGTCATCTGTATTACGGAAGGCATTCCGGTTATGGACATGATCAAAGTCAAGCGCTTTATGGAAGGCAAGAAAACTCGTCTGATCGGGCCGAACTGCCCGGGCGTCATTACGCCGGAAGAGATCAAAATCGGCATCATGCCGGGCTATATTCATAAAAAAGGCCACGTAGGCGTCGTTTCCCGTTCGGGAACGCTCACTTACGAGGCGGTTCACCAATTGACGACGCGCGGCATCGGTCAATCGTCGGCTGTCGGCATCGGCGGAGACCCGGTCAAAGGGTCCGAGTTCATCGACATTCTGAAGCTGTTTAACGAAGATCCCGATACGTATGCGGTCATCATGATCGGCGAAATCGGCGGTACGGCGGAAGAAGAAGCGGCGGAATGGATCAAAGCGAACATGACGAAACCTGTCGTCGGCTTCATCGGCGGCGCAACGGCGCCTCCGGGGAAACGGATGGGACATGCGGGCGCGATCATTTCCGGCGGCAAAGGCACGGCTGCGGAGAAAATTTCCGTGCTCGAAGCCAACGGCATTCGCGTCGCTCCGACGCCTTCCGACATGGGCGCGACGCTTGTCGCCGTGCTTGAGGAAAAAGGATTGCTGGAAAAGTGCAAAGGTTAATGGTACAGTAGCAGTAGGATAAAATAATTGCCGGAAACCATTGTTTTCCGTGCACGGCAAGGCAAGCAGCCTTCCGCGCCCTCTTCGAGGGAGTGGAAGGCTTTTTGTCGTACATGAGCCTGGGGAGGGTTTGAGGAGATGCTGGACAACGAGGAGAATAAGAAAAAGGATAATGTCAGGGTCGTATCGCTGGCGGAGGCGCTCGAGACAGGCATGACGCGAGAGGTGCTGATCGCGCTGCATGAGGCCGACGGGATCGGGCGGGTGACGATTGCGACGGTTTTCCTGTACGGCGTCATGAAGGGGCCGGGCTCCTTGCGGGATTCGGGAGATTTTCTCGCCGGCGATTGGCGGGACATGGGGCTGAGCGCAAGGCAGGCGCTGGCTGCGGAGCGAAGCGTGCGCCTCGCTGCGAGAGAGCGCAGACAAGTTCGTTACGCGGAGGGAAGGATGGGGGTCGTCACCTATCTGGACGACGACGATTACCCGTCCCTGCTGCGGGAGATCGCCGACCCCCCTTGGGTGCTCTATTGCAGGGGGAGACTGGAGCTGTTAAGGCATCCGGCGATTGCGATTGTCGGCACCAGACTTGCCACGGGTTACGGGCGCAAGATGGCGGAGGGGCTCGGTGAGGGCTGTGCGGGGCGCATGACGGTCGTCAGCGGGTTGGCTAAGGGGATTGACGCGGCGGCCCACAGAGGCGCCGTATCCGCCGCATACGGGACGATAGCGGTGCTTGCCGGCGGCGTCGATCGATGTTATCCTCCGGAGAACGCCGCTTTGTATCGCGAGATCGGGATGCAAGGGCTGCTGCTGGCGGAAAGTCCTCCGGATACGATTCTTCACCCCGGATTGTTTCCTCTGCGCAATCGCATCATTGCCGGTCTTTCTTACGGCGTCGTCGTCGTAGAAGCCGCGCACAGGAGCGGCGCGCTGATTACGGCGGATCTGGCGCTCGGCTACAATCGAGATGTGTTCGTTATACCGGGGCAGGTGACTTCTCCGCGAAGTTTGGGCGCGCTCGAATATTTTCGCAAAGGGGCGCATCCGGCGCTGGACGCTTCCGATATTTTTCAATATTATGAGTATCGAATGCCTTCCGTCACAGGGCCGGAACCCGCAAACGGCGCGGCGTCCGGGGCTTCCGCGGGGGAGGAGGGGCTGAACGAAGACGAACTGCTCGTCTACCGTTTAATCCTCGATCGGCCCGCTTCCGTCGATGAATTGGCGACCTTTTCCGGGATGACGTTTGGACATTTACACTCCGTTCTGCTAAATTTACTAATGAAACGACGAATTGAACAACGAACCGGTTTCGTATATCATGTCCTTTAATAATGAAGGCATAAGAAATAGGCACGAGGACTTGTCGACCGTAGGAGAGGAGGATGGACGTGGCGGACTCGCTAGTGATTGTGGAATCGCCGGCTAAGGCGAAGACGATCGGCAAATATTTAGGAAGCAAATTTATCGTCAAAGCGTCCATGGGGCACATTCGCGATTTGCCGAAAAGCCAGATCGGCGTCGAGGTGGAAAACGGCTTTCAGCCGAAATACATCACGATCCGGGGCAAAGGCAACGTTTTGAAGGAATTGCGCGATGCCAGCAAAAAGGTGAAAAAAGTTTATCTCGCAGCTGACCCCGATAGGGAAGGCGAAGCGATCGCGTGGCATTTGGCCCATTATCTGGAGCTGGACGAGAAGGAAGATTGCCGCGTCGTTTTTAACGAGATTACGAAGCAAGCGGTCAAGGACGCTTTCAAGTCGCCCAGACCGATCGATATGGATTTGGTGAACGCCCAGCAGGCGAGAAGGGTGCTCGACCGGCTCGTCGGATACAAAATCAGCCCGCTGCTGTGGAAAAAGGTCAAGAAAGGACTTAGCGCCGGCCGCGTGCAATCGGTCGCCGTTAAGCTGATCAACGACCGCGAGAACGAGATCAATGCATTCGTTCCGGAAGAATATTGGAGCATTACCGCTCATTTGACGCAGGGCAAAGCGGCGTTCGAGGCGAAGTTCCATTCCGTTCATGGCGAGAAGAAGGAGCTGCACAGCGAAGCTGAGGTTAAGGAAGTGCTGGCACAGCTAACCGGAGCGCAGTTCACTGTCGGAGAGGTCAAGGAGAAGGAGCGCCAGCGCAACCCGTCTCCGCCGTTTATTACGAGCTCGCTGCAGCAGGAAGCCGCGCGTAAGCTGAACTTCCGCGCTTCGAAGACGATGCAGATCGCGCAGCAGCTTTACGAGGGCGTCGATCTGGGCAAGGAAGGGACGGTCGGTCTCATTACGTATATGCGTACCGACTCGACTCGTATTTCGCCAGTTGCGCAGGAGGAAGCCAGAGAGTATATCGAGGGCAAGTACGGCAATCCATTTTTGCCTGAAACTCCTCGGGTTTACACGAAGAAGAACGCTTCCGCGCAGGACGCGCACGAAGCGATTCGTCCGACGTCGGTGCTGCGCGATCCGGAATCGGTCAAGGCGTTCACGTCCAAAGATCAGTTCAGACTGTATAAGCTGGTCTGGGAGCGCTTCGTCTCCAGCCAGATGTCGTCGGCCGTGCTCGATACGATGACCGTCGATCTGCAGAATGGGCCGGCTGTGTTTCGGGCCAACGGTTCGAAGCTGAAATTCCCCGGCTTTATGAAGGTGTACGTCGAAGGCAACGACGACGGCACGACGGATGAGGATCGGCTGCTGCCCCCGCTCGCTGTGGGAGACAAGGCGGAATCGAAGGACATCGAGCCGAAGCAGCACTTTACTCAGCCGCCGCCGCGCTTCACGGAAGCCCGACTCGTGCGGGCGCTCGAGGAGTTGGGCATAGGCCGCCCAAGCACGTACGCTCCGACGTTGGAGACGATCCAAAAGCGCAATTATGTCGCCTTGGAAGAGAAGAAGTTTACTCCGACCGAACTGGGCGAGCTCGTCGTCCAATTAATGGAGGAGTTTTTTCCAGAAATCCTCGACGTCGAATTTACCGCCAACATGGAAGGCGATCTTGACCATGTCGAGGAAGGCATGCAAGATTGGGTCAACGTCATTGGCGAGTTTTACAAGTCGTTCGAGCAGCGGCTGGCGGTCGCCGAAGAGGAAATGAAGGAAATCGAGATCAAGGATGAGCCGTCGGACGAAGTGTGCGACAAGTGCGGCAGCCCGATGGTCTATAAAATGGGACGCTTCGGCAAGTTTCTGGCTTGCTCGGGTTTCCCGAATTGTCGGAATACGAAGCCGATTATTAAAGATACCGGCGTAACGTGCCCGAAGTGCAAAGAAGGTCAGATCGTCGAAAGGCGCAGCAAGAAGGGACGCGTATTCTACGGGTGCAATCTGTATCCCGGCTGCGATTACGTCTCTTGGGATAAGCCGGTTGCCAAGCCGTGCCCGAGCTGCGGCGGGGTAATGGTCGAGAAGCGGGTCAAAGGCGAGACTCAACTGAATTGTACGGTATGCAGCCATTCGGAAGCTGCCGAAGAAGCCGAGGAAGCGGCGGAATAATCGAATAAGCCGCAAGCGGGACGCCGCTGCCGGGGCGAAGAGCTTCGGCAGGGCGGCTCGCGGAGGCGACGGGGTGGGGGCAACCGTTTTGAAGCAAGATCAATCCGTGACGGTTATCGGCGCGGGGCTGGCAGGCAGCGAAGCCGCCTGGCAAATCGCCGCGCAGGGTATCCCTGTCACGTTATACGAAATGAGGCCGGTCAGACAGACGCCGGCCCATCATACGGCGAGCTTTGCCGAGCTCGTATGCAGCAACAGTTTGCGGGCGAATGGCTTAGCGAACGCTGTCGGCGTACTGAAGGAGGAGATGAGGCGGCTCGATTCGCTCATTCTGGCCTGCGCCGACCTGCATGCTGTTCCTGCCGGCGGCGCGCTGGCAGTTGATCGCGAAGGCTTCTCAGCCGAAGTGACGAAGCGGCTGAGAGAGCATCCGCTCATCAAGGTCGTGAACGAGGAAGTTACCGCAATTCCGGAGGACGGGATCGTCGTCGTCGCGACGGGACCGCTCACTTCTCCCGGGCTGTCCGATAGCATCAAGCGGCTGCTCGGAGAAGAATACTTCTACTTTTTCGATGCGGCTGCGCCGATCCTGGAGAAGGACTCCATCGATTTCGACAAAGTGTTCCTCGCTTCCCGTTACGACAAAGGGGAAGCGGCTTATTTGAACTGTCCGATGACCGAGGCCGAGTTCGACGTCTTCTACGAAGCGCTGATCAACGCAGAGACGGCGGAAGTGAAAGACTTCGAGAAGGATATGTATTTCGAAGGCTGCATGCCGATTGAAGTCATGGCCAAACGCGGCAAGCAGACGGTACTGTTCGGGCCGATGAAGCCGGTGGGCTTGATCGATCCTCGGACGGGCGCTAAATCCCATGCGGTTATTCAATTGCGTCAAGACAACGCTGCCGGCACGCTGTACAACATCGTCGGTTTCCAGACGCATCTGAAGTGGGGCGAGCAGAAACGGGTATTCTCGCTTATTCCGGGATTGGAAAACGCCGAGTTCGTCCGTTACGGCGTGATGCACCGCAATACGTTTATCAACTCGCCGAAGCTGCTCCATCCGACCTATCAATTCCGCGGACGGGAGACGCTGTTTTTCGCGGGTCAGATGACCGGGGTGGAAGGCTATGTGGAATCGGCCGCATCCGGATTGGTCGCCGGTCTGAACGCAGGGCGGTTGGCCGGAGGCCGAGAGCCGCTGACGCTTCCCGAGCACACTACGTTGGGCAGCATGTCGAATTATATTACGACAGCGGACTTCAAGCATTTCCAGCCGATGAACGCGAACTTCGGCTTGTTCCCGCCGCTGGGCTATCGCGTCAAAAGCAAGAAGGACAAGAACGACGCTATCGCCGCGCGCGCCCTGGAGGCGATCGATGCGCTGCGTCCCGAGCTTCGGGCAAGCTCCGTTCTGTAACCAATGAAGCAGCGGCTGCGTATAAGACCTAAGCCGCTGCTTTTCCGGCTCTAGGCGAAGTTTCAAAGATGCGAGATTCGCGATCAAAACAAACGGGAGGAACAGCCCATGGATATGAGTTTCCACGCCACGACGATCTGCGCGATCCGCCATAACGGCAAAGGCGCGATCGCAGGGGACGGCCAGGTCACCTTCGGCAATAGCATGGTGATGAAAAATACGGCCAAAAAAGTACGTAGACTGTACCGCAACCAGGTGCTTGCCGGGTTTGCCGGTTCGGTCGCGGACGCGATTACGCTGTTCGAGAAATTCGAAGGCAAGCTTGAAGAGCATCACGGCAACCTGCAGCGCGCCGCGGTCGAGTTAGCCAAGGATTGGCGCTCCGACCGGGTTCTCCGCCGGCTTGAGGCGATGATGATCGTTGTCGACGCCACAGGTATGCTGCTGTTGTCCGGCAATGGAGAAGTAATTGAACCGGACGACGGAATTTTGGCGATCGGTTCGGGCGGCAGCTTCGCGCTGGCTGCGGCGCGGGCGCTCAAGCGTCACGCTCCGGCCATGGAAGCCCGCGACATCGCCCGCGCAGCGCTGGAAACGGCATCTGAAATTTGCGTATTCACCAACAATAACCTGGTCGTTGAGGAGATAGAATGATTACATTCGACAAACGTAAGGGAGAGGATCGCATGAACGATGCACTGACGCCCCGTCAAATCGTTGCTGAGCTCGACAAATACATCGTCGGGCAGAAGCCTGCCAAGCGTTCGGTCGCCGTAGCGCTGCGCAATCGCTATCGCCGCAGCCGCCTACCGGAGGAAATCCGCGATGAAGTCGTGCCGAAGAACATTCTGATGATCGGACCGACCGGCGTCGGCAAAACGGAAATCGCGCGACGGCTGGCGAAGCTGGTTCAAGCTCCGTTCATCAAGGTTGAGGCGACTAAGTTTACGGAAGTCGGCTATGTCGGCAGAGACGTGGAATCGATGGTTCGGGATTTGGTCGAAACGGCGATTCGTATGGTGAAAGAGGAGCGAACGGAGCAGGTGAAGGACAAAGCCGAGAGGGCGGCCAATGAACGGCTGGTCGCTCTGCTTGCCCCTTCCCCGGCGCGTCCGAAGACGCAGAAAAACCCGCTCGAGATGCTGTTCGGAGGCAACTCGGTTCCTAACGACGAGCCCGATCCGGTCGATTCGGGATTGCAGGACAAGAGAAGAGACACGAAGGCTAAACTTGAGGCCGGACTTCTGGAGAACGAGACCGTCGAAATCGAGGTGGAGGACAACTCGCCGACCATGCTCGATATGCTAGGCGGACCGGGTCAGGAGCAGTTCGGCAACATGCAGGAAATGCTCGGACAATTTCTGCCGAAGCGCCGGAAGAAGCGCAGACTGACCGTTAAGGAAGCGCGCAAGGTGCTGATCGTGGAGGAAGCCAATAAGCTGATCGACATGGACGACGTCACCTCTGAGTCCGTGCGCAGGGCGGAGCAGTCGGGCATCATCTTTATCGACGAGATTGACAAGATCGCCAGCCAAGGACGCGGGCAAGGGCCCGACGTCTCGCGCGAAGGCGTGCAGAGGGACATCCTGCCGATCGTCGAAGGTTCGACGGTCGTGACCAAGTATGGGCCGGTTAAAACCGATTACGTCCTGTTTGTGGCGGCCGGAGCGTTCCATGTCGCGAAGCCCTCGGACCTGATTCCCGAGCTTCAGGGGCGCTTCCCGATCCGAGTCGAGCTCAGCAGCTTGACCGACGAAGACTTCATCCGCATTCTGACCGAGCCGGAGAACGCCTTGACGAAGCAGTACACGGCGCTGCTGCAGACGGAGGGCATCAACGTTACCTTCACGGAGGCGGCGATCTCCGAGCTGGCGCGCATGGCGCAGGAAGTTAACCGGAATACGGAAAACATCGGCGCTCGCAGACTTCACACGCTGCTTGAGAAGCTGCTTGAGGATTTGAGCTTCGAAGCGCCGGAGCTGCAGCTTGAGGAAATGGTCATTACGCCGGAATATGTCCGCGAGAAATTATCGACGATTGCAAGCAATCGCGATTTGAGTCAATATATTCTATAACGGCTCTTAGCCGAACGGATGCCGCCGTCCCCGGACGGCGGAATCGTTGTACTTGTTTGTCGTATTAGGAGGAAGCACAATCATGACGCTGTTGATGAAAACCCGAACGCTTAACCGGCTGCTGCAGGAAGCGGCGGGCAAGCCTCTCAACTTCCGCGAGATGGCGGAGGGGCTGCGCGAGACGATGCAAGGCGATGTATTTGTGCTGAGCAGAAAAGGAAAGGTGCTGGGCTCGGCGCATTCCGCTGGATTTCCCGAGATGTGGCTGCGCAGAGAAGAAGCGGACGGGCTGCGCTTCCCTTCCGAGACGAACGATCGCTTGCTGCGAATTTCGGAGACGGCCGCGAACGTTTCTTCCAACGAGGAAACGTTGACGCCGATCGAAGCGGCTTTTGGCAACGCAATTGTCACAATCGTTCCGATCATAGGTGGAAGTGACAGATTAGGGACTTTAGTCCTGTCTCGTGAGCACGAATCGTTCGGAGACGACGATCTGATTTTGGCGGAATACGGCTCGACAATTATCGGCATGGAGATTCTGAGAGAAAGAATCGACGAGCGGGAAGCGGAGGCCAGAAGCAAGGCGATCGTCACGGTTGCGGTCAATTCGCTCTCCTTCAGCGAGATGGAAGCTGTTGAGCAGATTTTTGAAGAACTTGAAGGAAAAGAAGGGCTGCTCGTCGCTTCTAAGATTGCGGACCGGGCTGGAATCACTCGTTCGGTTATCGTTAACGCGCTCCGGAAGCTGGAGAGCGCGGGGGTGATCGAGACCCGCTCTCTCGGGATGAAGGGAACTTATATCCGCATTCTCAATGCGCAGCTTCTGCGGGAACTGGAGCATCGCAAAAACGCATAAGCGCGACGCCAATAGATAAGTAAGCCCGATCTTCCAATGGAAGATTAGGGCTTTTTTCTTATTGTCACGCACAGCGTTGTCGTAGATGATGTATCTTAGAAAATTCTAATTATGTCGGATTGCGATTCTTTTTTTGTAGAATGAGCAAAAGTATTGTCGCTTCAAGCAGGAATTTAAGAGATTTGCGTGGAAATAAGTCAAAGCGAAATGCGATTGAGTGCGAAAAATGAAGAAAAATGAAGATTATCTCATGAATAGGGGCGACTAATGATGGAGTTGTTAAGCGGCGCATCATTTCTGCGCTTGGAGAACGCCATCCAGGCCGCGGCGATGAGACAACGCGTGCTGTCCAACAATATTGCCAATAACGATACGCCATATTTCAAGCGATCCGATGTCGTATTCGAAGAGCTGCTGACGCAAGCGATCGGAGCGCAGGGGACGCGCGCATTTGCGAGCAAGCCGACCGACCCTCGACATTTTCCGATTAACGGAGCTTACCCGTTGCCGGCGCCAAGAGTTGTAACGGACGAATCGACGGCAATCAACAATAACAAAAATAACGTAGATGTAGAGAAAGAAATGGCGCTCCTTGCGGAGAACCAGCTCAGATACAATCTGATGACGCAGCAGGTCAATCATGAAGCAAAGATGATGAGAATCGGAATTCAAGGGAGTGCGTAACGAATGAAGCTCGGAGGATTCGATATCAGCGCTTCCGCGCTAACGGCCCAACGGCTGCGTATGGACGTCATTTCGGCCAACATTGCGAACGCGGAGACAACGCGCGCCGGATACGTGAACGGAAACTTCGTCCCTTACCGCCGCAAAGTCGTCGTGATGGAGGCGGCACAGCCTAAGTTCCAGGACGTGCTTAGCCAGCAGTTGAACGGAATGTCGGCGCAGGGCGTCAAGGTGGCGTCCATTCGCGAAGATTCCGCGCCGTTTAAACAGGTGTACAACCCGACGCATCCCGATGCGGATGCGAGCGGTATGGTCTATATGCCTAATGTGGATATGCTGAAGGAGCAAGTCGACCTGCTGGCGGCCTCCCGGTCGTACGAGGCGAACATAACGGCGCTGAACGCAAGAAAGTCGATGTTCATGAAGGCGCTGGAAATGGGACGTCGTTGATCGTTCAAAGCAAACGCCGCCAATTGAATCCAATCAACCTGAAGGAGTGTTAGCTTGATTACGAATACGATGTTTAATCCCGTTCAAGCAGTGACAGCGCCAAACTTGAATCAGATAAAGGCGACGCCGGCGGAGGCGACGGAAAGCTTCGCTTCGTTCCTGAAGAACGCCCTTGACGGAGTGGCCGCTCAAGAACAGAACGTACATAAGCTCAACGATCAATTTCTGATTGGGGAAGT
Organism: Cohnella phaseoli; assembly: GCF_003386235.1. Classification (GTDB taxonomy): domain Bacteria; phylum Bacillota; class Bacilli; order Paenibacillales; family Paenibacillaceae; genus Cohnella; species Cohnella phaseoli. The sequence goes on from NZ_QRDZ01000003.1 coordinate 244,405, forward strand.
CGACGAGAATCAGGTCATCATTGCTGCTACGCAGGCGGAGCTGAGTCTTTCCCTGACAGGGCAGGTCCGCAACAAAGTCATCGAGGCGTATCAGGAAATTATGCGGATGCAGCTGTAATCCTGACGCGGAAACTACAAGTAAAACATAATCAAGGGAAGAAGGCGCGGAGGTTCTCCGCCTTCTTTGCTCTTCTAACCGCAGGTGGGGTGAAATCGTGAACGAGAAGTGGGCACAGGTTCGAGAAAAGCTGTCCGGTTTCTGGAACCAGTACAGCAAGACGCAAAAGTGGGTGCTCGCCTCAACAGCGGCCTTGTTGCTTTTTGCCATCATATTACTTACTTATTTATTCACCAAAACCGAGTACGAACTTGCTTTCCAGAATCTGGACAGCACCGATGCCGCCTCCATTATGGAATACCTGGACGGCAACGGGATCAGCTACAAGCTTGGCGACGCCGGGACGAGCATCTTCGTGCCGAGCGCTTCCGCTTCCAAGGTCAAGGTGGCGGTCGGATCGCAAGGACTCATCGAGAACGGCTCGATCGGGTTTCCGGAACTGAGCAAAGCTTCATCGGCGATCGGAACGACGGATCAAGAGTTTGACGTCAAGTTTCGGAATGCGCTCAACGGAGAGGTCCAGCAATTGTTGCTCAGAAAGCAGGGCGTTGCACAAGTAAAAGCGCTCGTAACGTTGCCGGAAGATTCGGTATTCTTGAACGAATCGGACAAGGAAAAGGCGATTGCCGCTGTCATCATCACCTTTAAGCCAGGCTTTCGGCCGAAGCAAGAGGAAATCGACAGCTACTACAATCTGGTCAAATCGGCCGTGCCGAATCTGGCAATTCAAGATATTACGATCAGCAGCAGCACGAGCGAACTGACCCCGTCCACGAAGTTGGGCGGAGGAGCCGGAGTGGGCGGAGCGATCTACGAGACCCAGTTCGCCATTCAGAATGAGTTCGAGAATACGCTGAAAAGAAACATCCAGCAATTTCTGAACCCGATTGTCGGCATGGACAACATGGTCGTCAGCGTCGTGTCTTCCTTGAATTTCGATAAGAAATCGTCTGTGGAACAGCTTGTGCAGCCCTTGCCGGATAACGACAATAGAGGGATCGAAATCGGCCGACAAGAGACGAGCGAGACGTACCAAGGCCAGGACGGGCAAGCCGGAGGAGTAGCGGGGACGGGAGAAACCGACGTCACCAATTATCCGTCCGGGGGCAACTCGGGCTCATCTACGTCCGAGAAGGTTTCCAGTTCGATTAACTACGATGTAAACCGCATTACTAATAATATCGACTACGGCCCTTATAAAGTGAAGGACTTATCGATAAATGTCGGCGTAAATTCTGCGAATATGACGCCCGAGAGACTGGCCGAGATCCAGAGCATGCTTGTTAATAATGTAAGAGTGCTTCTGAACGAATCGGGATTGGATTTGTCGGACGAAGCTTTGACGCAACGCGTCTCGGTTTTGTCGCAATCCTTCGACGGCACGGCAGCGGTCTCTGGCAGCGCGTCGAATTCGACTTTGTGGATGGCGGCAGCGGGATTGTTGGCGCTGGCGTTGCTCGGAGGCGGGGGCTACTATATTTATCGTCGTCGCAAAGCGGCGCAAGAAGCGGCAGCGATCGAAGACGCTCCGCGCGTGGAAATGCCGACGATCGATATCGACAACGTTTCGAACGAAAGCCAGGTGCGCAAGCAACTGGAAAGCTTGGCCAAGCGCAAGCCGGATGAATTCGTTAATCTTCTCCGGACTTGGCTAGTGGATGAATAGAGGTGGCGGCAGTGGCGAAGGGGATTCAATTGTCCGGGAGGCAGAAGGCGGCCATTCTGCTCATCACCCTTGGACCGGAAGTATCCGCGCAAGTGTTCAAGCACTTGCGCGATGACGAGATTGAACAGTTGACGCTGGAAATCGCCAACGTGCGCAAGGTGGACGCGAGCGAAAAAGAACTTATTCTCGGTGAGTTTCACCAGATTTGCGTCGCGCAAGAGTATATTACGCAGGGCGGCATTACCTACGCCAAAGAAATATTGGAGAAGGCGCTCGGTTCGCAGAAAGCAATGGATATCCTGAACAGGTTGACCGCGACGCTGCAGGTTCGGCCTTTCGATTTCGCACGCAAGGCCGAGCCTTCGCAAATCTTAAACTTCATTCAGAACGAGAACTCGCAGACGATCGCGCTCGTGCTTTCCTACCTGCAGCCGGATCAATCGTCGGCAGTCCTCTCGTCCTTGCCGCAGGAGAAGCAAGCGGAGGTGGCGCGAAGGATCGCGCTCATGGACAGCACTTCTCCGGAAGTCATTGCGCAAGTCGAACGGGTGTTGGAGCAGAAGCTCAGCTCGACGGTTACTCAGGATTACACGAATGCCGGCGGCATCGAGGCGATCGTGCAAATTTTGAACGGCGTAGACCGAGGTACGGAGCGTACGATTTTGGATTCCCTGGAAATTCAGGATCCGGAGCTGGCGGAAGAGATCAAGAAGCGGATGTTCGTATTCGAGGATATCGTCAATCTCGACAATCGTTCGATCCAGCGCATCATTCGCGACATCGAAAACGCCGATTTGCAGCTTGCGCTCAAGGTGGCCAGCGACGAAGTGCGGGAATCGATTTTCCGGAATATGTCGAAACGGATGGCGGAGACGTTCAAGGAAGAGATGGAATACATGGGGCCGGTGCGGCTGCGCGACGTAGAGGAGGCGCAAACCCGCATCGTAGCGACGATTCGCAGATTGGAAGAGGCCGGAGAAATCATTATCGCTCGCGGCGGAGGAGACGATATCATTGTCTAATCTCATCAAATCTTCGCATGTCGTGTCGCTGGACGATCTAAAGCGATTGGAATTGATTCAGAGAACCGCGCCCGTTTCGCAAAATATTTCAGGTTCCGGCATGGATGGCGAAGGAAATCAGACGCTTGATGTCGAAACTCAAACATTAAAGGAACGCATTATTGCCGATGCGGAGCAGACGGCCGAGCAGATTATGCAGCAGGCGAAAGCCGATGCGGCGGAGCTTAGGGCGGCTGTAGAGCGGGACGCGGAATCGTGGTGGCAATCGCGCCGCGAGGAAGACGACCGAATTCGCGAAGAGGCGAGCAGGCAGGGGCACGAAGAAGGCTATCGCGCCGGCGCGCTGGAGGCGGAAGAGCAGCTTAAGCTTCAGTACGAGGAGAGGCTACGGGAGGCCGAGGCGATCGTGATCCAGGCCTATGCGGCGAAGGAATCGATCATAACCGAAGGCGAAGTCTTTCTCGTCGAGCTAAGCTGCACAATTGCGGAGAAGATCGTGCAATCCCAGTTGGAGCAGGCACCGGAGATGTCGAAAGCGTTGTTCGAGAAGGCGTTGTCCAGAAGAAAGGAACAAGGCGTTATCGTGCTATGCGTATCGCCGTCGCAGTTTGCTTACGTACAGGCGGCAAAGGACGAGCTTGCTCTTGCGCTGGACGCGCAGGCAGAGCTGCAGGTCGTCCCGGATGCTTCGATTAAAGAAGGTGGATGTATCGTTAGATCGCCTTTCGGCAGCATTGATGCAAGAGTCGATACGCAGCTTGAAGCGATCCGAGAGCAGTTGCTAAGAGTGGCGGCCCACCGCAGCGAGGAGGGCGAACCGTATGGCGCTCCTTGATATCGGTCGTTATACGGATACGCTTCGCGATTTCGATCCGGTGCGGGTCAACGGCAAAGTCATTCAAATTATCGGGTTGACGGTCGAGTCCGAAGGGCCGGATGCGAGCATCGGCGACGTTTGCTCGATCTATCCGATGAAAGGCGGCAAGCCCGTGCTTGCCGAAGTCGTCGGTTTCCGCGATAATCGCGTTCTGTTGATGCCGCTCGGAGAACTGCATGCCATTGGCCCCGGCTGCGACGTTGTCGCTACGGGCAGCCCGCTTACAGTGCAGGTTGGATCCGAGCTGCTCGGCAAAGTGCTGGACGGCCTCGGTCGGCCGCTTGACGGAACAAGGCTGTCCGTGCGTATGCCGCACTATTCCACGCATAACGCACCCGGCAATCCGCTCAGCCGTCCGCGAGTGACGACGCCTCTTGGCGTCGGAGTTCGGGCGATCGACGGATTGCTGACGGTCGGTCAGGGACAGCGGATCGGCATTTTTGCAGGCTCGGGCGTCGGAAAGAGTACGCTGCTTGGCATGATCGCTAGAAATACCTCCGCAGACGTTAACGTTATTGCCTTGATCGGAGAACGCGGACGCGAGGTGCTGGAATTCGTCGAGAAGGATCTCGGCCCGGAAGGGCTGGCCCGCTCGGTCGTTATCGTCGCAACGTCCGACCAGCCCGCGCTTATTCGAATGAAAGGCGCGCTGATCGCGACGACGATCGCCGAATATTTCCGCGACCGCGGCATGAACGTCATGCTGATGATGGATTCGGTCACTCGTTACGCGATGGCGCTGAGGGAAGTGGGGCTGGCCATCGGCGAGCCGCCGGCGACGCGAGGCTATACGCCTTCCGTGTTCGCAGCGCTGCCCAAGCTGCTGGAGCGTGCGGGGACGGGGCCGACGGGTTCGATAACGGCTTTCTATACCGTGCTCGTAGATGGCGACGACATGAACGAGCCGATCGCGGACGCCGTGCGCGGCATTCTGGACGGGCATATCGTTCTGCACCGGAATTTGGCAAACAAGGGACATTTTCCGGCTATTGACGTGCTGTCGAGCGTCAGCCGCGTCATGAAGGACATCGTCAGCGAAGATCAGCAAGGCGCCGCCGAACAGCTTAAGAAACTGCTGGCCGTCTACCGGGATTCCGAGGATTTGATCAACATCGGCGCTTATCAGCGCGGCTCCAACGCCGAGATCGACAAAGCAATCCAGTACTACGATCTGATCCGCAACTACACGCAGCAGAGAACGAACGAAAAAGTGACGCTGCAGGAAGCGCAGGAGCGGCTCATAATCGATTTTTACAAGAGATGAGGATAAGCGACGATGTCATTCCGATATCCTTTGCAGAAGATCGTAGATTTGAAGGGCAGCGAGAAATCGATGGCCGAATGGGAATACGCCGCTTCGCTCGGCAAGCTTAGATCCGAGGAGGAGCGGTTGAGAGAGCTCCATGAAGAACGCCGCGGTCTGGAGGATGAGCTGTTGGTTGCCGCCAAAAGGCCGACGCCTCTGACCGAGCTGATGGCAACCGAGCGATATATGCAGGTTGTCGATGCGAGAATCCGCCGACAGAACGAAGGGGTTCGCGTCGCCGAAGACCAGGTGCGCAAGCGTCAAGGTCAGTTAACGGACAAAATGGTGGACGAAAAAGTATGGCTGAACGCGCGCGACCGCGCATTGGAGCGCTTTAGGCGCGACCGCTTGGCCAAGGAACAAAACGAACTCGATGAAATCGCGATCGTAAGAGCTGCCTCCTCCTCCTCGCGAAGGTAATGGAGATCCGCGGCCGGATTGCAGGAGAAGGGAGGGAAATTCGTGGCGAGCGCGGATGTGGAAAAAAGCAGTTACAGCGGGTTCGAGCGATTTCTCTTTTTTATTACCCCGATTTTGTTTACGGCAGTGCTGCTGGGCGTATTGCTGCTGATGTTCAATGCGGACTGGCGCAATGCGGCGCTGGAGATCGGCCATAAAATACCGGTGATCCGGTCGATTTTGCCGAATCCGGACAGCCCGCAGACTCCGGAAACGCAGACGGACGAAACATTATCAGTGAACAACGCCAAAGCGAAGTTAGACGAACTGAACGCGCTTCTTGCAGATCGGGAAACGGCGCTGAAGCAAGCGACGGCGCTTGGCGAAGAACAGAAGAAAAAGCTGGACGAGCTGCAGCTTAAGCTGGACGAGCTGTCCAAGGCGGGAGAGGAACGCACGATTACGGGCGAAGCCTATCAGTCCCGTATTAAAGGACTTGCCAACATGTATGGGAAAATGACTCCGAGCAAAGCGGCTCCGATTCTGGAAAGCATGACGCTGGAGGAGTCGGCTCTCGTACTGGGGGCGATGACGGAAGCCGAGCGCGGACGCGTGATGCAGCGAATGACTCCGAAGCGGGCGGCCGACGTAACGGTGAAGCTAAAGGATTCCGAAACGGTGGACGATCGGGAGATCGCTGCGCTGCAGTCGCGAATCAAGGAGCTGGAAAGCCGTCCGGTGGACACGACCGCCGCACTGGATACGGCGGAATTGAATCGCACCTTCTCCAGCATGGATTCGAAGAAAGCGGCGGAGCTGCTGCTGCAGATGTCGAAGACAAGCCAGAGCAAAGCTTTGCGTATTCTGGATGCGCTTGATAATGAAGCGCGGGCCAAAGTGCTTAACGAACTGTCCACGCTGGACAAGAAAGCCGCGGCTAGCTTGGTCAGCAAGCTGATGCCGGCAAACCCGTAACGATCGATTTGCGAAAGGAGGTGAGAACAAGATGAACATGATGATTTCATCCGCGCCTTCCGCAGCGGGCAAAGCGTTGGCTTCGGCTACGGGAGCGGCTCAAGGTTCCTCCGAAGGCGGTAGCGGATTCGCAGGCGCCCTCGTGCAGGCGATTGACGGCGGCAACGCTTCGGCGACGACAAGCGAAGGCGGCGGCAGTCTGTCCCTTCCCGTTGGATTGGCAGGGCTCATCGGAACGGTCGGAGCATCGGGCGGCGAAAGCGAAACGCAGGATCTGCTGGCGATGCTATCGAATCTCGCGGAGCAACTGGAACAGCTCGATCAGACGGGCGCTGAGCTTACGCCTGATGCGCAGGAGCAGCTTGCGGCGATGTTAGCTGCGTTGCAAAGCTTGCTGGATCAGCTTCGCACAGCCCAGCCGACGGCGAATGCAGCGTTTGCGCAAACGTCCGACGCCGGACAGACCGTGGACGTTGCGTTGGATACGCAATTGTCCAAGCCGATCGTCCAATCGCTGCGCGATGTCGTGAAGCAGTTGACCGAAGCGATCGCATCCGCGAAGGAGGGCGAGGAGCAAGCTCCTGCAATCGGCGGGCGGATCCAAGCGGCTCTCGATACATTGACGGCGATTACTTCGGCTTCCGCGGCCATCCGCGAAACGAAGACGGGAGAAGCTGAAAACGCCAAAGCTTCCGGCAAAGCGAATAACGCTTCAGCGGGAGAGACAGCCGGCGTTAAGGAAGCTCTCGCACAGACGTCCACGACCCAAGAAACGCGTCGACCTGCTCAGGCGCTTCGCGATCCGGTGTGGCGTTTCCAGATGTCCGCAGCTGCGGATGCTTCCGAAACGGGTGAGCAGACAGCAGCACCGGCAAGCGACGCCGCCGAACAGACGGGCTCGCAGGAATCCAAACCGATATGGACGCTGCTGCAGAACGACCGGTTGTCCAACGTGGACAGCGCCTCTGCCAAAGCGACAGCTCCGGTTCCGAATCCGGTTCCGGTTCAGCAATTCGCCGACCAGATTGGCAAATACTTGGTCAAGCAATTCCAACTGACGCAAGGAAACGGAATATCCGAGGCGAAGCTGAAGCTGACTCCAGAGCATCTCGGGCAAGTGGACATTCGCATCGTCATGAACAACGGAGTGCTGACCGCACAGTTTATCGCGGACAGTCCGGCGGCAAGAGAAATGCTGGAAAACCAGATGGCGCAGCTCAGAGCTTCGCTAAGCGGACAGGGATTGCAGGTAGAACGGCTTGAGGTCGTTCAGCCGTCCTCGGCTTCCAGCGGCGCAACGTTTCAGAATCAGGAGCACCGCAATTCGAAATCCGGCAGAGACGGAAGCTCCGACGGACGGAGCGGCGGCGAAGGCGGCGAAGATGCCGTATTCGAAGCCGAATTGGAACGCAATTCTTCGTTGAAGGAGATCGGCTACGGAAGCTCGATTAACGTAACGGCATAGCGTTGGAGCAAGAGGAGGTGAGTGATGTGGCTGACAGCGTCGGCGGCACTAAGAACATTTGGCCGTATTATTCGGCCCAGAACGTACAGGCCGCCGCTAGAGAACCGGTCAAGCAGCTCGGCAAAGACGAGTTTCTGCAAATTCTGGTCACGCAGCTTCGTTACCAGGACCCGATGCAGCCGATGCAGGATAAGGAATTCATCGCCCAGATGGCGCAGTTCTCTTCCTTGGAGCAAATGATGAACATGACCAAGGAAATTACAGCGCTGAAGCAATCGGCGGGAATGGCAACCGGACTCATCGGCAAGCAGATCGAATGGTATGCGGACAACGTCGAAGCTGGCGGAGAAAGCATCGTGCAGCGGGGCAAGGTCGATTCGATCATTTGGACAGGCGGCGTACAGTATGCGCAGGTTGGCGATCTGGCCGTTCCGATCGACAAAGTGATCTCAATCTCCGAGCCTGCCGCAGAGGACGACGGAGCCGGAGCCGGCGAAAGCCAGCAGCCGGAGGTGACGGAAGATGAATAACCCGATGCTCGTCGGTCATCTGACGACGGGACGTACGGGCCCGATTCAAGGCCATCGGCCGTCGGATCGGAACAGGCAGACAAATTCTGACGGAGTGTCTTTTCAGGAGCTGCTTAGCCAGCAGCAGTTGAAATTCAGCCATCATGCCGAGCAGCGCTTGCAGCAGAGGGGCATTCAATTGCAGCCGGACCAGCTCGAACGAATCGCGAGCGCCGTCGATCAGGCTGCCGCCAAAGGCGCCAAAGATTCGCTGGTGCTGTTCCAAGACATCGCGATGATCGTCAGCGTGCCGAATCGAACCGTCGTAACCGCAATGGACGGCCATTCGATGAAGGAGCATATTTTCACGCAAATCGACAGCGCCGTTGTCGTCAGCTAACGAACAACAGGGCCGGTCCTGCAAAGGAAGCCCGCAGCCGCGGACCGATTGAAGCGGCTTAATCCACCTTAATGGAGGTAGGCACTACATGTTGCGTTCAATGTATTCCGGCGTATCCGGAATGAGAGGGTTTCAAACGAAGCTTGACGTCATCGGCAACAACATTGCCAACGTGAACACCGTTGGCTTCAAGGCGGGCCGAGTTATGTTCAAGGACATTCTGAGTCAGTCGATGTCGGGCGTCACCGCTTCGGCCGAAGGCGATCAGGGTGGTGTGAACGCCAAGCAAATCGGTCTCGGCGTCACGGTGGCCGCGATCGACACGCTGCACACACCGGGCAGCGCAATGACGACGGGCAAATCGACGGACTTGCGCATTGACGGAGACGGATTTTTCGCGGTCAGTCCGGGAGGAGACGGAGAGCAGGTATACTTGACTCGCGCCGGCAACTTTGATCTGGATGCGAACCGCCAGCTCGTCAACGCCGACGGCATGTTCGTATTGGATTCCGGCGGGGGCATCATCCAACTCGATGAAGAAGTGACGGCGTTCTCGATCTCCCAGACAGGTGAGATCATTTCCATCGGAGCGGACGGTTTGGCTGCGCCGACCGGAGTTTTTATCGCCGTTACGGTTGTAGCTAATCCGGGCGGTCTGGAGAAGGTCGGCGGAAACCTGTACCGCATGACGCCGAACGCGAATCCTGACGGAGAGCTGGAAGAATTAGGACAAGCTTCAGATCCCGAGACCGGCTCCGGAGCTATCGTCTCCGGCCAGCTTGAAATGTCCAACGTCGACTTGACGAACGAGTTTACGGAAATGATCGTCGCGCAGCGCGGTTTCCAATCGAACTCGAGAATCATTACGACTTCGGACGAAATTCTCCAAGAGGTTGTTAACCTGAAACGGTAATTGATTTCCTGCCGGGGAGGAGCCCAGGCTCTTCTCCCGGCGGTCTGGGGGAGGCCCAGCGATGATTCAAGTCACGCGATTGAACGGCACGAAGTTTCACCTGAACGCTTTGTTGATCGAGACGGTGGAGGAAACGCCGGACACGATCATTACGCTTACGACAGGAAGAAAATTTATTGTTATCGAAAATTCTTCGGATGTAATCCGGGCGATCCGGCATTACTTGCGCAGTATCGGCGTGTTGGCGGCGATTACGAATCCTGCAGACCCGCAATCGGAGGGAGCTACGTCATGAGAAAATTGTTGCCATGGCTCGTTTCGCTATTATTGGCGATTACGTTGATTGTCGTTGTTGCGTTTATCTTCTGGAACAATCTGTTCGGGGACAAAAACAAGGATCCCGATCAGGCGGTCAAGGAAGCTACGGAGAGCGTGCAATTAGAGCCAATATCTGCGGATGAAATGGTCAAGGTCACATCCGAATTAATTGATATTAGCACCAACCTGGCAGATACGGACTACATAGTAAGAATCAGCTTGTCTTTCCAATTCGACAGCGAGAAGGCTAAAGAAGAGTTCGACAAGATCAAGGAGAATGAAATCAAGCCGATCATCAATCGCGCTCTATGGGTAATGACCCCGGAGGAGATGAGCGGAACGAAAGGCAAAGATCAGCTGGCCGCAGGACTGATCAACTCGATCAACTCCGTGATTACGGAAGGCAAGCTGCTTAAAGTCGGAATTAAAGGATTTGTCATGACTCCTATCTAATATAGAAGAAGTCCGGAACATCAGTCAGGCCGGCGGTTCGAGCGATCGTTCCGCGGAGGCTCGAGAAAGGGGTGAGAGATTTGGTAGATGTACTGTCGCAGAATGAGATAGACGCGTTGCTCGCGGCGCTGTCCTCTGGCGAAATGGATGCGGAAGAGCTCAAAAAGGAAGATACGCAGAAAAAGGTTCGCGCTTACGACTTCAAACGCGCGACCCGCTTTTCTAAGGATCATATTCGCAGCTTGACCCGGATTCACGAAAATTTCGCAAGATATTTAACGACTTATTTTTCCGCCCAGCTTCGAACGTTCGTCCAGATCAGCGTCGTTCAAGTCGAGCAGCTGCCTTACGACGAGTTTATCCGCTCCATCCCCAAGATGACGATTTTGAACATTTTCGAGGCGGAGCCGCTTGAAGGCCGCATGGTTCTGGAAGTACATCCCAACGTCGCTTTCGCGATGCTGGACAGGCTGCTGGGCGGAGGCGGAAGCGCCCCGAGCAAGATCGGCAGTCTGACGGAAATCGAAACGATCATTATGGAGAAAATATTCAGCCGCGCGCTCGATAGTCTTCAAGAAGCCTGGAAGACGATTATCGACACGCAGCCGCGTATGGAAGCGCTGGAGACGAACCCGCAGTTTATGCAGATCGTATCTCCGAACGAGACGATCGCTCTGATTTCGCTCAGCACGAAAATCGGAGAGACGACGGGGATGATCAACCTCTGTATTCCTCATGTCGTTATCGAACCGATTATGTCGAGGTTGTCCGTTCATCACTGGTTTGTCTCGCAGAAGAAGACGCGCGCTCCCGAAGAGCAGCACATTCTGGAACAGCGGGTACAAAAAGCGAAGCTGCCGATTGTCGCCGAGCTGGGCTCCTCGCATATTTCCATCCAGGAGTTTCTCAATTTGGCGGCTGGAGACGTCATTACGCTGAACCGCCAAACGACGGAAGGTCTTGAAGTCAAGGTCGGGGATAATGTAAAGTTTATCGCGAGCCCTGGCACGCTGCGAGATAAAATGGCGATTCAAATTGATGAAATCGTCAGCGAAGGAGTAGATGAAATCAATGACGAGTAAAGATTACTTATCCCAAGAGGAAATCGACGCGCTGCTTAACCAATCCTCCGGCGGAGGGAGCGATGCTCCGGCTGCTCCGGCTTCGGCCGACGTTGCGCCGTCGATTGACGAATACTTGACTCCGCTCGAGCAGGATGCTCTTGGCGAGATCGGAAACATCACGTTCGGAAGCGCGGCTACGGCGTTGTCGACGCTGCTCGGCAAGAAGGTAGACATTACGACGCCTACCGTCTCCGCCATTGCCAGAGATCGGTTCGAGGCCGAATTTCCGAAGCCGCACGTGGCGGTTCACGTCAGCTATGTCGACGGCTTCGAAGGGATCAATTCGCTCGTAATCAAGTCTCACGACGCGCAGGTGATCGCTGACTTGATGTTGGGCGGCGAAGGCAATGTAACGACCGAGGAATTAAATGAAATTCACATTAGCGCCGTCCAGGAAGCGATGAACCAGATGATGGGCTCGTCGGCGACTTCGATGTCGACGATCTTTAACCGGATGGTCAATATTTCTCCTCCGGGCATCGATATTATGGATGTGAAGAACAACTCCGGCGTCAGCAATTTGCCGCAAGAGGAAGTATTCGCCAAAATTTCCTTTCGTTTGAAAATTGGCGATCTGATCGATTCCTCGATCATGCAGCTGCTCACGGTGCCATTCGCCAAAGAGCTGGTAAGCTCTTTGATGGGCACTGTATCGGAGCCGGTTCCGCAGCCTGCGGTAGCGCCTCCGGCGGCACCGGCCCAACCGGCTGCGCACTCGGCGCCTGCGCCGACACCGCCGCCGCAGGCTCCTACGCCACCGCCGATGCATCAAGCTCCGCCGATGGCTGCCGTGCCGCCCGGTTATGGAGCGCCGATGCCGAGCCACCCGCAGTCTCTGGGCGGAGGCGGCATGAATCGGAACGTCAACGTCAATCCGGTTCAGTTCGCCAACTTCCAAGGCGGCGGATACGCGCAGGCGGACGAAACGAATCTTAATCTGCTGCTCGACATTCCCTTAAAGGTTACGGTGGAGCTCGGGCGTACGAAGAAGCAGATTAAGGATATTTTGGAGCTGTCCCAGGGCTCGATTATCGAGCTGGACAAGCTGGCCGGCGAACCCGTCGACATCTTGGTTAACAACAAATTGATCGCCAAAGGCGAGGTCGTTGTCATTGACGAAAATTTCGGAGTACGCGTTACCGATATCGTCAGTCAATGGGACCGCGTCCAAAAAATCCAATAAGCTAATCGGGAGGAAACAGAAATGGCAAACCGCATTCTCATCGTTGACGACGCAGCATTTATGCGCATGATGATCAGAGATATTTTAACGAAGAACGGGTACGAGGTAGTAGGAGAGGCGCAGGACGGCGCGCAAGCGGTAGAAAAGTTCAAGGAACTGACGCCGGACTTGATCACGATGGACATTACGATGCCTGAAATGGACGGTATTGCGGCGCTTAAAGAGATTCGCAAGTTGGACTCCAACGCAAAAGTGATCATGTGCTCGGCGATGGGTCAGCAAGCGATGGTTATCGATGCAATTCAAGCGGGCGCTAAAGACTTCATCGTTAAGCCGTTCCAAGCGGACCGCGTTATTGAAGCGATCAAAAAAACGCTCGGTTAAGCGAAGTCGGGAGCGTTGAAGCTTATGCGAACCTACGGGCTTGCCGATGAATTGCCGGATGTGTCGTCGTGGGGTTCGGTATGGGACTTGTTCAAGGTGCTTGCTGTTCTCGGACTGATCATCGGCTTGATCGTGTTTGTTTTGCGGTTTCTGGCAAAGCGAGGCAGAGGGTGGGGGATGAACCGCTCGCTGCGCTCGCTTGGAGGATTTCCTCTAGGCACGAACAAGTCGATGCAAATCGTGGAATGGAACGGGCGGATATACGTGCTCGGCGTCGGCGAGAACATTACGCTGCTGGAAGCGATCACCGATTCGGACATCGTGGACGCCTTGCTGGCGGAACATGAAGCCGGATTGGCCGATACGGGACCGGCTCTGCCGGAATGGCTTCGCAAGTGGACCGAACGCAACAATTTGCGGAACGAGGAGACGGGCTCCAAATCCGGCGGCTCCGACTCCAGCTTCGAGAAATCGTTGGAAACCCGGCTCCGTCAACTCTCCGAGAGAAGACAGCGGGCGGAAGAACTGCTGGATGACCGTTCCGAAGATCGGACAGATGAGCGATGAGAAAAAAGATTACATATAGTTTCCTGATGTTGCAGGCGTTGCTGTTGGGGCTGCAAGCCTCCGTCTCTGCCGAACCCATTATCGGGGTGACGCTGGGCGACGGCTCGGAGCCCATGGGCACGTCCTCGTTGTCCCTGCTGCTGCTCATTACCGTGCTGAGCTTGGCTCCGGCAATACTTGTGCTGATGACAAGCTTCACGAGAATCGTCATCGTGCTCGGCTTCGTTCGCACATCGCTGGGCACGCAGCAAATGCCGCCGAACCAGGTGCTGATCGGTTTGGCGTTGTTCATGACGCTATTCGTGATGGCCCCGACTTTCTCGCAGGTGAACGAAACGGCGCTTAAACCGTATTTGGCCGGAGAGATCAGCCAGACGGACGCGCTGGAGAAAGCTTCGGTGCCGATGAAGGAATTCATGTACAAACATACGCGGGAGAAGGATTTGCTCCTGTTCATGAAGTATACGAAAACCGAAAAGCCGGCTACTTTTCAAGACATACCGATTACGGTTCTCGTTCCGGCTTATGCGATAAGCGAGCTGAAAACGGCATTCCAGATGGGCTTTATGATTTTCATTCCGTTTCTTGTGATCGACATGGTCGTCGCCAGTACGCTGATGGCGATGGGGATGATGATGCTTCCGCCGGTGATGATCTCGCTGCCCTTCAAAATTTTGCTCTTCGTGCTCGTCGATGGCTGGTATTTGGTCGTGAAGTCGCTGCTGACCAGCTTTAGCCCTTGAACCGGCCGAGCGCAAAAGGGGGAGGAAGCCAATGACATCCGAGTTTATTATCGGCCTTGCAGGCCAGGCGCTGTTTACCGTACTGAAGGTAAGCGCGCCGATGCTGATTATCGCGCTTGTCGTCGGCCTCAGCGTCAGCATTTTTCAGGCGACGACCCAGATTCAGGAGCAGACGCTCGCCTTCGTTCCCAAGATTATCGCCGTTTTCCTCGCTTTATTGATTTTCGGTCCGTGGATTTTGAACATCATGGTCGATTTTACGGCCCACCTGCTAGGAAATTTAGAGAAATACATTGGGTGACTTGATATGAATATGATCATGCAGGTCTTCCCTGCTTTTCTGCTCGTTCTTTGTCGAATTACAGCGTTTTTTGTAGTCGCGCCTGTGTTTTCGTCACGCAGTTTCCCGACTGTCATCAAGATCGGACTTGGCTTTTTCGTTTCGGTGATCGTATTTTTGAACGTCGGCTTCGATACGAAAGTAACGGCGGATGCGACGTATATACTGGCGATTATTCGCGAAGTTTTCGCCGGCCTGCTGATCGGATTTGTAGCGTATCTATTTTTTACGATCGTGCAAACCGCCGGGGGTTTGATGGATATGCAGATGGGTTTGGCGATGGCCAACATCGTAGACCCGGTTACCGGAGTGTCGGCACCGATCATGGGAAATTTCAAGTTTATGGTGCTCATTCTCGTATTTCTATCTATTAACGGCCATCATTACTTGCTTGCCGCCATAATGGACAGCTATAAGTGGTTGCCGTTGGACAACAATCTATTTCAAATTTATTACGGCGGCAGCGTTACGGAGTTTCTGACGCATACGTTTGCCAGCACTTTTTTGCTTGCACTGCAGATTTCCGCTCCGATCGTCGTGGCGATGTTCTTGACCGACTTCGGTTTGGCTCTGCTTGCCCGGGCGGCTCCGCAATATAACGTATTTGTGATCGGTTTGCCGCTAAAGCTGCTGATCGGACTTGCGCTGCTTATTTTGCTGATCCCTGGGTTCGGTCCTTTGTTTCAAATCATTTTCGATCGGATGTTTCAAGCGATCGAACAGTTGTTCACCATTGTGAAAACCTCATCTTGACCGCCGCGGGTGCCATTCGGGAGGTGTTGTCATGCTCCGCAAGCGCCTAAGGATGGATTTGCAGCTGTTCTCCGGCGAGAAGACGGAGAAGGCAACGCCGAAGAAACGCCAAGAGAGCCGAAAGAAAGGGCAGGTTGCCAAAAGCGCGGAAGTTCCAAGCACACTGATCCTGCTCGCCTGCATCAGCTTTCTGGTTATGCTCGGCCCGTTTCTGGAGCGGCAGCTGCTTTCCTTGATCGGGGACGCGTTTCTGTATCGGTTGAACATGCAGGTTACCGACAGCAACGTGCTTTCCTTGTTTAATCATTACGCGATCGAAATGCTTGTGCTGCTGGCGCCGGTATTCGTCATTGTTGTCGTCATCGCGTTCGCGGCCAACTACGTGCAAATCGGATGGCTGTTCACAACCGAGCCGCTCAAACCGAAATTCAACAAGCTGAATCCGATCAACGGCGCCAAAAACCTGTTCGGGATGCGCACGGTGGTCGAATTTCTGAAAAGCGGACTCAAGCTTGTCTGCGTCGGACTTATCGTATTTATGGTGCTATGGTCGGAGAAGAAGAGGCTGCTGGATTTGGCGCATCTGCCCGTGCAGGACATTTTCGCCTTTGTCACCAGCTTGACGGTTCGTTTGGGCCTGTTTATCGCCGTGCTGCTGTTCATACTGGCAATCGGGGATTTTATGTACCAGCGTTACGAGTATGAGAAAAACTTGCGAATGAGCAAGCAGGATATTAAGGACGAGTACAAGAACGTGGAAGGCGATCCGCTGATCAAAGGGAAGATCAAGGAACGCCAGCGCAGAATGGCGCTCATGCGGATGATGCAGGAAGTGCCGAGCGCGGACGTCATCATTACGAACCCGACCCACTTCGCAGTCGCGCTGAAATACGACTCGGAGAAGATGGACGCCCCGACGGTGGTGGCCAAAGGTCAGGACTATCTGGCATTGAGAATTCGGGAGATCGCCAAGCAGAACGAAGTCATAACGATGGAAAACAAGCCGCTCGCCCGCGCATTGTACGAGAGAACGGAAGTGGGACAAAGCGTTCCCGCCGATCTGTTCCAGGCGGTCGCGGAAGTGCTGGCATACGTATATCGGCTCAAAGGCCGAAGATAGAAGATAGAAGAAACAAGAGTATCGGAACAATCGGCTGAATTCATGTTGGCTGTCGAATCCGCTTCTTGCAACGCTTCGCGATCAAAATTGAACCTCTTTAATAGGAGTGGGGGTGGCGTCATGAAAATCAGGGACCTCAGCATATTAATCGGCGTCATCGGCATCGTTCTGATGATGGTCGTTCCGATTCCCAAAGGGCTATTGGACGTCTTGCTCATCATCAATATATCTGTGGCGATCATGATTTTGCTGATTGCGATGAACACCCAGGATGCGCTTCATTTTTCCATATTCCCGACGATGCTGCTCATTACAACCGTGTTTCGACTCGCGCTGAACGTCTCCACGACGAGGCTGATTTTGTCCAAAGCGGACGCAGGCCACGTCGTCGAGACGTTCGGACGCTTCGTAGCCGGGGGACAGCTTGCCGTCGGTTTTGTGGTGTTTCTCATTCTGGTCATCGTGCAATTCATCGTAATTACAAAAGGTTCCGAGCGTGTCGCCGAAGTCGGAGCGAGATTTACGCTCGACGCGATGCCGGGTAAGCAGATGAGCATCGACGCGGACTTGAACGCGGGGATGATCAACGAACAGCAGGCGCGCGAGCGCCGTGAGAAAATCGAGAAGGAAGCGGATTTCTACGGAGCAATGGACGGGGCGAGCAAATTCGTTAAAGGGGACGCGATCGCATCGATCATCATCGTGCTGATCAACCTGATCGCGGGCTTTGTCGTGGGCATGGCGATTCACGGCATGGACGTGATGACCGCGCTGGAGACATACTCCGTGCTGTCGATCGGCGACGGTCTCGTCAGCCAGATCCCGGCGCTGCTTATCAGTACGGCGGCGGGCATCATCGTTACGAGAGCCGCCTCCGAAGGCAACATGGCCGACGATATGAGCAAGCAGTTTCTGCGTTACCCGCGGTTGCTGTACATTGTTGCCGGGACGGTGGCGCTGCTCGGACTTGCCACGCCGATTCCGCTCCTCAGCACGCTCCCCTATGCGGCGATTTTGGCTATCGCCGGATATCGGCTGCAGAAGAATTTGCATCGGGAGCAGCAAGAGGCGGAAATGCTCGTCGAGGAAAAGCAGATCGAAGAGGTTCGCAGCCCGGAGAGCGTCATCAGCTTGCTTCAGGTCGATCCCATCGAGTTCGAGTTCGGCTACGGTCTGATTCCGCTGGCGGATACGCAGCAGGGCGGGGATTTGCTCGACAGAATCATCATGATTCGACGTCAATGCGCTCTCGAAATGGGACTTATCGTTCCCGTCATCCGTATTCGCGACAATATTCAACTAAAACCGAACGAATATGTCATAAAAATGAAAGGAAATACGGTAGCGCGCGGCGAATTACTTATTCATCACTATTTGGCAATGAGTCCAGGGTTCGATGACGATTCCGTAACAGGTATTGAGACCCAGGAACCTGCGTTCGGGTTGCCGGCGCTCTGGATCGACGAGACAACGAAGGAACGAGCGGAAATGGCCGGATATACGGTCGTCGATCCGCCGTCGGTCGTTGCCACTCATTTGACCGAAGTGATCAAGAAATACGCGCACGAGCTGATCGGCCGCCAAGAGACGAAAGCTCTGGTCGACAGCGTCAAGGAAACGTATCCTGCGCTGGTCGAAGAGCTTATTCCGTCGATTCTCGGCGTCGGGGACGTTCAGAAGGTGCTGTCCAAGCTGTTGAAGGAAAAAATCTCGATCCGCGACCTTGTGACGATTTTCGAGACGCTTGCCGATTACGGCAAGTACACGAAAGATCCGGACGTCTTGACGGAATATGCGAGACAGAGCTTGTCGCGGCAGATTACACAGCAGTATGCGTCGCCGATGGAGCCGCTTAAGGTTATAACGGTGAGCCCGTCGGTAGAGAAGAAGATTGCGGAGGCGGTGCAGCAGTCCGACCAGGGAAGCTATCTCGCCCTTGATCCGGCTTCTTCCCAAGCGATTTACCAGCGGCTGACGGAGCAGGTGAACCGCCTTGTACAGGCGGGGCAGCAGCCGATTATCCTGACTTCTCCGACGATCCGCATGTATTTGCGGCAACTGCTGGAAAGAAGCCTGCAGGATATTCCCGTCATCTCGTACAGCGAATTGGAGCCTAGCATCGAAGTGCAAAGCGTTGGGGTGGTGAGCGCATGAAGGTCAAACGATACATAGTAGACGACGTGCCGGAAGCGGTGCAGATGATTCGTGCCGAGCTCGGCTCCGACGCCGTTATTTTGAATACGAAAGAAATCCGCGTAGGCGGATTTCTTGGCATGTTCCGTCAAAAACGAATGGAAGTCATCGCGGCCGTCGACGAGACGGTCAGCAAAGCTCCGGCAAGAGCTCCTGCGCTGACGAGAGTGCTTGAGAACATGCCGAAGCCGGAAGCGAGGGCGATCGCCGCCGCGATAAGCGAATCTGCGGCGAGGCCGATCCCTTCGAACGCCGTTCGGGAGAGGTACACGCAGCCGCCGTTCTCGGACAGCGGCCGGCAGCCGATCACCGGCGGGCCTTCCGCCGCTGTGAAAGAACCTCAGGCCGAACGGCTCACCCAGATCGAGTTGAACAAGCCGGCGGAGGAGCAGGCGGCGAGTGCCGCTCCCAATCCGATCGACCCGCTTGATCGGCTGCGGTCGGGAATCGCCGACAGGCTGAAGTCGGACGCGCTTGCGGCCGCGGAGCCGAAGCCGGATTCGTTTCGCGACAGCGAGATCCGGGACGAAACGTCCGTGGTGCTTCAAGAGCTTCGTTCCCTTCGCGAAATGATGACGATCATGACGAAGCAGCAGACGACCCGTTCGATTCCCGAGTCCGTGCTCAATTGGAGCAAGCGGCTGGCGTCGCAAGGCGTCGAGCCCGCGTACGTCGAGCAGTTTGCAGAGGCGGTCGGGGCCAGGCTGAAGTCGGGCGCGGAGGACGGTCAAGCTTACGAAGCCGCGCGGGACGTGCTGCTCGCTTGGCTGAACGAAGCCAAGGGAGAAGGCATCGCACCGGAGACGCGCATCGTTCATTTCGTCGGACCGACCGGTGTCGGCAAAACGACGACAATCGCCAAATTGGCTGCGGATCAGTCGTTCGGACAGCGTCGCAGCATTGGATTCATTACGGCGGACACTTACCGAATTGCGGCGGTGGACCAGCTTAGGACGTATGCCGACATTTTGAACGTGCCGCTCGAAGTCGTGTTTTCGCCCGGGGAATTAACGCGGGCCTATCATAAACTGGCCGATCGAGACCTCTTGTTCATGGATACCGCCGGCCGGAATTATCGCAACGAGCTGTTCGTCTCGGAAGTGAACAGCCTTCTCTCACTGGCGGAGGGGGCGGAGTCGACTCTCGTTCTGAGCATGACGAGCAAGTATTCCGATATGAAGGCGGTAGCCTCGCAATTTTCGAAGTATGGAGTCCGTCAGCTTCTGCTCACGAAGTTCGACGAGACCGAATCGTACGGCGCCGTCGTCAATCTCGTCAAGGAATTCGATTTCCGCATTTCCTATTACACTTGCGGGCAGACGGTGCCGGACGATATCAAGGCGTTCGATCCGGAAGAAATCGTTCGCAAGTTGCTGGGAGAGACCGTCGATGATTGATCAGGCTCAGGCGCTTCGTCATTTGGTCCATTCCAAGGATTTGCTGTCGGCGAAGACCACCAAGGTCGTGACGGTTACAAGCGGCAAGGGAGGGGTAGGCAAATCGAATTTCAGCCTGAACTTCGGAATGGCGCTGCAAAATCGAGGATACAGCGTGCTTCTCTTCGATGCGGATATCAGCTTTGCGAACATCGACGTGCTGATGGGGACGCCTGCCAAGTACAACCTCATTCACCTGCTTAAGGGCGAGAAGTCGATCTGGGAGATTATTCAGATTGGCCCGAGCGGCCTGCAGTTCATCGCCGGCGGTTCGGGATTTCAAGATTTGGTGCGGCTAAGAGAGCAGGAGCTGGAGTATTTTGCCGAACAGATCGGCAAGCTGCACGGCCATGTCGATTTTATTTTGTTCGACACGGGCGCTGGCCTGTCCAAGGAGACGACCAAATTCATCACCGCGGCGGAGGAGACGATCGTCGTGACGACGCCGGAGCCGACGTCGATTACGGATGCTTACGCTCTGATCAAAATGATGCACTCCATGGGGCATCAGGTTCCGTTTCGCCTCGTCGTCAATCGGGTGGCGGACGATCGAGAGGGCGCGCAGACCGCAGACAACATACGTCAAGTGGCCAGCAAATATATCGGCATCGATATTCCGGTTCTCGGCTTCATTCCCGACGACGTCAGCGTTTCGAAGGCGGTCAGGCGGCAGACGCCGCTGTCGGTCGCTTTTCCGAACAGCGAGGCGATGCAAGGCATCGATCGGATCGCTTCCCGATTTCTAATGGAGGAGCGATCGCAAGCGCAGAAGACGACGCGCGGGTTGTCGGGGTTCATGCAGAGAATGAAAAAGCTGTGGAGCTGATCGAACGCGAGTCGGCGGGCATGCGAGCGCAAAACGATTAAACAACTAGATAACGAGGAGGATGCCATATGACGGAGTTAAAAGTGCTCATCGTGGATGATTCCCCTTTTATGCGCAAAGTGTTCAGCGACGTTGTCGACATGGATTCCGCTTTCCAAGTGCTGGCAACCGCATGCGACGGCGAGGAAGCCGTTAAGATGACGATCGAGCTAATGCCCGACATCATTACGATGGATTTGGAAATGCCGCGCATGAACGGGATCGAAGCGCTGCAGAAAATTATGGAGACGAGACCGACTCCCGTCATTATGCTGTCCGCGGTGACGGACAATGGCACCAGAGATACGATCAGGGCGCTCCAATTCGGCGCGATCGATTTCATCCGCAAGCCGGATGGAGCCGTAAAGCTGGACATTCGGCAGGTTGGCGAGCAATTGCTGGAGAAGCTGCGCATCGTCGCGGAGACGATCGATAAAGGGCCGCTGCGACTGCTGCCCGCGGTCGTGGAGAAGGCTGCGGAGAAGGCTTCGCCATCGTTGGCTTCGTCTGCTCCGCTCGTTTCGCCGGTCAGACAATCGGTTGAGGAAGCGAAGGAGGCTGAGCGGATGGCCGCTGCGACCGCTGAGCCTCCGCTAGACAAGCAATCGGCCGGCAAAGTGGGTTCCGCTGCCATGGAGCAACCTGTCAAAGAAAAGCCGGCCTCCGCGTTATCGGAAACCGATAAAGCCCCAAGACTGCCGCGACGGGAGACGGAGGTTCGCAGGAACGAGCCGCCAGCACGGCCGTCTGCGTCAGCCTCGCGCAAGCTTCCGCCAGCACTGGATCGTCCGGACAGCTTGCGGAAACCGGTCAAGCCGCCGGTCGCCGGTTCGCCGGCTGCATCGGCCAAGAAGGATGCGAAGCCGCCTGTTCGGCAGCCCGGCGTTGCGATTGCCGCTTCGCCGCCTGCCGCTTCTGCTGCTGTCGTGCCGCCGATTTCAGCCGAACCGAAGCCGACGACTTCGTTCACGCAGATCGTTGCGATCGGAACTTCTACGGGCGGACCGCGGGCGCTGCATGAAGTGCTGACCGGAATTCCGGCGGATTTCCCCGCGCCGATTCTCGTCGTTCAGCATATGCCGCCCAAGTTCACGCATTCCCTTGCGCAGCGTCTGGATTCGTTCTGCAGCATCCACGTCAGGGAAGCGACGGACGGGGAGCAGCTCGAAACCGCAACTGCGTATATCGCTCCGGGCGGCAAGCATATGTCGCTGACGAAAGACGCCTTCGGCAAATATCGGGTCAAGCTGACGAACGAGGGCCCCCGCAGCGGGCATATGCCTTCGGTCGACGTTCTGTTCGAATCCTTGATCGGTCATCGGCAGCTGAAACGCTATGCCGTGCTGATGACCGGAATGGGCAGCGACGGAGCGAAAGGGATGAAGGCGCTGCTCGACGACGGAGCGCAGACGACGATCGCCGAGGCCGAGCAGACTTGCGTCGTGTACGGGATGCCCCGTTCGGCGGTCGAGCTCGGGGCTACGACGCATCAGGTGCCGCTACAGAGCATCGCTCCGCTGCTCGTGCAGGAATTGAAATCGCGCAAAACCTAGCGCGCTGAAAGCTCAGCCAACAAGGAGGTGTCCGGCCATGGAAATGAATCAGTACATGTCCATGTTTATCGACGAGTCCAACGATCACTTGCAAGCGCTAAATGAAAATATGCTTCGGTTGGAGCAGCAGCCGGAGGATATCGGCATCGTGCAGGTCATTTTCCGTTCCGCGCACACGTTAAAAGGGATGTCCGCGACAATGGGGTTCGAGGATCTGGCCTCGCTGACCCACGAGATGGAGAACGTGCTTGATCTTGTTCGCAACGAGAAGCTCAGCATGAACGGTCATATTTTCGATACGTTGTTCAAATGTCTGGATGCGCTCGAAGCGATGGTTCAGGACATTGTCGGCGGAGGAACGGGCAAAGGCGAAGTCGGCGAGCTGGTCGAACGTCTGAAAGGCATCGTCAAAGGCGATACCGGAGCCGCTGCGCCGGCATCCGGGACGTCCGCGTCGGCTCAAGCCGCTGCAGCGCTGCCCGCTTCGCTCGTGCTCGATCAATATCAGCTGTCCGTTCTCGCGCAATCGATCGAGGGCGGGCATAGCGCCTACTTCATCGAGGTGAAGGTGCGCGAGGATTGTTTGCTGAAAGCGGCCAGAGCTTATATGGTGTTCGACGTGCTCGAGAGAAACGGCGAGGTCGTCAAGTCCTACCCTTCCGTTCAAGAGATCGAGCAGGAGCAATTCGACCGCAGCTTCTCCGTCTACTACATCACCCAGACGCAAGAACAGACGCTGCAAGAGCAGCTTTCCAAAGTATCGGAGATTGAAGCCGTCACGTTGAACCTGGTGGACAAAGCCTCCCTTCAGGAGATGGAGAACAATTTGCGAGCTCCGGGGAAGAGCGACGCGGCGCAGGAAGCGGCCGCTGCTGCGGCTCCCGCTCAGACGGCGGCGCCGCAAGCCGCCCCCGCTCCCGACAAGAGCGCGGCTCGTCCGGCGGCTCCGGCGGCATCATCCGGCAGCGCAGCTCCCCGTACGATCCGGGTCGATATCGAGCGGCTTGACACGCTGATGAACCTGTTCAGCGAAATGCTTATCGACCGCGTACGCCTCGAGCAGCTTGCCTTCGAAATCCGCCGCAACGACTTGACGGAGACGGTGGAGCATATGGCTCGCGTTAGCGCCGACCTGCAGAACATCGTGCTTAAGCTGCGCATGGTGCCCGTGGAGAGCGTCTTTAACCGTTTTCCTCGCATGGTTAGAGATTTGGCGAAATCGTTGGACAAGAAAGTCGATCTGGTCGTCGTCGGCGCCGAAACGGAGCTCGATCGCACCGTCATTGATGAGATCGGCGATCCGCTCGTGCACTTGATTCGCAACTCGGTCGACCATGGCGTCGAATCGATCTCGGACCGTCTGGCGCAGGGCAAGCCGGAGACGGGAACTGTCGTGCTGAGGGCGTTCCACAGCGGCAATCATGTATTTATCGAGATTGAGGACGACGGCAAAGGCATCAATCGTCCTAAAGTGCTCGAGACGGCGATCAAGCGAGGCGTCGTTACGCCGGAAGAGGCGAAGGCGCTCAGCGACGATGAGACGAACATGCTGTTATTCGCTGCCGGCTTCAGTACGGCGGACAAAGTATCGGACATCTCCGGGCGCGGGGTCGGGCTCGACGTCGTCAAGTCGAAGATAACTTCCTTGGGCGGCAATGTCAGCGTGACGTCTTCGCTGGGCAAAGGGACGAAGTTCTCGATCCAACTGCCGCTAACGCTCTCGATTATCGCGGCGATGCTGATCAAGCAAGGCTCGGAGAAATACGCGTTCCCGCTGTCTTCAATCGTCGAGACGGGCTCGATCAAGCGTTCGGACATACGCAGCCTGCACGGCAGCAGCATGATCGATTATCGCCAATCGATCATCCCCGTCATTTCGTTGTCGCAGCTGATCGATTCGCCGGATTATCGCGACGACGACGAGAGCGAAACCGAAATGCTCGTCGTCCGCAAAGGGGACAAGCTCGCGGCCATTCTCGTCGACGAGTTCATCGGCCAGAGCGAGATCGTGCTGAAGCCGCTAGGCAAATATTTGGCCGGCGTCAAAGGCGTCGTTTCGGGAGCGACGATACTCGGGGACGGGCAAGTCGCCTTGATCGTGGATCCTAACTCCATTATTAAATAACAGTCCGGACTCTAAGGAGGAATCATTCATGGCAGAAGAATTGAAAGTGATCGTCTTCACGCTGGCGCAGGAGGAGTACGGAATCGAGGTCGACAAGGTGCGTACGATCGAGCGGATGATGCCGATCACTCGCGTCCCTAAAACGCCGGCGTTCGTGAAGGGCGTCGTCAATTTAAGAGGCGTCGTCATTCCGGTCATCGATCTGCGCGGCCGTTTCGGCTTGAACGAGTCGGACTACACCGAGAATTCCCGCATTATTATCGTTGCGGCAAGCGAGCTTGAAGTCGGCTTTATCGTCGACTCGGCGAACGATGTGCTGGACGTGATGAGCGATGCGATCGAAAATCCTCCGGAAGTGGTCGGCGGAGTGAAGGCGAAATATTTGAGCGGAGTGGCCAAGATCGGGGAGAACCGCCTGCTCATCCTGCTGAACTTGCCGGAAGTGCTTAACCGCAACGAAATCATTCAATTGGAACAGTTCGAGGAATAAGCCGTGAAGCTGTTTAGAAACGATGAGGCTTTTAAGCTGGACGTGCTCCGCGAGGTCGGCAACATTGGCGCAGGCAATGCGGCTACCGCGCTATCGACGCTGCTGAACAAACCGGTGGACATGGCGGTTCCTACCGTAAATCTGCTTCCGTTCGAAGCGATCGCCGAGCGGGTCGGCGGCTCGGAAGCGGTCGTAATTGCGATCTTCCTCCGCGTAGAGGGAGACGCGCCCGGCAATATGTTTTTCATTATCAGCCGAGAGCAGGCGCGACGGCTGTTGCGGGATTTGCTCGGCTTTAGCGCAGGCGAGAACGAAGAATACAGCGAGCTGGAGCTGTCGGCGCTGAACGAGATCGGCAACATTTTGGCCGGTTCGTATTTGTCCTCGCTGGCGGATTTCACCGGCTTGCGGATGTCCCCGACGGTTCCGTCGCTCGCGGTGGACATGGCCGGGGCGATATTAAGCTACGGACTACTTCAATTCGGCACGATGGGCGACGACGCTTTGCTCATCGAGACGACGTTTCTGGAAGGGCAGCAGGAGGCCGAAGGCCATTTCTTCCTTATACCGGACCCGGAGTCGTTCGAGAAGCTCTTTCGTGCGTTAGGAGTGCCGATCTAATGGCCGAAGGCATTTTAATTAAAGTCGGAATGGCTGATTTGAATATCGCGGACGGGGGAGCGGTGCTTAAGACGACAGGGTTGGGATCTTGCGTCGGCTTAACGCTATTCGACCCCGAGCTGCGTATCGGCGGAATGGCGCACATTATGCTGCCGTCCTCCGACATTGCTCGCGAAGGTCAACTCAATATCGCCAAATACGCGGATACGGCAGTCCCGGAGCTTGTGCGAAGGCTGCAGAGCAAGGGCGCTTCGCTTCATCGGATGGTCGCCAAAATGGCCGGAGGCGCGCAAATGTTCGCCTTCATGGGCGGAACGGATACGATGAGAATCGGGCCGCGCAACGTGGAAGCGACGAAGCATGAACTGGATCGATTCTCGATCCGCCTCTTGTCCGAAGACACCGGTGGCAACTATGGCCGAACGGTGGAATTGTACAGTCATAACGGGATTTTTCTTATTCGCAGCGTGCAGCATGGGGTAAAGGAGATTTAACGATGAAAGGTTCCTGGCGATTCACAATCGGATTCGGAGCGTTCGGAGCGCTGCTCATCTGCTTGCTCTCATTATCGAACAATCCGCTGGGAACGTCGCTGCTCAGAGGCCTATACGCTTTTCTGGCGTTTGCCGCATTGGCGCTTGTTGTCGGCTTCGTGCTTGGGCAGCTGCTTGCTACTGGCAAGCCGGCGCCAAGCGGAGCCGAGGTTCCGTCCGACCGCGGCAGCATGCTCGATCTGACGATTCCGGACGAAGGAGAAGCCTTGTCGGAGATGATGAAGGAGCAATGGGCGGACGGCAAGTCGGCAACGGCAACAGACGGGGAGGCCATGAGCTTTCAGCCTCTGCAGCCCAAGCGGGTGGTGTCGCTCGATAATCCGAATCCGGAGGAAGTGGCTCAGGCGATACGGCGCCTGACGGACGAATAAGGATGGTGAGGCTAAAATGGTCGATCAAACACGTTCCCGGTTATCCCATCAAGATTTGTGGCAGCAATGGAAAGACGACGCGGACCCGGATGCGAGAAAAAAGCTGATCGAACACTATTTGCCGCTCGTAGATTACGTCTCAAGCCGTATGGCGGTGGGTTTGCCTAAAAATGTGACGAAAGACGACCTGGCGAGCAATGGGGCCATGGGACTGATCGACGCGATCGAGAAGTTCGATTATCGGCGCGGTTTGCAATTCGAGACGTATGCTTCATGGAGAATCAGAGGGGCGATCATCGATGGGCTTCGGCAAGGAGATTGGGTGCCCCGCTCGGTTCGTGACAAAGCGAAAAAAATCGAGGACGCTTATGCGGTGCTGGAGCAGCAGCATTTGAGATCTGCTTCGGATGACGAAATATGCGACTTTTTGAATATTAGCAACAAAGAGTTTCAGCAAATGCTTCAAGAGGTTGCGGTCGCGGCCGTATTTTCTCTCGAAGATCCGATCCGGGAGGAAGAATCCGAGACCCGTCTGTCGCTGCTCGTCGACGACAAAGCGGTCAGCCCGGAATCCAAAGTTCACGAGACGTATTTGAAAGACTCTCTGAAATACGGCATCGAGAAACTCACAGAGAAAGAACGGATCGTCATTTCTCTGTTCTATTACGAAGATTTGTCTTTAAGCGAGATCGCTGAAGTGATGTGCCTGTCGCCATCGAGAATATCCCAATTGCATTCCAAAGCGATTTTGAGGCTTCGCGGAGCGCTCGCGAAACATAAGGAACAGCTGCTTCAAAACGGATAATAGGGGGGCATTGACGATGTCTGACACTGGAAGCTTCTCCATGGGGGAGGGGCTGCAAGTTACGATTTCCGATGACAAAATGAATGCATTTCTCGTTTTCAAGCGAGTGGAAAGCGACCCGAAGTTTACCGCCCGCGATCTGGAGCAATACTTGGCGTCGCAGGGCGTTAAGTCGGGGCTGCAGTCGGACGCGATCTACTTGATCTCGCAACGGCCGCAGGACTTCTATTTTTCGCAAAACGTCGTGGCTGTCGGCAAGCCGCCGGCGCCGGGCAAAGACGGCTATATCAAGCAGATGTTCGGCGAAGAGGAAGAAGAGAGCCGAAGTCCCGTCGAGCGCGAGGACGGAAGCGTCGATTACAAGCAGGTCACCAAGCTTGCCAACGTGAAGGCGGGGCAGCTGATTGCCGAGAGAGTGCCAGCCGAACCGGGCGTTCCGGGCAAAACCGTCACCGGAGAGGAAATTCCTCCGAAGGACGGCAAGGAGGTTCACTTCAAAATCGGCAAAAACGTCGTCGTTAATCCCGAGAAAATCGCGATGTATGCGGCGATCGACGGCCTCGTGACGAAGACGGACAAGGACAAGCTGAACGTATTTCCCGTTTATGAAGTGAACGGCGACGTGGACTACAATATCGGCAATATCGACTTTGTCGGCACAGTCGTCGTCCGCGGCAATATTTTGACCGGCTTTCGCGTCAAAGCTTCGGGGGACATTCGGGTAACGGGCGGCATCGAAGGCGCCGAGGTCGAGTCCGACGGTTCGATCGAAGTGACCGGCGGAATTATCGGATCGAACAAAGGATTTGTGAAGGCCGGTCGCAACGTTCGCTGTTCCTTTGTTCAGGAAGGGAACGTCATTGCCGGCGAGGACGTTCTGGTGACCCAGAGCATTATGCACTCGAACGTCCGCGCCGGCAAATCGGTCAAATGTCTGGGAGCCAAAGGGCTGATCGTAGGCGGCACGATTCAGGCGGGAGAACGGGTAACGGCGAGAATGATCGGCAATTCGATGTCGACGGCGACCGTCGTCGAGGTGGGCGTTAGGCCGGAACTTCGTCAGGAGCTCGGAGAATTGCGAGCGACGATGCGTCAGCAATCCGAGAACTTGGACAAGACTGCGAAAGCGCTGTCTATGCTGGATCAGATGGCCGCGGCCGGTCAGCTTAGCGGAGACAAGCTGGCGCTGCGGGTTAAGCTGACGGCGACGAAGCGCCAGACGACCGAGGATCTGCAGCAGGCCAAGGAGCGCGTCCTGGAAATCGAGAAGACGCTGGAAGACGCGACGACGGCGCGCGTGGATGCAGTTCATACGTTATGGGGCGGTACGAAAATCGTGATCGGAAGATATACGCGATTCGTAAAGGATGCTTCGCAAAGAGTCACTTTTCGGTTTTCGGACGGGGATATCGCCATGGTTCCTTTCTATTGATCCCAAGATGAGGTGATGCGGCGTGAGCTACAAACCGATCGATATGCAAGTGTCTATGCCTCGTTCCGTGGAGATGACGCCTCTGCAGCACCATCAGCAGCAGCGCTCGGCTACGGAGCAGAGCTTGCTGGGTCAGCAGGCGATGAAGACGGCGGAGCAGAACGCGGCGAGAAGCGCGAAGACGGAAGCGGCGGAGGGCGGAACCATCTCGGAGCGCGACCCTCGCGAAAGAAACAAACGCGACCGCGGAGCGAAGAAAAATTCGTCCCAGGATCAGGCCATAGAGGAAAGCAAAGTCCCGGAGCACCCGTACAAGGGAAAACATATTGATTTTATGGGCTGACGGCAACAGGAACGGCAAGGCGAGAGGAGAATTCAGGGTGGAACCGTGGTTTTATATTGTTGCGTTCGGAACCGCGATTGCCGGGTTTGCGTGGATGACGCCCAAATCCGGCGACGCCGGTCCCAAGCAGGAGTTCGTCACCGAAGAATCGTACAACCGACTGCTCGAGGATCTGGAGGTGGAGAACGGCGAGCTGCTGGACGCGGTCGCCAAGTTCAAACGCGAGCATGACGGCACGGTCGAGAAGCTTGGACGCAGAATCGTCGAGCTGGAGCAGCAGATGAAGTCGTTGTCGGAACAGCCCCGATACTCCGAAGCGCCAGCGGATTTCACCCCCACGGCTTTGCCTCCTTCTGCGTTACCCGATCAGCAGATCCATGCGTACAGTCTTGAGGAAGCTTCATTGAAATACGATTCGGCTCCTTCTTCAACCGCCGTCTCCGATGAGGAAGCGGCGCAGCCGGAACTAGCGAACGATTCTGAGCCGGAATACGCGCCGACGACGATTCGCGGGCGGTATGCGGAACTGCTCGGCATGCACGAGACGGGCAAGTCCGTCGAGCAAATCGCCAAGGCGACCGGTATGAACAAGGGCGAAGTACAGCTCATTTTGCAATTGGTCAAACGGGAGGAGCAGCATGCGTAAACATCGGAGCTGGCTGATGGGATTCGGAATCGGATTGATTGTCGGCGCGATTATGCTGCAGATGATTCTGTTCGCCGAGAAGCAGGATGCGCCTCTAGCCAAAGAGCCGCTGAAAGCGGAGGAGCTTGCCGACGAAGCGAAGAAGGCAGGTTTGCTGCTGTTGACGCCGGAGCAGTTGGACGCCCGCGTCAACGAGGCGAGGGCGGAGGCCAACGGAAGCGGAGCCGAAGGGCAGGAAGGCGCCTCAGGCCAGCCGGACGACGCCTCGGAGAAGCAGCCGGCCGCAGAGGAACCGGAAGCCTCGGAGTCGAACGCGCCGGCTTCCGAGACGCCATCTGCCGGACAGAACGAGGCGAATCCCGCTAGCGAAACGGAGCCGCAGCAGGTATCTTTATACGTTAGCTACGGGATGAGCTTGACCGAGGTCGGAGAAGAACTGCAAAAGCTGGGCGCCATCGACGACGTTAAGGAGTTTATTGAGGAGACGCGCCCGGTGGCCGCGAAGATGAGGGTCGGGACGATCGTACTTAAGGGGAGACCTACCTATCAGGAGATTATGGACGAACTCGTACGCAAAAAGTAAAGAGGTAGTTCAAAAAGTCCGATTTTGATCACGAAGCATACTCAGGGAGCAAACTCGACGTCGAATCTTGAACTCAGCCGGATCTTCCGGTACTCACGTAGCTTCCACTACGCTTGGCGATCGCTTCCTCATCACCGGTCTTCGTCCAACCTTCTTGGTGCTGAAAATCAAACTTTTTGGACTTTTATTTGAACGGTAGTTCAAAAAGTCCGATTTTGATATAAGAAAATTGCCGGCGCAAAGCGTCGAACCATTGCGCGACGGTTGGCGATATGGTATATTATTTCTCGGTGTAAAAAACACACGCTTTTCAATTCTGTCAACGGTGCTTGTTCGGCGAATGCGGACGAGTTTTGGCGGAAAACGCGAGAAGCGGCGGATGATTCACCAAAAACCATTAGGAGGTGCAGGGAGATGGCAGTTATTTCCATGAAGCAATTGCTCGAAGCGGGCGTGCACTTCGGTCACCAAACACGTCGTTGGAACCCGAAGATGGATAAGTACATCTTTACTGAACGTAACGGCATTTACATTATCGATTTGCAGAAAACGGTTAAGAAAGTCGACGAGGCGTACAACTTCGTGCGTCAACTCGCAGAGAACGGCGGAACGATGCTGTTCGTAGGAACGAAGAAGCAAGCGCAAGACTCCGTTAAGGAAGAAGCGGAGCGCAGCGGCCAATACTACATCAACCAACGTTGGTTGGGTGGTACGCTGACGAACTTCTCCACGATCCAGAAGCGTACGGATCGTCTGCACCAACTCGAGAAGTGGGAACAGGACGGCACGTTCGAAGTGCTGCCGAAGAAAGAAGTTATCATTCTCCGCAAGGAAATGGAGCGTCTTGAGAAATTCCTCGGCGGTATCAAGAACATGCGCAGACTGCCTGACGCCCTGTTCATCATCGATCCGCGCAAAGAGCGCATCGCGGTTGCGGAAGCTCGCAAGCTGGGCATCCCGATTGTCGGCATCGTCGACACGAACTGCGATCCGGACGAGATCGACTACGTTATCCCTGGTAACGATGACGCGATCCGTGCGGTTAAGCTGTTGACGGCCAAGATGGCCGACGCGATCGTCGAATCCCGTCAAGGCGAAGAGACGACGGCTTAATCAAGAAAATTCCGGTTCGAACATACAGTTACGATCGAAGGGTGGTCAGAAGGGTAACTTCTCACCGCCCTTTTTTTCCAAAAAAAATGATCAGCCTCACCTGCGCTTGCAGGCGCGGGGAGCCTATATTCAGGAGGAGTTCCCATGGCAATTAGTGCAGCAGACGTTAAAACGCTCCGCGAAAGAACAGGAGCAGGCATGTTGGATTGTAAGAAGGCGCTGGAGGAAGCAAACGGCGATCTGACGAAAGCATCCGAGCTTCTTCGCGAGAAGGGTCTTGCAGCGGCAGCTAAGAAGGGCGACCGCATTGCGACTGAAGGCGTCGTAGAATCTTACATCCACGCTGGCGGCCGCATCGGCGTTCTTGTCGAAGTTAACTGCGAAACCGACTTCGTAGCAAAGACGGACCAGTTCCGCGCATTCGTGAAAGACATCGCGATGCAAATCGCTGCAGCTAACCCGAAATTCCTGGCTCGCGAAGAAGTGTCTCAAGCAGAGCTGGACAAAGAGAAAGAAATTCTTCGCAACCAAGCGCTGAACGAAGGCAAGCCGGAAAAAATCGTCGACAAAATGGTCGAAGGCCGCATGAACAAATATTACGAAGAAAACTGTCTGATGGAGCAAGTGTTCGTTAAGGACCAAGAGAAAACGATCACTGAGCTGCTGAACGAGAAAATCGCGGCAATCGGCGAGAAAATCTCCATCCGCAGATTCGCTCGCTACGAGCTGGGCGAAGGTTTGGAGAAGAAGACGGAAAACTTCGCGGAAGAAGTTATGGCGCAAGTCAACCAATAAGATTTATCGATCCGGGAACACGGCGTGTTCCCTCTTTTTTAAATATGCATGCTGGAGGTACAAAACGTTGGAACGTCCCGTTTATAAACGCGTGGTATTAAAGGTGAGCGGCGAGTCTCTGTCTGGCAACAACGGTTACGGCATCGACGCGGCGACGATTCTGTCGATCGCGGAGCAGATCAAGGAAGTGATCGAGCTGGGCGTCGAAGTGGCAATCGTCTGCGGCGGCGGCAACATTTGGCGCGGCATTGCGGGCAGCCAGAAGGGGATCGATCGCGCGACGGCGGACTACATGGGCATGCTCGCTACGGTTATGAACTCGTTGGCGCTGCAGGATGCGCTGGAACAGATGGACGTGCCGAGTCGCGTGCAGACGTCAATCGCCATGCAGCAGATCGCGGAGCCGTATATCCGCAGACGCGCCATCCGGCATCTGGAGAAGGGACGTGTCGTCATTTTCGCGGCTGGAACGGGCAATCCGTTCTTCTCGACGGATACGACTGCGGCGCTTCGCGCGGCGGAGATCGAGGCCGAAGTCATTCTGATGGCCAAGAACAAAGTCGATGGCGTCTACAGCGCAGATCCGTTCAAAGATCCAGGCGCGGAGAAGTACGAGCAGCTCACCTACATGGACGTGCTCAACAAAAACCTTGGCGTCATGGATTCGACAGCATCCTCATTATGCATGGATAACAATATTCCGCTTCTGGTATTCGCAATTACGGAGCAAGGCAATATTAAACGTGCCGTCATGGGCGAGAAAATCGGCACGATCGTAAAGGGGAGCATGAACTAATGCCGCAAGCGATTAAAAAAGACGCCGAAGAACGCATGGAGAAGGCGTTGGGCGCGTTAAAGCGCGACTTAGTGACTCTGAGAGCGGGCCGCGCGTCGGCCGCAATGCTGGATCGGGTGCAAGCCGACTACTATGGCTCGCTTACTCCGATCAATCAGATGGGCGCGATCAATACGCCGGATACCCGTACGCTTACAATTACGCCATGGGATAAGACGGCACTGTCCGCCATCGAGAAAGCGATCCAGAAATCGGATCTAGGCCTCACGCCGGCGAACGACGGTTCGATCATTCGTCTGAACATTCCGCCGCTGACGGAGGAACGCCGCGCTGAGCTGGCCAAATCGACGAAGAAGTTCGGCGAAGAGGCGAAGGTGGCGATCCGCAACATTCGCCGCGATGCCAACGACGAGATCAAGAAAAAAGAAAAAGGCGAAATTTCCGAGGACGAGTCGCGTCGCCATCAGGAAGACGTGCAGAAGCTGACGGACAAGTTCGTTGCTGAAGTAGATAAAATTTTGGCCGCTAAAGAAAAAGAAATTATGGAAGTGTAAAGGGTAAGCGCACGACCCCTCCGCAAGGGGGGGTTATTCTCTTTTTGATTGGCTGCAGGATGAGGTGTCGCTACTTAGGGGGAAGCAAAGATGGGTTTGTTCGGAGAATGGCTCCGTAAGCTGCGCGTCGGGGCGTTCACGGCAGAAAAAGTTGCGGAACGGGAACGGTCGGAAGACGGCGAGTTTCCGTCGGGCGACAATATTCCGAAACACGTAGCGATCATTATGGACGGGAACGGCCGCTGGGCGAAGATGAGAGGACTTCCCCGGATTGCCGGACACCATAACGGAATGAAGGCCGTGAAACGCATTACGAAAGCCGCCGACCGCGCCGGCATTGAGGTGCTGACGCTGTACGCCTTCTCCACGGAAAACTGGAAAAGGCCGAAGGCCGAAGTCGAATTTCTGATGAAGCTGCCTCAGGAATTTCTGTCGATCGAACTGGAGGAATTGATCGAGAACAACGTTCAGGTTCGTATGATGGGCGATCGCGGGCAGCTCCCGTCTCATACGGTGGCTGCGGTCGAAGAAGCGGTCCGACGGACCGCGCACAATACGGGTCTCATTCTGAACTTTGCCCTGAACTACGGAAGCAGGCACGAAATGCTGGAGGCGGTCAGGGAGATTGCCCGTCAGGCGGCTGCCGGGCAGCTCGACCCGGAAAAGCTGCAGGAAGCCGATTTCGCGAGCCGACTATTGAGCAGCGAGCTGCCCGATCCGGATCTGCTGATCCGAACGAGCGGCGAGCTGCGGCTCAGCAACTTTATGCTGTGGCAGGCGGCTTATAGCGAATTCTGGTTCACCGACGTGTTCTGGCCGGAATTCAGCGAGCGGCATCTGTACGAGGCGATCAGAGAATATCAGCGGCGCGCGCGCCGCTACGGAGGGCTGTGACGGTATGGGTCAGCGGATCGTTACCGGCGTCGTCGCCGGGGCGATATTCATCGGTTTATTGGTCGCGGGAGGCTGGTATTATAGCGGGCTGCTGTTGGCCATGGCGATTATCGGATATTGGGAATTCGCAAGGCTGAACGGGCAGGCATGGACGCGTCCGGACGTGTTGGTCGGCTTCGTAGCGACGCTGCTGATCGCCTTGCCCGGTCTTCCGTTCGGGGGCGAACTGCCGCCGCTGGGGACGACCGTATGGCTGCTCATGTTCGTGCTGCTGGCCGCAACGGTATTCAGCAAAAATCGCATTCAACTGGAAAATGCCAGCGTGCTGTTCCTCGGAGCGGTCTATGTGGGCATGGGATTTCATTACATGGCGGCGACGAGAGAACTGGAGCACGGCATATTCTGGTCGGCGCTTGCATTCGCTTGTATCTGGGCGTCCGACGCTGGGGCGTATTTCGTAGGCAAGGCGATCGGGCGGACGAAGCTGTGGCCTTCGATCAGCCCGAACAAGACGATCGAGGGCGCACTTGGCGGTCTTGCGATCGCAGTTCTGGTCGGCCTGATCTTCGCTTACGCACAGCCGGAATGGCTCGGCTACGGACGTGCGGCGTTGATCGGCCTGACGGCAGCGGTCGCCGGACAGCTTGGCGATCTGATCCAGTCTGCGTACAAGCGGTTCCGCGGCGTGAAGGATTCCGGCCAACTGCTGCCGGGACATGGCGGAGTGCTGGATAGAACGGACAGCTGGCTGATCGTGTTTCCGCTCGTCCATTTGCTTGGGCTGTTGGCAGGATAATCCGGCGATTGACTACATAAACATAGAGTGGACAGCGGAGGTTGACTATGAAAAAAATAGCCGTACTCGGCAGCACGGGCTCGATCGGTACTCAGACGCTCGACGTGATCTCGCATCGTCCGGAGGATTACGAGGTCGTAGGTCTGGCGGCTGGAGCCAACATCGGCTTGCTGCTTGAGCAGGTGCGGCAATTTAAGCCGCGCTGGGTGTCCGCCGGAACTGCGGAGCTGGCCGCGCAGGTCAGGGCGGAAGCGCCTTCGGACGTTCGCGTCGTGCACGGAGAAGAGGGATTGCGGCAGATTGCGGGCGAATCGGGCGCCAACTACGTCGTATGCGCGCTAGTTGGCAGCCTTGGGCTGACTTCGACTCTGGCGGCAATTGAGGCGGGCGCGGATATCGGTCTGGCCAACAAAGAGACGCTCGTGACGGCGGGGCATCTCGTGATGAGCCGCGCGAGGGAGAAGGGCGTCTCCATTCTGCCGGTCGACAGCGAGCATTCGGCGATTTTCCAGTGCTTAAACGGGGAACCGGCGAAGGCGATCAAACGGCTGATGCTGACCGCTTCCGGAGGAAGCTTCCGCGATCTCGGGCGCGAGCAACTGAAGAACGTCACGGTCGAGGATGCGTTGAAGCATCCGAACTGGAGTATGGGTGCCAAGGTCACGATCGATTCGGCGACGATGGCCAACAAAGGGCTTGAAGTGATTGAAGCCCACTGGCTGTTCGATCTGCCGTACGATCAGATTGACGTAGTGCTGCATCCGGAGAGCATCGTCCATTCAATGGTCGAATTCGTCGACACGAGCGTTATCGCGCAGCTCGGCAATCCCGACATGCGCGTGCCGATCCAATACGCGCTTACCTATCCGGAGCGCGTCGCTTCCCCAGCTTCGCCGCTTGATCTGCTGAAGCAGGGCGCTCTGCATTTCAGGCCGATGAGCTTCGAACGTTATCCTTGCTTGCGTCTCGCTTACGAGTCCGGTAGAGCGGGAGGCACTGCAACGACGGTGTTTAACGCGGCGAACGAGGTTGCCGTCGCACGGTTTCTCCGTGGCGAAATTTCCTTCCTGGCGATCGAGGAAACGATTGAGCGCACGCTCGCGAAGCATGTCTCGTTACCGTCTCCGAGCCTGGAGGCGATTCTCGAGACGGACGCTTGGGCGCGGCGGGAAGCGGAAGCGGTCGGCTGACCCCTGCGGGCTCGCTTGTAACGGCTCGGACAATAATGTTAATCTAAGATCAGCCGAGCCGGAGCGATATGCCCGGACGGTTGCTTTCGAATCGCAAAGGGGTTGGACAGATGGGAAATTTACAGGTTGCGCTGCTGACGATATTAATGTTTTTCTTGCTCGTTTCCTTGCATGAATGGGGGCACTTCTACTTTGCCCGCAGGGCGGGCATTCTCGTGCGCGAATTCGCGATCGGCTTCGGCCCTAAGCTGTTCTCCGTGAAGCGAGGGGAAACTCGCTATACGCTGAGGCTGCTTCCGATCGGCGGCTTCGTCCGCATGGCCGGGGAAGACCCCGAGATCGTCGAGGTGCAGCCTGGGCAGACCGTTGCGCTGCGAGTGAAAGACGATAAGGCGACGCGCATTTATTTGGATCGTCTGGACGAACGTTCGGACGTCATGCGCGGAGAAGTGACGGCGCTCGATCTGGAGAAGCATTTATTCATCACGTTGGACATCGATGGTGACATCGAGCGCTATGCCGTCCACCCTCAGGCGCAAGTGATCGCCAAAGGCAGAGAGACGCAGATCGCGCCGCTTGATCGCCAGTTCGGACATAAAACAGTCGGACAGCGAGCTCTCTCGATATTCGCAGGCCCAGTGATGAACTTCGTGCTGGCTTTCGTGCTGTTCGCGCTGTACCTTGTGCTGCAGGGCATACCTGTCGAGAACTCTTCGAAGGTGTTCATCTCCAAGGTGGTGGCAGGCGCGCCGGCCGCTCAGTCGGGCATTGAAAAGGGCGACTGGGTCAAAACGATTAACGGAGAGCCTGTCGGCGGCGATTTGAACACTATGGTGGAGAAAATCAACGAGTCGGCGGGCAAACCGCTTAATCTGGTCGTCGATCGAGACGGCGTGGAGCTGCCGATCAAGGTGACGCCCGATCCGGAGACGGGGAAAATCGGCATTTATCCGATCGGGGAGATGCGCAGCCCCGGCGCAGTGGAGACGATCCGCTTCGCAGGGAATAACATGGTGGAGATGACACAGGTCATTTTTGAAGGGTTCCGCAAGCTGATTTTCGGAGAGTTCAAGCTGGACGACCTGGGCGGCCCGGTCAAGACGACGCAGGTGACGGTGGAAATCGCGCAGCAGGGGCTGGCGCAGCTGACGCTGTGGGCCGGCATTCTCAGCCTATACTTAGGCATCTTCAATCTGCTGCCGATCCCGGCATTGGACGGAAGCCGGCTGCTGTTCCTTGGACTGGAGGCGATCCGCGGCAAGCCGATCGATCCAAATCGAGAGAGCATGGTTCATCTCGTCGGATTCGCCATGCTTATGCTGCTGATGATCGTAGTTACGTATAACGATATCGTAGGATTGGTCAAAAATTAAGCCGTGCAAAGCGTTTCGCAAGCCTAATCAGGAGTTGGAGGACCGTCATGTCGAAGGATAAAGGATTCGTAACGGAGATTACGCCTCAAGAGGAGGATTTCTCCCGCTGGTATATCGATGTCATTAAAAAAGCGGAGCTGATGGACTATTCGCCGGTGCGCGGCTGCATCGTGTTCCGTCCGGACGGCTACGAGCTATGGGAGAACATGCAGAAGGAGTTGGACCGGCGGTTTAAGGATACGGGGCATCGCAACGCGTATTTCCCGCTGTTTATTCCGGAAAGTTTCTTCACGAAGGAGAAGGAGCATGTGGAGGGTTTTAACCCCGAGCTGCCTTTCGTGACGGAAGCGGGCGGAGAGCAGCTTGAGGAGAAGCTGGCGATTCGTCCGACCTCGGAGACGATGTTCGGCCATATGTACTCGAAGTGGATCAACTCGTATCGCGATTTGCCGTTGCTGATCAACCAGTGGGCCAACGTCGTGCGCTGGGAGAAAAGAACGCTGCCGTTTTTGCGGACAAGCGAGTTTTTGTGGCAGGAAGGCCATACGGCGCACGAGGACGAGGCGGATGCGCGCAGAGAGACGATGCAGATGCTCGACGTGTACACCGACTTCGTGGAGAACGTTTTGGCGATTCCGGTCATCAAAGGACAGAAGACGCCTTCGGAGCGTTTTGCCGGAGCGGTGGACACGTATTCCATCGAAGCGATGATGAAGGACGGACGCGCTGTTCAGGCCGGAACGTCGCACTATCTCGGCACGAAGTTTGCCGTAGCTTTCGACATCAAGTATCTAGATCGCGAGAATACGCAGCAATATTGCCATACGACCTCCTGGGGAGTCAGCACGCGTCTGATCGGCGCGTTGATCATGGTGCACGGCGACGATCGCGGCCTTGTCGTTCCGCCTAAGGTGGCGCCGACGCAAGTGGTGATGATTCCGATCGGCCCGCCGAAGACGCGCGAAGTCGTGATCGGCAAGACGGACGAGTTGTACGCACAGCTGAAGGCTGCCGGCATTCGCGTGCGCGTGGACGACCGCGCCGACGTGTCGCCGGGCTGGAAGTTCAACGAATACGAGATGCGCGGCATCCCGATCCGTCTGGAGCTCGGCCCGCGCGATCTGGAGAACGGTCAGTGCGTGCTCGTCTCCCGCGTGACCGGCGAGAAGAAGTCGGTCGCTCTGGACAATCTTGTCGCCGAAGTGCAGGCGCTGCTGAAGCAAATCCACACGGACATGTACGAGCGCGCGCAATCGTTCCGCGAAGAGAACTTCTTCTCGGTGGATACGCTGGACGAATACAAAGCGGCGATGGAAGAGAAGCGCGGCTTCGCGCTCGCCGGCTGGTGCGGTTCCGACGCCTGCGAGAAGCAGGTGAAGGAAGAGACCGGCGCGACAAGCCGGAATATCCCGTTTGAGCCGGCCGAGAAGAAGAGCAAATGTCTCGTGTGCGGCGACGCGGCCGAGCACACTGTGGTGTTCGCTCGGGCGTATTGATGGAGAAATAACGAGAATAAAAGAGTGTATCGCGATAGATGCCCCGGCGCGCTTGAATCGATACAACTCACTTTGCTTCATTTTTCGACACAATGTGGGTTGCCCGTTCGGTAGCCTTCTAGTAAAATAAATAGAAAGCGCAACGTCAGCTTCTGATGGAAGACGGTGTCCGGATGCGGTTATCCGCGCCGGCCCTTTTCCCGGAAGCTTTTATATTTCAGGGCCATAACGCAAGGAGAGGAACGTGGGAATGCAGCTGACGGATGATAGGCGCAAACGGTTCGAAGTGCTGCTGCAGCAGGCCGAGCTCCCGACCGAGTGGCTGGGGCAGCATTTTCGGGACGGGCACATTGAGCAAGTGGAAATCAGCCGGTCGCGCAAACGATGGACGATTACAGTCGGCAAGGAAACGCTGCTTCCAAGAAACATATATATAGGCACGTTAGAGCGAGTCAAGGCCAAACTTGGACATATCGCTGACGTTGATCTCGTTATGAATTACGAAGCGCAGGTTACAACGGACAGCCTTGTCAAGGAGTACTGGCTCGCTTTTGTGGAACGGATGCAGAAGGAAGTCGCTTCCGTTAACGGCTGGCTCGCGAAAGCGAACGTTAGC
The DNA here is from genome assembly GCF_003386235.1 of Cohnella phaseoli. GTDB lineage: Bacteria > Bacillota > Bacilli > Paenibacillales > Paenibacillaceae > Cohnella > Cohnella phaseoli. Next base: position 284,680 of record NZ_QRDZ01000003.1, read on the forward strand.
GTGGAGGGGGACGTCTTGAACGTCGCGCTGCTGAATGAGACGAACCTTGCGCTGGCTCGCAAGAAAGAAATCGACACCTATGCGGTCAAGTTTTTCGAACGGCGGTTTCTTCGTTCTTTTCGCGTGAAGATGATCGTCGGGGAGACGAGTCCCGATACGTATACGGAATTTACGCAGAAGATCGAGGAAGAAAATCGGGCCGCGATTGAGCAGATTATGGCAAGCGCCCGAGAGGAAGCTCCTGCGGTCGAAGAGGGCGAAGCGCCGCAGGTGCTGCAGCACGGCTACGAGATCAAGGAGCCGCCGGTGCCAATCCAGGAAATTCGCGAGGAAGAGAAGAAGGTGACGGTGCAAGGCGTCATTTTCGGCTTGGAGACGAAGGAGCTGCGGACAGGCAGCACGCTGTTCACCTGCTCGATTACCGATTTTTCCGATTCTCTGTCGATCAAAATTTTCGGCAAAAACAAAGAAGATATCAAGATGCTCAACCTGCTGGCAAACGGCAAGTGGGTGAAGATGCGCGGGAAAATCGAATACGACCGTTTCCTCAATCCGCCGGAGCTGGTCATGTTCCCCAACGATATTCGAGAAATGCCCTCTCCGCCGGAGCCGAAGGATACGGCCGAAGAGAAGCGTGTTGAGTTTCACCTGCACACGACGATGAGCACAATGGACGCGGTTACGCCAGTCGACGTATATATCAAAACAGCGGCCAAGTGGGGCCATAAGGCGATTGCGGTAACGGATCACGGCAACGTGCAGTGCTATCCCGACGCGGCGAAAGCCGGCAAGAAGCACGGAATCAAGGTGATGTACGGCGTAGAAGCCAACGTCGTTAACGATTCGGTCGGCATGGTCATTCAGCCGCGAGAGCAGACGCTTGAGGATGCGGAATACGTCGTGTTCGATATCGAGACGACAGGACTTTCGGTCACCGACAACAAAATTATCGAGCTGGCCGGCGTCAAGATGAAGAACGGTCAGGAGTTTGATCGCTTCGAGACGTTCATCGATCCGCACGAGCCGATTCCGTATAACATTCAGCAGTTGACGAACATTACCGACGACATGGTCAGAGGCGCGCCGGAGCTGGAGCCGAAGCTGAAGGAATTTATCGAATTTGTCGGGGATGCGATTCTTGTGGCGCATAACGCCCGCTTCGACATCGGCTTTATCCAGCATTCCTGCAAACAATTCGGTTTGCCGCCTCTGGACAACCCCGCATTGGATACGCTTGAGGTGGCCCGGTATTTGCATCCGACGATGAAAAATCACCGGCTCAATACACTCGCTTCGCTGTACAAGGTATCGCTTGAAAATCATCACCGGGCGATCGACGATACGGTCGCGCTCGGCGGAATTTTGAACGGATTGCTGAAGGATCTTCAAACCCGCGGCATCAATCAGTTAAACACGCTCAACGGCCTCAACGAGAACGGCTGGAAGACGACGCGTCCGTTCCACTGCGGCATCTACGCGCTTAATGCGGTCGGCAAGAAGAACTTATATAAGCTGATTTCGATGTCTCATACCGAATATTTTCATCGCGTGGCCTGTATTCCGCGGAGCAAGCTGATCGAATACCGCGAAGGACTGCTGATCATCTCCGGCTGCGAGAAGGGCGAACTGTTCGAGACGGTGCTGAACAAATCGATTGAAGAAGCCGAGGAAGTCGCCGCCTTCTACGATGTGCTGGAAATTCAGCCGCTCGACTTCTATATGCACTTGCTGGACAAAGGGCTTGTCGGCAGCAGAGCTTCGCTGGAAGAGGCGCTGCGGCGTATCGTCCGGCTTGGCGAGAAGCTGACGAAGCCGGTCATTGCGACGGGCAACGTTCACTATTTGCAACCACGGGACAAAATTTTCCGCGATATTACGATTCACGGCATTACCGGCTTCAGTCCGCTGAAGGATCAGCGCAAGCCGGACGCTCATTTCCGCACGACAACGGAAATGCTGGAGGCGTTCAAGTTTCTCGGCGACGAGAAAGCTTACGAGGTGGTCGTCACCAACACGTCCGAGCTGGCCGACCGGTTCGAGGAGATCAAGCTGTTCCCCGACGAGCTGTTTACGCCGATTATCGAAGGCGCGGACGACGAAATTCGCAATACGTGTTATGCCACGGCGCGCAGCATGTACGGCGACGAACTGCCGGAGGTCGTGACGGCTCGGCTCGAGAAGGAGCTTGTGCCGATAATCAAGTACGGTTTCTCGGCCAACTATCTTATTTCGGCCCGACTCGTCAAAAAATCTAATGAAGACGGCTATCTTGTCGGATCGCGGGGATCCGTCGGATCGTCGATTGTCGCGACATTCCTCGGCATATCCGAGGTTAACCCGCTTCCGGCTCATTATTTGTGCCGCGTTCCAGATTGCAAGCACAGCGAATGGTTTCTCGACGGCAGCGTGCCCAGCGGCTTCGACTTGCCGGACAAGGCGTGCCCGAACTGCGGCACGATGATGCGCGGGGAAGGGCAGGACATTCCGTTCGAGACGTTCCTTGGCTTTAAAGGGGACAAGGTGCCCGACATCGACTTGAACTTCTCGGGCGAGTATCAACCGAATGCGCACAACTACACGAAGGTCATGTTCGGTGAGAAAAGCGTGTTCCGCGCGGGCACGATCGGCACGGTTGCCGAGAAAACCGCGTATGGATTTACGAAGAAATACGAGGAAGAGCACGCCAAGTCGTGGCGCGGCGCGGAGGTGGGCCGGCTTGCAGCGGGCTGCACAGGCGTTAAGAGAAGTACCGGACAGCACCCGGGCGGTATCGTCGTTGTGCCGGATTATATGGAAGTGGAAGATATTACGCCGGTGCAGTACCCGGCCGACGATACAAGCGCGGAGTGGAAAACGACGCACTTCGATTACCACGCCTTCGACGCGAATCTGCTCAAACTCGATATTCTGGGACACGACGATCCGACGATGATGCGGATGCTGCAGGATTTGACCGGCGTCGATCCGACGACGATTCCGATGAACGATCCGAAGGTCATGAGCCTGTTCAATTCCGTCGAAGCGCTCGGCGTGTCGCCGCAGCAGATTCGTTCGCCCGTGGCGACGTTCGGCGTGCCGGAGATGGGAACGCGCTTCGTGCGCCAGATGCTGGAAGAGACGAAGCCGGCCTCGTTCGCCGACCTGCTGCAAATATCGGGGCTGTCGCACGGAACCGGCGTGTGGCTCGGCAACGCGCAAGAGCTGATCAAGAACAATACGTGTACGATCAAGACGGTTATCGGCTGTCGCGACGATATTATGCTTTTCCTCATTTATAAGGCGGGCATGGACGCCTCGCTGGCGTTCAAAATTACGGAAAGCGTGCGTAAGGGCAAGGGGCTTACTCCGGAGTGGATCGAGGAGATGAAGCGCTGCAAGGTGCCGCAGTGGTACATCGATTCGTGCTTGCGCATCGAGTACATGTTCCCGAAAGCGCACGCCGCGGCCTACGTTATTTCTGCAGTGAGAACGGCCTACTTCAAATTGTATTATCCGATCGAATATTATGCGACGTACTTCTCGGTGCGCGCGGGCGACTTCGACGTCGAGCTGTTCTGTCAAGGTTACGATGCGATTTTGAAAATGCTGCTCGAAATCGAGGAGAAGGGCTTCCAGGCGACGACGAAAGAGAAGAACATGATCTCGATACTCGAGATGGGGCTGGAAATGACCGCGCGGGGCTTCAAGTTCAAAACGGTCGATCTGTACCGCTCCGAAGCGACTCGTTTTATCGTAGACGGAGACAGCTTGATTCCTCCGTTCGGCGCCATTCCCGGCGTCGGCGAGAACGCGGCGCGCAATATTGCCGCTTCGCGCGAAGATGGCGATTTCCTGTCGATCGAGGACTTCCAGCAGCGTTCCCGGGCAAGTAAAACGATCGTCGAGCTGCTGACCGGACTCGGCGCGTTCCGGGGGCTGCCGGAGTCGAACCAGCTTAGTCTGTTCTAGGGACGATGGCGGGCGCTCAGGAAAGTTGTGGTTGCCAGAGGCTGTAAGGTTATGTTATATTATTTTTGGTAATCATGTGGATAACACTGTCTGCAGAAGAGTGGGGAAACCCACTCTTTCCGTTTTGTCTACGGGTCTGTAAGGCTGCGAGGACGTCGCGGAAGGCTGCGGCCATCCATTTGGAACATCGGGAGGTATACCTTTTTGAATTCACCGCAAATCAAATCCATCGTGGAAAACTGCGCGACCTCCTACCTGGAGGAGAACGGGTTGGAACTGGTGGACGTGGAATACGTGAAAGAGGGAAGCAACTGGTTTTTGCGTATTTACGTGGATAAGGAAGGCGGCATCGACATCGACGATTGCGGCCGTTTTTCCGAATTCATCAGCGTTAAGCTGGATGAGCTGGACCCGATCACAGACGCGTATTTTCTGGAGGTCAGCTCGCCCGGCGCGGAGCGTCCGCTCAAGAACGCGCAGGACGTCGTCAAGGCGGTAGGCAAGCACGTTTTCGTGACGACCTACGAGAAGCTTGACGGAGCCAAGGAGTTTGAAGGACGTCTAGAGGAATTCGACGGCACGACATTGATTGTGACGGTCGGACGCCGCAAGCAGGCGATCCCTTACGATAAAGTGGCTTCCGCAAGGCTGGCCATCGTTTTCTAATCTATTAACGAGGACGCGGGCTGCAGCAATAGCTGCGGCAGCCGCGTATATTGAGGAGGAATTAGGGAGCCATGAGCATGGAGTTTATCGAGGCGCTGTCCGAAATCGAGCGAGATAAGGGCATTAGCAAGGATGTCCTGATCGAAGCTATCGAAGCGGCACTTATCTCCAGCTACAAACGCAACTTTAATACGGCGCAGAACGTTCGCGTGGACATCAACCGGACGACGGGCTTGATTAAAGTGTACGCGCGCAAGACGATCGTGGAAGAGGTGCTGGATCCGCGCATGGAAATCTCTCTGGAGACGGCCAGAGCGATCAATCCGCACTATCAGATCGACGACATCGCCGAGATTGAAGTGACGCCGCGCGACTTCGGAAGGATTGCCGCGCAGACGGCGAAGCAGGTCGTCACGCAGCGCATCCGCGAGGCGGAGCGCGGATTGATCTACCATGCGTTCGTAGACAAAGAGCAGGACATCGTTACCGGAATCGTGCAGCGGATGGACTTGCGCAACCTTTACGTCGATCTTGGCAAGGTCGAAGCGGCGCTGCCGATCACCGAGCTGATGCCGACCGACAAGTTCAAGCAAGGGGATCGCGTCAAATCTTTCATTACGAAGGTTGAAAACACGAGCAAAGGCCCGCAGATCATTTTGTCGCGCACTCATCCCGGCCTGCTGAAGCGGCTGTTCGAACTCGAGGTTCCGGAAATCTTCGACGGCACGGTCGAAATTCGTTCGGTCGCGCGGGAAGCCGGCTTCCGTTCGAAGATCGCCGTATACTCCCGCAACGAGGAAGTGGATCCGGTAGGCTCCTGCGTCGGGCAGCGCGGCACTCGCGTGCAGTCGATCGTCACGGAGCTGAAAGGCGAGAAAATCGACATTGTCCGTTGGTCCGAAGCGATTGACGAATATGTGGCGAACGCGCTCAGCCCTTCCAAGGTGCTGGAGGTTATCGTGTTCGAAGCGGAGAAGATGGCGCGGGTAATCGTGCCGGACTATCAGCTTTCCCTCGCGATCGGCATTAAGGGCCAGAACGCTCGTTTGGCTGCGAAGCTGACCGGCTGGAAAATCGATATTAAGAGCGAGACGCAGGCTGAGCAGGAATACGGACGTCCGAAATCGAGCGGAGCTACGATGCACCAGGACAGCGTATCCATCGACTGAGGGGGATCGCCGTGAGACCAAGGAAAATTCCGCAGCGCAAATGCGTCGCTTGTCAGGAAATGATGGCGAAGAAAGAACTGATCCGAATCGTGCGCTCTCCGGAGGGAGAGATCCACATCGATCTGACCGGCAAAAAGCCGGGCCGCGGCGCATATCTGTGCGGCAAGGTCGCTTGCTTTAAGCTGGCGAAGAAGTCGAAAGCGTTCGAGCGCGCCTTGAAGACGCCGGTCGGCGCGGATATCTACGATCGTTTGGAAGCCGACTTCATTCAGGTGGAAGAGGAATTCCAGGCGAACAAGGAGCTGGTGGGCGACGATGAAGATGGCCAATAAGGCGTTGTCCCGGTTAGGTCTGGCGACAAGGGCGGGCAAGCTGATCAGCGGGGAAGAGATTGTGCTGAAGGCGATCCGCTCGGGCGAAGCCAAGCTTGTACTGCTCGCCGGCGACGCTTCGGATAATACGAGAAAAAAAGTTACAGATAAATGCAACAGTTACGGTGTACCATTGCTAGTCGGTTTTACGCGATTCGAACTGGGATCGGCTGTAGGCAAACCCGAACGCGTTCTGTTCGCGGTAACGGATCGAGGATTCGCCGATATGCTGGCCGCCGGTTGGAATCAACACTCGGAGGTGGAGAATATTGAGTAAGCAAGATCAAACGGATAACAAGGATAAGCTAAGGGTTTACGAATACGCCAAGCAGCTCAATATGAGCAGCAAGGAAGTTATTACGATTTTGAAAAGAATGAACATGCCGGTTAACAATCACATGAGCGTGATGGAAGACGGCATGACGGGCGCGGTGGAGAAGTTCTTCCGCGATATTAAAGCGAACGCGGCCGCGAAAATGGCCCAAGCCTCCGCCAAGCCGGCGGCGGCTCCCGCTCCTGAGCGGGAGCGTCGTTCGCAGCCGAGCGGACAGAGCGCAGCTTCTGGCAGCCAGCAGCAACAGCAACCGCGTCCTGCGGCTCAGGTTCAAGCTTCGACGCCGCAACAAAGTCCTGCGGCGCCAGCTCCGGCAGCTTCAGAGTCGGCAGCGCCAACGGCTAAGGTGTCTTCGGCGCCTGCGCAGGATACGAGCGCTTCTTCGTCCGCACAACAGCCGCAGTCTGAGTCGCGCCCACAAGGGCAAAGCGAGGGCGGCAGCGGTCAAGGCGGCTCCAGCAACCGCGATGGCAACCGTCCGCAAGGCGGAGGCCAAGGCGGCTATGGCAATCGCGATGGCAACCGTCCGCAGGGCGGAGGCCAAGGTGGGTACGGCAATCGCGATGGCAACCGTCCGCAGGGCGGGGGCCAAGGCGGGTACGGCAATCGCGATGGCAACCGTCCGCAGGGCGGAGGCCAAGGCGGGTACGGCAATCGCGACGGCAACCGTCCGCAGGGCGGAGGTCAAGGCGGCTACGGCAACCGTCCGCAAGGCAGCGGTCAAGGCGGAGGCCAGGGCGGCTACGGCAACCGTCCGCAAGGCAGCGGTCAAGGCGGAGGCCAAGGCGGCTACGGCAACCGTCCGCAAGGCGGAGGCCAGGGCGGTTACGGCAACCGTCCGCAAGGTAGCGGTCAAGGCGGAGGCCAAGGCGGCTACGGCAACCGTCCGCAAGGCAGCGGTCAAGGCGGAGGCCAGGGTGGCTACGGCAACCGTCCGCAAGGCAGCGGTCAAGGCGGAGGCCAAGGCGGTTACGGCAACCGTCCGCAAGGCGGAGGCCAAGGCGGCAGCTACGGCAATCGTCCGCAAGGCAGCGGTCAAGGCGGAGGCCAAGGCGGCTACGGCAACCGTCCGCAAGGCGGGGGTCAAGGCGGCAGCTTCGGCAATCGTCCGCAAAGCGGAGGTCAAGGCGGCGCGGCGACGCGTCCGGGCCAAGGATTCGGCGCAGGCCGCAGTCCGGCTCCATCGGCTGCGGGGGCCAGAGGCGGTCGCCCGGGAGACAGCAGCAGACCGGCGGGCCGCGATGGCAAAGGGCGTCCGGGCGAGAGTGATTTCAAACGTAAAGAAAACAACCGGTTCGACGACGGCAGAACGAATTTCAGAGGACCGAGAGGCAAAGGCGGCAAGAACGCTCGCAAGAGCAACCAGCCTCCGCGCGAGAAAATCGACAATACGCCGAAGAAGGTTATCGTTCGCGGCAATATGACGGTAGGCGAATTGGCGAAGTTGCTGCACAAGGACGCCTCCGAAGTGATCAAGAAGCTGCTGCTGATGGGCGTTATGGCCACGATCAACCAGGATCTGGATCTGGATACGGTTCTGCTCGTCGTTTCCGATTACGGCGTCGAAGCCGAAGTGAAAATCGTCGTCGAGGATACGCAGTTCGAGACGACCGAAGAGAACGACGATCCGGACGATCTCGTTAACCGTCCTCCTGTCGTTACGATCATGGGTCACGTCGATCACGGTAAAACGACATTGCTCGACGCGATTCGCGAGACGAAAGTTGCAAGCGGCGAAGCCGGCGGAATTACGCAGCACATCGGCGCTTACCAAGTCGAAATCAATGGCAAAAAAATTACGTTCCTCGATACGCCGGGTCACGAAGCGTTCACGACGATGCGTGCCCGCGGAGCGCAGGTTACCGATATTACGATTCTCGTAGTTGCTGCCGACGACGGCGTCATGCCGCAGACGGTAGAGGCGATCGCTCACGCGAAAGCGGCCAACGTGCCGATTATCGTAGCAGTCAACAAGATCGACAAGCCGAGCGCCAACCCGGATAAAGTCAAGCAAGAGCTGACCGAGTACGGTCTTGTACAAGAGGCATGGGGCGGAGACACGATTTTCGTCGAAGTGTCCGCGAAGCAGCGCTTGAACTTGGACGGCTTGCTGGAGATGATCCTGCTCGTCGCCGAGGTGAACGACTACAAGGCGAACCCGGACAAACGGGCGCGCGGTACGGTTATGGAAGCCGAGCTGGACAAAGGAAAAGGGCCGGTTGCCCGCATCCTCGTTCAGAACGGTACGCTCAAAGTGGGCGATGCGTTTGTCGCAGGCGACTGCTTTGGTCGAATTCGCGCCATGACGAATGACCGCGGACGCCGGATCAAGGAAGCGGGACCGTCGACCCCGGTGGAAATTACCGGTTTGACGGAAGTGCCGCAAGCAGGCGATCCGTTCATGGTATTCGAGGACGAGCGCAAAGCGCGGGAAATTTCCGACAAGCGTTCGATCAAGACTCGTCAATCGCAGATGAAAGCGAACCAGGCGGTTACGCTGGAAGATCTGTTCAGCAAAATCAAAGAAGGCGACATCAAGGAGCTCAACGTTATCCTCAAGGCCGACGTTCAAGGTTCTCTGGAAGCCCTCAAAGGCTCGCTTGAGAAAATCGAGATCGAAGGCGTTCGCGTTCGTACGATTTACAGCGGCGTAGGCGCGGTTACGGAATCCGATATTATTCTTGCATCGGCTTCCTCCGCAATCGTCATCGGCTTTAACGTACGTCCGGAGCCGCGTGCTCAATCGATCGCCGAGCAGGAGAAGGTCGACGTCCGACTGCACTCGATCATCTACAAAGTGATCGAAGAGATCGAGTACGCGATGAAGGGAATGCTCGATCCGATCTTCAAGGAGAAGGTGACCGGCCACGCGGAAGTTCGCGATATGTTCAAGGTGACGAAGGTGGGCACGATTGCCGGCTGTATGGTCACCGACGGCAAAATATTGCGGAACGCGGAAGCTCGCCTGCTGCGCGGCGGAATCGTCGTCTACACGGGCAAGATCGACTCGCTCAAGCGCTTCAAGGATGACGCGAAGGAAGTTTCGGAAGGCTATGAATGCGGAATTACGCTTGATAAATTCAATGACATTCAACTGGGCGACGTTATCGAAGCCTTCGTCATGGAGTCCGTTGAGCGTTAATCCCAGCAGCACGTGAAGGTGGGATCTGAATGGCTAAGTTTCGAGTCGGACGGGTCGGCGAACAAATTAAAAAAGAAATCAGCAACGTCATCCAGACGGAGCTGAAAGACCCGCGCATTGGTTTTATAACGGTAACGGGAGTGGATCTAACCAACGATCTCTCCCTTGCCCGAGTTTATTTGAGCATTCTCGGCAGCGAGGAGCAGAAGGAAGAGACGCTGAAGGCGCTCGGCCGCGCGAACGGATTTCTGCGCTCGGAGTTGGGGCGGCGGGTGAAGCTGCGTCATACGCCGGCGATCGAGTTCCGCTTCGATAGCTCCATCGCGTATGGAAGCCATATTGAAGATCTGCTGCAGCAGATCAATCAACAATCTCAAGAGTCTTAAAGCCCGAGGGGAGGGAACGGCATGTGGGCCGAGCAATTAAAGGAAGCGGCCGCTTTTATCCGCGATAGGGACGACTTTCTGATCGTTTCTCACGTGCAACCCGACGGCGATGCGATTAGCTCGACGGTAACCGTAGCTTGGATGCTGGAAAAGCTGGGGAAGCGGTACACGATGCTGAACGAGGGCGCCGTGCCTTCCCGGCTACGGTTTCTATGGAAAAGCTCTGACATCCATGCAATGGACAACAACGACCAGCCGGAAGGAAATTCGCCGGTCAGACAGTATCGGAACGTCATTTGCGTCGATTGCGCCGATTATGCGAGGGTTGGGCGCACGGCGGCATGGTTCGCTCCGGATGCCGAGCTGCTCAATATCGATCATCATCCGACGAACAACGGCTTCGGCCGAGTGAATCTGATGAAGTTCCATGCGGCCGCCACAGCGGAAATTTTGTTCGAGCTGCTGGATGAGCTGGGAATGGAGCCGGACGCCGATGTGGCGACCGCAATCTATACGGGTTTGCTGACCGATACTGGCGGCTTCCGCTATTCCAGTACGTCTCCGCTCGTCATGGCGATGGCTTCGCGGCTGCTTCAGGCCGGCGCGAACGGGCCGGAGCTGGCGGAACATCTGCTGGAGCGGATGACGCCTGGACAACTGCGTATATTGCAGCGCGGCCTGTCCAGACTTGAGCTGAGCGAGGACGAGCGAATCGCCTGGCTCTGGGTCACTTCGGAGGATTTGGAGGAGACCGGAGCGACGAATGAAGATCTGGAAGGTCTCGTTAACTATCCGCGCAATATCGAAGGCGTCGAGGTCGGTCTGCTCTTCAAACAAAATGGAGAGCAATCGGTTAAAGTCAGTATGAGATCCGCCGGCAAGGTGAACGTGGCGGAAGTGGCCCAACGTTTCGGCGGAGGCGGCCATGTCCGCGCTGCGGGATGCAGGTTCACGGATCCGTTGCCGGAGGTTATCCGACTGACGATCGAAGAGGTGCGGAAAGCGTTGGAGGCATTATGACGGACGGCAAGCGGAACTGGGAAGGCGTGCTTGCCATTTGGAAGCCTGCCGGCTGGACGTCGCACGACGTTGTCGCCAAAGCGAGGCGGCTGCTACGCGAGCGCCGCATCGGCCATACGGGAACGCTGGATCCGGCCGTCACAGGGGTTCTGCCGTTGTGCGTCGGTCGTGCGACCCGTCTGGTCGAATATTTGCAGGAAGCGCCCAAAACGTATCGAGCCAAACTTAGATTCGGCATCGCGACAGATAGCGAAGATCTGAGCGGCGAAATTATCGAACGGAAGGACGCTTCGTTCCTGACCGAACCCGCGATCAGGGAAGCCGTGTTTTCCTTTGTCGGCGAGATCGATCAGATTCCGCCGATGGTATCGGCCGTAAAGGTCGACGGTAAACGTCTGTATGAACTGGCCAGACAGGGGATAACCGTCGAGCGCAAAGCTCGCCGGGTAACCATTCACCGAATCGACGTGGACGAGGTGACAGCCGGCACGGACGAGCCCGAAGTGACGTTTACGGTCGCCTGCTCCAAAGGCACTTATATTCGTACATTATGCGTGGACATCGGACGGAAGCTCGGCGTTCCGGCGGTGATGGCGGAGCTCGTTCGCCTTGAAAGCGCCGGAATAAGCCAGGAGCACTGCGTAACGCTTGAGGAGATTCCGGGGCTGATCGAGAAGGGCGAGATGGACGGCAAGCTGCTTGCAGCGGATAGGCTGCTTACTCAGCTGCCTTCGACGAGCGCCGCGGAGCAGGAATCGCGATACGCGCTTCAAGGCAAAGGAATTCGGACAGAGCGGCTGCGGCCCGTTCCGGACCGGCAAGGGTTGTGGAAGCTCTACCGCTCGGACGGCGTTTTTCTCGGTTTGTTTTCCGTGGACGAGACGACGGAGTGGATCCGCCCCGTTAAGGTGTTTCATCCTTCGGAAGATCAGCCGCATGACAGTCAGTCCGATTAAGCAGGAGGGCATCAGGTGGAACGGATTCAATTATCAGTTGCGAATGTAACGGAAGGCTTGCCCGAAGGTGCGGCCAAAAACGGACTCTCGCTCGCAATCGGCTTTTTCGACGGCGTTCATCTGGGACATCAGGAAGTGATTCGTCAGGCCGTTGCATCGGCGAGGGAGAACGGCTGGGCGTCGGCCGTCATGACGTTCGATCCGCATCCGAGAGTCGTTCTAGGGCACGGCTCGCAATACGACGGAGTGTTAACCCCTCTGGAGGACAAGCTGGCTCTGATCGCCGAGTTGGGCGTGGATACGGCTTACGTTATTCGTTTTGATCGCGAGTTCTCCGAGGTAACCGCCGAGCAATTTGTGAAATCGATCATTGTTCCTCTTGGCGTCAGGGAGACCATCGTCGGGTTTGATTTTTCGTTCGGTCATCGCGGTCAAGGCAAAGCGGAGACTCTCAGGAATGTCGGAGAGCTTCAGGTACAAGTTGTTTCCCCGGTGTTTTTGAACGACAGCAAAGTGAGCAGCACGCGGATTCGCGCGCGGCTTGAAGAAGGGGATTGCTCCTCTGCTTCCCGGCTAATGGGCAGGCCTTACCTGCTGAAGGGACTTGTCGTTCACGGAGATGCGAGAGGCCGTCAGCTCGGGTATCCGACGGCTAACCTGGAGCTGATCCAACCTTATGTAATCCCGCAACGGGGCGTGTATGCGATTGAAATCGATGTGCTGTCTGATGCGGGAACGGCGGAAAGCCGTCATAACGGAGTGTTGAACGTGGGCTATCGGCCTACGTTTGACGCCCCGGGAGGCGCACTGAAGCTGGAAGCGCATCTGTTCGACTTCGACGGCGATTTGTACGGGCGACATTTGGCGTTGCGATTTCATTCCTTCCTGCGTCCCGAGAAAAAATTCGAATCGATCAACCAACTGATTGAGCAAATTGCCAGCGATTCGGCGAAGGCGCGCGAGATCTTCTCGGTGAAAGCTCGCGATTAATGCATTGTGAATGTACTTTAAGTTGTGTTATAATATACAACGTTGTCATCGAGAGGCAGCCGCCTATCGTTGCGACACGCAATGTGAACCTTAGCTTGGCGAAACGTTCTCACCGACGTCAGCTCGGCTACAGGCGATTTTTAAGAAGGAGGTGAACAAGGATGGCATTGACGCAAGAACGCAAACAAGAATTGATCGAAGAGCACAAGTTGCACGCTACGGACACCGGTTCGCCGGAAGTTCAAATCGCTATCCTTACGCAGAACATCAACAATCTGACAGCACACTTCAGGGAGCACAAGAAAGACCATCACTCCCGTCGCGGTCTGCTTATGATGGTTGGTCAACGCCGTAAGCTGCTGGCATACTTGAAAGCGAAAGACGTTAGCCGCTACAGCGCCCTGATTGCCAAATTGGGTCTGCGTCGTTAATTTGTATTCGAATGAAAGCAACCTGGCCACTTCGTACGGGGCTTATCGCCCTAACAGGCGCTCAGGTTGCTTTTTCCCTATATATGAGCGGGGAAACAATGAAACAATGAACATGATGCCTAAGACAAGGCTTGGCAGGAAATAATGGGAACAGTGTCGAAAGTACATAGGATTGCAAGACGTGACGAGCGCAAGCTCGCATTTAGAGGAGGGAATTGGTTTTGGAACAAAGCGTGGATATGCAGCTTGGCGGCCGCCCGTTTTCTTTGGAAACCGGACGATTGGCCAAACAGGCCAACGGCGCCGTCGTTGTACGTTATGGTGAAACGGTAGTACTCTCTACCGTGACGGCTTCCAGCGAGCCGAAGGATCTGGATTTCTTCCCGTTGACCGTGAACTATGAAGAGCGGTTGTACGCGGTAGGCAAAATTCCTGGAGGATTCATTAAACGGGAAGGAAGACCGAGCGAAAAGGCGATATTGGCCAGCCGTTTAACGGACCGCCCGATTCGTCCGTTGTTCCCGGAAGGCTTCCGGAATGACATTCAGATCGTTAACCTGGTGCTCAGCGTGGATCAGGATTGCTCTCCGGAAATCGCGGCGATGATCGGAACCTCCGCAGCGCTGTCGATCTCCAACGTGCCGTTTAGCGGACCCGTCGGAGGCGTTATCGTCGGAAGAATCAACGGCGAGTTTATCGTAAACCCGACGCAGGAGCAGGAAGTGATCAGCGATTTGTACGTCGTCGTAGCGGGTACCCGCGATGCGATCATGATGGTTGAAGCGGAAGCGAACGAAGTGTCCGAGACGGACATGCTGGAAGCGATCATGTTCGGCCATGATGAGATCAAGAAGATCGTTGATACGATCGATCGTCTCGTAGAGGTCGCCGGTCAGCCGAAAATGGAAGTGAAGCTGCACAGCGTGGACGCAGATGTCGAAGCCGCAGTCAAATCGTACGCGCAGGATCGACTGGTCGAAGCTGTACGAATAGCCGAGAAACATGCGCGCCAGGAAGCGATTGACGCGATCAACGCCGAAACGGTCGAGCATTTCACCGGAGTGTATGCCGAAGCGCCGGAGAAGCTGGGCGACGTTAAAGAAGTGCTGTACGACATCGTCAAGAACGAAGTTCGTCGTTTGATTACGCACGACAAGGTGCGTCCGGACGGCCGCGGACTATCGGAGATTCGTCCGATTTCCTCGGATACCGCGATTCTGCCGCGGACTCACGGATCCGGCTTGTTCACGCGCGGACAGACGCAGGCGCTTAGCGTATGTACGCTCGGACCGCTTGGAGAAGTTCAGATTCTCGACGGCATCAGTCCGCAGGAATCGAAGCGCTTCATGCATCACTATAACTTCCCGCCGTTCTCGGTCGGGGAAGCTCGCCCGCTTCGTCCGCCAGGACGCCGCGAAATCGGCCACGGCGCATTAGGCGAACGCGCGCTGCTTAAAGTGCTTCCTTCGGAAGTGGAATTCCCGTACACGATTCGTCTCGTGTCGGAAGTATTGGAGTCGAACGGCTCTACGTCTCAGGCGAGCATTTGTGCAAGCACGCTGGCGATGATGGATGCGGGCGTACCGATCAAAGCGCCGGTAGCAGGCGTCGCGATGGGCTTGATCAAGGACGGCGACCATACGTCGATTCTGACCGATATTCAAGGGATGGAAGACCATCTCGGCGATATGGACTTTAAGGTTGCGGGCACATCTGCCGGTATTACGGCAATTCAGATGGACATCAAAATCGACGGCATCGACCGCTCCATTTTGACGGAAGCTCTGGATCAAGCCAAAGAGGGTCGGATGTTCATTCTCGGCAAAATGCTTGAGACGATCACCGAGCCACGCAAAGAGCTGAGCAAATACGCTCCGAAAATTTTGTCGCTCAAGATCAACCCGGACAAAATTCGCGACGTTATCGGTTCCGGCGGCAAGATCATCAACAAAATTATCGAAGATACCGGCGTCAAAATCGATATCGAGCAAGACGGCACCGTGTACATCGCTTCGACGGACGAAGCGGCGAACCAACGCGCCCGCGCGATTATCGAGGGCATCGTTCGGGAAGTCGTCGTTGGCGAAGTGTATACCGGAACGGTCAAGCGTATCGAGAAGTTCGGCTGCTTCGTGGAAATTTTGCCGAACAAGGACGGGCTGATCCACATTAGCCAGTTGGCGAACGAGCGCGTGGCTAAAGTCGAAGACGTCGTCAACATCGGCGATCAGATTGAAGTCAAGGTGACCGAGATCGACAATATGGGCCGAATCAATCTGTCGCGCAAAGCGCTGTTGAATTCCGAACAAGTGTCGGTGTAATCAAACGCGATAACGCCATATGATGGACAAAAGAGACTCCTAAGCGAAGGTCTCTTTTTGTTTGTATAAATCATCGCATACTATGGGATGCTCACTCATAAAAGCCGTTTTCCGGGCATAAGATGAAGGCAAGGAATCGGACAAGACGGGGTGAGCGAATCGTGGCGAGAAAAATCCCGGCAGGCCTGCTGGCTGCTATGGCGGTATGTTTGGCTGCGGTGCTGCTGGCCGGAACATACGGGCCGATCGGACCGTTCGTCCATACGGTCAAGCAGGCGGCTGCGATGGAGGCGCTGACGGGCGATAAGCAAGGAGACAAGCTGCTGGAGTGGATCGAAGCCGAGGCGGCCAAACGCAGCCAGCCGCCGATTGACGCAGTCATTGACCGGGTTTGGAAAGCGATCCCGGAATACGAGGGGCGGATCGTCGACATTCGGGCAACCTACTTGAAGGCGAAGCTGATCGGTTCCGCTCCCAATTCAGGAGAAGGATTTCCTTGGGTATATCGGATCGTTCGGCCGAAGGTGTCTCTTAAGGACTTGCCGACCCATCCGATTTACAGGGGCAATGCCGCCAAGCCGGCTGTCGGGCTAATGATCAACGTGGCATGGGGAGAAGAGTATTTGCCGGAAATTCTTCGTATTTTGCAGGAGGAAGGCGTTAAGGCTACCTTTTTCTTCGATGGCACCTGGTTGTCCAAAAACATGGATACGGCCAAAAAGATGATCGCACAGGGGCATGAGGCATCCAACCATGCATATACCCATCCGGATATGAGCAAGCTTGGCGCCGAGCGCCAAAGACAGGAGATCGGCAAGACAGAGCAACTGCTTAAACAGCTTGGCGTGAAGAACGTATGGTTTGCACCTCCTTCCGGGAGCTACAACGACCAGACGGTCCGCGTATCTGCGGAATACGGACTGACAACGGTATTGTGGACGCTAGATACGATCGATTGGCAGAAACCCGCTCCCGAATCCGTCGTGGCCAAAGTGTCGAGAAAGGTCGGGCCGGGCAGTTTGATTTTGATGCATCCGACGTCTACTACAGCAGGAGCGCTGCGGGGCATGATCAAGACGATCAAAGCCAGAGGCTATATTCCCGGGACCGTATCGCAGACGCTTTCGCCCGAACGGCTTGAGGATCGGTTGTGACGATTGTCGGAATTTGTTATAGTGGTATCACTGTTCATTTATCCATATGAAAAGGGGGGAGTCGGATGAACAAATATACGCTGAAGAATGGTCTTCGCGTGATGATCGAATCGATTCCGACGTACCGTTCGGTTTCGTTCGGCATCTGGGTCAAGACCGGTTCCCGGTATGAAAATCTCGAAACTAACGGGACTTCCCATTTTATTGAACATATGCTGTTCAAAGGGACGAGCCGGCACAGCGCCAAGGATATTGCAGATCGCTTTGACGGAATCGGCGGCAATGTGAACGCCTTTACGTCCAAAGAGTATACGTGCTACTATGCCAAAGTGCTCGATCAGCATTTGCCGATTGCGGTTGATATTTTATCGGATATGTTTTTCGAATCGCAGATGGCCGAGGAAGAGCTGGCCAAAGAAAAAAATGTCATCCTAGAAGAGATTTCGATGTATGAGGATACTCCGGACGACACGGTACACGATTTGGCGTCCCGCGCCGCCTATAACGATCATCCGCTTGCCTACTCCATACTTGGCACGGCAGACAGTCTGGAACCGATGGGGCCGGATCATTTGCGGAAGTATATGCGGGAGAGGTATCGGATCGATAATACGGTCATCAGCATTGCCGGCAATGTCGGCGAAGAGGTGCTCGAGCTGTTGGAACAGCATTTCGGGCGGTTCGATATCGTAGGTCAAGACACGGAGCTTGAAGTTCCGGCGTTCCATTCCCGTGCGCTGTTTCATCGCAAGAAAACCGAACAGAACCATCTTTGCTTAACGTTTCCCGGTTTTTCCAGCAAAGCTCCGAATCTGTATGCGATGATTCTGCTCAACAATACGATTGGCGGCGGCATGAGTTCGCGTCTGTTCCAGGAGATTCGCGAGAAGCGCGGGTTGGCCTACTCGGTGTACTCCTACCATACTTCTTATGCGGATAGCGGTTTGTTTACCGTATATGCGGGAACCGCGCCAAAGCAGACGAAGGAAGTATACGATATCACGATGGAATTGCTTGGCGAGCTTGCGGCTCAAGGGCTGAGCGAAGCCGAGCTGCATCGAGGCAAAGAGCAGCTTAAAGGCAATTTGATTTTGAGTCTGGAGAGCACGAGCAGCCGCATGAATCGTTTGGGGAAAAACGAGTTGATGCTCGGACGTCATTATACGCTGGATGAAATGCTGGCGCGTATCGATCAGGTAGAGCTATCCGACCTTCATGAAATTATGGTCTCCATGATGGCGCAACCTTGCGCGGTCGCTTTAGTTGGAGCAGACAATAAAGTGTTGTCCGGAATCGGGAGGGAATTCATTGTATCCAATTCAGTTGAAGAGACTTCCGGGGAATGAGGATATTTCTCTGCCCCGTCAAATGTCAGAATGGGCCGCGGGCTTCGATCTACATGCCGCGGTATCGGAGCCTGTCGTTCTTGCTCCGGGAGAAAGAGCATTAATTCCAAGCGGTTTTGCGATGGCGATGCCTAGAGAGCTCGAGGCGCAAATTCGCCCTCGCAGCGGCCTTGCCTATAAGCACGGAATCACCTGCCTGAACTCGCCGGGCACAATCGACGCCGATTATCGCGGCGAAGTGAAGGTTTTGCTCATTAACCTCGGGCAGGAGGCGTTCACGATCGAGCGCGGAGAGCGTATCGCCCAAATGGTATTCCAGCGCGTTCCTCAGGTGAGTCTTGAGGAAGTGGAGGAGTTGTCCGATACTTCTCGCGGCGAGGGCGGCTTCGGGCACACAGGCAAGTAATAAGGCGCCTTACAGCGCAGCCCTTAGGTGTGGTCGTCCCTTCCTAACGGCCTCTAATAGAGGCCGCTCTGGCGCTTATTGGAACGCTGACGTGGGCTTTGATTTTTATAGAACCAAACCGGTTTTTTCCTTTTTATGGGGGGAGGGGACTTGGTTTGGTTCTTTTTTTGTTCTTCACTGAAAAGTAGGATAGTGCTATGAGAAGGCTCGGGGGAAGTGGAGAGCTGAGTTGTTGGGATAATGGCCATAGGCGGCAAAAAGATGCAGTCACGTCAGGGGCGTTCTGACTAAACGGGATAACTGAAGGAGAATTTGGTCGGCACCCCCGCTTAGGCGGTTGCATACGATGTGCTATGCGAAGTATGCCGAGAGGAGGGGGCTGCGATACTTACGGGAGTTCAAATCGTGCTAGCGGGCGGAGATGCCCGGCAGTTGGAAGTGATCCGTCAGCTAACGGAGAAAGACGCCTCGTTGACGATCGTCGGCTTCGACAGGTTGGACACTTCCTTTAGCGGGGCCGCGAAAGGAGAGTGGCTGCCGGAGCTGCTGATCGAGGCGGATGCTCTCATATTGCCTGCAGTCGGCACAGATGACGAGGGGATAATTCCGGCGTTGTTCACGGATGCGGAGCTTAGGCTGACGGACGCTCACGTGGCTGCGCTGCCGAAGGCAAGCAAGGTGATTTCCGGCATGGCAAAGCCCTATCTCCGCAAGCTGTGCGAGAAGCACAGAATCGAGCTTGTCGAGCTGTTTGAGAGGGACGACGTTGCTATCTACAACTCGATACCGACTGCGGAAGGCGCGTTGATGATGGCTATTCAGAATACGGATATTACGATTCACGGCTCGAATTGTATCGTGCTCGGGCTCGGGAGAACGGGCTTTACAATGGCTCGTACGCTGCAGGCTCTGGGGGCCAAAGTGAAGGTCGGAGTGCGCCGCGACGAGATGTTCGCCCGCGCCTTCGAGATGGGCTTCGAGCCCTTCTACATGTCTGATTTGGCGCGTCAGGCGGGGAATATCGACTTGATTTTTAACACAATTCCGACTATGATAATCACAGCGCAAGTGATCGCACAACTCCCCCAACGCGCATGTATTATCGACCTGGCTTCGAAGCCCGGAGGAACCGATTTTCGCTTCGCGGAGAAGCGTGGAATCAAGGCTCATCTGGCTCCGGGGCTGCCCGGAATTGTGGCGCCGAAGACGGCCGGTCGAATCATCGCGAACAGTCTGACCCAGGTTATTCTGGGAGACAACCGATTACGGGGGAATCAACCATGAACTGGCAAGGAATCACGGTCGGGTATGCGCTGTCCGGTTCTCATTGCACGCTTGAGGAGATTATGCCGCAGATCAAGCGTTTCGTGGATGCGGGCGCCAATGTCGTGCCGATTGTCTCGACGACGATTATGACGACGGATACGAGATTCGGAACTTCGAGCCATTGGCAGCAAACTTTGCGTCAAATTACAGGCAACGAGATCATATCTTCTATAGTAGACGCCGAGCCGTTGGGACCTTCCAAACGACTGGACGTTCTAGCGATTGCCCCCTGTACGGGCAACACGACGAGCAAGCTGGCAAACGCGATGACGGACGGTCCGGTGCTGATGGCCGCGAAGGCGCAGATGCGCAACCAGCGTCCGCTTGTGCTGGCGATTTCGACGAACGACGGTCTCGGTCTTAACGCCGCGAATATCGCCAAGCTGCTCATCATGAAGAATATTTACTTCGTGCCGTTCGGACAGGATAATCCGATCGCCAAGCCGAACTCTCTCGTCGCGAGAATGGATCTCGTGATGGAGACGTGCGAGGCTGCACTGCAAGGCAAGCAATTGCAACCTTTGCTCATAGAGCGTTTTACGCACGTTTGAGATAGAATTACCGCAACGTCTGGTCCACGGAGGAAACAAGATGGAACTGGTCGTGCAGAAATTCGGCGGGACGTCGCTGACCGATGAGCAAAGTCGGAGCCACGTCCTCCGTCATATTATCCGGGAATTTGCGGCGGGCAGCAAAGTTGTCGTGGTCGTGTCGGCTATGGGAAGAAGCGGAGACGCTTACGCGACCGATTCTTTACTAGAGTTGATTCGCCGCAACGGCGATGCGTTGGCTCCGCGGGAGAAGGATCTGCTGCTCTCCTGCGGAGAGTTGATTTCAGCTGCCGTCCTGTGCAGTCTACTGCTGGCCGAGGGGATTCCTTCCGTGGCTTTGACGGGAGGACAGGCCGGAATTGTGACAGATGATCGTTACGGCTCGGCCAGAATTGTCGAGATAGATTGCGCTCGCGTTCATCGGCATTTAACCGCTGGCGAGGTCGTTATTGTTACCGGATTTCAAGGAAGGACGAAGGACGGCGAGATAACGACGCTTGGCCGAGGCGGAAGCGATACGTCGGCGACGGCTTTGGGAGCGGCGCTAAGGGCGGATATTGTCGATATCTATACGGATGTGGACGGGATTCTGACTGCTGATCCCCGATGGGTGACCAACGCGCGTCCGCTCGCGGCAGTAAGCTACGAGGAAATCTGCAACATGGCGCAGAACGGAGCGAAAGTCATTCATCCCCGCGCCGTCGAGCTTGCGATGAAAGCGGGCATTCCCGTGCGCGTCCGCTCGACGTTCTCGGACGGGGAAGGCACGTTGGTCACCCATGCGCAGGCGCTGCGAAGCCAAGGCATTTGGTACGATAAGGCGGTAACCGGTCTGGCACACGTTCGCGACGTTACACAGTTGGCGGTGACCGATCTCGACGGGCCGGCGGATTTGCAGCTGCGCGTTTTTCGCGCAATGGCGTCGCACGGAATCAGCGTAGACTTTATTAACGTAATGCCGACAGGCGTGCATTATACCGTTGCCGAGAACGATGCGCCGCTGGCGGTGGAGCTGCTGCGGGAGCTCGGCTTCGAACCTCGGGTGCGCAGGGAATGCGCCAAAGTGTCCGTTATCGGAGGCGGAATGAACGGCGAACCGGGGGTAATGGCCATTATTGTGGAGGCTTTGACCGGCTCGGGAATTCCGATTCTGCAATCAGCGGATTCCAACACGACAATCTGGGTGCTCATTCCTCAGAAGGATTTGGCGGCTGCGCTTCAGGCTCTGCACACGGCATTCGGGCTTCATCTCTCTCCGGTCGGGGGAAATTAGAGGAGGAAATTGGGAATGAGTTTCGGTCGTTTGATTACTGCAATGGTCACTCCTTTTGACGAAAATTTGAATATCGATTGGGATACGACGGCGAAATTGATCGACTATTTGATTGATGAGCAAAAAACAGACAGCTTGGTCGTCTCCGGAACGACAGGAGAATCTCCGACTCTGACGGATGACGAGAAAGTCGCATTGTTCAGCTTCTCGGTAAAGCACGCAGCAGGGCGCTGCAAAATTATCGCCGGAACGGGCAGCAACGAAACGGCTCACTCTGTCCAACTGACGAAAAAAGCCCAAGAAGTCGGAGTGGACGGCATCCTTCTCGTTGCCCCTTACTATAACAAACCGAGCCAGGAAGGCATCTATCAGCATTTCCGCACAATTGCCGAAGCGACGACGCTGCCGGTTATTTTGTACAACGTGCCTTCCCGCACGGTAGTCAGCGTAACGGCTGAGACGACGCTTCGCCTGGCGCAAATTCCGAACATTGTTGCAACGAAGGAATGCGCTTCACTGGAGCAAATGACCGAGATTGTCGCGAACGCCCCGGAAAACTTCGTGCTGTATAGCGGCGATGACGGGGTAACGCTGCCGACGCTGTCGGTCGGTGGATACGGAATCATCAGCGTGGCCAGTCATATCGTCGGCGCGCAAATGAAAGATTTGATTGCGGCCTATTTGGAAGGCAGAGTGCAGGAGGCGCAAGCTTTGAACGCGAAGTTGTTCCCCGTGTTCAAAGGGTTGTTCAACTGTCCGAATCCGGTGCCTAATCCGGTTGCGGTCAAGTATGCGCTCACGCTGCGCGGGTTGCCGGTAGGCGGCGTTCGTCTGCCTCTCGTACAAGCGACCGAAGCGGAGAAGAAGTTTCTGCAAAACCTGCTGGACGGATAATAACGAGGTTTGTCGGTCGCTTGGATTTGTTAGGGAACCGATGTCCTCCGGACATCGGTTTTCGTGTTACATAACCTTCTTGTTTTTCCTGAATTGCTTCATGTATAATGATTGAGAGTGATTGGGTGCGGCAAATTTTAAAGCAAATTGAAAACTTCATATCGATCGGGTGCGTCGAATGATCTAGGAGGTACTAGTAGTGTCAAAGAAAAACAACCAAGATAAATTACTGATTTTCGCGCTCGGTGGAGTCGGCGAAATCGGCAAAAACATGTACTGTATCCAGTATGGCAGCGACATTATCGTCGTTGATGCCGGATTGAAATTCCCGGAAGAGGAAATGCTGGGCATCGACGTCGTTATCCCTGATATCGGATACTTGCTTGATAATCGCGACAAAGTGCGGGCGATCCTGCTCACGCACGGTCACGAGGATCACATCGGCGGACTGCCTTACGTGCTTAAGCAATTAAACGTGCCGATCTACGGCACGAAGCTGACGCTCGGCTTGGTCGAAAACAAGCTGAAAGAAGCCGGACTGCTCGGAGATACGAAGCGTCACCTGATTAACGAGGAAACGACGCTGACGTTCGGAACGATTAAAGCAAGCTTCTTCCGCACAAACCACAGCATTCCCGATTCGGTCGGGGTATGTCTGGAAACGCCGGAAGGCAACGTTGTCCATACGGGCGACTTCAAATTCGACCACACGCCGGTGAACGACCAATTCGCCGACTTGCAACGAATGGCAGAGATCGGAAGCCGGGGCGTCCTGGCTCTTCTGTCTGATAGCACCAACGCGGAGCGTCCGGGCTTTACGCCGTCCGAGAGCAATATCGGCAAAGAGTTCGAATCGCTGTTCCGCAGCGCGAAGCAGCGCGTGGTCGTTGCGACGTTCGCCTCGAACGTGCATCGGATTCAGCAGGTGATTAACGCTGCGGCGGAGACTCGCCGTAAAATGACGGTTATCGGACGCAGTATGGTGAACGTCGTCGGCATCGCTTCGGAGCTTGGCTACTTAACCATTCCGGAAGGCATGATTATTGAGCCTGAGGAAGTGAACAAGCTGCCGGCTGACCGCGTTGTCATTCTGTCGACGGGAAGCCAAGGCGAACCGATGTCTGCGCTTACGCGTATGGCTCGTTCCACGCATCGCAAGGTCGACATCCTGCCGGGCGATACGGTCATCATCGCAGCAACTCCGATTCCGGGCAACGAGAAGTATGTTGGCAGAACGGTCGACGAACTGATGAGACTCGGAGCTCACGTGATTTACGGTCCGGGTTCCATCTCGGGCGTACACGTCTCGGGTCACGGAAGCCAGGAAGAGCTGAAGTTGATGTTAAACCTGATGAAGCCGGAATACTTCATTCCGATTCACGGCGAATACAGAATGCTTCGCCACCACGGCTTGCTGGGTGAGCAGGTCGGCATTCCGAAAGAAAACATTTTCCTGATCGACAACGGCGATACGGTCGAAATTCAGGGCGGAACGGCGCGCAAAGGCGGCAAAATTCCGGCGGGCAATGTGCTGATCGACGGCCTTGGCGTCGGAGATGTCGGCAACATCGTGCTTCGCGACCGCAAGCTGCTGTCTCAGGACGGTATCCTCGTCGTCGTCGTTACGCTAAGCAAGCAGGACGGCACGATTATGTCCGGCCCGGACATCATTTCGCGCGGCTTTGTCTACGTACGCGAATCGGAAGGGCTTCTGGAAGAAGCGAACCGTATCGTGACAAACACGTTGCATAAGCTGATGAACGACAATGTGAACGAGTGGGCGTCGCTGAAGACAAACGTCAAGGATGCGCTTGGCCGTTTCCTGTACGAGCAAACAAGAAGAAGACCGATGATCCTGCCGATCATCATGGAAGTATAGAAAAACGAACCCACACTCATCGAAAAACCGTTTTCCACCGCTTCGGCGGCCGGGAGACGGTTTTTTTTGTGCGTTAAGCCGATACTAGTCATGCTGTTAAGCTGACAAGGGGCTGATGTGATGAGCGATAAGGAAAAACCGGACCAACCGTCGGAGCAGCCGGGCCCGCCATCTGAGGAAGCGCGCAAGTCATCGACTACGGAGGCGATCGTTCAGCTTGGCCAGACGACCGTTCCTACGGCCGAGAGCAATATTTTCTGCTTAACGATCATCGGACAGATCGAAGGCCATTTGATTTTGCCTCCGCAAAACAAGACGACAAAGTACGAGCATGTCATTCCTCAACTGATCGCGGCCGAGCAAAACGCCAAAATCGAAGGGCTGCTGATCGTGCTGAATACGGTCGGAGGGGATGTAGAGGCGGGGCTGGCGATCGCGGAAATGATTTCGTCGCTAACCAAGCCGACGGTAACGCTTGTTCTTGGAGGAGGTCATTCCATTGGCGTGCCGATTGCGGTGTCGGCCGACGTTTCTTATATTGCGGAGACGGCGACGATGACGATCCATCCGATTCGAATGAACGGTCTCGTTATTGGCGTGCCGCAGACGTTTGATTATTTGGAGAAGATGCAGGAGCGGGTTACGCGTTTCGTCACGGGGCATTCCAAAGTTTCGGAGCAAACGTTTAAAGAGTTGATGTTCAAAACCGGCGAGTTGACGCGCGATATCGGGACAACGGTAATCGGTCAGGATGCGGTGAAGCACGGTCTGATCGATTCGGTAGGGGGTGTCGGCGAAGCGCTGCGCGAGCTGAATCGCCTTATCCGGGATCGCAGGCCTGCAGCAGGGGGAGGAGCGGACGCGAGATGACGATATATACGGCAATGCCGCTGGAGCTGGTGTTCGACGGCTTTCACAACGAGCCCGGTCCTTTTGTGGAAACGACGGTCAAAGGAGCGACGGTTCAACTCGTTCCCGTAGCTCCGGGAATCGGCCGGATCGTCCGTCTGCTGTCCGCTCCGTTGGACTATTATTTAATGCCCGAGTATGCGCCCGGCCAACTGCTCGGTTACGCGCCACACACGCCGCAAACATTCCAAGCGCCTCCAGGCGCGCCTATTCTCCCAGGTTCGAGCCTCTCCGACGCTGCCGACTTAGGCATGTAGGTCGGAGCGTTCATGCCAACCTCCCTTCAACTGTGATATAATGTTGAACCGGGAGGTGGCAAATTTGGCCAAGCGCAAGAAGAAGCGGGCATCGTTCGCGTCAAGCTTGAAATATGAAATATACGGCATCGTTCTGATCACTTTATCTGTTATTGCCATCTCCGGGGAAGCTGCAGTAGGACGCTCGCTATCGAAGCTGTTCGGGTTCCTGCTTGGCAAGCACTACTATTTGCTCGCGTTGGCCGGCATCTGGTTCGGCCTCTATGTCATGGTTAAACGCACATGGCCGCGCGGATGGACGGCGAGACGCTCGGGGTTTGTGCTTGTCTCGCTAATTATGACTTTGTGGAGCGCAATGGCGTCGATCGATAGCAGTCTCGGGGCGCTGGATGCAATTACGCCGTCCGGCATTGTGAGCCAGACGATGAATCAGTTGAAGGAGCTGCTATGGCAAGCGCCTTCACTGGACAATATAAAGGTGTTTAACGCCGATGTCGGCGGAGGAATGGTCGGCGCTATGCAGTATTCGGTGCTTTATTGGCTGTTCGGCTATTATGGCGCCAAATTTGTGCTCATTATCGAGATCGCGATTGCGTTTATGCTTGTAACGAACCGTTCTTATGTGGAGATCGGGCGCTCGGTGCGCTTATTCGTCATGAGGGCGGCCCCGCTGCTGGCTGCTAGACTCTCTTCGGGTCGCAAGCTGTTGTCGATCAAAGCGATTCCGGTTCAAGGAGCCGGGCGAAAAGGAAGAGGAGGCACCGTGGCGGTAGCGGAGCCGGCCGAATACGCTAACGGTTCACGGCCGCAGAAGCCGATTATAGCCGATGAAGGAATGGAGGAACCGGCGCTTATCCCAGTCCCGCAGAAAACGCCGCTGTTTTTCCAACTGTTTCACGGCAAGTCGGAGAAGGAATACGAGCCAACCCAGGAGGACGAGTACTGGGAGGAAGAGGAAGCGCTGCCGTTCTCTGCGAAGGATACGCTGTCGCGCAGAACGTTCAAAGTGCGAACGGGCGTTCATCGCAGAACGAACCTGCCTGTCTCGGAAGAGCCTGTTCTCGTTAATCCTTCTTCTCTAGCGGAGACCGAGGAAATGAACGAGGCAGAAGAGACGGCCGAAGAGGTGAATATGCCGCGCTTTACAGATTTTACGGCGCAGGCATATGTGGATGAGCCCGAATTTACGGAGGGCGAGACAATAGGAGACTACGAAGACGAGGGTGCGCTGGCGATGCCCGGAGTCTACGGGGAAGGCGCGGATGAGATTGATCCCGCTTCCGAGGCTGAGTGGGCGAATGGAGAAGGGGAGGCTTCGGAAACGCTTGACCGCGAAGAAGCTCAGGGCGGCGCGGCTCCGAATCTGCCGGCTGCTGCCGAGAGCGTTGGGTCCGTCGAGGCAGCTCCCAAGCCGGTGAAGAAGGTGCCGAAGCCGTATAAGCTCCCGGCTGTTAATCTGCTAGACAAGCCTAACGGCGGAGGGAAATCCGGCAACCCGAACGATTATATGAATACGGCGCGCAAGCTGGAAGCGACGCTGGAAAGCTTCGGCGTCCGGGCGAAGGTGCTTGATGTGGCCAGAGGCCCGGCCGTAACCCGCTACGAGCTGCAGCCGGATACGGGAGTAAAAGTAAGCCGTATCGTCAGTCTGACGGACGACATTGCATTGGCGCTGGCAGCGAAGGACATTCGCATGGAAGCGCCGATTCCGGGCAAGTCGGCAATCGGCATCGAGGTGCCGAACAACGAGGTCAGCGTCGTGACGCTGCGCGAAGTGCTGGAGACGCAGCCGTTTCAGGAATCGCAGGCGAAGTTGACGATTGCGTTCGGCCGCGATATCTCGGGCCAGCCGATCGTCGGCAATCTGGCTAAGATGCCGCATTTGCTCGTAGCCGGAGCGACGGGATCGGGCAAGTCGGTATGTATTAACGGCATTATAACGAGTTTGTTGTATAAGGCGAAGCCTGAGGAAGTTAAGTTTCTGATGATCGATCCTAAAATGGTCGAACTGAATGTATACAACGGTATTCCGCATCTGCTGGCTCCGGTAGTGACGGACCCGCGCAGAGCTTCGCTCGCGCTGAAGAAAATCGTCGTGGAGATGGAGAAGCGCTACGAGAAATTCTCCAAATCCGGCACGCGCAACATTGAAGGCTACAACTCGCTCATGTTGGGCGGCAACAATCCGGATGCGGTCCTGCCTTATATCGTCGTTATCGTGGACGAGCTCGCCGATCTGATGATGGTGGCGGCCGGGGACGTCGAGGATGCGATATGCCGCTTGGCGCAAATGGCGAGGGCTGCGGGCATACATCTGATTATCGCGACGCAGCGTCCGTCCGTTGACGTCATTACCGGCGTCATCAAGGCGAATATTCCGAGCCGGATCGCGTTCGGTGTATCGTCCCAGGTCGATTCGCGGACGATTCTCGATATGGTCGGGGCGGAGAAGCTGCTCGGTCGCGGGGACATGCTGTTCCTGCCGATGGGCGCGTCCAAGCCTATCCGCGTACAAGGAGCGTTCCTGTCGGACGGCGAGGTCGAATCGGTCGTCGGCTACTGCCGCGGTCAAGCGGAAGCGGAGTATAACGAAGAGCTGGTGCCGGAAATTGACGACAGCGCCTTAGACGCCGCTGACGAAATCATCGACGAATTGTTCGATCAAGCGGTGCAGATCGTGCTGGAAGCAAAGCAGGCTTCCGTATCGCTGCTGCAAAGGCGCATGCGCATCGGCTACACGCGTGCCGCGAGGCTGATCGATACGATGGAGGCCAAAGGCGTCGTCGGCCCTTACGAAGGAAGCAAGCCGCGCGAGGTGCTGATGACGATGGAGCAGTATCAGCAGCGAATTCCGTCCTGATTTTGAAGCGATGCAGCAAAAATGGGTATAAGAGGCTAACGCCTTTCTCATACTAACGGTCGAAGACCTAACATGTATGCAGAAAGGCGTGACCTTAGGTGAGTTATCGTCTCGTGATCGTAACCGTATGCGTCGTATTCGGCTTGCTGGGGTTATATACATTGCAGCAACACACCCAAACGAAAGAAACGTTCAGCAATGCGATTTTGAAGCAAGGCTCCTCTGGCAAGGATATTTACGAGCTGCAGGGGCGATTGAAGGCTCTTGGCTACTATAACGGCAAAGTCGACGGGGATTTCGGACCGAAAACGAAAAATGCGGTTACCTGGTTCCAGTGGAAGTTCGGCATGAAGTCGGATGGAGTTGTCGGAGCGAAAACAAAGCTGAAGCTGTGGCAGGCGACGAAGGATTGGAAGCCGACCGCCGAAGAAGCGCCGCAAGGAGCGACAGGCGGCCAAGGAGGAACCGGCGGCGGAGGAGGCTCCTCGGGGGGCAACAACAACCTTCCCGCTTCGAACAATTTGGGCTTGACCGAGAAGGACATGAAGCTGATGGCCAATGCGGTATACGGAGAAGCGCGCGGCGAGCCCTATGAAGGACAGGTTGCGGTAGCCGCGGTTATTCTGAACCGCGTCAAGTCGTCGGAGTTTCCGAATACGGCCTCCGGCGTTATTTTCCAGCCGGGAGCGTTCACGGCCGTAGCCGACGGACAGATTTATCTGGAACCTAACGAAAAAGCCTTCAAGGCGGTTAAGGACGCGATTAGCGGGTGGGATCCTAGCGACGGCTGCCTGTATTACTTTAATCCCGTAACGGCGACTTCCAAGTGGATCTGGTCGCGTCCGCAATACAAGACGATCGGCAAGCATATTTTCTGCAGATAGCCGCCGTCGTCGCAACGATTTGTTTATGGCAACCAACCGGCGCCCGCAGCGACGCGGTTGGTTGTTGTTTTTTCGGCGGCGCGGAATAGGAATTTGCTTCCTGTTCGTCCAATCAGGTAGAATGGGGCTGGAAAGCTGCGGTTTGCAGCGAGTTGAAATTATGTCGTTTAAAGGAGCATGAGATGATGTCCGAACAGTTCCAAAGAGGCTTGTTGGGGCGACTGCGGCTGCATGTGCTGCCCACGAAACGTTTTAAAACGTTCGCATTGTCGTTGTTCGCGGGCGTTCCCCTGTCGGAAGACCGCGTCACTTCCGTCGCTCTGACTCCTTTCGTGCTTAGACGCGGAACGCGCTCTTATCCGGAGACGATTTCCTTTCGGGAACGGTTGGACGATCTGTACGGGGCCGGTTTCGGCTTCGATCTGTACAAGAGAGGCGACCATCAGATCGTTCAGTTCAGACTGGACATGATCAATGATCGCTTCGTATCGTCTTCCGAGTCGCTGCTCGGGGAGGCAATGGCTTTTCTTGGCGAAGTGTTGACCGCGCCGGCTCAGGAGGAGGGGCACTTCAAAGCGAAGTACGTAGAAGCGGAGAAAACGACGGTCGCCAAACGAATCGACGCGATTATCAACGATAAAATCCGTTACGCGGCAGAACGCTGCGTCGAGGAGATGTGCAAGGACGAACCGTTCCGGTTGCTGGCTTTGGGAAAAAAAGAACAGTTGGCCCATTACGATGCCGCCAAGCTATACGAGGCTTATCAAAGCTGGCTTCAGGAGGCTTCCTTTGATTTGTACGTATCGGGCGATACGACGCTGGAGGAGGTGCAGGCTCTGGCCGAGAAAGCATTCCGGCTTCCGGCGGGAGAGCCTTCGGCTTATGCCAAACCCGAGCTCAGAGAGGCTCGTTCGGATGTACAGACAATCGTCGAGCGGCTGGATGTCGGGCAGGGCAAGCTGAATATGGGGTTGCGCGTCGGGGCGACGTACGGCAGCGATCAGTACGCTTCGCTGCTCGTCTACAACGGGCTGCTGGGCGGATTTCCGCATTCGAAGCTGTTCGTGAACGTGCGGGAGAAAGCAAGTCTCGCTTATTATGCCTCTTCAAGGCTGGACGGCCATAAAGGCATTATGACGCTGCAATCCGGCATCGAAATCGCCAACTATGAGAAAGCGGTGCAGATCATTAAGGAGCAGCTTGAAGCGATGAAAAGAGGCGACTTTGCGGAAGAGGATCTGAAACGGACGCAAGCCATGATCGTAGGTCAACTGCGGGAAATACAGGACTCGGCGTTCGAGAGAATCGCTTTCGATTTCAGCAACGTGATTTCAGGCGCCAATCGTACGGGAGAAAGCTTTATCGCGGAGATTATGGCGGTAACGCCGCAGATGGCGACGGAAGCAGCTCAAGGCGTTGCGCTCGACACGATCTACTTCCTGCGCGACCGGAAGGAGGAGGGGTGAGCATGGCAAAGCAAGCTTATCCGAAGCTGCAGGAGACGCTGTGGCACGAGAAGCTGGATAACGGCTTGGAAGTGTTCGTGCTGCCTAAGCCTGGCTTTACAAAGACGTACGCGATATTTACGACGAAGTACGGCTCGGTAGATAATCATTTTACGCGTCCTGACGGCGAGACGATTAAGGTGCCGGACGGCATAGCGCACTTTCTCGAGCATAAGATGTTCGAAGAGCCTGAGGGAGACATTTTCACCCGATTCGCTTCACAGGGCGCTTCAGCTAACGCGTACACGAGCTTCGACCGGACGGCGTATCTGTTTACGGCGACCGGCGAGGTAGAAGCGAATTTGGACACCTTGCTGCACTTCGTGCAAAATCCTTATTTTACGGACGAGAACGTGGAAAAGGAAAAAGGCATTATCGTGCAGGAGATCGATATGTACAAGGACAATCCGGATTGGCGCGTTTACTTCGGGTTGATCGAGGCGATGTATAATCGTCATCCGGTGCATATCGATATCGCGGGAACGGCCGATTCCGTCCGCTCGATTACGAAGGAAATGCTGTACGATTGCTACAATACGTTTTATCATCCGTCGAACATGACGCTCTTTGTCGTCGGCGGGGTCGATCCGGAAGAGACGCTGGCTCGCGTCAAGAAGGATCAGGCCGGCAAAACGTTCCCTCCCGGCGGGGAGATCAAGCGTCATTTCGAGTCGGAGCCACTGCAGGTGAAGCAGGAACGGAAAGAGCTGCAACTGCCCGTCTCGCTGCCGAAATGCTTATTTGGATTCAAGGATGAGCCTCACGACAGCAACGAGGCGATGCGTCGCGAGCTTGCCACCAAGCTGATGCTGGAGGCGGTGCTCGGCTCGAGTACGGCGCTGTACCAGCAGCTGTATGACGAAAATCTAATTTCCGACGGGTTCGGTCACGAGTACAATACGGGACCGGGCTATGCGTTTTCGATGATCGGAGGCGAGACGCGCGATCCCGACGAAATGGTGAAGCGCGTCAGCGATGCGTTGTATGCGGCAGCTAACGAGGGAATCGCTGAGGAAATTTTCGAGCGTGCGCGCCGCAAGAAGATCGGGGCGTTCCTGAGGATGATGAACAGCCCGGAAGCGATCGCCGGTGAATTTACCCGATACCGCCATCGGGGCGGTGATCTGTTTACGGTCGTCGAGACGTACGAGAGCCTGACGTTGGACGAAATTAACGAACGCGCCAAGGAGCACGCCCGTTCCGAACGGCGCGCCGTCTCCGTCGTACAAAGCGGTACGACTTGAAGCGTATTGCCCTTGTGACGGGCGCCTCTCGCGGCATTGGCGCCGCGATTGTCCGGCAATTGGCGGCGGAGGGCGCAGACGTCGCTCTGCAGTACCACGCGGCTGCGGGCGCTGCGGAAGAGGTGGCTGCGCAGTGCCGCAGCTTCGGCGTCCAAGCTGCGGTTCTGCAAGCAGACTTGCGTTCAAGCGCGGCGGTCGCAGAGCTAAAGGAGCGACTGGACGGTCTGGGCTGGAAGCCGAATGTCGTTGTACACTGCGCTGGCCTGGCTCATTACGGGTTGCTTGACGATACGGAGCAGCAGGTCTGGGACGATCTAATGAGCGTGAATTTAAGAAGCGCATACGACCTTGCCCGTCATTTCGGACCATCGATGAGATGGGCCAGATGGGGAAGACTCGTGCTGCTCTCGAGCATCTGGGGCGAGAGCGGCGCTGCCGGCGAGGCGGTGTACGCTGCAACCAAAGGCGGGCTAAACGCGCTGGCAAAATCGCTGGCCCGGGAGTGGGCTTCGGCCGGGGTGACGGTTAATGCCGTCAGCCCGGGCGCGATCGAGACGGATATGCTGGCTGCGCTCGATCCCGAGGACAAGCGGGCGCTGTGCGAGGAAATCCCGGCAGGCAGATTAGGTGCTCCGGAAGAAGTGGCGCAGCTGGTACGTTATCTCGTATCGGAGGAAGCCGGATACGTCACTGGACAGACGTTAGGACTGAACGGCGGCTGGCGTATGTAAGCGTCTGTCGGAACGGTTTGCCGAAATGGTGAACGGGACAGCAGAACGCATGAAACCCCCGAATTGCGGGTACATTACCATTGGGCGATTTTATTCCAACCCCGCAAGGAGGCTGCTCAATGTCAACCGTACTCAGTAATTTCGATGCATGGAAGAAGTTTTTGGGCGATCGCGTGGAGGCGGCCAAGAAGCTTGGAATCAGCGAGGATGCCATCTCCAAGCTGGCATATGAAATCGGCGAGTTTTTGGATCAGAAGGTCGATCCGAAAAACGACGAGCAGCGGATTCTGAAGGAGCTTTGGGATGTAGGCGACGAAACCGAGCGCAAGACGATGGCCCGGATGATGGTGAAACTCGCCGACAGCAGCACTTAAGCCGAGCCATAGCTCGGGAAAGCCTCCGTGTGGAGGCTTTTCTGTCCATACGGGCTTTTATCGTTTTTTCGAATTTTATAGGACTTTTGGATTAATAATCGGTTTTATTTTGCAGGATATTGAGGAGCGTTGTAGAATAAGGGAGAAGGGCGGACGAACAGGAACATCCGTCGCCGAAGATTGCTATATTCAGCATTATTTTCCGTAATTTATAATGAGGTGTAAGATGGAACCCAAACAATGGTACATGGAATACAAAATTCATAAAAATCGCCCGGGGTTGCTAGGCGATATCGCTTCATTGCTTGGGATGCTGGAAGTCAACATCATAACGATTAACGGCGTAGAGGATCGGACGCGAGGGATGCTTCTGCAAACCGATGACGATGAGAAGATCGAGTTGCTGGGCAAGATGCTTCGCAAGGTCGATAACATTACCGTCAACAAGCTTCGCGAGCCCAAGCTGACCGACATATTGGCGGTGCGTCACGGCCGTTATATCGAGCGCGATTCGGACGATAAGAAGACGTTTCGTTTCACCAGAGACGAGCTGGGACTTTTGGTCGATTTTCTCGGAGAGATTTTCAAAAAAGACGGCAATCAGACAATCGGGCTCAGGGGCATGCCGCGGGTCGGCAAGACGGAATCGATCATCGCGGGCAGCGTGTGCGCGAACAAACGCTGGGCATTTGTTTCATCGACGTTGCTCAGACAGACGGTTAGAAGCCAACTGTCCGAAGATGAGATGAACCCGAACAACGTCTTTATTATTGATGGAATCGTGAGCACGATCCGTTCGAACGAGAAGCATTATACGCTGCTGCAGGAGATTATGGCGATGCCGTCGACGAAGGTCATCGAGCACCCGGACATTTTTGTTAGGGAGTCCCAATTCGATTACGACGTGTTCGACTGTATCGTGGAGCTGCGCAATACGCCGGACGAAGAGATTACATACGAGAAGTTTACAACCGCCGGGTTAGGCGACGATTTCTAGAGTATATGATGATGCCGGGAGGTGAGACGCATGTCCGATTTGGGCGCTTTGCTGCGCAAAGCGCGAGAGCAGCGCGGATACTCGCTGGACGATATTCAGGAGTACACGAAAATCCGCAAAAGATATTTGGAAGCGATTGAAACGGGCGAATACAAAGTGCTCCCGGGTTCTTTTTACGTCCGTGCATTCGTGAAAACGTACGCTGAGACGGTGGGGCTGGATGCCGAAGAGGTGCTTCGCCTTTATCAAAAGGAGCTGCCGCAGCCGCCATCGTCGGAGACGGTGATTCCCGAGCCGATGATCAAGCCGAGACGCCGAAGCGTGCAGCATAACGATCGATGGGGCAAAGTCGCGGTCTCGATCTTGATGTGGGCTTTTCCAATCTTGATCGCCGCCGTTATTTATGTGTATTGGACCAACAATAAAGAGCCGGATACGCCGGAACTCAACTCCAATCCTCCGATTTCGACGGAAACGACCACTCCAAGCTTGCCTTCCGAGACGACGAGCGTTACGCCTTCTTCAACTCCGTCTTTGACGCCTTCGGCCGATCCGGTCGCACTGACTTTTGTGAAGAAGGTCGGAAGCATCAATTATTATGACGTTACATCGGGAGCGGGACGGCAGCTTAGACTGGAGGTTACCGGACGGGCATGGATTGAAGTGCGGGAGAACGATCGAAACGGGAAAAAGCTGTTTTCCGAAAACGTAACCGGGACGGAACCGCTGAATTTCGACTTGACGACGCCGCTCTACGTCAACGTAGGACGGACGGATTTGGTGACGTTCTATGTGGACGATGCAACGTTCGACGACGGTAATGCCGCAGGCTCGACGAAGTATATTTTTACGCCTGTCGAGGGCTCGACGGCCGGAACGCAAGGAAACGATTAGAAGCAAAAGCCTTCTGCGGAGGGCTTTTTGTTTTAATCCTAGTGAGCAATCATGATATAATAAAGCTATAAATGGGCAATAGATGATGAGAGGAAGAGGATCAGATGGCATCGGAATACTCGTTTGACGTCGTATCGAAAGTGGATATGCAGGAAATGAACAACGCGGTTCAGCAAGCTTTGAAAGAAATTGAAACTCGTTTCGATTTTAAAGGAAGCAAGAGCGACATCAAGCTGGAGAACGATCAATTGATCGTGGTGTCGGATAGCGATTTTAAGCTGCAGAGCGTCGTGGATATTCTGCAATCGAAAATGATCAAGCGCGGCGTGCCTATTCTTAATCTGGATTACGGCAAGATTGAACCGGCTTCCGGAGGCACGGTGCGTCAGGTAATCAAGCTCAGGCAGGGAATCGACCAGGAGAACGCGAAGAAGATCAATATATTGATTCGCGACTCCAAATTAAAGATCAAAAGCCAAATCCAAGGCGAACAGCTCAGAATTACGGGCAAAAGCAAGGATGACTTGCAATCGGTCATGGCGCTGCTTAAAGGAGCGGGATTGCCGTTGGAGTTGCAATTTACGAATTATCGTTAACTGCGTCTGTTTTTGACACCGTTCAACGGGTTCGTTTATACTGTTGTGGATATCACAACGGACGTACGTTTGGGGGAAGTCATCGATGGTAGAGAAGGTCAGTGTCGTCACGCTGGGTTGCGAGAAAAATTTGGTCGACTCCGAGATTATGTCGGGACTCGTCCACCAAAGAGGCTTTAAGCTGGTAGAGAAGCCTGAGGATGCGACAGTCGTTATCGTAAATACGTGCGGGTTTATCGACGCGGCTAAGGAAGAGTCGGTAAATACGATTTTGAATTTGGCAGAGTTGAAAGAGACGGCTCGCCTTAAGGCGCTCATCGTGTCGGGCTGCTTAACGCAGCGTTACAAGAAGGAACTGATGGATGAGATGCCGGAGATTGACGGAATCGTCGGAACGGGCGATTTCTTCCGGATCAACGATATTATCGATGAAGCGCTTCGGGGAGCGAAGCCGGTCTATGTCGGCAACCCCGTGTTCAACTACGAAGAAGCGATGCCGCGAATTTTGAGCACGGCGCGTCATACGGCATTCGTCAAAATTGCCGAAGGCTGCGACAACGCTTGCACGTTCTGCAGCATTCCGATTATGCGGGGGAAATTCCGCAGCCGCTCGATCGAATCGATTTTGGCCGAGGTAGACAATCTTGCAAAGCAGGGCGTTAAGGAAGTCAGCCTGATTGCACAGGACTCTACGAATTATGGGACCGATCTGTACGAAGGCTTCAGGTTGCCAGAGCTGCTCAATCGGGTAAGCGAAGTGCCGGGCATCGAGTGGGTGCGCTTGCATTATGCCTATCCGGGCTTTTTCACGGACGAGTTGATCGAGACGATCGCCGCCAACCCTAAGGTGTGCGACTATATCGACATGCCTCTGCAGCACAGCGAGGATGCGATTCTGAAAAGAATGCGCCGGCCTGGCCGTCAGCGCGACGTACGCGAATTGGTCGGTAAAATTCGCTCCCGAATTCCGGATGTGGCGCTGCGCACATCGATGATTGTCGGCTTCCCCGGAGAGACGGAGGAGGAATTCGAGCGGCTGTGCGAGTTTGTGCGCGAGATCAAGTTCGACCGGCTGGGCGTGTTCACGTATTCTCAGGAAGAGGATACTCCGGCGAACCGGCTGCCGAACCAGGTGCCGGACGAGGTGAAGCAATTCCGCGCCAATACGTTGATGGAAATTCAACGAGAGGTTGCCAAGGAGAACGCTGCGAAATATGTCGGCCGGACGATGGACGTGTTGGTTGAGCGTTACGACGGTCGCAGCGATGTATACATCGGCCGCAGCCAATACGACGCGCCGGAAGTGGATGGGGAAGTGTTCATTACGAACTGCCCTGTGGAGATTGGGCAAATGAGCAAGGTGCGGATTACGCATGCATACGAGTACGATTTGTCAGGGGAGGGAATCGCGTGAATCTCGCGAATCGGATCACGCTTGCCAGAATCTTTCTCGTGCCGATCGTCACGATTTTCCTGTTGGTTAAGCTGGACCTGGGATCGCTCACGATCGGCGAATATTCGATTTCGTACAATCAGGTGTGCGCTTTGCTGCTGTTCATTATCGCAGCTAGCACCGACGGCTTAGACGGTTATATCGCGCGGAAGCGCAAAATCGTAACTAATCTCGGCAAGCTGCTCGATCCGCTCGCAGACAAGCTGCTGATGGCCGCCGTCTTGATCGCCCTTGTAGAGATGGAGAAGCTCGGCGCTTGGGTGGCGATCATCATTATTAGCCGGGAATGGGCGGTAACCGGTCTCAGGCAGGTCGCGCTGCTGGAAGGGGCTGTGCTGGCCGCAAGCAAATGGGGCAAATGGAAGACGGCGATCCAGATTACGATGATTATCGTGCTGCTGCTTAACAATTTTCCGTTTAACTTCATCGATCTTCGCATCGACCTTGTTGTCGTGTGGGCAGCCGTGCTGATTACCGTCTATTCGGGCATCGATTACTTCCTGAAAAACAAAAATTTGATTCCGGTCTCGGACTGAGCGAGGCGGCCTTCGAGTTCGTCTACGTATCGGGATTCGCCCCGGATTGCATGAGGTGCGGTTTTATGAGAGCAGAGATTATTGCCGTAGGTACGGAGCTGCTTCTCGGTCAAATCGTAAACACAAACGCCCAGTATCTGTCGCGAGGTTTGGCAGAGCTGGGCATTGATGTTTATTACCAGACCGTGGTAGGCGACAATAAACGGCGGTTGATAGAAGCAATCGGCATTGCGCGCGGTAGAGCGGACCTGCTCGTGTTCACGGGCGGTTTGGGGCCGACTCAGGACGACTTGACCAGGGACGCGCTTGCCGAATATTTGGGCAGAGGAATCGAGCTGCACGAACCGACGATGGACAAGATTATGAAAATGTTCGCGGGCAGGGGAGGCGCCTTTATCGAAAGCAACCGGCGCCAGGCGCTGCTGGTCGAAGGGGCCACGCCTCTGCGCAATGATACGGGCTTGGCGGTCGGCAACGCCCTTAACGCGGACGGAACGTTTTATTTGCTGCTGCCGGGCCCGCCGCGAGAGATGAAGCCGATGTTCGACAACGACGGCTCTGCGTGGCTGCGCGAGCAATTAGGACCGGCGTATTCGCTGCATTCCGTTATGTTGAAATTTGCGGGAATCGGCGAGTCGATGCTGGAGGATCTGCTGCTTGATCTGATTGAGGCGCAGCAGGACCCTACGATCGCTCCTTACGCCAAGGAAGGAGAGGTCGCGGTTCGCGTGTCGACGAAAGCGGCGAGCATTGAGGAGGCTGCGCTTAAGCTGGAGCCGACGCTTGTGAAGATCCGTGATCGCACGGAGGCCTATTTGTTCGCTGAGGAGGACGTGCCGATCGAAGCGGCCGTGGTGAGGCTGCTGACGGCGCAGCAGAGGACGCTGGCGCTTGCGGAAAGCTGTACCGGCGGTATGGTGTCGGAGTTGGTCACGACGGTTCCAGGAAGCGCTGTGGTGTACCGAGGGGGCATCGTTTCGTACAGCAACGAGGTGAAAATGAGGCAGCTCGGCGTATCTCGGGAACTGCTGGAGGGAGATGGCGCTCCCGGAGCGATTAGCGCCGAGACGGCTTTGGCGATGGCGGAAGGCGCGCGGTCGGCCCTCGATACGGACTTTGCGCTGTCCGTGACAGGTAATGCGGGGCCGGCTGCCGCAGAGGATAAGCCGGTTGGTCTTGTTTACGTCGGCTTGGCCGAGCGCGGGCGCGAAACTCGGGTGGAGAAGCTGCAGCTGTCCGGCGATCGGGAGGGCATTCGACTTCGGGCGACGAAACGTGCTCTATATATGCTGTGGCAGTCTCTGTCAGGACAACGGCGAGATTAAGTTGCTGGGCGGCTGAGTTGGGAATGCAGGCGGGTAAGGGGGGGCGTTAATTACGCCTCTTTTGGCCATTATCCCTCTCGGTCAGGATGACCGTGTGTGGGGCGCGGTAGTCGTATTTTAGGCGTCTTATGGCCATTATCCCGTTCGGTCAGGATGGCTGTGTTATGGGGCGTGGTAGACGTGTTTTAGGCGCCTTATGGTCATTATCCCGTTCGGTCAGGATGGCTGTGTGTATGGGGAATGTTAGACGTGTTTTAGGCGCCTTATGGTCATTATCCCGTTCGGTCAGGATGACCGTGGTCGAGGCAGGCTGTCGAGTTGCAGCCTCTTTCGTCAATATCCCGTTCGTTCAGAAAGGGTATATGTGTTCCGTTGCTTAGTTTCAGGCGAGGGTGTCAGTCCAAGCTTGTTACTTTTGCCGGCGGGCAGAAGAGAGAGGTACGGAGAATG
Source organism: Cohnella phaseoli (assembly GCF_003386235.1). GTDB lineage: Bacteria > Bacillota > Bacilli > Paenibacillales > Paenibacillaceae > Cohnella > Cohnella phaseoli. Next base: position 324,258 of record NZ_QRDZ01000003.1, read on the forward strand.
GTATCCTTATCTGAGCCGCGGGGATAATGGCCATAAGCTGATGAAGACGGGATACTTGCGCGAGTTGCCGGAGCTACCTGACCCACCAGAGTTACCTGACTTACCGGAACGGCGGGAAAAATTGTGACAGATTTTTGTCGAGGGTTGTCAATCTTCGGTCCGGTATGTTAAAGTTTACTAGAAAGTTGCGGAAGAACCGTAGCGAAGATTACTTTGCTGCGGTTCTTTTTTGCAAATTTATCGAACAAATGTTCTTAAAAAGCTTGGCAAACGAATAGAAAAGCGGTATGATAAAACTATCAAAAGAGATAAGGATGTGGGTGTGTTGTCGGATCGTCGCGCCGCATTAGACATGGCTTTGCGCCAAATCGAGAAGCAATTCGGTAAAGGTTCTGTTATGAAATTGGGAGAAAGTGCTCAGCGTGCGGTAGAGTCAGTATCCAGCGGTGTGCTGGCGCTCGATATCGCACTCGGCATCGGCGGTTATCCGCGCGGGCGGATTATAGAAGTGTACGGTCCGGAATCATCGGGTAAAACGACGGTGACGCTGCACGCCATTGCGGAAGTTCAGCGTGCGGGCGGCACGGCGGCATTTATCGATGCCGAGCATGCGCTCGATCCTACGTACGCGAGAAATTTGGGCGTCAACATCGACGAGTTGCTGCTGTCTCAGCCGGATACGGGGGAGCAAGCGCTGGAAATCGCGGAAGCTCTCGTACGTAGCGGCGCGGTTGACATTATTGTCGTGGACTCGGTAGCTGCACTCGTTCCGAAAGCGGAAATTGAAGGAGACATGGGCGATTCGTTCGTCGGCTTGCAGGCGCGTTTGATGTCTCAGGCAATGCGGAAGCTGTCCGGGGCCATCAGCAAGTCGAAGTGTCTGGCAATCTTCATTAACCAGTTGCGCGAGAAGGTTGGCGTTATGTTCGGGAATCCGGAGGTTACTCCGGGCGGACGGGCGCTGAAGTTCTATGCGAGCGTACGTCTTGACGTGCGTCGCGTAGAGGCAATCAAGCAAGGCAACGACGTAGTGGGCAACCGGACAAAGATCAAGGTCGTGAAAAACAAGGTGGCTCCTCCGTTTAAGCAGGCGGAAGTGGACATCATGTACGGCGAAGGGATCTCCAAGGTCGGCAGCATCGTCGACATCGGGACCGAGCAGGAAATCATTCAGAAGAGCGGCGCTTGGTTCTCCTATAATAGCGAACGTTTGGGTCAGGGCCGCGAGAATGCGAAGCAGTATTTGAAGGATAATGTGGAAATTTCCGACAAAATCGAAAAGCAGATTCGTGATCTGTTGCTTAGTCCGGCGGCTGTGGTCAACCAATCCGCAACTTCGTTCTCCGCCGACGAAGACGAAGATGATGAGGAATTTGCGGAAGAGCAGTAAGATGAGAAAGCGGGTTAATCGAATATAACCGAGGGCGGCACATTGGATGCCGCCCTTTGCGTTTGGAGGGAGGGGCAACCGATGGATAAGGACAAGCACATAGACCTGCCAATTGCAGGAGCGGTCGTGACGGGTGTAGAGGCGCACCCGAAGAAACCTCATATGTACCGTGTAACGCTTAAGCTCGATTTTGGCACGGAACCGGGACTGGAAACGGAAGATAACTTTGGAGAAACTGCGCACGAAAATGCGGATGCCGACGAAAGATATGGGGATTGGAACTCGGAGGTCGATGCGCTAATTGTCGGGGCGCAGACTGCGAAGCGTGCGAAGAAGGCGGATTTGGTCCATTCCGAAGGAAGCGCAGCTACTGGGCATGAATCGACAGCCCGCTCCTTGCATGAAGAAACGGTGCTTACCATACACGAGGATACGCTGGTGAGCCGACGACTGCTGAGGGGGCGTAGGCTGACGGCGGAAGAGGTGGAGGTGCTCAGGCAGGACGAGCAGAAGGAGGAGGCTTACAGAGCTGCTCTGCTCATGCTGGAGAGGAAGGCGCGCACGACTGCGGAGTTGATGATGGCATTAAAGCGGAAAGGGTATGCAGCGGAGGTCGCAGAGGCGTGCGCAGAGCGTCTGAGGAAGATGAAAATGCTGGATGACTCGGCCTACGCTAAAAGGTTTACGGAGCAGCGAGCGGTCGGGCAGCGAAAAGGGCGGATGCTGATTCGGCAGGAGCTTCTGCAGCGGGGCGTCGATCGTCAAGATGTGGAGCAAGCGATTGGCGAGCTGGATGGCGATGTAGAGCGGGAAGCCGCGCTGGCACTGGCCCGCAAGCGATGGCCGTCGACCAAAGGAAATGACCGGGAACGCCAGATGAAACTGATGGGGATGCTGCTTCGAAGGGGCTTTCCGAACAGTCTTGCGAGGATGGCGGCGCAGCAAGCGGCGGCGGAGGCTGGCGAGGCGCGGTCGGACGGAATGGATGAAGATGATTTTTATGAGGATTACGATCTGGAACAATAAGGGACCCCGAAGGGGCCAAGTTGTAACAAATGTGTATTTGCATTCGGACGTTGCTTGACAATCCATTTTCGCAAAAGATAAAATGATTTTGTATTCCATCTTCCCACTCCGGCCGCTTTTTCCTTCCAAGAAGCGATTCGGAGCGCGTTTTTACGACACTTTTTGCTTTGTTCACACGTATTTAGACGGTTTGGAAACCGGAAATCAATTGAATAAGTATCCCCAAGCGGTTGCCTTGGTGATGCAACGAGGAGGTGAAAGACCATGATGGAGCCATGGATCTGGATCTTGATCGTTCTCGTTGTTGGCGTCCTTTGCTTTGGGATCGGTTATGTCGTACGCAAATCCATTGCGGAAGCCAAAATCTCCAGCGCCGAAGCGGCTGCGGTACAGATCGTGGAAGCGGCTAAAAAAGAAGCGGAAGCGGTACGCAAGGAAACGGTGCTGGAAGCCAAAGACGAGGTGCACAAACTCCGTAACGAAGCGGAACGCGACATTCGCGAGCGCCGCAACGAAATTCAACGTCTTGAAAGGCGGCTGTTGCAGAAGGAAGAGTCGCTGGATCGCAAGCTCGAAGCGTTGGAGCGCAAAGAGGAGCAAGTCGCCAACAAAGAGAAGCGAGTCGAAGAGATTCAAGACCAGATCGAAGCGCTGCATAAGCAGCAAATTGCCGAGTTGGAGCGGATATCCAATCTGACGATGGAAGATGCCAAGCAGCTCATTCTGTCGAGCGTGGAGCAGGAAGTGCGCCACGAGACCGCGCAGATGATCAAGGAAATCGAGCAGCAGGCGAAGGAAGAAGGCGACAAGAAAGCACGCGACGTCATCTCGCTCGCGATCCAGCGCTGTGCCGCGGATCATGTGGCGGAGACGACGGTATCCGTCGTCGCCCTGCCGAACGAAGAGATGAAGGGACGAATTATCGGTCGGGAAGGCCGCAATATTCGCGCCCTGGAAACGTTGACCGGTATCGATCTGATTATCGACGATACGCCGGAAGCGGTTATCCTGTCGGGCTTTGACCCGATTCGTCGGGAGATCGCCAGAACTGCGCTAGAGAAGCTGGTTGCGGACGGGCGGATTCACCCGGCCCGCATCGAGGAAATGGTTGAGAAGTCCCGCAAGGAAGTGGACGAACGGATTCGGGAGTATGGCGAACAAGCGACGTTCGAAGTGGGCGTTCACGGTTTGCATCCGGATTTGATCAAAATTCTCGGCCGCTTGAAGTTCCGGACGAGCTATGGACAGAACGTGTTGAAGCATTCGATGGAAGTCGCCTATTTGACCGGTTTGATGGCCGGGGAGCTGGGAGAGGACATCACGCTTGCCAAGCGCGCGGGATTGCTTCATGATATCGGCAAAGCGCTCGACCACGAAGTGGAAGGCTCGCATGTCGAGATCGGCGTGGAGTTGGGCAAGAAATACAAGGAACATCCTGTAGTCATTAACAGTATCGCGTCTCACCACGGCGACGAGGAAGCGACTTCGGTTATCGCGATGCTCGTAGGAGCCGCGGATGCGCTTAGCGCAGCCCGCCCGGGAGCCCGTCGCGAAACGTTGGAAACTTACATTCGCCGGCTGGAGAAGCTGGAGGCGATCTCGGAGTCTTTCGAAGGCGTCGAGAAGTCTTACGCGATTCAAGCCGGACGCGAGGTTCGCGTAATGGTGCAGCCGGAGAAAATCGACGATACGGAGGCGTTCCGTCTCGCTCGGGATATTACGAAGAAGATCGAGGGTGAACTGGATTATCCGGGGCACATTAAAGTTACGGTCATTCGCGAGACCCGTGCGGTCGAATACGCCAAATAAGGCGCGAAATGCAGGGAAGGCGGAGAAGTGGCTGCGACAACACGCAGCCGCTTTTTCCCTTTTTATACGGAGTTACGGAAAGAGAGTGTGAAAGAAATGAAGGTCGTATTTATCGGTGATATCGTCGGCAATGTAGGCAGAGATACAGTCAAACGGCTGCTGCCATGGATTAAAGACAAGTATCAACCGCATATCATCATTGCCAACGGGGAAAACGCGGCGGGCGGACGGGGCATCAACACGGCGATCGCGCGAGAGCTGTACGAGTGGGGTGTACATGGCATCACGATGGGCAACCACACATGGGATAATCGCGATATTTTCGAGTTTATCGACGATGAGCCGCGCATCGTTCGGCCGGCTAATTTGCCGCCGGGTACGCCAGGGCGCGGAAGCATGATCGTTAAGGTCGGAAGCAAGGAGCTTGGCATTGTGAATTTGATCGGCCGAACGTTCCTGCCGCCAGCGGAATGCCCGTTTCGAACCGCGGACGAGGAGATCGAAGCTCTTCGCCGCCAAACGAAGTGCGTGCTGGTCGATTTTCACGCGGAGGCGACGAGCGAGAAAATTGCGATGGGCTGGCATCTGGACGGCTACGCATCTCTTGTCGTCGGCACGCATACGCATGTTCAGACGAACGATGCGAGAATTTTGCCCGAAGGAACCGCCTATTTGACCGACGCCGGTATGACCGGACCTCGCGACGGCGTGCTTGGCATGGAGAAGGAAACGGTGCTGCGTCGCTTTATTACCGGCATGCCGGGCCGCTTTACGGTGGCCGAAGGAAAATGGACGCTGAACGGCGTATTCGTGGATATCGACGAAGCGACCGGCAAAGCGGTTAAGGTGCAAAATATTAGCGTGGACGAGGATTCCTGGATCGCCGTTTAACCGACGAGAGCCGCTTAGGCGATTTCATGATCGTACCGTGCGGGAAAAGAAGGAATTATTGAAAGGGTTAACGAATAAGTATGCCTTAGTGGGCCCATCCTTCGATTTCCGATGAATTCCCGATGCAACCGATGAGCCGATAGGCGGGTTGTCATAAGAGGAGGTACTGGTCATGGAAGTATTAAAGGTTTCCGCAAAGTCCAATCCAAATTCCGTAGCAGGCGCACTGGCGGGCGTACTTCGCGAGCGAGGCGCTGCCGAACTGCAAGCGATCGGTGCCGGAGCGCTTAACCAGGCGGTCAAAGCGGTAGCGATCGCCCGAGGATTCGTGGCGCCGAGCGGAGTGGACCTGATCTGCATCCCGGCATTCACGGATATTGTGATCGACGGAGAAGACCGGACGGCGATTAAGCTGATCGTAGAGCCGAGATAATCCGCCGACGAGAAGCTGTTGACCTGTTGTTTGATGATGCGAGCGATTCGGCGGAAGCGCCGAGGCGGAGCATGATCGATGCGACAGGTTTTTTTGTGCACGTACGGCATGTACGGACAATGACGGGTTGGGGAGGAACGACAAATGAGAATCGTGGATTTGCACGCCGATGTCCTGTGCAAGCTGCTTGAGAACCCCGGTATAGAGTGGAAAGACCCGAAGCCAGGGGAGCAGACGCCGTTCGATGCGACTCCGGGAAGGCTGCGGCAGGCGGGCGTCTCCGTGCAAGTTTTTCCCTTGTTCCTGCCGGAGGAACTGCAAAATCCGGAAGCGCTATTCCACGGAGCGGAGCTGTTTTGGAGCGACGTTCTCGCGAAGCAAGGCTTTAAGTTGATACGTAGCGCAGCCGATCTGGCGGAGGCCGGTCAGCAGGGGCGGATCGGCGCGTTGTTTTCCTTGGAAGGAGTCGGGGCTTTGCAGGGCAAGATGTGGATGCTGCGGCTGCTTCACAGGCTGGGGCTGCGGTTGCTCGGACCGACCTGGAACGGCGCGAACTGGGCTTGCGACGGAGCGTTGGAGCCGCGAGGAGGCGGGTTTACGAAAGCAGGCAGGCAACTGATTACGGAATGTGAAAATCTGGGTATCCTATTAGATGTGTCCCATCTTTCCGACCGCGGCTTCTGGGAGTTGGCCGAGCGCGCAACCCGTCCATTCCTGGCTTCGCACTCGAATGCCCGGTCGATCGTAGATCATCCGCGGAATTTGACCGACGAGCAGATTCGGGCGCTTATTGCCGCGGATGGGCTTATCGGCATCACCTTTGTGCCGTGGTTTGCTGCGAAGACTGATCCGGCTCGAATTGAGGACGTTCTTCGCCATATCGATCATATGTGCGCATTGGGCGGCGAACAGCATGTGGCGTTGGGTTCGGATTTTGACGGCATTTCCAGCTATGTTCAGGGACTTGAGCATCCCGGCTGTTACCCGGATCTGATAGAAGCGATGCTGAAACGTTACCCGGAAACCTTTGTGCGCGGCATTTTGGAGGACAATGCCATCCGGTATTTGACAACAAATCTACCTAATTGAACTGTTCGAGGTAAAACGTTCTCTATTTGGGAACGTTTTCATCGCAAACTGTTATGTGTCGGCTGAGCGAATATGTCTTGCATTTTACGTTCGTAAAACATAAGATTTATACGGGTAATAAAATATCATTGGGTAAATCTGTCGAAATTGGACGAACCAGAGATTAAGAGGAGATGGGCACTGTGATCAGTCAACTGTCATGGAAAATTGGCGGCCAGCAAGGGGAAGGCGTGGAAAGCACAGACCGGATCTTCTCTACTGCCCTCAACCGTCTGGGTTACTACCTTTACGGGTACCGGCATTTTTCCTCGCGGATCAAGGGCGGACACACGAACAACAAAATTCGGATCAGCACAAAGCCGATTCGGGCGATATCCGACGATTTGGACATTTTGGTTGCCTTCGACCAAGAGACGATCGATCTGAACGCGGGCGAGCTTCGTCCCGGCGGCGTCGTGGTCGCGGATGCGAAGTTCTCTCCAACGATTCCGGAAGGCGTGCAAGCGCGTCTGTTCGCAGTTCCGATTACGGCTATCGCAGAAGAGTTGGGCACTTCTCTCATGAAGAATATGGTTGCTTCCGGGGCATCCTGGGGGCTGCTCGGCCTGCCCATGGAAGTATTTAATAAAGCGGTGGAAGAAGAATTCGGACGCAAAGGGCCGGCCGTCGTGGAGAAAAACGTGGAGGCGGTGCGGCGCGGAGCCGAGTTTATTTTGGAGCAGGCGGGAGGTCCGCTTGACGAATTCAAGCTGGAGGACGCGGACGGCAAGATCAAGCTGTTCATGATCGGCAACGAGGCGCTGGCGCTCGGCTCGATCGCGGGAGGCTGCCGCCTGATGTCGGCATATCCGATTACTCCGGCGTCCGAAATTATGGAATATTTGATCAAAAAGCTGCCGAAGTTCGGCGGAACGGTCGTGCAGACGGAGGACGAAATCGCTGCGGTGACGATGGCGATCGGCGCTAACTATGCGGGCGTTCGCACGATGACGGCTTCTGCGGGTCCGGGATTGTCGCTGATGATGGAGGCGATCGGCCTGGCCGGAATGACGGAGACGCCGCTCGTAATCGTCGATACGCAGCGCGGCGGTCCTTCCACAGGTCTGCCGACGAAGCAGGAGCAATCCGACATCAATGCTCTGATCAACGGCACGCACGGGGAAATTCCAAAGCTTGTCGTCGCTCCGAGCACGATTGAGGAATGCTTCTACGATATGATCGAAGCTTTTAACCTGTCTGAAGAGTATCAGATTCCCGTCATTGTCGCGACGGATTTGCAGCTCTCGCTCGGCAAGCAGACGTCCGAGCGGCTTGACTACGAGAGAATTGCCATCAAGCGCGGCAAGCTCGTCGCCGAGGAACTGCCGCCTAATGAAGATAACCGTCTGTTCAAACGGTACGAGTTTACGGAGGACGGTATTTCTCCTCGCGTGCTTCCGGGAGCCAAGCATGGACTTCACCACGTCACTGGCGTCGAGCACGATCAGGAGGGGCGGCCATCGGAGAACGCGCATAACCGTGAGAAAATGATGGACAAACGTCTTGGCAAAATCGCAAATTTGCGCATCACGGACGCGGTGAAGGTCGATGCCGCTCATGCGAATCCCGAACTGCTTATCGTCTCGATGGGATCGACGGGCGGAACGGTCGAGGAAGCTCGTTCCCGTATGGCGGCGGAGGGCATTACGACGAATCAGATGATGGTGCGCCAGATGCATCCGTTCCCGAGCGAGCAGCTTAAGCCTCATCTCGATGCGGCGAAGCAGATTGTCGTTCTGGAAAACAACGCGACTGGGCAGCTTGCCAATCTGATTAAGCTGAATCTCGGCTATCACGATAAAATCCGCAATATGCTGAAGTACGACGGAACGCCGTTCCTGCCTTCGGAAATCCACAAAGCGTGCAAGGAGCTGATTTAAGATGGCCACATTTAAAGAATTTCGCAACAATGTGAAGCCGAACTGGTGCCCGGGCTGCGGAGACTTCTCCGTTCAAGCCGCGATCCAGCGCGCTGCGGCGAATGTCGGCCTGGAGCCGGAACAGCTTGCGGTCATCTCGGGAATCGGCTGTTCGGGTCGAATTTCCGGATATATTAACGCTTATGGATTGCACGGTATTCATGGACGCGCGCTGCCGATCGCTCAAGGCGTTAAGCTGGCGAACCGCGAGTTGACGGTCATCGCCTCCGGAGGCGACGGAGACGGCTTCGCGATCGGCATGGGTCACACGGTACATGCGATCCGCCGCAACCTGGACATTACGTACATCGTCATGGACAACCAAATTTACGGCTTGACGAAGGGCCAGACCTCTCCGCGCAGCGCCGAGGGCTTTAAGACGAAGTCGACGCCGGAAGGCTCGATTGAGACGACGCTGTCGCCGCTGGAGATTGCGCTGTCGGCCGGCGCGACGTTTGTCGCCCAGTCGTTCTCAAGCGATCTGAAGCAGCTCACTTCCTTGATTGAGCAAGGACTTGCCCATAAAGGGTTTTCGTTGATCAACGTGTTTAGCCCTTGCGTCACCTTCAATAAGATCAATACTTACGACTGGTTCAAGGAGAACATCGTCAATCTCGACCAGTTCCCGGACTACGATCCGTCCAATCGGGTTGCCGCAATGAACAAGATCATGGAAACGCACGGCATGCTGACCGGTCTGATCTACCAGAACAAGGAACGCAAGTCGTACGAGGATTTGGCGGTCGGGTTCGGTACGGAGGCGCTGGCGAAGCAGGATTTGACCCTGTCGCACGAAGACTTTGACAAATTGTTGGCGGAATTCAAATAAGGCCCGTTTTGGGCCGCTCGGAAGAGGCGCGCGGGTTTGTCCCGCGCGTTTCTTGCGTTATACTGGGGTTATATCCTAGTTTGTGAGAAAGGTTGGTTGTTCATGAGCGAAGCGGAGAGCAAAAAAGTACCCGTAGGCGTATCGGCGCGTCATATTCATTTGTCCCAGGAGCATGTGGAGGTATTGTTCGGAGCTGGAGCAAAGCTGACGGAGTTCAAGCCGCTGTCGCAGCCAGGACAATTCGCCGCGAATGAAACGGTTGCCGTATTCGGGCCGAAGGGCTCTTTTCCTAAAGTGCGCATTCTTGGACCGGCCCGCAAAGCGACGCAGCTGGAAGTGTCTCGCACCGACGCTTTCTCGCTCGGCTTAAACCCGCCTGTACGGGAGTCCGGCAACATCGAGAACACCCCGGGCATTCGCATCGTAGGGCCGGCAGGCGAAGTAACCGTCGATCACGGCGTGATCGTGGCCGCGCGCCATATTCATTTTCATACGTCGGATGCGGAACGTTGGGGCATTGGCGATAAGCAGCTTCTGAAAGTGCGAGTCGGCGGAGAGAGGGGCGTTGTGTTCGAGCAGGTGGTGGCCCGCGTCTCGGATAGCTTCGCGCTGGACATGCATATCGATACCGACGAGGGCAACGCGGCAGGCGTGAATACCGGCGATTTCGGGGAAATCGTGGACTAATCGACTTTGAAGCCGGTGAAAGCGGAATAGCCTAGCGGAAGACCTTCCCCTTGTTTCGTTCAGGGAGAAGGTCTTCTCGCAAGTGCATGGATTCAAGTGATGCATTGTGCTATAATTTTTTATTGATGCTTTCATTTCATTACGTCTTCAAATGCGGAATCGATTATATGGTGAGTTCAGAGGTTCGGCGGACTTTTTGAATCACCTTTACTAAAGGAAGTGGGAACGCTCATGACGCAGGAGGCCTCCAACAAGCCGAAGTCGGCAGATCAAGCCAAAGATTACAGCAAGTACTTTGACTTCTCCGGCGCCAAAGTCATTTCCGAAGATGCCAGCGGCCGAACGATCCGTCTGAACGGACGGGATATTCATATCGTCTCCGAACCGGACTACAGGCAGGAGAAGCAGCGTGGCAAGGAAGAGGTCAAAGTTCTTTACGAGAACGCCGTGCCGGACGAGCTGAAGACGCTGGGTCTCGGGAGAAAATATTTGATCTATACGTACGGCTGTCAGATGAACGAGCACGACACGGAAGTGATGCGCGGCTTGTTCGAGGAGATGGGCTACGAGCCGACGGAGGAGCGGATGGACGCCGATGTCATTCTGCTTAATACGTGCGCGGTACGGGAGAATGCGGAGGATAAGGTGTTCGGCGAGCTCGGACATTTGAAGGTGCTGAAGCAGCAACGTCCCGAGCTGATTCTCGGCGTGTGCGGCTGCATGTCGCAGGAAGCGTCGGTCGTGAATCGGCTGATGCAGAAGCATTCGCATGTGGATCTGATTTTCGGCACGCATAATATTCATCGTCTGCCGCATCTGCTGCAGGAGGCTCACTTCGGTAAGGAGATGGTGATCGACGTCTGGTCCAAGGAAGGCGACATCATCGAAAACCTGCCGAAGAAGCGGACCGAAGGGCTGCGCGCCTGGGTCAACATTATGTACGGCTGCGACAAGTTCTGTACGTACTGCATCGTGCCGTATACGCGGGGGAAAGAGCGGAGCCGGCTGCCCGAGGATGTCATCGCCGAGGTGCGCGACCTGGCACGCCAGGGCTTTAAGGAAATTACGCTGCTGGGGCAGAACGTCAACGCCTATGGCAAAGATTTTGAGGAACGGGATTATCGGTTCGGGGATTTGATGGACGATATTCGCAAAATCGATATTCCCCGTATTCGGTTCACGACTTCGCATCCGCGCGACTTCGACGATCACTTGATCGAAGTGCTGGCCAAAGGCGGCAATCTGGTGGAGCATATTCATCTGCCGATGCAGTCCGGAAGCACGGAGGTACTCAAGCGGATGAGCCGCAAGTATACGAGAGAGCGTTTTCTGGATCTGGCGTTGCGGATTCGGCAGAACATTCCGAATGCGGTACTGACGACCGACATTATTGTCGGGTTCCCGGGAGAGACGGAAGAGCAGTTCGAGGAGACGCTGTCTCTTGTGCGTGAGGCGGGAATCACGTCGGCCTTTACGTATATTTACTCGCCGCGCGAAGGGACTCCGGCGTTCGATATGCTCGACAACGTGCCTTACGAGGCAAAGCAGAAGCGGCTTGCCCGCCTGAACGAGGTTATCGGAGAGCTGTCGCTTGAGCATCATCGATCTCTTGTCGGCCAGGTGATCGAGGTGCTTGTAGAGGGAGAAAGCAAGAACAAGGCGAACGTGTTGTCCGGTCGCAGCCGCTCGAACAAGCTGATTCATTTTGAAGGGAATAAGGAATGGATCGGACAGTTTGTCCAAGTGAAAATTACGTATGCGCAGACTTGGTACTTAAAAGCGGAAGTTGTAGCGGAACCTGCGATGCCAAGCCAAGCGGGATAAACCGAGGTTTAAACGAGACTTAAGCGAGAGATGAGACGAAAGCCGGGAGGAAGAAGGATATGTCAGCACATGCACACGGTCACGACCATGACCACGACCACGATCACCACGGAGGGGCTTGCTCCATGCCGTCGTTTGACAATCGGGAGCTGATTCTTCGCGAGGATATTTTGAACAGAGCCCGCGAGTTGGCCAATCTGATTACGACGGCGGAAGAAGTTAACGTCTACCAGCAAGCGGAGAAACGGATTCAATCGCATGAACGGGTTCAGGGACTGATTGTCCAAATCAAGAAAAAGCAAAAGGAACTCGTGGCGTTCCAGAATACGTTCAAAAATCCGGCGATGGTCGAGAAGATCGAAGCGGAAATCAGCGTGCTTCAGGACGAGTTGGACGGCATACCTATCGTGCAGCAGTTCCAGCAGAGTCAGGTGGACGTTAACTATATGCTTCAGTCGATTATCTCGATTATTCGCGATACCGTGTCGGAGAAAATCGACGTGGAAGCGGCGAAACCTGCGGAAGCGCCGGAACAGTGCGATTGATCGCAGGGCGACAGGGTCAGATGGCTTGATTGGCATCTAACGGCGCGATAAAAATAGGTTGATGAAATTGGCGGCATTAGGGAAATCCTTGTGCCGCCATTTGTTTGTTCAGGGGCTTCGACCGATGTTGTTTCGAGCCCCGTTATTTACGACTATACTGGGCGGTCAACGACCGATGCTTGAAGCGGAGGCGATGCTCAGCGTGAAAGTACGCTGATCGAATTGCAGCATGTGGTTCTGGTTCGGAGCGAGCTTCCACCTCTGCAGCCATTGTGAAGACAGACGGAGCCGGTCGTCCGACAGATTGGCCGGAACATGCAGATGAAGCTTGACGAGGTGCTTGCCGCTGCGGACTTTGATGATGGAGCCCTGACGCTCGGGAATGCCGAGCCTGGACAACAGCTCGTATCCGACGGACAAGCTGCCAGCGGCGATCGGTCCGGAAGCGATCAAGGCGACCGTCTCGCTGAGAGGAGCGGGGTTGATCGTTAATGACTGATCGTTCGGATTGTAATCAAGCGTGTATCTGCGCAGAGCGGTAAGCCGAAATCGGCGAGCAAGCGCGTAGTTCATCTCCATGAAGTCGGCGAAGCATTCCCGACCTTCTAGAAATTGCAGTTGAATTTGCTGCTTGATGCCGCCCCGTTTTAACGTCAGCTTCGTATTGCGGGGAATCGACAGCAGATCGGAGGCCTTCTCCGAGCAATTCAAGGTAAGTACGACGGTATGAAGAGGCAGCTTGGCGATAAATAAATCGAGTCGACCGCTTGCCATAAGATAGGGCACTCTCCTTCAGGACAAAAAAACTAAATGAATCCTTCCACTGTATGCGAGGAAAGAGATGCCTGTTTGTATGATCGTCCCGAGAGGAAAAGGAAATGAACTCCCGTCACGCGCGGCGAAGGGAGTTCTTGCTGGAATCAGCGTTTGGTTTTGCCGGAAGGGCGCACAAGCGGCAAGACGGGACGAAGCGCGACAATAACGAGGGTGGCCGCGACGGCTTTAATGGCGTCTCCCGGCAAATAAGGGAACATGCCGGCGCGCAGCGCTCCCCCAAACGTGTCGTACTTCTCGCTGTCTACGACATGCGCGAGCCAAGGGACGCCGGTTATGTACACGATCAACGAACCGAAAACAAACACCGAGACGAGCAGCAGAGCTTGGCGCGAGCGGCTGATTTTGCGCGCGGTGCCGTAAATCCGGTCGGTTGCCCAACCGACCAGGAAGGCCGAGATCGGGAACATCCAGATAAATCCGCCGGTAGGACCGGTGATCTGAGCGATCCCGCCGGAGCCGTTCATTAGCGGCAAGCCGATGGCGGTTAAGGCGACGACAAGGAAAATGCTCCAAAATCCGTAAGCGGCGCCGAGCAAGCCTCCGGCTAGCATGATGGCGAATTGCTGCAGAGAAATCGGAACCGGCGTGAAGCCAAGATTGATCTTGACGAAGCTGCCGGCGATGAATAGCGCGCCGAATAAGGCGATGTAGACGATTCCGCGGATCCAGGAATTTGAACGGCGAGTAACAGCTGCGCCTGCAGCTTCGGATGAAGCGGGTGATGATGTTGATGAATTCGACATTGTCAAAAAGCCTCCTAAATGTTAACCTTGATTTGCAGTTGTGGTTAACAATTGAGATTGTAGCACGGGATGTCCAGGTTGAAAAGAGGGATTTTTACGTGAGCGAGAACCGTCCGGTGTGGAATGCGGCAATTGGGAATACAGTAGAGAAGGATTCGAGGCCTGGCCGGATCGATTATGGACAGGGGATTGAGCCTCTTGAAATAGACCGCGTTACGATTTATGGAGAAGACGAGACCGATGAGCAGGGTGTACGATTGCGGGCGGCGTCGTTGACGCTTAAGGCCGGGGAATGGCTGACCGTTGTCGGCGTAAACGGGAGCGGTAAATCGACGCTGGCTCGACTGCTGGCGGGGCTGTTGCCCGAACGAATGAGCGGCGTTATCCGGCGCGGGTTCGCAGGCGAGGGAGTCAGCCCAATCGTGCTGCAGCAGCCGAAGGCTCAGCTGTTCGGTGAAACGCCGCGCGAAGAGATTGTATTCGCATTGGAATGGCGAAACGTTCCGGCGGAACGGATGGTTGAGGCCGCGGAGCAGGCATTGCGTAGCGCAGGTTTGACGGCTCTGGCGGATGAATCGTGGGAGCGGCTATCCGGGGGGCAGCGCCAGATGGCTGCGTTCGCGGCGGCAACGGCTTTCTCTTCGCCGCTTCTTGTTATGGACGAAGCCACATCGATGCTGGATGAGGACAATCGGGATGCAGTCATGCGCAGGGCCAGAGAGCTTCATTCGTGCGGAACCGCCGTTGTCTGGGTGACTCAGAGGCTGGACGAGCTCAGTCCGGACGATCGCGTCGTCGCGGTTCAAGAAGGCCGTATCGTGTACGATGGCGACGGACGCGAGTTTCTGTATGGTTCGGCGAGGGCAGAAGCTGAGAGAGGCTGGCTAGGGACAGAAGAAGCCGAGAACGGCGAGAGGATGGAGGGGGGCGGGGCCAGTGAGAGTGATATGGGGCATGCCGACAGCGCCTTATGGCCATTATCCCCGTGCCTCAGGGCTGGACTTAGATTGCCTTATTTGATGGAACTGGCGCTAGAGCTGAGAAAGCTGGGCAAGCTGCGCGATCCGCTGCCGATGACGGAGCGGGAATGGGAACAAGTGTGGGGGAACGCGGGTCATGGCTAAGGTTATAAAGCCGCACGGAATTCCGCTTCGGCTGGAGGGGATTCGCTGGCGGCGCGGCGAGGAAGGGGCCGGAGAGGGCCGTCTGGAAGAGTTGACTTTAACTCCGGGCAAAATCGTTCTGCTGATGGGAGCGAATGGCGCGGGTAAATCGACGCTGCTTGAGAAAATCGCCGGCTTGCGCCCCCCGGAAGGCTTGCAGGCAACCTACGGGCAGGAAGCGCTTTGGATGAGACGCCGCGGGATAGGCAGAGGTCGGCTGCGCCTGAACGAGCGGGCGCTGCTCTGCTACAGCTATGCGAGCCAGTCGCCGGAAGAGGGGCTGTTCGCACGCAGCATTAGCGACGAACTCGATTATTCGCTGCGACCGTATCGGCTGCCGCCGGAGGTGCAAGCGGAGCGTCGAGGAGATGCGCTTGGTGCGGTAGGTTGGGAGAGCGAGCAATGGTTGGCTCGAGATCCGTATTTACTGAGCGGCGGAGAGCGGCGCCGAACGGCGCTGGCCGCGGTGTTCGCCGCTCCCGCGCCGTGGCTGCTGCTAGATGAGCCGACGGCGGGGCTGGACGGCGCGGGACATCTGGTTATTGCGCGCAAGCTGAAGGAGCTCCGTTCCGAGGGAAGCGGAGTCGTGCTTGTCTCGCACGATTCCGACTGGGCGCTGCCGCTCGCCGACGAGGTGCTGCTCCTTGATTGTGCAGGGATGCTGCGGCTATGTTCCCGGGAGCAGTTGATCCAGCATCCCGAGTGGTTGGCGGAAGCGGGAATGCGCGTGCCGGCATGGCTGCGTACGGTCCATCGGCTGTGGCTCAGCGGGGCGCGGCTGGACCGTCTGGGAGACCCGCTAGCGGCAGCAATGGCGTGGCCTTCCGAGAACGAACGCGGTGAAGCGGCCGAGAGCGCTGCTGCTGTGGAGGTTCAGTCTCCTGTAGCCGACTCGCCAAGTCGTGAGCGCGGAATTCGGCATCGCCTGGCGGGATTCGATCCCCGCTCGATCTGGCTGGCGTACGTGCTGATCAGCGTCGGGCTTTTTACATTGCGAGATTGGAGCGGAATCGCGATTGGGGCAGCAGCGGTTGCCGCCTTGCTGCTCGCCGGCCGCGTGTCGTTGCGTCGCTGGCGAGGAGTAATTGCCAACTACGCGATTTTCTCGATCCTCACTTCGGCAATTTTTGCTTCGGGTGCGGGAGGAGATTGGGCGCTGCGTGGGGAAGCTTTTGCCGATACGTCGTTTGCTTTTACACGTACCCTGTTGATATTGCTGTTAGGCTTGGCCATCCCGCTGGTGATGTCGCCCTTGTCGTTAAGACGGTCGCTGGAGCGAATGACTTCGTTTCGAAACGCGAGCCCGCTGTGGGCGCAGAGAGGGATTTTGGCGGTGACGCTTATGATGCGTTTCGTGCCGGTGCTGTTGGAGCTATGGGAACGCTTCGCCAAAATAATCCGAGCCCGCGGCAAAAAAATGGCGCGAAATCCCGTCGCTTTTGTCCGAAGACTGCGAGATATTGCTCTCCCTTTTTTACTGGCATTGTTTCGCCTTGGGGACGAGGTGACGCTTGCGCTGGAAAGCAGGGGCGTAGGAGACGGGAAGGCTGTTGTTCATACGCAGCAAATGAAATGGCGGCTCCGGGATTATGGGTTGGCGGCTGGAGGCGCTCTGCTCGCTTGTGGACTGTGGCTGTTAGGGCGTTAACGTTTAAGAGACGAAAGAGGCTGTTTCATTGGCAAAGGCAACTTGGCTTTTGCAGATGAGACGGTCTCTTTCGTTGTCGGAATTGCTCGTAAAATACGAAATGGGAGTACGATGTATGATATAATCTGGTAATAGAGTGATGATTATCCGGGAGGAGAGAAAGAGAATTGATCCTAGCCAAAGGTCAAAAAGCGGATCTCACCAAGGGAAGAAGCGTTAGCGCGATTTCATTTGGACTGAGCTGGCGTTCCGCAGATTCGGAGATTGATATTAACGCCTCGGCATTTCTGTTAAATGCAGGCGGAGTGTGCGTCCGCGACGAGGATTTTATTTTCTACGGGCAACAAGAGAGCCGGAATGGGGCTATCGTTCACGCCCAGCAGTCGGGAGACATTCGCGAGGTAATCCGGATCGACATCTCGCGGATTCCGGCAGATATTGAGCGGATTGCGATCACGCTGACGATTCATGACGGCGAAATAATCGGAAAATCCTTCGGTCTGGTGTCCGAAGCGGCGTGCACGATTACCGATTGCGGCAGCGGCGAGCAGTTGGGCGATTTTCGATTTGGCGAGGACCTTAGTCTGGAAACCGCGATTGTCGTGGGAGAGTTTTACTTACATAAAGGCGATTGGAAGTTCAATGCGGTGGGCAGCGGGTTTAACGGCGGGTTGCCAAAGCTGGTGACCAATTTCGGACTGGAGGTCGAAGAGGAGGTTGCGGCTGCAGCGGAACCCGTGACAAAACCGGCGGCTCCGATCGAGAAATCGCCTCCGGAACCTGTTCACAAACCTGCACCTGCGGCAGAGAGCTCTTCTCCTGTACAGCTTAGTAAGGTGAGCTTGGAGAAACAGGGCAGCGTAAACATTCGGAAATCGGGCAAGGTTACGGCAAGGTTGGAGTGGGAATCCGCCAAAGATTTGGATCTCTATTGTTTCTATGTGACGGCAAACAATGAGGTAGGAAAGATTTATTATCGCAACATGGGATCGCCGCAAAAATCTCCGTACATTCAGCTCGATGGAGATTCTAAAGGAAAAGGCCAAGAAACGATTACGATCCATAAGCCGGAAGAGCTGAAATATGTGTTGTTCGCCGCGTATAGCGCAATTAGCAATGGAATCGGCAGCTTCTATTCCATGAAAGCGAGGGCTGTCGTCGATAACCATCAAGGGCAGCAAGTCGTGTCTTCCCTGTACGAGAAAAACAACTACTCTTATTGGGTCGCTATCGCGCATATCGATTTTACGTCCCCGTCGGAGATGAAAGTCAGCCACGTAGAGCAATATTCCAAACGGTTCACGGAAAAAAGCCCGCTGCTCTATGAGGATGGGTCATTTAAGATGAACGTGGGCAAGGCCGAGTTCAAGAGCTGGAGATAGAGAGCGTAACGGCTTGAAGCTAGTCTTCAAGCCGTTTGTTCAGCAATACGATGAGAGCCGCTGCTACGCCAAGGGCCGAACCGAAAAGAAAGCCTGCTTGCAGGCCGCCAATGGCGTTAAGTCCGCCTGCGATATAAGGGCCGAGGAACATGCCAAGCGAGTAAACGGACTGATACAGTCCCATAGCGGTCGCTCGTTCGGAGGTTTGAAAGCTCCGGATGGCCAAGCTGAGCAGGAGCGGGAAATACATCGCCTGGGCGAATCCGTTAAGCACCTGCGTCAGAGCCAGAACGGCGAGGCTCTGAGTGAACGGGATAACGGCAGTAAAGCAGGCAGCGAGCAGGAAGCCGATGACAATGGTAGCGCGCGTACCGAAGCGGGGAGCGAGATAGCGTCCGCTCCAGAGCGAGACAAGAGCGTGCGGAACCATAAACGCAATGACGATGCCGGTAAGCTGCGCTTCGCTGGCGCCCAGTTCGACCGCTTGCAGCGGTGTAAAGCCGAACATCGTAATGAAGAGAATGCCGTGCGCGAGCACGGAAAGGGTCGAAACGAGCCATAGCGACCGTGAACGCAGCACCTTGGCGACGATGGTTTTATCGATTGTCGCGGCGGCGGATTTGGCCGGTTTTGACGACTGCGCTTGCGGTTCGTAGACGAAGAGTGCGACCAGCGTACCGACCGCGGCAACGCCAACTCCGGAAAGAAAAGCGGTATCCCAGCCGCCAGAGTAGGCGAGCCATCCGCTAAGGCTCATCCCGGTGAGCTGTCCGAATACGGTCAGGAAGCTAAGCGTACCCATCGCCTGATGGGTCTGGTTGGACGGATAATAGGAAGCATACAGCACGGTGAAAGGAACCCAAGCCGCTGCACATACGCCCGCCATTAACCGTCCGGCTAAAGGTCCGCCCCATGTCCCCGGCAGCAGAAAAAAGAGGCAGCTAACGAGCCCCGCCAGCATTCCGATAATCAGAAACGGCTTGCGGCGAGTCATCGCGTCCGAGTAGATGCCGAGAGGAAACCGGATAATGATCTGCGTAATGCCGTAGCTGCCAAGAATAAAGCCGATCCAGCCCAACGATAATCCCCGTTCATGGAGATAAGGACTTAGGATCGGCACGTATATATACAGAGTCGTCCAATACAGAATCGTCGCGACCGCGAAGATAAGGTGCTTGCTTCGGACGGACGGTTCGTCTTGTCGCTGCTGTAACTGTTGCGTCAATTCGGATCTCGGGTGCATCGTTGCGGAAGTCCTCCTGAAGGGGTTATTTTTACGAAGTGCGTGTTATTTGGACCCTTTCTTAATGTAACGGATTCTTAGTGGGATGGGAAGAGTGTAACGCATAGGAAGGTAACGCATCGAGAGAATGGGGCAATCAATAGGATAGGCCTTTTTTTTATTTTCACCTATGTTTAGGGTTATTTGGTAAAATAAGATGACGGCAATTAACGGAAGTTATTTATCATTTTTAGGAGTGTGCCTATGGAAATAGCGTCCGAAGTAATCGAGAGTATGCTGGTTAAATTTAAGTCGGAAAGGAAATGGACTCTTCAAGCGATTGAGCAGCTGACGGATGAGGATATAATGTGGTCTTCGAACGCGGATAGCAATAGCATAGCGAATTTGGTTGCTCATATTCACGGGTGCGTTCATTCAAGAATTGAAACTATTTTTCGGGATATCCCGGACACCAGGAACAGGGATCGGGAATTTGAACGCGGGCTGAAAATGTCCAACGAGCAGGCTTACGGCATGACCAAGGAAGCATTCGATATCATAATTCAATATCTTGAACATCTGAGAGCGAAGCCTGATTTGTTGTTATCTCAGCCTTTTATCGAGCGGCCGCCCCTAACACATAGTCAAGTAAATAATGAGACGACGGTTCTGAATCTGATGATAGCGATGGTTAGAGAGGTTCATTACCATACCGGACAAATTATATATGCAGCGAAAATAAGAAAAGGGCAGCTGACGTGGAGATACGATTAAAATCAATGTACTGGGTTATTCCCATCTAAAGAAAAGAAGGAGATTATATGGCTACATTAATCAGTTGTCGTGTCTGTGAGAAACCTGTTTCTTCAAATGCCAAGTTTTGCCCGCATTGTGGGGAGAAATCGCCAGAACCTTATAAAGATACTCTGCGGTACGGGCTATTAGGTTTTGCGGTTATTGTTGTAGTTATATTGGTGTTTGTTTTTGTGATTAATTATCTGTTTTATTGATTGGAGCTAATGCTGGAAAACAAAGATAACAGGTTGATAAGTAAAAAGCTTACAATGTGAGTGTTCACAATTCAGTTAATATAATGTTAGAAGAAACCGGCGAGGAGCTTTATTATATATGTGTTTATGAGGCGGGGTGGTTTTCTTATTTTTGTGGTCGTTGGGATACTATTGGCAGCTTTGTTGCTCACTTCTATCTGGAGTTTGATTGAGGGCATAAAGAACAGGTCCCGATTTATCTTTGGAGAAAGAATTAAGTACTATTTTATTGTTTTTTTGATTTCTGCAGTAGTCGCAGTTGTGGCAAGCTGGTCATCGCCTGATAAGGAAATAGGATTATTAACCACTGTCGTAATTACAATAACCTTGATTTTTGGAAATCTTATATATTATACAAGAATTGAAAAAGTGAAAAATATTTTGGAATTGAAATTTAGATTTTTGAAATACTTATTATTTTCGATAATCATCTTGTTCCTTAACTTAATGATCTTTGGATAGATGAATACTAGGATATAGAAGAGATCAAGGAGGCAAGAAGATGCCTGTTCAAATTGAATATAGAGATTCGTTTTCGGTTATTGGGAAGCTGGGTGAAGGTCTTGCTGCTGAAGGTGGTAAGTGGATTCCTGTTCTTTGGGAGAAGGCCAATCATAACTTTGATGAGATTCGTGATTTAGCGAAGAAGGACAATGAGGGAAATCTAGTTGGACTATGGGGAGCGATGAGCGATATTTCGGAAAGTTTTGAGCGATGGACGGATCAAGGGAAATATTTGGCTGGCTGTGAAGTTATAGATAACTGCAACGCTCCAGCGGGATGGGCGAGATGGGTAATTCCTGCTTACAAGTATGCAATCATTCAATGCAATCTGGACACATATGACGAGAAATTTAGATACATGATTACGGAGTATCTCCCAAGCAATAATTATTCAATCGTCGGAGCGGTTCATGAATTTTATAAGCCGGGTGAAACTGACGAGGGGTTGTGGTTGTATTTTCCAATAGAAAGAGCTTAATGTACTGATGATTTAAATACCGAATGCGAGAAAGCGGTGAAGCCTATGATTATTCGCAAACATGAAGAAGGATTTATTCTTATCCATCAGCATGAGCACGCAAAATTATCAGGTGACATATGCAGCAATATGAATAAGGAGCTATTTCTTAATGCGAATATTCCAGATGTAGTAACTGCCGTTTATGAACACGATAGAAGCTGGATTCGGTTGGACCCGCAATATCAAGTGAATCCGGACACTCATAGCCCTTATTCTTTTCAAGATTATCCGCTAGAAGAAAAAATCATTGCCTACACACAAGGGCTGGATGAGACGGAAGAGATCAATAAATACGCGGGGTTGTTGTGTAGCCTGCATTATGTATCGTTTTTCGACAATTGGAGTCCACCTGAAAGTAAGTCTTTTATAGAGAAGGAAAAACAAAAGCAGGTTAAGATTCTCGCGGAACTCGGCCATGTGGATCGAAAAGTGATCGAGGCTCATCTAAATATTCTTCAATTCTGCGACAGATTGTCGCTTTACGTTTGTCTCAATGATCCAGGGGTGCCGAAAAACAAGGAACATGAATGGTATAGGGAAGGAATTAGCCATTCGGAAAGCATAAATCCCTCCGGCAACATGCCGATCCGAACGAGCTGGATGAGCGACTACGAAGTGCAAGTTGCGGGATTCCCGTTTACGGATGAGTTTGAGACTTGGATAAGGTATAGCAGAGTTTCAAAGGAACATGTCGATTCTGGTGTGATTCATGCGGAAAAGATTAAATGGGAAGATCAAAGGGTAATTTTTAGGCGTTAGACGCCAGTTTTTTCCCATTGTCTGTACTGGATTTAATTAAGTCCGAATAAGAATATGAGCTTTTAAGCCGCGAATAATCGCGGCTTTTTTCGCTATTTAATGACAAAATGCTCAGGAAGAGAAAGGAAAATAATGACGGACATGGAATTAGAAAAGTAGGCATTTGATGAGGATTAAGCTGATGGATCAAGGTTTTGAACGGAATGGGATTATGAATACATGATCAAGCGGAAAGAAGGGGCAAGTATGAGCGAATTTAGTGAGAGCTATCATCTTTTTTCAACAGAACAGAACGATGGTGTTGAGTTGTTGAAGCGGGCCTGGCTTCGGGGGTATGTTTATCCGGCAAGCAACCATTGGGTGACTATTGCTCCGAAAGGAAAAATTTTCAAACCAAATAAACGGCTGATCAATAGTAATAAAGGCACATTAGTCCACCTAATTAATGCCGAAGATCATGGATGGTCAATTAGTGTCTACGATGGGAATAAAAGAGCTTTTCATTTTGAATGCGCCTGGGAAGAAGAGGTTGAAATAAACCAAGACGAATATAATAGAGAACGTATGGTTGAACTCATCAATCAAAATCCTAATAAATTGTCGGTGGTAACACCGTTGGATATTACAAAGGTTTTTTATTTCTCGGATTTTGAGGAATTTTTTGAAAGGGATCCCGTGAATCAAATCGCAGGCTTATTAAGGTTAGACAACTATAAGTGGGTATCTTATGAGTATGTTCAAGCAGAATATAAAGAAAATTCAAGTGAAGTGATAAACAAAGGGATAAAAATGGTTTGAGGAGGAGTAAAGTGTTGACCCCACCAAAGCATATTGTTTCAGCGGCTGCGATAGTAATAAATGAAAACAACGAAATATTACTTATCAAGGGGCCTAGAAGAGGCTGGGAAATGCCTGGCGGACAAGTAGAAGAAGGGGAATCATTAAGCGATGCAGCAATAAGAGAGACGAAAGAGGAAGCGGGAATTGACATTGAAATCATCAGATTCTGCGGTATTTTTCAAAATGTCGGAAATTCAATTTGTAACACACTCTTCTTGGGGAAGCCAATCGGCGGGGAGCTAATTCAGACACCGGAAAGCTTGGAGTCTGGATTTTTCCCGATTCAAGAGGCTTTAGAAAAAGTGGAGTGGAAAGATTTCAGGCAAAGAATATTTGAACAAGTCAGATGACAAAGCCCTAAAGCTCAAGCATCAAAAAATGGAGGGAACTACTATCTTGAATGTAATATTAGTTATTTAGGAGGTTGGGTTTCCTTGAGTAAATGGTATTCGATACAATTGTTATTTAAAGCGGTAATCCATGAAGAATTAGTCAAACATGATTCAGAAACATATGAGGAACAGATATTCGTAATAATGGCCAATTCTAAAGATGAGGCTCATATAATTGCTGAAAATAAAGGTAAGGAAGAAGAGGTTAGCTATAAGAATCTATATAATGAAGAACTTACTTGGAAGTTTATTAAAGTAATTGATATTTTCGAAATTCTAGAGGAAGAACTAAAATCGGGAGTTGAAGTGTTTTCTAGATACTTGTTAGTACCGAAACCCTCAAGTACACCTGAAGTTCTAAAGCATTATTATCAAGAAGAATGATTAAATAATTAAAAAGGAGCAATTCATATCGAAACTATTATACAAGTAGTGATTGGTATAATCGTTCTTGTATATATTCTTAATCTAGCATCACTTGCAAAAATGGAATTAAAGACAGGTTACAAACTGCTGATTGCATTTGCGGAAGTGTTGATGATGCTAATAATTGCGGCGTCTTTCTTGACACTTATGTATATATTTCATTCAGAATCGCGTAGTTTGAGTGTAGTAGTAGGTCAAAGTTTTGCTCTCATTTTAAGTTTTATAGTAAATGGAATTATTATGATGACTTATAATATGATTTTTTTGAGTCCCAGAAGAAAAAGCAAAGAAGTAGTTTTTATGTCAGTTTTAGCGGTAACGATTCTTATTCATTTAATATTTTCATTTTCATTTGGATGGAAGACCGATCATAATGACGAGAAATATATAAGTTTCGTACAAGAACATGATCGGAAGCACAATTAATGTATTATAGGGAAATCACAGAACAAGAGCTGGAGCTACTTAATTTCGAAGATGAGTTCTCCCAAGAATGGGGTGTACGATGAAGAAAGAATCTCTTTTTATTTTCGCCATCTTTTTTGCTCTAATTGTTTTAACTAATACTCATCTACATTACTCTCTTGGAGATCTAATTTTTGAGTCAATTGGAATAGCGCCGTGGACTAGGGGAAATCAAAACGGATTTCATTTGCCTGTTATTCTGGGACTAATTATTCTTATTTCAGGAATCATTGGAAGCGTTAAATATTACAGCCCGAGATACCCTAAAATTCGAAGCCGAATTTATATTTGCTGTATCGCGTTTGTAATTCTTTACCCATTGGCGACTGAGAAGGCTATGTTTCTATTTAGGCATAATGCAGAAGGGATAAAGTCAATCGATTTATTGAAAAAGGATAGTCGGTGCAGCATGCAAACTACAGGCGATCAAATTATGGCTAATTGCTCTATTACGATATTTAATTATGGAAGTGCAGATCAATTAACCGTTAGACCCCTATTATTAGATTCGTCTGCGAACATCCAGTTTGAGAAGATGACCGTTTCAATAACCCCGCATGCTAAAGTCGGTTTTGGAGCCGTATTTTATGGAACTCAAAGAAATGAAACTGGTTATCAGGAAGCAGTAAATAGGTTTAAACTTGAATTGGAAGTGAATGGAACTAGCAAAATATTCGAATAGTTCAGCAGACTATATTGGCCTAAGTAAAGGAGAAGATCATGGGATCAAGAGTCATGCATTATTGCATAACATCATTGCTCGCTAAGGAGCTACAAATTGAAGATGATCAGTTTCTACTGGGTGGGATAGCACCGGATGTTCATAAAAATATGAATGCACCTAAAAGTATTTCTCATTTTATAAGAGCAGATCGCGATGGAAAGTTTTTTGCTGATTACATTGGTTTCAGTGAAAAATATCTGAATCATATGAAAGATCCATTTTACTTAGGTTATTTTTACCATTTAATATCTGATGTTGTTTGGGTAGAAGAGATCTATAACAAGAAAATAAAGTGGCTGCCACAACCAGATAAAAAGGAAGCACAATTAATGTATTATAGGGATTTCTGGAGATTGAATGGCAAACTCATTGATTATTACTCATTAGAAATTAAACCGTTGGCAGTTAAGTTAGTTGAGATTGAAGAAATCGATTATAGGTACCTCCCAGAATTGATGAAGAATTTGGAAGTCGATTTTGCAATGAAAGACGAAGCTAAGGAACAAGAGTTGGAGATTCTTAACTTCTCTGAAGTGATTGCCGTTCTTGAAAAAACTGTGAGGGAGTGTGTGGCAACTTCAGAAGTGATGGGGAGATAAAATGACAAGGAAAACTAAAATTAAAATAGAGCCTTATCTCGACATAAGTGAATATAGGAATGGATTCCAAGTCGTGTCGGCTTCAATAGGCTTTGATGACAACATATACATTTTACTTATAGATGAAATTCCTGAAAGAATAAATGGGACTTCCGTTCAAAGCAACACAAAAAATGCTCACACCTATAAAGTGCTAACCGCAGGGGAAGACTTTGTCAGCGAATTATTACTATATAATCAGAGATTTAATTATCATTTTGTTCAGCCATTTCAAAACGACAAGTTGCTTTTAGCTGGGGCGAGAACAAGATTCTTCAATCAAGATAAGTATGAGCTTAATGGGAAGTTATTTGATCTAGATGGGGTGTTGTTAAAAGAAATCCTGTTGGGAGACGGTATTCAGAATCTTCAAGTTTCAAAGAACGGCACGTTATGAACGGGGTATTTTGATGAAGGCGTATTCGGCAACTATGGTTGGGATTCTCCGATCGGTGCTGCAGGTTTGATTGCTTGGAATATCAACGGTGAACAAATTTTTAGGAATTCAAAAGCGGATATCTGCGACTGTTATGCATTAAACGTAATCTCAGATGATGATATCTGGTTCTATTACTATACGGATTTTAATCTTTGTAATATTAAAGATTCTCAAATCCAATTTTTTAATCCTAGAATATCTGGTTCGTCTGGTTTTGTTAAATATGATAGTTATTTTTTATTTGATAAAGGATACGGTAAGCACGATTATTATTCGTTACTTAAAGCAGGATCATTTAAGGAACAATATTCTATAGAGTTTATTAACAAGGACGGGGATAAGATTGAGTCTAGTATTCGGGATTTTAGAGGCGACAAGCTGCTGCTAATCGATCATGCTCATGTTTATGTAGTTGGGCTAAAAGATATTATGAATACATTGAAAAGGGAGAATCTCTCTAAATGAGTAGAATAACAGATGATAGTTTAATAGAGGCAGACATCATTTCGCTGCAGTTAGCGATGGAATCGGGAGAATTAACATCCGAAGCTTGCGTTCGTTGGTATTTGGAGCGGATCGAACGGCTAAATCCGAAGCTGAAAGCGGTCCTGGAAGTCAATCCGGACGCGATCACGATCGCAGTGGCGCTTGACGCAGAGCGGCAGGAACGCGGAGTTCGCGGTCCGCTGCACGGCATTCCGATCTTGCTCAAGGACAATATCGATACAGGGGATCGCATGCATACGAGTGCCGGTTCGATCGCTCTTGCTGAACATTTCGCTCTGACGGATTCGGCAGTTGCTGCGCAACTAAGGGCGGCCGGCGCTGTGCTTCTCGGCAAGGCAAATATGACGGAATGGGCTAATTTCATGTCAGGTACGATGTGGGCGGGGTATTGCTCCAGAGGAGGTCTGACGCTTAACCCTTACGGTCCCGGAGAGTTGTTCGTGGGCGGCTCAAGTTCAGGCTCCGGCGTGGCGGTTGCAGCGAATCTGTGTACCGCAGCCATCGGCACAGAAACTTCGGGTTCGATCATCAGCCCAGCCTCGCAAAATAGTCTGGTCGGCCTGAAGCCGACGATTGGACTCATCAGTCGTACAGGCATCATTCCGATTACGCAAAGCCAAGATTCGGCTGGCCCGATGACGCGTACGGTTAAAGACGCCGCAATTTTGCTCGGAGCCATGACTGCTGTAGATCCGGAAGATACGGCCATGCAGGGGAATGGGCGAATAGCCTATACGGACTATACGCCCTTCTTAGACCCGGAAGGTTTGAAAGGCGCGAGGATTGGCATTCCGCGGCATTATTATAGTGGATTGGACGAAGCCCGTGCGGAGATTCTCGAGCGGGCAATCACTCTCTGCGAGGAACGCGGAGCGATCATTGTCGATCCGGTATCTTTGCCTTGCGAGAGTGCAGAGTGGGACTGGGACGTGATGCAGTACGAATTCAAAAAGGGTCTGAACGATTATCTTGCCAAAGCAGGGCCCGGCGCTTCGGTCCGGACGTTAGATGAACTCATTGCCTATAACGAAGCGAATCGTGACGTCGCGCTGAAATACGGGCAAGACACGCTGATCTGGTCGAATGAAACAAGCGGCACATTAACTGAACCGGCTTACGTCGAGAGTTTGCGTCTTAACCGTGAAATGTCCCGGGAGCAAGGCATTGATCACGCAATTGGTGAATTTCGCCTTGACGCGTTGCTGTTCCTGGGCAATGAGGATGGGCTCGATCTATCCGCGCGAGCTGGGTATCCTGTCATTACCGTACCAGGCGGGTATGCGGAGACAGGCATCATCGCAGAAGGCGGCTATACGACGAAAGGGCCGCAGGGGATCACCTTCGTCGGAACCGCCTACAGCGAGCCAACTCTTTTCCGACTCGCCTACGCCTATGAACAAGCGAGTAAGCACCGTTTTGCTCCTCTCGATCCGGTCTGAAAATTTACGCTATAGGAGGGGAGGGCTTGATAGGTCCGATTTTTCTTAGGAAAGGCTTGGTTGCCAAATTCAAAGATCATATTTCAAGCGTTCCTTATTGTATAGTAATTCACAATGCCAAACGGTACTCCGTTAGTGTAGAAAAAAAACTAGCAACAGAAGAGGTATCTTCAATCGTTAATCATTTTCTGAGTACAAGGTATCCTATTGTTTGTTCGGCAGGGAGCAAAAGCTCAATTCCTTTTTGGGACTATCATATTGCATTAACAGGTGGAAATAATGACGAGGACACCGTGAATACGGCAACTTTAGATGATATTTGGAGTGAGTACGATAACCCCAAACCAAAGGAACTAATGAAATGACTTATACCTTGTACCATTATTATGAAGCAGAACAGGGGCCATTTCGAAACCTCTCTAGTTTATCGATTGAGGAAGCTAGCAAGGTATCTGAACAAATAAGACTTGAAGGTAGGTCTTTTGCAAGCCAACGATCAGAAGAATATATGACGATTAGAAGAGGATTGGAGGAAATCGCCCGAAACCAGTTTATTAATAAAGGCGGTAAGCCGAAAAATCGATTCCCTCATTATATGACTTTAGGGGAATGCAGATGGTTAGAGTCATGGTATAAGAACCCGAAAATGATTGCTATCGACTGGAATGAGTTTTTAGAAGACTCAATTAGTTTCACGTATGGTGATCTGTTTCCGACTATGAGATATCCAGATAATAAACCTTATCGGAGGAAGATCTTCACCAAAGCGGAAATCGTTACGTTAATAGCAGAATGGGGTTTGCCCCAGGAGTGGAACAAGGATGGAGAAAAAGGGCCGGAAAGGTATATTGAAGTTCAGATCTGGGACGAAGAAACAATTAATAGATTTTGGTGAGCCAGTGCAAATCTAGATTAAAGGAGCTTTGTTTTTGTGCCAACTAAATCACCAGATCAAATATTATACGAGATTGCCGAGGAACTTAAACTTTATTATGGGCTAATCGTCAAAAATGCTGAAGCTAATGACTTTGGATTCGCAAATCTGAAATGGAAGATTGATACGGATGCAGGTATATTCTTTGTAAAGCAATATAATTCAGAGAGATATACAGATGAATTATTAAGTCATGTCGAAGTGGCTCTAGGTCTACAAGACAGATTAAACAAGGAAGCAGGCATTCCTTGCCCAACGATACTCCCCCATAAAGGTTCGTATATTCAACGAACATCGTCCGGCGAACGATTCATGTTAACCGAATTTTGTCATGGCCATATGGTCGGCCCTGGTGAAGTGAATAAAGATCAGATGTATCATTTGGGCCAAGTGACTGGAAGGATGCACAGGTGGTTAAATGAGCATGCTCCACTGTCCTTGCATTTGCATTGGGTACCGGCTTCAAAGGAAAAGATGTTAACGCAATGGTTGACGAATTGGCATCAAGCGCATAGTGCTGGATCAGATAAATATATTGCAGCTCTTGAGCTTCAAAGAAAAATTGCGGAAAAAATAGATCTGGAAATGTTTCAATCTTGCGAGGAGGGCTGGGTTCACTGGGATCTCTTCGTAGACAATATATTGTTTCATTCCAATTATGTTTCTGCGATTTTAGATTTTGACCGAATGCATTTTATCTATCCTGAATTCGACATATCGCGAGCAATATTGTCAGGGACCATTTTGAATAATAAGATCAATTTGGAGTCGGCAAAGGCGTTTATTAATGGGTATCGTGAAAGTGCTCCGCTACCTGTATTAAAGCTAGTTCGGTCAATCAAGTTAACTTGGTGGAAAGAATCGGCTTGGTTAAATATTAAATCTGAAGAGTTCAGAACTTTAAGGAGATTTGCGGAGGAGTTAATGTGGGTAGGTAGCCATTGGTCAATGCTAGAGGATATATTTAATGATTGATTTAAAGAAAGAAGGGTATAGCTATGACATTATTACATATAAAAACGCTTTGAAAGTTAATTAGCGGGTAGTCTGCTTCATCGATTGGAGATTCTCTATAAATAAAATTTAACGAATTCGGTGATACCTAATGCCACCTAAGTCGGCACTTATCGAAAATGAAATTACGATTAAGTCTGTTCGCTGCTACTATAGATGGGTTTTCTCATATGGCGATTATTATTGTTTTATTAAAGAATATGATGATAAAGGTAATTTCAAACCGTATTTTGAAGATATACTTCACTTCGGACAACGAAATTCAGATCTTAAAAAATTTTATTATTTTCTTAAGATATTCAATAAAGATAAGGCAGAACTGATTAGGATACTAGCATCAAACCTATATGGTCAGAAGAATTGGTCAAATAATGATAGAAGACGAAATGGACTTAGTTTTATAAATTTGAAAAGACTTATGAAAGAAAGAGAAAAGTCGTAAATAACGCATGGTTATATTATGAATAACTACAAACCCGAAGGAGGCTCAATGAACGATAATGTTCACGAATCATTCGGAAGACTGGTGCTGTCACTTCCAGCAATGATTGAATCCGTTCGTAAGGGACATTGACGAGTTTTCAGAAACTTCTGTAATTCACTATGAGGGATTAGAGGGTACACTATGAGTAAGATTCATTTTTCAAGGACAATCTCAGGCTGAGGAGAACGTGGAAGAATCAAGTCACAATATAAGGAAGAGGAAAGTGCATGAGCGATATCACAACTATTTTTCTCACAAGACACGGTCAAACGGAGTGGAATATTTTAAAAAAATTTCAAGGTCATAATGACTCTGCTCTCACAGAACTGGGGATTAAACAAGCAAAGTGGCTGGGGGAAGCTCTTAGGGATGAAAAGATAGATTTGATTTATTCGAGTTCCAGCCTTCGGACCCTTAGAACAGCCGAATTATTAGCCGAAGGAAGAGACATTCCCATTGAAGCCTGTGATGAGTTGATGGAGCTCAATCTAGGGGTCTGGGAAGGTTTAAACCAAGAGGAAGCAAAGAATTCAGATCCTCTTCAGTTTTCTAATTTCTGGAATGATCCGAATAGCTTTAAAGTTCAACAAAGCGAAACGTTCCAAGAGGTCTCAAAGCGCGCGGTAAATAAATTACAACAAATTATAACCGAAAATTCAGGTAAGTCGATTTTGCTTGTCACTCACACAGTTGTCGTAAAGCTGATCATGGCTTATTTTGAAAAACGCGATTTAAAAGATCTGTGGAACCCCCCGTATATTCATCCTACCTGTTTATGCAAGATTGAAATTAGCCAAGATCGGCATTCAATTATTCTGCACGGGGATATTACACACTATAAGGAAGAGGCGGTTGAGAGTTGAAAGCGGAAGTCCAAGAGCATTAAGATGAATGTGGATCGAACCTATAGATAAAAGTTTGTTATCTTCTCGATTGGTTTAATTGTTTTCACCTTATTTGGGTATTGTTGTAACATTCGATTGAGGTGATTAAGAATGAGAGCCGACTTTGGTAAAGTGTCTTCCGATTATGCAAAATATCGTGATCGTCTGCCTGCAATCCTATTGAACAATTAGCTAACAAAGGATTCCGCTTCAAAGATCAGGACGTGATTGACCTTGGCTCGGGCAGTGGCATTTTCAGTAGAGATTTGAATAAGCACGGTGCCCGCGTCATCGGTATCGAGCCTTCAGATGAATTGATTAAAGAAGCAGTGAGGATTGATCAATCCTTAGGAATAAATAATATTAGCTATGTTCGAGCTCAAGCTGAAGATTTTACACTTTCGAGAACATATCCGATGTTCACAGCGGTTAGAGCGTGGCATTGGTTTCAGCGCATCAATGTTATTGAGAATATAAAAAGGTATTTGGAACCGCATGGGCATCTAATAGTCATTAACTCTGTTTTCAAACCGGATTCCGATATTGCTCAAAAAACATTTGAAGTGTTAATCAACAACGGCATCGAACTTAAGCCAGCTGGCTCCAACGCGGAGACTAAAGAGAGAAGAAACGGGTTTCCGGTGAACTGGTTTGACGAGTGGCAGAACCATTCGTTCCATGTAGTAGGCGAATGGCAGCAAGATTACGAAGGCAAGTATTCTCACGAGGAATGGTGCGGGAAAATGAGATCCGTATCATGGTTAACAAACATAGATGAGAGCAAACGAATGAAGGTAATCAGAGAATTATTAAATAAATTATGTGATGACCATGAAATACTGAATGTTCCTCATCAATTTTCAATCGTGATTCTAAAATATGCTCTGCAGGACAAAACGGAGAGATAAATATGTCATTGAAGATTTCCAATAATATAACTGAATCAAATAAGGATTACGTCAGAAATAAGATGATAGAGTTTAATTTAATGCACTTCCCTGACGAGCTTAAAGGTCGATATCAAGAGTTAAATTTGCATTTAGTGAATGAGGATGGAGAAATATTGGGCGGTATCGTAGGGGAGTTTTGTTGGAATTGGCTGGAGGTTCAATATTTATTTGTTGATCCGGCGCATCGGAAATCAGGAAATGGAAAATCGCTTCTCAGGGAAGCCGAGAAAATGGCTCGAGATAAAAAGTGCGATTTTATTAAGCTGGATACATTAAGTTTTCAAGCATTGGATTTTTATCTCAAAGAAGGTTTTCAGATCTATGGAACAATTGAGAATGCCGGAGGGTATACTCACTATTATTTAAAGAAAGATCTATTGAACTGAATGAACACTAAACAACTCATGAGTGTTCGTCTGCCTTGGAGGGATTTCCTTTGAATTCAAAAATAATGAATGGAATAATTGGGCTTTGTATCGGTGATGCACTCGGCGTGCCCGTAGAATTCAGGTCGCGCGGAGCTCTGTCAGGACACCCCGTCTTAGACATGATCGGCTATGGAACGTACAACCAACCTCCTGGTACTTGGTCTGATGATAGTTCATTAACTTTTTGTTTAATGGACAGTATAGCCGAATGTAAGCGAATTGATTTGTTTGATATCGCCGACAAATTCAAAAAGTGGTTATGGGAAGGATATTGGACGCCGTATGGAGAGGTATTTGATGTCGGTATCGCCACAAAGCAAGCGATTGATAGGCTGAATCACGAGTTGATTAGGCCGGACTTCGCCGGTGGCCAAGATGAATACAGCAATGGAAATGGATCGTTAATGAGAATTCTGCCTCTAGCCTTTCTGCTGCGAAAAAGCAATGTTGAAGAACGTATTTCAGCGATCACGCAGGTTTCGTCCATTACACATCGTCATATGATCTCGATCATTGCATGTGTTATTTATACAGAGGTTGCCATCAACTTAATCGACGGGTTGGATTTGAAAACCAGCATAAACGAGATGAAGCTAGTTGTTAATAGACATTTTTCCGGCCATAGTGAGATTGTTCAATTCGAAAGAATACTTAATGAAGACCTATCGGACATTAAAGTGAATGATATTCATTCCACAGGATATGTTGTGCACACTTTGGAAGCGAGCTTGTGGAGCTTACTGACGTCGGTCAGCTATAAAGAGGCGGTATTAAAGTCCATAAATTTAGGAGAAGATACCGATACAACAGGGGCCGTTACAGGGGGATTGGCGGGTCTGATTTATGGAATAGAGAGTATCCCTGATGAGTGGGTACAGCAGATTGCGCGAATCGATGAAATAGTTGAATTGTGCAGAAGATTTGAAAACAGTATTAACATTTAAATTTGAGAAAAATTTAGTATTCAGACAACCATCTTTATCTTATAGTTGAACTATTAAATTACGGAGGGATGAAAGTGCTAGATGCTTTTACAAAAAAGAGAATAGAAAAAGTACTGCAAAATTATATAGATAAAAAAATCCCGAAACATCTCAAAAATGAAGTTCAGATTCATTATAAATTTAGGGGCAAAACCGTCACGTTAAGCCAGGAGAGACCAGGGTATATGGGGAGGCGATTTGTATACCCAATTGCTCAACTCAGAAATGAAGAAGCATTGTGGAAGGTATATTGGCAAGATAGTAAAAATAGATGGCATTTTGTCGATGATATTGAGCCGGATACGGACTTCGAAAAGCAATTAAAGGAAATTGATGAAAATGATATTTTTTGGGCCTAGGCGAGGATGGCAATGGCTTCTCATCACATGAAACGGGTCAGTACATAGGAAGCTCAGGAGCGGCAGTACCATAGCAGCCTATAAGGTTTGTCTAATCGTATGATTCAGATGAGTATCTATTATTCGTCTAATTATACGATTTTTCGTTTATAAGGAGAGCGCATTTTGAAAACATGGGTTATAATACCAAATAAAAGCTTGTGAACTAACGGCCATTAAGAGATTTTTGCAAAGCGAGGAACAGCTAGATGGTTAAAAATTTATTGATAGAAACGAAACGATTGATTATTCGCCCCTATAATGCAAATGATTTAGAACCTTCGTATCGGTTAATGCAGGACAAAGAGCTTTATCAATTTCTTGAATTCGATGATTCGATGTTCTTTCCTATGAGGAATATCAAGGCCTTTTTCAATGGCTGATGGAGAGTTACGAGGTAAGCTATGAAGGCGAATTTAAGTATTCATTTGCGATTATTTTGAAGGAAACGAATCAGGTTATCGGCTGGTGCGGGATTGGCACCCTTGATCTTAGTAAATCAGACAAGGAAGTGTATTACCTGATTGGACGGGATCATTGGGGTAAAGGGTATGCCTTCGAGGCCATGAAATCGTTTATCGCCTCGAAGAGGATCATTGAAAAACTAGGTTTTCGCTTCGAACATATTCTAAAGGATTTACCTCAAGAATTCAGTCATTGTAATGGCGAATGGTTTTACTCCATAGCAAGATAGGAGATGTCCATTGTTCGGCAGGAGATCTGCTTGCCAAATGGTAAAATAATCAGTACCTTTATCCGGTCTAACCCGCAGGATTTTGTAACGATTGTAGAATGAGGTGTTCTGTGGGGAGGACCTGTTGAAGCAGGGGGTTTTTGATTTTGACGGGAAGTTTGGAGGCTAAATCAATGGAGAATATTTATTTGTCGAGACCTTCAATAAATTTGAAGGATGAATATTTGGATTTCTATCAAGAATGGATAGATAGCGGGGAAGATATAGTTCCATGGGTCGTGAGCAGAGACCCTTCAGATTTTGAGCAGATGATCAGATGGCTTGAAGATCATGAGAACGGAGTGAACCTGCAGGAGGGCTGGGTTCCCGATTCAACCTTCTGGTTGGTTGCTGACGATCACAGGATCGTAGGAGCAGTAAATATTAGGCATAAATTGACTAAATTTTTAATGGATAGGGGCGGACATATCGGTTACGGAATACGACCGTCTGAACGAAGAAAAGGCTACGCGACGCAGTTGCTAAAATTAGCGTTAGTAGAAGCTAAGCAGTTAGGAATAAATCAAGCATTAGTGGTTTGTGATAAGGGTAACATTGCATCCGAAAGAACGATTATCCGAAATGGCGGTACTTCCGACGTTGATTTTCTTGAAGAGGACGGCAATGTAATTAAGCGGTACTGGATTAGACTTTAAGAACAATATAGCTAAAATAGGGAGCCATATGCAGATGCCCATCACAATTAGATTTGGAGATATTAATGATTTGAAGGATGTAAGCAATGGGGATCAACATGTTCCAGCTCATATATTATTGTGGAAATTACAAAATCAAGAGATCATTATAGCCACTGATAAGGCTGACTTGGTTGGATACCTCAGACTAGAGTATTTGTGGTCTAAGTATCCTTATATTGGACTTATTATTGTTCGGCCTGACTACAGAGGCAACGGCTTGGGAAAAGGGCTTCTAGAGTTTGCTCAAGCGCACTTAAGGAAAAAAGGGATGAAGAAAATATACAGCTCTTCTCAAGCAAATGAGTCTGATCCTCAAAAGTGGCATAGGAAAATGGGGTTTCAGGAATGCGGAATCATAAATGGAATCAATGACGGGGATATTGGAGAGTTGTTTTTTGCTAAAGAAATTTAAGGACATACCCAATTTAAAGCTTCGATATTAAAGCGTAGATAGAATGGCATTCATTGAACTGAATGAAGTCATAGATAAACTGAAACAAAAGTGGTGACTTGGCCGTAGTGGAAACAATACTGTATTTTGTCAGACATGCAGAGTCTGTTTACGAAGAAGGTAGAGAAAGAACTAGAGGTTTATCTGAACAAGGAATGAAGGATGCACGGAAGGTTAGTGATATTTTAAGGTCCCAAAACATCGACATATTTGTCTCAAGTCCATATGAGAGAGCGATAGAGACGATTCGTTTATTGGCGGAAGAACAATGTAGAGAGATACATTTAGAGGAGGATTTGCGGGAAAGAACAATCGGCGACTTTGCTCCAGCATCATTTTGGGAGGCAAAACGTGTTGTATACGAAGACTTTAACGAATCTTATCCAGGCGGAGAGTCAAGTGAGGCTGCACAGAAGAGAGCGATGGAGGTCATAACAAGGCATATTGAAATCTCTAGAGGCAAGAAAATTGCAATTGGAACACACGGCGACATTATGACACTGATGTTGAATTACTTTGATCAACGATACGGGTATGCTTTTTGGAAATCGATGACAATGCCTGATATTTACAAGGTGAGAGTTGAAGGGAAAAGACTCATTGAAGTAAAGAGAATGTGGATGTAGCTTGGAGGCCGTCTCATGAATAGTGAACGAATTTATATATCCATTGGGCAACTGTAGGGGATGGATATATTTGAGGGGAGAGCAAATGAATAAAAAGCTAAAAAGTTTGAGTTCACTTTTACTCTTAGTATGCATTGTTGCTCTGATCGTCTTATGGCAAGTTGGACTACTTGGATTATGGAAAGACGGAATCGCATATATTGCAAATAATACAGAAAAGTATAGTGATAGAGAGGGTCACAAAATACAAGGTCGTCACTCTTTATCTATTGATCTTTCAGATTTGAATAGCAATAGGGGCAAAGAGCTTTATAATGACGGTACTCATAAAATTGTAGTTGCTTCCGTTGAGAAAACAATAAATGACAGTATAACGATTAGTTTCAGATCGATGGGGCATTATTCCCTCAATGGGGCAACGCTAATTTCTGGAGTGCGACATTATACAGTGAATAACATTTCATTTGCCAGTGAAATGTCTGCGATAATGACTGCAGAGGACGATTCTACAAATTACTCGGTATCGGGAACTGGAATGAGCGGATTGAACTATAGAGATGGAGATGATTTCTCTTTCTCCATCTATCCTTTAAAAACTTCAGATGGAGCGGGAAAACTACAAATTACATTAACGAATCTGTATTTGAACGCTTGGAATAAGAAATGAAGGATGGGTAAGGAAAGGCCGGAATAGAAGGAATCAATTTTGGAGGTTGACCGGTGTACCACATTAGAGTAAGGGCATGTGCGTTAATTATAGAGAAGAACTCGATTCTGTTAGTGGAATTTGATGATGAAAATGGACTTCATTATAATTTGCCTGCCGGGGGAGCCGAACCGGGAGAGTCGATTATTGAAGCGGTAAAACGCGAAGCACGAGAAGAGGCCAATGTCGAAGTAGAGGTTGGGCCGTTGGCTTTTGCTTATGAATATGCTCCGCATTTTAATTCTTATATTTACGGAAAAGGACATAGCTTAAGTTTAATGTTTGAATGTCGAATTACGAGCGGTCGCCCTTCATTGCCCGAGAAACCGGACCTCAATCAAACAAATGTAAAATGGATTGAACTAGAGAAATTAGAAGAGATCGTACTCTATCCGAACATTAAGGATGAAATAAAGGAATACGCGAAAAACAAGAGAAATATCGAGCTAATTGAGGAATGCAGGTTGAAGAAATACAGATCGTGAAGAGGCAGCGGCTCGAATCTTAAAAAAGGAAGGCGGTAGGTAGCACCCTCGCCTTCCTTTCCATGGTTTACTTTATCTTACTTATGCGGAGCAGCATTGTTGCAGCTTCCGCGCGGGTGGCTGCCCCATCCGGAGCGAAGCTGGTGTTGCCGCGGCGTCTTTCTTCGGGAAAAATGAAAAATAGAGGCGTCAGTCAGCCCAGATCGGAGAGATAATATGAAGCTTCTAATTGCGCAACCTCGATTAGAGAAGGAGCTACGACAGCTGGAGCTTGAAATGATGAATCATCCAGAAGCAGATGTTATCATTTTTCCGGAAGGGTACATCAACCACAATATAGATTGCGCATGCGAGTTGGCTAGAAAATATTCAAAGATCATTATATCGGGGTACAAGAACCCAAAAGATAGGGCGGTCGTGATAGATCGTGATGGGAAGCTGCTGCTCGATCGCGCCAAGTACGAGGATACTAAACTCGTTGAGGTTGAAGGGAACGTTATTGGTATAATGTTGTGCGATGAACTGGTCCTCCAAGGGATGAGCAATCTACAACCAACGAACATCCTATTCATTGTTCATCCTATTGGAGTGGGAATGTTTAGCGAAGAACAGTTCGCTGAATGGGTAGAGGAAGCCAGGAAGTATGCCATACAATATAAAACGGTCATCATTGGGACCAGCCATGCAGACGGATCGTTCGGAGACAGCGAAGTTTCTATCCCCATCGCCTATTGCATGGATGAAGAGGGCACGGACATCTTTATTTCCAAGAACGATACTAAGACAAGAATCGTAACTCTTGAAACAAGGCCGGGCCGCTCCGTGATTAATCTGGCTTAGGAACAGCGACAGGGAATAGTTCACCTATCATTCTTGCGGATGCGTTGGAGAATTGTACGCGAAAGGACTGACAAGCGATTGAAATACAAAAAGAGATATAAAATCATCTTTGTGACGATAGCTTTGGTTATTTGCGTATTATTTGTCTCTACACGATATATAAAACCATACTATACCTATAAAGTTGAAGACGATGAAAATGCCATTGCCCAATCCATAAGCCAAATGGTGAAGTTGCCTGTTCAGATCAGGCTAATGGAAGATGCAGACGACAAGAAAATCGTTCTTTTTACAATTGAGTCACAATTTGGCGAAGCGGAGCTTACAAAGGGCCCTAACCATAAATACAAACTTGATTTCACGGGGCATGGAACAAATGAGATCCGACCTAGAATTATGGAAACGGGTAAGGGACAGTATGTTAGAATTCTGGGCCGGAATACGGAAGGGATTTCTAAGATACTTACGTTGATTGATGGCGAGAAATATGAATTGGCGGTGCAGGAGGGAGACTTTTTTATTGCCATTTCTCCGTTAACCGGGAGTACGGATAGTAAATTCCCCTCAGGATCAGTATTGTACGACAGCCAAGGCAATGAAATCAGAAGAATAGGGATATCTGAAGATTATATTTTATGAACAAATTACTCTGGGAG
This sequence comes from Cohnella phaseoli, assembly GCF_003386235.1. Taxonomy (GTDB): domain Bacteria; phylum Bacillota; class Bacilli; order Paenibacillales; family Paenibacillaceae; genus Cohnella; species Cohnella phaseoli. The sequence goes on from NZ_QRDZ01000003.1 coordinate 363,706, forward strand.
GCAAACTCAATGTCCAAAAGTATGAGATTAATGCTGGCGTTTCTATTAATTACAGTTTTCTTAGGGCAATCCGTATCTGCTGCAACTGCGAAGACGACCAAAATAAAGGTAACCCTTGTCAGTGTTGAATTAGTGGAAAATAACCATGTCGGTAATGAATGGTATACCGCAGGCTATGTTAACGGTAAAGAAATTAAAGAAGGCTCGACAGTCACTTTAAACTTAAAATCATCGGAGAGTGTAAAATTAAAAGCATACGCAGAAGAGCAGGATAAGATCCCCGATGTAGGAACAGCCAACTTATCCATTAAAGCATCCTCGATTTCTAAAACTATGAATAAATCGCTTACGGTAAAGGTCAAAGAAAATCGCGGCAGATATTCGGGCAACACGGCAGAATGGAAATTTACATTTAAGATTCAAAAGTAAGACTGGGCTTGTAATAGATCGAATTATTCATTGACCTTTCAAGTTAATAGGAGTACAATCTTCCCAATATTTATGATATTGGGGGTTTTTGTATGTCGGGAAATTCGATTGAAGAACGATTGCAAGCACTAAACGTTATGCTTCCTTCTGCAAGTCAGCCGGCTGCAAAGTATGCAAATTACGTGATCGTCAATGATATGATTTATGTTTCAGGTAAAGGTCCTTCCGGAAACCCCACAGGAAAATTAGGACTAGAGTTCTCGACTGAAGAAGGCTACGCTTTCGCAAGATCGACCGCGGTTGAAGTGCTTGCCGTATTGAAATCTGCTTTAGGATCTTTAGACAAAGTGAAAAGAGCTGTGAAGGTACAGGGATTCGTGAATGCAAGCGCTGACTTTGAAGAGCATCATAAAGTGCTGAATGGATTTTCTGACTTGTTGGTCGAAGTGTTTGAGGATAAAGGGAGCCACGCTCGTTCTGTTCTCGGGGCGGTCTCCGTAAGAGATAACTTGCCAATCATTGTGGATTCCATTTTTCAAATAGAGGTATAAAAGCGAAATAAATGATATCATGCAGGAGGCTAACGTGCTCTATGATACTCGTTGATAAAGATGAAATTCGGTTGCGGACACTGGAGTCGGAAGATTCTTATTTATTAGTGAAGTGGCTTTCGAATCCAGCAGTGTTGGAGTTTTACGAAGGCCGCGATCGACCGCATGATCTGGAGCTTGTAAACAAGCATTTTTATGAAGATAGAGAAAACATAACGCAATGTATAATCGAATATAAGGCCCAAGCAATCGGGTATTTGCAATTTTATGAGATAGATGATGAAGAACTCGAGGCGTACGAGCTTAAAGAGTTTACCGGAGTCGTTTATGGAATGGATCAATTCATTGGCGAACCGGACTATTGGAATCGCGGGATCGGGACGAAAGTCATCCAAGAGACTGTAAATTACTTGGCGGAACACAGAAAGGCAAGCAAAATCGTTATGGATCCGCAAACGTGGAATACCAGAGCATTAAGAGTGTATGAAAAGCTAGGATTTACGAAGAAGAAATTATTAGAGAAACAGGAGTGGCATGAGGGCGAATATAGAGACTGTTGGCTTATTGAATACGAAGTCAAATCTTGAGGTGCATCATGAAAAACTTCACATTTATTATTATTCTATTCCTAGTTATTGTAGTATCGGCATGTGGCTCCGAACCGTACAGCTATGATACGGCAATGGAAAACGGCGACGTTGTAGACTTACATGGTAACGTGAAGAACGCGGAACGACTAGAGGCATTTTATCAGAACTCATTAACGAAAACGGAAGATAAAATTAGAATTACCAGGTTTACGATAGAAGGAGATCCGATATTTTACGACCTAGTATTTAACGGAGCGGAAGTACAATTTAAGTATGACAATTCTAAAGATAAACATGGAACAACCAACATAAGAACCGCGAGCTGTAAAACCCTAACTTTTAATACGGTTGAAAATGGAAAGGAATATGAGCTTCAAGGGTGTTACGGGAAAAATAAGGAGCTGGGAGACGGGTTTAAATTTGAAGTCAGGAACTAGTAGGCGTTTTATGAAGGAGGGGGCGACCCATTGAATATTTCTTTACTCAAATCGGATCTGAGTCAGGCATCGCTCATCTACGAAATGCAAATTAAAGCATTTACGCCTCTGTTTAATAAATACCAAGATCACACAACCAGCCCTGCTAATGAATCTGTAGAACGAATAATAGATCGATTAAATGAATCGTCTACGGATTACTATATTATAAAAGATTGCGAGGTTCCCGTAGGTGCGATTAGGATTGTAAGGAAAGAGAATAAAGCGTATCGCGTCAGTCCGGTATTTATTGTACCCGAGCACCAGGGAAAAGGGATTGCCCAGAAGGTATTCGCTATTATCGAAGATAAATATAAGGATGCATTAATTTGGGAGCTGGACACCATATTGCAAGAGCAGGGCAATTGTTACCTCTATGAGAAGCTAGGCTATCGAAAGACGGGGCAAACCAAACAAATTAACGATAAAATGACAATTGTGTTTTATGAGAAACGCATGACACTTAGCAAATGAACTGGACATAATTACTTTCAATCAAATAAATAAAGCCGTTCCAGGCAGTATAGGGACGGCTTTGTTCTAGTTCCATACACTTCGGAGGAAATTTTGCTCGTGGAACCGAGATACGGCGCATAAGTCTTTTTTTTATTTTTCGACCAAACTTTTTGCGGACATGGCCGTCATACTCCGTAAATCAAGCTTTTAGGCGGTGAAGACATGAACATTCAGATTCAAGCTTTAAGCAAAACTTACAATGGAAACAAACAAGCGTTACGCGAAATCGATCTATCAATCGGCTCGGGAATGTTCGGGTTGCTCGGTCCGAATGGGGCGGGCAAAAGCACGCTAATGCAAATTCTGGCGACTCTTATTCCGCCGACCGGCGGCAAAGTACAAGTCGGTCCTTACGTGTTGGGCAAGGATGATCACTGTATTCGGCAGTGCCTGGGCTATTTGCCTCAAGCGTCAAGGTTTTACGATAAATTAACCGGGGAAGAATTTCTTCATTATGTCGCGGCCATTAAAGGAATGAAATCGGCGAAGGAACGTCGCGCAGCAGTAGCTACCCTTTTGGAAAAGGTGAACCTTCAGCATCACGCCAAGCGCAAGCTTAAAACATACTCCGGCGGCATGAGGCAGCGGATTGGCATTGCTCAGGCGCTAATCGGCGAACCCCGCGTATTAATTGTAGACGAGCCGACGGCCGGACTTGATCCGGAGGAGAGGATCCGGTTTCGCGAGCTGCTGGAGGAGTTGGGACAGGAACGAATTATTGTGTTATCCACTCATATCGTAGCGGATATTGAAGCAAGCTGCCGTTCGTTGGCCATTTTGGATCAAGGAAGTATGAGGTATCACGGAACGATGGCCGATCTTCTGGCTAAGGTGCAAGGTCGTGTGTGGACAACGTATGTTCATGAACGAGATCTGCACAGGCTGACAGGGGAGTCCGTTATCCGTCGGCGGAAAACAATTGAAGGCTACGAGCTGAGGATGATCTCCAGCACTTGTCCTTTGCCGGATGCGGTTCCCGCATCTCCCAGCCTGGAGGATGCTTATTTGCATTTAACGAGAGGTGAATCCGATGAGTGAATGGCGAGCGCATTTTGCAACGGAATGGAAGCTTCTCCTGCGTGGGGCTCACTTTCGGATTCTGATGCTGGTCGGTGTTGTTCATGCTTGGCTTGTTCATAGGGCAAACGAATGGACGGAGCATGCCGGCTATTATCTTCATCAATTTGAATTTATGTACTTGGGCGCGATTACGATATTGGCCATTTTGTCAGGGGTATATGGAGCAAGAAGCCGCCAAGCTGCCGGGGAAGCGCAATTGATCGGGAGCCTCCCCTATCGTTCGATACGGCGATGGTCGGCGCAACTGACCGTTTTTTTGCTTCCCTTTTTCATTTTCACATGTGTTCCGGTTTTCATTTACCTTTGGTTGCGAGAGACGATGTATCCGGGGGCAAGCTTGTATCCGGCCTGGTTTTTATTGTCCACGTTTATTCCGATGCTGTATGCGATGATTCTGGGCTGGCTATTGGGCGGGTTGTTTAAGAGCAAAATAGGCTATGCGGCAGGGTTTCTGCTGTTTTTTCTTCATATTTATGGCGGACTCTTATTGCTCACGCCCCGTCTTCCGATGCCCACCCGACTTCTTCCCAACTTTTTATTATTCGACTTCAAGTCGATGGGATATTTTGACGACCAGTTTGGATTTTCGCGCGAAATGTCTTTTTGGACGCATCGGGGGTTTTATCTCTTTTTGGCTTTTGCTTTATTTATTTTGTTTATTTACATCAAAGCCAAAGCCAGAAGAGAGCCGGGAGTCCGAATGCAGGCGACAGGTCTTATTCTTGCCGCCTGCTTGGCAGCCGGATTGCTTGCGGGTCATGTATCGCAGAAAACCGTTCAGATGAATCAAGTGGCGATTAGGGAAATCTCGAATTTGGAGTCCGTCAAGCCAGCCAGACTATCCGGATTGAGCTATGACCTGGATATGAGGCCATACAAAGACGGCGGGCTCGCTGTAAAAGCAACAATTCAGTTCACGAATGAAGAAGCGGCGACACTCCCTCTTGCTTTTACGCTGAATGAAAGATTCGAGATGACCGAAGCGCGTCTCAATTCGGAGTCGGTTCGCTTCAGCAGGGACGGGAATCAGATTCAGATCGAGACGGGAGACATACGTCCGGTCACCTTGGTTTTGCACTATCAAGGAAAAATAGCCGACCATAAAGTGACGGAGGAGGGGACGATGACAGCCGTTCATATGGCCGATCGCTGGAACGTGAACCTCCCTATGGAATTAGCCTGGCTCCCGCAGCCTCTGTTCACAGAAGGCGCTGCGCCAAGCCGAGTCACCGTTCGTTATCCCGATACGATCCGGCTGTACAGCAACTACCGCACACTCGAAAAAACGACAAATGCCGGCGTACAGACGATTCAATTCGAAGCGTCCAATGAAGCCGAGTCCGGTTTCAATTTATGGGGCGGATCGTTAAAAGAAGTAGCGGCGGAAACCGGCGGAATGACAACGAAAGCCATCGTTAACGAATTGTTCAATGACGACTACGTTTCGCGATGGGTCGCATTATTTCATGAAGGAAAACGGCTGATGCTTCAATTGAATCCGGAAGTCCAAGTTCGTGAAGCCGATACGCTGATCGCAATGGACAGAATTCGTTTCAATCAACGGGAAATAGCTAAAACAGGCAGCGGGATTATACAAGTGCCGTCCTACTTCTTCCAAGGGCTGTACGACGATGAAGAGGTGGTTGCGCAAATAACCGAGTTTTGGTTTGATTCCTCGGGAGCGAAGGGGGAACGGGCCGATCCGGGCAAACGGAAGCAGTTCATAAGAGAACTTTCCGCTTATCTGATTAAACTGGACAACAAGAAGCTGCTAGCGGCGAATGCTGGCGATAAACACGTTCAAGAGCTGCGGGATAACGATTTAGGGGAGGCGTCATGAACAGGCTGGGGCTAAGCTTGAAGCTCGTTTGGTCGTCTTTCGTGTGGGCCGCTTTGGGGGTGACGGTACTGCAGGTCGCGGCAGTCGCCGTGCTTCAGCCATGGCACTTCGTTGAGAAAATCGAGTTGATTCATATTCAAATCCTATATGAATATACATTGCCGTTTATCGCCAGTTTGATCATGTGCCAGCTTTTTGTGGCGGAGCTGGATAAGGAAACGAGCGGTTGGTTTATGTCGCTTCCGTTTCGAAGTCCGCTTTTCTTCGGTACAAGGTGGTTGTTGGGCACAGCAACGATATTTATACTTTATTTAATGGGAATTGCCGCCATTCACCTGTTAGTTCTTCCCATTCCGCTGCGGACTTTTTCCTATCATGTGCTGCCGCCGGCGTTATGGCTAGGTCACCTTGCGCTGCTTGGCAGCTTGATTGGAAGAACCTATATCGCGGGAATTTCGGTTTCCTTATTTTATTGGGTGATGGAATCCTTAACGAACGGGGGGATTACGGACAGGCTTTACTTGTTTTCGGGAAGCCTGCAGGAGGGGGCGGAACTAATCTGGAATCGCAATGCCTTGCTGCTCGGCAGCCTCCTTGCTTTTATACTCTGTATATTCGTATTTGGACGACGCACATTTTTTGTTAATAGATAGTTAAGGATGATTCTACCGGAAGGGAGAAGCGAATGACCGACGAACAATTAATGCGGCAATTCGCCGACGGAAACGCCTCTGCTTTGGAAACTCTCACCTATCGTTATCATGCGGCTATTCATAAATATATTCATCGCATGATGCAATCGCGAGTGCTGGCTGAGGATTTAACGCAGGAATGCTTCGTGCGTGTCATGCTTTCTGCGCGGGAGGGGCGCTATCCGCAATCCTTTCGGCCATGGCTGTACAAAATAGCGACGAATCTGTGCCGAGACCATTGGCGCCGATCGCACGTCTGGGCGAAAGCGGTCCCGGATCTGGAACGGAATGCCGCCGCCGCTTCGGATAACGTGTCGCAAATTTACGAGAAACAGGAAGAACGGGCGCTTGTTGTGCAGGCGCTGAATCAGCTGTCTGCCATCCGCAAGGAAGTCATTATTCTTCGTTTCTACCAGGAGCTGCGGCTGGATGAAATTTCCGATGTTCTGGATATTCCATTGAGCACCGTCAAGAGCAGATTATATGAAGCAATCCGTGTGTTAAACGGACTTTTAAGCGCTGGAGGAATTAAGGGAGAGACGGAAAGACGGGCTGCAGCTCGTAAAGGAGGGAGGGAAATATGATGGGCGAAAATGGAAATCGGCAAAGTAATAAGCAGGATTTGGCTGAGGAAGAGGCGAAATTAAAGGAGTATTTGGGTCGGTATACCGTGGAGGAACCTTCGCTCAAGGATACGGCTCAATTCGCCGCCATGCTGACTCGTCAATGGGAAGAGTCGCAAGCCGCTCCGCCGCATCGGAAGGAACGGGCGGTTCAACTGCTTATTCCGCTTATTCGGTCGCATCTACGATTGTTTAATTGGAAATATGTGCTGCTGTCCTTGGCGCTATCCGCTTTGGCCTTTGTGGCCGAGTTCATCATTGCGGATGAAGTGGCCATACGGCCTTTCCTGTTTACCGCTCCGCTGCTTGCCGCATTAACGGTTTGTTTGGGCTTTCGCTCCTACGGAACGCCGATGTTCGAGTTGGAGCTTTCTATGCCCGCGAATCCATTATTATTGATCTTTAGCAGATTAACGTTGATCGTCGCCTATTACCTCGTTTTGGGCAGCGTTCTTACCGTGCTTCTGCCTGATTTGCAGCATCGCATGGGGGCGCATATGATCAGTTGGTTGATCCCATTGGGGATTTTCAGCTTGGTCGCCGCCTTGCTGCTCTTTTATTTCGGTGTGTTTGCGGGGCTGTACGGATCGGTCGTTTGTTGGATCGTCCAGCTTTTGCTTAACAAGCATTTAGGAATTTTGTTTTGGTTTAGCGAAGTAACGAGCCCTCAGCGGCAGCAAAGCCAAATGGTCGGCTTAGTTTTCATTCTGCTGCTTTCCCTGTTGTTGATCCATCGGGTCCGGAGGATGAGCGGCCGAAGAGGATGGCTGCGTTATGAGAATTAGAATTCGATCGGCGACGGTATTCGGCGACTCGGGACAGGCGCTCGGCCCGCTCAGCTTGGAGCTGTACCCGGGCTTGATCGGCTTGATTGGTCCTAACGGATCGGGCAAAAGCAGGTTAATTAAATTGCTTGCGCATGTCGTTCCTATTAACTCGGGCAGTATTGGATATGAGCTTGACGGAGTTCCTCTGTCGCCCTTCCAGGCAAGAAAGGAAAGCGGGTATGTGCCGCAGGAGATTGCCATTTACGAGCGATTTACAGTGCGGGAATACTTGGCTTACATTGCCGGAATAAAGTTTCTTGGGAGCGAGGAGGCCGATAACACGGTGGCGGAGCTGGGCGGTTTTATGGAAATTGCCCCGTTGCTGGACAGAAAAATGGGAGAGCTATCCGTAGGCCAGCAGCGTCTGGCGATGATCGCGCAAAGTATGATTGGCTCGCCGAAGTTTTTGTTTCTCGACGAGCCGTTCAACAATCTCGACGTTCGACAACGCGACCGCTTGCTGGAGCTTCTCTTCGTCGTATCGCGCCAAGCGATCGTGCTTGTATCGAATCATATTGTGGAAGAGATGAGCGGGTACAACCAGACAATTGCCATGCGAGACGGCATGATTGCCGAGATTTCTCCCTATGTCTGAAAAGGGCAAACGAAACGGAGGGCATTGCGATGAAGATCGGGTTTGTCGTGTTTAACGGGATTACTTTTCTGGATTTGATCGGTTTTTACGATGTGATCTACCGTTTGAATTTGTTCGAACAGACAAAAGGGACGACATGGGACTTCTGCGGACTATCCGAGGAAATTACCGATGAATTGGGATTAACGATAAAAGTGAACAAGATCAGACCGGAACTCTCGGCCTATGATCTTATTTTTGTTCCCGGCGGAATGGGGACGAGGAAGCTGAGGTTTGACGAAAATTTCATCGGATGGCTTCGTCAAGCCGCCGATGTGCGCTACATCGTATCTGTCTGTACCGGATCGTTGTTAATCGGAGCAGCGGGATTTCTGACGGGGAAAAAAGCAACGACGCATCCCAGTGCATATGAGCTGCTGGAACCCTATTGTCAAGAAGTAATGAATGCTAGAATTGTGAAAGACGGCAATTTGATTACGGCCGGAGGCGTTTCGACATCAATCGACCTGGCTTTGTATCTTGTCGAGCTTTTTGTGAATAAAGAGGCCGTCGAGACGGTCAAGAAACAAATTGACTATCCGTACGAAATACAAGGAATTGTTGAAGTGTAGCTTCCTTACGAGAATAGACGAAATCGCATGCAGAAAGGGTACATAGCCGGATGAACGCAGCATTATTCTACACAGGCATGGTCGTGGCCGCTATTCTGATGGGAGTTTCGTTGATATACGCTGTCATTTATCGGCGCGAGCGCGCAGTTCGTTATTTCGTTTGGCTAATGGCCTGCCGATTGATTTATGCAGGTGGAGTCATTATGGAGTTGCAGGCGGACGCTCTGCCGGGCAAAGAATGGTTTCGCAGCATTCAGCAGATTGCGCTCGTACTGAGCGTGCCATTATTTATTCTGTTTGTGCTGGACTTGTACAACAGGGATAAGTGGCGTAGGTTTTCCTCTCATCTGATCATTTTCGGTCCGTTTGTGGGATGGGCGATCGTCGTCGCGACAGATTTTCGAACAGGGCTTATCTATGCCAGCAAGCAGCTCGTTAACGGACATTTGGAGACGGTCAGAACACCGCTTGCGCTGAGCGTTAATCTGCTTTGTTTTACGATTATCGCGACAGGCCTCGTATTCGTCGTTCGATATATTCGCAGCGCTCGGCCCGAGGTGCGCAAAGCAGGCATGTGGGTGCTCGTCTTATGCTGTATTCCCGTTCTGTTTGAGCTGGCCAAGCTCACCGTTCCCGACTTGCAGGTTTGGCTGCTGCCGATTTCGGTATATACCGGCTTCCTCGGCATGATTATGCTGTGGTTGGTCGTTCGAAATCGACTCTTTTCGATCGTTCCTATGGCGAGGCAGCAGATCATCGACACTCAGCGGGAAGGCTTTCTGATTGCCGATCACAACGGGCGCATCGTCGATCATAACGGTTACGTTCAGCCCTTGCTTCTCGATTCGGAGGACGGCTCGCTTATCGGACTGTACATCAACGATGTGCTGAGCGGTTGGCCGGAGTGGAAGGAAGCTTGCTTACAGATGCGGACGGAGAGAATGGAGATTCGCGGCGGCGGCCGTCTTCCCGATCGCGTCTTTATTCTGGACGTATACCCGCTGCTCTCTCAGAGAGGACGCAAGCACGGCACAGTCAGCGTCCTCTTCGACATTACGGAGAAGCAGCGGCATCTTGAACAGATCGCCTCGCTTAATCAGCTTAAGGATCAGCTGTTCACCGTCGTCTCGCACGACATTCGCGATCCGCTGGCTCTTCAGGTCAGCTTGATCGAGCTGTTGGAGGAATCCCGGTACTCGCTGCAGTCGGACCAGCGGGAACTGGTGGATACATTAAGCGAGCAAATTCGCAATACGTATACGATGGCCGAAAATTTGCTGGAATGGTTCCGCGTGCAGAAGGAAGGTTTCTCTCTTCGCGCCGACGGATTCGACCTGTCGCAGATCGTGCGCGAAGCTTGTCGATCCTTGACGCTGCGCAGCGAAGTCAAGCAGGTTCGTCTGGTTAACGAAGTACCCGACGATTTCCGAATTCATGCGGACAGGGAAGCGATTCTGCTGATCGTGCGCAATCTGCTCTCGAATGCGATCAAGTTTTCGCGCAGAGGCGGTACAGTGCTTATCCGCGCACAGGAGGAAAAGCGCGAATGGCTGCTGGCCGTGCGCGACGACGGGATCGGGATGGACGATACGCAGCTGCGCCTTCTGTTCGACGATGCCAGCTTGGATACTCTTCCGGGCACCGAAGGAGAGAAGGGAGCCGGTCTGGGGCTGATGGTCAGCCGCCGGTTTCTACAACTGAGCGGCGGGCGTCTGCGCGTCGAAAGCGCGCCCGGGAAGGGCAGCACGTTTTATATCCATCTGCCGAAGGAGGGGGGTCGAAGCAATGAAGGTGCTGATCCTGGACGATGAACGAGCGATGCACACGATTATGAAGCAGATGCTGGCTCGAGTAGAGGGGATTGAACGAGTCGAATGCTTTTTGGAGCCGGCAGAAGCGGTGGAGTATGCCCGCAAGGAGGCCGTCGATGTCGCCTTTATCGATATTAAGATCGGGAGAGAGAACGGCTTGCAGGCAGCCGCGCAGCTGCGCGCGCTTGCGGGCGGACTGGACATCGTCTTTGTCACCTCCCATAAGGAATATGCGTTGGAATCGTTTGAGACTTATCCGCTCGACTACATCGTCAAACCGATCTCGCGCAGCCGCCTGGAGCAGACTATTGCCCGGGCATTCGAGCGAAGAGCGCAAAACGCTGCAGACAAGCAAGCCGAACCGCGCTTACAGGTTCGCGCTTTGGGCGGGTTGGAGATATCCGGGGTGCAAGGCGGACGCGTGCGTTGGATTTCGCGCAAGAGCGCCGAGCTGTTCGCTTATCTCCTTCTCTGTCGGGGACAATTTGTCGCTAAAGGTCGAATTATCGAAGATATTTTCTTGGAAATGCCGATCAAGAATGCCGAAATTTATATGAATACGGCGGTTTATCAGCTTCGCAAGGCGCTCACGCCGCTGGGGATGAAGGCGATTGTGCAATCCGCCAATGAGCAGTACCGTCTGGAAATGAGAGAGGTAGCCGTAGATTTTGTGCATTTTGAGGAACAGGTCAATCAATGGAACAGGGGAGCGGATTCCAGGGCCGAACTGGACGAAGGCATTGCTTTGGAGCAGCAATATACAGGGGCTCTGTTTGAGGATAACGCCTACCAATGGTGCGCCGCGGAGCAGTACAGGCTGGAACAGCTGTATATGAGCTTCGCCAAGCGTCTCGCCCGCGAGTTGGCCGAGCATCGAAGATACGAGCAGGCTGTTATCGTGCTCAGACGGGTTTTGGCGCTGGCCGAGCTGGACGAGGAAGCGAACTTACTGCTGCTGCACGCCTATCGGGAGCAGAAGGATCGACTTGCGCTCCAAGCCCATCTCCGCCATTACGCCGACCTGTATGAGCAGCAGCTTGGCCTGCCGCTGCCGGTCGAAGCCACTTCTTTTATGATCCTTTAATATTTTTGAACGCCACTTCGATCAGCTCGATATCGGCGGAGCCCACAATCGCATCGGCTACTTCCCCGCGTTCGTTAAAGAAATAGAGCGAAGGAAAACCGACGCCTCCGAATTTGTTGTAGATATCGCCGGCTTCGTCCAAAAGAACGGGATATTCAATATGATGCCGCTGCACATAATCTCGCACATCCTCCAGGTTGTCGCGAGCGGCAACATTGATGCCGTACACATTAATCTTGTCCTTGTACTTCTTTTCCAATTGGACAATTTTCGGCGCATCCTCATTGCAGTACGGACACCAAGAAGTAAAGAACAGCAGCACGGTCGGCTTTTCGGCAAAATGAACGTCAACCGCAGCGGTCGCCTCCGACAAGCTGTTTAAAGTGAAATCGTTGGAGGTTTGTCGCATCTTGTCGACCGAAGCGTCGGATAAAGATGTCTCATTCGTGGCCGTATGTCTCGGCTTTTCCTCGCGATTTGCCAATAGATAGACAATGAGGACGGCAGAAACAACCAGAAGAAGGCTCGTAACCGCAACCTTTAATTTATTCATCGTATCCCCCTAACTTTCCAATTCGTTACAGCGATGATATTCTATTTTCAATAAAAAATAAAGAAAATATACGCTATTGAAGTTGGGCATTTGGTTCAGCTTGCATAGCTCATAAGGGGACGGAGATTTGAACGAAATCCGGCTGTATGTCGTTTCAGTCAAAGACGGATTCGAGCTCAGCAGGCTCGATCGGGGGCTTGCCTTGTTGGATGAAGAGGAACTGCAGGTCTATCGCCGCTATCAGGTCGACTTCAAGAAAGTGGAGTTCGCCATTGGTCGCATCTTGTTAAAGACGCAGCTGGCGCAGCGAATCGGGGCCGACCCGCGATCGATCCGATTTCGCAAAAATCAGTACGGCAAGCTCTACCTTTCGGAGCAAGACATGGGAACAACAAGCGAGCAAGTCTTTTTCAATCTGTCTCACACGGATAAATTAATCGTTTGCGCGATGACGACATTAGGCGACATCGGCGTGGACGTTGAGCATATCGCCCGGGACCATTTGACTATTATGCCTCGCGTTTTTAACGAAACGGAGATCGAGTACGTAAACGCACAGCAGGGCGAGGAGGAAAAACTAGCGGCATTCTATATGATTTGGACGAGGAAGGAAGCGTATATGAAGGCCAAGGGAATGGGCTTTTCTCTACCGCCTTTGTCGTTTGCCGTTCCTGTTCGGCCTGGTCGAGCGACGCAAGGGGAATGGGAGTATAACACCTGCCGTCTTCGTGAGAAATATATGCTCTCGACCGCGCTGCATAATCCGACAGGATGCGACATTCATTACCGCATTCAAGAAATAGATTGCGAGTGGCTCGAGTAATTGTCTCCGCCATTCTCCTCCGGCAAGGCCGATAACCTGACCCGAAATCCGCAAACCCGCCAGTTCCGGCGAACGTAACCCGTTGAGCCCACAGGAGCTTTGCGGGTTTCTTTGACATTCCCGAATTCCTGACAAACTCCCCTTTTTTCTGCCGCACTCTCTCGAAAAAATTTGGATATTAGTGAAAAGTATCCCTGGATAAAGAATCTTGGCACTTGCTGGCCAATGGAAAATTTAAGTAATCTTTAAGTAATCTATCTTTACAATTTTGTGCAAATGCACAGACGTTACACAAATTAACTAAAAGAGGGGAATAGCGCCTGAACGCGAGATTAGATGACTAGGAGGTAAGCTGGGCGATGCATAAAGGAGATACGCTAGTCGAATTGCTCTCCGTAAATCGAACGAAGCATAAAGGAATCACGTTTGTTCACAAGAAACAAGAGCATCACGTATCTTACGATCAACTGTACGAACGATCGATGGCTTATCTCGGCGATCTGCAAAAGAAAGGGCTGCGCAAGGGAGATCGCGTCGTCTTGCTGCTCCAAGAGAACGAGGCCTTTCTTCTTGCCTTCTGGTCATGCTTGTTGGGCGGAATCGTTCCGGTTCCGATCCAGTATGCGACGACGAAAGAACAGACCGTTAAATTTTTCGAAGTATGGCGGATGCTTGATAATCCCAGTCTTATTACCGACTCGGAGCAGCATGAGCATCTTCGACAGTTTGCGGATCGGCAGGGGAAATATCCGTTAACGGACCGCGAGCGCATCGTCATCTACGACGAGCTGATCCAGGGCAAGCCGGGGATTATCCCCGACATTTCTCCCGGGGATTGCGCCTTTATCCAGTTTTCTTCGGGGTCTACAGGACAGCCTAAGGGCGTTGTGCTCACACACGAAAATTTGCTGACAAATATTCGTGCGATCGTCGGCGGGTGCGGAGCTACGGAATCCGATTCGTCGATCAGCTGGCTGCCGCTCACCCATGACATGGGCTTGATCGGATTTCATCTCGCGCCGGTGTATGCATCGATGAACCAGTGGATTATGCCTTCGACCTTGTTCATGATGCAGCCGATGCAGTGGATGGAACTGGTGCATCGGAAGCGAATTTCCATGCTGTCGTCCCCCAACTTCGGGTACCAGCATTTTCTCAGACATTTCAAGGAGAAGGCGGCTGGCGAGTGGGATCTTAGCTGCGTCAGACTCATCTATAACGGAGCGGAACCGATATCGGCGCATATTTGCGAGGATTTTGTGGATCGCTTGGCTCCGTACGGATTGCGACGAAACGCGATGTTCCCGGTTTACGGATTGGCGGAAGCAAGTCTGGCCGTCACGTTCCCGCCGGTAGAGGAAGAGGTTGTTGCGATTCATCTTTCCAGGCGAGCGCTGCGAATCGGCGAACCGCTGGCGATGAATCCGGACGACGAAGAGGATCGGGTCACATTTGTAGATGTAGGATTCCCTGTAGCGGATTGCGAGGTGAGAATTAGCGGAGACGATCATGCTGAGCTTCCGGAAGGAACGGTTGGACATATCCATATTCGCGGAAAAAACGTAACGTCGGGATATTACCGAATGCCGCAAGTCAATGCGGCGTCATTCACACAAGAAGGGTGGTTTATTACGGGAGATATCGGCTTTATGCGCGGGGGCAGGCTTTGTGTCACAGGCAGACATAAGGACATTATTTTTGTAAACGGGCAAAATGTGTACCCCCACGACATAGAAGGAACGATTGAAGCTTTGGAAGGCATTGCTCCGGGCCGAACCGCGGCCTGCGGCGTCTATAATGAGCGGCTGGGGAGCGAGGAAGTGGTTTACTTCGTATCTCATCGCGGGGAGCCGGAGAAGTTCGCGGATCAGGCGGCAAGAATTCAACGCGCCTTAAACGCACGCATGGGCATCGACGTGAGAAACGTGCTCCCTGTCAGAGCCATTCCTAAAACGACAAGCGGCAAAACGCAAAGGTACAAGCTGGCGGAGCAGTTCAGGGCGGGCGAATTCGCCGAGCTTGCGCAAACGATGACGGAGCTCTTGCAGGCGAACCTCCAACACAAAGCGCATAAATCGCCGCAGAACGCTACCGAAGCCAAGCTGCTGGCCATTTGGCAGGAAGTTCTGGAGAGAGAGCGGATCGGCACGGACGACGCTTTCTTTGAAATCGGCGGACAGTCCTTGGGCGCTTCGCACGTTCTTGCTCGGATCGAGCATGAATTCGAGGTAGAGGTCCCTATCCAGAGACTGTTTGAGCTTGCGACGATTGAAGCGATGGCCGAGTATATCGATCGGGCGGAGAAAATTCGCATCCAGCGGATAGAGCCGCTTAGGGAGCGGAGAGAAGCGTATCCGGCGACGTTTGCGCAGCAGCGGATGGTAATGGCGGAGCAGAACGAAGGCGTTCACACCGCTTATGTCATTGCAGGCGTCATGAAAATTGCCGGTACATTGGACAGAGACGCAATCGCCCGCGCCTTCGGCGAACTCGTCGCAAGACATGAAGCGCTGCGCACCTCGTTCCATACGCGGGAAGAAGGGATCGTGCAGATCGTTCGCGACCGCGTGGATATTGCCGTGGATTGGCGGGATGTCGCCGCGGAGCCGTCGGAGGCTCAGTTGCAAGCCGCTATACAAGCTTTTGATTTGTCGGCGCCTCCGCTGATGAGGGTACAGGTGTGGTCCTGGGCGGAAGATCGGCGGGCGGTGGCCGTCCATATTCATCATAGCGTGGCCGACGGTTTGGCGATGAACGTATTAATGGCGGAGTTCATTAAGCTTATTCAAGATCAGCCGCTGCCCGACCTTGCGCTGAGGTACAGCGATTTCGCATGCTGGCAGCAGGGCGGGATGAAAACCGAAACGCTGGAGGCCGGACGGCAATATTGGATGAACGCTCTGCAAGGCGAGCTTCCGGTAACGGAGCTGCTGACGGACCGGCGAAGACCTGCCGTCAAGAGCTATGCCGGGTCAAGCGTGAAGATCGGCCTGGACAAGGAGGACGTCAAGGCGATCCAAGAGCTTGCGCAGCGATCAAACGCAACGCTGTATATGGTGCTGCTGTCTGCTTACTCGATTTTGCTGGCGAAGTACTGCGGGCAGGAGGATGTCCTCGTCGGATCCCCAATCGCGGGAAGAAGCCATAACGGGCTGGAGCAAATGGTCGGAATGTTCGTCAACATGTCCGCGTTGCGAAGCTATCCGGAAGGGGATAAAACCTATCTCGATTACTTAGCCGAGACGAAAGAGGCGGCGCTGGGAGCGTTCGCTCAACAGGATTATCCGTTCGAATTCGTGGTGGAGCAATTGGGGATGCAGCGCGACCCGAGCCGGAATCCGCTATTCGAATACGTATTTGTGTTGCAGGAGCGGCTGAACGTATCCGGAGCGGCCGGAGGACTGAGCTTCGAAGCCGACTTCGTCGAGCCGGCCGCGGTTCCGTTCGATCTGACGTTGGAGGCGTTGGCTGACGGCGATGATCTGGCTTTTACTTTCCGTTACGCGACGGAACTGTTCCGAGTATCCACGATAGAGCGAGTGGCGGAGCACTATATTCGTATCCTGCAGGACATCGTTAAGCATCCGGGCAAGCAGCTGAAGGACATCGAACTGCTGACTGCGGAAGAGAAGCAATGGCTCACGAGCGGCTGGAACTTGGCGTTTGCCCCATATCCGAAGGAGCAGACGATTCCGCAGCTGTTCGAGCGGCAAGCCGAGAAGTACCCGGAGCGAATGGCCGTGACGTTTAACGGAAGCTCTCATTCCTATCGGGACATCAACGAACGAGCGAACCAACTGGCGCATGCGTTACTGGCCAGCGGGGCAGGTTCCGGCTTTGTCGCGGGATTGATGGCCGATCGCTCGGTGGAAATGATCGTCGCCATTCTGGCGATTTTGAAGGCCGGAGGAGCGTATCTGCCGATTGATCCGACGTTCCCGGCGGAGCGCGCGGAGTACATGATGAGCGACAGCCGGGCAATCTGCATGCTGACGATGGGCAAATGGCAGGAGCGCTGCTCGCGCTTGGGCCGTGTTATGCTGCTGGACGACGGCTCGTACGATAGCTTCAGCCGCGAGAATCTTCCGTCTCGTAACGAGGCTGGAGATCTGGCTTATATCATGTACACGTCGGGCTCGACCGGGAACCCGAAAGGGACGTGCACGACGCACGCCAACATCGTTCGGGTCGTGAAGGACACGAACTATATCGCCATCACGGAGCAAGATACGCTGCTGCAGCTGTCCAACTACGCTTTCGACGGATCGACATTTGATATTTTCGGCGCATTGTTGAACGGGGCGAAGCTCGTACTGGCCGATGCGGATACGGTCGGCGATACGAATCGGTTAAGCGAACTGCTGACGGCGGAAAAGGTAACCGTATTTTTCGTAACGACGGCGCTGTTTAACGTCATCGTTGAGGAATACATCGACGCGCTCGCGCATGTGCGCAAAATATTGTTCGGCGGGGAACGGGCTTCGATCTCCCATGTTCGCAAGGCGTTCCAGGCGCTTGGACCCGGAAAGCTCATTCATGTGTACGGGCCGACGGAAACGACCGTATTTGCGACATATTACGAGATCGAGCAGTGGGAGGAGCAGGCGAGCGGCGTTCCGATCGGTAAGCCGATTAACGGAACGGGACTGTATGTTATGAACCGCTACGGACGTCCGCAGCCGATCGGCGTGCCGGGAGAACTGTGGATTTCCGGGGACGGGCTGGCTCGAGGGTATCTTAACCTTCCAGACGTCACCGCCGAGAAGTTTATCCCGCATCCTTACGAGGCGAACGAACGGGTGTACCGGACGGGGGATTTGGTGCGCTGGCTGCCCGGAGGCCATATTGAATTTCTGGACCGAATCGATCAACAGGTTAAAATTCGCGGCTTCCGCATCGAGTTAGGCGAGATTGAAGCTTGTCTGCTGGCTCATCCGCACCTTCAAGAAGCGTGCGTGATTGCGCGCGCTGCGGAAGGAAGTCCGTCTCTATGCGCCTACTATGTCGCGAATGAAGCCGTAAACGGGGAGGAGATCAGAGCTTACTTATCCGAAGCGCTGCCCCTGTTCATGGTTCCCGCCGATTTGATCGCACTGGAGGCGATGCCGTTAACGTCGAACGGGAAGATCAACAAGAAGCTGCTGCCCGCTCCGGATCTGTCCCGTGGAAGCCATAAAGCCTATGTACCGCCAACGGACGAATTGGAGCGCGCGCTTGCCGCGCTGTGGGAAAACCTGCTGCAGCGTCAGCCGATCGGAAGAGACGACCATTTCTTCGATTTGGGAGGGCATTCGCTTAAGGCGACCATCCTGTTGGCCCGGATCTACGAGCAGTTTCATGTGAAGGTTCCCTTTCAGCAGTTTATGCGAATGCCTACGATACAAAATTTGGCCGCGCTAATCAAACAGGGGGAAGTGAAAGCGTTTACTCCCCTGGTCTCGCGAGAAAATGCGTCGGGCGAGTATCCTGTCTCCCCCGCGCAGCAACGGCTGATGATCCAGGAGCAATTGGAGGCGATGGGCACCAATTACAATATGCCGATCGTTCTGAAGGTGGACGGCTATCTTGATCCGCGTCAGGTGGAAGCCGCTTGGGAGCAGTTGGCCGCAATCCATGAACCGCTGCGTACCTCGTTCGTCTGGCGGCAGGGAGAGATGCGGCAAATCGTTCACCCGAACGCCCGCATACGCGTTCATGCCGAAACGGCGGAGCGGGAGCAGGCGGAGGAACGGCTGCGAAGCTGGATTCGACCGTTTGATTTAGAGGCGGCTCCGCTGGTGCGAATCTATCTGCTGCGGATTTCCGCCGAAGAACAGTATTTGCTCATCGACATGCATCACATCATAGCGGACGGCGTCTCGGTTCAGCTCCTCTTTAACGAGATGTTCCGAATGATGGGGGGTTATCCGGCGTCTCGGCCGCGCCTGCAATACAGGGACTACGTGCAGTGGTTGGAAGAGGAGCGGCATTCCGCCTCGTTCCGGCGGCAGCAGCAGTATTGGCGGGAGCAACTGGACGGCGAGCTTCCCGTACTGAACATGCCGCTGGACTACCCGCGCCGGGAGCATAAGACGTATCGCGGCGAGACGCTTCGCTTTACTGTGAATGCGGAAACGGGAGAGCGGATCCGTGCAGTCGCGCAGCGGGAGAACGTCACGGTTCATACCGTATTGTTCGCCGCGTACAGCGCGTTGCTGTACAAGCTCAGCGGTCAGGACGACTTCATCGTCGGCTCCCTCGTCGCAGGACGCAGCCATCCCGAAGTTCAGGACATGGTCGGCATGTTTAACAATTTCCTGCCGATCCGCTGTCGTCTGCCGGAGGCGCAGACGTGCGGAAGCTGGATGCAGCAGCTTCATCGTACGCTGATGGAGGCTTACGAGCATCCGGATTTCCCTTACGATCAGATGATCGCGGATGCGGGCGCTTCCGTCGACGCTTCCCGGAATCCTTTGTTCGATACGATGCTGGTCGTGCACAGTCAGATGGAATCCCCCGATGCTTGGCAATTCGGGGAGTGGCGATGCTCGCGCTACGAGCTTGAATTGGGGCAGGCCAAGCTCGATTTCAAACTGGATATTTACTTGGTGGAGGACGGAGCGCTTCGCTGCGACCTGGAATTCAATACGGATTTGTACGCCGGGAAGACGATGGAACGGTTCGTCCGGCACTTTCAGATCGTGGCGGAGCGGCTGGCGAACGACCCGGATGTATCCTTGGCTCAACTGGACGTGCTTACCGAGCGGGAGCGGGAGCAAATTTTGTGCGAATTCAATTCGACGTTCCGGCCCTATCCGAGCGAGCAAACGCTGGTCGAGCAATTCGAGCGGCAGGCCCAGCTCACGCCCGATCGGATTGCGCTTACGCACGGCGAACGGAAATGGACCTTCCTTGAAGTGGATCGTTTGGCCAACAGGCTTGCCAGAACGTTAAGAAGGCTTGGCGTACGGCGGGAGGAAATTATCCCGATTGCGGCGGAACGATCCTTGGAGATGATCGTCGGTATTTGGGCGATTCTGAAGGCCGGCGGCGCGTATTTGCCGCTGGACCCGCATTATCCGCCGGAGCGGAAACGGTACATTCTCGAAAATAGTCAGGCACAGAGGATTGTGACGCAAAATCAATGGATAGCTTCTCTGGCCTCGATTCATGCGGAGCTGCCGATTATCGATCTGGACGACGCGGCTAATTACGATGCGGACGACCGGCCGCTCACTCCGGTGAACGAAGCGCGGGATTTGGCCTACGTCATTTACACGTCGGGATCGACGGGACAGCCGAAGGGGGTGCTCATCGAGCATCGCTCCGTCATTAACCGTTTGAACTGGATGCATAGAAGCTACCCGATCGATGCCGAAGACGTCATTTTGCAGAAAACGCCGTACACGTTCGATGTGTCCGTATGGGAGCTGTTTTGGGGCGCTACGAAAGGGACGACCTTGCATTTACTGGCGGCGGACGGGGAGAAGGACCCGAAGCAAATTGCGGAAGCGATCGGGCGCCACCGGGTGACGACGCTGCACTTTGTACCTTCCATGCTGCAAATCTTTTTACTGCATCTGGAACAGCATCCCGAAGACGTCGCGAAGCTGGCCGGCCTCCGGCAGGTTTTTGCAAGCGGCGAAGCGCTGCATCCGCATCAGGTTCGGCTGTTCCAGTCGCTGCTGTACGACCGATTCGGAGTCCGGCTTGTGAATTTGTACGGTCCGACCGAGGCGACGGTTGACGTATCCTGCTTCGACTGTTTTGCCGAACCGATGGGCCAGCTCGTGCCGATCGGCAAGCCCATCGACAATATTCAGCTGCTCGTCGTGAACGATCATTTGCAGCTTCAACCGATCGGGGCGGCCGGAGAGCTGTGCATCGCGGGGGACGGTCTGGCCAGAGGGTATCTCAACCAGCCGGAATTGACCGCGCAGAAGTTTGTCGACCATCCCTTTGCCGACAAGCAGAAGCTGTATCGCACCGGGGATCTCGTCAGATGGCGCGAGGACGGTCATATCGAATATTTGGGCCGCTTGGATCATCAAGTGAAAATTCGCGGCTATCGCATCGAGTGCGAGGAGGTCGCTCATCAGATGGGCTCCGCTCCCGGGGTACGGGAGGCGATCGTCGTCGCCCATCGGGACGCGCGGTCGGAAGCTTACTTGTGCGGCTACTATATTTCCGACCATGAGATCGGATTGGCGGAATGGCGCGCACGGTTAAGCGAGACGCTGCCGGATTATATGATTCCCGGCTTCTACGTTCGCCTGGATCAATTTCCGCTCAGCGCGAACGGAAAGCTGAATCGCAAGGCGCTGCCGCTGCCCGAAACCGGCATCCGAGACGAGGCGGCCTACGCAGAGCCAAGCAATGAGATCGAGAGCAGGCTTGCCGCGATCTGGCAGGAGCTACTGGGCGTTCCGCGGATTGGCGTGGAGGACAACTTCTTCAGCCTGGGAGGACATTCCTTGCGGGCGGCCCATCTCGTGACGAAAATCCATGAGGCGTTCCACGTATCGATCGCCTTAAAAGAAGTGTTCCAATCGCCGACGATCAAACAATTGGCGCAACGCATCGTCTCGTCGGAGCGGGAACGGTTCGAATCCATCCCCCCGGCGGAGCCGAAGGAAGCTTACCCGCTGTCCTCGGCGCAGAAGCGATTGTACGTTTTGCATCAGATGGAGGAGGCGAACACCGCTTACCATCTGTCGCAAGCGATTCGAATGACCGGAGCGCTCGATACGGCAAAGGTGGAGGCCGTCTTCCAACGGCTTATTGCACGCCATGAATCTTTGCGGACGAGCTTCGTATGGACGGAAGGCGAACCGATGCAGCGCATCCATCCGCAGGTGGATTTCTCGCTCGAATTGGCAGATGCAGAGGACGAGAGCGCGCGCATTCGTTCCTTCCTGCGGCCGTTCGAGCTGACGCAGGCCCCTTTGCTTCGCGTCGTGCTCATTCGCAAGTCGGCGGACGATCATGTGCTGCTGTTCGATATGCACCATCTGATTGCCGACGGCTTGTCTACCGTACATTTGGCGAACGAGTTCATCGCGCTGTACGAAGGGAAGGAATTGCCGCCGCTTCGCATCCAGGTCAAGGACTACACGGAATGGCAAAATCGCTGGTTAAGCGGGGAACAGGCCGCACGGCAAGAGCGGTTCTGGCTTGGGCAATTCGCCGACGGAGTTCCCACGCTGCAGCTTCCGACGGATTTTGTGCGGCCGTCCAGAAAGACGACGGAAGGAGACCGGATCGTCGCGCAACTGAGCGAGCGGGATTCCCAGGCGGTTCGCGATTTGGCCGCACGGCATGGAGCGACCCCGTACATGGCGCTGCTGGCCGCATTTAATGTGCTGCTGCACAAATATTCCGGCCAAGACGAGATTGTTGTAGGCACGCCGGTATCGGGCCGAACCCATAGCGAGCTTCAGCCGCTGATCGGAATGTTCGTCAATACTCTGGCTCTGAAAACGAAAATCTTGGCGGACGGAAGCTACAGCGAGCTTTTGGCCGCAACGAAGGAGCTGACGCTTGAGGCGTTCCAGCATCAGGACTATCCGTTTGAACGGTTGATTGATCAGTTAAAGCTGGAGCGGGACCTGTCTCGCAACCCGCTGTTCGATGCGATGTTTATCGTACAGAACATGGGCTTGCCGGAGCTGGAGCTGGACGAGGTCGCATTCGCGCCCTATGCGCTGGACAATCCGACCGCCAAATTCGATTTGACGCTGGAGGTCGTGGAACATGGAACGGCGTTGACCTTAAATCTGGAGTATGCGACATCGCT
The DNA here is from genome assembly GCF_003386235.1 of Cohnella phaseoli. Taxonomy (GTDB): domain Bacteria; phylum Bacillota; class Bacilli; order Paenibacillales; family Paenibacillaceae; genus Cohnella; species Cohnella phaseoli. The sequence continues at coordinate 386,582 of NZ_QRDZ01000003.1, forward strand.
CTTCACGCCGGAAACGGCCGAACGAATGCTGCGGCATTATATCCGTATCGTGCAGAGCGCCTGCGAGAGCCCGGATGCGCCAATAGACGAGACGGCGTGGATGAGCGAAGAGGAGCAGCAGATGATTCTTGGCGACTTTAACGCGACGCGCAGAGCTTATCCGGAAGATCGCACGCTGCTCGATTTCTTTGAGACGCAGGCGGCGAATAGAGCGGAGCAGGTTGCGGTACAGTGGCTGGACCTGAGCCTCGGCTATAGAGAGCTGAACGAGCGCGCGAACCGTCTCGCCCGCACGCTGCGCGAGCACGGCGTGAAGCCGGATAGCTTCGTTCCGCTGCTGATCGAGCGTTCGCCGGAAATGTTGGTCGCCATCTTGGCAATCTGGAAGGCCGGAGGGGCTTACTTGCCCGTCTCGCCCGATTTTCCGGCGGAGCGCATTCAGTACCTGCTTCAGGATAGCGGGGCCGGCATCGTAGTCGGCAGAGCGAAATATTGGCTTCCGCTGCAAGAGAGCATAAGCGAGCTTCAGTCCGTAACGGGAATCGATGTGGACAGCGAATCGTCGTACGCGGACGATCGCAGCAATCTGCCCCGCGCGCATACGAGCCGTCATCTGGCGTACGTCATCTATACGTCGGGCTCGACCGGGCGGCCGAAAGGAACGATGATCGAGCACCGCTCGGTCGTGAATCGCCTGCTCTGGATGCAGGAGCAGTATCCGCTGCTGCCGGACAGCGTCATTTTGCAGAAAACGCCGTTTACTTTCGACGTCTCCGTATGGGAGCTGTTCTGGTGGATGATTCCCGGAAGCCGGGTGGCGCTGCTGGAAAGCGGGGGAGAAAAAGATCCGGCGCTAATCGTCAAGGCGATTGAAAAATACGAAGTAAGCCATATGCATTTCGTGCCTCCGATGCTGAAGCTGTTTTTGGAGCATTTTCATCGCATGGGGATGACGGCCAATCTCAATCGCCTCGCCTACGTATTCGCCAGCGGCGAAGCGCTGCAAGCGCCGCAGGTCGAACAATTCCAAGCGCTGAACGAGCGCTTCGGAACGCGATTGATCAACCTGTACGGCCCGACGGAAGCGACGGTCGACGTCTCCCATTACGAGTGCGGCTGGACCGAGCCGCCGAGCAGCGTTCCGATCGGGAAGCCGATCTACAATACGTCCTTGCTGATCTTGAACGACCGCTTCCAGCTGCAGCCGATCGGCGTTCCCGGGGAGCTGTGCATTGCCGGAGACGGCTTGGCCCGAGGCTACGCGAACCGACCGGAATTGACGGCCCAAGCGTTCGTGGACCATCCATTCCTCGCCGGCCGGAAGCTATATCGTACGGGAGATTTGGCGCGCTGGCTGCCGGACGGGAACATTCAATACTTGGGAAGGCGAGACAATCAGGTCAAAATTCGCGGCTTCCGCATCGAATTGGGCGAGATCGAGCAGGTGCTTCTGAAGCACGAGCACATTCGCGAATGCGTAGTTGTCGTGAAGCGCAATAAGCAGCATGAGGATTATCTTTGCGGCTACATGGTGGCAAGTCAGCCTCTGTCGGGCGTCGAAGTGAAAGCATGGCTGCAGCGCAAAGTGCCGGAATATATGGTGCCCGGCTACATCGTGCAATTGGATCAGATGCCGCTCAGCTTTAACGGGAAGCTGGACCGCAAAGCGCTTCCCGAGCCGCAAGGGGCAGGAGAAGGACGAGGCGATGCTTCGATGCTGCCGAACAACGAAATCGAGCGGCGGCTGGCCGCTATCTGGCAGGAGCTGTCGGGAACGGAAACGTTCGGCGTTCACGACAACTTTTTCGACATCGGAGGCAATTCCTTGCTGCTTGTCCGGGCGCAGGCGGAAATCGACGCCGTGTATCCCGATCTGGTCAAAGTAACCGACTTGTTCACCTACTCGACGGTATTCAAGCTGGCCGAACATATTCGATCGCGCAAGAAGCTGGTTGCAGCGGAGAAAATCGCGTTGATCTCGTGGCCGCTAGTCGATTTTGGCTCCTCTGCCTCGCAGCAAGCGGCAAGAGAATATCGCTATACTCCGGACAAGAAGGCGATCGATCAACTGACTTCTATCGCCGCGCGGCTAGGCGTGGAGATTCGCGACATCTGGCTGGCGATATATGGCTACTTGCTTCACGAGCGTTCCAAGCAACAAGAGATTACGATACAAGTCGTTCGCCAACCGGGATTCGTCGGCGAGCTGCGGCAAAGCTTCGCTCAGGTGAACCATTTTGGACAATTGATTGCGAGCATCCATGAAAGCCTCCGCACGGATTCGGCATCAGGCATTCCGCTGTCCGAATGGCGCGCAAGAGTTGTAAAAACGAGAGAAAAAGGAACGTTATTGCCCGTATTTTCGCTAGATGGGCCGCATTCTCTCGCAGGGGAGAGCGACTACGACATTTGCATTGGCGCGAGCTTGTCCGCTCAGCGCGAAATCCAGCTCGTGCTGCAATTCAACGCGCAGCGCTTAAACTCGGACAGAATGAAGCGGCTGCTGCAATCCTTCGTTCAGATTATGCATCAAATCATCGAGGCCTTTGCCGCGGATGCGAACGCGGCTGTAGCAAGAGAAACTTCCCGCAACTCAAATGGAGGCGAAACCGAACAATGAAAAAAACGACTTCTAAAAGCTTGTTCAACATCGTGTGGATCATCGCCGTTTATTTTGTTTTATTCTATGGCCTAATTCAAGTTTACTCGCGGTTTGTGTATCCCACGTCCGGCTGGTTTGAGGACAATCCGATCGCCTTTATCGTCTTTAACGACATCATTCAAATGCCGCTACTCTTTTTCATCATGCTGAAGGTTCGCAAGGTTCATATTTTCAAGGAGGCCGGATTTACCAAGCTCGGCATGCCGCAAGTCGTCACGATTGTCTCGATCGGTCTGCTGATGGGCTGGTTTACCGATCTGCTCTTTAGTCTGAGCTGGATAAAGGTCCATTTCCCGCAGTTCGAGGAGATTCTGGCCTACCTCAACGACGGCTCGAGCGTGCTGGTGTTCCTGGCCTTCCTGCTGTACGGCAATATTTACAAAGAAATGCTGTTCCGCGGCATGATTTTTAAGGAGCTGCGCAGGCTGTCGCCGCTGACGGCCGCCATCATTATTCAAGGAATCCTGTACGGTGGATTATTTTTCAGCTTTGATATTCCGTTAACGGTGTACGGATTTCTGGGTGCGGTCGTGTTCGCCCTTCTGTATGTTCGTTATCGTTCGATCTGGGCGCCGATTCTTGCGCAATATGCCTGTCAAGGCAGCCAATATGTATTCAGAAGATCGGAGACGCATGTCGCCGACCCGAATATGCAGTACCTCTTCCTGGCGATTACAGGAATCGCGATCATTGCTTTGCTTATCGTCATCTTCAACAAGCATCGGGGATTGCAGGCCAATGCGATTGGCAAGGAGGGGGCGGCGTGAAAATCGTTCGGGCTATCGGCTTCATCGTGCTGTATTTGGCGATCTATGTCGCCGTTCAGCTCGTCAGCCAAAGCGTATTGTCGCAACTGTCTCTTCAGTTGTCCTTTATCGTCAACAACATCTGTACGCTCGCGATTTATGCGCTGCTGATGAAAGCTCGCAAGCGGTCGCTGCCGATCTTTTGCCGAGTAAAGGCGATTTCGACCAAGGCGCTGCTCATCGCTCCGTTGATCGGAATCGCGCTAGGAACCGTCATCTACAGCGTTGCCAACCTCCCGGTCATTCGGGAGGATTGGCCGCAAATTTACAATCTGGTCGAGTTCGTCGGCGGGGGGAGCTCGATTGCGCTGACTTTATTGGGGACGGTGCTGGTCGGTTCCTTGTTTGAAGAAGTGCTGTTCAGAGGGCTGATTCTGAATGAAGTTCGCGCCGTATCCCCGGTCTATGTCGCGGTTCTTGTTCAGGCCGTTCTATTTGGAGTCATCCTGATGGATCCGATTTTAGGAGGCTTTGCCGCCTTAGGGGCGCTCGTATACGGGCTTGTCTACTGGGCTTCCGATTCCTTGTGGGCTTCCTTGATCACGCACGTATTCAGCAGCGGAACGGTGATGGTTTGGTTTCAAATGGGGGACTTGTCGACGGCCGTATCCTCTTCCGCAGTCTTTTGGACGAGTTTGTCCGTGCTGCTCGTGTTGTTAGCCGTTCATCTTCAGTTCGTCGCCAGAGGGCGGGGAGCTGCATCGTTAGCAAGCGGGGTGAGCCCATGAAAAAGGTGGCCTTGCTGTTCCCGGGACAAGGCTCGCAAATGACGGGCATGGGAAAATGGTTTTACGACCGTTACCCGATCGCCAAACGAACCTTCGAAGAAGCCGACGACGTGTTGGGCTGGAAGGTAACGGACGCCTGCTTCCACGGTCCGATCGCAGAACTGACGAGCACCGATGTGGCCCAGCCGGCGCTTCTGACCGCCTCGATGGCGATGTATCGCGTGTATATGGAGGAGATCGGCATTCGTCCCTTTGCCGCGGCGGGACACAGCCTCGGCGAATATTCGGCTCTTTGCGGCGCGGGGGCGATTTCCTTCGCCGAGGCATTAAAGCTTGTGCATTTTAGAGGGCAAACGATGAAGGCGGCGGCAGAGTTGGGAACGGGCACGATGCTCGCCGTCGGCGGAATCGATTATTTATCGACAGAGGAACAATTGGCCTACTTTGCGTCAAGCCGTGAGGAAATCTGCGTCGCTTGTTACAACGGGCCTGACCAAATTGTCGTCTCCGGAACGTTTCCGGCGATGGAACGAGTGGAGTCTCATTTCCGTAAGCTCGGTGCGAAGGCAACCAATTTGCAAGTCGGAGCTCCTTTTCACCACCCGCTGATGCAGTCCGCCGCCGAGGAGCTGAAGTGTCGGCTTGAGCAGGTCGCGTTCAAACCTTTGCAATACAAAGTGCTATCGAACGTCACGGGGCACGCGCTTGACGCAAGCAAGCAAAGTCTGGTCGAGGAGCTGACCCGGCAAATGACGCAGCCCGTGCAGTGGCGCAAATCGATGAACGTTCTGCACTACTGGGGAATCGAACTGGCGATCGAGTTAGGTCCGAAAACGGTTCTGAAGCAGCTATTGAAAAGTCACGACGCGATCGATGCGTATGCCTACGACGTCGCGGAGGATCGCAGTAGGCTGGCAGGCAATATCTCCGTTCAAGCCGGAAACCCGATTCGCGGCGATCATCCGATCGCCAAGCTGGTGGCTATCGCCGTCTCGGAGCCGAATCGCCATCCAGACGATCCGGAAGCTCGGCAAGGCGTCTTGGAGCCATACCAACAGCTCCTCGATCTTCGCGGCAGGCTGGCACAGCAGAATAAGCAGCCTGATCCGGAAGACATCCGTCAAGGCCTGCAATGGCTGCGAACGATTTTGCACAGGAAAGGCGTTCCGCCGGAGCAGCAGCTGAGCCGGCTTGCGGAAGCGAACCTTATTTAGGGCGTGTCTGCAAACCCGCTCGGGGGCATCTTTCCCTGCTGCGTCACTTTTGCTTGACGTACCTCCGGTACGCCTTCCCAAAAGTTCCTTGCATGGAACAAAAATTCGGCCAAATCTGCTGCCTTCGGTGTATGCAGACACGCCCTGACGAAAGGTGTGCGCGATGAAAAAATATTTGGCGACAACGGCGAACGTAATCCTTTATTTTGTCGTTTTCTATTTCACCATGTTTGTATTCGGGCGCCTGCTGGCCATCGAAGCTTACGGGAAGCTGATTGAGGCGAATCCGCCGCTTCATCTCGTTTTCATTTTCGGTGTGACGATGCTGCTCTACTGGCTGCTGTTCAAGCTGAATCTAGTGGTTAGCAATACGGAACGTCAGTCGTTTGTACAGGTTGTGAAGTTCGTGAAGCTTCCGTCTAGATTGGTCGTTTTCAGCTTTCTGATCGGACTCGCAGGAGCTCTGGCCAGCCTTGGCCTATTAGAAATCGTCTCCTTAAAGGAAGTGTTTCCGGATTTGGAGGCCAATGTCGATTCGATGATGGGCAGCGGGAACTTCTTGCTCATTATTGCGGCGCTAGGCATTCTGTTTCCGGCGCTTGAGGAAGTAATCTTCCGGGGGCTGCTGTTTAACGAGTTGAAAAAGGTGATGCCGTTGTGGATAGCGGTCGTATTGCAAATGATCGGTTATGTGGCCGTTCAGCCGAGCGCCGGCTTTATGCTCATTTCGGTCGTGACGGGAACGGTTTATTGCCTCATCTATATAATCGCGCGTTCCTTATGGGCGCCGATCATCGTGCAGATTACGGCGATGAGTTTGTTCTTCATCGGCTATAAGCTGGATGTCGGAAAAGGATGGATGAACAGCGACCCGGCGGCCATCGCGATTACGTTGGTCGGCGTCGTCGGCATGATCGCTCTGACGATTTGGCTGAATAGGAGGAATAGAGACGCTCGGCCGGCAACGACATTTTAGACGAGGGGGAGCAGCATGCTGCAATTTCAATCGATCCGCTTGAGGGACGAAGAAGAAGACGCGATTGAGATTTCGGAAGTATCGAATAGAGACATCGCGATTATCGGTATGTCCGCGAAGCTGCCTCATGCGAGAACCCTGGAGCAGTTTTGGGAGAACTTGGAGCAAGGCTTGGACTGTATCGGTCCGCTGCCGGAGAACCGGCTGCGGGACATTGAAGATTATATGCACAGACTGCGCCTCGATCGGAATTCCGCGAAGCTGCTGGAATGCGCTTATTTAGATGAGATTAGCTCGTTCGACTATAGCTTTTTCCGCCTGTCTCCCAAGGAAGCCAGCCTCATGAATCCCAATCAGCGGCTATTTCTGCAGACGGCTTGGCAGACGATCGAGGACGCGGGTTACGGCGGAGAGGCGTTAAGGGGAAGCAGAACCGGGGTGTTCCTCGGGTATAACGCCGACAGCTTTCACGATTATAAACGGATGATCGAAGCGCTGGATCCGCAATCGCTCAGGCTGGCTATTCCCGGCAACCTTAGCTCAATGATCGCTAGCCGGATCGCCTATTTGCTGGACTTTAAGGGGCCGGCTCTTATGGTGGATACGGCGTGCTCGTCCTCGCTCGTTGCCGTGCATCTCGCCTGCCAGGCGATCCGCAGCGGAGAATGCGAGCTGGCGTTAGCGGGCAGCTCCAAGCTCTATACGTTTCCGGTCGATCTCGGCATCAGCGTCGGGATCGCGTCGGCCGACGGGCGGGCCAAGCCGTTCGACGAGCGCGCGGACGGAACGGGCGGAGGCGAAGGCGTCATCGGCGTGCTGCTGAAGCCGCTGCAGCAGGCGATCGACGACGGAGACAGCATCTATGCCGTCATTAAAGGCAGCGCCACGAATCAGGACGGCAGCTCGGTCGGCATTACCGCGCCGAACGCCGCCGCGCAGGAAGACGTCATCGTACGGGCATGGCGAGATGCGAATGTGGAGCCGGCAACGATCTCTTGCATCGAGGCCCATGGAACAGGCACCGTGTTGGGGGACCCCATTGAGATTGAAGGGATCACGCGGGCATTCCGAAATTCGACGGAGGCGAATCAATTTTGTGCAATCGGTTCGATAAAAAGCAATATTGGTCATTTGGACCATGCAGCAGGGATTGCCGGTTTATTGAAAGCTGCGCTCTCCTTGAAGAAGCGTACAATACCGCCAACAATTCATTTTACGCAACCGAATTCGGCCATCGATTTTATTCGTTCTCCCGTATACATCAACGATCGCGCAAGAAAATGGGAGGCGACTGACGGGCCTAGAAGAACCGGAGTAAGCGCTTTCGGCATGAGCGGCACGAACTGTCACGTTATTTTGGAGGAGAGCCCGCAAGCGAGGGACGAAGCCCGCCCGGACGAGACACAGCACAGCTCCGTGTTCGTTCTGTCGGCCAAAAGCCGCGATTCGCTTCTCCGAATGATCGGAGACTATATCTCGTTCCTCTATCAAGAGAGTGCGGAGCGCTTGTCCGTTCGGGATATTTGCTTCACCTCCAGCGTGGGAAGAGGGCACTATGATTATCGGATCGCCTGCGTTGTGCAGGACGTACCGGAATTGAGCCGTAAGCTGGAGCAGATACAATTTATGTCGTCCTCGCCGGCGGCATCGGTCAATTTAGCCCAAGCGGCAAGCGTAAGGGGCATTTATATCGGGTCAAAGCTCCGGACAGCTTGGGAACTTCCGGAAGATCCGGAAGAAGCAGAGGCAGGGCTAGCGGAAGCGGCGACGGAAATACGGTTAGCTCGGAAATACGCGCAGGGCTCGGACATCGATTGGCCCGGTGTATACGCCGGCGAGCAAAGGAAGCGGCTGCACCTGCCGGCGTATTCGTTCCAACCGCATCGCTGCTGGATCCAGCCGAGCGCAGCGGGCACCGACTTGAACCCGACCGTTCTCGCGCCGGTGGCGGCGACGGCCGCTGCGGAGACCGAAACGGCGGCGCAAGCCTCGGCGAGCCGAGTCAAACTCGCAGGCAAAGATTCGGGAGAATATGAGCCTTTGGAGGATAGCATCGGACAAATCGTCGGCAAAATTCTAGGCTTTGAAACAATCGATGTTACCGAACACTTTTATCAGCTTGGCGGCGACTCGATTATCGCCATGCAGGTCGTTCATGAAATCGAGCGGCTGCTTGGCGTTCCGATTACGATCACAGATGTTTTGCAGCAAGGAACGGTGCTGAACTTAGCCCGATTCGTCAAGCAGGACAAGAGCGACTCCGCGAGTGCAGATAAGCTTCAGCCCTTGGCTCCGGCGGACGCACAGATGGCCTATCCCGTCTCTTCCGCGCAGAAACGGCTGCTGCTGTTGGACCGGCTGCAGACAAGCAGCACCAATTACAACTTATCGGAAGCGCTGCGGCTGCGAGGCAAGCTGGATCGCGGGCGACTGGAGAAGACGCTGCGGCAGCTCGTCGCCCGGCACGAGAGCTTGCGCTCAAGCTTTCATTTTTACGGCGGCGATCCGGTTCAGCGCATCCATGACGAGATTACAATCGAGATCGCTTGGGAGGAAGCCTCGGAGGACGAGATCGACGCTCGGATTCGGCAGTGCATTCGGCCCTACGATTTAAGCGGCGCGCCTTTGTTCCGCGTGTTTGCATTCGAGCTGGGCCGCGAGGAATACGTGCTGCTGTTCGACATGCATCATATTATCTCGGACGGCACGTCTATGGGGATATTGATTCGGGAATTCGTCGCCCTGTACGACGGACGGCAGTTGTCGCCGCTGCCGCTGCAGTATAAAGATTATTCGGTCTGGGAGCAGCAGGCGCTGCAATCGGTCGAGCTGGACAGGCAAAAGCGGTTCTGGCTGGAAGCTTTATCGGGAGAGCTCCCGATTCTGGATCTGCCAACGGACTTTGTTCGTCCGCCGATCAAAAGCGAGAGAGGGCATACGATTTTTTTCGAAATCGAGGACAAGCTTGCGCAGCAGTTGAAGCAGTTCGCTCGCGAAGCCAATACGTCCTTGTTCATGGTCATGATGAGCGTCTATCAAATCCTGTTATCGAAGTATTCCGGCAATGGGGAGATTGCCGTCGGCACTCCGATCGCTGGACGGCTTCATCCGGATTTGGGCGCGCTCGTCGGGATGTTCATCAATACGCTGGTGTTCATGAACAAGCCTGCACCCAACAAGACGTATGAGCAGTTCCTCGGCGAGGTCAAAGCTTATTCGCTGCAAGCGTACCGGAATCAGGATTTTCCTTTCGACGACCTGGTGCGGGAGCTGGGGTTCACGGATTTAAGCCGCAATCCGATCTTCGATACGATGTTTATTATGCAAAATTTGAAAATGCCGGGGATGACGGGAGAGCACTTCGAGCTGAGCTCGCATCCGATTGTCTCGAGTACGGCCAAGTTCGACTTGATGGTACAGGCCGTGGAACGGGGCAATTGTATAGAGCTGATCGTGGAATACTGCACCGACTTGTTTAAGCAGCAGACGATTGAGCAAATGATGGAGCACTATATCGAATTGCTGAAGCAATGCAGCGCGTATCCGCAGACGGCCATCGGCGAGCTGAACATGCTGACGGAGCGGCAGTGGCGACGAATGACGCTGGAATTCAACGAGATGTCGGGGGAATATGACGAGAGCTTAATGATACACCAGATGTTCGAGCGGCAGGCCCGGTTGAATCCGACTCAGCCGGCCGTCGAGCTAGAGGAACGGAGCATCACCTACGGAGAGTTGAACGAGAGGGCCAACCAGCTTGCGCGTCTGCTAAGAAGCAAGGGCGTTCAAGCGGACGAGGTCGTCGGTGTGCTGACGTATCCGTCGCCGGAAATGATGATCGGCATCATGGCCGTGCTAAAGGCCGGAGGCGCGTACTTGCCGATCGATCCGGAATATCCCGAGGCGCGCAAGTCGTTCATGCTGAACAATTGCCGGGCGGGAATTGTGCTGACGAACGCTGCAGAGGCATGGAATCCGGGCGAGGACAAGGAAGTGCTGAATTTGCTGGACGACAGCCTGTACAATGGGGACGAGAGCGACCTGCAGCCGGTGCAAACCGCCCGCGATCTCATGTACGTCATCTACACTTCCGGTTCGACGGGAGATCCGAAGGGCGTCATGATCGAGCATCGGTCCTTTCACAATTTTGCCTACACGATGAATCGGCATTGCGGCGAGACGTTCGGTCCGCACGATCGCGGCCTGAGCGTAACCAACATTTCCTTTGACGTCAGCGTATGCGAGCTGTTTATGCCGCTTGTGTTCGGTGGAACGCTTGTGCTGTACGATATGCGCAATTTCGTCAACGTCAAACCTTTGGTCGAGACGATGGTGAATAAGCAGATTACGTTTGCGTACATTCCCCCGACCATTTTGTCCGCCGTAGCCAGAGACTTGGCCGAGCATCCGGACAAGGTCAGGCTGAATAAAATGCTGGTCGGCGTCGAGCCGATCAAGGATACGGTGCTGGAGCGATTTATCGAGCTGAATCCCGCCATGTCCGTCGTTAACGGGTACGGCCCGACGGAAACGACGATCTGCTCCAACATGTATGTGTATCGCTCCCGTTCTCCCGAAGGGAAAAACGTGCCGATCGGTCGGCCGCTGTACAACAACCAGGCTTACATCCTGGGAGCCGGGGACCTGCCCGTTCCGATAGGCGTCGCCGGTGAGCTGTGCATCTCCGGTAAAGGCCTGGCGCGGGGTTACATTCACCGACCGGACCTGACGGCCAGCAGCTTCGTCGAACATCCCTGGATTCCCGGCGAGCGAATGTATCGCACCGGCGACTTGGCGAAATGGCTGCCCGACGGCAATGCGGTTTATTTAGGTCGAATGGATCGTCAGGTGAAAATTCGCGGTTATCGGATTGAACTGGGAGAGGTCGAAATCCAACTGTTGAAATGTCCGTCGATTCGAGAGGTCGTCGTGACGGCGGAAGCGGAAGAGGAGGGGGCGGGATACAGTCACCTGTGCGCCTACTTTGTCGCCGACGCCGAGCTTTCCTTGAACACGTTGAGAGAAGCCGTGCTGAAGGATTTGCCTAGCTTTATGATCCCATCGTATTTTGTACAGATCGACGAGATGCCGTTAACGTCGAATGGCAAGATCGATCGCAAAGCTTTGCCGCATCTGGAAGGGAGAAAGTCTCATCTGGAGAGCTACGAGGGACCGACGAACGAACTGGAGGAGCAGATCGCGGCGATCTGGCGGGAAGTGCTGAACCTGGACAAGATCGGCATCAACGACAGCTTTTTCGATCTGGGCGGCCAGTCGATTCAAGCCGTTCGGGTGCAAATCGAGTTGGAGGACAGAGGCTTCCCGATGGACGGCTTGAACATCGTCGAGCACAACACGATTAAAGCGCTGGCTACGCATATGGAACAGCTAACAAAATCGCAAGAAGGAAAGGAAGAGCGCCATGACAACGAATACGAATAAGCCGCAATCCATGGAAGCCATTTTGGGGGACATCGTTTATCCGGCTCTAGAAGAGATTTTAAGCATGAAGGAAACCGCAATCGAGATCAGCGAGACGACAGTGCTGTTCGGCGAGGGAGCCGTATTGAATTCGCTGGAGCTGGTCAGCTTTATCGTACTCGTGGAAGAACGGGTCAACGACAATCTCGAATCCGGCGGCATCACGTTAACGAGCGAAAAGGCGATGTCCAGATCTTCCACGCCATTCAGAACGGTAAGGACGCTTGCCGAGTACATCGACGAGCTGCTGGAGGAGGAAGCGGTATGAGCGCGCCGGTTACGGTCATTACGGGCACGCGCAAAGGAATCGGCCAATATCTCGCTCAGTATTATGCCGATCTTGGTCACCACGTCGTCGGCTGCAGCCGGAACGAAGCGGACTGGGGGCACGACCGCTACGACCACATCGTCGCCGACGTGGCGGATGAAGCGGATGCGAAGCAGGTATTCAAGCACGTCAAGAAAAAATACGACCGACTGGACAATATGATCAACAACGCCGGGATCGCTTCGATGAATCATAGCTTGCTTACGCCGTTATCGACGGTGAAGAGCATCTTCGATACGAACGTAACGGGGACGTTCCTCTTCACGCGGGAGGCGGCCAAGCTCATGATGAAGCATCGCTACGGCCGTATCGTCAATTTCTCGACAGTGGCGTATCCGCTGCAATTGCCCGGCGAATCGATCTATGCGGCGTCCAAGGCCGCGGTCGTATCCTTCTCCGAGATTGCCGCCAGAGAGTACGCCGAGTATGGCATTACAGTCAATTGCGTCGGACCGACTCCGGTCATGACCGATCTGATTCGCACGGTGCCGCGCGCGAAGATGGACGAGCTCATCGCCCGTCAGGCGATTCGGAGAATGGGCACATTCGAGGACGTGGCCAATGCGGTGGATTTCTTTATTCGCAAAGAGAGCGATTTTATTACAGGACAATGTCTCTACCTGGGAGGGGTGTAAAATTGCATACTCGCTTCCTGCTTGAGAGATTTCAAGCTTACGGTTCGAAAGAAGCGATGATATGGAAAGGCGAGCCTTACAGCTATGCTCAGCTGCTGGAAAGCATCGAAGCAAGCCGGTCGTTTCTGGACCGGTATCGGGTTCAAGCGGGGAGCGTAGTGGTGCTTGAAGGCGATTTTACGCCGGGGACGCTCGCGCTTATGTTCGCTCTGATCGACCGGGAGTGTCTGATCGTTCCGCTGACAAGCGGCATGGACAGTCGGAAGGAGGAGATTTACGAGATCGCCCAGGCCCAACTCGTCCTAACAATGGATGCGGAGGACCAAGTATCCGTGGCCTCGTTTCCGACGCTTACTTCGCACGAGCTGCTAGTCTCGCTTCAGCAATGCGAGCATCCGGGCCTCATTTTGTTTTCCTCCGGTTCCACCGGCAAAAGCAAAGCGACCGTCCACGATTTTACCGTCATGCTGAAGAAGTTTTCGACTGATCGCGTCAGAGCGGGCAAACGGATTATGGGCTTCCTGTTTTTCGATCATATCGGAGGAATCAATACCGTTCTGAATACGCTGTCGAGCGGCGGCTGCATCGTAGCTCTGGAGGATCGTTCGCCGGATCGGGTATGCGCCGCGATTGCCAGACATAAAGTGCAGGTGCTGCCGGCGTCGCCGACGTTTCTGAACCTGCTCTTGCTCAGCGAGGCGTACAACCGGCACGATCTGAGCAGTCTGGAGCTGATCAATTACGGTACGGAGGCGATGAACGAGCATACCTTGACGCGTATTCGCGAGATTTTGCCGCAGGCCGGTTTGCTGCAAAGCTACGGCATGTCGGAGATCGGCATTATTCGATCTTCGTCCCGTTCCCCGGACTCTCTATGGATCAAATTCAAGGGCGAGGATTACGAGACGCGTGTTGTGGACGGGCTGCTGGAGGTTAAATCGGAATTTACCATGCTGGGCTATCTGAACGCCGAAAGCCGGTTTACGGAGGATGGCTGGTATCGAACGGGGGACGCCGTAGAGTGCGACGGAGAGTATTTTCGCATTAGGGGACGGCAGTCGGAAATGATCAACATCGGCGGGGAAAAAATTTATCCGATCGAAATCGAAAACGTCCTGCTGCAGATGGACGAAGTGATCGAGGCTTCCGTTGTCGGCGAGAAAAACCTTATAACGGGCACGATGATTACGGCCACCTTTCAACTGCGGGTTCAGCTGCCTGCCGCCGAATTTAGAGCGCGCATGAGAGCGTTCTGCCGCGACAAACTGCCAGCATGGGGAATTCCGCAGAAATGCGTAATCGTCGAAGAGCTTGCTCCCGGAAACAGACTGAAGAAAAAAAGATCGTGACAGGGGAGAAAACGATGAAATATTCGAATCAGATCAAGCCTTTTGACGAGTTTTGGATGAATTGCATCCTAAACCAAATGTTCTCCGTAGCCTGCACCTATGAGCCGAGCTATCGCTATGCCGCCTACTTGAATTCCTATCAATATTTTCGCTGGGAGGCGGCCACCGATCCGTTGTTCAGATACCCGACGATCGATTCGATGTATTATTTGGACTTTCTGTATCAGAACGAAGGGCAGAAGAACCATGACTTCTCCCTTTCCCGGGTATTTGGTCCGCTCGTTCTTCATCATTTCCCGGATCGGGACAGTTACTTGCACGAAATTCGCGAGCTATGCAAGGCCAACCAGATTTTCAGCCTGAACGTCGATTTATTTTACTGGATTCCGAATAGCATGGCCTATCAGAAGTTCCATTGGTACCATTACTCGCTGTTTAACGGATACGATGAGACCGCGTCTACCTACTATGTGATCGACGACAACCTTGACGGATATATGGAGCATGGCATTCCGGAAGAAAGGCTGATCGTGTCTTACGAAAATTCGGAGTACCGCACAAACCCCGATTATGTGCTGCCGCCGGTTTTGAAGTACAGCATCCGCGAGGAGATTCCTCCCTACGAGCTGACGCTGCGGGAAGTATGCTTCCATGCGGACCGCTTGATTCGCGAGATTCGCAGCTTCTCGCTGGAAGGACAATGGAATGTAGAACTGGACGAAAGCAGATTAAACGATTATCTCACCTACAGCGTCGTTGGCATTAACATTATCGCTAACCGGCACAAGGCTAACGAATCGTTGATTCGTTCGTTGCGCGAGCTGTCATTGATTCCGGCGGAGACGTTCGAGCGGTTGCTGGCGCAAATCCAAGAAATTCGGAGCGGCTGGGATTTAGTCAAGCAGCTTTTCATGAAGGCTTCCATCCAGCGCAAGCTGGACCGGCCGCAGTGCTATAAGCTAGCCGAATCCTTGTTCGCCAAGGAGGTGGCGTTATGGGAAACGCTGTTGCAGACCAAGCATTAACCGGACTGCAGAACAAGCAAGCGCATTTTTCCATCGCCGATCTTTCGCACTATATCCCTGAACCGCAATTTTCGGTTAGCGACGGCGTGGCGCATTTGCGGCGGCAGGGAATGACGATTACGGAAGCGCAAATCGAAGCTTTTCAACGGGACTACGGGTTTACGCAAGCCCCGTTCGAAACGGAGCTGTCCGTGGAAGAAATGATAGCTGCGGCGTGCACGCCCCTGCTGGACAGAAATTCGCTTCCGATTCAAGTGCTGATGTTCGTCAACGGAGGCAACTGGGGGCTGCAGCACAACTTGTTCAAGCCGTTGATTGACAAGTATGTCACTCTTCGGGGTACGGACATCTACTCCATCGGGAAACAGACGTGCGCTTCGTTCCATATGGCCTTGCGGATGGCGACTCATCTGTTTGACGCAAGCCGCGACGAGGGAGCGATTCTGATCGTTGCCGTAGACAAATTAAGCGTCAATTCGCACAAGCTTACCGAATTTTATTTGTGCGGCGACAGCGCGTCGGCCTGCTTGCTCACGCCGTATGGCGCAGGCCACAAAACCTATGAGGTGTTTAATCAAGACGGGTATGTGTACGATCAGTCGAACGTGGAGGGCGTGGCGCTCTTCAACACCACCTTTTTCCTGGGCATTCGCGGCGCGATCCAGTCCATTCTCAAACAGGCGAAGCTGTCGCTGGACGATGTCAAGCTCATTATCGGCTCGAACGTCAGCTTGAAGGCTTGGGAGACGGTCGCTTATCTGCTGCGCGCCCCATTGGAGAAGTTCTACGTGAAGACGCGCGAGGTCGGGCATCTGCCCAGCTCGGATATTCAATATAACCTTTCGCAGGCGATTGCGGAGGGGGCGCTTAAGCAGGGAGATTATTATATTACGATTAATGTGGGCTACGGCGGATTTATGGGCTGCGCGCTCCATCAATATTGAACTGATTATAAAGCGAGGTAGAGCGATTCGTGAGCAACCTATACTTGTCGATCAGACAGATGGATGTGCCAACGTCGCAACAACTTTCATGCGACGACGGGAGGAGCGGCGATTCCGATTCATCGGACGAATTCAGCGAGATATTCTTTCCGACTCCCGAGCATTACCGCGAATTTCGCGCCGGGATGCGGGAGCGGACGGTCGATTCGGCAGCACCGGAAATCCCCGTGTTTGCTGAATCCGGCAGTCAAGTGGCGATAAGCGCCATTCAAGCGTTGGGCATGAATGCGGCGAAGCTGGGCTACTTGTATTACTGCCATGAGACGCTGGAAAAAGAGTACGTTCTGCCTTCTCTGAAAATCAAACGCCAATTCGAAATGAACGACTGCATTTCGCTCATGTTCAGCCAATGCGGCAGCTTATCCAGCCTAAGCGCTCTGCGTCTGGCCAATTCGGCTATGCGGAAGCAGCCGGACAAGCTTGCGCTGCTGGTCTTGGCGGACCGAGTGGAGTTTGCCGAGCTTCGTTACCAATTCTCTGGTTATTTGCGCGGGGACAGCGCTTCCGTCATGGCATTGTCTACCTCCGCCGGAGATTATCGGATCGTCGAGGCGCGGAAGTTCGCCGACGGCATTCCTCCGTCGTATCCGCTCTGGAAGAATGAAGATTACCGTCTTGCTGAGCAATTGATGAGCGATCATGGAGAGAGGCTGCTTCAGCAGGCGTTGTTGCTTCATGGCCGCATCGATTATGTGCTGTGCCATCGGCTTTCGAACGCTTTTTGCCAGGCGGTGGCAGCGAAATGCCGACAAATCTCGTCCGAGTTTTACGAAAGACGGCAATGGGCGGACGTTAACTTGCTAGGCAATGATCCCTACGTAAGTCTGCGGCAGCTGGAGCAAGAGCGCGAGATTCCCGAGGGAAGCAAGCTGCTGCTGCTGTTTGCCGGAATCGATTTTGGTGTGGGCTATCTGGTACTGCAAAAGTAAACATCCACAGTGGAGGCGCAAATGGAGAACAGGCATGATCCGGTAGCCATCTTGCAGAAGCTGCTCTCATTTAATACGACGAATCCGCCCGGCAATGAACGGGAATGCATTATGTACATCGAGGATTTGCTTCGGAGCCATGGAATCGAGAGCAATCTGCTGGCTCTTGACGCCAATCGCCCCAACTTAATCGCAACCATTCGCGGCACGGGGCAGGCACCTCCTCTGCTGCTCTATGGACATGTAGACGTCGTGCCGACCGAAGGGCAAAGCTGGAAGCTGCCCCCGTTCAGCGGCGACATATACGACGGCTATGTCTGGGGGCGCGGAGCCTTGGACATGAAAGGCGGCATCGCGATGCTGCTGTCCGCTTTCCTGGAGGCCAAATCGCGAGAGCATGAACTGCCGCGCGATGTTGTCCTTACGATCGTGTCCGACGAAGAAGCGGGAGGAAGGTTCGGTTCGAAATTTCTCGTCGAGCATCATGCCGAGCGGTTCTCGGGTATACGGCATGCGATCGGAGAATTCGGCGGCTTCTCGTTTTATGTCGGGAAGCAGAAGTTTTATCCGATTATGGTCGCAGAGAAAAGATTGTGCTGGTTGAAGACGACGATCAAAGGCTCCGGAGGCCATGGCTCGCAGGCGAAAGCTAAGAGCGCGGTCGCGATGCTCGGCGATATCATTCAGCGGCTGCGCCCGCTTCGGTTTCCCGCGCACATCACTCCGGCGGTGCGGACGATGATCGAGGCGATGGCGAATGCCATGCCGCAGACTCAGAAGCGGCTGTTCCGACAACTGCTGCACCCCGGATGGACCTCGGCGATTTTGAAATTGCTGGGGGATAAGGGGACAACGCTGGCGCCCTTGTTCTACAATACGGCCAACATTACGGTCATACAGGGCGGATTGGCCGTTAATGCGATTCCTGAGCAGATCGAACTGAAGATCGACGGCCGCTTGCTGCCGGGATTCGAACCTGCCGATTTAATGAAGGAATTGAACAAAGCGATCGGGTATGAGCTGGAATACGAGGTACTGCTGCACGATCCATTCCCCGACGCCGTAGACATGGAGCTGTTCCCGAAGCTGGCTGAAATTTTGCGCGAACAGGACCCGCAAGGCGTTCCGATTCCCTTTGTCTTGACCGGATCGACGGACAGCCGATTTTTTGCCGGGCTGGGCATTCAAACCTATGGATTTTTGCCGATGAATCTGTCCAAGTCCTTTGCCTTTACCGAGTTTATTCATGCCGCGAACGAAAGGATTCCTATTCAGGCGCTGCAGTCGGGGGCGCAGGCGATCAGTCGGTTGCTGTTTCGCTAGAAAGGAGAGCGCACGCCGTGGAAATCTTGAAAAATCGCAATTTTACCCGCCTGTTCTCGGCTTCCTTGACTTCGCAAATGGGCACGATTTTGGGCAATATGGCTTTTGTGTTCTATTTGCTGGATCGCTTTAGCGATCAGCCGGGTTATGCGACGGCGGCCGAGCTGATGTCCGCGCTGCCGAGCGTGTTCGTGTTCTTTATTGTCGGAGTCGTCGCCGATCGGTTCGACCGGGCGAAAATCGCGGAGAACTCGGATTGGATACGGACCGGCCTTACGCTGTTTATTTTAGGCGCGCTCGCGTTGGACCTGCTTGCTCTCGTATTTGTGCTTCTATTTCTGCGCAGCGCCGTTTCCAAATTTTTTGTTCCTGCTCAGCTCGCCCTCGTGCAGGGGATTCTCGGGGAGAAGCAGCTGATGCAGGCGGCGGGTCTAAATCAGATGGTGTCGGGGGTATTTATCGTATTCGGCATGGGACTGGGTGCGGCGGCTTATTTGTACTTGGGCATTGTCTGGGCGATCGTGATCGACGGAATTAGCATGATCGCGTCCGCTCTGCTTATTCGCTCCTGCCGCATTCCGCTGGAGGTTAGATTGCCGAATGGGCGTTCGGAGTGGCGGAGCCTGGGGCTTAAACCGGTCATGGCCGACTTTACGGTCGGCATGAAATACATTCTTCGCTATCGCTTGCTGCTGTCGATTATGCTGGGCTATTTGGTTTTCGGCTTGATTAACGGCACGCTGGCCGTCATTCCGATGTTCACCCTGAAGTATAAACTGGTTCCGGATCAGTACGAGCAATATATGGCTTTATTCGCGATTTTCCTGGGTGTCGGTTTCTTCCTGGGCAGCATCGTCGGCTCTTGGGCGCTGCAGAAGCTGAAGCCGCATCTCGTCATCAACGCCGGGCTGCTTCTCATCAGTCTATTGGCCGTCGTGTTCGCGATGATTGCCGACATCTGGACGTACTTGATCGGCGTTACATTGGCCGGCATGTGCATCGCCCCCGTTAACGTCGCGCTCGGGGGCTGGCTCCCGCAGATTGTGGATGCCGACAAAATGGGACGAGTGGCGGCGTGGCTGGAACCGATCATGATGCTGGCGCATTCCATTGCGTTAGGATTAGTGCTTGCATTTTACCCGCAGGTCATCAGTTTGGAGAGCGCTTATTTCGGACTGGCCGCCATTACGTTCATCCTGTTCGTATACTATAGCTGGAGCCTGACCAAATGGGCGCCGGAAACGGCAGCAGCGCAAAAAGAGGTTGAGCTATAGATGGACAATATGGTCAAAGTATTTAATTATTCCGCGGCTAGTCGCAAGCGCCTGATTTGTATTCCTTATGCGGGAGGCTATTCGGCCGCATTTAAGCCCCTGGAGACCGAGCTTCGAGGCGACTGGCAGGTCGTATCGGTCGACCCTCCGGGACACGGCTCCAATCCGGAGCCGCTGTTGAACAATCTGGAAGCGCTCGTACAGCTATATCTTGGCCGGCTTCGCACCTATTTTAAGCCTCCGTTTGTGCTGTTCGGACATAGTATGGGAGGAAAAATCGTCCACCGTATGGCGCAGCAGCTGGAATTGGCGGGAGTGTCTCCCGCCGCGGTCATCGTGTCGGGATGTCCCGCTCCGGATTGTCCGCCCGCCGTGTACAAGGACGATCAAGCTTTGCTGAAGCACGTCGCTTCGTTCGGCGGCATCCCGGAGGAGCTGCTTCGTTACGGTCCGTTTATCGACTACTTCCTCCCGATTCTACGGGCGGACTACGATGCGATCGCAACATATATATGTCCAAGCGAACAACGGCTGAAAGCGCCTCTTCATGTCTTTTACGGGACCGAGGACAGCGTATTTACACGAGAGGATGCGGCCGCTTGGTTGAAATGGGCCGAGAGGGTAGAGGCCGCGGCCTTCACAGGCGGGCATCTGTTTGTTCAGCATCAGGCCGACGAGCTGGCGGGTCGGATCAGGATCATTTTAAACTACGTTAAGGAGGGGATACCGACGAGATAACAGGCGTGGCCGACGAGTCGAGCGATAAGCTCATCTGCGTCCCATATTAATCATAACGTTAGGGGTGGATATGATGAACACGCTGAACGCGATGCATACGCTGAACGCTACGTTATTCGAGTACGAGGAGAACTATTTTAATTGCCGCAATGCGCAAGTCGTCTCGTACTTGAGATCCAAAGGAGTTCCAGTCGATTATTATTTCTATAATACATTGGAAAATACGAAAACCGTATACGATCATTTATTTACCAAAAATCAAAATCGCTGGCTGTACGATACCGGCTGTCTATGCAAACAGGATGATTTCCAACTGCTAGGCGTCAAAATTGTCGATCAAAGGTATTCTAAGTTTCAATCGGCGAAGGAGCAGATCGTTAAGCTGCTGAAGGAAGAAACCTCCGTTTTTTCATGGCTGTGCAATTATTACATCCCGCATCGGGAGCATTATCGGAAGTATAGATCCTTTCATTCGTTTATTATTCATGAGCACGTTCCAGGCAAAGAGGCCAAATATGTCGTTCAGGATCCGCCGGTGTTTTACGGAGAGATGAGCGAAGAGATGCTAGGCAAGTCGTTTAACTCGGCACCGGGAGCGGCAAGAGGAATTACTTATGCGGACCTTAGCGGCGTTCATGTGGATAAAAAAATGCTGATGGACAAATATGCGGAATGGTTAAACGGTTTCTCCGACGATCTTACCACGCTTGCAATCGTTAAAGAGCAGCTGCCCAAGCAATTGCAGGCGGATCAGGAGAAGTTCAGGTTTTTCTTCGCCATTATGTTCGGTTCTCGGATGCTGTTTTCCAGGTTTCTGGAGGCGATGGCGTTCGACGCATCCCTTGTTCGTGCCGCGGCCGAGTGCTCCGCTATTTCAGAGTCGATCCATTATGTGCTGAAACATTCGGAATGGGACAATATAGACGTTGAAAAAATCGTTCGTCAGATGACGGAGCTTACGGAGAAAGAGATGCATTTCATTCAAGCCTTGAAAAACATGCAAATCTAAGAAGAGCAACTCTGCAGCCTTAGTTCGGGATTCGAAACCGGACTAAGGCTGTTTCAATTCAGGAAGTTGTCAGACAACTCACTTCGGATAAGCGCAACTAGAAAGAATGGGTTATAATACCAGTAAGCTGGGGAAGAAAAGCGGCTAATCGGAAAGGGGAGGAAGATGTCCACATACCGTTTCTATCCGATGACCAAGGAAATGGCAGCTCGGATCACATCCTGGAAGTATGAAGAACCCTATTCTTTGTACAATATGGACGAAAACGAGGATGGCATCTCAGAGCTGATGAACGAGGATTATTATTACGTAGCGGATTGGCAAGATAGGTTGGTGGGGTTTCTGTGCAGCGGCGACTCGGCTCGCGTTCCAGGCGGGTATGCGGCTAATTTATATAATAATGGAGCTTTGGACATTGGATTCGGTTTGAGGCCTGATCTGACAGGGCGAGGCAAAGGGCAGAATTTTTTGACTCAAAGCATAAGTTTTCTGCAACGTCAATTTAAGACGCAGAATTTTCAGCTTGTCGTAGCTGAATTTAATGAAAGAGCCGTAAAAGTATATGAACGAACGGGCTTCGTGAAAGGAAGCAGCTTCAAGAGCAAAGTTAACGAGCGCGAGGTTGGATTTCAAGCAATGAATTATTCCGTACAAGGGGGCTCCATAGGATGAAGCCGAGGATTACGGTAATTACATTGGGCGTGGACGATTTGGAGAAATCATTGAAGTTTTACCGCGATGGCTTGGGATTTCCCACAGAGGGAATCGTCGGTCAACAATTTGAGCATGGTGCCGTGGCCTTTTTCGATTTACATGAAGGCTTAAGACTCGCGATTTGGAAGCGAAAGGATATTGCCTTCGATACAAAGCTCCAGCTTTCCGCACCCAGTCCGACGGAATTTACTTTAGGCCATAATGTGGGTTCGAAAGTCGAAGTCGAAGACATTCTGGAACAAGCGCAAAGGGCTGGCGCAGTGATAACGGTTCCGGGTCACGATACATTTTGGGGCGGTTATTCGGGCTACTTTCAAGACCTGGACGGTCATCTGTGGGAAGTCGTCTGGAATCCGCAATGGGAGTAAAAGCAAAATGCCCCCTGGATCGCGATCATCCAAGAGGCATCTATACAATCGTATGGGTATCGGCCGAACACTGGACTATGCAGCCGAACCGGAGGGTTTCGGTTCATCGTTGCTGATATCGTCGGCAACAGGCTCGTCATCCGCGACATGGTAATATTTTTCGTAGACCCGGACGGGAACTAACAAGCAGAAACCTACGAGTATAATGCAGAAGGTGAAAAATCCATATGTGCTCATGAAATCGGCAACCAGTTGACCGCCCTCCGAAGCCATTTTCGCTACGCTTTCTCCGACAGGGGGCAGGTTGGACAAAAATTGCATACTCATGGACGTAACCTCCAATAAAATGAATTTGACGGGCCGCTCCCAGGCAGCGCTGCGGCTCATCCTCATTGAGTTTGTGAACGACGTTCTTTCTGATTTCTATATTAAAACGTCCTGCTTCGGATTAATGTGATAAATATCACAATAATGAAAAACAGTTGGGAGCAAGCGAACGGTGAAAAATAAAATAATCGAATTAGTGAATCAGCTTCCGGACAGCGATCTGGAAAAGCTGTATTGGTCGGTTGAATTCCTTCATCAAAACTACTTGTACAGAAAAAGCCTGCAGGACAAAGGCATCATTTTGACAGAACGCTTCGGGTTGGAGACGCAACAGATCGTTGAGCAATGGGACGCCGCATTTGCCGGCGAGATTAGCGACAAAACCAAAGAAGAGATCTATTTCTCCGAGTTTAAGTGGCATATGTTCAGCTATAAGAAAAAAGACTGCTTGACGGCGGAGGCCGCAAGGGAAGCTTTCGATGGGGCAGCTAAAGATGAGGTGTACGTCTTTTATCAAAACTCGCCTCAGGTATGGGTATATACAAATGCCGCAGGGTTGCGCTCCACGGATTTCGACTCTCAGCAGGACGTTTATGTTTTTGACAAAGCCTTGAAATGGACCTATATTCATACTCACGAGTCGTATTGCGGTCCGTACTTTTGCGAGACGGTAGTGGAGTAGGGGGAGGAACACCCATGGACTATTCGCAATTTAAGAATACGCTGCACGAGTTGTTCGGAAGCTTGCTTGAACAATTTAAGGAACAAGGAGAGTATGGCTTCAACTACGAAAGCTCCAAACCGATCAGCAAGATCGGATATTGCACCAACCTTACACCCGAGATTGTGGATCAGGCTAAAGTCGAAAACGTGAATTTGATTGTAACCCATCATGACGCCTGGGAGTTTGTGTACGGAATGAGAGAAATATGCGTTAGAAAGCTGAAGGAGTACGACATCGGACTTTTACCGAAATATTCGGAGTTAAAGCTCTTGCTCATAAAATAAAAGAAGCATCCCCGCAACTGGAACTGGTGTATTTGCCGGAAGAGCATCTGGAGTGAGTTAGTGCGAATGTTCGAAGGAAAGAAGAAGGGAGTAGACGTTCATGTTGAGAAAAAACAGGACGGTTATTTCGATTGGTGCGGCTGTATTGCTGGCTTCCTTTTTTTATTGGAACTTTTACACGTATCATACAGGCGCGGTCGTCGAATTGATCGAAAACAGCTCTGATCTCCTACTCGTTCAGGACGAGAGCGGCAATTTAAAAACGATAAATACTTCCATCGATCTGTCGCAAATAACTATGAAAAACAAAAAATATTTTATAAGCTACGAACATAGAAAATGGGAAACGCCGAGGCTGTTATCGATCTCGCCCGTTTAGTCTAACGAGAGTTATATTAAATTACAGATGAGTACCCCGACAGTGCAGAAACAGAGACAGAGGAGAGAAAAACATATGATTACCGTAACAACGCGAGTCGAAATCGATGCGCCGATTCAGTTGGTTTTCGACTTGGCGAGAGATATTGATGTACATACTCGAACCGTATGGCCGCATACGAAGGAAAAGGCGGTTCGAGGCGTAACGAGCGGAAGAATCGGACATGGTCAGACGGTTACCTTTGAAGCGAAACATTTGGGAGTCAGGCAGCGACTGACGTCCTTAATTACCGAATACCGCGAGCCGTATCTTTTCGTGGATGAGATGCAGAAAGGCGCGTTCAAGACATTAAAGCATACCCACGAATTCGAAGAGATTAACGGCAAAACGGTAATGACCGATACTTTATGCTTTGAAGCGCCGCTTGGAATTATCGGCAGGTGGGTGGAGAGGATCATCTTAAAAGAGTACATGAGAAAGTTTTTGGAGCATCGCAATAACGAGTTGAAAAAGGTGGCCGAGGCGGGGGAGGCTTAGTCGCAGTTGCGTCCGTGACGAGAGCTGGCCGCGCTGCCAACAAGCAGGAGGGGGGGATGCTGTTCAAATTACGCGAATCTGATAAATTACATATTGACAGGCAGCATGGAACCGCTTAATCTATTAATTAATAAACCTAATTAATGTATGTGGCAAGGCTGCACTCGGAAATGAGGAAAAGCAATGGCAAAACGTTCGGCGGACCAGAAGCTGGTTCGAATGACCAATCAAAATCTGATTCTCTCCACAATACGCGAGAAGGAAAGCGTTACTCGAAGCATTCTGTCGAAGGCGCTGCAATTAAGCGTGCCCAGCGTGTGCGCGAATGTCGACCAGCTCATTGAGCTTGGTATCGTGCGGGAGACAGGCGAGGAAACGTCGAGCGTCGGTCGCAAGGCCAAAGTGCTGAAGCTGAACCCCCGTTACGGCTACCTGATCTCCGTCGACTTAAGCAATCCTTGTGTTACGCTGGCAATGAGCGATCTGGAGCCGGTCGTTCTGCAGCAGTTGAAATTCGATCTTGATCTGTATCGGATAGAGCAGCTGATGGAGCTACTGCTGGAGAAAATCGAGCAATTGCTCGAGCAAAGCAGTATCTCCTCGCGTCAGGTACTGGCGATCTCCGTATCCGTTCCGGGCATCGTCGACAGCGAGCGGGGCGTTGTGGAGTGCGGCTCCTATTTGGCTTCTCTTGGCAGTGTGGCTTTTCGCGAGCAGCTTCAAAGCCGCTTCGATGTGCCGGTGCTGCTGCAGAAGGACATCGACGCGGCGATCATTGCGGAGAGAAACTTTGGCGCCGCGAAGGACAGCGCCAATGCGGCCTTCGTGAGCGCGGACGTCGGAATAGGCACAGGAATCGTGCTTGGCGGGGCACTATTCAAAGGCAGCAGATACGCGGCCGGAGAGCTGAGTAGATTCATTATGGATCGGCAGCCGCTCGCGGACGGCTTAGCTCCAGCGCTTCTGGGCGACCTCGTATCGGTGAAAGCGCTCGTACAGTCCGTGCGCGCCGAAGTCGAATTGGGGGCGGCCAGCTCTGTGCTTGACGAAGCAGGCGGAGATTCCGCACGTATCGATTTTAACGCGATCATTGGCGCGACCATGTCCGGAGACCCGCTTTGCGTCAAGCATGTAAAAGAGAGCGCCCGTCTAATGGGACTTGCGGTATCCAATATGCTGCTGCTGCTCGATTTGGATTGCGTTATCCTCGGCGGAGGATTTGCGGCGCTCGGCGCCGCTTATACGGAGAACTTGGCCGAAGAAGTAAGGAAGCACGTTCCCCAAACGCCGTCCATTCGAACGACAGAGCTGAGAAGCAAGGCGGTCGTTATGGGCGGGATCAGCTTGGCGTTGGAAGCGGTGTTCGACGAGCTGCTTCTGGAAAAGTCCGTCTAATAAGCGGCTTTTCTTTTCGCCATTTAATTAATAAGGTTTATTAATGAATAGAAAACACAACTTCGGTTGATTCTCGGACAAACCGGTGTGTCCGAGTTCAATATAATCATTTTTATTCAAAGGGAGAGTCTGGAATGAAGATCAGAAAGACAAGCCGCAAGTTGACCGTTTCATTGATGCTCGTCGCGCTCGCAGGCGCATTGCTTGCCGGATGCGGCAGCAATAAAGACAGCGCTTCCCCCGACGGAGCCTCCTCGCCGACAACCGGCAAAGAAGAGAAGCAGATCAAGCTTCGCGTGGCGACATCGTTTGCCGGATCGGACCCTTGGGTAGCGTCATGGACCGATGCCGTCCAATCGTTCCAGGATGCCAATCCGAACATCACGATCGTCGACGAGTCGACCCCGGTCAATCAGGAGGCTCTACGTACGAAAGTGAAAGCCGACGCCGCGACCGGCAATCTGGCCGATGTTCTGTTTTACTTTAACGGCAGCGAGACGAAAATGCTGCAGGAAACGGGCGCGATCGTATCGTGGGAAGACGAACTGGCGAAGGATCCCGAATGGGCAGGCACGTTTAATGCGGCGATTCTCGATAAAGTGAAATACGACGGAAAGCTGTATTCGCTGCCTTATATCGGTTTCTACGAAGGGCTGTTCTGGAATAAGGAGCTGTTCGACAAGCATCAGCTCGAGGCTCCAACGACTTTTGACGCGTTTATGAAAGCGGTTGATACGTTCGCCGCCAACGATATGATTCCGTTCGCAACCTCGCTGACTACGCCTTATATCCAAGAAGCGCTCGTATTGTCTCAGGTCGGCCCGGAAGGCCAACAGCTGGCGTACGATCCGTCCTGGGCTCCGGCGCTGAACATTATCAAAGACTTGAGCGACCGCAAAGCGTTCCCGCGCGATGCGCTGACGTTGGATGACGACAAGGCGCAAGCGCTGTTCTCCGGCGGCAAGGCGGCGATGATGTTTAACGGTTCCTGGACGGCAGTCGGCTTGTCCGCCAATCCGGCGATCCAGATCGCTCCGTTCCCGCTCGTTCCGGGCGGCAAAGGCGAGAACATGATCGTGTCCGGCTTTGGCTCCGGCTGGTACATGAAGAAAAACGAGGATCAAGCTCAATATGACGCCGCACTGGCCTTCATCAAGTATATGACGTCCCCGGACGTGGCCGGCACTTTTGCCGCAGTCGGCGGAACTTACGCGGTCAAAACTGCCGACACGGGCAGCACGGCGCCGTTGCTCAAAGCCGGCAACGAAATGGTCGCGCAGGCGAAAGACTTCGTGATGCCGATCGATTCCTACGTGTCCCGCGAGTCGTACACCGATTTCCTGAAAGGCTTGGGTTATTTGGCGAACGGCAAGAAGACGGCGGAGGAAGTGCTGGAGCAAGCGAAGAAGCTCAGCGATCGCAACCAAGGCTAGGCAAGCGGGCTAACGCTCCTGGGCGGGAAGGGCGGATATCGCCGTTCCCGGCTCAGCGAATGAGCCCCGGGAGCATGCCTCTTTAGGAGGAACCGATGTGAATTTCAAAGACAAACGTTATATCGTGCTTTTCCTGGCGCCGACGGTCATCCTTTTGTTCGCGTTTTTGCTGTATCCGTTGATTCAATCGGTGTTTTACAGCTTCACGGACTGGTATAACTTCTCCAATGAGAAAACGTTTATCGGATTGGACAACTACCGTCAGCTTGCGGAGGACCCGGTCGTAGGCATCGCCTTGAGAAACACCCTTATCCTGACCGTCGGAGCGATCGTTCTGCAAGCCGGCGGAGGGCTGGCGCTCGCTCTGCTTACGGATAGCGTGAAGCGGGGCTTCAAGTTTTTCCGGACGGTCTATTTCTTCCCGATCGTGATCTCGGGAACGGCAATCGGTCTGATGTTCTCGATTATTTACAACTACGATTACGGATTGCTGAACGCCATTATGCGCACGCTTGGGCTTCCCGAGCAAGTGTGGCTGACGGAGCATAGCTCGATCTATCTCGTGCTGATTCCGATTTTGTGGCAATATGTCGGCTTTTACTTTGTTATTTTCCTGACCGGCATTTCGAAAATTCCCGAGGACATCTACGAATCGGCGCAGCTGGACGGAATAACGGGCATTCAGAAGGCTTTGAAGATTACGATCCCGCTGCTGCGCGACGTTATCGCTTCCTGCTTGACGCTGGCGACCGCCGGGGCGCTCAAGGTGTTCGACGTCGTTTACATTGTGACCAAAGGCGGCCCGATGAATTCCAGCGAGCTGCTCAGCACGTATATGTACGACAAAGCCTTTAACGGCCAGAACGTCGGCTATGCAAGCACGATCGTCATTGCGATGATGCTGCTGGGCATTCTGATTACCGTGCTGCTGAACAAAGCCGTCAAGAAAGATACGATTAGCTTCTGACTCGGGAGGGAAATGCGATGTCAACCGTCGCGGAAAATATCGGGCAAAGGCGCGGGCCCGGCCGTTACACAGGCAAAACGATCGTTTACGTGCTGCTGATCGCTTGGGCGTGCACGACCATCGTTCCGCTGTTGTGGGTGCTGCTTAATAGCCTCAAGTCGTCCGAGGAAATTTTAACGAACGCGTTCGGCTTGCCGGACAGCTTCAGCTTCGTTAACTATGCCAAGCTGAACGAATACGGGAATATCAACATTTTGCGCGGCTTTGCGAACAGCCTGCTCATCTCCGGCTCCGTCGTCCTCGGAGTCTCGATCTTTGCGGGCCTTGCTTCGTTCGTCCTGTCCCGCTTTCAGTTCAGAGGCAAGAGTCTGTTTAACGTGCTGTTCGTCGTCTGTATGCTGCTGCCGCAGTTCGCGGTTATTATACCGAACTTTATCATTATTAAAGAAATGCATTTGAACGGCACGTATTGGTCCGTTATTTTGCCGCAGATCGCCGGCAACCTGAGCTTCGCCATCATTATGATGACCGGTTTTATGGCGGCGCTGCCCGGAGAGCTCGAAGAGGCGGCGGTCGTAGACGGGGCGTCCATCTGGAAAATTTACTACCGTATCATATTGCCGCTGTGCGTGCCGATATTCGCAACGGTATCGATTATGATTTTTCTGTGGTCGTACAATGAACTGCTAATGCCGCTCGTGTATTTACCGGTGCGGGACATGCAGCCGATTTCGGTGCTGCTCTCGCTTGTCTCGAATGCGTACGGTACCGACTATGGCGCAATGATGGCCGCAATTGCGATCTCGATTGCGCCGCTGCTTGTCCTCTACATGATCTCGCAAGAAACTGTAATTAAAGGCTTGACCGCGGGCGCGGTCAAAGGCTAAAACCGCTTGGAGGATTATACACAATGAACCGCACACTGCAAATTATCGTAATCGCCGCTCATCCGGACGAGGCAGAGATTTATGCCGGAGGCACTGCGGCGCTGTATGCCGAACTGGGCCACTACGTCAAATTCGTCTCGCTGACGAACGGAGACTGCGGACATTTCAGCATGAACGGCCAAGCACTGATCGAGAGAAGAACGCAGGAAGCCTACGAGGCCGCTCGCAGGCTCGGCGTGAAAGAATATACGATTTTGGACATTCCCGACGGACAGCTTGCCTCGACGCACGAAATTCGTTCGGAAGTGATACGCCTGATTCGCAATTGGAAGGCGGACGTCGTTGTGACGTTTCATCCGGACGGACCCGGTCATATCGACAATCGCGGTGCGGGGAAAATCGTGCGGGATTGCGCCGATTTCATCGCCATGGTTCCCAATGCAGTGCCGGATGCGCCGTATTTGCTAAAATCCCCGTTATTTCTGCTGATGCCGGATTACGCGAAGAGGAACTCATACCGGCCGGACATTGTAATCTCCGTCGACGAGACGATCGAGAAGAAGCTGCTCGGCTGCGATGCCCATGCCTCCCAGTTTTACGAATTCGCGCCATGGCAGCGAGGTTTTCTCGATTCCGTTCCGTCGGGGTGGGAGAACAGACGTCAGTACATTTTGGACAATTGGAGCACGTTCTTGAATGTCTCGGAGGAGATGAAAGCTTCACTTGAAGCGCATTATGGCCAGGAGGCCGCCTCTCGCATTCGTTATGCAGAGCCTTTCGAGGTAGCCGACTACGGCAGAATGCCGGACGAGGAAGAGAAGAGGAAGCTGTTCCCGATGCTGTACCGCTAATGACGAACTCGACAGGGGCTGTCCCATAAGTAAAAAAGTCGTACGAAACGATGATCGATAGAGAATGTTGTCGTGCATGTATCTCCTTCCGATGCTATACGATCCTGAAATCCGAATGGTAAACCTGTGATAGGGTAATTTCAGGACCGTATGAGGCAGTCTCCAGAAGATACATGCACTTTTTCTTTGATCGATCATCTTGTACGACCCTACTTATGGGATAGCCCCTTTTTATAATTTTGAATTGGATGGGCATAAAAAAGCGGAAATGGTTGGTTTGCTTCGGCGGACGGTTTATTATAATGGGAATAGGAACAGCAGCAGAGTACTCATCATTCCCTTGGCAGGTGATAAACATGGCATGGCTGATGGCTATAGTCATTATCGTTATGGCAGCGGGATTGGTCGCGACATTGATCATCGGTCAATCGAAAAGCAATAAAGAAGCGGACCCCCGCTACTCGCAAAATACAGGAAAGAAGTGGCTGCGACTCGGCGGAATTTATGTCGTCGGCATGATTATAGTGGCCGCTATCGTAATCGCCTTGAACAATTGAGGCGCGAAACTTATTCCTGCTAACAACCTATGCGCCTAAGAATAGATAGAGCTGCCCCTGAGATTGCTTGATGGGCAGCTCTATTTCGTCGTTTAACCGTCGGTTGTTGCACGAAGCGCTTCCGCAAACCGGGCAATTCCCGATGGTATATCCTCCGTTCGCGCTCTGGCAAACGTAAACCGGACAAAGCCGGAATCCGATCCGTAGACGCTGCCAGGTACGAAAACAACGCCCCTGCGCACGGCTTCCTCCAGAAGCTTGCCGTCATGGATGTCCGGCGTCAGCTTGCACCAGAGATGCAGTCCCCCTTGAGGAATCTCGAAACGAATGAGATCTCCCAGCTCTCTATGGAGCGATTCAACCAGCAAGTCTCGCTTGAACAGCAGCTGCATTCTCAATCGTTCCAGATGAGGCTCGAAATAGGCGGAATTCAGAAATTGCGCGGCGACTTGCTGCGGAATAACGCTAAGGCCGAAATCCATTTGCTGCCGCGCGTCGGCCAGCCTCTCCGCGATCGCTCGCGGCGCCACCATCCAGCCGATCCGCAGCCCGGAGGCGGCGATTTTGGAGAACGAGCCGATGTACAGCACCGAGCCGATTTCATCCATCGCCTTCAGCGGCGACGGGGGCGCTCCATCGTACGAAGTCAGGCTGAACGGATCGTCTTCCACGATCGGCAGCGCCAGCTCGCTTGCTACGTCCAGCAGACGCTTTCGTCTCTCGGCAGCCAGCACCGTTCCCGTGGGATTTTGAAAGTTAGGGTTCGTGAACACCATCTTGATGCGGTGCTTCTTGTACAATGCCCGCACATCGTCGGGGTCGATGCCGTACCGGTCGACGGGAAGACGGAACAACCGCAAGCCCGCGGACTGAAACATTGGCAGAGAGTAGCAGTACGACGGATCTTCGATGGCTACGGCGTCTCCCGGCGACAGTAGACACTGCGTAATCAGATACAGCGACTGCTGAGAGCCCGATGTCACGAGCACCGACGCCTCGGTCGTGCGGATATTACGATGGGCCTCCAAATAAGAGACGAGCGCTTGGCGAAGCGGAATATAACCTTGCGGGTTATCGTAGCCGAGGTACGACGTATAGCGATGCTCGCTCATCAGCGCGGCGATTTCGTCGTTGGGCGCAAGATCGCCGGCCAGCTCGCCGCTGGCGAAATCGATCAGCTCGGGATTATGGGCCAGAGCTTCCCGGATTTTGCGCATAAAAGGCAGGTTGGGCAGGAAGCCGCCGCCCTCCGAATAACGCTTCCAGTTCGGCGTATGCTTGGGCGCAACGCCCCATTTGGTCGCGCTTACGCGCGTGCCGCTGCCTGTCCGGCTTTCGATGATTCCGGTCGATCTAAGCTCGGCGAAGGCCATGATGACCGTACTGCGATTGACTCCAAGCTGCTCGGCCAGCTTTCGTTCCGAAGGCAGCAGGCTGCCGGGCGGAAATTCGCCGTAGGAGATACGCTGCTCCAGATGATCGGCGATCTGTTCGTATAGCGGTTGTTGGCTGTGACGGTCCGGCTTCCACATCTATATCGACTCCCGTTATTCAATCGGACTTAGTGAAATTTTATCATACCACCGTTCGGCGGAAAATAAGTCTCCGTTTTTCGGAATAACGAGGTCAGATTGTCACGATTTGTTGAACGTGGATGGGGAGAAGAATGGCGAACTGGAGGGTCAACTTTCGGTCCGTTTTTGATATCATAGTGATCCAGGATGTTAAATCGGAATGAGGAGTGACGAGTCAAGATGGATAATCGTTACGTCAAAGTTGCCGTTGTTCAAGCTGCGCCAATACTGTTCGACAAGCAATCCGCAATGGATAAGATCGGGAGCATGTCAAGACAAGCGGCGGCCGAAGGAGCGAAGCTGATCGTTTTTCCGGAGGTATTCCTGCCCGGGTATCCCCGGGGCCTGGGATTCGGCGCGCGCGTCGGCAGCCGTACGGAGGAAGGAAGACAGCATTGGCGGCGCTATTGGGCAAGCTCGATCGACATCCCCGGAGCGGAGACGGAGCTGTTGGGGGAATTGGCCAAGGAGCTCGGGGTGTATTTGATCGTCGGAGCGGTAGAGCGGGATCGGGAGTTCAGCAGAGGCACGCTCTATAACACGATCGTTTATTTCGGACCGGACGGGGACCTTCTGGGCAAACATCGCAAGCTGGTGCCGACGGGCTCCGAGCGACTCTTATGGGGGCAAGGGGACGGCAGCACGTTAACCGTCATCGATACGCCCTACGGCAGAATCGGCGGCTTGATCTGCTGGGAAAACTACATGCCGCTCGCTCGCGCCGCCATCTATGCGCAGGGTATCGATATTTACATTGCGCCGACCGCCGACGCCCGGGATTCATGGCAGGCGACGATCCGGCATATCGCCTGCGAAGGCCGCTGCTACGTGCTGTCCAGCAATCAATATGCGACGAAATCTTCCTATCCCGCAGATTTGGCCGGGCATGAAGACCTTCGCGAAGACGACGAGATTTTGAGCAGGGGAGGCAGCGCCATCGTCGGACCGCTCGGAGAATACGTCGCGGAGCCGCTCTACGATAAGGAAGGGCTGCTGTTCGCCACGCTGGACCTCGATCAGGTCGCGCAAAGCCGCTTTGATTTCGACGTCGTCGGGCACTACAGCCGTCCGGATATTTTTCGACTGATCGTGAACGATGCCAAACAAGAAATCGTGAAGAAATCATCGGATCTTGTGAGAGAATAATTAACGAGTCAAATATAAAACTTGTATTGAACATTTTACCAAATTTATGTTGTGAACTATAATGATAGGAAAAAGACCGAGGGGATGAACCTCGTCCGACTGAAAGGATGTCCGGAATGCCGACGATTACCCGTGCGAACAAAGCGGATTTGCCGGAAATTCTTCGGCTTCAGTATGCCGCCTATCAAAGCGAGGCCGAGATCTACGACGATTATATGATTCAGCCGCTCACGCAAACTTTGGAACAATTAGAACGCGAAGCGGAGGAATGGATCGTTTTCAAAGCTGAACTCTCTGGAAGAATTGTCGGCTCGGTCAGAGTTCGCCCGGGAGAAGGGCAATGTACGATCGGCAAATTAATCGTGCATCCGGACGTCCAGAACCGCGGAGTCGGCAAGAGGCTTATGAAAGCTGTGGAGGATTCCTTTCCCGATGTGAATACGATCGAGCTGTTCACTGGGCATAGGAGCGAGCGGAATATTCAGTTTTATAGCAAGCTGGGTTACGAGATTTTCAAGGAAGAGGAGGTTAACGACCGTCTGATTTTGGTCTATTTTCGTAAGGAGCTTTAGGGGGATCTGTGATTGAAAATCTAGGAGGCAGACTTCAGGAAATCAGAGAAGAAGAAAGAAAATATCACGAGGCGCTGTACGAAAATCAAAAGCTGTTTGCTAAGGGCTCTTGGCTGGCGAAGCCGGTGCGTACGGTGATGGAGGCCTTGGAGAGCTTTGCGGCGTACGATTATGTGCGGGTGTTGGATCTTGGCTGCGGAGTCGGGCGAAACAGTATCCCGATCGCTCAATTTCTACAGGCCCGCTCGGGAGAAGTTGTATGCGTCGATCTGTTGGTTTCGGCTCTGTCCAAGCTGGAGGTTTACAGTCGAGAATACGGAGTCGGAGAGCAGATCAGAACCATGCAATCCGACATCGGCGACTATGCGATCGCCCCAGACGAATATGACTATATCGTCGCCGTATCTTCCCTTGAACATGTAGAGTCTGAGAGAATGTTTATGTCGGTGCTGGGCAGAATGGCGCGGGGGACACGCCGATGCGGCGTCAACTGCATTATCATGAGCGCGAGCATTCGAGAAACGGACGCATTAACGGGGGAGAAGCTAGAGCCGTATATGGAGCTGAATTTGTCGGAAGAACGGCTGCGGCAGATATTATCGTCTGCCTATCCGGGCTGGGGGACGCTCTATACGACGACTAAAGCGCTGCAGTTCGAAATTGAAAGAAACGGACGCGACATTTTGCTGACAAGCGATTGTGTTACCTTCGTCGTACGTAAGGAGAGTTAGACGACAGGGGCGAAGAGGGTTGAAAATACGATATGTAATCGAAGGCCTGCTGTTTGGGCTGATGGTTTATGCGGGTTATATCGGATGGGCGATCCTCTCGGGATTGATGCTTACGCGTAGTTATGTTCCGGACATTACGGAGCGTTATGAAAGCGTGGAGGAGCTCGAGCATAAAGTATCATTCGGAGTGATTATCGAGCCGAATTGGTTGATTCTTGCGGGCAGCTTTGTTTTGTTGGCTGTGCTGTATTACGTCGTCAGGACCTGGGCTGCCAAGCGTTCGGCGTCGAGGAAGAATCCAGACGGCAGATAAGGCAGGTAAGATCAAATGGAGAAGCACCCGGTTAGAGGCATCATCTTCGATATGGATAATACGCTGCTTCGCTCGAGCATCGATTTTGGATGGATGAAGCGGGACATTCATGCCTACCTCCGCGAGCGCGGCTTGCTGCCAGACAATGTGAAATTAGACAGTGAAACCTCATCCACGCTCATTCAGCTTGCGCTTGAGACTGGCGACATGACGCAACTGCAGGAGGAGGAGGTTTGGGCGATTGCCGGCAAGCACGAATTAGCGGGCATGGAGGGGGCGGAGCTGGAGCCTGGCGTCCCCGCTATGCTGGAGGAGCTGCGGGGGAAATATCTTCTTGTCGTTCTTACGAACAATTCGCTGTCGGCGGCAAGGGCGGCGTTGGATGATAATCGGATTTCGCACTGCTTCGACCTGATTGTCGGTCGGGAAAACGCTGGCAAACTTAAACCGTCGCCGGACGGGTTTCAATACATTATGAACAGCTATCCTCAGCTTGATCGACGAAGTTGGCTTTCGGTTGGAGACGCGTGGATCGACTGCAAAGCGTCGCAGGACGCCTGCGTGCGTTTTATCGCATATCGGGCCGACCTGACGAAGCTGCGCAGCGCCGGGTTGACTCCGGATGGCTGTATTGCGCATATGGGCGAGCTCTTGAATTTCATTCCATGCATTTAGGGGGAGGAGCCCAATGGAGATTCGCTTAAGAGCTGCATCTCCGGATGATGTCGGCTTATTGGCCGATATGAATAAGCGTTTGATTGAAGACGAGGGCAGCTCTAATCCGCTGGACCGTGAGCAGCTTCAAGCTCGCATGCGGAACTGGCTCGAAGCCGACTGGAAGGCCGATTTTCTGATCTGCGGGGAAGAAACCGCCGGATACGCGCTCTATCGTTTCAAAGAAAACGACTACCATCCGGGAATAAAAGAAGTATACTTAAGGCAGTATTTTGTCGGTCGCGAGTATCGAGGCAAGGGGCTTGGGTTGCAGGGAGTAACGCTGTTGAAGAAGCTGCGGTTCAAGGGCGTCGCGACGATCGAGATCGATGTGCTGGAGGAGAACCGGCTCGGAAAGAGCTTCTGGTTACGGGCGGGCTTCGAGCCTTATGCCTGCAATATGAGAATGAGAAATACATAAGTCGGAGAGAGCGCAAAACATGATCAAATACAACATTTGCTTTATTAGACGCGGCGACGAGCTGCTGCTGCTGAACCGGAACTTCGCCCCTTGGTTGGGACGTTGGAACGGAGTGGGCGGCAAGCTCGAGGCGAACGAGACGCCCCGCGACGCGATGATTCGTGAAATTCGCGAGGAGACCGGAATAGAGGGGTACGGGCTGGAGTATAAAGGGATGATCACTTGGAATGACGACGACGCCAGCTTCGGCGGAATGTATCTGTACGTGGCGGAAGTGGAGGGAAGCTTCGACTACGCGACTCCGCTTGAGACGGACGAAGGCATCCTGCATTGGCGGCCGATCGACTGGATTATGGACGCCAATAATGGCGGCGTCGTATCGAATATTCGCCGGTTTCTGGAAGCGGCCTTGCAGGAACCGCACTGCTATGAGCATCATTGCTACTATCGCGGCGACGAGCTGGTTTCCTTCCAATCCAGCCGAATCAGTCCGTTGACGGAAAACGATGCTCGGCTGCGGGAGACTTGTCTGAGAGAGGCGCATAGCGAAATTTTGTCTGTCAAATAAAAATAAGGGGTGACTAAGTATGGCGGACGCTCTCAAGCTCATCCGAGGAACCGGCGACGAAGCTCTTCGCGTTCGCAATAAGTTGATCGAATTCAATTCAAGGCATGTTCCAAACGGAACATACGAGGAATTGAATCTCGTATTGAAAAACGATAACGATGAAGTCGTTGCCGGTCTTAACGGCGTCATGCGCTGGAACTGGCTGGATATCGAGATTCTGTGGGTGTCCGACGATGCTCGCGGCCAAGGACTGGGAAGAACACTGCTGGAGGAAGCCGAGCGGTTCGCTCGAGTCAAGGAATGCACCTTTATCAAATTGAACACGTTCAGCTTTCAGGCGCCCGAATTTTACAAGAAATTCGGTTACGAAGTCATCGCGATCATCGACAATGCCCCGACCGGGTACAAGCATTATTTTTACAAGAAAGATCTCTGAGCACATAGGGGGGATTGCGCATGGACGCTATACTCATCGCTACTGTATTGCTCTTGATTCTGCTGTTCATCGGTCAGAGCAGGAATGCCGTCCTACTGAAGAAAAAGCTGGAGAACGACGAAAGAATTATCAATCGTCTCGATCTAGTATTGCAGGAAATGAAGCGGAACAGCACCGACGGCAACAGCCCAGAGCGCGGAAATAAGCCGTAATCAAACGCAGCCGAAACCGAATCATCGTCCGGCGTCATTCCGCAAGAACGGACATGCTGGACCTGGCGAAGCTCAAAAACTGGCGCAAATGGGGGGACAACGTTTCCTCGTCCCGAAGCGCAAGACAGATGAACCGGTTATTGCGATAACGGGGAAGCGGACGCTGGATTAATTCGCCGGACTGCGTTTCCCGGATTGCGCTTCTCCATGGCAGCACGCCGATGCCCATATTGCACTTCAGCCCCTCTTTGATCGTCTCGATCGCTCCCATCTCCATGGCCGAATCCAGTTTTAGTTCGACCTGCTCCGCCCATTCGTCGGTGAGCTGCCGCGAGGTCGTACCGGACTCATGCAGCAGAAACGTTTCCCGATGCAACTGCTCCACCGCGATTTCCTCGAAAGAAGCCAGTGGATGTTCGGGACATAGGAACAGTCTCAGCCCGTCCTCCGCCAATCTGTAGACAACAAGCCCTTCAGCGTCCTCCACTTTCTCGGGCAGCGATACGATCGCCGCATCGATCTCGTAATTACGCAGCATGGCCAGCGTCGATCTTGCTTTTTTGACGGTCAACAGAAGTTGCACGTCGGGATGCAGAACGCGGAACTGCGCCAGATACTTGGGGATAAAATAGGTCGCGGGCGTGTGGCTTGCCCCGATTCGAAGTCTTCCGCCTTGTCGGTTCCTCAACTCGCTCATCCGTTCCTCGGCTTCATCCACCAGCGCGACAATCCGCCGGGCGTAGGGCAGAAGCTCGAATGCGTCGCTTGTCGGTCGGAAGCCCCGCGCGTTTTTGCGCCATAGCGTAAGTCCGAGCGTCTCTTCCAGCTTTCGCAGATGGAAGCTGACGGTGGGCTGCTTCAAGCCCAGCTGTTCGGCCGTCTCGATCAAAGTTTGGCCGTCGCATACCGACAAGAACACCTTTAACTGCTGCACGTTCATCGTATTCCCTCCGCTTCTTCGTTTCGAGTAATTATAGATATAATCTATATTTATATCAATATAAATAGATTTATTTAACATAAATAGCGGGCGGAATTAACATCTCTTGTACAAACCGATGTTACTTTTTTAGTAGAGCATTTCACACTAGATTGGTGGAGGGTACAAGAGATTATGAAAAAAACGAAAACGAAGTTGACGGGAATTTCACTGCTGCTGGCCATTGCGATGACGGTGATGTCGGCGTGCGGGGCTAACGGCAACAATGCAGCGAACAGCGGCGCTCAACCGACGACGTCCCCTTCGGCAGAAACGGCGTCTCCGTCGGCCGAGACAACGCCCGCTAGCGAGGAGCCGACTCCCGAAACGCAAGACGAAGGCACGTTAACCGTATACCTGAACGATTTCGACGATATTATCGGTCCGATGTTCGAAGCGGCAACCGGACACAAAATCAACCTCGTCAAGGGCAATGGAGCGGAGATCATGTCCCGGATTCAAGCGGAGAAGGGCAATCCGCACTGGGACGTCGTCTGGCTGGATGCGATGCCGACCGTCTACGGCATGGGAGAGGATAACCAACTGCTGACGGACTGGGTGCCGGACAATGCAGCCAAGCTTAAGGATACGTATCAAGCTTACGTTCCAGCTAACAAGTCGTTCTATCCGACCGGCGCTCACGCTGCGGGAATCATCGTCTATAACACGAATGCGTACACGGCCGATCAGGCTCCCAACTCTTGGGACGACTTTGCGAAGCCGGAATTCAAGGGCGCGGTCGGCATGGCCGATCCGGCCATCGCAGCTCCCGCGTTCCCGTTCGTCGCACGTTTCTTCAGCGAGAAGCAGCTTGACGGCGGCAAAACCTTCTTCGATTCTCTGTTCGCCAACGGCTTGAAGGTATATCCGAAAAACCCTAACGTTGCAGCGGCGCTCAGCTCCGGGGAGATCAAAGCGGCAGCGCTGCAGGAATCCAATGCCTACGGTTTGGTGAATTCCGGCGAGCCGATCGGCATCATCTGGCCGGAAGACGGCGCTCCGGCTTCCGTACGCGTCGCCGCGATTCAGAAAAATACGAAAAATCCGAACGCGGCCAAGGCGTTCGTCAACTTCCTGCTCGACCCGGCCACTCAGCAGCAACTGATCGATCAAGGCGATGAGAGCTACTTCGAGCCTTCCGTCCCGGGCGTTAATCCGAAGGCGGATCGCGCGGCCGATGCCAACCTGGTTGCTGCAGACGCCGCATGGGCGTTCGAGCACGAAGCCGAGATCAAGCAATGGTTCGCCGACAAAGCGGTGAAGTAAGCCATGCTGAAGCCGAGGCTTAATCAGAATCGCCTCGGATGGTTTGTAAGTCTCGCCCTGTGCATTCTGGTCCTGTTCCCCTTGGCGGCAGTCATCGTTCAGGTGCTGCTGCCGGGGGTTTTCT
This sequence comes from Cohnella phaseoli, assembly GCF_003386235.1. Taxonomy (GTDB): domain Bacteria; phylum Bacillota; class Bacilli; order Paenibacillales; family Paenibacillaceae; genus Cohnella; species Cohnella phaseoli. The sequence goes on from NZ_QRDZ01000003.1 coordinate 426,542, forward strand.
TCGGAGATTGGAAGCTGGGAGACTTGCGGCTCTTGCTGGAGCTGTTTAACCGTCCGTTATGGCTGAAGTCGTTGGAAAATTCCGTGCTGCTGGCAAGCGGAACGACGCTGCTTGCTACGCTGCTCGGCGGCATGCTGGCTATGGCGCGAGCGACATGGCGCTTCCCGACCGCGCGCCTGCTCGATGCGGCCGTCTGGGGGCTGTTGATCACGCCCTCGTTTATTTTAGCGCAGGGGTGGGTCATGTTTGCCGCAGGCGGCGGCTTGGCCGTCAAGCTGCTGGGCTGGAGCTGGATTACGCCCGCCGTATTCCAGCCGGCGGGGCTGATCGTCGTTATGACGCTCAGCAAGTTTCCGCTCGCTTATTTAAGCGTTCATGCCGCGATGGAGTGGAAGGTGGAGCAGCTCGCCGAAGCGGCCAGACTGTGCGGCGCATCCGCATGGCGGGTCTGGCGCACTGTACAGGCGCCGCTGCTGCTGCCCGCGTTTCTGGCTGGCGCTGCGCTCGTGTTCATGGATACGGTCGGGGATTTCGGGCTGCCGGCTTCGATCGCCGCCGTCTACCGGTTCCCGACGCTTCCTTACTCGATTTATTCCGCGCTGTACACGTCGCCGATCCGCTTCGATATGGCCGGAGTGTTGTCCTTTTATCTGGTACTGCTCATATCGCTGGCGATGCTGCTGCAATTTTATGTCATGCGGCGTTCGCGCTTCGATTTTCTGTCGGCGCGCGCTATCCCGTCTGAACCGAAGCCTGCCGGCCGGATGACGCCGCTCCTGACGATCGGCAACCTGTTGTTCCTGCTTGTCGTAGTCGGCATTCCGATCGGCACGAACGTGCTGATGTCGCTGTTCCGGACGCAATCCGGCGGGTTCACGCTCGATAATCTGACGTTCTCGCACTATGTCTCGCTGTTTGCGGACCACAGCCAGCTGTTAGCGGGATTGGGCCGGTCCTTGCTCATCGCTTCCGTCTCCGCACTGGCGGGGCTCGCGCTGGGCGTCGCGGTGGCGTTCGTGCTCACCTACTCCCGTTTCCGCTTTAAGCGCTGGATCGAAGTGATGTCGCTCGTTACGCTGGCCGTTCCGGGCGTCGTGCTGGGTATCGGCTACATTTTCGTCTGGAATCAAGCCTGGCTCGAATCGATCGGATTGCTGCTGTACGGCAAGCCGGCTATACTCGTGCTTGCTTCCGTCGCTGGCGCCGTTCCCGTCATTACGAGAATTATGGTGGGCGCGATGGCGAAGGTGCCGGGCACGCTGCTCGACGCGGCGCAGATGCAAGGAGGCTCCTTGCTGAACCTCGTAAGGCTCATTCTGGCTCCGCTCATTCGCGGCGCGTTGCTGTCGGCGGCTCTCGCCGCTTTCGGCTCAAGCGTATTCGACCTGGCGGTAAATGCGATTTTGTTCCCGCCAAACTTCTTTACGCTTCCGGTTTCGATCAACAAAGCTTTCGAGGATTTGAACTTCGGCTATGCGTCCGCAGCCACAATGCTGGGCGGAGGAACTGTTATTCTGATTATTCTGCTGCTGGAGATGCTCCTGCGGCGAAAGGTGGCCCGCACATGAACGGAGCTTCTCGCGAACGACCGCTTCTGGAAATTAAAGACGTTGCCAAGCGCTACGAATCCCATCAAGCGCTGGGGGGCGTCTCTCTCGATATGCGCAAAGGAGAAATCATCAGTGTCCTGGGACCGTCCGGCTGCGGCAAATCGACGCTGCTGCAGCTCATAGCCGGACTCGCCCTTCCGGACGGCGGCGAAATCCTGCTTGAAGGTGCAGTGATCTCCTCCTCTCGCGGCATGCAACCGCCGGAGAAACGCGGCGTGAATATGGTGTTTCAAGATTATGCGCTTTGGCCGCATTTGAGCGTGTTCGACAACATTGCATACGGGCTGAAGAACCGGCGCATGGACCGCGCCGACATCCGCAAACACGTCGGCGAATTGCTGGAGATGCTGCAGCTTGTCGGACTGGAGAAGCGGCTTCCGCCGCAGTTGTCCGGCGGTCAGCAGCAGCGGGTCGCGATCGCGCGAGCGTTGGCGACGCAGCCCCGGCTTCTGCTGCTCGACGAGCCGCTGTCCAATCTCGACATGCGGCTGAGAATTGAAATGCGCACCGAAATGGCCTATTTGTTCCGGCATCTCGGCACGAGCGTGTTTCATGTGACGCACGATCCGGAGGAAGCGTTCGCCATGGCCGACCGGCTGCTCATTATGCGCAGCGGCGCGGTCGATCAGATCGGAACTCCGGCCGATTGCTACGCGCTGCCCGCGAGCCGTTGGGCCGCTTCGCTGCTTGGCGCGATCAACCGGATCGAAGGGACGATCGTCCGAACGGCTCGCGGCGTCGGTCTGAGAAGCGGCTCGATTGTGATCGAGGGAGTAGGAGCCGAAGCTTTCGCCGAAGGCAGCGAAGCGGAGCTGCTCTTTCGTCCGGACGACATCGTCTTTCACGGTTCCGGCGAAGCGGAGATTACCGTTGCCGCCGAGACGGCCGCAGCTTATGAAGGTGGACGGCGGCAGGGAGACGATCGGACGACGTTTGGTCTGACCGTGCGGCACAGCACCTTCGAAGGCAAACGGTGGCGCATCGTCGCCAATACCGATGCCGGGCAGAAGCTCTATCTGCTTGTAGAGCGGCAGTTGCCGCCGGGGACGCCTATTACCGTCTCGCTGCCCAGATCCGCAGCTTACATCTACGACAAGTCGCAGGAAAGGGGTTAATCCGTTGAGCATTTCCCAACGTCCCCGTTTGTTAGCCGTATCGGATATACACGGACACGAAGAAGGTCTGTTGTTGCTACTCGAGACGGCCGGCTATAAAGCGGGGGAGGACCGGCTGGTGCTGCTAGGAGATTACGTGAACGAAGAGCCGGAATCCTGGGACACCTTGAGAACGATTAAGAAACTGTCCGATCAAGGAGCCGTAGCGCTCCCCGGCAACACCGACCTAATGGTGGCGGGGTTGGATACAGCTCCCGCGCAGCTTGCGCCGCTGTTGGAATGGTTGAAGTCTCTTCCCTCTTATTGGATCGCGGACGATTATCTGTTTGTACACGCCGGCATCCGTCCGGGAATTCCGCTTGACCAGCAATCGCTGCGAGATCTGACGGAGATCCGCGAGCCGTTCTGGAGGGAAACCGTTGACGTTCCGTACACCGTTATTTTCGGTCACACGCCCACCTACAAGCTCGGCGCAGAAATCGGGCGAATCTGGTGCGAAGCCGGACGATTAGGCATTGACACTGGGGCAAAACACGGCCAGCGCCTGACGCTGCTGGATGTCGGGCAGCGGCGGTGCTACTCCTGCTCGACCTCTCCGCTGAATCTATACCAAGACATTCGCGTCGATTTCGTGTATAATTCTGGAAGATAACTCAAACGAACATGACCCTGCCTAAGATAGGAGCTATCTATGGCGGGGTCTTGTCTATTGACGGGAGGGGAGAGTATGTATAAAGCGATCATTTTCGACTTGGACAATACGCTGCTGGATTATTCGTTCAGCGAACTGGACGCCATGAAGCGAACGCTTGCCGATCATCGCCTGTTTGTGGATGAAGAGGAGCAATGGGATGCGTTCTGGACCATTTTCTCACAGCATAACCTCCGGCACTGGATGGATTTCGTCAACAATCGCGGCCCTCACAGATCGATTCAAGACGTGTTAATCAGTTCCTTCCGCGACTCGCTCGAAGCTGACGCGTCCCAGCACGAACGGCTTACGGCGTCCTACTGGGACTATTTTTGCAACACTTGTTATTTCGAAAACGGCGCGAGAGACGTACTCGATTTTGCGAGAGCTCGCTATAAGCTAGGCATCATCTCCAACGGAATCGGCGAAGCCCAGAGACGCAGGCTCGCCGCGGGGGATATTTTCAACCTGTTCCATTCGGTCGTCGTATCGGACGAAGTGGGCATCCGCAAGCCGCGGAAAGAGATTTTCGAATACGCCCTGGAGGAGCTGCGTCTGGCTTCGCGTGACGTTCTCTTTGTAGGCGATTCGTTGGCCGACGATTATGAAGGAGCCCGTAATGCTGGCATCGACTTCTGCTTCTATAACAGAGGGAAGACGGAGCTCGCGGATTTGCATAGTCCGAAGTACGTGATTAGGGAAATGAGCGAATTGCTGGAGTGTCTTTAAGCGAGAAAATGTAAGGATGATCTGTAAACAGGAGAGTGCGACGGGATGAGTCAAGGACACTTTATCATTACGGGGACATCCAGAGGAATTGGCCGTCGATTGGCCGAACTGCTCTTGGAAAGAGGCGACTACGTACATGGAATCTCTAGAGGGCCGGTCGGCGAGCTGGAACGATACGAACGTTATCTTCATAAGCGGTTCGATCTGAGCGAAGTGGATGAGCTTAAGCCGTTGCTTGACGACATTGTCGGCCGTATCGATACGGCCGATACAAATATGGTTTGTCTAATTAACAACGCTGCAGTACTTGAGCCGCTGAAGCACGCCGAGCATTGCAGCGCCAAGGAATTGAATCGCAGCTTGCAAACGAGTTTGCTAGCGCCTATGGTCCTCTCATCCCGATTCCTTAAGCTCACTGAAAGTTTTACCGCAAGACGTAAAATAATCAATATCTCTTCGGGATCGGGAACGTCGCCCATCCCCGGAATGAGCGCGTACTGCTCGGCGAAGGCCGGAATCAACATGTTCACGCGTTGCATCGGGATGGAATAAGCCGAGAAAGAAGATCCTGTCGAGATCGTCGGCGTTGATCCGGGCATGGTTGACACGGATATGCAGACCGCGGCCAGAGGGCAGGATGAGCGTTTCTTTCAGATGGCGGCTTTTTTCCAGGAAGCCTATCGGGAGGGGCAATTAAAGACAACGGATGAAGTGGGGGAACGTCTCCTCTCCATTATCGATACAAGATATGAGTCGGGACAAATCCTTAACTGTCTGGACATTTAACCCGGAGGATAGACAGATGACTGACAGACCTCAGCTCGTTCTGGATGTGGCGGGCGTAATCATCAGCAATTTTTCTTCTCGCTTTTTCCGTATGCTGGATTTGGAATTCGGGGTAGCCTACTCGGAAGTCCGCGATAGGTTTATGAGCATTCGCCAAGAATTGTGGACCGGTCGTCTGGGAGAGGCGGGGTTTTGGAATTGGCTGCAAACTCATTATCCCAATTTGAAGGCGGATCAGGCCCGGAATGCGCTGATCCAGTCGCTGGAGACTTTGCCTGCGACAGAGTGTCTTCAGAATTGGAGCCGTATTGCCGATATTCATCTGCTTAGCAATCATTGCCGCGAATGGCTGAATCCGCATCTGGCTGTCATTGAGCCATTCGTTCGCAGTATAACGATCTCTAACCAAGTCGGGCTCTGCAAGCCTGATATTCGTATCTACGAGCTGGTGCAGTCCCATTTCGACGGCAATACGCGGATTCTGTACGTTGACGATCAAGAGAAAAATCTAATTCCCGCACTGGAGCTGGGATGGCGCACCCTGCTTGCGGATCGGGAGCATCATTGGCTGGATCGCGTGGAATTTCTAATGAATTCGCAGATCGACTGTAATGAGAGGAATGGCTAATGGAAATTAAGCGGCTCACAGCTTTGTCTGGAGAAGAGTTTCATGAGCTTGGCGTATTCGGATACACATCGATGCAGAAATACGAAGCGATAACTGAAGAGACGGAGGATGCCTTTCATCTTCGCTTGAGTTTGGTTCAGTTAAAAGCCCCCTTTATCAAGCAAGAGTTAAGTAATGACGAAGATATCGAGAACTACAGGAAAATGGTTAAGCTTGGCCACTCCCTCGGGCTGTACGCAGACGGTCGATTGGCTGCGCTGGCCATAACGGAACCGCAGACATGGAACAACACGTTGATGATCTGGCATTTTCAAGTGCATGAGGGCTACAGGCGGCGGGGGTTCGGCCGGCAACTGCTTGGCGAAGTCGTCGAATTGGCTCGCCGGGGCGGTTTCAGGGCCGTAACGTTGGAAACGCAGAATACGAACAGCGCGGCGATCCGATTTTATCGGCAATGCGGCTTTACCGTAGAAGGAATCGACCTTTCGCTGTACGCGAATCGGGGAACAGGCAGCGAGGAGATTGCTTTGTTTATGAGAAAAAATACGACCTAGAGCAAGCTCGTTACAACGGATGTCTTGCAGAGAGGGGCAAGCCATGAGTTCGATTAAAGCCGTTCTGTTCGATCTGGACAATACGATATTGGACCGAACGAGAACGTTCAGCAATTTTACACATGCTTTTATTTCTAACTACTTCCGACACATAGAGTTCCCGCAGTCGATATACGAGACAATCATTGAACGGGATCAGGACGGCTATAAGGACAAGAACGAATTGTTTGCGGAACTGATCGACCTTCTGCCTTGGCAAGCTAGACCCCGACTGGAAGAACTGATGGGCTTTTACGGTGCAGAGTATGTCGGGAACGCTATTCCTATGAATCGGGCCAGAGAAGTAGTGCTCGAGCTCAAAAAACGGTACAAAACCGGCCTGATCACAAACGGCAAAACGGCCATCCAATACGGCAAAATCGATCGGCTCGGCATTAGGGACGACTTCGACCTCATTCTGGTATCGGAAGAGGCGGGGATCAAGAAACCCGATCCGCGAATATTCGAGCTGGCGCTCGAGCGCCTTCGGCTTCAGCCTGAAGAGTGCGTCTACGTAGGCGATCATCCTGTCAACGATATGGAAGGAGCGTCTCAGATCGGCATCGGCGGAATATGGATGAAGGTAAATCAGCCGTGGAGAGAGGAGCTTTCCGCACGTCCCTTGCACACGATTCGTCAGTTGGAAGAGCTGTTGACGCTGCTTTAATTGAAGGAAATCCGAAAGCGGGAGGAAGCGAAAATGACCATTAGAGAGCTGGCATATTTGGCGATTAGAGTGATGGCGGTTTACTTTTTCGTGCTTGGACTGAATCATCTGGTCAATTATTTGGACTTTGCCTTGCCTGCCTATTTGCAAGTGCTGGGGGAAGATATATCGTATGGAAAAGTGTTCTTGCTCGTCGGCGTTCCGTCGATTCTGTTGCTCGTCATAAGCGTGGCGTTGTGGTTGTCGGCGGGCAAATTAAGCCGATCTCTCGTTCCGTCCCGTTCAGGCGAGAACGAAACCTCTCCGTCCTTCAGAGGGGTGGAGGCGTTCGTGTTGGCGGTAGTCGGACTTATATTGGCGATACTTGCGATCACGACCTTGGCGAGAATGCTGCTGAATTACGCGAACATGGATGCCCAAAATCTGTATATCGACAACAGAAGCTTCTACATTTCCCTTGTGGAGCAAGGAATTCGGCTGCTGCTGGGTATCGTCCTGACGGTAAAAGCGGAAGGGTTCGCGCAGCTGTTGCGGAAAATCAGGGGGAATCGAGCTTGAAGAGGTTTATGGCCCGTCTATACTCTGCGCCGTGGAGATCGCATCCTCAGAGTCGGCTTTAAAAACATGCCGTCCAGCAAGGAAGAGCTCGGAGAAGAATTTGCATTTTTGCTAGAGTATGTAGGGACTACGGATTAAACCGCCGAAACCGCCCTTCGGGGGCGGTTTCCTTGTCATGAATTCAACCGTTTGCTGTTTTGAGAAGCAATCGTCATCAACGTGACATAAATCGGTTGAACGCTCATTTTTTTGCCGAATTCGAACTTGTAGCTGGCGGTTTGAACGTTATTCGCTCTATGGTACGGCGAAGTAATATAGTGGATCACGATCTCGCTGTCGTCGAAGCCGGTCCCGGCCGTCTCCATCGACACCTCGTAGATTGAATTCAAGTGAATGGACGCTACTCTAGTTTTTCGGCCGGTCACGCCTTGGTGATCAATCAAGATCAAGCGGTCGTCGGTGAAAATAAATGCGTCGCGAACGAGTTTAAATCCCATGTGGATGTGCTCGTCCGGCATGAGATAAGCGCCGTATTGATTTTGCAGCTCTTGCACCGATACTTCCGAATAGTTGCCGAGTATGCCGCCGAATAAGGACATTGAAATTCCTCCCCGTTTTGTCTGTCTCATGAGCTTGCAATCGAATTTCCTCCATTCTACAACTAGAAGATATTCCCCTCCCGCGAGAAATAGTATAGAATATTTATTCCGTTCTGCTGAGGAATGCCGAAGGGGCGGGGCGTCTCGCAGCCTTCTCAGGGTGAACTATGGTACAATACAAAGAGTGGAAAAAAGCTCAAACTCAGGAGGTATGAAGATGACTGAAGCGAGAGAGGGCCATCCGTTCCCGTCCGGCATGTCCCGTCCGGCTCTTCGAGCGCTGGAGGGTGCCGGAATAACGACGTTGGAACAGGTGGCCGGACATAGCAAGGCGGAGCTGCTTAAGCTGCACGGCTTCGGGCCGAAGTCGATTCGTTTGCTTCATCCTGCGCTTGAGGAGATCGGACTGACGTTTGCGGAAAAAGGGAGAAAGCAATGATCGTCAAACAATATGTCACCTCCCGGCTGAAGCTAAGAACGCTCGACGAGAAAGATGCCCCGCAGGTTCTGGACTACGTGGTGCGCAACGAGCAGTTTCTGTTTCCTTGGGAGCCGCTGCGAACGCCGGATTATTATACGCTGGAAAGGCAGCGGGAGCTGCTGCGTTTCGATCAGTCGAGCATGGCGCTGGAACAGCTGCTCAAAGTTTGGTTGTTCAAGCAAGCAGAGCCGAACCGAATCATCGGCTCGATCGCTTTAAGCAACATCGTTAGGGGCGCTTTTCAATCCTGTCATTTGGGTTATAAGCTGGATGGCGAAGAGGTTAACCGAGGCTATATGGAAGAGGCGCTTCGAGCGGTAGTGTCGATTGCCTTCGAGGAGCTCCGGCTTCATCGCATTGAGGCGAATATTATGCCGCGTAACGGAGCTTCGCTTCGTCTCGTCGAGAAGCTTAATTTCCAGCCTGAAGGGCTGGCCCGCAAGTACTTGAAAATCAACGGGAAATGGGAGGATCACATTCACATGACCTTGATTAACGAGGCGCCGGATTTATGAAGCGAACCGAACGCAGCCTCGCCAGCAAAATGATCGGCGCCTTTACAGCGTCCGTACTGTTTGCCGTCTATATCACTGTGTTTTTTCCCGTTTTAAGAGAAAATTTAGGGCTGCAGCTTATTGCCGTTTTTTTCATTGCGTACGCTTTTATTGTTATCATCGTTTTTCCGGTCTCCCTGCTTATCGATAAGCTGGCTAGATCCGGCCGATCTCCGGCACTGCAGGCGTTCGGCAACGTATTGCTGGTCGCAGCTTCGCTTGGGATTGCGCTCGGCGTGCTGGTTTCGATCGGAGGGAGAGCGAGCAGTCAACTGGCGCTCTGCGGGTTAGTGTTGATCTACGGCTATTTGGCCCTGGACCAGCTCTTATCCCGCATCGAAAGCAAATATAGAAAAGTTAACGATGCGCAGACGTAAGGACGAACGATTATAAACGGTTCAAGAGGCGCAATAGATCAAATCTTCGCGCGGAGGGGATATCAGATGATTGTTGTCGTGTTTTGGTTTATCGGCATGTTTATATTCTTTTTTATTCTGTACAATGTCATTCAGCACGCGCTGAACACGTCGGAGATGGCGAAGGATTTATCCGAGATCAAGCAACTGCTGAGAGAACAGGCCGCGAGCCGTCCGACACCTCCTCCGCCGGCTCCACGGGATTTCGAGGACATTAGGGAAGCTTACGACCGCTGCCCGGGCTGCGGCCATGCCGTTCAAGCGCATCATCCCGTTTGTCCGGAGTGCGGACTGAGCCTGACTTGACGGGCTGCCCGCGGTTCGTACGAGGAGAGACAGCTTAGAAGAAGTTATTGAGCATAAGGGAGGACTGTGAAGAAGTGAAGCTAAGCTTCAGGAAAAGGTCGAGCGAAGACGAGATACCTTACGAACTGCTGCTGCTCGCCGATCCTTCTCGGGAGATGGTTGACGATTATATCGTTAGAGGGGATTGCTACCTAGCCTATGAGGACGGCGAGCTTGTCGGACAATTCGTTCTTATTGCGACGCATCCGCGCACGCTCGAAATCGTTAATGTCGCCGTCCGCGAGTCCCGTCAGGGGCAAGGCATCGGCAAAGCGCTAGTTTTTAAGGCCATTGAGACCGCTCGGGAAGCAGGAGCCGCGGTGCTGGAGATCGGCACGGCCAATTCCAGTTTCGACCAGCTTCGATTGTACCAGAAATGCGGCTTTCGGATCGTCGGCGTGGATGCCGGCTTCTTCGTTCGACATTACCCGGAGCCGATCTGGGAGAACGGCATTCGCGTACTGGATATGATAAGATTGAGATTAGATCTACACGACATAAATTGAATGTCGATACATTGAAGCGATGACCCAATTACGAAACGGAAGTGGCAGAGCATGCTAGTTACTATTAGAGACAATCTGGACGATCCGTCCGTGCGCGATATTGTGGGATACAGCGTTTACCCCGATCCTGACAAGCTGGATAGAACGATCGATGCTTACAAATCGGATGACCGGCTAGAAATATACGGGTATGAAGCCGAAGGGGAACTCATCGGCATTATCGGCATACGTATGAACGAGAGCGGCGAATTAAAGATCGAGCATATTGCGATAGCTCCGGATTTTCGCGGGCTTGGTTACGGGCGAGGGCTGGTGCTTGAGACGATCGAGCGGAAAAGCCCTGCAAAACTGGTTGCCGAGACCGATGAAGAGGCGGTGGATTTCTACCGCAATATCGGGTTCGAGATCGAAAGCTTAGGCGAGTCTTACCCGGGTGTGGAGCGCTTCAAGTGCGTCTACGTCGTGGAGCCGGACTAAACGCGAAAGAAGCGAATCTAAGAACGGTGGCAATGCCCGAAGTGTTTAAATTGTCCATTCCTCTTCACTTTTATTGTTCTTTAGATTATAATAATTATAAATAAGGAATAATGAAGCTCCCGTAATTTAGAACAACCTCACAAATGAATAAACAAAGGCGAGTCGTTATTCTCGCTTAACATGCTGCTCCCTATCGGAGCAGCATGTGTCATTTTAAGGGGTGTAATAATGGGAGTCATTCTCAATGGAGAGGGAGAGATTACAATGAGCCAAGCGATACATTCGATGAAGGGACAGGAACATAGCGAGCGCGGCGAGCTTCGGCAACATCGAGCCGAAGGCGCAGCCGCCGGCTGGCTGAGCCGGTACGGGGAGGGCATGGCCGCTTTGGGGAGCGGGCTGATCCTCGCCGTTGCCTACATGCTGGAGCAGACGTCGTATCCTTGGGCCGTCGCCCTATATATTACTGCATTCGCGGTCGGCGGGTTCGCCAAAGCGAAGGAAGGAATAAGCACGCTTGTCCGGGAGCGCGACCTTGACGTCAACCTGCTGATGATCGTTGCGGCGATCGGAGCCGCGAGCATCGGTTACTGGACGGAGGGCGCCGTGCTGATCTTTATTTTCTCTCTCAGCGGTGCGTTAGAGACCTACACGATGGATCGCAGCAGCAGGGACATCTCGTCGCTAATGGACCAGAAGCCCGAGACGGGCACGTTGATTCGCGACGGTATCGAACGCATTGTTCCGATTGAGGAGCTGACGGCCGGAGATCTCGTTCTAGTTAAGCCGGGCGAGCGAATTCCGTCCGACGGCGTCGTGACCGAAGGCGCATCCGACGTGAATCAGGCGTCCATCACAGGGGAATCGATTCCGGTTGATAAAACCCCGGGAGACGTCGTCTATGCCGGCACGTTGAACGGAGAAGGCGCGCTGTACGTAGAGGTCGGACAGACGAGCGAATCGACGCTCTTCGCCAAAATTATCCGCCTCGTGCAGGAAGCGCAGAGCGAGAAGCCTGCCTCGCAGAGGTTTATGGAACGCTTCGAACGCATTTATGCGCGAGCGATTCTGCTCGTGTCCGCGTTGCTCATCGCGGTTCCTCCGCTGGTGCTGCAGGTTGCGTGGGAGCAGGCTTTCTATAAAGCGATGGTGTTTCTGGTGGTGGCGTCTCCTTGCGCGCTGGTTGCTTCAATTATGCCCGCAATGCTGTCGGCGATTTCGAGCGGCGCAAGGAAAGGTGTGCTGTTCAAGGGGGGAGCGCATCTGGAAAATCTCGCGAATGTGAAGGCGGTCGCCTTCGACAAGACCGGCACGCTAACGCAAGGCAGGCCGGTCGTGACCGATATCGCTGCTTTCCAGCACTATGACGAGAACGATGCGCTCTTCATCGCGGCTTCGCTCGAGAGTTTTTCCGGGCATCCGCTAGCTAAAGCGATCGTTAGCGCCGCGCAAGAGCGGGGGCTGACGCCGGAGCGGCCTTCCGATTTTGGAGCTCTGACGGGCCGCGGCATTCAGGCGAAGCTCGGCGGCGAGCTATGGACGATCGGCAAAGCGTCTATGCTGAGAGAGCATGAGCGGTCTGGACGGATCGCGGAGACGATCGATCGGCTGGAAGGGGAAGGCAAGACGGTATCCGTGCTGATGAACGGGCAGGGAGCGGCAGCCGTATTCGCCCTGCGCGATCAGATTCGGCCGGAAGCCGCCCGTGCGATCGCCAGATTAAAGAAGCTGGGTGTACAAACCGTCATGCTGACCGGCGACCAAGGACAAACCGCGCGTGCGATAGCCGACGAACTCGGAATCGACCGGGTTTATGCCGATCTGTTGCCCGAGGACAAAGTGACGCGGATTAAAGAGCTGAAGGACGAATACGGCACGGTGGCAATGGTCGGGGACGGAGTGAACGACGCTCCCGCGTTGGCGACGGCAGGCGTTGGCATTGCAATGGGAGCCGCCGGCAGCGATGCGGCGCTGGAAACGGCGGACGTCGTGCTGATGAATGACGATATCGGCCGGATTGCGGATGCAATCGTGCTTGGCAAACAGGCGAAAACGGTGATCAAGCAAAATATGACGTTTGCGTTAAGCGTCATCGTACTTCTGATAGTCGCCAACTTCACGCAGGGGATTGCACTGCCACTTGGCGTCGTTGGACATGAAGGCAGCACGATTCTGGTCATACTGAACGGTTTAAGACTGCTGGGCTACCGTGCGATCGACTAATCGGCAAGAGGGCGGGAAGAAACGGGCGAATTGCGGCTGCGTTTCTTCCCGCCCTCTTGATTTTGCTCTCGAAACCGCTATAATGATGATAATGATTCTCGTTATTATGCTGCGGAGGAGATTCGAGGATGAACCTGCTGTTTCCGATCATGACCATTCTGCTGATCGCTTGCGGCGCTCTTTGCCTATTTGCGGCAATGTCCAATGCGGATCGTGCGCGGTTGGGCCGGAAGGCGAGTATCTCCGATAGCCGCTCGGCGGGCAGGATGGCGGTTTCGAGCCTTGCCTGGAAGTCAAGAGAATAACGTTCGGACAATACGGAGCCGTCGGGAGGAAATCCCGGCGGCTCTGTTGCTACTACGCGCAAGATGCCCACGAAAGCAGATTTCGAGACGGCCCGGAGGCTTATACAGGAGCTATCGTGCATACATTTGTACAACAGGACCTATCCATCCTGCTCTCACGCACCCTATTGAGGAGGTGCTGCCCGTATTCAGCAGGTCCCTGTTAACTAGGCGAGGGGCAGATATTCGAGCAGGGAGCGACGCGAGTGACGCTGATCACGAAGGTGTTATCGGCCTTTTTTGAGACCGAAGTCAGGGTTGACTGGAGGAATGACCGGGCTTGGTTGTCCGTTCCTTGACTAATTTGACAAAAAATACGACTAAAGTAGCTAGCGCACCGGTCGTGAATTCGGTACATTTAGAACGGATTATTCCATTTAGGAGAGGGGTTTGACCGATGGTTCCGACTGAATCCGACATTCAACAGAATAAAGGCATGGCTATAGTGGCTTACATTTTGTTTTTCGTTCCATTGCTTGCGGCTAAGGAGTCTCCTTTTGCGCAGTATCACGCCAGACAAGGCTTGAACCTGTTCTTGCTGGCGTTAATAGCGAACGTGGTACTGAGCATTATTCCGATCATCGGATGGTTGTTGCTTCCGCTGGTCAACTTAGGAATTTTGGCGCTTGTCATTATCGGCATTCTTGCCGCGGCGAACGGCCAAGTGAAGCCGCTTCCTCTGATCGGGAAGTATGAGATTTTGAAGTAATTGCAGGATAACCGACCAGCCCCCGAGCCCTAGCGGAGTTCGGGGGCTGTCGCATGTGGAGGGATCGTCATGAGTGAGAGGAATCGATTGGCGGAACGCACGGAAGCGATTGAACGTTCGGAGATTGCCTATACGCTCGATCGTATGGAGGCGATTCGGGATCGTCCCGGCAATCCGGAAGGAATCGAGATTCTGCGAGTTGGCGGCGCGCTATGTATCTACAGCAGAACGATGCCTTGGCCGGGATTTAACACAGTCAAAGGTTTAAGAAGCAGCGATGCGGATACACTTGAAGAGATTATCGAGTTCTATCGCGCCCGCGGACGTAAGCCGTTGTTTGAGCTTGTGCCCGGGGTGGTGGATCAAGAGCTGATGAAGCGGCTGACTGCGCTTGGCTTCAGCCAGACAGGCTTCCATACGTCAATGGCTATGACAACGGGAGTTGGAGCTGCGCTTCATTCCGCGCCACTGGCGGACAAGCTGGAAATACGCTCGCTGTGCGAGGATGAATTCGAGCTGTACGCGACCGTCCACTGCCGCAGCTTCGGCTTGCCGGACGACGGCATTCCTCCTGTGGCCGCGAACAATCGGGTGCTGTATGACCGTCCGGGATGGAAGTTTTATTTGGCGCTATGGGAGGGTCAGCTCGCCGGAGCGGCCGTATCTCATCGAAACGGAGAGATAGCTTCGCTTACGTTCGCGGCGACGCTGCCGGACTATCGCGGGCTTGGCATTCATGCTGCGCTGCTGCGGACAAGGGTCGGAGAGGCGTTCGCGGACGACTGCGAACTGGTCGTCGGACAATGCGCTTTCGGCTCGCAGAGCCATCGCAATATGGAGCGTATCGGGATGAGCGTCGGTTATGTCAGAGCTTCATGGAGTGAACGGTAAGAAGGGCCGGTGGAATCGTTACGCTTTCCACTATTTTTGCGCAAGCTGCAGGGCTCCTGGCCTGCTCGCCGGTCTTTCGGATAACAAGGTACAGCCCGAACGCAATTTTCTTCTTCTACGACGAGTCCATCCAGACTAAAATCTTCTCTCCGGCATAACCTGACGTATAGGCACAATTTGGGATGAGAAAATTTTAATTTTTTTGGCGTGGATTTGTAACCTTATGTTGTCCTAATCCGTTTAATAGGTAATAGGAAAGCAAAGGCTGCGGTTACGAGCCCTGAAGGAGAGATTGCATAATGGTCAACAAACTGCTTATCAGCATAGTCGCCGTGTTGTTCGGTATCATGTCGTTCGGTTCCATTACAGCGAATACCGGCGAATACACGCCTGTTCCCGTGGACGAGAGCACGCGTGTCGCATATGTTGACGCAATCTATCGGGCGGACGGCGATTGCTATATAGACGCGGATTTCATAGAGTGGTACGAAGGGGAAGCGGCCAACCGGATATTTCGCGAGAGAGAAGCGGATTCGGGCATGGACGAAGCTCCGGACGGCTACTACATCGTGAATGACGACCAAGCGATCGAGCGGCTGAAGCTTGCGCCTGACGTGAAGGTGCTGATGCAGATTTACGACCGGACGGACGATATAGCCGAAGCGGATGTCGTATGGAACGAGCAAATCGCGTTAGATAAATTCATCTCTTTGATGACGGATAACGGGGAAATGAACCTGAGAGATTATCCGTATCATTTGACGATAGAAGACGGCGTCATCACGAAGATTGTTCAGCAGTTTATTCCATAAGTCAGATGAATCGAACGACGAACGTCTCCCGCAAAATCGGGAGACGTTCTTTTGCGCGAGTCCGACCCGAACCGAGCCGGAGAGTGTAGGCCAAAAAAGTGCCTCGACCCGACCCGAACCGGAGAGTGTAGGCCAAAAAAGTGCCTCGACCTGACCCGAGCCGGAGAGTGTAGGCCAAAAAAGTGCCTTGACCCGACCCGAACCGGAGAGTGTAGGCCAAAAAAGTGCCTCGACCTGACCCGAGCCCGGGGGCGGAGACCAAAAAAGTGCCTTGACCCGACCCGAACCGGAGAATGGAGGCCAAAAAAGTCACTAGTCATGCATCAAACCTGACATAATAGTCGAAGGGTGAGGCCTAATCCAATATTGTGATTTGGTTTCATATTTTTCCATTTGATTTTCTTCCCAGTAAGCCAAAAAATCAGAGCAGGAACAGGAGACGCGATTTTCCACAAAATTGGATATTCATTTATCTTTGCCTAACGTAGTATGACGCGCTGATTCTCCTCGACAAGCTTGACTCTATCCGTCTTCTGTCGCCCTCTGGATTTCCTCGACGGAACACGATTCAAAGCTGCGAGAAATTGCTGCCAGCTATGATAGAAATAGCTCCGCAGAAGCTTCAAAACCTCCCACTGACTCTTGGGGGTTTGCAAGCGGAGCTTGACCAAAAGGCTGACTGCATAAGCGATCAGCGACAAAAAGACGTGGTTCCAAACCGCTTCTTGTTCAAAGCTGCAGAGCTTAACCATCTTCAGATGCTGTTTCACCCATTTGAAAAACAACTCGATTAGCCAACGGTTCTTATAGA
>NZ_QRDZ01000004.1 GCF_003386235.1 Cohnella phaseoli
GAATGGGTCATGAGTCTAGATGACCGGTCAAAATTCTTCTGGCCGAGAAAGAACGTGAAATAAAGAGCATAACTGCGACATGAGTCGGTTTGATATGGAAGACTCCGGAATTAGGGGGTCGCACCGATAAGGCGGAATAACCGCTTTAATTTACCTGAAAATGGAGGGATGCAGGAAATAGGGCGGAATATCCGCTTTAAAAAACTGCTCCTGTCGACCCAATTCCATGAAAAAGGTCGAGTTTTGTTTACATTAGGAGCGAAATCATGTATCCTTGTCGATAATGTCTGAATAAGGCATATATTTCCTAGAGTGGGATAGAGAGAGGTATGGGGAGAAATGAAAAAATCATCTGCTAATCTATTGAAAACGTCGTTGTTTCTGGCTATTCTAGCGTTGGCGCTAAGCGCTTGCGGAGGCAAGGGAGATAAGAACGATGCTTCTCCGTCGGCATCGCCATCCGCATCCGCAACATCGTCCGAATCGCCATCGGCTTCGCCTTCCGAGTCGCCATCCGCATCTCCGTCGGCAAGTCCGTCCGAATCGCCGTCCGCTGAAGCAAGCCAACCGGCGGCTGAAGGCGTTCCGGCAGGCTACAAATTGTTTGAAGATAAAACTTTCGGCACGACTATTCACTATCCGGAAGATTGGACGCTGCAAGAAAATCTGGTCGGTATCGCGATTTTTCTCGCTCCGCTGGAGGGAGCGGATGATAAATTCGCTGAAAACGTCGGCTTCATCATCGAGGACTTGGGCGGTCAAGCGGTTTCCGCAGCCGATTACTTGGAAGTCACCAAACAGCAGCTTCCTAACATGCTAGAAGACTTCGAAATCGTAGAAGAAGGCGCTGCGCCTGCGGAAGAAGGTATCGACGGCTCGTATATTATATATAAAGGCGCTCAAGGCGGCAACGAGCTGAGCTGGCTCCAGACGATAGAGGTAAGCGACGGTAAAGCTTACATCATGACTTACACGGCCAGCCGCGACAGCTTTGATAAATATCTCGATCAAGTCGGAGTAATCGCCGATTCTTGGACTGTACACTAAAACGAAACGTTCTATTATAAGTATAACGCTAGCGCGGCCCTCAACGGGTCGCGCTTTTTCCGTAGGCGTACAGGTTGGCCTGCGTTTCCAGCTTGATCGCTTCCTCCCACAAAATAGCCGCGAATGTGCGTCTTTGCAACTGCTCCAGCCGCTTGCGGGCCAATTCGAACGTAACGCCAAAGTGCAGAGCGATCGTCTCCGCAGCTTCGTCAATTCTAGCCGGAAGCTTCAATTTTCGCAGCATGAAGAAAGGGATGGCGGCGTATAAGACGAAACGGTTAGCCTCGGCCTCCTGGCCTTCGCAGAACAGCTTGGGCATCACGGTCTGATTGCCCGCATGACGAAGAATATGGCACAGCTCGTGCAGAAAGTCCTCCCATTGGGCTTCCCTGCCCAATCTGCGGTCGACCAAAATCGATCTCATCCCCATGTAATCGAGCGCCCGACTCGTATCGTTCATGAAGTGAACCCACACGTCCAGTCGCGAAGCGACCTCCTCGACGTTAAGCTGGGAAGGCGTCAAGATTCCCGATCTGATCCACAAATGCTCGACCCATTGCTCGAACGGAGTCGTTCGGTAATAGTTGTACATGGCTATACCTCGTCTTTTTGCGAATGTATGTTCGTGTGTAAGGCGAAAAGAAAAGCCCGTTAGGGCGGTGGTTGATGGCTAATTTTGCGGATCTCCGGGCTTGCGGCCCTTCTCTTTCTCCATAATAAACTCCCAGAAGCGTCTCATCTCTTCCTTGCGTTCCTCGGGAGCGTTCAAATAATCCTTAAAAAATACGCCATGCTCCGGGTTGCTGATAAACTCCTCGAACGCCGGATATTCACGGGGCGCGCGGACCGCATCGATCGCAGCGTTATCGGTGCGTCCGAGCAAATAATCGGTCGTCGTGCGGTAATATTCCGCGAAGCGCGCAAGCATATCCGGGTCCGGCTTGCGATCATCGGATTCGTAACGGGAAAGTTGGACGTTGCTGATGCCGAGTCCTCGGGCCGCATCCAATTGCGTCTTGCCCAGCTTCTCCCGGCGTTCTCGAAGGCGATTACCAAGTGTCATCCCGATCTTCCTTCTTCAATTAGGTTAACTTTATTATATCATCTATTTCCAAAATGGTAAACAGATTGGTTTACCAAAATGGCAAATATAAGATTGACATTGCCTTAATGGTAAATTATGATGGTTACATCTCCTTTAATACGAACATAAGTTCCTATTAATTAGAAATGGGGAGAAGAAAGATACAATTGGAAGCGACAGTTAGAAGTTCTTTATCTTTTTAGTTTACCAATTTGGCAAAATTATAAAGGGAGTGATTCTATGAAAAGCAACCGTATTACGAATCTTGGAGCGGCGACTTTGGAGAATTACGTAGAGACGAGGCGCCAACTGCTTCGCCAAGCGGACGAGCTGACCGTGCGCATTGCACGAATGGAGCCAATTCGGACGATGGACGAGATGAACGCGCTGCTGGATTTGGATCGGGATCGCGGTTTAGTAATGGAAATGATCGCGAGCTGCTCCTATGTAATCGAGTGGCTGGAGACGGGAAGAAGGCCGGGCAACCGGCGGGGCATCGAAAGGCGGTCCGGCGCCCAGCGCGAAGTGCCGACCGATCCGGCCCGTCTGCCCTCCGCTTCATTATGGGAGAGAGCGGAGGCGGAGCGTCCCTCCGACGAGGCCGAGCGATTTCGCCTCGAAGCCGCCCTTCGAGGACTGACCGAACGCGAGCGCAGCTGCTACACCTTAGCCCGCGGTGAAACCTTCTCCCATTCGGAGATCGCCGCGATGCTGAACATCAGCAAATCGAGCGTCGGCACCTACATCATCCGCGCTCAACGCAAGGTCGACGGCAACATCGGCAGCATCCACATTCTCGTCGGATAGAAAGCTTGTCGTACGATTGCCACCTATAGATGAGAGGAACATTTTGAAAGACCAGGAGGTTGAAAACATGGCCATGATCTCATCTTTCGACAGCCGTGAGGTACTCACATGAGGGCCGGCATTCGAGAGCGGCTGAGTCAGCAGATTCCAACCATCGGAGGGCGCATCTACGAAGCCCACGAATCGGCGGCGACCTTGGACAAGCCTTACATTCTTCTCATCCAAGGAACCGAGTCGACGGATACCGACTGGACGGGATACAGCGCTTTGTTCGAATGCTGGCCGAGCGTTTCGCAACAGTCCGATTTTGCCGATGTGGACGAGCTGGCGAATCTGATTGTTGAAGCGTTGGACGGGCAGGCTCTTGTCGATCCCGTATCGCAGGCCGAGTTCACATGCCGCTATGAAGGCACAGTCGGCGCGGATAAGGTTGATGCCGATCGGGATGTAATCACTCGGGGGCTTCGGTTCTTGGTAATCGGAGCCCGAGCCGCCGAGGAGACCGTGCAGGACGATTGGTTGGACGCTTTGTGCGACTGGACGCTAAGTACGCTGGGAGAGCCAGAATGGCAGGCGTACGGCAACCAGTGGCCGGCGAACTATACGCGTCCTTCCGTCCTCTGGAGATGGGATAGCTTCGAGACGGTTGCGGGCTCCAGGGTTTCTACGGTAGAAGTGCGCAAGAAAGCGATCGGGCACGTGGTTGGTCGATCGCTGAACGAGCAGACGACGACGGTCGCCTCCCTAACGCAAAGCTTGAGCGAGGCTGTAAAAATTCCGCTTAATCCGCTTGAGCGCCGGTTCTTGACCGTAAGCGCGCCGAACGTCGATCTGACGCGGGATGCGGTGACCGAGGGGCAGATTTACGCCACCTTCTCGCGCAAAATCGAACGCTATGCCGAACAAGGCCCGCTGATGCGGGAAGTCAGGATTCAGCCGAATCCAAATTCATAAACGAGGTGGTACACAGATGGCAAACAAGAAGAACCCCGAGGCGGTTTATTCCCGGGACGAACTGATTCATCATGCAGTCGAGCTGTTTCAGGCTAAGCCTGAGGCTGTAATCGGGGCGCTGCACTCTGCAGGCAAAAACGAATTTACCGTCGACGAAGCGAGACGCTTGGTCGGACAATTTCTGAAAGGGAAGGTGCTGTAACATGGCGGGAGGAACTTGGAGCGCGACGGACAAACCGGTATTGCCGGGATTTTATATGACTTTTCAAGCTGCTGCGGCAGCTGCGATTCAACCGGGGGCAAGGGGGACGGCCATCGTTCCGGTGAGGGCGCATTGGGGCCCGGCGAATGAATTTGTGGAGATTTCCAGCGAGGCCGATGCTGCGAAGGCATTCACGCGATCGGAGTCGGACGGCGCAACTGCGTATCGTACCATTCGATTGGCTCTGCTCGGCGGAGCGAAGAAGATCATCGCTTATCGTTTGGCGGCAAGCAGTGCGGTTGCATCTGCACTGACTTTGGCCGATACGGCTGGAACCCCTGCGAATGTGCTGAAGCTGACGGCGAAGTATTCGGGCGCTCGGGGCAACGACTTCAAGGTAACCGTTCAAGCGAATGCGGTCGATGCTGCGAAAAAGGATCTTAAGCTGTTTGAAGGAACGACGCTTCTGCGCACGTTTACATTTGACGGCGATTCGATTCAAGCGGCGGCGGACGCCATTAATGGCGATTCCGGCAACCTGTGGGTCGTAGCCGAGAAGCTGGCCGAGGGTAGCGGTACGCTCGCTAACGTCTCTGGCGTTTCTCTGAGTGGCGGCGACTCCGGCATTTCCGGCGTGTCGAATGCTGACTATTTGGATGCGCTGGCCGCTTTTGAGACTCGTGAGTTTAATGTGATCGCGCTAGATGGCGTATCCGACGCCTCTCTTCACGCCAGCGTTGCGGCTTGGGTAAGCCGATTGCGCAATGAAGGCAAAGGCATTGTTGCGGTTCTCGGCGGCACTGCGGCGGACGATACGGCGGCGGATGCAGTCGCGAAAGCAATCGCTCGCAGCGCTTCGCTGAACCATGAAGGAATCGTAAATGTCGGTACGGGCGCCAAGCTTGGCGACACAGCATACAGTTCCGCTCAAATTGCCGCATATGTTGCCGGCTTGATTGCAGGCCAGGGCTTGAGCCAATCTACCACTTATGCGCCGTCTCCGTTCGAGGACGTTACTCGTCGCTGGACGCGGGCGGAGCAGGAGCAAGCGGTTCGCGGCGGCGTTTTCTTGCTTGTACATGACGGACGTCTCGTTAAAGCGCTCCGGGGAATCAACAGTCTCGTTACGCTGCGCGAGGGCCAGAACCATCCGTGGAAAAAAATCCGTACGATTCGCGTCATGGACAGCATCAACTCCGACTTGCAGCGTACGGCCGAGGATTCCTACATCGGTAAGGTGAACAACACCGAGGAAGGCCGTCTGGCGCTGATCAGCGCTTGTAAGCAATACATGCAGTCGCTGGCGCAAGCCGGCGTCATTGAATCCGATGGTTACGACGTATACGTCGATCCGGAGTTTACTCCGGAGCCGGACCAGGTTTTCCTGAAATGGGAAGCTCGTCTGACCGACGTTATGGAACAAATTTTCAGCACGTTTATCGTGCGATAAGGGGGAACGAGGAACATGATGGATCCGACAAGAGCGATTTTGGGTACGTACGGGCAAGTGTTTATCGACGGGGTGTGGCAGACGAACATCAACAAGCTGGAAGCCTCCGTCGAGGTGGAGAAGCGCGAGCTGAAGCTGGCGGGACAGGAATGGACCGTTCATAAGCTCGGCACGAAGAAGGGCACGGGGACGATGAGTGGTTATAAGCTGACCAGCGATATGATCAGCCGCGGCTTCGTGAAGTTTAACATCATTAACAAGCTGTCCGATCCGGAGTCTTACGGCTTCGAGCGCATCGAGCTGATCAACTGCGTTCCTGACAAAATTCAACTGGCGAACTGGACGGCCGGCGAGGAAGTGACGGAGGAGACTGCGTTCACCTTCGAAGGATATCGTCTGCTTGATCCGATCGTAGCCAATTAAGAAGAGGAGGAACGAAAACATGTCTTTCGAACAATTGACGGAAGAACAGATTTTGCAGCGCCTTCTGGGCGCAGATACGCTTCCTGAACGTGCCGTTCGCTTGGAGCGGCTGGACATTCCGGTTAAGCTGCGTGGCCTGACAGGCAAACAAGTGTTCAGCATTCGCGAACGCTGCACGGAGCGCAAGGAGAAGCGGGGGCAGACGATTGAGCGTTTGGACGAGGAATTGTTTAACGTATCGTTGATCGCCGCTTCGACCATTTCCCCGAACTGGGGTAATCCGCAGCTGCTGGCCAAGTTTTCTGCCAGCGGACCGGAAGAAGTGATCAAGCGTATTTTGCTGGCCGGCGAAATGTCCGCGCTCGGCGACGTCGTGCTTGATCTGTCCGGCTTCAATACAGAGCTGGAAGACGTAAAAAACTAATCCGATCCGGGGCGCTCGCCGGCATGATTCATGCGTTGTGGGTTCGCCACCACCTGCGCCCCGGACAGTTCTGGAACCTGCCTCGCGGCGAGCAGCTGTTCCTAATGGCCAGCATGGAGCTGGAGTGGGAAGCGGAAAGAGCGATGTCGGCGAAGGAAGGAGGATGATGGAATGGCAGGCGAGCAAATTGAAATTATTATAGACGCGAATGGCTTGGCAAGAACGGAACAAGTATTCCGTTCTCTGGACCGATATATGGAGCGGCTGCATGTGCGGGCTTCGCGGCTGGCGCGGATGCAGATCCGCCCTGTCATTCAATTGATCGATCGAGTAACGGAACCGCTGGAGAGAATTAAAAACACATTACAAGCAATATCTTCTACAAATTGGACACCTTTGATTGAGCTAAATCCTAAGATGGACAGTGCGGTTTTTGCTCTCAAAGGCACGGAGGCTGGGATGGCTTTTTCGGACAGCTTCTTAGCCGAATTTGACTCGGACAAGCTTGCGGATAAGGTGAAGCAATCTCTTGAAGGCGTTTCCGTAGACGTAAATGTTAATCCATCTGAGGGTGGCGGCAGTGGTGGCACTAGCGTAGGTGATATTGCTCTAGCTGTCGGTACCGGTGTTGCGGGTTCGGCTATATGGTCTGGACTTGCGAAATACGTTCCTAAAATCTTTGGAGCTATAGTAACTAAAGGAAAGGTCAAGTTTAATCCACCTGTTATAGCACCTCCCCCCTCTAATGGTGGTGTAACTAAAGTACAACAAAAGAAGATCGAAAAAGCAAAACGAAAGCAAGGTAGTTCTAAACGTAATGAAAATAAGAGTGACTCCGGGAAGCGGAATAATGCACAACGAGTTAAGGGGAAAAAAGCGAATACAGCCCGACCCTCAGTGCCAGACGCAAGTAAAGTACCTGAACCTAAAGGTTCGAAGTTTGGAAGAGTTTTGGGTTTGGGGAAGAAGGTGCTGTCCAAATTTGGCGGTGCCAAAGTAAATTCAATCGTAGGCTTATCTGCCGTGAGTAGCTCAGGTATATTAGGCAGCTCTCCGATTGGTAAAGGCACAGCTAAAGCTGCTGGTTCTATCGCTAAAACCGCTCTAAAGATAGGTGGAAAGGCATTTGCTCCGCTTGGTCTAGCCACCAGAGCAATTTCAATCTTCAGTGCCAAACCAGGCAAGGAGAGAAACAAAGCGATTGGCGGCGCACTCGGAGGTTGGGGAGGTGCGGCAGCGGGTGCGGCAGCAGGTGCAGCGATCGGCTCAGTCATACCTGGTATAGGTACTGCAATTGGAGGGGTGGTTGGAGGAGCGATCGGCGGACTTAGCGGATCGGCAGTGGGTGAGAAGATTGGAGAGCTTGCTACAAAGGCTTCTGACACAATTAAAGATATGGGCGGTAAGCTTAAAGGTTTCTTCTTTGGAAGCAAGAAAAAGGAGAAGGAACCGAACCCGGTGGCCTTGCCTACTCCTGCTCCGGTGTATTCGGTAGGATCCTCTCAACCGACTAGCGTCCCTACTTCTGTGCCGATTAGCGTAAATGTTCCATATGGTGCGATACAGATTACTGTGAATAGCGCAGATATCGATTATGAGCAGATTTCTAATCGAATCGGGGGGCAACTGGCCTCCTCCATTCAACAAGCCGTGGAGAACAGAGTTTGATTTTATTACCGGTTTTATGAGAAAGGGGGAAGGCGGCCATGGACATTTACCTCGTTGAATCCTCTGGCGAGAAGTTTCATTTTCCGGTAAATCCGGAGGAAATCACGATCCAGCGAGAAAAACAATTGGAGACATTGAACATTTTATCTTTAGGGGAAGCGGAATTGTCTCAAGGGGAGAAGGTGAAGACGATTTCCTTCTCTTCTTTTTTTCCGGTTGAGTACGACGCAAGTTATTGCAGGTACATCGAACTTCCGCGTCCACACACCGCTATGAATCGATTAACGACTATTATGAATCGAAAGCAGCCTGTTCGACTGCTCATTTCGGATACAGCGATTAACGTATTAGTTAATTTATCTGCGCATAACACGACTATTAAAGGTGGAGAACCTGGCGATGTAAACTATGAAGTCACATTCCGCACACATCGTCCGCTGAAGGTTCGTTCCGTTTCATCATCCAAGAATTCTATCCAAAGAGCGCGCCCCGACAGCAAACCTGTGCCGAAAGTGTACCAGGTGAAGCCTGGAGATTCCTTATGGACGATTGCCAAATTGGAGTTAGGGGATAGTTCAAAGTGGCGTGCAATTTACGATAAAAATAAATCGGTTATCGGGCCAGATCACAACTTGATCAAACCGGGACAAAAGATGGTGATGCCATGAGTTTCGAGGTTGTTCTGGATAACCGTTATTTTTTGAGCGAGTTAGTTCAAGAGATCTCACTCGAAGAATCTTTGGAAGAGATATCTTATAGGGCTAGTATTCGTCTGGTTGTTACACCTGATCTGCCAGGAATTATTCCGGGGCAAGAAATACGAATTTCGGGCATTCCCTATGGTGGAACCGGGATGACCTATCTTCTACACCCGGGAATTGTATGGGAATGCTCAAGCTCGAATAGTGGCACGAAGTACTTGAGTCTCACTGTTTATGATCGCACGATCTATTTAGCTAAATCGGAGGATGAACGTTTGATGCCTTCTGGACAAACAGCTTCCGATCGTCTGAAGTTGTATGCGAAAGAGTGGGGAATTCCGGTTGGCAACTTGCCGGACACTCGAATTTCTCTTGCTAGGAATATCAAGCGTACTCAAACTCTTTACTCCATGATCCAAGAGGATCTTAAGGAAACTGCAGATAAAGGGGGAGAGTTATTCAGGCCGCGAATGACTACGAGTGGGCTGGAGCTGATTAAGCTTGGTGACAATAAGACGAAATGGGATCTGGAAGTGATTGAGGATGTCACCCAGAGCCGTACGTTGGAAGGTGCCGTCACCCAGGTCAAAGTTTTGGGAGCGCAGGCTAGTGATGAGAAGCTTGCACCGGTTTTGGCTGTGGTCAAGAAGGATGTAGAGAAGTTCGGAACGCTTCAAAAGGTGATCCAAGACAGCAAAATCGAGACAATCGATCAAGCTCAAAAAGCTGCACAGAAAACGCTTATCGGCATTCAAGAGACATTCTCGGTTACAGCCCCGGATATTAACTTGATTCGTGCAGGAGACGAAGTGCGATTGAACGGGACAACGTTATGGGTAACACGTGTCACCCATCGGCTTGGTACGCCTGGACATATGGATCTGGAGCTTGCCTTACCTGGTAAAGTCAGGAGGGATTACCTTGTCTGATCCATTCAAAAGTTTGGTTTCGACACTGGAGAGCCGCTTCTCTGGGATTAGCGCGAAGTCGTTATCCGGCATTCCATCAGAACTGGGATTAATCACCTCAAGTGGTTTGAAGTTAGATTCCTTCAAACATGAAATTCCGGATTTCCTTGTTGCCGAATGGGTAGCGGAACTGGAGCTACCCGCCTTTTCCCTAGTTGGCACAATGATCGCTCCGGTGGACGAGACAGGCAACCCTACTGGGGGCGGTGCGCCCTCTCAGCGGACGCGATTTGATTTTGACGAGACAAAAATAGGAGAAGTGCGGCTGAATTGGTCTGCCGGGATTAAGCCCGGAGACCGCGTGCTTGCCGTTCCGGTGAACGGCGGTAAGGATGCCGTCATCGTCTGTAAGGTGGTGAGCTCAGGTGGCTAATTTATTTCCAACGGAATTACCGGTGGAGGAACCGGAGGAGTTGGTAGACTCCGGCGTGTTTTTCGGGCGAAGCTGGCGTTTTGACTTCGAAGCTGGCGAGTTCGTTACGACGCCGACCGGGAAGGTTGCCGTCAGCGAGGGCAAGGATGCTTGGGTCGAATGGTGCAAGAAGGCGTTGCTGACTGAGCGT
Organism: Cohnella phaseoli; assembly: GCF_003386235.1. Lineage (GTDB taxonomy): Bacteria > Bacillota > Bacilli > Paenibacillales > Paenibacillaceae > Cohnella > Cohnella phaseoli. The sequence goes on from NZ_QRDZ01000004.1 coordinate 10,292, forward strand.
TATCGTCATCTTGTTTATTCACGGGATTATGGTCAGGAGTTCGAAGAGCTGCTTCGTTCTGGACTGCCTCTTTCCGCGATTGAAATGGAGATTCAAAGAATTGCGACTGAGACGCTGATGAGCGATCCCCGGACCGCGAGTGTTGACGATTTTATGTATGAATGGTCGGGAGATAGCTGTCATTTCAGCTGCGTTGTCTCCAACGTCCATGACGAAACAGCGGAAATTCAAGGAATGGCGGTGAATGTGTAATGGCGATAATGCCGGAATTTTTGCAGGAACAGACGGAAGAAGTAATGCTGTCGAGAATGTTGGAGCGCGTACCCGCGGATCTCGATAAGTCGGAGGGTTCCTACATTTGGGATTCGCTAGCTCCTACGGCTTATCAGTTATACAGGGCTTCCGAGTGGGCGCGTGAGGTGCTGGACCGAGGCTTTGCAATGACGACTTTTGGCCCGTATTTGAGGATGCGCTGCGAGGAACATGGTGTGATTCCAAGGCCAGCCGTTGCGGCAACTGGATTCGTTGTGTTGACGGGGAGTGTGGGCGCCGCTATTCCTCTCGGTTCCAGAGTGGCGACTCCTGCGGATGAGATGACGGAAACATCGTCAATAGAGTACGAGACGACAGAAGCTGGCACTCTTGGCAGTCAGGGTGAGGCGATCTTTCCGATTCGTGCAGTCGATCCAGGCAGCCGTGGCAACGTGCCGGTCGGCGCAGTCAGCTTGCTCGTTCAGGCGATTGCGGGGGTAACGGGAATTACAAATACAGCCGCGATCATAGGGGGAACGGACGAGGAGTCCGATGAAGCTCTGCTCGCTCGCTATCTGTTGAAGGTGCGTCAGCCTGGTACAAGCGGCAATAGGGCGGATTATCAGCAATGGGCGCTGGAAACGCCGGGAGTCAGCCGGGTTCAAGTGGAACCGTTATGGAACGGTCCGGGAACGGTCAGACTCTACGTGCTGGGCGAAGATAAGCGTGCTCCTAGTCAGACAATTGTTGATGCTGTACAACATCACATTTCTCCCGCTGCCGGTCAAGGAGAAGGCAAGGCTCCGATCGGCGCTGCAGTAACGGTGGAAGCTGCGGTCGAAGTACCGCTTCATATAGAAGCTAAACTGACGCTGGCAAGCGGATCGACATTGGAGCAAGCTAGGGAAGATTTTGAAGCGGGACTGGTCGATTATTTGGAGCAGCTTGCTTTTGTCGATCCGCTCATTCGTTATAATCGGATCTCGGCTATTTTATTGGACATTCCGCGAATCGTCGATTTTGAACATTTGTTGGTGAGCGGCGGTGTCGATAATATCGATTTATCGCTTGGCGAAGTCGCGGTAATCGGGACGGTGAGCTTAAGTGAGTAACTATGCGATGACAAGCGTCCGGGGAAAGGAGATGATGTCCTTCCTCCCGGACTATTATGCGACTTCGAGAGTTATGAGCGCCAATATGGAGGCTCAAGGACAGGAATTGGATGCGTTATGGCAGGCGCTTGATGGAACGCTTGAGCAATATTTTGTCTCGACGGCGACTTGGGGCCTAGAGCATTGGGAACGTGAGCTGGGCATTACCATTGATGCTTCCAAACCTGTCGCGCAAAGACGTAGCGTTATTTTGTCCAAGCTGCGTGGGATCGGGACGGTGACGGTCAGTCTCATCAAATCGGTAGCCGAAGCCTATGACGGTGGGACGGTCGAGGTGACGCTTCAGCCGGAGGCCTACACGTTCACGATAAAGTTCGTGGATACAAGGGGGATTCCTCCCAACCTGGACGATCTCAAAGCCGTCATTGAAGAAATCAAACCGGCGCACCTGGCTGTCGAATATGCGTTCACCTATACCCAGTGGAGCGAGCTGAGGCAGAAGACATGGGGAGAACTCAATAACTTCACCTGGGGCGAAGTGATGACAAGGAGTTGGAGCTAATGGCGGAAGTTACACCGAATTTAGGTTTGAAGAAGCCGCTGGAAAGCGAGTTTGTCAGCATTCAAACCCTTAACGAAAATATGGATAAAGTCGATCAGTCACTGGGTCCTGTGGAAGACTTGCCTACTACGGCCAAAAACGCGGCTGGAGCGATATCGGAAATATACGATCAATTGACTGATAAGCCTCATGAGCAGTTGACGTTGACCCCAGGTGTCCAAGTCGTCCAAGGCGGTGACGTTCCCGCTATCCTTCGCTCGACGATGCAGGGGCGGACCCTTGTTAATTTGTTGGGGCGGGATGGGAATTGTGAGGATTTGAGTAAGTGGAGCAAAACGCAAACGAGTGGTACATCATCGCTTAGTACGGACACAACCAACAAGGCATGTGGTAACCAATCCCTAGTTGTGATGGGTTCCGCAGTCAACTCAGTAGCCATGATGTATCTACTAAGCCCGTTGGTTCTGGATATTTCAAAAAATTATTTGGCTGTCGGTTACGCCCGATCCCAGTTGCCCGCCACACTAACAATTGGAACATCTGCTGGTATTACGGCTGGCGGTACAATTTCAAATTCAGTAACAGGTAACTCCGTGGCTTGGAATATGATATATGCAGCGTTTAAACCAACAACGACAAGTCCACTATATGTATCGGGCAACGTGGAAGGCAATGCAACGATGGCCCCAGCAGCAGGGTTTGACGGATTCCGATTGTACGAGATTACTGCCCCCGAAAAAACATACATCGACAGCCTGACGACTACGGCAGCTCAAACGTATATCGCCGCCAACTATCCCTACGTAGACGACATGAAGCACGTTAATGCCGTCTACTTAGAGAATAAGGGGAAGAACCTGCTTCCGCCGTTTTCGGAATGGACACAGTATGCGGGATCGTCTATCATCACGGGTTCCTATAGCGTCACACTGAACGCCGGTTCAACAATTCAGTTTGATATTTCATGTATGCCGAACCAAGTGTATGTTTTTAGCCTGTCAAATACGGGTGGGAAAATCTCAATTGGTACATTTGACGAGAATATGATATTTCTTGCACAGACTAGCAATGTGACAACAGGCTCTACAAGCAAAATAACAGAGGCGAACGCGAAATACTTACGAGTAATAATCGATACAACCGGCTTGAGTGCGAAAAACTTTTCTAACCCTATGCTTAACATCGGCTCCGAAGCTCTCCCATTCGAGCCGCAAAAACCATCCTATCTCTACCTACCAGACTGCAACCTGCGCTCCAATGTAGACGGCAGCGTAGTAGATCGGCTGTATACGGATGGACAAGGCAAACCGAGGGTGATGAGGCGTTTCAGGGAGATAGTGCTGGATGGTTCGTTAGTGTGGGAGTTTGTTGATGGCACAAGCGGTTCTAAACGTGTTTCATTTGCATCAATCCCAGGCAGCAATGCAACGGCTATTAAGTTTGACGGTAAGATATTGAGAGCTGCCGCAGAAACTTACGGAAATCCCGACTCTTTCGCTGCCTCTTCGTCTGGAGCAATGTTTTGTTTATCAAACGATGACACTGGATGGGGAGAATCCTACACACCTACAGCTAATGAGATTAAGGCTTATTTCTATGGGTGGAGGATGTATAACGACTACACAGGTTTGAATTTCAACCAGGGAGATGACCCGATTCATAAAAAGTGGACCCCTGTTCACATGCCTTGGGATGGACAGGGAATAGCTTCAGTCGTGCCAACAAATTTTTCAAGTAGCTATTCTCCCTACCGCCTCATGTACCAACTCGCCCAAAGCATAGACGAGCCAGTCACCTATGAAGGCTCCTTGATGCTGCATGAGGGCGAGAATCATGTCGAGGTCGGAACGGGGATTGTGGTGAGGGAAGCAGTTGCCCCGAGTGGTATTGCTTTAGATAGGTATCATATCAATACAAATGTTAATGGGATTCCGAAGTTATTAAAAAACAGACCTGATCGGATCGCTGAAATGTTCAAAAATTCCGTTGTCGATGATTGGGTCAAGGGAAGACGGAATTCAGATTCTGTTGCACTGTCAGTGTATGGCTACGGGTACGCCTATATTCAAAAAGACAGATTCAACCCAACCGCCGCCTATTCCGTCACCTACCTAGCACTCGACGCATACACACTCGGAATTGCCCCGCAGACGATCAGCGCGGAGTATGCGCCGAATATCCGTGAGTCTATCGAATCTCTTGTGCGTGAAGTCGTCGAAGCTAGGACTGAAACATCCGTCTTGAAAAACACGAAGGCGCAGGAGCAACAGCCGCAATGGATTGCGCCGACGCTGCGGAATGGGTGGGAAAACTATTCGAATACAGGAGGTGTTCTTTATACCAACGCCTCTTATCGTAAAAATGAGCTTGGGTATGTTGAATTAAAGGGACTAGTAAGCCAGGGAACTGTCGGAGTTGCTGCTTTTGTTCTTCCAACAGGTTATCGACCGAGATCATATCGAGTTTTTGCAGTTCATGCTGAAAGCGGCGGAGGTACCATGGTCCACGGAGAGGTTATTGTTTTTCCGGACGGTCAGGTAAGGGTATACGCTAGTTCTAATGTCTACTTCGGCTTCGACGGAGTTGTGTTTGAGGCCGAACAATAAGGAGGTACCGCCAAAATGAAAGAAGCCATAAAAACAGACCTTAACGGCTTTTACGTCGAACCGGTCATCGTACCACTCTCGCAAACAGGCGTAACAGAGATTCTAGAGATAGCGCCATCCGAAATGGAAGAGGCTCTAACTGGCTACATCGTCGCCGAGAAAGTCCCAGAAGGGCTGTTTACGCCCCGATGGGATTTTTCTAACTCGACGTGGATTGAGGGGATGGAACAGGAACAGATCGATGAGATTCGGAATGCGCCAAGGCCGTTGTCGCCCGAAGACAGAATTGCGCAGCTTGAAGCGGAGAGCGTCGAGGTGATGCTAGGACTGACGGAAATCTATGAAGCGCTGGCAGAGACGAATGCGGCGCCGCGGCTGCAGAAGCTGATGAGTGTGTTTTCCTCCGCGAAGCGATAGGCTCCGATAGAATCATACGGCTATCCATCCACAAATAAGGAGATGAAGAAACATGGCCCAAATCTACGCCAATCTGATCCGCAAAGGCATCAAAACGCTTGACGAAGTTCCGGAGTCCAAAAGGGCGGAAGTGGAAGCTATTTTAAACAGCGATGCCTAGTAGAGCGATTCCGAAATAACGTAATGAAATTCACCTGGAGATGTGCAAGACGACTGGCCAAGCTTAGAGCGTCCAACCACGATATTGAACGGCTGCAAGCGTGCTGGCCAAGCTTAGGGAGTCCAACCCGCGATATTGAACGGCTGCAAGAGTGCTGGCCAAGCTTAGAGCGTCCAATCGCTATATTACGCGGCTGCAAGCGTACTAGCCAAGCTTAGAGCGTCCCACCGGCGATGTTGCGCGGCTGCAAGAGTGCTGGCCAAGCTTAGGGCGTCCAACCCGCGATATTGAACGGCTGCAAGCGAACTGGCCAAGCTTAGAGCGTCCAACCACGATATTGAACGTCTGCAAGCGTACTAGCTAAGCTTAGAGCGTCCCACCGGCGATCTTGCGCGGCTGCAAGAGTGCTGGCCAAGCTTGCAGGTTTCCGATGTCTGGATTACGTTGCTTTTGAGTCGCTCTACTAGTCTGCATGAATAGTATCGAAGACCGCTCCGATCCTGTAACCACTACAGGAAAAGTCGGATCGCTGCAACTAGCAGCCTATTTTTACAAAACTACAACTACACCCAGGAGGTGTGACCCATGTCCAGCGAAGAAGCGCGCGTGCTCTCGGAAATTCGGGAGCGCGTCGTTAGGTTGGAGACGAAGATCGATGCGATGACCGATGTCCGCGATACGGCGGAGGCGGCGAGAGACACGGCGCTTGAAGCGCTGCAGTCGACGAGGTCGGCGCATCTGCGGATTGACGAGATTGCCGATAATCAGCGTTGGCTGTGGCGGACGCTGGTCGGGGCGATTATCGCAGCCGTGATTGCGGCCGTGACCAACCTGCAAGGAGGTTGAATACACTATGGACAAACTGATCTCTATGACCGACGAGGTGGCTCTTCTCGCTCCGATCGTCGCCGCCTATGTAGGCGTCGTGAAGGAGTTTCGCGTGCCAAGCCGCTATTATCATCTCGTCAGCCTGCTCATTGCTACTGTATTTATACTCGTTCCCCAGCATGTTCAGCAGACGCTCGCGACGATTTCCATTATCGGACTGACGGCGTCGGGCGTCTATCATTTTACGAAGAAGAGAGAGGTGCAATCAGATGGTCAAGCTCAGCAAAACGGAGTTTATCGCCACACTGGCGCCGATCGCGATACGAGTTAGGAAAGAGGGCTCCCCCCTGTTTCCTTCCGTGCGGCTTGCGCAAAATCTGCTCGAGACCGGGGGAGTCATCCATCCGTGGTACAATCTCGGCGGAATTAAGGTAGGCAGCGGTAAACCGAATGGTTACTGGAAAGGCCAGTATGTGCGCAAAGGGACATGGGAGGTCGAAAATGGGACGAGAGTCGATACGACGGCCCTTTTTCGCGCCTATGACAGTATCTATGATTTTTACAAGGATCAGGATCTGCTATTCCAGCTTGCCCGTTATGAACGTGTGAGAAAATCGACAACACCCGAAATGCAAGCCGAGGCGTTGCGCCTGTGCGGCTATGCGACGGATCCGCAATATGGATCGAAGATCGTCTCGCTAATCAACGCCAACAAGCTCAAGCGGTACGACGAGGAAGCCGCCAAGCCCGATCCGGTAAAGCCGCCTACGAAGCCGCCGGCGTCTGAACCGGAGCCGCTGCCGATTCCCGTTCGTCTGAACGGCGAGCTACTGGCGGAAGGCCGTCTCATTTCCGGTCAGACCTGGGTAGCCGCCAGAGTTGTCGGCGAAGCGCTGCAGCTTAAAATCGGCTTTGCCAACAAAGCCGTCACCGCGAACGGCAAGTCGCTTCCGACATTGTTGTTCGGCAACGTAGGGTATGTTCCGATAAGAGAGTTGGCCGCTGTCCACGACAAGGCGAAGATCGTCTGGAGCGCGGCCGATACGTCAGTCGACATTAAGACGACGAGCTAGGGCGTGTATGCAAACCCGCTCAGAGGTATCTTTCACCGCCTTTTCGCTCCCTGCTTCGTCACTTTTGCTTGACGTACCCCGGTACGCCTTCACAAAAGTTCCTTGCATGGAACGAAAATTCGGCCAAATCTACTATCTTCGGAGTATGCATACTCGCCCTAGTTATATCCCTGCATATTAGGCGTCAGTACCCTCCCAAGCCTCCTCTGCATATGCTATAGGCAATTCTACTGCCCGCAAACTGCAACCGCAATCGCGACCCGCGCAGGCGGCATAACCTGGAGGGGGCTGACCCGATATGTCGCGCATTCCGAATTTTCCGCAGAGCCTGCTCGATGAGCACAAAAACTGGCATCACGCCCGTCACAACGTCGATATTAACAACCCGCCGCCCGGCTATGGGCTGCAATTTTTGCAATTTCACCGGGATTTTATCGGTCGTGCTCAGGCTTGGTATCGCGAGAACGGTTTAGATCCCCGGCTGCTCGAAGCGTGGGTATCCGTTCCCGAAGCGATCCGCAGGTCGCCCTGCTACAATCAGGCGGCGGAAGCAAGAATTCTGTTCCAGCCGGAGTCGTTCGCGAGCGCCGACGAGCTTGGACGATTTATCGAATCATCGAACCTGCACGGCTGTATCCATCAAGAAGCTGCAAGATTGTACGGAGAGCCTGAGCTTAACGATTTCGACTTCGCTCCTCGCTATACGGAGTTTTACAACATTCACAATATGATTGATCGTTGGTATCGCAACTGGGAAGGGCTTGGCCGTTTTCGAGCGGATGGCGGTTACTGGTACGGTTCGTTCGAAGGAAAAGGCGACGAGATTCTGTTGTACAATTCCTTGTTCGGAGACTGGTGGCTAGGAAAGCTGAGCGAAAATCCTTCGGAAGGGGAACGCTCCAATGAAATCCGCGTGGAGTGGAAGTCGATCGGGGATAGCCGCAAATTCGGGCCGATGAACGACGGCCGTCGTTTCCGCATCTGGGATGCGGACGGGGACGGCAAGCTTGAAGTGCTGTTTCAGCATCCGCAGCAGGGCGAATGGGTAGAGGGAAAAGTCCGGAACGGACGGATCGGCTGGGAGCCCGTCCGGCTTATTGCCGAACGAGCGCTTGCAGAAACTTGAATATGGAGACGTAGTAGCTCAAATCCCGCTCGACGAAAGAGCTGCGGGCGACTTCGACTTCCGCTGCCTGCAGCTTGCCCTCGCGCAGGGCAACGCCGCGTGCGTGGACAAGCTCTCGCCGACCTTCTATCAGTTCGATCAGTTCATCTGCATCCGCCTCGTACAATCCGGCGACTTCTTCCTCCTGCAGCCGGAACTCCGTCAGCTTCATAGCTACTTCCAAGCCATAGACGCGGCTGATCTCGTTGTCGATGTAAGCCGCTCCCCTGACAACCCCGGAGCCTTGCTCGCGAACGACTCCGAACTCGCTTAGCCTCTCGAAGCCCACATCCAAGCCAAGCTCTTCCCGCAGTTCTCGAACGATCGCTTCCGGCGATTCGCCGGCCTCCAGATGGCCGGCCGCTGTAATGTCGAAGCAGCCGGCGCCGGTGTCCTTGTTGGCCGAACGCTGCTGAAACAAGATTTTGGCGGCGATCCGGCCCTCCCGGTCCTCGCGGCGAACGAGCCAGCAATGGACCGTATGATGCCATAGCCCCAGCCGGTGAGCTTCCTTGCGTTCGGCGGTGCCAATCCAGACGTCGTGTTCATCGTAGATGTCGAATAGTTCCGTCAACGCTCTTTACCCGTTAGCTGGGGAGGCTTGTCCGACCGGCTTAACCTCAGAGGTACAGTGAGAGCAGCGGGAGGCCGCCTTAGGAATTTCGGACAGGCAATACGGACATTCGCGCGTCTTCGATTCGACAGGAGCCGGCGCTTCCGCTTCCTTTTTACGATTGAGCTTGTTAATCACCTTAACGAGCAGGAATACGCATAGGGCAACTAGCAGGAAATCGATCAGTATGTTGATGAACGCCCCGTAGGCAATGACTGCGGCCCCGGCTTCGCGCGCTTGGTCCAGCGATTGCGGCACTTTTCCGCCATCCAACGTCTTGGACGGATCCAGATTCCAATACAAGTCTTTAAAGTCCACATTTCCCAAAAGCTTACCGATAGGAGGCATAACAATATCGTTGACGAGCGAGGTCACGATTTTGCCGAAAGCCGCCCCGATAATCACGCCGACGGCAAGATCCACGACATTGCCGCGCATGGCGAACGTTTTAAACTCATTGAAAAAAGATTTAATCATACCGTACCTCCCAAATTTTAGGGTTTATTTGAAAAGGAATTCGCTGGCACTCGTCGAAATGCTTATAAAGCAAAAAGCACCTGACGTCAGATTATGCGAGGGGTAAACAATGAACGGTTCCGTAGCCTCATGGCCTCCTTTTTTTCTGCTGCTGGCACTGTTAATTAGCATACTCGCATCTTATACCATGTTTAACTTTATTGGCAACCTCAAACGTTCAAACGGGACGTTCCGCCAGTTCTGGCTGGCAGGGGGGGCTTTCGTGTTCGGGTTGGGGCTGTGGGCGAAGCATTTCGTGGCCTTGCTGGGCAACCAGGAGCCGATTATTTTCACATGGGTGATGCCGGTTACGTTGATGTTCATTATCTTTTTCTCCTTGATGGCTTTCGTGATGTTGACCCTGCAAGGAGTATTGAAGTATCGCTTACTGTACGGCAGTTCGATTCTCGCCTTCGGGATCGCTATTCTGAATTATTTCAGCGTGTTCGGCCCGCGGATCGAGCGTCTGGACATCGAGCCGGGCAAGCTGTTCCTGTCTCTGCTCATGCTGTTCGTCGGTACGTTTCTGGCGTTCATGGTGGCGGAATCGACGTTCAAGTTTCGGGAACTGATGGCAAGCTTGCTTCTGGGGACGTTGGTCGTCGCGCTTCAATTGTTGGGGACGCAGGCGCTCAGGGTGGAGTACTCCTCCGGCATCTACAGCACTTCGGACAAGCTGACTCAGGATATTAACTTCCTGGCGTTGATTCTCGGTTTGGGGGCGCTGCTCATCCTCGTCTCCACATTGATTACCTGGTACATCGATAAGAGGCTGAACCAGATGGACGAACGGTACAGGCTGCTGGTGGAAAATTCTCTCGATACGATCGCCATACTAAAAGGCAATCGCTGGGGCTTCGTCAACGCTGCCGGGTTAAGGATGTTCGAAGCGGAGAGCGCAAGCGATCTGATCGGCAAGTCCATCTACGCGTTCCTGCCGACGGCCGATCATAACACGATCAAGGACAGACTGCATAACCTGGTGTTCGTGGGCAGCAGCAAGCCGATCGAGCAGGAATGGTTTACGTTAAAAGGGAAAGTGCTGCACACCGAAATCGTGGAGACGATGACGACGCTCGACAACGAGCCGGCGATTCAGATCATCATTCGCGACATTTCGGAGCGCAAGAAGAACGAGGAACTGCTGATCAATTCGGAGAAGCTGTACGTGGCGGGACAATTGGCTGCGGGCATCGCGCACGAAATCCGCAATCCGCTGACCTCGCTTAAAGGCTTCTTGCAATTGATCGTCTCGGGGAGAAGAAACAATAACAGCTATTACGATATTATGAATGCCGAGCTGGATCGGATCGAGGACATCGTAAGCGAGCTGCTGATGCTCTCCAAGCCGCAGGTGTACGAGCTGACGTATCAGGATTTGCGCGTGATGATGCGCGACACGGTCACGCTGTTGGAGGCTCAGGCGATTTTGCACAATATTGCGATTGAAGCGGAATACGGCACGGAGCCGCTCTGGATTTACGGGGTGGAAAATCAGGTCAAGCAAGTGTTCATCAATGTGATCAAAAACGCCATCGAGGCGATGATAGACGGAGGCTGGATTCGCATCAATCTGTCGCGCGAACACGACGGCGTATTCGTTCGCATACGAGATGAGGGACCCGGCATCGGGGAAGACCAACTGGCGAAAATGGGCCAGCCTTTCTACACGACGAAGGAGAAAGGGACGGGACTCGGACTGATGGTCAGCTACAAAATCGTAGACAACCATCAGGGCAAGATCGACGTGAAGAGCGAGCTTGGCAAAGGCACGTTGTTCGAGATTACGTTGCCCTTCCGCTATCCGGAGGCCGAGATCAAGAAATCCAGCTGACCTGGGCGAATCGCTGTGCGGAGCGGGGTTTGCCCGGCGGGTTCCCCGTCTCCGAAGGCAAGCATAGGAGGCGAGGCTTCGATCGCGGCCTCGCTTCCGGACAGCTGCGTTACATATTGCGTCCAACGCACATGTTTGCCAAAGAGCACAGTGGGGAAAATCATGAGAAAACGGGGCACGCTGCAGGCGTGCACGACGCATAGATGGATAAGCCCGTCGTCCGGTTGGGCGGACGGGCTTATTCGCAATCCGCCGCCGTAGGTTGGAACGTTGGTGATGGCGGACAGCCAGCATCTCTTAAAGCGGCGGGTCTTTCCGTCAACCGTAACCGTTACGTCGCGGGGCTTGAACCTGCCAAGCGTGCGCAGCAGGCCGATGACGTAAGCGAGCGAGCCTAGGCCCAGTCGATTGCACCACTTTTTGTATGCCGATCCGTTCACGTCCGCCGCCACGGCCGCATCCAGCCCAATGGCGACGGCGGTCAACGTGAGCTGAGATTGTTCATTCTTGGCGGTCGTATCCAGCAGATCGATTTTTTGCGTATGTCCGTTCAAAATCAGCGCCAGGGCACGGTCGGCGTTCTTCGGAATGCCAAGAGCGCGAGCTGTGTCGTTACCCGAACCGGACGGAATAAGGCCAAGCGGTACGCCTGAGCCCGCAAGGGCGGGAAGCAGGCCGTGCAGCGTGCCGTCGCCGCCGACTACGGCCACGGCGATCAAGCCGCCCCGTTCGATGCGTTCGCGAACGAGCCCGCGGGCCTGCTCGGCGGAAGAAGTCGAGACGCGCTCATAGGCGACGCCTTGCAGAACAAGCCGGGCCTCAAGGCGCTTCCATATGGAACGGCTGCGGCCATTGCCGGAGGTTTCATTGACGACGAACAGTATCAAGCTGCCAAATCCTCTCTGAAGAAAGCTGATCAAATCTCATTATAAGGGGAGGTCGGGCGGACGGGAAGGCGGACGTGCTATAATGAATTTATTTGGTTGGAGGAGTTCGTGATGGCAGAGCCGCTTAAGGCAATTTACAACGCTGCTTTTTTGAAGGCGTTCGGCGATAAAGTGAAACAAGCTTACGAAAAATTCGATGTCGAAGGGTTCCTTGCTCTCGTTCTCGGCGAGGGATGGGAGGGGCTGGAGCTCAAGCAGCGAATGCGCAGAATTACGGAGAGTCTGCGGAGGACGCTGCCCGAAGACTACGGCAAGGCGCTTGATGTGCTGGATGCAATTGCGGACAAATGCCGCGGTTTTCCGTATTTGTTCTTTCCTGATTTCGTAGAGAAGTATGGGCTAAACGACTGGGAGAGGTCGATGCGGGCGTTGGAACGCTACACCAGCGGCTCCAGCGCCGAATTCGCCGTACGGCCGTTCATCAAACTGGATCAGGAGCGGATGATGGCGCAGATGCTGGAATGGAGCGCGCATCCCGACGAGCATGTGCGCAGGCTGGCCAGCGAAGGCTGCCGACCTCGCCTGCCTTGGGGAGAGGCGCTTGGCGCGCTGAAGCGGGACCCTGCTCCGATCTGGCCGATTTTGGAACGGCTAAAAGCGGATCCGTCGGAATACGTCAGACGCAGCGTGGCGAATAATCTGAACGACATCTCGAAGGATCACCCTCAGTTGGTGCTGGACCTCGCGAAAGCTTGGCAAGGCGTCGATCAAGGGACGGATTGGATCATTCGTCATGCCTGCCGCGGGCTGCTGAAAGCCGCCAATCCCGAAGCGATGGCCCTGTTCGGTCTGGCTCCGTTGGGGGATATAGAGGTGCTGGAATGGGAGATTCATCCCGCCAGGCTCTCGATCGGAGAGGCGGTGGAGTTCCGATACGGGCTGCGCGCTCCCACAGGGGACGAAGTGAAGCTGCGGCTCGAATTGGCCGTATTCTTCCCGCGCTCGAACGGCAAGCTATACCGCAAACTGTTTAAGCTTAGTGAGAAAAGTATTCCAGGCGGTGCGTACGTTCAAGGCGGGAGAGGGTTTTCCTTCGCCGATCTGTCGACTCGCCGACACTACCCGGGCGTACACCGAATGGCGCTTGTCGCGAACGGACGGGAAGTCGCCCATGCCGAGGTAGAGCTGACGGCCGACACGGAGCAGGGAGGGGCGCAAGCATGACGATCGGAGCACGCGTGCTGAAGACCGGCCTTGCGGTCGCCATCGCGCTGTGGGTCGGCCAACTGATCGGCCTCGAATCCCCGCTTATCGCGGCCATTGCATCGATCTTCACGATTCAGCCCTCGATCTACCGTTCGTGGATGCAAATGCTGGACCAGGTTCAGAGCAACGTACTTGGCGCGATTATCGCGATCGGCGCGGTGTGGCTCGTCGGCAATACGCCGATTCTTGTCGGACTTGTCTGCATTGGCGTCATTCTAATCTGCATTCGCTTGAAGGCCGAAGACACGATCGCGTTGACGCTGGTCACCGTCGTCGTCATTATGGAGGCTCACTCCCAAGGCTGGATGGTCGCCTGGGATCGCTTGGCCGCTATTTTGACCGGTATGGTATCCGCATTTGCCGTGAACGTCAGCATTGCTCCGCCTCGCCATCGTTCGCGATTCGTGAAGCAGGTCGGAGAAGCTCAGGCGCTGCTGTCCCGGCTGCTTCGCACCGTAATCTCCAACGAGCTGAAGGAGAGCGTGTACCGGAAGGAGCAAAGCGAGCTGCGAACGAAAATTCGCAAGCTTGAGGATTACTACGATATGTTCGCGGAGGAGAGAGTTTGGCGGAAGGAGGCGCGGCTGAAGCGGGTCCGGCTGCTTGTCGTGTACAAGGGGATGCTCGCCGCTCTGGAGCGGGGCTACGCGCTGATCGAAGCGGTGGAGGAGCAGTACTGGGCCGTGTCCACGCCGAAATCCTGGAACCGGCTCATCGATCGGGAGATCGAAGCTCTGTGCGCCTATCACGAGCAGCTGCTGTGGAAATGGGACGGGAAAATAAAGCCCGGAGCTTCCTCGGCCGCACCTCCGCCCGAGGCTTCGATTTTGCTGACGGAGCTAATCGACGGGCAGATGGAGAACGACCGGCCGGCTCGTTGTCGTATGCTGGTGATTTCCGGGGCGCTGTACAGCTACGAGGAACGGCTACGGAGGCTGGACAAGCTGATGGAGCAGTGGTTTCAGCGCGGGCTGGAAACCGGCGATCAAGAGGACAGTCAGGAGCGGTCGTTATTCTCCCGCTTGAGCGAATAGCTATACGAAACGCCCAACCGGCGGAGATCATTCATAGCCGGTTGGGCGTTTGATTTACTTCTTGCCCGGAGCCATTTGGCGGCGGGGATGGTCGATCTTGCCGATCTTGTCCGTATCGTTCTCCTTCGGAACGAGCCGGGGGTCCGTTCGGCCTTCGTGGTGATTATCGAAGGCGAATTCGGTGAGCGTCCATTCCGTCTCTCCGAGAATAAGATCGGAAGGGAATACGTCTCCCCGCTGCAGCTTCTGCGCTTGCCCGGCTTCGTTCTCGTACACGCCGTCCACTTCTACTTTTTCTCCCGACATCGGGTCCATTCTTTTCGCTTCGCTCATCGCGTATGCCCCCTCACAATCCGTGCTTCGGAACGGCGGCTCTGTCGGCCTCGGACTGCAGCCGCTTCGCCGCTTCCTTGCCTGCTCCGGTCCGATCCGCCTCAGACTGGGCTTTGCTGGCCGTTTTCTGCTTGTCGGAAGGCTGTTTGCCGGACATGACCATTCCCTCCTTTGACATTCGAAATGCCTGTTTAGGATTCCACGGGAAGAGGGACGTTATGCTATCTCGTTCACTGATAACGGCTTTCCAGCTTGCGTCCCCCCAGCCACATCAGGAAGACGAAGGAGACGGCAAAGACGATGCGCCACGGCTGATCGGCCATCGCCTGCAGATCGTGTCCGAGAAAGCTCAGGGTGAAGATCATGACGGCTTTGCCCAGACCCATTGCCGTAAGGAACGTATGGAACGGAATTCGCGACATGCCCGAGGCGATATTTACGATGACGGAAGGAGAGAACGGGAAGCAGGCCAACAGGAAAATCGGGGTAAAGCCTTTGCGCTCTATGTACTCAAAAAATTTTTTAGATTTCGGAAATCTCGCGCGAATCCGGTCGCCGTAGCGATTGCCCAGACGCCGGGCCAGCGAGAAGACGAGCAGCGCGCCAAGAGTGACGCCGATCCAGGAGTACAAGAAGCCCCACCACATGCCGTAAGCGGCCGCGTTGGCAACGATAAAGACGACAAGCGGCAGGACCGGAAGAAGCGCTTCGAGAAAAGGAAGCGCAATGCCCGGCAGCGGTCCGAATTGCGAATAACGGTGCAGCAGCAGCTCGATCTCTTCGAGATTGAAATTTCCATTAAACATTGCACAAGCAGCTCCATTCGACTCGTCTGACGGACTTCAATTCGACTATTGCGCCTCCTTCGCTGCAGCGGGCGAAGCTTCGCCCCTGAACAGTCGGAAAGGAAAGAATACATAAAAGACGCTGATGACGATAAATAACACTCCGGCGATGCCGATGACCGAAGCTTCGCTGTAACGGGTGGCAATCAGTCCGCCGACGACAGGACCGATCATACCGCCAATGCCTTCCACTGTAGAGAAGACGCCCCATCCGAGCCCCTGCTGACCTGGCGGAACATAAGCGGCCAGCAGAGCGTTCCATGCGGGCAGCACGGCGGAATAAGAAACGCCGAGCACAAACGCCCAGAACAAAGCAAGTCCAAGCGGAGGATGCAGGGTGAGCGCGAACAGAACCAGGCCGAACGCCAGAAAGCCGACGATCAGGAACCACTTCTTGCCGAACATATCGGAAAGCTTGCCCATCGGGATTAGCCCGATGACCGTGCAGCCTCCTCCGATCATCAACAGAATGGAGTAATGCGTGGCGGTCATATCAAGCGCGTTAACCGCAAAGCTTGGCAGAATCGGAAGCAGCATGCCCGCCCCGAGCGTCTGCAGAACCATTCCCGGAAGCAGCGGCTTCATTTCCCTCAGGCGTTTGCCTAGAATGGAGAGCTGCTTGCGGAACGGTACGACGTCGATATGAACGTTGCGGCCTCCCTTGATCATTAGCGACAGCAGCCAGGCGGCCAGAGAGACGCCGACCATCACCCAGTAGCTAACCGTCAGATCGTAGTCGAGCAGCAGGTTGATGACGACGGGGCCGCTGCCCATGCCGACGAGCCAGATCGTATACAGAAAGCCCATCTGTGTAGCGCGTTGGTCCTCGTTGATTTTGGTCAAACAAACGATCCAGACCGGCGATATGCCGATTCCGTACAAGGCCGCCGCCGTAATAAATACCCAAGGGATGTCTGCGAACTGCATGGCGGCGATGCCGATCAGGGAGCATAATGCGCCCACGCTTATAACCGTGCGAACGGACAGACGATCCAATAAGTAGCCGATTGCCAGCTTTAGTCCTGTGTCAGTTAAATAATGTGCGGTTATGGCTGCTCCGATAACATCCAAATTAAGGCCGAGCGCTTTATCGCCATAGATCGGCAGAAAGCTGATCAATGCCGCGCCCCTGACGAATTCGATTAAATACAGAATGGTCAGATAGAGAAGCATATCCGTGTGAAGCAGCGATTTAAGGGATGACTTGCTCACAAGCAGTTCTCCTTTTCATAACGGGGACATCTTCCATTATATTCAATTGTTGAACAATATCCAAGGCGATCGTGTCCGAGGCGTTCGGTTTGCGCAGCGAACGGACCGCTTGAAGCATCTGCTCGCGAAGCCGGGAGTTCTCGAATCGTTCCGCTATCGCATTCGTTAATTGACCGATCGATCTACAGATGACGGCGGCCCCTTTGTTCTCCAAATAGCGAGCGTTGTTATACTCCTGTCCCGGTACGGGACGATAGAGGAAAATCGGCAGCCCGGCGGCTATGGCTTCCGATAAAGTCAATCCGCCCGGCTTGGTAACAATGCAGGAGGCCGCAGCCATCCAATCCTGCATTCGCTCTACATAACCCAGTACGGTCACGTGGGGATTTCCTTCAAACTGAACCTCAAGCGCCTGACGGAGCGCTTGATTACGACCGCATATCAGGACGACGCGAACGCCGCATCGAGCGGTCAAGCTCCTGCACAGTCCTGCTACGCTCACCGGCGACATTCCGACAGAAGCCATAAATAGCACGGTCGGTTTTCCGACAGGGGGCCTCGTTTCGGCAGACAATGACTGAAATTCGGGGCGGATCGGAATGCCGGTCGCGGCAACCCTCCGCTGCTCGACGCCCAGTTCGCAAAGCTGTCGGTGCATGTCGTCCGTCGCGACGTAGTACTTATCGATCTCCGGATGAACCCAGCGCAGATGCAGATCGAAGTCCGTAATGACGTTAAACATCGGAATTTTTCGGCGCATTTTATGCATGACCTGCGGGCAAGCCAGGGTCGGAAACGTATGAATGATAGCGTCCGGACGCTCCGCCTCCACCATTTTCAACAATGCGGGTACTCCAAACGAATGCAGCCAGGAAGCGAACAGGGAATCCGGCTTCATCGTTTTGGTGCGCTGATATACCCAGCCGTATGCTTGGGGGAGCACGGAATAGCTTTTGTGATAGACGAAACGGCTTACCCCGTTCAGAACGGGATGCGATTCCTCCAGCAGATCGACCAGCTTAATCTCCGCGATGCCAAGCTTGGCGAAGCTTTGTTGAAGCGCGGACGCGGCCTGCCAATGTCCTTCTCCGAAACGGGCATACAAGATGAAAAATTTGCGCGGGTCGTTCATCATGCTCGCACCTCGTTTAGTCTCGTTAGTCGATGATATCGTTCTCCGTCCACTGTAACTCCCCAATGTAAAGTCGGAATAAAGGCTTAGGAGAAGGCACGTCAAAAATGTTGAAAACCCGTACTTATCATTTTGGGCGGAGGATCGAGGCGTTATGCGTCATTATGAAAAAAACGCTCTCTTGCGTGAGGAAAGGAAATGAGGGATCGGAGGTTGATCATTCGCGAAATTTAATATACTTTGACATAAAAGTAATAATGTTGTAATTTTATACTAGGATGTTTATTGATAATGATTATCAATTTCATTCAAATGATATCATATCATTTACCATAATTTATGGGAAGGGGGATAATGATTGGTTATAGGAAGAACAACGTGGGAGCGTATTCGGGGAGCTTCGCTATCGCATGGGGTTGCGCCGATATCCGCGATAGTGTCCGCTTGTGCCGAGGTATTGGAGAGATGGGGGAAGGGCGGCGGAAAATTCGTTGTCGAGCTTCGGGAATTGGCGGACGAATCGACGCTGCCGCTCGAAATCAAGCCGACACAGAACGGCACGTGGCTGGAAGCATGTTTGGGCATTCAACGGCAGCTTGAGACAAGGGCCGGATGGTCCAGCGGAGAGCTTGAGTCGATTAGGCAATTCAACGTCCAAGCGTTCGACTCGGAAGCGCGGGATTCGATCGTAGTAAGCTTTCAGGCAAACGTGTGCGATGAATCCGTCCAAATCGATTGGCAGGCGGATGAAAGGCTGCTTCCTCCGAGCAAGACCGATGCGATGTTCCAGGCTTATATCGATTTGCTGATCTGGGCTGCCGATGGTGCATGGGAGGGGGAAATTCCGGATGTTATGCCGATCTCGCAGAGGGCGGTTCGGGAGCAAGCGAACAGGTCTGCGGTTGCCGTGAAGGAGCAATGCCTTCATCATGATTTTTTTGCCAATGCACGGCAAAACCCCGATCGGCAGGCGCTATTGTGGAACGAGGACGGCATTCGAAGGTCGATGACTTACGGCATGCTGTCCGATCGTGCGCTGCGGCTGGCTTCACTGCTGGTCGGCAAAGGCGTGCGGCAAGGGGACGCTGTCGCGGTAACCTTGCCGCGAGGGCCGCTTCAGGCGATCGCTGTCCTAGGCATATTGGCGGCCGGAGCCGCTTATGTGCCGGTAGGCGTGAACCAGCCCGCCGCGCGCAGAGACAAGATTTATCGGACGGGAGACGTTCGCTGCCTCGTATCGGCTGGCTCCATAGCGGCCGGACAAGCTTGCTCGGCAGATATTCCCGTAATTTCGGTCGACGACGACCTGGACCTCGCTTCTCCGCTTTCGCATCCGCAGTCTGTCCTCGCCGATTCTCTGGCTTATATCATTTTCACCTCGGGCTCGACGGGAGAGCCGAAAGGCGTGGAGATCACGCATAAGTCGGCCTATAACACGATTCGGGATATCAATACGAGATTTTCATTAAACGAAGCCGACAAGGTTCTTGCCGTCTCGGCTCTCGACTTTGATTTGTCCGTATACGATCTGTTCGGCCTTCTATCCGTGGGAGGCGGGGTCGTTCTGATTGATGAACGGGAAAGCCGCGAGGCGCCCGTCTGGCGCGAGCTCGTTCGCAGCATGCAGATTACCGTCTGGAACTCCGTGCCTGCGCTGCTCGATATGCTGCTGGCGAGCGCCGATGTCGACGAGGCTTTAACGTCTCTGCGTCTAGCGCTTGTTTCCGGCGATTGGATTGGGCTGGATCTGCCTGTTCGGCTACGCGGCAAAACGAAGGAGTGTCGTTTTATCGCGCTTGGAGGAGCGACGGAAGCTTCCATCTGGTCGAATTTCTTCGAGGTGCGCGAGGTCGATCCGTCCTGGCGTTCCATTCCGTACGGCAAGCCGCTCGGCAATCAGAGCTTTCGAATTGTCGAC
The DNA here is from genome assembly GCF_003386235.1 of Cohnella phaseoli. Taxonomy (GTDB): domain Bacteria; phylum Bacillota; class Bacilli; order Paenibacillales; family Paenibacillaceae; genus Cohnella; species Cohnella phaseoli. Next base: position 30,057 of record NZ_QRDZ01000004.1, read on the forward strand.
GGGCGCGGCCGGGATTGTCCGGATGGGGTAACCGGAGAGCTGTGGATTGGAGGCATGGGAGTTGCCCGGGGCTATCGCGGCAATGACAAGCTGACCTCCAGCAGCTTTGTCGATGCGGCCGGCTGTCGTTGGTACCGTACGGGCGATCTGGGCCGCTACTGGCCGGACGGCAATATCGAATTTCTCGGCAGGGCCGACCGGCAAGTGAAAGTAAACGGGTATCGAATAGAGCTTGGCGAAATCGAAGCTGTGCTTCGCCAATGCGAAGGAGTCCGTCAAGCGGCGGCCGTCGTATGCGAAGCCGGAGGGACGGCGCATCTTGCCGCGGCCGTCGTCGTAGGCTCGGAAGGCGTTTCCGATTGCGCCGTTTTGGACGAATCGATTGGCATCGAGGATCGGGCCGGCGAAAAAGAAGCTTATGAAGCGCAAGCGAGGATAGTTGAAGCTGCAATCGTTCGAATTATGAATATCGCCATTTGGCCGGATGCAGGGGCGACGATAACGGGTTTGGCGGGCTTCTTGCAGATCGCGGAGGAGTATCGGCCGCTGCTTGAATTGTGGCTCGAATGGCTGATTCGGCGGGACGTCTTGACGGAGAAAGGCGGCGTGTGGCGCGCAGGGCGAAGAATGGGACAGGTTCTGAACGACTCGGGCGGCCTGGCAGACAACGATGCGGTGGTGAAAAGCGTAGAACGGCGCCTATCCGAACGGGAGGAGGAATATCGAAGCATACTGCGAGGCGAGCTGTCTGCGGCCGTGCTTCTTGAGGATGCCATCCTCTCGCCGGAAAGCTTGTCCGTGCGGGACACCGGAACGATAGGCGGTCTCGAACGAATTGCCGACGCCGTCAAGAAGAGGGCATCGTCCGCAGGGAAACCGGTTGAGGCGGCGCTTGTCGGCGGCAGAAGCGGCGTTGCGGCAGTCAAACTGCTGGCTCATCTTGAGCCGCAGCATATTCGGCTTACGCTTCTGGACGCTTCGTCCTCTATGGCGGAGGCGGCGCGCGTCCGATTAGCTTCGACGTCGCATCATACCGTGAGATGCGAGAGGCTTCCGGACGGCCGCGTCCCCGAGCCTCACCTTTATCGCTACGATGCGGTTATCGCCGTTCACTCGCTGCACCGCTATCGCGAGCCAGGGGCGGGCGTATCCGCGGCCGAGCTGCTGGCTCGACGGGGAGGGACGTTGTTTGCGCTGGAGCATGACGCGCTTTCTCCGATCGCGCTGCTGACGGCCGCGGTGCTGGATAGAGGCTTTGCGGATTTGGATCAGACCCGCCGCGAGGCGAGGAGCCCGATGCTGCCGGCGCGACGCTGGGCGGAATTATGCGCGGGGGCGGGATTCGAGAAGATCCGCTTCGGGCGGGTCGACGGTTCGAATTCGTTCCTCATCGAAGCCCTCTGTTCGGAATCCAGACCGGAGCTGCGTGCGGACAACCTTCTCGGCTATGCGGCAGGCCAGCTTCCGTCTCATATGCTGCCGGAAAAAATCGAAATCCTGCCATGGCTGCCGCTGAGCGCCAACGGCAAGGTGGATCGCAACGCGATTGCCGAAGCGTTCGAATTCCGCGTTGCGTCGACGGATGGGGAACGGCCGCGCGCAGGGATGGAGCGGGAGATTGCGGCGATATGGGAAAGACTGCTGTCCGTCGAATCGTTCGGGCGCGACCGGGGGTTTTTCGAGCTGGGCGGAGACAGCCTGCTGGCTACCCGCTTTCTGGCCGAGACGAAGTCGAGGTTCGGGGTAGTGCTGCCGCTCAGACAGATGTTCGAATCGCCGTCTCTCTATCAAGTCGCCTCTCTCGTTGAAGAATTGCAGACGGAAGTGGAAGCGGACATGGAGGAGGGCGAATTATGATCGGCGTAATCGGAGGTTATGGAGATGTAGGCGCGCAAGCCTCCCGCTTTTTGCTGGAGTGGGGAAAACGGCCGCTGCGGATCGGCGGCAGGAGCCTCGAAGCGGCGAAAGCCGGACTCGGCGACTTGTTCCCGCAGGCGGAATGGAGGAGAGCGGACCTCGAGGATACCCGGAGTCTGGAGTCGTTCATGGACGGCTGCGAGCTGATCATCAACTGCGCAGGACCGTCGTGGCGGTCATCGGCGCGCGTTGCCGAGCTGGCTTTGTCCAGAGGCTGTCATCTGGTGGATGCCGGTATGGATCCGGGGTTCGAGCGGCTGCGGGGGGGATACCGGCATACGGCTGTGCTGTACGGAGCCGGCGCCACGCCCGGCCTGTCGGGATTGCTGCCGCGCTGGCTGGCGCGATCGTTCGATTCGGTACAAACGATGAGCTATTATTCCGGGGCGTTGGGCCGGTTTACCGCCTCCGCTGCGGAAGATTATCTCGCTGGCGCAACAGGGAAAGACAACGAAGCGCTGACCGCATGGAGAGATGGAGGACGACGCCCGGCGGCGTTAAGCAGAAAACCGGGAACGACGCTTCCCTTCTTTGCCCGCGAAGTGACCTTATATCCTTATTTGGACGGGGAAGCCGAGTTTGTAGCGGAGGCATTGTCGCTCCGGGATGGCGAGTGGCATATCGCCATCGACGGCGAGCGGGTGCCGCTTGTTCTGGAGGAGGTCAGTGCGCAGTTTCTGACCGACAGGGATAGCGCCGTAAAGCGTCTCTGCACGGCAACCGAGCTGGATTCGGCGGGCAGGCAGCCGTATTTCAACATGCTCGTTCAACTCGAAGGTTTAGTGCGCGGCGAGAATATAACGCGCACATCGGTCTTGCGGGCGGAGAGTCCTGCTGCTTTGACGGGGGCAGTCGTCGCGGCTGCCGGAATGGCGCTGGCGGAAGGGGCGATCGGTCCCGGCGTCCGACCGCTCGCGGAGATTCCCGAACCGGATGCGGTGATGAAGGCGTTAAGCCGGATGCCGGCCGTGTGCGACTTGAAGGTGCTGGAGCAATCCGTGAACGAACTGCTGCAAAACGTGGAGGGAGAGCTGTGAAGGACGGAAAATTGCGCGTGCTCGTATGCGGCTCTACGTTCGGGCAGTTTTATCTGGAGGCGCTTCGGTTGGCGTCCGATCGATTCGAACTGGTAGGCTTGCTCGCCAAGGGAAGCGAAAGGTCGCAGCGATGCGCGGCCTATTACGGAATCAAGCTGTATACCGACGCGAACGAGCTTCCTGCAGACATCGATCTCGCCTGTGTCGTGCTGCGATCCGGCGTGCTGGGCGGTCGCGGGACAGAGCTGTCGCTGAGCTTGCTTGAACGGGGAATCCATGTCGTTCAGGAGCAGCCCGTTCATCATGCCGATTTGGCGGCATGTCTGCGCAAGGCGCGCCAGAAGGGCGTGATTTTCCAAACGGGCGATTTGTACGTTCACCTGCCTGCGGTCAGACGGTTTATCGCGTGCGCCAAGGCGATGCTGGACAGACAAGGGGCGGTCTATATCGACGCCGCTTTCGCCTCGCAGGTGTCTTACCCCATGGTGCATATTTTTGCAAAAGCATTGCCGGCCATTCGGCCGTGGCGGATTGAGCGTTCGGCCGATAGCGCCGGGCCGTTCCGGGTGCTGACGGGAACGATTGGCCATACTCCCGTCGTTATGACCGTTCATCAGGAGGTCGATCCCGACGATCCGGACAATTATCTTCATCTGCTTCATCGCATGACGATCGGCTCCGCGGGCGGGAACCTGTCGCTTACCGATACGCACGGTCCGGTCGTATGGCGGCCGCGGCTGCATATTCCCGACCATCCGGACGTTCTTGGAGAATTGGCGTCCGATCATCCAGCGTATTTGCTGGACAGCAGCACGGAGACGCTGGGGCCGGCATCGGCCGCGAGCTACAAGGACATTCTTACGGCGCAATGGCCGCGCGCGATCGCCGACGACCTGTCGGCCATGCGGGAGCGTATCCTCGGCCGGGTGAACTCGGACATGATTGCGCAGCAGGAGTTGACGTGCTCTGTGCAGTGGCAGGAGCTGACATCGGCCTTGGGTTATCCGGAGCTTCGCGCGGGTAGCGGTCACCAGCCGTTTCCGCTGCGAATTTTGCGGGATGCCGCCGCGGGAATTCGCGACGACGGCGCTGCAGAGCTCCGGGAGTCTGGAGTGGTTCATGTCGCCGCTGCGCTGGAGGATGTCGAGGTCGATATCGCCTCATGCGGCGAATATGCGGAGAGCGAGCTTCAGGGCATCGATGCCGCTAGCGTGAACGCTTTTGTCGCGAGGCTGGACGAGGCGGTGCTTGACTCGATGCTCTATACGCTACAACAGCAGGGAACGCTGCTGGGCAGCGAGCGGTTTTACGACAGAGAAGAAGCGATAGCGGCATCAGGGACGAGCCCCAAGCATCGCGGCTTGCTTGGGCGCTGGCTGGAATTGCTGGCGGAGCGGGGCCGCGTCAAGCGAAGAAACCATGAAATATCCGGAGCGAACGCGGTAACTCAAGCGGAGCTGGACGAACGCTGGCAGGCAGTTAGGGAAATCTGGGACGACAGGCTCGGCTCGCCGCTAGTAATGGACTATCTGAGCGACAATGTCCGGCAGCTTCCCAGACTCATCAGCGGGGAGCAGCAGGCCGCGTTTCTGCTATTTCCCGAGGGGAGGATGGAGTACGCCCGCGCGTTGTACCGCGAGACGATTATAGCCCGTTATCTGAACAAGTCGCTGGCGGAGGCGGTTGTTCGTATCGCCGCTGCGAAGCGGGGCGCGCTGGCCGACAAGAGCAGACGAAAGCTGCGGATCGTCGAGATCGGCGCGGGCACAGGGGCGACTACGGAGGCGATCATTCCGCGGCTGATGGAGCTGCAGGGCGCATGGGATACGGAATATCGCTTCACGGATGTATCTCCGTTCTTTTTTGCGGACGCGAAGGCCCGGTTTAAGCATTGTCCTTGGATGCAGTTCCAGGTCGTCGATATCGACAAGGACCCTGTCGGACAGGGGTTAAGCGCTGAAGGATCGGACGTAGTCATCGCGGCGGGGGTGCTGAACAATGCGACCGACACCGATCGAACCGTCGCGGGACTGATGCGGCTTCTGGCTCCCGGAGGCTGGATGCTCATTACGGAGCCTGTGCGAGAGTTTCCGGAAATTCTGATTTCCCAGGCCTTTATGATGACTCAACCGGAAGATGACAGGAGAAACACGGGAACCGCTTTTCTATCTGCGGAGCAGTGGAGAAAGGTTTTTGCAAAAGCGGGCGCGACAGAAATAAAGGTGCTTCCGGCCGAGGGGCATAGGCTTGCTCCGTTGGGTCAAAAGTTGTTCGCTGTGCGCAAACACGGATAGTCGGCGCGCCGTAATCGAGCAAAACGACGAAAGGGGAGAAGTGAAGACGTGATGAATATGAGCAATTCAGCGGCCGTCGATCTGATGGCGCGTCTGCGCAAAGGAGGAGCGGCTTTATGGGAGGAAAACGGGAAATTGCGTTATCGGGCGCCGCAGGGCGTTCTATCCGAAGACGACCTGAGGGCGTTAAAGGAGCATAAGGAGAATATTCTGTTTGCGCTTCAAGCGGAGGCCGATCCGGCGGCGGTAGTTGCTGCTGCGTATCCGGAATCCCGGTTCGAGCCGTTCCCGCTCACGGATGTGCAGTCCGCTTATTTGCTGGGCCGAAGCGAAGCGTTCGGATACGGCGGCGTAGCGTGCCATATTTATTTGGAGATCAATTATCCGGAGCTGGACCGCGAGCGCGTGGAGGAAATATGGAATAAGCTGATCGCTCGCCACGACATGCTGAGGGCGACGATCGACAGGAACGGTTATCAGCAGGTGGCGGATCAGGCGCCCCGATTCTCCGTGACCGGTATCGACGCAAGCGCATGGGATGCGGACAGAACGGAGGCAAGGCTGGATGAAGTTCGCGAGTCGATGGGCCATCGCGTCTACGATCCGGGAAGCTGGCCGCTGTTTGACATCGCTGTGACGCGGACGGCCGAAAGAGCCGTTCTGCATTTCTCCATCGAGTTTCTCATTGCCGACTGGGCAAGCATCTGGCTGCTTCTCTCGGAGTTTGAGCGGATGTACGCGGATGGGCACACGGTTCTTCCGGAGCTTCGACTCACGTTCCGCGATTATTTGTTGGCCGAGCGGAGCTTGAGGGAAGGCGCCGCGTATGCCAGAGACAAGCAGTATTGGCTTAGCCGCATCGAGGATCTCCCGCCGGCGCCGGATTTGCCTGCGGCAAGGCGATCTTCCGAATCTGCGCAGGCACGCTTCTCTCGTCGTTATTTGCGGTTGAACGCAGACGCGTGGAACGGCTTCAAGCGGAGGGCGCAGCAACGCGGCATTACGCCGACTACGGCTGTCCTGGCGGCGTATGCCGCAGTGATCGAGAGATGGAGCCGCAGCCGTTCCTTTTGCTTGAATCTTACGGTGCTGAATCGGCTGCCTTTGCATCCCCAAGTTCGCGACATCGTAGGCGACTTTACCTCGATCAGCTTGCTGGCCGTGGATTGGAACAGCGGCCGCTCGTTCGGCGAACGGGCCAAGGCGATCAACGGGCAACTGTTCGAGGATCTGGACCATCGGCTGTTCTCCGGCGTCGAGGTGCTGCGGGAAATTTCCCGCAGGAAGGGCAGAGAAGCGGCGCTTATGCCGATCGTGTTTACGAGCGCGATCGGGCTTGCCGGTCAGACGGAAGGGAGCGGACTCACCGGGCAAGTGGAAGGACAAGGCATCAGTCAGACTCCGCAGGTGTTTATCGATTGCCAGGCGATGGATCGCGAAACAGGGCTGCAAGTTAACTGGGACATTCGAGAGGGCGTGTTCCCGGAAGGCATGACGGACGATATGTTCGCAGCGTTCGAAGCGCTGCTGCGCCAGCTTGCCGAAGCGGACCGACACTGGGAGGAGAGCGAGTCGGTGGAGCTGCCCGCGTGGCAGATGGACGAGCGGAGCCGGATCAACAGCACCGCGATGCCGCTGCCGACCGGCACGCTGCACGGCGGCGTATTCGCCCAGGCGGCGGCAGATCCCCGACGGATTGCTATTATCGACGGCGAGGAGCAGGTAACTTACGGAGAGCTTGCGCGCAGAGCGGCGGGAATCGCCGCGAGGCTGCAAGGAGCGGGCTGCGGCAAGGGAGACCGGGTGGCGGTAGCGATGGAGAAATCCGCGCAGCAGGCGGCGGCCGTGCTCGGGGTTCTGGCGCTTGGGGCCGCTTATGTGCCGATCGACCCTGCGCAGCCGACCGCGAGGCGAACGGCCATCCTGGAGAAAACGCAGGTGCGCCACCTGTTGACCGGCAGGGCGATTCGCACGGAATGGCCGGAGAATGTCGAGACGATCGAGATCGACCGGATCAAGCCCCTGGAGAGAGAGTGGACGGAAGCGGAGTCCGACGCGGATTTGCCGGCTTATATTATTCATACTTCGGGCTCGACCGGGCAGCCCAAAGGCGTTGTCATTACCCACCGGGCGGCTGTCAACACGATTCATGCGATCAACGGCTGCTTTGACGTCGGCCCGGAGGACACGGCGCTCGGACTGGCCCAGCTCGGCTTCGATCTGTCGGTGTACGACCTATTCGGCGTGCTGTCGGCCGGGGGAACGCTGGTATATCCTGCCGCCGACCGGCAGACCGATCCGTCCCATTGGGCGGAGCTGATCGTCCGGCATCGCGTGTCGATCTGGAATTCCGTTCCGGCGATGATGCAGATGCTGCTGGCCTATTGGCGCTCAGAGCCGGGGGGCGGCTCGGCCAAGCTGCGGCTTGTTCTGTTATCCGGAGACTGGATACCGCTTCATGTGCCCGATTCGCTGGCCGCCCTCGCCCCTTCGGCGCAGCTTGTCTGTCTTGGCGGCGCTACCGAGGCTTCCATATGGTCGAACTATCACATTTATCAAGGCCTGCATCCGAACTGGAGCAGCATTCCGTACGGCCGGCCGCTGCCGAATCAAAGCTTTCGCGTGTTGGACGGACAGCTGCGCGATTGCCCGGTATGGGTGCCGGGCGAGCTTTACATTGGCGGCGAAGGGTTGGCCGATGGGTATTTCGGCGATCGGCAAACGACGGAGGCGAGCTTCTTCCCTCATCCGTCCGACGGACAGCGATTGTATCGGACGGGGGATATCGGACGCTACATGCCTGGCGGGGAAATCGAATTTCTCGGCCGCGAGGACAATCAGGTGAAAATTCGCGGGTATCGAATCGAGCTTGGCGAGATTGAAGCCGCGCTGCAAAAGCATCCTGCGGTTGCGTCCGCTGCGGTTGTCGCGGTTGGCAGCGGAGACGACAAAGCGTTGTTCGGCGCGGTGGAGACGGTTCCCGGCCAATCCGTGCGGGCGGCGGAGCTGATCGAGCTTCAATCCGGTTATTTGCCGGGATATATGGTCGTTGCCGAATTGCGGATTGTCTCCGCTCTGCCGTTGACGGGCAACGGCAAAGTCGACCGGAAGGAAATTGCCGGATGGCGGCTTATGTCCGAATCTTCCATCCATATGGCGGAGGAGTCGGGCGAGATCGGCGACTCTTTGGAGAGGGAGCTTTCGCAGGTTTGGGCGGAAGCGCTCGGCTTGCCGGCGATCGGAAGGGCGGATAATTTTTACAGCCGCGGAGCCGATTCGCTAATTATGGCGCAGGTGGCGGGCAAGCTCCGGGAAGGGATGTCCGGCGAACCGTCGGGAAGCTCGATCCCGTTCGATGCGCTGCTCCGACAGATGCTCAATTATCCGACGGTGGCCGCGTTGGCCGAATTTGTACGCACGCATAGCGGACGAGCCGGCGACCGTCCCGCCGCCGAAGCGGCGGCCGTACGGAGTCGGGGCGCTTCCGGCAATGCGGCGCTTGCTTCTTATGGCGGCGGAACCGCGGGACCGTTGCGGGTCGTATTTCATGCCGGACTGGGGACGATGAACGATTTTCGGCTGCTGCTGGCTCATCTGGACAAGCAGCAGGCCGGCCCGGTCATCGGCATCACTGTAGCGGATGCCTCCGTCTATTGCTCCGCCCGACATGACGAATTGATCGAGCGGCTGGCCGACGACTACGCCAAGCGGCTGATCGAAACCGGACATGCAAGGATGCAACTGATCGGCTACTCCCTGGGCGGAGTTATCGCCGCCGAAACGGCGCGGCGCCTGCTGGAGACGGGAATCGAAATCGTCGATCTTGCGCTGATTGAGAGCCATCCCGTGCCCTATGCCATCGACGACGATTTGGTGACGGAAGCGCTGTTTGCGACGAATCTGAACCTTTCGCTGGAACAGGTCGGCTTCAGCGGCGTTCATCCGGACGATCTTCATCGCGGCTTGCGAAAAATGTTCGAAGACAACAATCAAAGCGTGCCCGCAGGGGCCTCGCTGAGCATTGGCGGCGACGAAGGACTAGACCGGGTAGGAGAGCTGTTCCGCAGATTGTCTCAAATTACTGCAAGAGAACGATTTACGGCGTATGTGGATGCGATAGCCGGGTTGAGCGGCGAAAAAATGCCGGTCGAGATGGCGGAAAGCCTGTTTCAAGTGTTCCGTCAAAGCCTGAAGGCGGCCCGGTTTACGCCGCGGCCTTACATGGGCGATATGCGTCTGTTGTTGGCCAAGGAGCCCTTTGCTTTGTTGCCGGGAACGAAGGAGGCGACGCTTGGCTTCTGGCGGGAAATTTGTCTCGGCGACCTGACCGTGGAGGAGATCGAGGGCAATCATCTGACCAGCATTGCGGTCGAACCGAACGCAAGCGCTCTTGCCGGTTTGCTGGGTCAAGCGCTCGCTGCCGCAGGCGGTGTTCTTACTTTTCGAGGAGGAGAACGATAGCATGATCGACATGGATAAAAAAAGGCGGCACGACGTCGAATCCATCCATCGCATCCTGGAGCTGCGAGCGCGGCGCACTCCGAACAAACAAGCTTACGGTCTGTTGGACGAGAACTTCCGTCTGACGGAAATCACATATGCGGAATTGCTGGAGAGAGCATCTGCGCTCGCTTCCTGCCTTGCGGAGCGCAAGCTGGCCGCTGGCAGCCGCTGCTTGCTGATGTTCCATCAAAGCATCGAATTTATTGTCGCCTTCTTTGCCTGCTTGCGCGCAGGGACCGTTCCCGTACCCGTCAATATGCCGGGGAGGAACCGGCCGCTGACCAAATGGGAAGGCATCGCCCGGAACGCGCAGGCCGACTGCATTCTGACAGACCGCCTCCTGGTGGCTTCCTTGGGTGAGACTTTGCAAGGCTCGGATACTCTGGCGGCTTTGCCGCTCTATGCCGAAGAGGAGGGGCCTCACGAGGAAACGACTGCTGCGTGCCATGCGCTGGCCTTTTTGCAGTATACCTCCGGCTCGACCGGAGAGCCGAAAGGCGTAATGGTTACGCACGCCGCGCTCTTGAGCAATTTGCGGCAGCTTGAAGCCAAGTTCGCCTTCGACGAAAACAGCGTCATGGTAAGCTGGCTTCCGTTTTACCACGATATGGGCCTCATTCTCGGTATTCTACAGGGCGTCTATTCCGGCTATAAAGTGATTTTAATGAAGCCTGCGGACTTCATGCAGCAGCCGGCGGCTTGGCTGAGAGCCGTCTCCGTCTACGGCGCTACGCATACCGGCGCGCCTAACTTTGCCTACCGGCTTGCTGCAGACAAGCTGGAAACATGGGATCGGGACGGGGAGGAGCCGATTGCGCTGAACGGCTTGCGAAGAGCTTTTTGCGGCGCGGAGCCGGTCGATCTTCAGACGCTGACCCGCTTTGCCAACGTCGCGAAGCACTATGGCTTCGACAGCGGCGCGTTATCTCCCGGTTACGGCTTGGCCGAGGCGTCGCTTGTAGTTGCGACCTATGGAACGAGACAGCGCGTCGGTTGGCTGAAGCTTGACCGGGCCAAGCTGAAGAGCAATGTCGTTCAGGTGCTGGACGGCGGGAGCCTGGACAACGCCCCAATCGCAGCCGAATCGGAAGAAGCGGAAGAATCCGGGTCCGGCGCGGTTTATTTGGTGGGAAACGGCTTTGTCATCGACGGACATCGCTTGTCGGTGAGGCATACGGAGAATAGACGCGAGCTCGGCGAAGGTCAGATTGGCGAGGTGGTCTTCTCCGGGCCGTCCGTGACGCAGGGCTATTGGAATCGTCCGGTGGAGACGGACCTCGCTTTTCCATACGATGAGCGCAGCGGACGGATTGAATTGCATACAGGCGATCTCGGGTTCAAGACGGCAAGCGGCGAGCTCTACATTACGGGCAGAATGAAGGACTTGATCATTATCCAAGGCATGAATTATTACCCGCAGGATATCGAGAGAACGGCATTCGAAGCCGATCCCGAGCTCCGCCCGGACGGAGCTGCCGCTTTCTCCGTCGATCGGGGCGGGGAAGAAAAGCTGATTGTGATCCAGGAGGCGAATCGTTCGGCGGTCCGAAATCCGCAATGCGAGAGATGGGCGGCGCGCATTAGGGATCGGGTGCGAAGCGTGCACGACATTTCCGTAGAAGCCGTCGTCTTTGTGCCGCCGATGCACATCCCCCGGACGACAAGCGGCAAGATACAGCGAGGCAAGGCCAAGCTCATGTACGAAAACAACGAATGGGCCAAAACGCTGGGCATCTGCGTGTTCGATCGAGAACCGGGCTATACGGAACGAGTCGGCGCGGAAATCTCCAGCGAGCCGCTGCTGGAGCGGTATATCGTCGAGCTTGTCGCGGAGCAGCTTGCCGTTTCCAGCTCCGTGATCGACGGGGAGCTTCCTTTTATGGAGCTGGGCCTGACTTCCGCGATGGCGCTGTCCGTGCGTCATTCGTTGGAGCGGGCTACGGGTCTGAGCATCTCTGCAACGGCGCTGTTTAACTATAATACCGCCGGACGGATGAGCCGTTATTTGTTTGCGCTTCTTCGCGGCGGCGATGTCCCGGGCGACTCCGCTCTTGATGAGCGCTCGGAGTCGGAATGGCTGGAGCTGTTGAAGCGGGAGCTGGGGGGTGAAGCGCGTGCCAACTGAGCTGACCGATACGGGGCGGGTAATCAAGGAAGCGCTGATGGAAATCAGAAGGCTAAAGCGGCAATTGGATGAACAGCGGCTTATCGCTCGTGAGCCTGTGGCCGTTATCGGCATGGCCTGCCGTTTTCCGGGAGGGATAACGGGGCCGGAGTCGTTCTGGAAGGTGCTTATGGAGATGCGGGATATGATCGGAGAAGTTCCGGCGCACAGGTGGCAAAGCCGAGCGGCTTCCGCAAGCGCTGATTCCCCTTATTTGCGGAAGGCGGGTTTTCTGACCGAGGATATCGAGGCGTTCGACCATCGGCTATTTCAGTTCTCGCCAAGGGAGGCGGAAAGAACCGACCCGCAGCAGCGCTTGTTTCTGAAAGTCGTGTGGGAGGCGCTGGAAAACTCGGGTTATGCGCCGAATACGCTGAAGGGCTCCAAAACCGGTATCTACGCCGGGATCAGCTTGCCCGACTACATGTACGCCTTGCATCTCGATCGGCAAACAAGCGGAACGACGGAGCCTAACGATGTCGCCGGCAGCGGCTTTTCGTTCCTGTCCGGCAGAGCGGCCTACTTTTTCGGGTTTCAGGGTCCCGGCATTACGGTGGACACTGCCTGCTCCTCTTCGCTCGTGGCCGTCGATCAGGCATGCAAAGGCTTGATGGCCGGTGATTGCGAGATGGCGGTCGCCGGCGGCGTAAATCTGATGTATTCGCCGCAAACGACGGAGCTTCTGTCGGCCTTGGGCATCTTGTCGTCAACGTGCCAAATGCGCAGCTTCGACGCGGGAGCGAATGGAACGGTCAGAGGCGAGGGCTGCGGCGCGGTCATACTGAAACGGCTCTCGGCCGCCGTAAGAGACGGGGATTCCATTCATGCCGTAATCAGGGGAAGCGGAGTGAATCAGGACGGCCTCAGCTCCGGCCTGACCGCTCCCTACGGCCCGGCTCAGGAGGCGCTGCTCGCGGACGTATGGGAGCGGTGCGGTCTGGACTCGCACGATCTGGGCTATATCGAGGCTCACGGGACGGCTACGGCGCTTGGCGATCCGATTGAATTGTCGGCACTGGGGAACGTTGTCGCCAAGGACAGGGAAAGCCGGCTCTACGTGGGAACCGTCAAAGCGAATATCGGCCATCTGGAAGCGGCTGCGGGGATTGCCGGGCTGATCAAAGCGATTATGGCCGTTGAGCGCGGTCGCATTCCGGGCAATCCGCATTTTGAAACCCCGTCGCCGCATATCGAGTGGGAGCGGCTTCCGCTGGATGTGCCGAAAGAGACAATCGCCTGGGAGAGCGGCGGCAAACCGAGAGCGGCCGGGGTCAGCTCGTTCGGACTGAGCGGCACCAATGCTCACGTCGTCGTGGAGCAATACCGCGGCGAACGGCAAGATGACCGGGAGCCGGGGGCCCGCGACAACGGAGGGAAGCGATGGCCGTTCAAATTCAGCTCCGTTACCGAGGACGGGCTGCGCGAGCAGCTTGCGGTTTTCCTTGAGGCTTTGGAGCGGCAGGGGCGGGACGCGGCTCCCGGCTTGCCGGACCTGGCTTACAGCCAGAACATCTCGAAGGCCGACCTGAAGATCAGGCTGGTCGTGTGGGCGGGCTCTCGCGAAGAGCTTGCAGCCGCGATAAACCGTGCCCTTGCGGGAACGCCCCACGCCTCCGTTAGCCGCGGCGTCCGGGACAAAAAGGTCGTCTTTCTGTTCACGGGCCAGGGCTCGCAATATCCGGCCATGTTCACGGAGCTGTACCGCGATAATCCGATATTCAGAGAGGGCATGGACCGCTGCAGTGCGGTTTACCGGGAAATTACAGGTCATGATGTGATGGAAATAATCGCTTCGACCGGACATGACTTGAACGAGACGCGTTATACGCAGCCGGCGCTGTTCGCCGTAGAGTATTCGCTTGCGCGGATGTGGATGGCATACGGCGTCGAGCCGGCCTGCATGATCGGTCACAGCGTCGGAGAATATGCGGCGGCATGCATCGCCGGAGTGTTCGAACCGGAGGACGCGATGAGGCTCATTACGGCACGAGGCGAGTTGATGCACAGGCTGGCCGAGCGAGGCAAGATGGCCGCAGTATTCGCCGGAAGGGAACGGGTGAGGAGGCTGCTGGGAAGTAGAACCCGCGTAGCCGTTGCCGCTGCGAATACACCCGGGCAGACGGTCGTTTCGGGCGCGGCCGAGGAAGTGGACGAGGTGTGCCGGGAGTTAAACGGCGAGGGGGTGCGAACCGTTCCTCTGCAGGTGTCGCACGCTTTCCACTCCCCCCTTATGGCGCCGATGCTGGCCGAGTTCAAAGCGATTGCGCGAACAGTGAAATACAATGCTCCGAAGAAAGCGATAATTTCCAGCGCGACAGGTCGGCCGATCGACAGCGAAATGGCTTCCCCTTCCTATTGGACCTGGCAGATCCAGGAGGAGGTGAAGTTTCTGGATTGTATCCGCTCGCTGGACGATGTCGCGGATTACGTGTTCTTGGAGGTAGGGCCGTCCCCTGTGCTGACCTCTATGGTGGAGGACATTTGCGGCGGTCGGACGGATTGCGCGGCATCCCATATTCCACAGCGGGACGCGGCGGAGCAGATCGAGAGAAGCTTCGTTCATCTGTATGGTCGAGGCGTTCCCGTGAAGTGGAGAGCGCTGTATGCGCATGCGAATCTCCGCAAGATAGCGGTGCCCAATTACCGGTTCAGCGAAAGACGCTTCGGTCTGGACGGCCCGCAGGAGCATTCGCGACCAGTTGAAGAGAAGCGGTCGATTGTTCTCGCAGCGGCTTCGTCCGGTCCGCTTCCCTTGACTCCCGAAGAGCGGAAAGCCTATATCCGACAAGCGCTGATTCGGGAATTAAAGCTGGAGGAGGACGAGCTTGCGGATGAACGGAATCTGCTCCTGCACGGATTAAACTCGATTGTCGCCGCCAGGCTGGCGGCGCAGTGGGGGAACGAGCTGGGGATCCGGCTGAATCCGGGAAGGCTGCTCGGCCAGTGCACGATTGCTCAGTGGGCGGATATGCTCGGCGAGCAGACGGAGCAGTCGGCCGGAGCGGAGCCGGAGACCGCCGCCGCGTTCCGTATGCGGCCGGAGCAGAGGGGCGAGCCCTTCCAGCTAAACGAAGTGCAGCTCGCTTACTGGGCGGGAAGGAACGCCGAGCTGGAATGGGGAGGCGTTGGTTGTTACGCCTATTTCGAGATAGACGCCGGGGGGCTGGATCCGGTCAGGTTCAAGCAGGCGCTGGTCGCGCTTGTGCGACGGCACGAGATGCTCAGAGCGGAGATCTCCGCGGACGGCATGCAGCGCATTATGCCGGACATCGAGCTGCCGCTGGCGGTATACCGGCAAGAGGAGATTGCCGATCTGCCCGCACATCTCGGTCTCGTCAGAGACGAAATGTCCGCACAGGTGCTTCCGCTCGGCCGACCGATGTTCGATCTCCGTCTGACGGAAATGGGCGAAGACAGCTGGCGCGTCCACTTCGGCATCGACTTTTTAATTGCCGATGCGCTTAGCCTGCATATTTTCTGGAGCGATTTGGACCGCTTATACAAGGGCGAGCCATTGCCTGAGCTTAAAGCTTCCTTTAAAGATTATTTGCAGTATGTTTCCGAACGCAAGCAAAGCTCGCAGATTCGGCGGGACAGAGCGTACTGGCTGGGCAAAGCCGAGGGCTTCCCGTCCGCTCCGGAGCTGCCGGTCAATCTGTCGCAGGCGACCTTGGATCGGAGAAAGTTCGTCAGGCGTCAACAATGGCTTAGTCCCGAAGCTTGGCATGCTTTCGCGCGCGCGGCGGCCGAACGTCGTCTGACGCCTTCCGCTGCTCTGCTCGCGCTGTACGCAGAGGTGTTATCGGCTTGGGGAGGGGGCGGCAGGTTCGCGGTTATGCTGACGGTTTTCAACAGGGAGGCCGTTCATCCCCAAATCCACGAGGTCATCGGCGATTTTACGCAGCTTGCGCTTGTAGACATCCGGCGCGAGCAGACGACGGCAGGCCGAAACGCGGACAGCGTTCAGCGGCAAATGCAGGCCGATCTGGCGCATGTCGGCTATTCCGCGATCGATTTCGTCAAGGAGTTGAACAACAGAGACGGAGCGCAGGGGCGGATGTACCCGGTCGTATTTACGAGCGCGCTCGGCATGGAGCAGCTTGGGGGCGGCTCCTCGACGGCCTTTATGAACAATCTCGGGTGGTCCGTCTCGTCGACCCCGCAAGTATGGCTGGACCATCAGGTCTATGCGGAAAGAGACGGGGTTACGCTCTCCTGGGATACGCTCGATGCGGTCTTTCAGCCCGGCGTCGTCGATGCGATGTTCGCCAAGTATGTCGAATTGGTCGAGAGAGCGGCAACCGAGCCGGGGTTCTGGTCGGAGACGCTGACGGATCTGCGCACGGACAGCCAGAGACGCGTTCATCGGCGCGTTAATTGCACGGACAACGCGTATACGGGCGAACTGCTGCACGGCCACATTCAATGCAGGGCTTATACCGACGCGGACAGAACTGCGATGATATGCGCCGATCATTCTTACAGCTACGGGCAGCTTATGGCCCGGGCCGACCAAGTGACGGAGCTGCTGCAGGAGCAAGGCGTGAAGCCGGGAGATAAAGTCGCGATCCGGATGGACAAGTCCTTCTCGCAAATTGCCGCGGTGCTTGGCGTTGTCCAGGCCGGAGCCGCCTATGTGCCGTTGGCATGCGATCAGCCGGTCGGCCGGATGCTGGACATTGTACGTAGAGCCGGGATTTCCATCCTGCTGGCCGACCGTGCAGAGCCTGCTATCGGGACGGAGATCGCGCAATTCACGGCGGCGGATTGGGAGGGCAAGCAGGGCATTCGGCAAGCCGTCGATCTTGATCCGGCAGAGCTGGCCTATGTGATCTACACGTCGGGCTCGACGGGAACGCCTAAGGGCGTGTGCATTGCGCATGGCGCCGCGATGAACACGATTATCGATGTCAACAGTCGCTTGGGCGTGACGGCTGACGATCGGATTTTAGGCGTGTCCGCCTATAACTTCGATCTTTCGGTCTACGATATTTTCGGCGTGCTGTCGGCCGGAGGAACGCTGGTGCTGCCCTCGGAGGAGGAGCGAACGGACCCGAAATGCTGGAGAAGGCTGTCGATGCAGCATGGCGTCACGCTGTGGAATTCGGTTCCCGCCTTGCTCGATCTCTATACGGATTATTTGCTCGAATGCGGCGAATCGGCGGTCGACGGCGGAATCAGGCATATTCTGCTGTCCGGCGACTGGATTCCGCTAGGCTTGTTCGAGAAGGCCGGGAAAGCCCTGCCGAACGCTGCGCTGACCGGTATGGGCGGGGCGACGGAGGCGTCGATCTGGTCGAATTTCTATCCGATACGCGGCATCGATCCGGACTGGACTTCCATTCCATACGGCTACCCGTTGGCGAATCAGGCGTACTACATTCTCGACGAATTCGGCAGGCCGTGCCCGGATGGGGTGAAGGGGCAGCTGCATATCGCCGGGAAAGGACTTGCGGACGGTTACCTGAACGAAGAGGCGCTGACAAGCAAAGTCTTCTATCGCCATGCCGAACTGAACGAAAGGCTGTACAGCACCGGAGATTATGGTCGCTATATGAAGGACGGGGCGATCGAGTTTCTCGGCAGAATGGACAATCAGCTCAAGATTAACGGCTACCGGATTGAAGTCGGGGAAATTCAGGCGGCGTTCGCCAAATGCGGCGTGGCCGGGGACGTTATCGTTGTGCCCGTCGGCGAGCGAATGGAGAGCAAGAAGCTCGTTGTGTATATCAAAGACGATGGCGCGACGTTGCCGGAGCCGGAATTGAAGCAGCTTCTTAGAGGATACTTGCCGGGCTACTCCATTCCGGAACGCATGATCGCCGTGCCTGCTTTTCCAATGACCGCCAACGGGAAGATCGACCGGAAGGCGCTAGTCCGAAGCTTCATCGATATCGACGGGCAGAATCCTTCCAAGGCGGCTTCCGATAGAGCAGAACAGCCTCCCGAACGATCTTCCGAATCGCCTCAGGAACTGCATTCGGTATTTCCCGAACCGCCTCAGGAGCTGCATCCGGTGTTGCGGACGGTTCGCGAGGTTTTGCGTATGCCGGAGTTGAAGCCGGCCGATCGTCTCGGCGATCTGGGCGTATCGTCCGTCGATATGATTCGTCTTGCCAACCGTCTGGAAGCCGAATATGCGGATAGGCCGTCCGTTGGAGAGATAATCGGACACGAGTCGGTACAAGAGCTGCTCGATTACTACGGGGAGCGGGCCGGGAAGGCGAGCGAGCCGCAGGAAACACCGGAGAGCCTGCCACAGCCGATCGAGCCGGAGGAGCGCCGGGAGGATACGGAGGCCGAGCGGCTGATCGAGCGATGCCGTTCGCTGGGAATTCGGCTGCGGGCGGAGGACGGCCGGTTGACCTACAAGGCTGCCGCCGGGGTTATGACGCCGGAGCTGCAGGCCGAGCTGAAGTCGTGCAAGCAACAGTTGCTCGACTACATCCGGGAGAGAGGGGACGAAGCGGAAGGCGCGGCCTGGCAGTCGGGAAGCCGGGCGTTCCGTCTGACTCCGATACAGCTCGCTTATGTGCTGGGCCGGGGGGCGGATTACGAGCTTGGCGGCACCAGCGCGCATTATTATGCGGAGTTCGAGTGCAGACATATCGATGCCTACAAACTTGAACAGGCCGTAAACGAGGTCGTCCGCAGGCATGACATGCTGAGGACCGTTATCTACGAGAACGGCACGCAGGAAGTCTTGGCTCACACGCCCGTTTTCCGCGTCCCGGTTCGACAAATCGGGGACAGGCGGGAGCTGGAGGCCATACGCAGCGAGTGGTCTCATCATGTCTACGACCTTGGGGAATGGCCGATGTTTCATGTGCAGATCAGCCGTCTTGACGACGAATTGTCGCGGCTTCACTTCAGCTTCGATTGCTTGATCGTGGACGGCTGGAGCGCGGAGATGATGTTCCGGGAAATTTTCAAGGCCTACAACGGCAAACCCGTTTACGAGCCCGAGTTCACCTTTCGGGACTATATTCGCCAAGAAGCGGGCTGGCTGGAGCGGAAAAACTATCATAAAGCGTCCGCGGATTATTGGGAACGGAAGCTTGCCGATACTCCCCCGGCGCCGCAGCTTCCGTTCCAGACGCCTCTCCAGAACATCGCCGCACCGCGCTTCCGCAGATTAAAGCTGGTACTGACGGAGGCGCAGACCCGCATTCTCGAAGAGCGCATAAGAAAGCATCGGTTCACGCCTTCCGCCGCCGTCTGCACCGCTTATATGAAGGTGCTGTCGCACTGGAGCAGCCGCAAGGACATCGCGCTTAATCTGACGCTGTTCAACCGCCTGCCGCTGCACCCCGATGTGCCGCACATGCTGGGCGACTTCACGAATATTGCGCTGATCTCCTATGAGCCGGAGGACGGGGCTTCCTTTGTCCAAGAGACGGAACGGATTCAGGCGCAGCTATGGCAGGCGGTCGAAAACCGCACGCATGACGGCATCGGCCTGCTGCGCAGGCTTGCCAGAGACGCGCCCGGCAAGGCGGTGATGCCGGTCGTGTTTACAAGTCTGCTGTTCGGTGAGTCTTCGGCCTTCGAGGACGACGATTTTCCGCCGGACATGAAGGAAGTATTCGCCATCAGCCAGACGCCGCAGGTCGTCATCGATCATCAGGCGTACAAACGCAACGGCTCCATGACGCTGATCTGGGATTATGTCGAGGAGGCGTTTCGCTTGGCGGAGATCGAGGCGATGTTCCGGGCGTACACGGAGCTGATCGAGCGATTGATCGCCGATGGAGACGACTGGCGGCGGGAGATGGCCGTTTCCGGTGAAGGTTATGCCGGCTGGCGAGAGGAGCTGAAGCGATGAAACGGTCGAACAACTGGTTCCCGTTCGGCTGCGGCGAAGAGACGCCCGGAGCGGACAAAATGTTCATCTTCCACTATGCGGGCGGAAGCTCGTCCGCATTCCGGCATTGGGCCGCGCACCGCCGTCCGGTCGCGTGCATTCCCGTGGAGCTGCCCGGCAGAGGGACGCGGGTATCGGAGAGCTGTCTGGAGCATATCGATGAGCTGATGGAGCGGCTGCTGCCGGAGCTGGCCGCCGCAATCGCAGACGCCCCGTTTTACTTGTACGGGCACAGCATGGGGGCGGCCATTGCCTTTGAAGCGGCTTGCCGCTTGCGCAGCGAATGGGGCTTGCGGCCGGAGAAGCTCTTCGTCGCCGGACGGCATGCGCCGCATCGTCCCGATCCATCTTCGTTCAGAATCGAGATGGGTGATGATGCGCTCATCGCGGAGCTTCGGCGCTTAAACGGAACGCCGCAGGAGGTATTGGACAACGAGGAGCTGCTCCGGTTTTTGCTGCCGACGATCCGCAGCGACTACAGGCTGCACGAAAGCTGCCGTTACCGGGGGCAGAAGCTGGACGTTCCCCTTGTCGCGCATGCCGGAAAGCTGGATTTCGAAGCCGGTCCAGAGACGATGGCGCATTGGCGGGATGCGACGGACAAAGCGTTCGAGCTGAAGGCGTTTGAAGGAGATCATTTTTTTGTGCAAAGGCTGGGAGAGGATTACGTGTCGGAACTGCTTCGAGATGCCACGTATCGGCTTCGCGCCTAAAGAGGGGGTTTGTCCGGGAGATGAACGACGATTTTCATGAGCACTTTAATCGGTATTTGCATGATTTCCGGTCTGCCGGCGGCGGGGGACTGTCGCCGGACCTCATCGACCTTCCCGAGTTTATGGGACAAGGTACGATTACGCGGACGAAGCTGCGTCCGGGGATGGAGCTGATCGTGGCGAACTGCCGGCTGAATGACGACCGCACGATAAGGTTTCATTCGGAGACGCCGATGATCGAGCTGAGCTTCTGGCTAGACGGCAGCATCAAGTGCAGCCTGGGAGGCGAGCGACAGGCCGCCGGCCTCCCCCAGAGTCGGCTCCTCTTCGCGCGAAGGATGCGCTCGGAAACCCGCTACAAGGGGGGCCAGACGATCGAAACGTGCGGAATCCGCTTGTCGGAGTCCGCATTCGCTAGTCTGATCGGGTCGCTTGGCGGCGACGCCCCGTTGAACTGGAAGCGGTTATTGGCGGAGGGGGAAATGTCGGCTCGCGTATTTTGCCAGGCGATCGATCCCGCGGAGCAGCTTCATATCCGCCGCTTGCTCGCTTGCCCGTATGTTCCCGCCCTGCGGAACATGTACTTGGAGGGAACGGTGCTGGAATTGCTGGCCGGTTATTTGCAGCGGTATTTGTTCGATGATCGGGAAGCTTGCCGCAAGGATGCGAAGAAGCTGGGCCGAACGGTTGCGGCGAGCATCCGGTCGGCTGCCGATACGCTTGTCCGCCGCATGGACGATCCGCCAAGTCTGCCCGAGCTGGCGCGTCTGGTTCAGCTTAGCGAGTTCAAGCTGAAAGCTGGCTTTAAGGAACTGTACGGGACAACGGTGTTCGGATATTTGCGCGAGAGAAGGATGGAGCGCGCATTGCAGCTGCTGGAGCAGGAGAAGATCAGCATTTACGAGGCTTCCTTGATGACGGGATATTCCAATCCGAGCCACTTCGCCGCCGTATTTCGCGATAAATTCGGCTTGAATCCGAGCCGATGGAGAAGGGACAAATCTTGAAATCGCCGGGAATTGGCCAATATCGCCCGCAATCGGTAGATGCAATTCGATCTAAATGATAATCTTTCTCAATGACGGCATATATAACGATTGGGAGGATGCGAAGCATGAAGGATATTGCTGTTGAACAACGGGGAGCACCCGTTGCGTTCAGCGGAAGAAAAAAAAGATGGACCACGAAAGATATCCTGGTATCGGGAATGATTGGAATCGTGTTTGCTTTTGTCCAGCTCGGCCTGACTTACGCATTTATGGCTGCCGCCGTATCCGCGGGGCCTGTCGTTGCCCGGCTGCTGAACGGATTCTTTTTTCTGTCCGGTTTTATGGCTTTGGCCATCGTGCGCAAGCCGGGAATCGGCTTGCTGTCGCAGACGATCACCGGCCTTGTAATGACGCCGCTTACGCCGTTTGGCATCTTGATGCTGTTCGGCTGTCTGATTAACGGCGTGCTGACGGAGCTAATGTTTGTACCGACCCGCTATCGTAAATACTCGCTGGCCGTTTTTGTCATCGGCATGGGCGTGATCAGTATCGTGTATACGCTGCTCGAATACGGGATGTCCGGCTATGGCGGATTGGCCGTTAGCGTCCAGGTCGGGATCATGGCGGTCAGCGCGATCAGCGGCGCGTTCTGCGGCTGGCTGTGCAAACGGCTGGTCGACGCGCTGATGCGAACAGGACTGTTGTCGGGATATGCGGCTGAATGGCAGTCCGGAAATCCTCGATGACGAAGATCGAGTGCGACCGGGTTTCGTTCGCGTATCCCGGACAGCAGCAAGATGCGGGAATCGGGTTCAGCCTGAAAGTCGAACCGGGGGAAACCGTGCTGCTGCTCGGTCCCTCCGGCTCAGGCAAGAGCACGCTTGCGCTCTGCCTGTGCGGACTTATTCCGCATGCCGTCGTGGGAAGGCTGGACGGAGAGGTGCGCATCGACGGCCTGGATACGCGGCTTATCGAGCCGGGCGAACTGGCCTGTACAGTCGGGACGGTATTCCAGGACCCGGAGGCGCAGTCCATTATGGCGACGGTGGAGGAAGAGGTGGCGTTCGGGCTGGAAAATGTCGGCGTGCCGACGAGCGAGATGCGGGGACGAATCGCCGATGCGCTTCATGCGGTTTCCTTGTCGGGATTCGAGGGCGAGCCGGTCGACCGGCTGTCCGGCGGCCAGAAGCAGCGGCTGGCGCTGGCTTCCGTGTTGGCCATGAAACCGGAGATTCTCGTGCTTGACGAACCGACCTCTAATCTGGATCCCGTCGGAACGGAGGATCTGTTCCGCAAGCTGGGCGAGTTAAAGAAAACGGGCCGCTATACGATGGTTTTGATCGAGCATAAGCTGGACGAACTGCTGGAGCTTGTCGATCTCGTCGCGGTTATCGACGAGAAAGGGGGGCTGCTATGCAGCGGCGCGCCCTCCGACGTATTTTACGAGCATGCGGAGGAATTGGCTCATCTGGGCGTATGGGTGCCTGTCGCGGTGGAGCTTGCCCGAGGGCTGAGCGGGCACGGTCTTCCGCCGGAGAGCAGGCCGCTGTCGATCCGACAGCTGGCCGATGCGGTGCAGTCGGTTCTACCTGCGGGTTTGTCGGCCCCGGCGAAGATCGGGCGCAGGCAAGCCGCGGACTCCTCGCCGCTGCTCGATATCCGCGCAACGGGCCCGTTGTCTCCAGGCAACGGCTGGCTGCAGCCGTTCTCTCTGGAGGTGCGAAGAGGACAATTCTGGGCCGTTGTCGGCGGGAACGGCGCAGGCAAGACGACGCTAGCCCGTCATCTGGCCGGTCTGCTGCCGATAAGATCCGGAGTCGCCTTCCTTGAAGGGAGGGACTGCGGGACCTATTCCGCGCGCGAGCTTGCCGGAAAAATCGGCTATGTCTTTCAAAATCCCGAGCACCAATTCGTGACTGAACGGGTCGGAGAGGAAATCGCGTTCGGGCTTCGGGCTTCGGGCATGCCCGAAGCCGAAGTCGCGGAGACGGTTGCTCGTTATCTGGCGCGGTTCGGATTGTCCGACTATGCGGACGTTCATCCGTTCCGTCTGAGCCACGGCGAGAAGCGGAGGCTGAGCGTGGCGGCGATGCTGGTTGCGGGCCAGGAGCTGATGATTCTCGACGAGCCGACCTTCGGGCAGGATCGGCGGCATGCGATCGAATTGATGGAAATGATGAAGGAGCTGCAGCGGGAAGGGCGAACGATTATGATGATTACTCACGATATGTCGCTGGTTGCGGAATACGCCGAACAGGCTGCCGTGTTCGGGCGTGGCGAGCTGCTGTCGGCCGGTCCGGTCGAGCGCTTGTTTGCCGATTACGGCCTGTTGGGCAAGGCGGGGCTTAAGCTTCCGCCCGTCGCAGAGCTGTGGAGCCTGCTGGCGAACAAAACGGCTTCCGTTCACGCTCCCGCCGTATGGACAAGGCGGCAATGGCAGATGAGCTGGGACAACGCCTGTTCCATTCGCGCGGGGACCGTCTCGTGAACGGTGGTTTCCGCATGCGAAGGAGCAGCCTGCTTCATCGCTTGAACCCGCTCACGAAGCTGATAGCGATTACGCCGATCCTATTTTTCGTCACGATGACGACCGATCCGTGGACCCCGCTGCTGCTCGTTGTCGTCAATGCCGCAGCCGCCATGCTGGTCGGCGGGGCTTCGCCGGCGAAATACGCCAGAAAGTCGTTGCCGATGCTGATTATCGGGGTGGGAGTCGCAGCGGCCTATCCTTTTCTGGTCAGCTCCCGGGTAACGGAAGGATCGCCGATTCTGCTATCGTTCGGAGGGGTGGACGTTCATGAGGCCGGCGTTGTTTACGGGGCTGCCGCGGCGCTGCGCCTGCTCGCGATTTTCAGCCTGACCTTTGTTTTTGTGGCGACGACGGAGCTGTCCGATTTCATTCAGGCGATGATGCAGCAGTGGAAGGTGAGCAGCCGGTTCGGGTACGGCGTGCTGGCCGTGTGCCGCTTCGTTCCCGATCTGCAAAAGGAATTGAGGACGATACAGGCGGCTCACAGGGTAAGGGGAATGCTCGGGGATCGGCGCATCGGCGGACTGGCGGAGCGGGTGAGGCGCTACATGCTGCCGCTGCTGGCCGCTGCGATTCGCCGCGCCGAGCGGACCGCTCATGCGATGGATGCCCGCGGGTTCGGTTCAAGCAAACCTCGTACGTTTTATCGCCCGTTTCGTTTTGCCGCGCGGGATTGGTTTGGTCTGGCCGTCTATTGGCTTATTATCGCCGTTGCCGTCGCGACGATCTACGAGATGGATTACATGGGCGATCTTTCTTTCTTCAAATTATACGGATAGGGCTAGGACGTGTCTGCAAACCCGCTCAGGGGCATCTATCATCTGTTGTCCTCGGAGTATGAAGACACGCTCTAGGAGAGGGGAGCAACCGGATGGCAAAACAACCTGCGGGCGTGGCCCGCTTGCTGCAAATCGCCGGCGAGAAACGAAGCCTGCTGATCGCGGCCGGATTCTTCTCCGTACTAAGCGCGGTCGGGATGCTGGTGCCTTATGTATCGGTTTATTTTATCGTTCGCGAGCTGTTGGAGCATGCGGCCGATCCGGCTGCCGCCGACGGCGGGGCAATGGTCCGCTGGGGATTTATCGCTTTGCTCGGCCTAATCGGCAGCTTGCTTACGATGTACGCGGGCGGAATGGCGGCGCATGTGGCCGCTTTTCGCATTTTATACGGCCTGCGGGTGAAGCTGTCCTCCCATACCGGGAAGCTGCCGCTCGGCTGGATTAACGGCGCTTCGATTGGCGGAGTCAAGAAGACGCTGGAGCAGAACGTGGAGAAGGTGGAGACATTTATCGCGCATCAGCTGCCGGATCTCGTTCATGTGACGGCTTCGACGGTGCTGATGATCGTTGTGATGTTCTCGATGAACGTGTGGCTGGCGCTCGCTTGCGTATTGCCGATTGCGATCGTCCTCGGCATCCAAATGAAGCTGATGACGGGAGAGTCGGCGAAGGAGAATATTCGGCAATATTACGACGCGTTGGAGCGGATGAACGCCTCTGCGGTTCAGTACGTACGAGGCATGCCCGTGATTAAGGTGTTCGGACAGACGGTATACTCCTTCCGCAAGTTTTATGCCGACATGGTGAGCTACCGGGATCACTGTCTGAAGTATACGGATCAGTTTCAAAACGGCTACCTGATCTTCAAGGTCATTGTCGGCTCGTTCGGGGCGTTCGTGCTGCCCGTCGGCGTCTGGCTGTTCAGCAAGGAGCCGGACAGTGTCGCCTTCGCCGCCGTCCTGCTGTTTTTCCTCGTGATGGCTCCGGGCGTAGCGGCGCCGTTGTTCAAAATGATGTTCCTGTCGTCTACGCTGCGGGACATTAACGAAGGCGTCGAGCGCATCGACCGCATACTGGCGGAACGGCCCGTTCCGGAGCCGGCCTCGCCCAGGAAGCCGGCCGCTTTCGATATTCGATTCGATCGGGTTTCTTTTTCTTACAATGGAGGCAGGGCAGGAAATGAGGCGTTGTCGGACATCTCCTTTGTTGCTCCGCAAGGGCGGGTAACGGCGCTGGTCGGACCGTCGGGAGCGGGGAAGTCGACGGTAGCCAATCTGGTGCCGCGCTTCTGGGACGTGTCGGGGGGAGCGATTCGCATCGGCGGGATCGACCTGCGGGAGATGGCGACCGGCGAGCTGATGGACACGGTCGGATTCGTCTTCCAGGAGACGTTCCTGTTCTATGACACGGTATACAACAACATTGCGGTCGGGAGGCCGGATGCGTCGCCCGAGGACGTGCGAGCAGCCGCGCGAGCCGCGCAATGCCATGCGTTTATCGATCGTCTTCCGGAAGGCTACGACACGTTGATCGGGGAAGGGGGCGTCTACTTGTCGGGGGGCGAAGAGCAGAGAATCGCCGTGGCAAGAGCGCTGCTGAAAAACACTCCCGTGCTTGTGCTGGACGAAGCGACCGCCTTCGCCGATCCCGAGAACGAGCATGAAATGCAGCTTGCTTTGAAGGAATTGGTCAAGGGCAAGACGGTTATCGTGATTGCGCATAGATTGCCGACGATTCGCGAGGCCGATCAAATTATCGTGCTGCAGAAGGGGCTGATCGCGGAGCGGGGAAAACACGACGAGCTGGTTGCCGCAGAAGGGCTGTATGCCCGGATGTGGCAGGCCGCCGCGGATTCGAGCAACTGGCAGATCGGGAGGAAGCGAGAGGAGATGACGGGCGTTGGGGATGCTGGACAACATTACGGCGGGTAATCCGCGCATACTGATCAAGCCGGCGCTGTACACGACAATGGCCAATGTGGCGGGCATGCTGCCTTTCGCGCTGATGGTGGAGGCGGCCAGGCTGATCTTCGAGCCTTTCGCCTATCCGGGGGAGCCGCTGAATACGACCCGGCTCTGGCTCGTATGCGGAGCGCTGGCGCTCGCCATGATCGTCTCCTACGCGTTCGAGCGTCCGGCGTATCGCTCTCAATTTCGCGGAGCGTACAGCGCGGCGGCAACGGGCCGTTCCCGGTTGGCGGAGCATCTGCGACGATTGCCGCTCGGCCTGCTGAACAAGCGCGATCCGGGGGACCTTGCCGGCATGATGATGGGGGACATCACCTTGCTTGAGCACGGTATCTCTCATCTCGTGCCGCAGATGATCGGAGGCTTGGTGCTGCCGATTATGGCGATGATCGGTCTGGCGTTCGTCGACTGGCGCATGTCGCTCGCCCTGTTTGCCGCGCTGCCGGTCGTGATCGCGCTTGTGCTGTTCACCTCCGGCGTACAGCGGAAGCTTGGCCGCAGCCACATTCGGGCGAAGCTGAACGCGGCCAACCGCATGCAGGAATACTTGAGCGGTCTTCGCGTCATTAAGGCCTACAATTTGACGGGCGAACGCTTCGTCCGCCTGGAGCGATCTTTCCACGAATTGATGCGTCACAGCATTCGCATCGAGGGCTGGCTGGGTCCGATCGTCTTAATCGCAATCGCCTGCGTGCGGGCCGGTCTGACCCTCATGATTCTGGCGGGCGTCCATCTCTTGCTCGGCGGCAGTCTGGGCTTGACCGAGTTTGTCGTCTTTCTGATCGTAGGCACCCGCGTGTTCGATCCGCTGTCGGCGGCGCTTGTCGGCTATGCGGAGTTTCGGTATCAGGAGCAGGCCGGAGAGCGTATCATACGGCTGCTGCAAGAGCCCGTAATGTCCGGGGAGGAGCAGCCTCCGGAAGACGGCGCCGTCGAACTGAACGACGTGACGTTCGCTTACGAGAAACAGACGGTGCTAGACGGTGTAAGTCTGCGTCTGCCCGTCGGCTCGTTCACGGCGCTCGTAGGCCCGTCGGGCAGCGGCAAGAGCACGCTGCTGCGGCTGATCGCCCGTTTCTACGATCCCGGTCAAGGCGCGGTGCTGCTGGGAGGAGAGGACATCCGGCAGATGGAACCGGAAGCGCTGCTGCGGAAAGTGTCGATGGTGTTCCAGGACGTCTATTTGTTCCAGGACACGATCGCCGCCAATATCCGTTTCGGCCGGGGGGACGCGACGCAGGAGCAGATTGAAGAAGCGGCAAAGCAGGCTTGCTGCCACGAATTTATTATGAGCCTCCCCGACGGCTACGAAACGCTGGTAGGCGAGGGAGGCAACACGTTGTCGGGCGGAGAGAAGCAGCGCATCTCCATCGCCCGCGCGATCTTGAAGGATGCCCCGATCGTGCTTCTCGACGAGGCTACGGCCTCGCTCGATCCGGAGAACGAAGCGGAAATTCAGCGGGCGATCGACAGGCTTGTGCAGGGACGGACGGTCATTGCCGTTGCCCACCGGCTGAAAACGGTAAGAAACGCCGACCTCATCGCGGTGCTTGAAGACGGCCGCATCGTGGAGCAGGGCACCCATGACGAGCTGCTGACGCATGCGGGGCTGTATGCCCGGCTGTGGACGCTGCAGCAGCAAACAAGCGGCTGGCGCATATCGTCCTAGGGCGTGTCTGCAAACCCGCTCAGGGGCATCTATCATCCCCTGAAACGAAAATTCGGCAATATCTGCTGTCCTCGGAGTATGCAGACACGCCCTGGCCGTTTGTTAGTTGCTGCGCAGCTTGCGGCCATAAGCCGCAATCGGTTCAACGAAACCTCAAATCAGCAAATTAAACAGCAGAGGGTCCTTGTTCAGCTCGATGAACTGGAACCCTTTGCTTTGCATGCGGTTCAGCAGCCCTTCGCAATCCTCCGGACTCTTAAGCTCGATGCCGACGAGTGCGGGTCCGTTCTCCTTGTTATGCTTCTTCGTATATTCGAACTGCACGATGTCGTCGTTCGGACCGAGCACATCGTCCAGAAATTCGCGCAGCGCTCCGGCCCGTTGAGGGAAATTGATCATAAAATAATGCTTCAGCCCTTCATAAATGAGAGAACGTTCCTTGATCTCCTGCATCCGGTCGATATCGTTGTTGCCGCCGCTGATGACGCAGACGACGTTCTTGCCCCGCAATTGTTCCCGATCCATCGCCGACAGCGCGGCAACGGTCAACGCTCCGGCAGGCTCGGCGACGATCGCATGCTCGTTGTACAGCTCCAGAATCGTTGTGCATACCCGTCCCTCCGGCACGACGACGATGTCGTCCAGCAGTTCCCGACAGATGGCATACGTCAGCTCTCCAACCCGCTTGACCGCTGCGCCGTCCACAAACTTATCGATGTCGGTCAGCGTAACGACCTGCTGCTCTTCGAAAGCTTGGCGCATCGAAGGGGCGCCCTCCGGCTCGACTCCGACGATGCGGGTCGCAGGGCTGATCGCTTTAATGTACGTGGACACGCCGGCCGCCAATCCGCCGCCGCCGATCGTCACGAGGAGCAGGTCGATGGACGGAGCTCCGCCCTCGATGATCTCTTTGCCGATCGTGGCGTTGCCGGCTACGATACGAGGATCGTCAAACGGGTGAACGAACGGCAGGTTTTCCTGTTCGCTGACGCGCACCGCTTCCGCATAAGCGTCATCGAACGTATCGCCGATCAATCGGATGTCGACCCGGTCTCCCCCGAACAGTTTTACCTGATTGATTTTCTGCCTTGGAGTCGTTGCGGGCATAAAGATTATTCCGGGAATGTCCAGCTTGCGGCAGGAATAAGCGACGCCTTGGGCGTGATTGCCCGCGCTGGCGCAGACGACGCCGCGGCTTCTCTCTTCCGGGGACAGGGAAGCGATCAGGTAATAAGCGCCGCGGATTTTGAAGGAGCGGACAATCTGCTGATCCTCGCGCTTCAAATAGACGTTGCAGCCGAATTTGGCGGACAGCGCGGCATTGAATTGGAGCGGAGTAGGGGCGATGACGTCCTGCAGCACGCGGTGAGCGTTCAAAATATCGGCCAGCGGTACGGCATGATAATCGGATCGGGCGTTCATAGAGCAATCTTCCTTTCGAATGGGAATTGGCGTATGAAATATAAAAAAACCGCCCCTGAAAAGGGACGGATCGTTATCCGTGGTACCACCCTCGTTCCCGATTTGCAAATGAAAAAATGCAACGTCAGGCGCTCGAATGTCGTATAGTGTATATACGACTTCCCGTAACGGGGGGAGCCGTCGGCGCCTACGAAGCTCGGTTCGGCGTCGCTTCTCGGGGAGGATATTGCCATCGGACTTCGACCGTCGGCTCTCAGCGTCGCACCGACTCTCTGGAGGTCGAAGGGCCCGAACAACTTGTTCCCGTCGTTGAATTTATTATTGTTATACGCTTCTCATTCCCCGAAGTCAACCCAAAAGGAGATTGCGATGAAAAAATTGTTGATCAGTCTGTTCGTGCTCGTCTTTCTCGCGGTCATAGCGGGAGTAGGAGCTCTCTATTACGTCAAGCCGGACAAGACTCTAGGTCTTGCCTACGATGAGGTGCCGCTCAAGGACCGCGCGATCGATATGGCCAAGAGGATGTCGCTGGAACTGATTCTAACCGACGACGATTTGAACAATTTGGCTAAGAAATCGCTCGCCGACAACCCCTCAGTGGAGAATGGCATCGTTGTAACGGGAGCGGAGTTTGCGCTCGACGGCGACAGGCTGATTGCCAACTTGAACGTTCTCTGGAAGGACTGGGTTCCCGCCAACCTGCAAATCACATACCGCTTGCGTTGGAAGGATCCGAATCTGGTCGCCGTCGTTCTAGAGGCGAAGATGAAAGACGTGCCGCTGCCGAAAGCGATGTTCTCCGAACGCGTAATTCCAATCGCGGACGAACTGCCCAAACCGCTGAAAATTGAAAGTATGAAGTGGGGCGAGGGAGAGGTCGGAGTGACATTCCGCAAGCCGAGCCTGAAGGATTTGCAGCAGTTGATCGGCGGATAAAAGGTTTACGGACAATTCGAAAAATTCGGTTAAAATGCCGCCTTGTCTTAACTGCTGGTATAATAGGAGGGTCTAGGCGTGCATTGACTACATACAGAAAGATGGTGCGACAGTTGAAACGTTTGGCAATCGTATTGTTCGCGGCAATCGCGGCGTTAACGACGGCGGGCTCCGCGTCGGCGGCGACCGCAGGCAAATCGCCGGAGATCAGCGTCCGAATCAACGGCGAAGCCGTAGATTTCGGAAAAGATTTGCTGATCGAGAAAGGCAAAAGCTATGTAGAGTATGCAGCATTGTTCGAAGCGCTCGGTTACGAGACGGATCTGGACTCCTCCACGCAAATTCTTTATGCGGAATCGGACGATTATGAGATTCAAGCCTCCGCAGAGGCGGACATCGCTATCGTGAACGGCCGGACGGTGCCAAGCACGGGCGAGATGATCGAGAGGAACGGTAAAACATTGATCGCGCTTCGCTTCGCGGGCACGTTAACCAACCACAATGTGCTGTGGAACGGTCGGGATAAAAGCATCTCGCTAGCGTTTCAAGGCCCGACCGAGGCGGACAAAGCTTCCGTAAACGAGCTGTTCGGCAAAATGCTGCTCGTAGAGGCTGCCGGAGATCCGGAAGGCATCATTCAACTGATGGCGCGCGACACGATCATGGACTTGGACGAGGTTCGGGCCAGCTTCGAGAAGGCTAAGACGAAGACCAATATCAATGAGTTGAAAATCCAAACTTTCAGCGCAACAAAGGCTGTCGTTCTCGCTATCGAAGATACGAAGAAGCTCAGCGGCGGCTTCTATCCGGACAATCTTGCCCAAGTTCGCTACACGCTTCACAAGGATTCGGAGGGCGCCTGGAAAATCTACAATGTAGAAGTGCTCGGACTCGAGTACACGAATATTCCGGGACTGTTCGAGCAGCAGGCAGCGCTGCCGGATGCGGATAAAGCGGCGATCGGGAAAGCGTTCGAAGATCAAGCGAAGGCGGCCAACGAGAAAAACGCGGAGGCTTACGTCGCAACGCTGGCGGACTTTCCGGAGAAAGAACAATTAAAAGACGAATTGGCGCAGTTGTTCGAGACGGCGACGCTTAACGTCAAAGGCGAGCGTTGGACGGTTGTCGATTACGACGGCAAGAAAGGCACCGCATCGCTGCTAATTGAAATGGTTTCGGAGACGACGGCAGGCGGAGAGACGTACAAGAGCCGCTCCGTCGTGCTCAACGAAGCCGTTAAGGTCGACGGCAAATGGCTGCTTCAAGCGGAAGCGATCGTTCTTTCCAGCGAGCAATTATAATTCGGGCATCATCCGCGCTCTCCCGGCTTCGGGGGGAGCGCTTTTTCTTGCCTTTTTTGCCGAAGGGGGCATATGGGAGACGGTTTGCCGAATAAATTTACCAGTGTCAGGTCTCATAAAGGGGAGGATCGCGGCATGGTCGAAACATTCGATGTTCGTTCGGACGACAGACGTTGGGTACGGAAATACCCGCTTCTCGTAAAGCCCTCTTGCGATTACCCGAAATACAATGTCGCCAAGCTCCTGATTGATGCGGCGGAAGCTTACCCTAATCGGGAGGCGCTCGATTTTCTCGGAAGAAGCTGCACGTATAAACAGCTGCTGCGACAGTGCCGCAAAATGGCGAACGCGCTAAAGTCCCTTCCGGTGTCCAAAGGGGATCGCGTCGCCATTATGCTGCCGAATTGCCCGCAGGCCGTTATCTCCTATTACGGGGCGTTAATGGCGGGAGCGGTTGTCGTACAGGCGGACCCGAGCAATACGGAATCCGAGCTTCAGCGACAGTTGGCCGACAGCGGAGCGACTACGCTCATTGCGCTTGACGAACGGATGCCTTGTATAACTAAAGCCAGGGAGCATACCGCTCTAAAGCACGTCGTTTTGACGACGTTGGGGGACGGATTGCCTTTCCCGTACAATCTGCTGTATCCGAGGAACAGGCGCAGAGAGCAGCCGAGCTTTAAGGTCGATTACAAAGGAGAAAAGGGATTAAAGCGATGGTCGTCTTTCGTCGGTCAGGCTAAAGCTTCGGCTCTGTGCGAGGAGGTGGATGCGGACGAAGATTTGGCGCTGCTTCAATACGCCGGAGGGGAGACGAACGAGTCGATAGGGGTTATGCTGACCCACGCCAATTTGTTGGCGAACACAGAGCAAATGAACGCTTGGAGCTATCGGCTCGAGGCCGGCAAGGAGCGGTTTTTGGCTGCGCTTCCTATGTTTCATGCTTTCGGTTTGAATGTGCTGCTCCACCAGGCCGTCAGCCGAGCGGCGACGCTGCTGCTGCTCCCGAGCTTCGAACCCGAGCTGGCGCTGGAGACGATTCGACGCCGCAAACCGACGGTTTTTCCCGGCGCGCCGGCGATGTTTATCGCTCTTCTGTACCATCCGCAGACGCAGGAAAACGAGTTTGCATCCGTCCGGCTTTGCATCAGCGGAGCGGCTCCGTTGCCGCTGGAAGTTCAGGAGCGGTTCGAGCGGCTGACGGCCGGGCAGATGATCGAAAGCTACGGCTTGACGGAGGCTTCGGCGGTGACGCATTGCAATCCGATTCGGGGCTTCCGCAAAAACGGGACGATCGGCCTTCCTCTTCCGGATACGGATGCGCGCATTGTCGGAGAGGCCGGCTGGGAGCCGCTTGCGCCGGGAGAAGCGGGAGAGCTTGCGGTTCGCGGGCCGCAAGTGATGAAGGGGTATTGGAACAGGCCAAACGAGACGAAGGAGATGCTGCAGAACGGTTGGTTGCGCACCGGAGATATCGGAACGATGGATGAGGACGGGTATTTTACGATAATCGGTCGGAAAAGAGACATCATCCTGACGGCCGGCTATCGCGTCTACCCGAGAGAGGTGGAGGAGGTGCTGTTTGAGCATCCTGCGATTAAAGAGGCCTTCGTCGTTAGCGTGCCGGACGCGTATCGCGGGGAGGCGATCAAAGCGCTTGTCGTCGCGAAGGACGGCTGGCAAGTGTCGGAAATGCAGCTCGACCGGTGGTGCAGGGAACGGCTTGCCGCATATAAGGCCCCCTCCAGCTACGAGTTCAGAGACAGCCTGCCGCTGACGCAGCTCGGCAAAGTCATGCCGGGCAATTGAAGACGCCTTCCTTTTTAGATATAATATTTGTAAATACGTCCTATATACTTTTCTTTTCTGACTAAAGAGGAAAGCGTTTACAATAGGAAGGGCGGCAGGAGGTGAGCGGGTTGACGGAACGGAACAGATCACGAATAGAAAGGGGGCCGCTGAAGCTCCGCGGGGAACGTCGGCTCCGCATGCCATTATCCGCTTCTATCGCGGGGATAGCGGCGTTTATGCTGCCTAGCCGCGCGTTCGCATCCGAAGCCCGGGTCATCAACAACGTTGCGCAAATGGGCACGCTTCCGCTGCTTGCGGCGCTCGGAATCGGAATTGCGGTCGCAGTATTCGCGGTCGTCGCGTTCTTGCAGATGACCGTCAAGGGCAAGGAGAATGAAGCGGCTCAGTCCGCAGGCAACGAATCTGAATCGGATGACGACCAGAGCTCCTCGAGCTGGAACGCCGAGGAGACGAGCGAGGACGAGGACAACGAGGAACAAGGGGAAGAGGATCATTCGCTTACCGACTACACGATTCCAATGACCCAATTGCTGCCGCTGCCTGGCGCAGCGGAGACCGCCGACGGTTCGGAGCCGATGCTATGCGGAATCGAGGGAGAGCATGCGGGCAGCTGTTTCCGTATTCTGAATCGCAGATTGACTATCGGACGGGACCCAGCGCGCTGCGCGATTTTATTTCCTTACGAAGCGTCGGATATCAGCAGGGTGCATTGCACGCTTAAGTACAGAGAAGATTCCCGGTTGTTTATCCTTGAAGATAACGGCTCGTCGAATGGTACTTTTTTAATCAACGGAGAGCGGTTGAAGCCTGGAGTTCAATACGAGCTTCATTCTGGAGAACGGTTTTCGCTGTCCGGCGAGAAGCATTGGTTCGAGGTTAGAGATGCGGAACGGGAATAGCGGCGAACGGCGCAACGAAGCAATGCTTGTAAATGGCTGTGCGTTTTGTGCTTTATCCCCCAGCCGATAAATGTTATAATCAAATAATGCAGGACGTTTTCTTATATGGCAACTAGCGGTGGAACATCGAGTTTGAAGGAAGAACCCTTGTAAGAGATTCAGGGAAGCCTAATCTCCAATTCTTCTCCGAATCGTCTCGAACGTAAGCCCAGGTCGCCGTGTGTGGCGACTGACGTTTATGCTTGTGGGTTCTCCGGTGGCGAATTACGCCTCCGTTCCGGCAATTAGGAACGGAATCATTCCACTGGGAGGGAATCGCATGGCCAAACGCAGCCACAACGAGGTTCAAGAAAGTTTGCGAGAACTGACGAGAATTTTCCGACCCAAAGATCCACGCAAGTTTGTTAAAGATTACATCCGCAAATACCGGATTACCGGCGGATACGAAGACGAATTGACGGTATTCGTGGAACGCGAGCTGACCAAATTGAACACTCCCGCCTCATAAGCGGTGAACAGACAATCGGCCTGGAGGGCGCATTGCGCCTCTCCGGGCTGTTTTTTTGCGGATGTATCGGGGGTTGAGACAATTAAGGATTCGTCTTCTTTTTTAAATAGAGGGGAAGCGGAATTTCGTTGCCATTGCCGAAAGTGTAACCGACAAGCGTATTAAAGTCTTTCGTAAGCGGCGCGAGCGACTTTTTCATCCAAGCTTCTTTCGCGTATTCGAGCGACTGGTTGACGAATTCCCGATTGGCGGAAATGTGCACCTCTTGAGCCCGAGGAAAATGCTTGCGTACGGTCGTCCCGATCACTTGGCGCAATTCGGTGGACAGGTCGCTCGCGTCCTTATGCGTATAGTACGAATTATAAGGCGTGGCGACCTGGCGATTGTCCCATTTGGAGCTGCCGTTGGTGACATTGTAGACGCCCTCGGTCGTTCCCGTGTTGTCTTGCTCCCGGCCGCGAGCGTCGCCGTTTGCCTTTGTTCCGGTTGCTGACCAGTCGGTCATAATGGCCACATACGCGTTTTTGTCCGTAACGAACACAAGCGCGGTGTTGATGCCGGGCAGAGACGCCACTTTGTTCGAAAGCGCCGAACTGAATTCGAAATAACGGTTTTCATGCTGCTTCGGATTGGCGGTTACGGAGCCGTAGGAGCGCATTTGGGACATTTTCGGATCGTTGGCCGTCCGGCTTGAGTAATCCTGAGCGCTTTTCTGGAAATAGGATTTGTAATTGCATGCGGTCAGCGATGCGAGCAGCAGAGCGATTGCGGCAGCCGCCGAGCATAAACGTTGGGCCGTTGTCATTGACAACCCTCCTTGACAAATCGTTATCGTATAGACTTCGATCGAAGCGGGCAAAGTATGCGCGCAGAAGCGCACATAAAAAGCGGACGAAATGGAAAAAAGAAGTTGAGGAAGGATACGGCTTCAATCCCGGCGATAATGAACGTATGTCAAGCGCGAATCGCACTTTAAAGGATCGCTTGAGTGTGCGAAATCCCTAGAATGGCGGCCTTTTTGACAGTTTTAAGAACAATTTGTGAACTGTTCTGTGAACATTGACAAAAAGGAGGAACAATCTTTATATTTATTAGAGTACTTGTAGGCAGGAGTTTGGAAAAAAACCGCTGCATCACGGATTTTTCGGACTCGAGGGTGAAATGTGGGTTGCTTGGTCCAACAGGTGTACATGTGGAGAACGTCTGCCGGACAGGCATGCGTTTTTCTATGAAAATGTCAAAATGGAGTTGATATGATGAAACGGTGGCCTGTAATGAAGCGGTTGCTGCCGCTGATGACGGGACTCGTGCTGCTGCTGACAGCATGTGGAAGAGAAGACCTCTCAACTCTGAATCCGCAAGGACCGGTAGCTGAGAAACAATTCGAATTGATGAAACTGTCCATTGGCATTATGACATTGGTCGTTGTCGTCGTGTTCGCTATTTGTATTTACGTTCTGATCCGCTTCCGCCGCAAGAAAGGCGATAAAGCGATTCCAAAGCAAGTGGAAGGCAACCACAAGCTGGAAGTGATCTGGACCGTTATTCCGATCATTCTGCTGCTCATCTTGGGAGTGCCGACGATTCAGAACGTATTCGGCTTTGCCAAAGATTACAGTAAGGATAAAGACGCCGTACAGGTTAAGGTTACGGCTCACCAATACTGGTGGGAGTTCGAGTACACGGATTACGGCATTACGACCGCTCAGGATCTGATCGTTCCAACGGGCAAGAAGATCTCCTTCGAGCTGGCTGCTGCCGACGTTAAGCACTCGTTCTGGATTCCTGCAATCGGCGGAAAGATGGACACGAACCCGGGCTCGACCAACAGAATGTTCCTGGAGTTCCCTAAAGAAGGCGTATTCCGCGGCAAGTGCGCGGAGCTGTGCGGACCTTCTCACGCATTGATGGAATTTAAGGCCAAGGCTGTTAGCCCTGAATCGTTCGACCGTTGGGTCGCGGCGATGAAGGCTCCTGCGGTTATGCCTGCAGATGCGGAGCTCGCCGAGAAATTTACCGCTCAGTGCCTAAGCTGCCACGCGGTAGGAGAAAACGGCGGCAACAGCGCGCCGAACTTAACCGGCCTCGGCAGTCGCGAGACGGTTGCCGGCATTCTGTTCAACGACGAAGGCGGCGGCATCGAGCAGCACCTGAAGGATTGGATTACCGATCCGCAGAAGGTCAAGAAAGGCGCAATGATGCCTGGCGCACAAGACTTCGATTTGACGCAGGAAGAGATTGCGGGCATAGCCAAGTATTTGGCTGAATATAAGCTTGACTATTAATCAGCGGGAACTGAAGGAGGTACGTGGCCTTGGCAGCAGCACATGCACATGGACACAAGGTCAAGCGCTATAGCGGCTTGATGGATTGGCTGACGACCGTCGACCATAAGAAGATCGGTATCCTGTATTTGATCGCGGGATTGTTCTTCTTCCTGATCGGCGGATTGGAGGCGGTCATCATTCGGATTCAGCTGCTTAAGCCGATGAATGATGTCGTCGCCGGTGACACTTTTAACGAATTGATTACCATGCACGGAACAACGATGATCTTTCTTGCGGCGATGCCGCTGTTGTTCGCACTGATGAATGCGGTTATTCCGCTGCAGATCGGCGCGCGCGACGTTGCGTTCCCGTTCTTGAACTCCCTTGGCTTCTGGACGTTCTTTTTCGGCGGATTGCTGCTGAACCTGAGCTGGTTCGCAGGTGCGGTTCCGGATGCGGGGTGGACGTCATATGTGCCTCTTGCCGGTGAGTACTACAGTTCAGGACACGGAGTGGACTACTATGTGCTCGGTCTGCAGATTGCCGGTATCGGTACGCTGCTCGGCGGTATTAACTTTATGGCGACGATCATCAACATGCGCGCTCCCGGCATGACGTTCATGAGAATGCCGATGTTTACTTGGGCGATTTTCATTACGTCCGCTCTGATCGTATTTGCTTTCCCTGCCTTGACGGTAGGTTTGGTCGCACTCATGTTCGACCGGTTGTTCAACGCGAATTTCTTCGACGTTGCCAACGGCGGTAACGGCGTACTCTGGGAGCATATTTTCTGGGTGTTCGGTCACCCCGAGGTATACATCCTGATCCTTCCGGCTTTCGGAATTATTTCCGAAGTCGTCAGCACGTTCTCCCGCAAGCGTCTGTTCGGCTACAGCTCGATGGTATTCGCGACGGTACTGATCGCGTTCCTCGGGTTCATGGTATGGGCTCACCACATGTTTACGACAGGACTCGGCCCGGTAGCCAACGGTTTGTTCTCGATTGCAACGATGCTGATCGCGGTTCCGACCGGGGTTAAAATTTTCAACTGGCTGTTCACGCTCTGGGGCGGCTCGATTCGCTTCAATACGGCGAGCCTGTTCGCAATCGGATTTATTCCGACCTTCGTAATGGGCGGCGTAACCGGCGTAATGCTCGCATCCGCGCCAGCCGACTATCAGTACCATGATACGTATTTCGTCGTGGCCCACTTCCACTACGTAATCGTCGGCGGTCTGGTTCTCGGTATTTTCTCCGGCTTGCACTACTGGTGGCCGAAAATGTTCGGACGCGTTCTGAACGA
The DNA here is from genome assembly GCF_003386235.1 of Cohnella phaseoli. Classification (GTDB taxonomy): domain Bacteria; phylum Bacillota; class Bacilli; order Paenibacillales; family Paenibacillaceae; genus Cohnella; species Cohnella phaseoli. The sequence continues at coordinate 68,931 of NZ_QRDZ01000004.1, forward strand.
GAAGCTTGGCCAAGTTACGTTCTGGACATTCTTTATCGGATTCCACATGACGTTCTTCATTCAGCATTTCCTTGGTTTGCTGGGCATGCAGCGTCGTGTATACACGTACCTGGGCGGTCAAGGCTTCGACAACATGAACTTCATCAGTACGATCGGCGCGTTCTTGATGGGAATCGGGACGATCGCATTCGTGATCAACATCTTCATTACTTGGGCGAAGCCGCGCAATGCGTCCAACGACCCGTGGGAAGACGGACGTTCGCTCGAATGGACAATTCCTTCTCCGCCACCTGAATATAACTTTAAGCAGACTCCGCTCGTTCGCGGATACGATGCTTGGTGGAAGGAAAAGATGGAAGGGAAGACTGCGATGACGCCGGCCGAACCGGTTGGCTCGATTCACATGCCTTCTCCGTCGATTCTGCCGTTTTTTATGAGTATCGGATTGTTTATCGCCGGTTTCGGATTTATGTACGACCATTTGATCGTTGCAGGTGCTGGTTTGGCGATTACGCTCGTGTGCATGGCTATCCGTTCTTTGGTCGACGATCACGGTTTCCATATCGAACCGGAAGATCAGGATAAGGAGGTGCAAGCATGAGCGCACACAACCACGTAGAAGGGCATCTTCCTCACGAACCGGAGAAAGCGACTCTGGAGGCCCGCAATAAAATTTTGGGCTTCTGGTTGTTCTTGGGAGCAGAGGTTGTCTTGTTCGGAACGTTGTTTGCGGCATTCTTGGCCTTGCGCCACAATATTGGCGACGGCCCTGCGGCCGCAGAGCTGTTCCAGCTGCCAATGATTTTTGCTGCAACGATGATCCTGCTGACGTCGAGCTTGACGAGCGTGTTCGCGGTTCAGGCGATGCATCGCCATAACAAGAAATCGATGGTCGTATGGCTGATCATTACGATTCTGCTCGGCCTTGGGTTCCTTGGTTTGGAGATTTACGAGTTCTGGCACTATGCGAGCGAAGGCCACAGATTTTCGACGAGCGCATTCAGCTCTTCGTTCTATACGCTGGTCGGCTTCCACGGCGCCCACGTTGCTTTCGGGGTACTCTGGATCTCGCTGGTTATCGGCCAAGTATTCAAAAAAGGGCTTACGGTCGTTACCGCGCCCAAAGTGTACATTTCCGCCATGTACTGGCACTTTATCGACGTTGTCTGGGTATTCATCTTCACCGTTGTTTACTTGATGGGAAAGGTGGCTGGTTAACTTGTCGAGCAATCACAACGAGACGGCTTCCAATGAGCTTCCTAAGCGTCATAAGGTAGAGGGGCCACAGAAGCATGTCGTCGGCTTTATTCTCTCCCTTGCCTTGACGATCATCGCTTTTGCCGCAGTAGCTGCAGGCGAAATCAATGAGACGTTCACGTACATCATTTTGGTGGCGATGGCCGTCGTTCAAGTCATCATTCAGATGGCTTACTGGATGCATATGAAGGATCGCGGACATTTGTTCCCGATTATCGGAATCATCGGCGGAGCTATCGTCGTAATTACGATGGTCATCATGGCGCTGTACTGGGTTTGGTGGTAATTCCCGGGCAGTAGCAAATTTCAGAGAGGCGGGCCGCAATCCGTCCTCTCTTTTTTCATGGATCTGTCTGCTGCAATTTGCATTCTGCATTCGAAAGGAGGTCGGCGACAATGATGGGATTGGAATATTTCTCTTTCGCAGATTTGTGGAGTCCGGCGTTTATGATCTTCATGATGGTGATTGTTGTCCTCTACACGTTCGTGGTCGGACCCTGGAGGCATCATTTCGCAGCCAGCGCGCCTGTGTCGGTTATGCGCCAGCTTTCGTTCATTTCGGCGATTCTGTTGCTATATTTGACCCAAGGCGGGCCGCTGAGCTTATTGGGGCACTTGATGTTCACCTTCCATATGACCAATATGGCGCTCGCTTATATGCTCGTTCCGCCGATGCTGATCTACGGCATACCGGATTGGCTGTGGCGCGCCGCGTTCGGAGGGGCATTCTGGCAGAAGAAAATATTCCGCGTTTTGACGAATCCGATCGTTGGTATGCTGGCCTTCGTTATGCTGTTCTCCATGTACCACATGCCGGACAACCATGACTGGATCATGACGCATTTCACGGTTCACCGGATTTATTACGCGTTGATGTTTCTAAGCGCGATGTCTATGTGGTGGCATGTGTATTGTCCGATTCCGGAGTGGCGGCGTATGTCGCATATGCTGACATTGGCCTATATTTTCATGAGCGGTCTGCTGCTTACGCCGGCATGCGTGATGATCATCTTCGCAGGAAAGCCGTTATTCGGTGTTTATAACGATCCCGAGGTTTGGGCCAAAGCTATGGGATATTGCGTATCGGGAGATCCGGCCGAGCTGCTGAAGCAGTTCGAGGGTCCGAACTTTTTTAACCTGATGAGCGCAACGGACGACCAGCAGCTTGGAGGAATCGTCATGAAGCTGTTGCAGGAAGCCATTAACGTTGCGGCGTTGTACACGGTGTTCATGCAATGGTATCGCAGGGATCGCTCTCGCGACGAAGACAGCGTGCTGGAGCCGGCGGCGGAGTAAGCAGTTATTAACAATGTGTGACGATCCGGCTAAACGTTTGAACTGGGCCGTTCGTACAGGTACAATAGAGGAAAAAGCTTGGAATATCCTATCCGGCGATAGAACAGGTGGAAGCTTATGTCCTGGTATGAGATTTTTCCGCTCGTAAGCACGAGCTTTATTCTAATTAGCGGGATCCTGGTCGCCATCGGCTGGCGGCTGATTATCCTGAAGAAGCGCGAGGCGCACGAGAAGGTGATGATCGCAGCGGCGATCGCGGCGAGCTTGTTCTTCATCATCTACGTATCCCGCACGATTTTCATCGGCAATACGACGTTTAACGGACCCGACAGCTTAAAAACGGTCTACTTGATCTTCCTGCTCTTCCACATCGTACTGGCGACCGTAGCTGCCGTCTTCGGCATCACGACGCTGACGTTGGCGTTCCGTAAGAAGTTCGCCAAGCATCGGAAGGTTGGACGAACGACCGCGACGATCTGGTTCGCTACCGTCATTACTGGCATTACCGTCTACGTGTTGCTGTACCTCATGTATCCGGGCGGCCACACGAAGCCGGTCATTCAGGCGATATTTGGGTAATCGATGAAGCCGCTTCTCGATAACATCTTGATTGATGTTATTCGGGAGGCGGCTTTTTATTTGATTTGGCGACAGCGGAAGCTGTAGTCTTCTGCGAGCTCGTAAGCGGGCAGGTTAGTGTGCTTTGGAGCGCGGCCTCGGCCCCGTGTAGGCCAAAAAAGTGCCTCGGAGCTGCGGCACCGCTCCCGTGAAGGCCAAAAAAGTGCCTCGGAGCTGCGTCGCCGGCCCCGTGTAGGCCAAAAAAGTGCCTCGGAGCTGCGGCACCGCTCCCGTGAAGGCCAAAAAAGTGCCTCGGAGCTGCGTCGCCGGCCCCGTGTAGGCCAAAAAAGTGCCTCGGAGCTGCGTCGGCGCCATCGTGTAGGCTAAAAAAGTGCCTTGGGGCTGCGGCACCGCTCCCGTGAAGGCCCAAAAAGTGCCTCGGAGCTGCGTCGCCACCATCGTGGAGGCCAAAAAAGTGCCTTGGGGCTGCTGCACCGCTCCCGTGAAGGCCAAAAAAAGTGTCTAGGGGCTGCGGCCCCGCCCTGTGTAGGCCAAAAAAATGCCCCTAAAACAAGCCGCGCAAGTCAGCTTAGCTTGATAACAGTGGGGCGTAACGCATATGGGGCTAGGGTGCGATGGGGAGCTATAACAGCCTGCAATACTAAGGGATCGCTCTACTCCGAGCGATCCCTTAGTATTTTTAAAGCTCTTTTGTAATTGCTCTCTGAGAAAATAACATACTTTTCCGTTCCCTCGAAATAACCTTTGTATTGAAAAAACTCCGTTTTCTCAATACGACTTAATCGTCGATAATCCGCGACCTGAGCACGGTCTGTCTTCTCGAATTGGTAGCCCGAGTTGTTGAGATTATCGACAAGCACGCTCAGATTGCTCCCTAGCGTAAAGTAAAATTTTTCTGCTGCGGTGTGGACTTGAATTGTAGCTTCATAGAAGTGGATGTATAGAATGGAGTCCATTGGCAACGACACGATGCCAGTTGCACCTTTAGGGTCTCTACTTACTGGGAGCTCCTTGATCCACTCCATAAGCTCCTCCTACTGCAATTCTTCAGGCATTTCAGGATCATACATCGCATATTGGCATGCAAAGGAAGCTTGTGCAAAGGCAACTAGTCCTAAAACAGTCGAAATCGTGAACAGAGCCATTAGCTTAATTTTTTTCATTCGCCTCACCTCCTCTGATAAAATGTACCAACGTCAAGGTTTGCAGGAGAAATGCTATAGCGAGAGATGGCGATTCAACAATAAAATTAACTGCTATAATCGCCCCTCCTGCCAGCTTAATGATATGGTGCTGCTTTATAATAGAGCGCTTTCCTTGAGGGGCGAATACGGTGCACAAGATCAGACTTCCTACTGTTATTACAAAAGTATGGAGCGGCAGATGAATATACTCGGCTAGTAGCGGAACTGCATTAAATCCAATAATCGTAGTAACAATACATGCAGTAGGTGAAGAAAAGTGCCGCCCGCCAGTAATTAATCGAAGCAAAGAAAAACCGACCATTACGATAAATACTTGTAGAGCCTTTCCGAACATAAGGCCGATGCCTAATGATATGGAATTAATAATCGTATATGATATGACCGTCTCGATTGCGTATCTTTGCACAGGAAGACTGACAGGATGCTGAGGGTTTGCGGCGTGGATTTTAATTGCAAGATGGTTGGCAAGTCTATAGCTCCAGTTCACTAGTTATTTCCTCCTTCTCCATACTTCTACTCAGAATTAGGAGTGCAACCAGCGTAAGTATTGCAGCGATTATTAAAGTAAGTAGCATATTTATATATACAAAACGTAACAGGATGGCAATAAGTAAGAGCTCAAGAACAACAAGCCAGAGATGTTTCCAACGCCATGAAGGAAATTCATAAGTAAACCCATAACCGTGAAAATAGTAGATGAAGGAGAAGGGAATCATAATGGCCGCGGTTAGGATCTGTCCAAGTGCCAAATAACCAAGATTTCCTTGTACCATTTCAATACTGATTCCGAAAAAACCAAGAATAGGAACTACAAGCATTTGAATCACACTTACGACAGCATAACCTGTAGTCATCATCACGGATGCCCACAAGAATCTAATTTTACTGACAAAATTAATAAAGAGGGTGTATGCAAGAAGATAAGTCAAAGGTACGATAATCGTAAATTCGTTAATGATAGTTAAATCTCTCAATGAATAGGAAAATATCGCCAGAACAACACTCAAAACAAGCTTCTTCCAAATAAATTCTCTGAAGGGGAACCGAAACAACATATAGCTGGCTGATATAGTACAAAACGCTTCAAGGGTATAAATCGCTACGTAGATAATTGGCTCCAACCAACTACGCTCCTTTCGGCAGCCTCTGACTAGATTATACATAATTTTCTTTTTTATTGGAATATCTGAAATCAACAATCTGTTTTTCCCATAGTTCATAAATTGAACCAAAGAAGCTCGGATCGCATTACAATCTGAATATTTCCGATACAGCACCAAAACTCGCATGGGTAAAAAATCTGAAACGATTGTAAACGATTCATAATTGAGTGCGTTTTCTAGTGAATTCTATAATGAATTGAGAGCTTCTAGACAGGAAAACGAATCATAGATAGGGGGCACAAGATTGTGACGAAGAAAACCGAGAAGACGATCTTCGTGACACCTGATGTGGACGCAGAGATTGGTGTCAAATACGGCGCTGTGGGCGCGGCTGAGCCAGGGATCAAGGACAACGACGATCCTCAAACCGGCACGAGAAAATATAACGACTATGTGTTCACAAAGTGGTCTACGGGTGAAGTAAGGCATCCGTGGGCCGGGACGACCGCGTTTTCCAGCGTGTCCAACAACACTGCAGTTCCGGGAGTGCCGCAGATTGAAGATAACCTGAGCGTTCCCAACATCCTCGACTGGATGCGCTTCACCAACGACGGGACCGGCGAGAAGATCAACCGTAAAATCAATGCGAATCTGCTGATAGCATCCTTCGCGGGTACCGTGAGCAACAGCCGCGGACACGGCCAGAACGAGGAGCGCAAAAATATCCGCCTTGCTTATATTGACGGCACAAACCCGGCGGGAGACAGCAGCAGTTGGTCCGTGGTCCGCACCGGAACGACAACCGCTCAGTTCACCGCTCCGTCCGCAGAGGGCGTCGAGCGCACGCTCGATGTTTACCTCACATTCCAGGCTACAGAAGCCCGGACGCTTACTATCAGCGCAACCATGCCCAAGCAGGGAGGCGGGCAATACACGTATACCAAAACCGAGACATTAGCTCCCCTGAATGCCTCCAACAACATCAGCGGTCGGTATGCTGCAAAGTTCTCCTTCACTTATACAGGAGATGCCGGCAAAGCGCCGCTGACCGTCAGCTTCTCCCTGAATAACACGAGCGGGAATATGGGCGTTCACGGCGTACGGCTCTCCGAAGGAGCGCCTGCACCGCAGATTTACATGACCGTTCCTGACTTGGATAATGAAAAATATGCGATTGTCGTGCCTGCCTCGCTTTTCCAGCGGCGTTATTTTCCCGTCAGAGTAGTTGATTCGACCGGCGCGTTGGTGAACGATCCGGCTGTTACCTATTCCTACGCGGGTATATCCCCCAATGCGGCCGGGCAGAACGACATCCCCGGAATTACGATCGGAAGCGACGGGATGCTCTACGTTCGCCCGAATACCGCGGAAACGATGACGATTGCCGTTACCGCCTCTGCCACAGTGAACGGGACGCCTGTATCCGCAACGCGCAATGTGCGGATCGTCAAGGACGCAAAAATTAAGGATTGGCCGACCCGCAAGGCAGAGGATGGCCCGGAAGGCAAAAATGCCGTCGACTGGAAACTGTTTTTCAATGACGAGTTTGACGGACCTGAGTTGGATACGACCGCGTGGATTCCTCAGTATCTGAACAGTTGGGCGATCAACAAGGACAACAGCGAAGCCAAATATGAAATCGTGAAAGACGAGAACGGCAACGGTTATCTGGCGCTGGGGACCAAGGAACAGCGGCCCGACTTTAGCGAGGGTTTCAACGGCACCAACGACGGCGGCGATCAGCCTATCGTTTCTCTCTATTCCCGCGACCGTCACCACCAGCACTTGCTGGAGGAGGGGCGCGGCAATGCCTTAGACCCGAACCTGCCCGATTTTGATGGCCTCGTGACTACCAAGTACGGCTACTTCGAGACTCGCCTGCGTCTGCCCAGCACCGGCGACGGCGCACACTTTGCCTGGTGGATGATCGGTGCTCAGGACGACTCGCATCCGACTCAGGCTTTGTCCGGTCCGAAGCCTGCCGGAACCAGATACGGCGCCGGCAGCGGCTCGCAAATGTACGACCTCGGCCCCGGCGGCTGGGGCAACTATGTATTCTACACCACCGACCAGGGCGTAGAGTACGACATTCTGGAGATTACGGCCGACAAGAACAGCCCGAACGGCGAATACAATCGCTGGCTCCCGGTCATTCACAAGAACGGCTCCCGCTCGTCTCCGTCCCATCCCGCCGAAGGACGCTGGTGGGCTGGCGTAGACGTAAGCGAGATACCTAACCCGGTCGCTAGTCCTTACGGAAAATATAATTACACGACGCACACCGAGGACGGCTACACCGGGGGGAGAGATGCGTATCAGGAGTTCCATATCTACGGATTTGAATGGGATGAAACCGGTACGAAAATGTACATCGACGGCCGTCCGGTTTATGTCTCCACTCGTACCGCAGACTATCGCATGTTAACGATTCTCAGTGTCTACTTGGGGCGCAACGATGAAGGCGACGGTTACGGTCATGATCACGGATACTGGCCGAAGGAAGCGATATTCGACTATTTCCGCATTTATAAGAAGAAAGATCCGGTCCCTACGTCCATCGTGATCAACGGACTGAAGGATGCGGAGGGCAAATCTGTGGAAGGCCGCCACAACACTTCATGGGACTATTTTCAACAGGGATCGACCGTTAATCTATCCGCCACAGTACTGGATCAGTTTGGGAAGCCTTACGATATTTCCGGAAATCCCAATCTGTCCATCAAGTGGCGTTTCTCCGACGACATCGGCGGCTCGAAGCCGTTAGCAAGCGGAAGTGTAAATCTGGTTGGCGGGGCAAGCGTGACGTACCCTGCGGGTTTCAGCGCGACGACAATGAACGGTCTTGTCTTGAACGCAGACACGGGAGAGCTGATCGTCGCGGCCAACGCCGCCATGGATCAGGATATTTTCCTGACGGCTTATCTGGCCGATTCCGGAGATTCCAGCGGCTACTACGGAGGCATATTCACAGTTGTCGACGAGCACGTAACCAATGAGAACTGCCGCAATCGGGCCAAGTTCCAGGAAACCAAACACATCAAAGTTTCCAGCGAAGCGCCCAAGCCGCATCGGATCTTCTTTGACAACCCGGCGATGGCGATTGCGCCTGGCGAGACTCTCAACGTGAAAGCCACGGTGTATGACCAGTACAATAACCCAATGCCTGACGAAACGCTGCAGTATGTTCTTTCCAAGGACGTCACGCTCCGTGCGACCGTGGATCTGAGCGGCAGCGGCGTAACTCTGGCCGGCAGTAACTTAACCGCCGCTACGAACGCCGTACAGGGGAAGCAGATCATAGTCCGTGCTAAACTGAACGGCGACGTGTATCAAAATCTTGCTCTGAAAGTAGACGGTGCGCCGCTAACGGAGACGAAGGCTCCAGGGCTTTAAAAACACAGTGTAAAACGCGAGCGAAATAGCTGTTTCAGGCGAACGCCTCTGCACCCCCTTTGCGGGAGACAGGGGCGTTCATTCATGTAATGGTAGATTCGGCCATGGGTAAAAAATCTAAAACGATTGTAAACGATTCAAAATTGAAAGCGGTTTCCTGGGAGGCCTATAATGAATTCTAGGAGCTCCTAAGCAGGCAAAAGATTCGTACGAAGGCTTAAAGTAAAACGATGTAAATCCAGGGGTGTAATCGTCTCGTTGTCTCTTGTGTTTTTCACGAAGTCGTATGATTGGAAAAAAAGAAATAGAGGAAGGAGCGTCTTCGTCAACGGCGTATCCACTAAAGGCACGATTATCGAACAACATTAGATCCAGGAGGAGCGCGCAATGAATCTGAAATTCGTACGAAGAGGACTGTCGCTGACCCTCGCCATGCTAATGGCGATTACTTCGGTTTCCTTCGCTTTACCTTTCGCGTCGGCGGCGCCCAGTCCCGGCTCGGCTTTGTATGTCGGCAGGGATGTGTACCCTAATGCTACGGCAGAAGCTTTGAAAGCTTCGATAGGAACCGCGCACAATGTGGCCAACACACCGGAACGCCATGCAATCTTGGACGGGTCGCCCGGTTTAGTGGATTTCACAAGACCGAACATCATTGATTGGGTTCACTTTGTTAGCAGAGGCAGCGCGAACGTCGCATCCGGAGAAAACCTGACAGGCTCTGCGGTCGTTGTGAAGCATGTCAAGAGCGGAGTGCTAGGCGATCGTGTGGACATCAACGGGAACGACGGTTCGGTGAAAAACGGCGGCAACTACGCTGATTTAGGGCTGTTCGGACCTAAATACACAGATGGCATCGTATTGTCCAGCGGCGTACCCGTGGACTCCACCACGAGCGTAAACATGCGAAGATCGCACCCGGCCTTTGCCTCGACCAACGCAACCGCTACATTTACCGCGCCATCCGCGAACGGCCAGCCCCGCACGCTGGAAATCTATCTAGCCGTGAACGGCGGACAGAACGTAACCGCTACCGCTACTATGAATGGCGTTTCGGTGGCGACCGTCCCGGCTTTTGACAAAAGGGTAGAAGATACCGCTGCCACATCCAATGCCCTTACCGGGATGAAATACGTGTTCACCTACACGGGCGACGCAAATGAGTACCCGCTGGTAGTTACGTTTACTTTGGCTGCCGCCGATAACGCGAGCTGGAGCGGCATTCGCCCTGTGGCTGCGTGCATCCTCGATGCGACTACTAACGCTCTCAGCGTGATTGGCGGTACAGCAGCTTACAACAAACCGCTTAGCAAGCCGGGCGCCGTCCCAGCGGATCAGTTCCTCGCGGGCCAAGCCCTCACGTTAACTGCTGACGCTGCGCCTTTCGGTCAAGTGTTTGATGCGTGGACCGGTATGGACGCATCGCTGCTTGATGACGTGAACAGCTCCACGGCTACTCTCACCATGCCCAACCATGACGTTGCTCTCGTCGCTACATATAAGAATGCGACAACGAAAACCGTCACAGTAGCCGGAGGTATGGCGGCGGAGGCTGGCGGGACCGGTATGGGCGTAACAACCGCCGTCTATGTCGGCAGCACGGTCATGCTCACGGCCGATGCGCCCCCCACAGGCCTTCGTTTCAAAAACTGGAAAGTGACCAACGGGGCACCTGTTTCCTTTGCCGATCCCAATGCCGGCGCAACAACCTTCGTAATGCCTGACGCGGACGTGGAGATCGGCGTCGATTACGGTGTGCTGGGCACGGCTGAGCCGGGGATCAAGAACAACGAAGATTCTCAGACCGGTACGAAGAAGTACAATGACTTCCTTTTCTCCAAATGGTCTGCGGGCGAAATAAGGAATCCGTGGGCCGGGACGACCGCGTTCTCCAGCGTGTCCAACAACACCGCTGTTCCGGGCGTACCGCAAATCGATGATAACCTGAGCGTTCCCAACGTCCTTGACTGGATGCGTTTTACCAACGACGGTACCGGCGCGAAGATCAACCGCAAGGATAGCGCCAGTCTGCTGACGGCGACCTTCGGGGGTACTGTGAGCAATAGCCGCGTCCACGGGCAGAACGAGGAGCGCAAAAACATTCGCCTTGCTTATATTGACGGTACGAGCCCGGCGGAAGACAGCAGCAGTTGGTCCGTGGTACGCACCGGGACGACAACCGCTCAGTTCACGGCTCCCTCCGCTGATGGTATTGAGCGCACGCTGGATGTCTATCTCACGTTTCAGGCGACAGCCTCCAGGACGCTTACCATTAACGCAACCATGCCCAAGCAGGGCGGCGGGCAGTACACGTATACCAAAACCGAGACACTGTCTCCGCAGAACGTTGCCAACAAGATCAGCGGTCGATACGCCGCCAAGTTCTCGTTCACCTATGCGGGAGACGCCGACGGAGCGCCGCTGACTGTCAACTTCTCTCTGAACAACACCAGCGGAAATATGGGCGTTCACGGCGTACGGCTCTCCGAAGGAGCGCCTGCACCGCAGATCTACATGACCGTGCCTGATCTGGATAATAACAAGTATGCGATCACCGTACCTGACTCGCTGTTCCATCGACGTTATTTCCCGGCCAAGGTAGTTGATGCGACGGGCGCGCTCGTGAGCGACCCCGCGGTCACCTATTCTTACATGGGCGTGTCCTCCAATGTGAATGGGCAGACCAGCATTCCCGGCGTCACCCTTGAAAGCGACGGAATGCTGTACGTACGACCGAATACCGCCGAGACGATGACGATTGCCGTCACTGCCTCTGCCATGGTGAACGGTACGCCTGTATCGGCGACGCGCAATGTGCGGATCATCAAGGACGCTAAAATCAAGGATTGGCCGACTCGTAATGCTGAGGATGGCCCGGAAGGCAAAAATGCCGCCGACTGGAAGCTGTTCTTCAACGATGATTTCGACGGCCCCGAGTTGGATACGACCGCCTGGATTCCCCAGTACCTGCAGAGCTGGGCGATCAACAAGGACAATAGCGAAGCCAAATATGAAATGGTGAAGGACGAGACCGGGAACGGCTATCTGGCGCTGGGAAGCAAGGAGCAGCGGCCCGATTTTAGCGAGGGCTTTAACGGCACCAACGACGGCGGCGACCAGCCCATCGTTGCGCTCTATTCCCGCGACCGCCACCACCAGCATCTGCTGGAGGATGGCCGCGGCAACGCTCTGGACCCGGACCTGCCTGATTTCGATGGCCGCGTGACCACCAAGTACGGTTACTTCGAGACTCGTCTGCGTCTGCCGAGCACTGGCGACGGCGCTCATTTCGCTTGGTGGATGATCGGTGCGCAGGACGACTCTCATCCGACCCAGGCTTTATCCGGACCGGAACCGAGCGGCACCAGGCACGGGGCTGGAACTGCATCCGCGATGTACGACTTTGGTCCCGGCAGCTGGGGCAACTATGTATTTTATACCACCGACCAGGGCGTGGAGTACGACATTCTGGAGATCACGGCCGATAAGAACAGCCCCAACGGGGAGTATAACCGCTGGTTACCGGTCATCCACAAGAACGGCTCCCGTTCGTCTCCGTCCAACCCGACTGCCGGGCGCTGGTGGGCCGGCAGTGACGTAAGCGCGACGCCGAACCCGACGATCAGCCCTTACGGGCGGTATAATTACACCACTCACACCGAGGATGGCTACACCGGTGGGCGCGACGCGTACCAGGAGTTCCATGTATACGGCTTTGAGTGGGACGACACCGGCACGAGGATGTATATCGACGGCCATCCGGTCTATGTCTCCACTCGCACCGCGGACTATCGTATGTTGACGATTCTCAGCATCTATCTGGGACGTAACGGCGAGGGCGACGGTTACGGGCACGATCACGGCTACTGGCCGAAGGAAGCCATGTTCGACTACTTCCGCATTTATAAGAAGAAAGATCCGGTTCCTACTTCTATCGTAATCAACGGCTTGAAAGATGCGGAAGGCAACCCTGTGGAAGGCCGACACAACACATCGTGGGACTATTTCCAACAGGGATCGACCGTTAATCTGTCCGCGACGGTGCTGGATCAGTTCGGGGAGCCTTACGACATTTCCGCTAACCCTGATCTGTCTGTCAAGTGGCGCTTCTCCAACGACATAGGCGGTTCGAAGGCGCTGTCGAGCGGAAGTGTCGCTCTGGTCGGCGGGGCTAGCGTGACTTACCCGGCGGATTCCAGCGCAACGACAATGAACGGCCTAACCTTGAATGCAGATACCGGCGAGCTGACCGTCGCGGCCAACGCCGCCATGAACCAGGACATTTTCCTGACGGCCTATCTGGCTGATTCCGGGAATTCTAGCGGCTATTATGGCGGGAAATTTACGGTTGTTGGCGAAGGCGCAGCCAATGAAGGAAACCGCGACCGGGCCAAGTTCCAGGAAACGAAACACATCAAGGTTTCCAGCGAAGCGCCCAAGCCGCATCGAATCTTCTTCGATAACCCGACGATGGCGATTGCGCCGGGCGAGACTCTTAACGTGAAGGCCACGGTGTATGACCAGTACAATAACCCGATGCCTGACCAAACGCTGCAGTATGTTCTCTCCAAGGACGTCACGCTCCGTGCGAATGCGGACCTGAGCGACAGCGGCGTAACCCTGGTCGGCAGTAATCTGATTGCTGCGTTGAACGCTGCGCAGGGCAAGCAGATCATGGTTCGCGCCCAATTAAACGGCGATGTGTACCAAAATCTTGCGCTGAAAGTAGATGGCGCACCGTTGACGGACGCGGAGGCTCCGGCGATCAGCGACCAGCCGTCAAACGGCACCTATACTCAGGGAGATAGCGCAGCGGCGTTGACGGTCGCGGCAAGCGTGAGCGACGGCGGCACGCTGAGTTATCAATGGTACAAAACGGGCAACGGCGACGGAAGCGGCGGCACGGCAATCAACGGTGCGACGAGCGCAAGCTATACGCCGTCGACGAGTACAACAGGTACGACATATTACTACGCTGTAGTGACCAACACGAATCCCGGCGCAGCTGGGGCTAACAAAACTGCAGCAACGACGAGCGGCATCGCCGCGGTAGTCGTTAACGCGTCTGCGCCGCCTTCCGGCTCCGGTTCGGGCTCAGGTTCAGGCTCGGGCGGAACGACGAATAATGACGACAGCAGTACTACCGATTCTACCACGACAACGAAGAATGAAGATGGCAGCACGACCAATACCGTCACTGACAAGACCACGGGCACTGTGACCGAGACGACTATTTGGCCCAACGGGGACAAATCCGTGGTGGAGACTAAGAAGGATGGCACGCTGACAGTTACGGAGACTAAGGACAACGTGAAGGTCGAGACCGTGACCAAGCCGTCGGGCGAGACCACCGCGAAGGTGATTTTATCCGGGGACAAGCAGAGCGCTACAGTCACTATCCCGGTGAAGAAGATCACCCCCGGCACTGTGGCGACCCTTGTAAACGCGGACGGTACGGAGACGATTATACCTAAATCCGTTGTTACTAAGGACGGAGTGACTCTGAATGTGACAGAGTCCGTGAACATCAGAATCATCGACAATAGCAAGAACTTCTCTGACGTGTCGGCTAACAACTGGGCCTACGGCGCAGTGCAATTCGCGGCCAGCCGCGAGCTTATGGGCGGCACTGGCAAGATTACCTTCACGCCGGGCGGCAATATGACTCGTGCTATGCTGTTTACCGTTCTGGCTCGTTTGGACGGACGGGATACCGCGGGCGGCGCAACTTGGTATGAGAAGGGTCTGATCTGGGCCGTGGAAAAAGGAATCTCCGATGGCACCGCGCCCGAAGCCAGCATTACCCGCGAGCAGCTTGCCGCGATGCTGTATCGCTACGCAGGCTCTCCGAAGATTGGCGCTGTGTCCCTGAACGGGTTCTCCGATGCCGACAAGGTTTCCGATTGGGCTAAGAACGCCATCAACTGGGCTGTGGAGAACGGAATCCTGACCGGTAAAGGCGGCAATGTGCTCGATCCGACCGGCAACGCCTCGCGCGCGGAAGTCGCGGCCATGCTCGAGCGCTTTATCAAAAACGCAATGTAATTCAACGGAGCGACTAAGACTTAGACTTAGGCGAAGCCCCTGCCCCCTTTGTGGGGAGCGGGGCTTTGTTTATTATGAGCTGTCGAGGACCTCGAAGGAGGGGAGTAGCGGAGAAATCGTACAAACGGGAACGATATTTTCTGTCGCATCGCACGCATACAGCTTATCCACAACTCCGATTTCTTTTGAAATCAATTAGCCTCGTATTGTTGGGAGCAGGCATCGGGTGTTACACTTGAGAAGCATAGATTTCCAAGGGGAATTCTTCCACTCCTAACGAGGTGCATAGCTTGCGATGAAGACTAGAAGAATGATCGGACCGGCGGCCGGGATTCTGCTGCCTTATCTGCTGTACGAGATGGTAAGAGGACAATCGTGGGACGTTCATCTGAGCTTGCCGAGAGGGCACTTCTATGTGGTTAGCGCCGTCGCGCTGCTGTCCGTGCTGATCGCTTTCGCTGTCGGTCTTGCGGGGCGGCGGGCGCGCAACATCAAGATCAGCTGTCTCTCGCTAGCCTTCGTCTCGTTGGCGGAAGTGTTCATGGTGCACGGTTTGTCTACGCCGAATCTAATGCTGCACGCCACCCATTTGCCCGGCGTTGCCGCATCGCTTAGCGTGCTGCTGGCGACCTTCTGGTTATGGATGTCCGCACTGCCAACCGATCACCCGTTCATTCGCTATTTCATCCGCTTCGAGAAACAGATGCTGCCTCTCTGGACGGCCATTTTGGCAGTGCTGGGCAGCTTAGCTTTGCTGTACCCCGATGCCATTTCATTCATCCCGTTAAATTCTAATCCGCTTAAAGGCATTGCTATCGCGCTCGTGATCCTGATTAACGGCTATACCATCTATCGCTATTACCATGCTTACGAGTATTCGAGATTTCCGCTGCAGCTCTCTATTGTATACAGTGCGGGATGGCTGATTGTGTCCCAACTGATTATGGCAACCGGAGAGACTTGGCGGCTGAGCTGGTGGCTGTACCACTTCCTTCTTCTCGCTTCGATGGTTGTCATGCTGGTCGGATTAAAGAGTCAGTACGCGGCCAAGAAGTCGCTCGCCGGCGCGCTGAGAGCGCTATTTACGACGGACCCGATCGAAAGAATTACCGAATCAATGTCTCCTAGCGTTAAAGCGCTGATGGCCGCTACGGAAAGCAAGGACGTCTATACGGCCGGCCATAACCTGCGGGTGACGCTATACGCGATGCAGATCGCCCAGGAGCTTCAGCTCCCGCCGGATCAGCTTCGCGCTCTGTCGCAAGGCTCCATCATTCACGATATCGGCAAGCTGGACATTCCCGACGAAATTTTGAACAAACCGGGCCGTTTGAATGAGGAAGAGCGGTCGATCATCGAGCAGCATCCGGCCAGAGGCTACGAGATGTGCAGGCGGCTCGGTTTTATGAAGGAAGAGCTGGAAATTATCCGGTCGCATCATGAGAAATGGAACGGCGAAGGCTACCCGGACCGTCTGGCAGGGGAGCAGATTCCGCGTTTGGCGCGCATCGTAGCCGTAGCCGACGTGTACGACGCGCTGACCTCTGACCGCGCTTATCGCCAAGCGATGTCTCATGAGCAGGCCATGGCGATTCTTCGCGAAAACCGGGGAACGCATTTCGATCCGAAATGCTTGGACGCCTGGGAGCAAGCCGTTGAGGGGAGTTCAAGCGTGTCGTCGACAACGTCTCTTGCTTACTCCTCGATTCGTCGACTGTATTCGTTCGAGCATGAAGGTTAGCCAACGCCGCTCTCATCCTCTCGGGGATGTGGGGCGGCGATTTGTTTTGCGACTGCAAGGACAAACCCAGTCATTATCCGGCTCTCCGCTTAATATAGATAAGTGGAAAGGTTTGAACCGGGGCAGTCGACCGGATTGAGCGGAAAGGGTGAGTCTCATGCTGCATATCGTCGCCTGCATCAAACAGGTGCCGGACACGAAGATCATCAAGATGAACCCGAAGACGAACACGATGGATCGTTCCAGCGCGCCGGCCATTCTGAACCCGTATGATGCCCATGCGGTAGAGGAAGCGGTCAGGCTGCGCAATCGCTACGGGGGCGTCGTCTCCGTGCTGACGATGGGACCGCCTCCCGCGGTCAAGGCGATTCGCAAGTGCATCGAGATCGGTGCCGACGAAGGCTACATGATTACCGACAGGGCGTTCGCTGGCGCGGATACGCTGGCGACCAGCTATGCGCTGACGAAGGCGCTGGAGAAAATCGCTCAGACCCGGCCGATCGATCTGATCATCTGCGGCAAAATGACGATAGACGGAGACACCGGTCAAGTCGGGCCCGGCATTGCCCGCAGACTCGATATGCCGCCGCTCACGTCCGTCAACAAAGTCGTCGAAATCGACGAGGAGATGAAGTGCGCCATCGTTCACCGCAAGCTCGAGGACGGCTACGAGGTCGTGCGTTCCGAGCTGCCCTGTCTGCTCTCGGTGGAGAAGGAGATCAACGAGGTTCCTTACTCCTCGCTGCCGAACATGCTCCGCGCCGCTCGTTATCAGCCGCATATTTGGGCGGTCGCCGATCTGTCGGACATCGATAAGACGCAGCTTGGACTGAAGGGATCTCCGACGATCGTCAGCTCCGTGTGGGCGCCGCCGAAGCCGCAGGGAGGCAAGATACTGGAAGGAGCGCCGACAGAGCAAGTCTCTCAATTGCTGGACATTTTAATGTCGCGCCAAGAGCTGTTCGCTGCGGCTGCGGGAGGTGGAGCTTCTTGAGCTTCGAGGATTATCGCGGAGTATGGGTGTTTATCGAGGAGAAGGACGGGGCGATCGCTCCCGTCTCGCTGGAGCTGCTCGGGGCGGGCAGACAGCTGGCGGATAAGAGAAAGACCGAGCTGGCCGGCGTGCTGATCGGGGAAAATATTAGCGCGCTGGCCGATAGGGCGTTCGAATACGGAGCCGACAAAGTGTATGTATACGACGCTCCGATCTATCGCTTCTACCGAACTGAAACCTATATGAGGGCAATGCTGGCTTGCGTGGAGAAACATAAGCCGGAAATTCTGTTGTACGGGGCGACTTCGACGGGCAAGGACCTGGCCAGCGCCGTGGCGACCGATCTTCCGACCGGCTTGACGGCGGACACGACCCAACTCGACGTGGAGGAGGACACCGGGCTGCTGCTCGCCAGCCGGCCGGCTTTTGGCGGGAACATTATGGCGACGATTCTGTGCAAGAAGTATCGTCCGCAGATGGCGACTGTTCGCCCCAAAGTCATGAAAGCGCTGCCTCGTAAAGTCGGAGCCTCCGGCGTTGTCGTCGAGGAATGCTTGCCGCTAAGGGAAGAGGATATTCGCACGAAGGTGCTGGAAATCGTCCGTTCGACGACGCGCCGCATCCGGATCGACGAGGCCGATGTTGTCGTGGCGGGCGGCAAGGGACTGGGAAGTCCGGCGGGCTTCAAAATCGTGGAGCAGTTGGCGGAAGCGCTCGGCGCCGCCGTCGGGGCGAGCCGGGACGTCGTGGAGGCGGGCTGGATCGGCCATCATCATCAGGTCGGCCAGACGGGAACGACGGTGACGCCGAAAATTTATTTTGCCATCGGCATATCGGGAGCGATTCAGCATCTGGTCGGCATGCAGAACTCGGGGCTCATTATCGCGATCAACAAGGACCCGGCGGCTCCGATCTTCCAGGCCTGCCATTACGGCATCGTCGGCGACGCGCTCACGATCGTGCCGATGCTGACCGAGGCTTTCAAATCCGCTTTGGGAAGAAAGGAAGAGGCCGATGCCGGAAAAGTTTGACGCGATCGTCGTAGGAGCGGGGCCGGCCGGAACCGCCTGCGCCTACGAGCTGGCGAAGGCCGGCGTTAATGTCATTCTGATCGAGCGGGGGGAGTACCCTGGCTCCAAGAACGTGATGGGCGGCGTGCTGTACCGCAAGATGATGGAGGAGATCGTCCCCGACTTCCATAAAGAAGCGCCGATCGAACGGCCGATCGTCGAGCAGAGATTTATGATGATGGATAAGACATCGGCGGTAACGTTCTCCTACAAAGGCATGGAGTGGGCCGAAGAGCCGTACAACAACTTCACCGTACTGCGCGCGAAGTTCGACCAATGGTTCGCGGCCAAGGCGGTGGAGCAAGGCGCGCTGCTGCTGAACGAGACGGTCGTGCTCGAGTGCATCGTCGAGGACGGCAAAGTCGTCGGCGTGCGGACAGATCGGCCGGATGGGGAGTTGCGCGCCGATGTGGTTGTGCTGGCGGACGGCGTCAATTCCCTGCTCGCCAAGCAGCTCGGGTTCCATAAGGAATTCCGTCCGGACGAAGTGGCGCTGGCGACGATGGAAATTCTGAAGCTCGATAAGAAGATCATCGAGGATCGTTTTAATCTGGAGGAAGGTCAGGGCTGCACGATCGAGCTGTTCGGCGATGCGACGAAGGGCATCCTCGGCACCGGATTCCTGTACACGAACAAAGATACGCTCAGCATTGGCGTCGGGACGCTGCTTTCAGGCTTGATCAAGCATAAAATAAAGCCCTACGAGCTAATGGAATACGTGAAGAAGCACCCGATGATTCGTCCCTACATTCAAGGCGCCGAGGCTCAGGAGTATCTGGCTCATCTGATTCCCGAGGGCGGCTACCGCTCGATGCCCAAAGTCGTCGGAGCAGGAGTCCTCGTCGCGGGAGATGCGGCGCAGCTCGTGAACGCCATTCATCGCGAAGGCTCCAACATGGCTATGACGTCGGGGAGACTTGCGGCGGAGACGATTGTCGCGGCGAGAGAACGAGGCGACTTCTCGGAGGCGGCGCTTGACGATTATCGCAAGAAGCTGATGAGCGGCTTCGTCGGTCAGGATCTGAAGAAGTACAAGGACGCCACCCACCATTTTGACAAGTTCCCGCAATACTTTGAGCAATACATTCCGATGATGAACCGGGCGGCAAGCCAAATGCTGACCGTCGACGGCATGCCCAAGCGGGAGAAGCAAAGGAAAATCTGGAGGGACATCGGACCGGCCAAGGAGAAGATCAAAATGGCCCGCGACCTGTATCGCGCGTGGAGGGTGATGAAGTGATGGGCGAAACGCAGCCGGCAGCGTCAGCCAAGGGCGCAAGCATCGAGGAGAAGCAATATTTGCTTCGTTTTAACGCCGATACGCAGTCTCATCTGCATGTGATGGACACGGAAGTATGCCTGACGAGTTGTCCGGATAAAATCTGCACCGTCTTCTGCCCGGCCGAAGTCTATAAATGGGAAGAGGTGCGCATGCACGTCGGCTACGAGGGCTGCCACGAGTGCGGAAGCTGCCGCATCGGCTGTCCTCATCAGAACATCAAATGGGTGTATCCGAAAGGCGGCCACGGCATCGTTTTTCGACTCGGATGACAAAGGTGGGACTCGGGATGAAGGTTGGCGATCACGTGGTCTATGTGCAGGACGGCACGCATGGGGTAATCGTCGAAATTCACGACAATCTGTACCATATCATCTGGGAAGATCATTTTAGCAGCTGGGAGCTTGGCGAACGGTTGAGAAAATGGGAAACGAAGTCGTAGGCGGCCAATGGTCAGACTCATACCGGAAGAGAACCGCGTTCCTCATGGGATCGCGGTTGTTTGTGTTGCCGGAGAACGGCCGGGATGCGGTTCGACAGGGCGGAAGATGAAACTTTACCCAATTCATTGCGTCTATATCAGTTGAACCAAAGACATCGGGAAAATCAGTCCAATGGGCATTGCACATTCAAGGTTCAATCTATACAGTGCCTTCAAGGCGCAGAACACGGAGGGAAAAACTGTGCAACTCATGAGAAAAGCGGCTGGCGCAGCTTTGTCGCTGGCACTGCTTGCGTCGGTTCTGCCCGCTGTCGCCGGCCAAGCCGAGGCGGCAGGGAAAACCACCTACTCGCGCGAGTATGGAATTATGGCTGCGGACAAGACGCCGATCCTCAAGCCCAAGTGGCAGCTTCAAGCCGATGTTGCGGGGGGAGGAGCGTCCGAAATTGCAGCGGCGGACGGCAGATTGTTTTATTCTTACAAAAATAAGATCATTTCCGTAGATGCGACGACCGGCAAAACGAAGTGGACGTATGACGGCCGCCGTTCGAGCCCGCTATTGGCGGGCGAAGGCTCTCTTTATTTTGTTAATTCGCTCGGGTACCTGATCAAGCTGAACGCCAAGACGGGCGCGGCCGGCTGGAAAACGAAAATCGCCGACGCTTCCGAGGACGCTTTCTATTCTCTTGCTAGGGACGGAAGAACGCTATACGTGACTGAGCTTGACAGTCTGGCCGCCTATGACGCCTCCACGGGCAAGAGAAAGTGGAAAACCAAATCGCAGGAAATAGGATCGCCTCAATATCAGGGCACATATGGGGGAATCGCCGTCGTATCCGGAGTCGAGAACGGGGCGATAACGACAATACATTTCTACGGCTATGAAGCAGCCTCGGGCAAGCGGCTCTGGGAGCTGGACGGCACGCATTCCGACGTGCTTCACGAACAGGACGGCTACTTGTATTTGCGCAACAATTGGCCCGTGCTCGATAACGGCTTTGCGGCAGTCATCGATAAAGTGGACGTCAAGACGGGGAAGATCGCCAAAACGCTCTCCTATATTCCGGAAGAAGACGTGGCTGGAAACAATGCGGCGGCGGTCATAATCGAAGGGAAATCGATCTACATCGAGCAGATTAAGTCCGGGGGGAGCAAGGTGTCCGTGTTCTCGCTGGATCGCGAGCCGGAAAAGCAGACGCCGCGGATTTACGAAAATCACGGGAAGTTTCTGGCTGGGCCTTATGCCGGCCGACTCTATTTCGAGGTCAACCAGAAGCTGATCGGGCTTAAGGATGGAGGCAACGGATTCATTGTCTTTAACGGGCCCGCGAACCCCATCGCGCAGCTGGATTTACTCGGCCAAGCCGCCGTTATCGGGCTAACGAACGGGCAAGTCTATTTGGCTAACGCGTCCACTGGCAAGGTGGCGGGCAAGCTTGTCACGGGTGCGAGACAGTTTGGGACCGCGAAAGTGGAGAACGGGATGGCGATCATTCAGGCCGAGGACCAAATTTACGCCGTAGCTTTGCCTTCGTCTCTGACTAAGTAAAGGAGATTGGCGGTCGGGAGTAGAAGCTTTATTTTATCCGTAAAGGGGGAGGGCTAAGTTGAGAATCGTTGGGGTCTCGCTTGCGGGGCTGATCGTTATCCTGGGCCTGACCGCATGCTGGGGCGGGGCGGATAAGCCCAAGCCGGCGGACTCCGCAAGCAGCGGCGTTGTGGCGCTTGAACCGGTCTTCGGAGAAGAGACGTTCGACAAGCCCGTAGGGTTGGAACGGCGGGAGGGCGATCCGGATGCGGTCTATCTCGTCGAGCAGCCGGGACGAATCGTAAGCAAAAGTCTAAGCAGACCGGATCAAGCGGCCGAGATCATACTGGACATCCGGGAGCGCGTGCACGACAAAGGCGGAGAGCAGGGTCTGCTGGGGCTCGCCTTCGATCCGCAGCGTCCGAACGACGCCTATGTGAACTACACGACCAAGACGCATACGGTTATTGCGCGGTATACCGCCGACCCGAACGACACGGGAAAGCTGGATCCGGGCAGCGAGCAGGTGCTGCTCACGTTCGAGCAGCCTTATTCCAACCATAATGGCGGCCAATTGGCGTTCGGACCGGACGGCTATTTGTATATCGCGGCCGGGGACGGAGGCAGCGGCGGCGATCCGCAGAACCACAGCCAGAACCTGGACAGTCTGCTTGGCAAAATATTGCGAATAGACGTGAGAGGCAAGACGGGGGAGCTCGCATATGCGATTCCTCCGGACAACCCGTTCCTGGACAGCGGACGACCCGAAATCTATGCATACGGGCTGCGCAACCCTTGGCGCTTCAGCTTCGACGAGGAGAGCGGCAAGCTGTGGGCGGCGGACGTAGGCCAGGACCGCTTTGAGGAGATCAACCTGATCCAGCGCGGCGGCAATTACGGCTGGCGGCTGATGGAGGGGACGGAATGCTATAATCCGAAGAGCGACTGCCAGCGGGACGGTTTAATAGACCCCTTATTCTCGTACGGTCGAGATGACGGCGTATCGGTAACGGGAGGCTACGTATATCGCGGAAGCGATATACCGGATTTGACGGGCTGGTACGTCTATGCGGATTATGGCATGGGCACGATATGGGCGCTGCGGGAGCGGGAAGATGGCAGCGCCGAGCACCGAGCGCTGCTGACCTCCGACCACAACGTCACCTCGTTCGGCTTGGATGCGAATAATGAGCTGTACGTCTGCACCGCCGATGGGCAAGTACTCAGAATGACAAAGATTAGGTGAGCATATGACATCCAAGAAAATGAAAATCACGATCGGAGCGGCGGCGTTCGCGGTTCTCGCGGCTGTCGGGTTATATTTCCTGGGCAACTACTTGACGGACGAGCAGAGGCTGCTTGAGCGCTTCGAAAGCTCGATCGACAACGGGCAGCCGGACAAGCTGCTGAGCCTGTTCGCCGCGTCCGATGAAGGCGCGGCTGTAGAGCGCGCGACGGCGGAGGCGATCGTCAGCTATCTCGGTGCGGACGGGCCGGCGAAGCATGCGGTGCTTTCCAGACTGAAGTCGGAAATCGCGCGTTTGAGCGACGGCTCGGCGGAAGCTTCGACGAACGACGGAGAGTCCGCGTTTGTTTATGCGCACAAGAAGGAGAAGAAGCGCTGGTTCGTCTTCGACGATTATGAGCTTAAGCTGCGCAGCTACAAGGTTCCGGTAACGACGAATTTCGGCGGCGCGCGGATTATGCTGAACGGGGAAGAAGCCGGAATTGCCGGGGTAGGAGGCTCAACGTTGCAGATGGGCCCGCTGCTGCCAGGGAAATATAAGGTCAAAGCGGTATACGCGGGTAAATATACGACACTGGAAAATGAGGTCGAGCTGGCTCTGTTCCCTCTGGGAAGCACGGCGCATCCGCTAGAGGTTCCGCTGAAAGGCGAATATGTCGACGTATTCTCTAACAACGGCTTTGCCCGTATTTTCATTAACGGAGAAGATATCGGATTAAGCGTAGAAGAGGGACAGCGGATCGGACCGATCGCGACGGACGGCTCGAATACAATACATGTGGAGGCCGATTATCCGTGGGGTACCGTGAAGAGCGAGGAGCGGCCGATCGACGGCACGCGGGCGGAGTTCAAGCTGTCCGCCTTAACGGACGAGACGAAGGAGCAGATCGTGGATGCCGCGCATGCATTCGCGGCCAGCTGGTATGAGGCGTTCCGCGAACGCGACGCGGAGCGGCTTCGGAACGTCCATTCGGATCGCAAAGCCGACTTGGCCAGCCATTTCGCCGATATGGTCGCCGGAGACGAGCACTATATCGGGAAGCTGAAACGGGCGGTTTTCGACCGGGATAGCTTGCGCCTCGACCAACTGGATGCTTCGGACTACTCGGCGACCGTGCTGGGTCGACTCGATTACGAGGAAGCCTATTATTACGGAGCGTTCGACTTCAGACCCGATCCGGTCGCCGGCTCGCAGACGATAAGCTATCGGCTTCGTTACGACAACGGCAAATGGATCGTATACGAATGGTCGGATGCCGGCTCCGCGGTTCTTTCCTCGAATGTGAAGAGCTACGAGGGTTAAACCTCATTTACGTAAATTGATTATTTAAAAGTTGAGGGCATCTATCTCCTTCCACTGCTATATGAGGCAGTGTCCAAGAGATAGATGCCTTTACTTATGAGATAGCCGGGATAAACTCGTTTCATTTGTCACGCAAATCAAATTCGTACTTCCAATGGGACATATGTCCTTTTGCTCAGGGAATAATGGTTTTACAATGGGTGCAGACAATAGACGTGGACGGTCAGGTGAACGGGATGAGACAAATTCGCGATCCGGCGCTGCTGCGGAGAGTTATGGAAGAGCAGAGGCTGGCCGGCATGTTCGGAGAGAAGACGGAAGCGGTCATGGAGCTATACGAGTTCGGCAAAGGGGAGATGATCTGTCGGGCCGAGGACAGCATCGAACATCTCTTCATGCTGGTCCGGGGCAAGCTCAAAATTTATCGGGTGCTGCCCAACGGCAAATCGATTTTGCTCCGCTTCAACAACCCGCTCAGCCTGATCGGGGACATGGAGATGCTGGGCGACTTGAAGGTCAACAACTCGGTGGAATCGGTGGGGAACACGCTGTTTATCGGCATTAAGCGGCAGGCGCTGGCCGATACGGCGAGCGAAGACCCGGCGTTCCTGCGCTTTATTATCAAGCATCTGGCCCGCAAGCTGAATACGAACTCCACGGTCGCCAGCCTCAATATTTTGTACCCGGTGGAAACGAGGTTTGCCAGCTATCTGGTCGCGATTACGGCCGACGAGCACGACCGCGAGCGGATCGAGGAGCTGAAAGCATCCAAGCTGACCGAAATCGCGGAGCTTCTCGGAACGAGCTACCGTCATCTGAATCGGGTGATCGCGCAGTTTGTCGCGCAGGGATTGGTCGAACGGTCGAGGGGAGCTCTGTACGTCAAGGATATTGCCGGCTTACAGCGTCTTGCGAGCGGCACATTGTACAGCTAGGGCGTGTAAGCAAACCCGCTCAGGGCTCTTTCACCGTCTTTTCGCCCCCTGCGTCGTTACTTTCACTTGACGCACCCCCGGTACGCCTTCACAAAAGTTCGTTGCATGGAACGAAAATTCGACCAAATCTACTATCCTCGGAGTAGGCATACTCGCCCAAGGAGAGGTGAAGCGAAAATGTTGGGAGCTCTATACGCGCTGATTGCGGGCTTGTTCGTTAGCGTTCAAGGGATATTTAACGTGCGGCTTAGCGAGAAGGTCGGCTTCTGGCTGACGAACGCGATCGTGCACGGATCGGGTTTCGTTCTGTCTCTCGTCGTGTTCTGGCTCATAAGAGACGGAAGCTTGCATAAGCTCGGTTCAGTCAACAAGCTGTATCTTCTCGGCGGCTGCATGGGCGTCGTAATCGTCTTCACGGCCATGAAGTCGGTTATTGCGCTCAACCCGGCGTACGCAATCGCCATTCTGCTGATCGCGCAGCTGCTCGGAACGCTCGCCGTCGAAAGCTTCGGCCTGTTCGGCGTCGACAAGGTGGCGCTGTCGGCCAACAGGCTGATCGGCATCGGCGTTATGATCGCGGGAGTCGCCATATTCAAGCTGAAATAAGCCGACGTCCGCTTATACGCGTTCCTTGTTGTCCCGGTACTCGTTGGGCGTAATGCCGGTGACGCTTTTGAATACTTTGAAAAAATATTTCTCGTCGGAGAATCCGATTTTTGTAGCGATCTCGTAAATTTTATACTTCGGGTCCAGAAGAAGCATCTTCGATTTCTCGATGCGCAGCTTTTGCAAATAACGAACGAAATTAACTCCCGTCTTCTTCTTGAATAAGGAGCTGAAATAGCTCGGGTTCATGAAAATTTGTTCCGCTGCGGAGCGCAGCGTGATATCTTGATCGTAATGGCGTTCCAGGAACTCCACGATGTGGGCAATCGAATGGTTATCGTAGGCCGAGGGCCGGGTTTCCGCCGTTTCGCGAGCGGGACGCAAGAGGCGCTCCGAATCCAACTGTGCGATCAGCTTCGTCAACGCATCATACAGGTTCTTCTTCTTAATCGGCTTAAGCAGGTATTCGCCGACTCCGAGAGAAATGGCTTGCTGCGCATACGAGAATTGGCCGTAACCGCTCAGAATGATCGTTTTGCAGCGGATCCCCGCTTGGGCCAGATCGGCCAGCAGCTCCAGTCCGTCCCCGTCCCCCATGCGAATATCCGTGACCAGCACGTGCACCTCCTGTGCGCCTGCGATTTCCAGCGCCTGCCTTCCGCTGGAAGCTTCAAGAATGGAAACGAACCCCAGATCCATCTCCTGGATAATCTTCTTGATTCCCGCCCGGATAATATCCTCGTCCTCCACAATCAGCAATCGGTACATTTTGTTCGCCTCGCTTCTATAAGATGAAGTTCGCCGGCAGGATCAATGCGACGATCGTTCCCCCGCCCGGAGAAGCGTCGATCTCCATGCCGGCCGAGGAGCCGTAGCAGTAATGAATGCGGTCGCGCACGTTCGCAAGCCCGATGCTTCCCGAGCGGGAGCCAGCGCTGGCCGCTTCCCGGGCGACGATCGGAACCGGTTTCTGGTCGGGTTCGCGGGACAGTCGGTCTCGGAGCGCATCCAAACGTTCGGGAGAGATCCCCATGCCGTTGTCCCGCACCTCGTACCGAATCAGATGGTCGGGCAAATCTTCCGCCGAAATGCGGATCGTCAGTCTGCCGCTGAATCCGCGCATGCCGTGAACGATGCAATTCTCGACAAGGGGCTGCAGCAGCAGGTTCGGAATCCGAAACGCCATTAACGATTCCGGAATGGCGCATTCCAGGCTTACCCGTTGATTCAACAGCAGGTTCTGGATGTGCAAGTAGTCTTGAATATGCTCAAGCTCCGTCTCGAGCGCGATCGCTTCTTGGCCGTTATAGATGTTGTATCTCATGATGTTGCCCAGTGCGGCAATCGCGTCGGACAGTTTCTCCTGGTCTTCGGTCTCGGCCATCATGCGAAGCGTCTCCAACGTATTGAACAAGAAATGCGGGTTGATCTGCGCTTGCAGCGCTTTAAGCTCCGCTTCTTTCTGGGACACTTGCGACTTATATACGCGATTGACCAGGTCGTCGATCTGTCCGGCCATCGAGTTGATATTCACAGCGAGCAAATCGATCTCGTCCTCGCCTTTGACGGGGATGCGCACCTTGAAGTTTCCGTTCTGGATTTTGCGGACGTTGCCGACGATGCGCACGATTTTCTTGATCAGCAGTCCGGCCAGCGCGAACGAGAGAATGGCGAGCAGAACGGTGAGCAGCAGGATCAGCAGCAGGAACGCGTCTCTCGTCTTCGCCCACGGACGATTGATCTCGGAATGGGGCAAGAGACCGACGAGGGAAGTGTGCAGTCGATCGATGGGCTGAACGGCATAACGGTAGGAAACGCCGTTAAGCTCCATGTTGCCTTGGCCGGCGACGGACAGATCGATTCGCCGGAAAGCGTCGCGGCTCGCCTGTTGTGTCGTCGATTCGTCGAACTCACGGGGAACGGACAGCAGTTGGCCGCTCCAATCGACTGCGAACACGCCGCCGGAGGGCGACAGCGCCATAGAGATCGACTTGGAGAAGAAGCGATCGATGTCGATCTCAAGCTCCAGATACGAAGTTTCCCCGGCGAAATCTTCATTGATCGGGTAAAACAGCGAATACACCGGATCATTGCTTTTTTTGCCGTAAGGATAATCTCGTTGCACATGCCAGCTTTCCCAATAAGGGTACGTCGTCTTGATGCGTTCTTGCAGGGTACGGAACCAGATTTCCCCCGAGTATCGCGAGACTGGTAGGAAGAAATCGCTTTCAGGAAGCGTTTCGTTAACGGTAAAAAACCGAAATTCCCCAATGTCTTGATGCGTGGACGCAAACCAGGACAGCAGCGATTGAATCGAGGTGTTCATGACGTCGATCAGCTCGGATTGGTCGTAATACCTTTTGAGGAGCGCCTTCTTCAGCACAATGTTCGTGGAAATCAAATAGCCGGTTTTCTCAATGTCGTCGACCTCTTTGTTGACGGCCGTTTGGAGTTGGCTCATCGTTTGGTCGACCGACTGGATTCGCTCTCCGCGCATGGGCACAATGACTTCGTTGTAGATCCACACCGCGCTGATCGAGACGGGAATAAGCACGATCAGGATATAGGAGAGGAACAGCTTGGACTTGAAGCTGAACCTGCGGAACCGGCCGGGCAGCGGAAGCAGTCGCATGGGCATCACCTGGTTTTATTGTAGGGGATGCTCGGATATTCGTCCATACGATGGACGGGCCGCGAATCAAAGAGCCATAAATCGTCGACTAAACCCAAAGATATTCTCCTGATTTCGGAAAAACGAGCGTCTACAATGGAATCAGTCGCCACGAAGGAGCAATCGAAACAAGGAAAGGGGAGATCCCGGTGCATCCTAGAAAAATCAAATCCTCTCGCGGATGGGATAACCAACTGATTTTGCAGTTGATGCTGTTGCCGGCGTTGTTGACGTTGTTGATTTTCAGCTATCTTCCGATGTTCGGAATTGTAATCGCATTCAAAGATTATAACGTGCTCGACGGCTTGTTCGGAGGGGCGTGGGTCGGGTTCGATCATTTTCGCGAGATGTTCGGCGACGAGCGTTTTCATAGCGCCTTGCGCAACACGCTGGCGATGAGCTCGATCAAGCTGGTCGTCACGTTTCTGGCGCCCGTCCTGTTCGCTTTGATTCTGAACGAGCTTCCGCTTGCACGCTTCAAAAAGTGGACGCAGACGCTGACGACGCTGCCGCATTTTCTGTCCTATGTGATCATCGCCACGCTGACGATGATTTTCCTGGATCCGAAGGGGATCGTGAACGGACTGCTGCAAAGTCTCGGGCTGACGAACGGTCCGATCGAGTTTCTTGCCGAGCCGGGACATTTCTGGACGCTGGGAGCTTCGCTCGATCTGTGGCAGGAGACGGGATGGGGAGCGATTATCTATCTCGCCGCGATTACCGGAATCAATACGGAAATCTATGAGGCCGCGAAGGTGGACGGAGCGGGAAGGCTGCGAACGATCTGGCATATCAACTTGCCGGCGATCCGCAGCACGATCATGGTGCTGCTCATTCTCAACATCGGAAGTCTGATCTACGGAGGCTCGAATTTTAACCAGTCGTATTTGCTCGGCAACGTATTTAACCGCGATACTTCGTACGTGCTCGGCTACTACACGCTCGACAACGGGCTGCTTCAAATGCGATACGCCTTCGCGACGGCGGTCGATCTATTCCAGTCGTGCATCTCGCTTGTCCTGCTTCTGGCCGCGAACTGGGCCGCCAAGAAGATCAACGGGAGCAACATTTTCTAGGAAGGGGGCGACATATCGATGAACGCTATCAAGCTGACATGGGAGGACAAGGCCGTTAATGCTGTTGCCGTGCTCATTGCGCTCGTTCTGCTGATCGTGGCGGCCTATCCTCTTTATTACGTATTGATTAATTCGTTGAACGACGGAGCGGATGCGGCGAGCGGCAACATTTATTTTTACCCGAGAAAATTCTCGCTGGAAAACTATTCGATGGTGTTCAAGCAAAACTATTTGATTACCGGCTTGGGCATGTCCGTAGCCCGAACGGTCGTCGGAACCGCGGCCGCGGTGCTCGTCACCGCGATGGCGGCCTACGCGCTGACCAAGGAGAACCTGCGATTCAGGAAGCTCTACCTGGCCATGGCGATTGTGACGATGTACTTCTCCGGCGGACTTATTCCGCTCTACTTTGTCCTGAACGAGCTTCATCTGCTGAACAATTTTCTGGTGTACGTTTTGCCGTCGTTGTTCACGTTTTTTCACTGCCTGCTGTTCATGGCGTTTTTCCGCGAGCTGCCCAAGGAGCTCTACGAATCCGCTTATATTGACGGGGCGAACGATCTGTACATTTTTTTCAAGCTCGTCATTCCGCTGTCCATGCCGGTCGTGGCTACGATCTCGCTGTTTGTGGGCGTTAACCATTGGAACGATTACTTCGTTCCTTCGTTCTTCATCTCTCGGGAAAGCTTGCAGACGCTGCCGGTCATCTTGATCCGTTTGTTGTCGCTCAGCGAAGCGCAGCAGCAAATTCAGCAATACTTGGGCAATCATCAGTCGAAGGTCACGATGGAATCGCTGCGCTATGCGACGCTGTTCGTCTCGATCCTGCCGATTACGCTGCTCTATCCGTTCGTCCAGAGATTTTTCGTCAAAGGCATGCTCGTAGGATCGATCAAAGCCTGAGACAAGCTAAGAAGATTTTGGCTGGCTGGTCTATCGCAAGGCCGGCGAGTTAAAATAAATAGAATACTAGGAGGTCATCTCGCATGAGAAGCATGAGAAAAAGCAAAACAAGCTTCGCCTGGTTCATTTGCGCGGTTCTTATCGCAGGTCTGCTTGCCGGTTGTTCATCTAACAAAGGAAGTTCGGCTTCATCGGAACCGGCCGCGACCGGGTCCGCGTCCACGAGTCCATCGGAATCCGCCGCAGCATCGCCGCAAGCGCCGTCGACCGAGCCGATCACGTTCGACATGTACGTCAACTTTTCGTGGTATGCGTTGAACTGGTCCGATCCGGCCGCTAAGAGCATTACGGAGAAGACGGGAATAACCCTCAATATTACGAAGCCGGTATCCGACGATAATCAGAAAATCAACATCATGCTGTCGAACCGCGAGCTTCCCGATTTCGTGC
This sequence comes from Cohnella phaseoli, assembly GCF_003386235.1. Classification (GTDB taxonomy): domain Bacteria; phylum Bacillota; class Bacilli; order Paenibacillales; family Paenibacillaceae; genus Cohnella; species Cohnella phaseoli. The sequence goes on from NZ_QRDZ01000004.1 coordinate 100,053, forward strand.
TGTTGGATAAGTCCGATCCGGCTTTGCAGCGGATGATCGATGGAGAGATGCTGTATTCGCTAGACGAACTGATCGATCAATACGCGCCAGAGATGAGGAACGTTCTGCCGGAGGAGGCGCTGACCAATTACAAATCCGCCGACGGCAAAACCTACAAGCTGGTCAGTTTCATCGAAGGCAAGCAATACCAGGAGTCCGCGAGAAAATACAACGCGCTCATCGGTTCCAATCAAACGTCCTGGTCGATCCGCAAGGATTATTGGGAAGAGATCGGCAAGCCGGACATCGGAACCCAAGATGCGTTCATCGCGGCGCTGGAGCAGATTCAGGCGCTTCATAAGGACAAGATCGGGTTCTATACGAGCGCAAGCGGCATTCCGAACGCGAAGCATCTGACCGAAGTCGTCACGCTCGGAACATCCGCGATGCTCGGCGTTCAAGGACTCGTCAAGGAAGGCGATACGCTGAAATCGGGGCTCAGAAGCGCGGAATACCAGAATGTCATTCAATTCCTGAACAAGCTGGCGATCAAAGGGCTGCTAACCAAGGACTCCTATATCGATTCGAAAGATATTTCCACGCAGAAAATGAATAACGGAGATGTCATCTCCTATGTATGGACGATCGGAGACGGAACGAAGGTGCCTGCGGACAATCCGAACACTTCCTATGTCGTAATGGCTCCGTTCCCATCCTATAAACAAGTAAGAGACGGAAGCGGTTGGACGGCGATCGCCATTCCGAAGACGAACAAGAACCCGGAGAGGGCGATACAGTTCCTGTCGTTCCTGTCCTCCCAGGAAGGCCACAAGCTGACGAAATGGGGCGTCGAAGGGGAGACTTACGTGGATGCCGCGCAAGGTCCGCATTACCGCATGGTCGACGGCAAAGCGACGTACCTGCCGGAATATTGGGCGGAGAAGCAGAAGGACTGGTCCGGCGTCGCAGAGAAGAACGGGCTCTCGGAATATTGGCTGACCGCCAACTCCACCTGGTGGAATGAACCGGAATGGGATGCGAGCGATCCGCAATTCGCCGAGTACAACAAGCTGTTCGCCGATTACGTCGAGTACGATCCCTCGATCGCCGGCATTACGCTGGATTCGTCGACGCCGATCGGGATCGTGGAGAAGAAAATCATCGACCTGTACTCCGGCTATTATTCGAAAATGATTTTCGCCAAGGATGAATCGACGGCGATGAGCCTGTACGCGGAATTTATCGAGAAGGCCGACAAGCTCGGCTTGGCGGACGTGGAGCAGGCCTGGACGGACATCTACAAAGCGAAGAACGCGAATCGATAATAGAGACGGAGAAGATCGGATGGACGCAGTGCGGGAAGCGACAAGGTTCGGCATCGAGCCGGATACGGGCGAAAATACGGCCGATCGGATTCGGGCGTTCATTCGCGACGGTTTGAATGAAGGAGTGCGGGTGTTCAGGTTTAAGCGCGGACGGTACGAGATTGCGGACGCCAAAGCGATCCAGGATTTCGAAACGCTGATGGCGGGCAATGGTTCGTGGGATCTGGGAGACGACACGGAGAGCAAGAACGTTCTGATCCGCGCGGAAGGAATAGAGCGCATCGTCCTGGATTTTCAAGGCTCCACCTTAATGTGTCATGGCCTGATCCAGCCGTTTTGCTTCAAAAATTGCAGTCGCGTCGAAATCCGCAATGTCGTCGTAGACTGGAGCAGACCGCCGTTTTCGCAAGGAAGGATCGTCTCGGTCGACGAGGACGGCTTCGAGATCGAATTCGATTCCGAATATCCCGTTCGTTCAGGGATACCGGTCGCAGGACTGATTGATTATATCCCGGGAAGCGATTACCCGCTGCGCGGAACGGTGGACTGGTTCCATATCGCAGAGCGCACGGAGTTGACGGGTCCGCAAACGTTGCGCGTAACGCTTAAGGAATCGCCGCGCGCTCGCATGCGGGAAGGCGGTGGCGGCAACCGTGCGGTTCCGGGGATCGGAATGTCTGTCATCGTACGGCATGTCATGAATTACAAGGCGGCTTTCCTGTTTTACGGCTGCGATCGCGTCGAGCTGGAGAATGCGACTGTCTACGCCGCGCCTGGGATGGGCGTGATCGGTCACAACTGCGGCGATGTCTCGATGCGCGAGCTTCGAGTCATGAGGCGTCCCGGAAGCGGACGGATCATGAGCGCCAACACGGATGCGACGCATTTTATCGGATGCATGGGAACGATCGAGTTCGACGATTGCCTGTTCGAAGGGATGGGGGACGACGCAACTAACGTGCACGGCTTCTATCTCGGCATCAGGGAACGCAAGGGGGACGATACGCTCCTATGCGGAGTGGATGCGGACATCCAATCGGAATGTCCGGAAGTTCCCGTCGTCGGCGACACAATCGAGTTCACCAGTCGTCGCGACTTGCAGCCTTATGCGACGCTGCATGTACGCGAGGTCGAGACGGATGAGGATGGGGGCATCGCGCTGCGCTTCAAGGAGCCTCTTCCGGAGCGGTTCTCTGTGGAAGATCTGCTCGCAAATGCGTCGCGAATCGCCAAGCTGCGATTTCGCGACAGCCTCGTCCGCAACAACCGCGCACGGGCTATTCTGGTGCAGACCCGGGACGCGGAGATTTCCGGCAATACGTTCGATCATTGCACCGGAACGGCCATTCACGTGAACTGCGCGGACGGTTGGAAGGAATCGATCTCGACGGCGAACGTGATGGTGACGCGGAACGAATTCCTCTCGTGCGGCTTCGGAGCAGGGACGTACCGTAAGACATCCGCGCTCGCCGTGATGACGGAAAGCGAGCGTGCCGGCCTCGGAACTCACCGGTCGTTCGCGTTTACCGACAATTTCATTCGTGGCAACGGCGCGGTCGCCGTTAGGCTGGAGTCGTTGGATACGGCTTTGGTTAGGGGCAATCGTTTCGAGGAAGCGGGGGAGGCAGTCTCCATCGACGAAGCGAGCTGCGAACGTGTTGTTGTGGAAGAGTAAGGGGCTGTTCCATAAGACAGGTCGTACAAGATGATCGATGATAAAGGTTAAGGTGGATGTATCTCCCTACGATGCTGTAAGCCCCTGAAATAGGAACGGGTAAATCCGTTCCTAATTTCAGGGGCTTATGAGGCAGTCTCTAGGCTATTCATGACTCATAACGCTTTCAGTTAATTACCAGTAGTTATCCGCACAATCATCGAGGACGCTCAAGTGACATACAACCCTTCATTTTGTTCGATTTGTACGATTTCCCCTACAAACTTCCGTCGTTTGACCTTGAGTAGAGCAGCTTTGTACGACTTTTCGAACAAACGTCCGCCGTTTAAGCCTGATTCGAGCTGTGTTGTACGATTTTCCGCACAAACTTCCCCGCGTAAACCCTTGTGTGCAAATAGATCCGCCGCCATTCCCTTGACTAACGAGCCTCTTCCTTAAATTGACTCAGGAACGGCTTAGGGATGTCCGTCTCGAAGCGCATCGGCTTGCCGGTCGTCGGATGCTCGAAGGCAAGCACGCGGGCGTGAAGGCCAAGGCGGGAGAACGGCTTTGTCTTCGCGCCGTACTTCTTGTCGCTGGCGATCGGATGACCGATGTCCTGCATATGAACGCGAATCTGGTTTTTGCGTCCGGTTTCCAGCTCAAGCTCCACCAGGGAATAGTTGCGGCTCGCTCTCAGCACCTTGTAGTGCGTGATCGCATGCTGCCCGTCGTTCGCTACGGGACTGGAATACATTTTCAGCGTCGAAGTTTCCTTCAGCCAGGACGAGATCGTTCCGCTGGCTTTCTTAACAAGGCCCTCAACCAACGCGACATATTTCCTCTCCGTAACGACATCCTTCCAATTGTCCTGCATTTTTTTCTGAATCTGCTCGCTCTTGGCAAACATCATGACGCCGGACGTCTCTCTGTCCAATCGATGGAGCACGAAAATACGCGCTTTGGGATCGGCCTGACGAACGTGGGCGGTCAGCTGCCGATAGGCGGTCAGCTCGGTTTCCTGCGCGGTCGCGATCGACAGCAGTCCGGCGTCCTTATGAACGACGATCACCGCATCGTCTTCGTGTAGAATGCGCAGGCCGACAAGAGGCGCTGACGCCGATGAGCGAGTTTTGCTCACGGTCACCGTCTGGCCGGGGCGAAGCGGATGGTTGTACTGCTTCTCAATCCGATCGTCGACCGCGATCTGACCGTGAGCGAGCATAGATTTAATGCTGTTGCGTCCTTGCGGCGCAAGCTTGGCCAGCAGAAATTCTAACAATTCGCCGGGCTCCGTTACTTGAAGCCTTCTGGCGGGTGCAGGCTTGCGGCCCGGAGAAGCCGCTGCTTGCCGACGGGAGCCTTTAGTTTCTTTTCTCATATTTAAAGTTGATCGTTCCTCTCGCATCTTGGGATGATTGTAATCGATTGATTATACCTCATTTGGCCGCACGAACGAAATTCACGCTATAAGACAGCGTCTGGGCAGTTCCCGATTTCGAGAGCAGCCCGCGGATCGTCACTTGATAACGATCCCCTTCCTTATACTCTGCAATGCCGCCCGGGCGGAAAATAATCGCAGTCCCCGAGCCGTACCCGTTCGTATCCACGTTAAAGTAATTGCCCTTTTCAGCCACTTTGCCGGATTTCGAATTCAGCGTCCACGTTTTTCGATCGCTCTGCCGTACGACCGTTACTGTGATCTTTTTTGCCTCCGGCGCCCGGAATTTCGCTTCGTTCAGACTGATCGACCAGGCGTAGTTCGGACCGAATACCTCCAGCGGGAACGCTCCCTGAGCGGGATAAGGGACATAGTTGTAGTCGGGCACTTTGGTCCTGCTCTCGTCGAACACTTGCATGACGGTATAGAGCCATCCCGACTCGCTTGCGGCCTGCCCCAGTCCGATTCGCTTCAGAGCCGGATTCAGAATCCATCTGCGATGCCCGACCTCGGCCAGATTGCTTGTATCGGAATCTTCCATATAGGCGTCGATCGACAGCGCCATCGTATGATCCTCATAGCCGTAGTACGCATACAGATTGGACGCGGACGCGGATTCATACCCTTTCTTATAGAAGGCTTGGGGCATGTCCGCCGGTCGTGCGGGCTCATGGCTGAAATCGTCGTCTGCGGCGAGCAGCACCGCGCCATGCTGAGCTTGGTCATTCAGGCTTGCCGTCGCGCTCAAGTCGTAAGGAAGGCCGCTTATAAAGCGGTAGAAGTTGACGGCGTTCACGCCGTCCCGGATGTAGCCCGGCTTCAGAGAGCCTGGAGCGTACGGCTTGCTGACGGAAGGCAGACTCGCATACGGGTTCTCGTAATCCGCCGCAGGCTGCATCAGCTTTTTCCATTGAGCGGAGATTTCCTGCGCGCTGCGGGCCGGAAGGCCGGACGTCAGCGGGGTTGTCGCGGAGGAAGCCGTCCAAGGCTGCGGAAAAAGCGTTAGGACGAGCAGCGAAGCGCACACAAGCGCCAATCTTTTGATTTTCATAGGAACAGCTCGCTTTCAGTGGGTTTTCTGGATGGCTGAGCAGGTACGCAGAACGGTTAATTAAACGGTAAGCATAAGTTTTACTTACAATCATTCGCCATAAGGAAAAAAGATTCCTTCCAGGTATTGACGATAGGTGTTATGCACTGTATAGTGTGTATATGGATATACACACATGAACACTGTGCTGGGGGAATGAAAATGAGCCAGCGGCAAGCCGTCGCTTATATCGGAGCTTATTTGTGGAGACGAGAACGGTTCGGCATGCTCTTTACCCTCGTATTCGCCATTTATCTGGGGGTGATCAACAGCGCCGCCATCGATGGGGTGTTGGGAGGAGAAGAAGATGTGCCGCGAGCCATAAACGGCCTTATCGATTGGGTGACCCTGGCCATGTATCCGATCTTCGGAATGGTGATGAACAAGTCCTCTTGGAACATGTGGAGAGACGATTACTATTCGAAAAGACTCGCTCAATGGCGTACGATGCCGATCCCGGCCGCTTCGATCGTTCGGGCCAGAATGCTGCAGAGCGCGGTCATGCTTCCGATCATTGGCGGGGTTTACCTTCTGGCGCAGTACTTGTTGACGCCGGCGCTGCGAGATTACGTTACGCCGATGCAATGGATCGAAAACGGGCTGATCTGGATGTGCTATGCGCTAATCATAATACCGGTCATTATTCTGATGGAGCTGGGATATACCGGAAAGCAATATTGCTTGGTCTACTTCGGACTGATGATCGCGGTGGCATTGCTCTCGATCGTGCTAACGTGGCAGGGAGTAAACGTATTCCATAGCGTGTTGAATTTAATTAAAGACGGGTACGGCCCGGTGACGATACTCGGAATGGCGGTCGTCGCGGCAGCCTCGGTCCTGATTGGACATAAGCTGACCATCGAACGCATCCGCAGAAGATCGTTGCCGCTCTAAGCGGCGGACAAGGAAAGAGGGGTGAGCTTGTGTGGCTGCCGATACGGATTGACGAACAACGTCCGGAACCGCTCTATCACCAGATCGAGGTGCAGCTTCGCGGCCTGATCCTCGGCGGACAGCTGAAGGAAGGAACTCTTCTGCCTTCGATTCGCGAGTTGGCGGTATCGCTGAAATGCAGCGCGATCACGGTTAGGAGAGTGTATCAAGATCTTGAAAACGAAGGCCTGATACGCACCAGACAGGGCACGGGGACGTTCGTTGCAGGCGTGGAGCCGGTCGCTCGGGATGAGCATCGACTAGAGAGGTTGACCCAGGAGTTGGAAAAAGCGATCGAAATCGGGCTGCAGCTAGGCTGTGCGCCGGAGGAGATCGAGACGGCGTTCCGGCAAGCGCTGCATCGAAAAGCGACGGAGAAAGGGGAGGACTCGTCATGACGATTGCGAATATGGAAGCTGCAATTTCCCTTCGCGGCATGAAGCTGCAGCACGAACGGTTCGCTCTTGGCCCCGTGGATTGCAGCATTCCTAAAGGGATGGTTACAGCGATCGTCGGACCGAACGGCTCGGGCAAGAGCACGCTGTTTCGGGCTTTGCTGGGATTAGAGCCGGTCCGGGCGGGAGAAATTGAGATGCTCGGCACGCTGCTGGACGGAAACCAGGGCGACCAGTATAAGAGCAGAATCGGATTTCTGGCCGAAAACCCGCATGCTCACGAGAGTCATCTGACCGCCAACGAGAAAGCGAAGTTCGCTTCGAACTGGTATCCGAGCTGGGAGTGGGAGAGGTACAATAAGCTGCTCCGACATTTCGACGTAGACGGCGGAATCAAGCTGTCCAAAATGTCGAAAGGAATGAGACGAAAGGCCGAGCTCTCCATTGCGATGGCGCACGACCCGGACCTGCTGCTGCTCGACGAACCCTCATCGGGATTGGATCCGTTCGCTTGGAAGACGATGCTGGAGGAGCTGGGGCGTTATATGGAGCCCGGCGATCGGACGCTTGTGTTGGCTACCCATATTTTAGAGGAAATCAAGCGACTGGCAGATTACATCCTGTTTATCTACAGAGGCAAAGTTTTGGGGCTCTACGAGAAAGATCGGTTGCTGGACGATTGGCGAACGATCGTCGTGCAGATCGATTATGCCGCGAAGGGCGGAAGCGAGATGCTTCAGCGAGCTCCCGGTTTTCAAGGCTTGTCGGAAGCGGGAGCGGGGCTCTACCGGCTTGAAGTGGACGATCCCGAGCGGGGCGAAGCTTATTGCCGCGACAACGGATTCCGTGTGGTAGCCGTCCAGCGTATGGAGCTGGAAGATATATTGAGCTGTTTAATTCGAAAGGAGGAAGCAAGACGATGAATTCATTGAAGGTAGATAAAATTATTAAAAATTACGGCGACAAGAGGGCCGTTAACGGTCTTAGCTTCGATGTAGCGGCAGGGGAAATCTACGGACTGCTGGGCGCCAATGGCGCGGGGAAAACGACGACGATGCGTATGATTCTGGGCTTGATTTTGCCGGACGAGGGCGATGTTCGTTACTTAGGCAATCCCTACAGCGAGCAGCAGCTTAGCATGCTGGGCTACCTGCCGGAAGAGCGGGGGATGTATCCGAAGATCAAGGTAAGCGAGCAGATTCTGTATCTGGCTCAGCTGCGCGGCATGTCCCGCAAGGATGCGGACAAGAATCTGAAAATGTGGCTGGATAAGTTCCAGGTGCCGGAGTATTACAACAAGAAGGTCGAAGAGCTGTCCAAGGGCAACCAGCAGAAAATCCAGTTTATCGCGGCGGTCATCCATAATCCGAAAATTCTCATTCTCGACGAGGCGTTCAGCGGACTCGACCCGGTTAATGTGGAGCTGCTCAAATCGACGGTCAAAGAGCTGCGGGACGGAGGAACGAGCATCGTGTTCTCCACGCACCGAATGGAGCATGTCGAGGAGCTGTGCCGTAACATTACGATCATGCACAAATCCAATCCGGTACTGCAAGGGCCGATCAAGGAAATCAAAAAGAAGTTTCCTCAGGAGCGGGTTATCGTCGCGGGCGACGGAACGATTGAGGGATTGGATACGATCACCGGAGTGAAGCACGTATTCCGGCACGAGCACGGCGGCTACGAGTTAAAGGTAGATTCTCCGGAAGTCGGTCAGCGTATTCTGAAGCACGCTCTGCTGCAAGGTCCGATTAACCGCTTCGAAGTCTTGGAACCGACGCTTAACGAAATCTTTATTAAAACGGTAGGTGAGAGCCATGAATAATAGCTTATGGACGGTAATGTCGTTTACGATGCGCAACAAGCTGCGCAGCAAAGGATTTATTATTATGACGGTGGTGCTCGCGGCGCTGATGATCGTTGGGGGCAACCTGCCTTATCTGATCGACAAGCTTAGCGGGGGCGGAGATGGCGAAGCCGCGAAAATCGGCTATGCGGAAGCAAGCCAGGCTCAGGTCGTAGAGGGGCTGAAAGATCACTACGCGAAGCTGCCGGAGCCTAAGGTGGAGCTTGTCGGCATGGCATCCGAGGAACAATTGAAGTCCGCGCTGGAGAACGGCGATCTTAAAGGCTACCTGACGTTCGCGGACGATGCGGCGGCCGGGTTCCCGAAAGTCACTTACAACTCCAAGAGTGCATTCGAGGGAGGAATTTCCTCCTCGCTGGCGACCGCTCTTCAACAGGTCAAATACGATACCTTGCTTGAGGGCGCAGGGCTGGACGAGACGCAGAAGGCGCAGCTATACGCGCCGGTTGCATTCCAGACCCAGAAGGTCAGCTTCACGGATGAGAAAGGCAAGACAGAGGAAGAGCAGGGCATGGCCATCGCGTTGACGTACATTATGATCATCATGCTTTTCATGGCCGTTATGATCACGGGACAACTGATCGCTACCGAGATTACGGCGGAGAAGAGCTCCCGCGTTATGGAAATCATCGTGACAAGCGTATCTCCTCTGAAGCAGATGTGGGGGAAAATTCTCGGAACGTTCCTCGTGGCCATGATTCAAATCGTCGTTCTGGTCGGCGCGCTAGTCGCAAACTTGACGCTGCCGCACAACACGGACATTCTGAAAAGCTTCGGCTTCGATCTTAGCTCGATCGATCCGCTGCTGCTGGTTTACGCGGTATTCTTCTACCTGGCGGGCTTCTTCCTGTACGCGACCTTGTTCGCGGCGGTTGGATCGATCGTCAGCCGTACCGAGGACCTCGGCCAGGCCGTTATGCCGATTACGATGCTCACGCTTGTCGGCTTCTACATCGCCATGTTCGGCCTGAACCAGCCGGACAGCACGCTGATGGTCGTCTGCCAGTACATTCCGTTCTTCTCCCCGTTCCTCATGTTCCTGCGGATCGGCTTGGCCGAACCGGCTTGGTGGGAGATCGCGCTGTCCATCGGTATTCTGATCGCTTCGATTCTGGCTATCGGCTGGCTCTCCGCGAAAATCTACCGCGTCGGCGTACTGATGTACGGCAAGCGTCCTTCGATGAAGGAAATCGTGAAGGCTATGAAGGCTTATAAGGTGTAGGGGAGTTAGTGTGGAAGCTTTGGGTAACGGTTATAGTTGAGACTCATTACATCGATAATTGAGACATTTCAGGTCATAGGTTTGAGACCAAATTTAAAGCCAGTAATAGCAGAGTTTATTGCTAATACTGGTTTTTTGTTATAATCTTCCACGTTGTCGATTGCGGGTACGGCAGCCAGATAGAATAGCCCCTTCGAACGGAACATCGACGAGACGATCTTGATCGGTTCGCCTTTTCACGCGACCACTGAAGCAACCGAGGATGCGCCTCGGTTGCTTCTTTTCCTAAGCCGGCTTGAACGTCCTGTTCAGGCCGACCCAAGGAAGCGTTTGTACGCAAACTAACGCGTATCCCGGAATTCCGAAGGGCTCATGCCCGACACGGATTTGAACAGCCGACTCATGTAATAGGGATCTTCATATCCGATGGCGGCAGCCACGTCTCTAATCGTCAACGGGGGGACGATCCGGAGCAACTCTTTCGCTTTCTCGATGCGCAGGCGAATCATGAACTCCATCGGAGGAATGCCTTTGTACTTCTTGAACAGGCTGCTCACGGTCGCCGGCGTTATGCCGAAATACTCCGCGATGGATGGCAGCGACAGCAACTCGGTATAACGATTCAGGATATAGCGTTCGATCCCGAGTGCCAGCTTCGACTGATCTTCTTTGGAACGGCTTTCGGCTAGCACGAGATGAAACAATTGATCCAGAATAACCGACATTCCCTCATAGATGGAGGAGTATTTATACGAACTGGAGACGATCTCGTCGATTTCAAGTTCGATTTCAAGCATACGGGTCTGATTCAGCCAAGGATTCGTCTGTTGAAATAGCTGAACGACCCGTTTAAGCACGCCTTCCAGCTTAATCTGGGGACATTCTCTCCGTTCGCAATCGCTCAGCAACTTGCCGAACTCCGCTAGGAAGGGGCCGGGCTGGCTCTTCTCGATCCACTTCAGCAGCAACTTCTCCGTGTTCACTCCCAGCGGGTGCTCCACGAGAGGTTGGTTCGTTTCGGACGGAGCGGGAACGATCCATCGGGACTGGCCGAAAACGACGCTTTTCTGCAGCAGGATCCTATCCCTTTGAATCCGATAGGGGAGATCCTCCACGGCGTCGATCGGCGGCTGCGCGATCATTGTGATCGGGAAATGCTGCCCCGACAGTTCGCCGTATAACCGGCCGCTTATCCCGATGGCGTGCAGGCAGCCTTTATCCAGGGTCCGGGCACGATCAGCCAATCGATCGCTATTGAGGTGGCCAGCGTCTACAAATTGCACTTTAAGATGGCCCGGCGAACGGGGGGCGCGCAGACCGTCAACGTGTACTTCGACGGCGGACTGATCGGAACGTATACGCCTTCGTCGCTCGATTACGCCGACTTCTATACCGACGCCTTCGCGACTTCGCCGGGCAATCATACGATTCTGTTCAAGGGCATGACGAACAACGATAACACCGTGTTTATAGACGGCGTCAGTTTCGTCCAGTAAGTCCAGTAATCTGCGGAGAAACCCCCGCAAGGATTCAATAAAACAGGTCCCCTCTCTTTGCTGAGGGGACCTTTTGCTCGGCGCCTAGCATCTACGCCGACACCGACTTCCATCGCGTAGAACTGCATATTCTGCTGATGCTACAACTTCGAGACAGTACTATAGCAAAGGGGCAGTTCAGTTCTATAGCGATCTTGAATCTACTAAAAGAGCAAGTGTTGATCTCCTTGCAAATCACGATGGTTGCGAGAAGAAAGAGCGGTGCGTGGGAGAGGTAGACATCACCTGCGAATACTGCTCAAGGTCTTATCGATCCGAGCAGCCCAAAACAACCTGTCTGAAGTCGATCGGTGGCCGCTGTAAAATCCGATTTCAACAGGAACCTTTCACGGTCAATGGGAGTAAATCCACTATTCATTTGTCGGACCGCGTGATAGAGTAAGATTCTGAAGTGGGGACGGATCGGTCGCTGTCACGTCGGCACTGTTTTGAAAGTGCTTACAATTCGGGGCGGCAGGACGATAAAGCGCTTGTCGTTTCGGCGAAACGGGCACCGTACAGACTGAGAAGAGAGGGGGCGTATCCGATGGCCGACGGTAGGATGCCTAGCGTCAGAACGGTATTTATGCGTTTTATCGTGCACTATATGATTCTGCTGCTTGTCATTTCCGGTATCGGAGGATACGTATATAACCGTTCGTTCGAGCTGGCGAAACGGGAAGCGATTGAAACGGGAATCGTCAGACTGGAAAAAAGCATGGCGTTGCTGGATTCGCGGCTGAACGAGGTGGAAAGCATCGGGACGCAGATTTCGCTCGATGGCCGTCTTGGCAACTTGCTGAACGCCAAATTGCCGTACGGAGGCGACGACTACTATGCGATGAAAGAGTTGTCCGACAACCTGGCCAATTATAAGCTGGGCAACAGGCTTATTCGCGAGGCGTTCGTCTACTTGAACAAAGGCGCGTTTATTTCCTCCATGCACCCGACGGCCGAAGTGGAAGCTTTTTACGGAAAACTTTTCAGATTCAGCAATTTAACGTATGCGCAGTGGCGAGATTATCTTCTCGGCGATTACCGCTATGCGGCGTATTATCCGGAAACGAGCGTTACGGTGAACGGAAGCCTGCGCCAAGTCATCACGTACGTCCAGTCTGTTCCGATCGGAGCGCTTAACACCTATAAGGGCGCGGTCGTCGTGCTGCTTGACGCGAGCGAGGTGAAGGAGCTGTTATCGGGCGCGATCGCGCCAAGCCGAGGCTGGATATACGTCGTGTCGCCCGGAGGCGAGAGGATAACGGGCACCGGTTATTCGGATATGCGCGAGCTGCCCTCATCCGTCACGCAAGGGAGCCGGGGCTACAAGGAACAAACGGTCGATGGAGAAAAGATGATCGTTATGCACGCCGAGTCGGGGGCAACCGGCTGGAAATATGTCGCGGCCATCCCGCAGTCGGTCATTTCGGAAAAAGTAGCCTACATTAAAAGGCTGTACATTTATACGATGATCGTCACGATTACGGTTGGACTCCTCATCGCCGTTGCGTTCTCTTATAGCAGCAGCCGCCCGATTCTGAATATCGTGCGCAAGCTTCGTTCGGGCTTCGGCGAACCGTTGTCCGACGCCGTACGAAAAGGGTCGACATGGGACTATTTGGACGGAACGATATCCGAGCTGATCGCCAATCGCAACGAGCTGAAGCGCGATTTATCCCGTCAGATGGAAATCGTTAAGGCGACGTTCCTGGAACGGCTGCTGCGTGGAGGATTCTCGAAGGAGCCGGACATCGAAGCGGTCCGCTCCTATATCGACCTAGGGCTGGAAGGCGACCGGTTCGTCGCCGTCGTCGTCGGTATCATCGGGGTGCGCGACGCTTCCGATTTGACGCCCGATCTGCTGAAGCGGCTGGATCTGGCCAAAGTGCTCGTGCAGGAAGAATTCAGACGGCACCTTGCCCACAGCATGAAGTTTTATCATCTGGATGAATGGCGGACGGTGCTGCTGATCGGTCTTGATGTCGGGGACATGGCGATATTCCGTCATGAAATCGAAGCTTCCGCCGAAGCCATTTCGCTAAAGCTGGCGGAAGAGTTCGGCATCGGCATCGCGCTTGGCGTCGGCAAGCCCTGCGACCATCTGATCAGAATTCGCAACTCTTTCGACGAGGCGCTGCAGGCGCTGGAAGCCGCGGAGACCCGCCGGACTGCGCGCGAACCGGTATTTTTCGGCGATATCCTTCACGACCTGGACGACTATTATTATCCGACCGATGTGGAGACGCGAATGATGAATCTGATCAAGTCGGGAGACGAAGCGGAAGTGCGGGGAATTATCGATGAATTAAGGAAACGCAATGTCGCCGAAGCGAGACTCTCGCCGGAATCGACCGCCCAATTGGCGTACGAGATGCGGGGGACGGCGGTCAAGCTGCGCAAGGCGATGGCCTTAACCGGACAGGAAGTTGCCGAGAGATTGGAGACTCGAATGGACGCCTTGATCGGACACCGGTCGCCTACGCAACTGTTTCTGGACGGGGAGGCTTTATTTTTGGAGTTGTGCAGAATTGCCGCCTCGAGCCGGAGCGGTCAGAAGGATCATTGGAAAGACAAAATCCTGAACATCGTTCATGCCCGATTCGAGCAGGACGATCTCTCGCTGACGACGCTCGCCACAGAGCTCGGAATTAAGGAAAAGTATGTTTCCCAGCTGTTCAAGGAGCAGATCGGCGAAAGCTTCACCCAATATCTCGAGATGCTCAGAATGGATCGGGCCGCGCGCCTGCTTGGCGACCCTGCGGTTACGGTGCAAGATATTTCCCGGCTGAGCGGATATGCCACGCCAAATACGTTTTATAAGGCGTTCAAGCGACATTACGGCGTAAGTCCTACCATTTACAGACAGCAGCGGATCGGTTTAGAGGATCCATCGTAAGTTGAGCCGATTAGTCCCCTATCAAGACCGTTAAACACATGCCTTTCATGCGTTTAACGGTTTTTTTCTATGCGCGGCTCAGCCTTGCGTCGCACAGAAGCCGATCCGTCCGGCTTCATTCACGGTTTCGGAATGATTCCACGCCGTCAAACGGGAATCCGTCATGCCGATCCGGCGACAATCCACTTCCTGCGCGGTCTGTCGCATGGTATCTTCATACCTGTTCAACGGTTTGCAAGCGATTGCAAAAAGGATTTGATATCCGCCACCCGAGGAGTATTGCCTATGAAAATGGACAAAAGAAATCGAACCAATCTCAAATGGTACAGCGCTCGTAGCCTGAAAAAGGAGGTGCGCGGCAATTACCAGCTTTATTTGATGATCGCGCCGCCGCTTGTCTGGCTCGTTATTTTTATGTACGTGCCGATGTACGGCGTGCAGATCGCCTTCAAAAACTTTCGCGCGGTGGATGGCATCGGCGGCAGCGAGTGGGCGGGTCTGAAATATTTCGAGAAGTTTTTCCGCAGCTACGACTCTCTACAGATCGTGTTGAACACGTTGGAGGTGTGCTTCTACACGCTGCTGGCCGGGTTTCCTCTGTTCGTGCTGCTAGCGCTGCTGCTCAACAATACGAACCGCAACCGCTTCCGCCGATGGGTGCAGATGTCGACGTTCGCGCCGTATTTTATATCCGTCACGGTCGTGGTCGGCATGCTGGTGCAATTTCTGTCCGTTCAGGATTACGGCATCATCAACAATATCATCCGGTTTTTCGGCGGGGAGCCGATCATGTTCATGACCAAACCGGAATGGTTCAGCAGCGTGTACGCCTGGTCGAACATATGGCAGGGAGCGGGGTTTAACGCAATTATTTATATCGCCGCGCTGGCCGGCATTGATCAGGAACTGTACGAGGCGGCGGTCGTCGACGGGGCTTCCAAGTTCCGGCGGATGCTGCACATCGATCTTCCCGGCATTATGCCGACGGTCGTTATTACGTTTATTCTCGCCGTAGGGCAGGTCATGAATCTCGGGTTCTTCGACAAGATCTTCCTGATGCAAAATCCGCTTAATCTTGATCGTTCGGAAGTGATTTCCACCTACGTGTACAAAACGGGGCTCGCCTCGTCGCTGCCCAACTATTCCTACGCGGCCGCGGTCGGATTGTTCAACACGATGATCAACCTTGTCCTGCTACTTCTGGCCAACCGTATTTCCCGTAAAGTCAATCAAACCAGCCTATGGTAAAGGAGGATGTCACCGATGGACAAATTATTCGCGGCTCGCGGCGACCGTCTGTTTACGGCCGTGGTCAATCTGCTGCTGCTGGCTGCACTCGTCGTCACGCTTTATCCGCTCATTTACATTGCAAGCTCGTCGTTTAGCGCGCCGTCGGCCGTCACTTCCGGCAAAGTCTGGCTGTGGCCTGTCGATCCGAGCATTGACGGGTACCGCGCCGTCTTCCGGTATGCCGGAATTTGGCAAGGCTTCGCCAATACGCTGTTCTACACAGTAATCGGAACGCTGATCAGTCTTGCGCTGACCGTACTGGCCGCTTATCCGTTGTCGAGGCCGGATTTTCGCGCGGGAACGCCGCTGATGCTCGTGTTTACGTTTACGATGTTTTTCAGCGGCGGACTCATCCCGACTTATTTGCTGGTGAACCAGCTCGGGCTGTACGACAGCCGGATGGCCGTCATCCTGCCTTCGGCGCTTGCCGTCTACAACCTGATCATTACGCGCACTTTTTTCCAGACGGGCATCCCTAAGGAACTGCTGGAAGCGGCCAAGCTGGACGGATGCAGCGATTTCAGCTTCGTGCGCCGAATCGTGCTGCCGTTGTCGGGCGCGATCCTCGCGGTTAACGCGCTGTTCTACGCCATCGGCTACTGGAACAACATCCAGAGCGCGCTTATCTTTCTAAAATCGAACGACAAGATGCCGCTGCAGATGATTCTCAGAGCCATTCTGATTCAAAATCAGATCGACCCCAGCCTTACCGCTTCCATCGATACGAAAGCGATGGCGGAACGCGCCAATTTGCGCGAGCAGCTGAAATACGCGCTCATCGTTGTCTCCAGCCTCCCGGTCATTCTGCTGTACCCGTTTGTGCAGCGTTATTTTGTCCGAGGGATCATGATCGGTTCTATCAAGGGCTGAACAACAATGCTCGTTTGGAAAGGAGGCGATGCGGAGCGCCGGCGACTTCTGCCAGGGGCGGACCATACGGTACAATCGGAGTTACGGTAGGCCGACCGAGCGGGCTGAATGACGATGCGCAGAATGAAATAGACGCAAACCGCAGTGCATCTATCACAATGACAATCCGGAGGGGTAACTGAATGCACAAAACGACAAAAATGGCTTTGACCTTGCTGCTTGGCGTATCGCTTATGCTGGCGGCTTGCAGCAATAACGGCGGAAACTCGAAAGAGGCGGCGCCATCCGGCAGCGCAAGCGGGTCGGCGGAGACGAAGACGGAGGCGTCCAATTTGACGCCGCCCGGCACGTTCCCGATCGCGAAGGAGACGGAAACGCTCAAAGTGTGGGCAAGCCCGCCAAGCTGGATCGGCAATCTGGAGGACAATTGGTTTACGAAATATTTTGAAGAGAAGACGAACATCAAGATTGAATGGGTGCGGGCCAACATGGAGGATTATCGCGACAAACTGAATTTGATGCTCGCCAGCCAAACCGACATTCCCGATGTCATCATGTCCTGGGGTATCGGCAACGCCCAGCAGATTGCTTACGGCTCGCAAGGTCTGTTCCTGCCTCTAAACGATCTGATCGAAAAGTACGGCGTCGCGACGAAGCAGGTATTCGACTACAATCCGATTATTGAAAGCGCGATCACGGCGCCGGACGGCAATATTTACGGTTTGCCTTCCATTAACGAATGCTATCACTGTACGTACAGTCACAAATTGTGGATTAACCAACAATGGCTCGATAAGCTGAAGCTCGACGTGCCGACGACGACGGAGGAATTTTATCAGGTCTTGAAAGCCTTCAAGGAGAAGGATCCGAACGGCAACGGCAAAGCGGACGAAATACCGCTTACCCGAGGCTCCTGGCAAGGCGGCATCGACTTTTTCCTAATGAATTCGTTCATCTACAACGAGGCCGGGAATCGCCTGATGCTGCAAGACGATAAGGTCGTGCAGGCGCCGGTTCAGCCGGAATGGCAGGAAGGGCTGCGCTACTTAAACAAA
Organism: Cohnella phaseoli; assembly: GCF_003386235.1. Taxonomy (GTDB): domain Bacteria; phylum Bacillota; class Bacilli; order Paenibacillales; family Paenibacillaceae; genus Cohnella; species Cohnella phaseoli. Next base: position 117,602 of record NZ_QRDZ01000004.1, read on the forward strand.
CTGTATGCAGAAGGGCTGATCGATCCCGAGTTTCTGCTGCAGGACGACAACAAGGTGAAAATCCTGACCGGCATGTCGGAAGCCGACAATCGGGTCGGCGCGGTAGCCTCCGGCGCGATGGGCTTCGTCGATTGGAGCGAAGGGAACCCCGTCAAGGAGCATTTCGTAGCGCTGCCGCCTCTCACGGGACCGAACGGAGTCTCGTTCGCCAAGCAGTACGCCTTCGGGATGGGAACGGGCAACTTCGTTATTACGAAAGAAGCAAAAAACCCGGATTTGGCGATGCGTTTCGCGGATGCGATTTACCAGATGTACCTGGAGGGCGATTACAACCTTTACGGCGAGGAAGGCGACGTCTGGGTGAAGGCCAAAGACGGAGAAGTCGGATTGGACGGCAGGCCCGCCAAGTACAACGTGCTCAAGAGTGGGGAACAGCCGAACAATTTCACGTGGAGCAACGGCCTGAACACGTTTATGACCGCCGAGTGGCGCAATGCGCAAGTGGTGACGCCAGGCGTGTGGAACCACGAAAAAATCTTGTACGATGAAACGCAAAACAAGTATGAAGGCAAGGGGCCGAAGCAGCAAATGCCGGGCAGCTTCATGATGCCGGAGGACGAGGCCACGGAGTGGGAGGAACTGAACAACGCCGTCATCAAGTATTTGGACGAAAGCGTAGCGAAGTTTGTGACCGGAAACCTGGACATTGACAAGGATTGGAACACGTATTTGAACAACCTCGAGAAAATCGGCTATAACCGGCTGACCGAACTGACCCAGACGGCATACGACCGACAGTATAAAGGCAAATAGAAGCGACCGCGGATCGGCGGGGCTTACCTTGTCGCAGGAGACGAAGCCCAAGCCCCGCCATTTCGGGGTCGCTTACGGGAGACATGATAAATGGCAGACTATGCATCCAAATGGCAATCGATCGACGACAGAGCCATTCCGGCTTGGTTTGACGAAGCGAAATTCGGCATTTTCATTCACTGGGGCATCTATTCCGTTCCTTCTTGGGGGCCGAAACGGGACAGCGTAAATACCTCGGGGGAGGCTTACGCGGAATGGTACGGCAGCGCGGTGCGCCATGCCGGCGGGCAATACGAGGCCTTTCATAAGCGCGTGTATGGCGAGAAAAAGCGGTACGAGGACTTTGTCTCCGATTTCAAGGCGGAGCTGTTCGAGCCGCAGCGTTGGGCTTCGCTGTTCAAGCGGGCGGGGGCCAAATACGTCGTGTTGACCGCCAAGCACCACGATGCCTTCTGTTTATGGCCGAGCGCGTACCGCTGGAATTGGAACAGCAAGGATATCGGGCCGGGCAGGGATCTATTCGGCGAACTGGCGACGGCGGTGCGCGGTCAGGGGTTGCGGATGGGCGCTTATTACTCGCTGCTGGAATGGTTCAACCCGCTGTATTCGATATCGCCGGAGCGGTATGCCCGCGCGGAGATGATTCCGCAAATGAAGGAGCTTATCCAGGCATATTCGCCTTCAGTGCTGTTCACGGACGGGGAATGGGAGCATGACAGCGAGGTATGGGGCAGTCGCGATTTTCTGGAATGGCTGTTTACGGAATCTCCCGTTGCCCAAGAGGTTGTCGTAAACGACCGTTGGGGCAAAGAAACTCGCGGCAATCACGGAGGTTATTTTACGACGGAATACGGCGAAGTCGGCTTCGGGCCGGACGGTCAAGAGTTGAAAATGAGCAGACCTCGCAAGTGGGAGGAGAACAGAGGCATCGGCGCCTCCTTCGGCTACAACCGCAATGAGACGCTGGACGATTATATGACGGAACGCCAACTGATTCATCTGCTCGTCGACACGGTCAGCAAAGGCGGCAATCTGATGCTGAACGTCGGTCCGACCGCGGACGGCCGTATTCCGGTCATTATGGAAGAGCGGCTTGTGCAGGTCGGCGATTGGCTTGCCGTTAACGGAGAAGCGATCTATGGGACGTCGGCGTGGCGAACGAGTCAACAAGGCGAGCACGTGCGTTTTACGGCCAAAGGGGACACCGTCTACGCCATTTGCTTGAAATGGCCGGGGCGCGAGCTGGTGCTGGAAACGGCGGGACTGTTCGAGGCGGGGGAATCGACGAGCGAATTCGAGGCGACGGAGGCGAGGTTGCTCGGTCATGAAGGGCCTCCCTTGCGGACGGCTGTCAAGGACGGCAGGTTGATCGTCAAGCTGCCCGAGCTTGAGGGCTCCGGCGACGATTTGCCTTGCAGGCATGCGTATACGATTGCCATTCGACGCGCTGGCAAGTGAAAGCCAGCGAGCGGGATTCATGGACGCTGGTTAAGAGTTGAAACGCGACAAGGAGGAAGCGATCATGCGGTTGTCAGTTGTAAGGATGGGTTTTCGTAAATGGGGACTTGCACTGCTCCTTGGCTTTACCGGTTGGCTGCTGCTCGCGGAAGCTCCGGAGGCGGGCGCCGCCGTTTTCCCGCGGGCAAGCCAGGAGCCTGCTTCGACGATTCAATATATCGATATGGAAAGCAGCGCCTACGATTTGACCGACCTGTTCATGGTAAAGTCGCTTCAAGGGCTGGTCAACCGAGAGGAGCCGCGCATCTGGGTGCTGAAAAATCCGCTGCATATTTACGACACTGGCCCCGGGCACAGCGCCAACTCGGTTATGGTAAACCGAACGTTTTGGTTCAACCGTCTCAGCGGCTATACGAAGGTGCAGCAGACAGATCCGTACGAGCTTGTTGATCTGTTCGCCAGTGAGTTGGACGGGGCAATCTTGTATGACGAGGATATTTTGAACCCGTCCGGTACGGGCAACAGCGGAAGCTTCTATTACTATACGGGAGATCACTCTTCCTACGCAGAGCCGAACAAAAGTTTCGTGCCGTCGGAGACGCGAGTCGCCAACCTGAACGTCACGGCGATGCTCAGTGCCAAGTACAATGCGATCGCCCTGACGGCAGAGCAGCTTGAGACGCTGGAAGACGAATACGATGTTAAGCTGACTGTGCTGGCGGACGTTCGGGCGCTCGGACTGGACTCGTGGAAAGAGGCTTACGAATACGCGCTTGAAGAGCTTGCGCCGGAGATGCGAACCGACATTCTGGCGAACAATCCCAATTACAGTCTGGCTATGTTCGATTACCTGATCGCAAACCGGATTTTCACCTTTAATATGAAAGGTGATCCGGCAGCCGGAACGGGACTGAGCGCAAGCGAAAAAGCACTGACCGACGATATGGTCGCGCTTGCGGACGGCGTAGCGCCCGTCATCGGCGTATGGGGAGGAACGACGGACGAAGACGCGTTCGGGCGTTATCTGAACGACAAGGGGAAGTTCGCGATGGTAGCGAGCGAGAGTTTTAATCTGAGCTGGATCAGCGGACTTCCGATGGTGCGGCCTTCTGCATCGGAAAATCCGCGAACTCTCGTATTCGATCCAACCAAGGTGTATATCAGCTTTACGGAAACCGACGGTGATACGCTGCTGTTTCCGCAGCTCAAGTTTCCGACCTGGTTTGGGCTTGCGGATCGCGAGGACTATCCGATCGCCTGGGAGCTGACGCCGACGCTGCAGGAGCTCGACCCGCTTGCCGGCGCTTTCTATTCCGCAGAGCGTGGTCTGAATAGCTATGTGACGTCGGTGACGGGACTCGGCTACATCAAGTATCCGATGCCGGCGCCATACCGCGACGATTATTTTGCCTTAACGGACGATTACATGATCTACAATCGTTACCGCACGCTCAGGACGATGAACTACGATCGCTTCGACGCCAAGGCCTATACGGCGATTCCAAGCGTCGAGGGCGTATTCGCAGGCTACGGCGGCCTCGATGCCGGCAGGCCGGACGTAGCGAGCAACAAGGAAACGCATTTCATGTATAGGGGCAAGCCGATCTTCATCACTTATTCGTATTTCGACGGGGCGGACATTGCGGCCTACGATGGGGACGGACCGGCCTTTTTCAACGTCGGAGCCCAATACATCAACACCGAACTGTTGACGGACTATATCGACAATCTGCCGGGCAATTTCGTAGTCGTCACGCCGGGGGAGATGATCGACCTGTATGTGCAATATGCCGAGGCTAAATTTGCCGACATTACGGAGGCCGGGTTTCTGGCCAGCTTCACCCATGACGAGAGCGGCTTTATCGACGAGGACAACGGCAGCTATATCGCGAGCGGCGACCGCCGGGTCGCGGACGGCGGCCAAAGCTGGGGGTATAAGTTCGATCTTGACGATGCCGCGACGGAGTTGGAAGTGCAGCTCGATATCGCCAACAACTACGTCGTCGAAGCGTCGGTCGACAAAAGCGTCTGGACGCTCGAAGCCCAGGCTGCGTCCGATGTTCACGATGCCAGCAACCGGCAGACGATCGCGCTGGATTTGAGCGCTTACCTGACCGCCAATCCGTCCAAAACCGTCTATCTTCGGTTCCGCGACGGATCCCCAACCGACGGCTGGGGGCCGAGTCTGTTCAGCGTCAGCGTAAACGGCGGAGAAATCGAAGGATTGCCGCCCCGCGATCATTTGAGGGAAGGCCGCATGCTGTCCGACGGCGAGTTCCTGGTATCTCCATCGGGCGCGTATTGTCTGACCGTGCAGAGCGACGGCAATTTCGTCCTGTACAGCGGACCGAATCCCGCCGCCAATACCGGCGTTGTCTGGCAGTCGGGCGTTACGGGAACGGTTGGAGACTATTTCGGCATCATGCAGACCGACGGCAACTTCGTGGTGTACAAAGGGACGGGGCCTTCCGACAATCAGGGCTATATATGGTCTACCGGCACGAACGGAAACTTCCCGGCATTTTTGACCGTGAAGAATGACGGAAAGGTCTATATCTACGAAGGAACGGGTCCGGAAAATACGGGAAGCGTGCTCTGGTCGGAGCCGTAAGCAGGGGAGAGCGACAACGTGTTCGATCGTAAAAATGCATTTTTTGGCCTTCATTTCGATTTGCATCCGGAGAAGGAGGATCACGCGCTCGGCGCCGACGTCACCTCCGAAGCTGTCGCAGGTTTGCTGCGGCGCATTCGCCCGGATTTCGTCCATTACGACTGCAAGGGCCATCCCGGCTACGCCGGGTACGACACATCGGTCGGTACGCCGTCGCCCGGCATCGTCAAAGATTCGCTCGCCGTTTGGCGCGAGGAGACCCGTAAGCTGGGCATCGGTCTCGGCGTCCATTATTCCGGCGTCGTTGATCATTTGGCGGTAAGGTCGCGTCCCGATTGGGCCGCAGTCGACCGGTTCGGGCAGCCGGATGCCGAAGCGACAAGCTTGTTTGGCGCTTATGCCGACGAGCTGCTCATTCCGCAGCTGGTCGAAATTGCGGATCGTTACGACGTGGACAGCGTCTGGCTGGACGGCGAATGCTGGGGCGCGAAGCTGGACTACAGTTCTGCGGCGCTGGCTGCCTGGAAAGCCGAGACGGGGTGGGAGGACGCGCCGACGGATCGCGAAGACGACAGATGGCTGCGATGGAAAAATTTTCACCGGGCGCGCTTCGAAGCGTATCTGCGTCGCTGGACGGGCGCCTTGCATGCCATAAGGCCACGGGTTCAGACCGCAAGCAATTGGGCTTTCACGACCATGTGCCCGGTGCCGGTATCCGCCGATATCGATTACCTTTCCGGCGATTTTGATCCGATGCTGTCCGCCGATCGGGCCCGGACGGAAGCGAGATTTTTAACGAACGTCGGCAAGCCGTGGGAGCTGCAATCATGGGGATTCGACAACGCCGACGGACAAGAGGAGCTGCTTAAGACACCTTCGCAGCTCAAGCAGGAAGCCGGAGTCGTGTTGATGCACGGCGGCGGCTACATGCTGTATTACTTGCCGACGCGCTCCGGCTATATCGGCGCCGAGATTGCGGACGTCGCGGCCGAGGTCGCCGCGTTTTGCCGGGAACGGCAGTCGCTATGCCATCGCAGCGTCTCCGTGCCGGAGGTGGCGCTTCTGCATTCCGCAGCCAGCCAATTCGACGTGTCGGATCGGGTCTATACCTGGTGGGATACCCCGCTGATCGAGCTGGAGGGCACGCTGCACGCTTTGCTGGAATCCCATTACTCCGTCGATGTGCTGACGGAATACATGTTGATGGAGCGGATGGAGCAGTTTCCGCTGCTCGTAATCCCCGATTCGCCCGTGCTGGAGGATGCTTTCCGCGAGCGAGTGCTGCAATATGTAGCCGGAGGCGGCAATCTGCTGCTCCTCGGAGAACGCTGCGCCAGGCTGTTCGAAGGCGAGCTCGGGGTAAAGCTGGCCGGAACGCCGAGGCAGTTGCGAGCCCAGCTCGTATCCGCCGACGGTAAAATCGGCTGCCCCGGCAACTGGCAGCCGGTGGAACCGGTCGACGCGGAAGTGTTGGCGATGCGCTATGACGGCGAAGGCGTTCAGGCTCGCAGCGCTTACTTGGACGTTCGGTCGGAAGGGGTATCCGAACGGCATCTGAAGCTGCGCCGCGAAGGCGTTGCCGCCACGCTGAACCGTTACGGTGCCGGGCAAATCGCCGCAGTATACGGCCCGATCGCCAGCCGTTATTTTCACAGCCATCATCCGTTTATGCGCCGTTTTATCGCCGATCTCGCGCATCGGCTGTTTCCTAAGCCCGCGGTTACGACGAATGCGCCTTCCTGCGTCGACCTCGCGCTGCGCAAAGCGGCGGACGGCGCCCTGTGCGTCCATTTGCTCAATCTGGCCAACATGCCGGTAACGAATCGTCGCGCATTTCCCGACATCGTGCCTTCCGTAGGTCCGATCCGGCTGTCGGTGGCGCTGGACCTCCCTCCGAAGTCCGTCGTCTGGGAGCCTGAAGGATCCTGTCCGTCCCATGCCTGGAACGACGGGGAGCTTCAGGTCACGTTGCCTTCGTTGGATATTCACGGAGTACTTGTCATACGTTGATCCTCGCCGGCTGCGGGCCGTGATTCGTCCGCGGCAACGCTCGATCTTCATGACAGAGAACAAAAACAAGCCCGAGGATTAGTCCTCGGGCAGACTGTCGAGAAAGTCTCGGCAGTCTTTATTTTTATCTGGTAATCAGGGCAACCGCCTATACCCAATCGAATAGGGCTATTATTTTTCGAGCGTTCCTTACTCGTGTTTCATGTATAATAATGGGAGAATGTCTCGAACGAATGAAACAAAATCGTTAGGAGAGATGAATGCAAAATGAGTATTTTTCGCGAGAAGGTTTGTTTGGTTACAGGCGGCGGATCTGGGCTTGGCCGGGAAGTATGCAGCCAATTGGCGGATCGTGGAGCTTGCGTGATCGTTGCCGACCTGAATGAAGAAGCCGCACGCGATATCGCACAGAAGATTTCGATTCATGGCGGTACGGCAATCGCTTCCTATGTGGATGTGACAGACCCCAAATCGATAGAAGCACTTATTGATGCGTCATTGGCGCAATACGGAAGATTGGATTATATGTTCAACAATGCCGGCATAACGGTAGTTGGCGAGTTTCGGGACCTGCCGCTTGATGAATTGAAGAAGGTATTGGAAGTCAATTTGACCGGTATTCTTCACGGGTCCCACTATGCCTATCAAGTCATGGCAAAACAAGGATATGGGCATATTGTGAACACCGCTTCCGGCTTTGGCCTTGTGCCAGGTCCGACCAATCTGCCGTATACGATGGCGAAATTCGGTGTTGTCGGGTTGTCGGAGACGATGCGCTGCGAAGGCCTGGATTTGGGTATTAAAGTAAGCGTTATCTGCCCCGGCTACATTCGCACATCCATGATCGACAATATGCGCACTTTCAACGCCGACTCCGCGGATGTCATTTCGCAAATCCCTGCCAAAATGATTGACCCGCAGCAAGCAGCCCGTCTCGTACTTCGGGGAGTCGAGAAAAATCGCGCGATCATTACTTTCCCGTCGTATGTAGGTGTGTTGACCTTCTTGTACAGATGCTTTCCCCGGTTGTTCCTTCGTTACTCTCTCACCACGATCCGCAATTTCAGGAAAATTCGTAAAAAAGAGTGACCCCTGATATTCAGTCGATGGATACGATCAAGTCTTTTTTTATCGAGACAAGTAAGAGCTTCTATGCTGCATTTACTCGGAATATTGTCAAAATCGTGCAAATGAACAAGACAAATCGACGGCATGGTAAGCAAAAGAAGTGTCCGAAAAAGACGATTAAAGACAAAGACGTGCAAAGACGCCCATTCGTTTATGCAGTACGATACAACTAAGCAAAATTGTAAGCGTTTAAATTAAACGAGAACGGAGGTCATACGATGGGCGGTATTGGTGCATCCGGTATTATATTGCTCGTGTTGATCGCATTGCTGTTGTTCGGGCCGAACAAGCTTCCCGAACTTGGCAAAGCGTTCGGTCGCACGTTGCGCGAATTCAAGAAAGGCGCCAACGATTTGTTGGACGATACGAAGCCGGCAAGCCGTGTCGACGTTTCCCCGGAACAACCGGAGCTGCAGAAAGCGGAACGGCGATTGCCGGAATAAGCGAATCTGCTACGAACACATATCATGGGGCCGGCCTCTCGATGCGAAACAATTCTTCGCGCTAGGGGCGGCCCCATTGTCGCGAGGGGGCGAGAGATGAGATATGGCCGAAAACCAAAGCGCGCAGCGCAGTGACGAATGGATGCCACTCACAGAGCATCTCGGCGAGTTGCGCAAACGGATTATTTATTGTTTGATCGTATTCGCGATCGGCCTTGTCGGGGGCTTGTTTGGTTCCCAGCCTGTATTCGATTATTTGGTGGACGCGGCGCCTGAAAAAAACTTGGATCTGCACGCATTCTCGCCATGGGATGCCATCGGGCTTTATATGAAATTTGCTTTTCTGATCTCGTTTATCGTCGCGATTCCATTTGCGATGTTTCAGTTGTGGTTATTCGTGAAACCGGCGTTGGGGGAAAAAGAGCAGAGGGCGACGCTCGTATTCGTTCCTTGGGCGCTTGTTATGTGCCTCGTCGGCTTGGCTTTCTCTTATTTTATCGTCTTTCCGATGGCATTCCTGTTCACGGAGAAGGTCACGTTTAATTTGGGACTTGAGCAGACGTACGGCGTATCGCAATATTTTTCGTTCTTGTTCAACATACTGCTGCCGATCTCTCTTCTGTTCGAGCTTCCGCTCGTGATTTTGTTCCTGAGCCGCATCGGTATTTTGAGCCCGGCACTGCTTGTAAGAATGAGGAAAGTTGCCTGGTTTATTCTGATCGCCATCGGCGTGACGGTTACTCCGCCGGACGTAGTATCGGATTTACTTGTGGCCGTACCGCTCGTGCTATTATACGAAATCAGCGTATTGTTATCCAAGCTTGCCTTTGGAAGAAGACAACGTATGTTGGAGCGTGAAATGGCGGCGATGGATGAAGCGTAATCCGCTTAATATAGAAGACCGTCAGCGAGCGAACTTGTCTCTGACGGTCTTTTATGTTGGACAATTAGCCGTTCAGTCGAAGGTAGCCGAAGCGAAAGTCAGTTTTGTGCAAACGGCGTGTCGGAAACGCCGTCCGGATGCCCGAAGAAAGATCGCTCGATACGCGGCATAAACAATAAACTCTGCAAAGACGCCACCTTGTTTTCACAGTAGGATAAGACTAAACGCAAGGCCAACCTCAAGTGGATGCAAGGAGGAATAGCAACAATGAAAGCGCTACAAATTATCGGCGCCGGACAATTTCGCATCGTGGACGCCGATATGCCCGATCTTCAGGATCATCAGGTACTGGTGGAAATCCAGATGGTGTCGACTTGTCCGCGCTGGGATATCAACATGATGGCCGGCCGAGATATGTTCAATTATGCCAAAGCTCCGGAATATCCTCTGCCGATCGGCTTCCCGGGGCATGAGATGGCGGGCGTCGTCAAAGCAGTTGGGCCAGGCGTTTATCGCTTTGCCGTTGGAGATCGCGTCGCGGCCCTAGAGCATATCGTCCCCAAGGGGGCTTACGCGGAGTACGCCGCTTACCGGGAGGAGGAGCTGATTAAGCTTCCGGACAGCATTACGTTTAAGCAGGCGGTTTCGTTCGAGCTGTTGAAATGCGTGGCCATCGGGATCATGCAGCTCGGCGATCTCAAAGGAAAGTCCGTTCTGATATCGGGACTCGGACCTGCCGGTATCCTGGCCGTTCAGGTGGCCCGCTTGTGGGGGGCTTCTCATGTCGTCGGTATCGACGTCAGCGAGAGCAGGATTCAATACGTTCGGAATCTAGGCCTTGGTACGGTCATGCATGCGAACGAATTGCAGGATCTGCGATTCGAGCTTGGATACGACTGCGTGGGCGCGGCCTCTTCGGTTCAGAATGTACTTGCTCATGTGAACGAGCATGTCGTCATCTTCGGAGTGCTGCATGGAGACATTACCTATCCCGAAGCCTTGTGGGCTCGAGGGACGAAATTGGAATCGTACAAATACAGGCCCGTAGGTCCGCGGGATCATCAGCTGTTAATCGATCTTGTCGTGAACAAGGGACTAAACACCGAATGCCTCCAGACGCATCATGCGTCATTCGCGGATTATGGCCAAGCCATAGAGCTGTTGAACCGGCAGGAAGCGATTAAAGCGTTCTTCTTTCCGCAGGCCGACTTTCAATCGCTTGGCGATCATCTAGGACAATCCGCCGCGGAGTCGAACACATCCGAGTGAGAGGAGGTGGCGTAAGTTGACTAGAACGGCGAATCGTGAGCATTTTAGATCGGCAAGACCCATATGGCCGAAAGACCGAGAGAGGGACAAAAATATCACCGCCGGGTTCAGGGGTTTAGTAACAACGCACAGGGATGCGGGTTTAACGTTGCATATTGCCGCATCGACCCTCTATCGATGCTATATGAACGGCAAGTTCATCGGTCACGGACCTGCCCGCGGACCCCATGGGCATTATCGAGTCGATGTATGGGACCTTAGCGAATACGCGAACGAGGGCGATAACCTCGTAGCCATTGAGGTGGCGGGCTATAATATCAACAGCTATTACGTACTCGATCAGCCATCCTTCCTACAGGCGGAGGTCCGGGCGGGCGAGGAGACTCTTCTGGCGACGGGAGCCGAAGACGGATTCGAGGCGATTCTCTTGAAGGAGCGCGTACAGAAGGTGCAGCGATTCAGCTTCCAGAGAACGTTCGTCGAAGCGTATTCGCTTCAATCGGGCTATGACCGCTGGCGATTTGATGAAAGCGCTCCCTTTAACCGAATTGCTTGTGTGGATACGGCCGCGAAGACATTGATTCCAAGGGGCGTTCCCCTAGCTGAGTTTACCGAGCGTTATCCACTTGCGGTGTACGCGAGGGGAGAAGTGATTCGCCGAAAATCGCAAGGAGCTTATTGGCGCGATCGTTCCTTGACAGGCGTAGGCCCTCAATATGGAGGCTACGAAATGAACGATCTGGCCTTCATTTTGTCGGATGAATTGGCCGATCTGCAGATAAGGAGCCAACGTGTCGTTCAGCAACCGCATACGCAAGAAGATTCTTTGTTGCTCGCTACCCGCGAGTTCGAAATTCTGGACATGGGAATCAACCGGACCGGATTCATTGGCGGTACCGTTCGTTGCTCTTGCAAGACCCTGCTGTACGTGACGTTCGACGAGGTTCTACGGGAAGACGACGTGGATCATTTGCGGTTCGGTTGCGTCAATGCCCTGCGGTATGAGCTTGAACCCGGAACCTACAGGCTGGAATCGTTCGAGCCGTATACGCTGCGCTATATGAAGTGGATCGCAGCCGAAGGGGAATGCGATTTGTCGGGGATATACGTGAGGGAGTATGCGAACGCCGAAGCCGGCAAAGCGCGATTTCAATCCGGCGACGAACGGCTCAATGCGATTTTCGAAGCGGGAAGGGAAACTTTCCGACAGAACGCAGTCGATCTATTCATGGACTGTCCCTCAAGGGAACGCGCCGGGTGGCTTTGCGACAGCTTCTTCATGGGACGGGCGGCATTCAGCTTGACGGGGCAGACGAAGGTGGAGCAAGCCTTCTTCGAGAATTACCTCTTGCCCGATCATTTCCCGCATTTACCCGACGGCATGCTTCCGATGTGCTATCCGGCGGACCATAACGACGGCGTCTTTATTCCGAATTGGTCGCTCTGGTTCGTTATCGAACTGGAGGAGTATCTGGAACGGAGCGGAGACCGGCAATTGATCGAGGCGATGCAGCCGAGAATCATGGAATTGTTCGACTACTTCGAACGTTTCAAGAACGAAGACGGCCTGCTGGAGAGTCTTGAAAGCTGGGTATTCCTGGAGTGGTCCAAAGCGAACGAATTCGTGCAGGACGTCAACTATCCAAGCAATATGCTTTATGCAGCCGCGCTAGCCGCCGCGGGTCGATTATACCGGCTTCCCCGCCTGTTGCAAGAGGCCGAGACGGTGCATGAGACGATCCGGGGACAGTCTTACGATGGAAGCTTTTTTATAGACAATGCAGTGAGGCAGGACGATCAACTCGTCCTTACGAGGAACAGGAGCGAGATTTGTCAGTATTATGCCTTCTACTTCGGAACGGCCAATCCCGGCAGCCATCCCGAGCTGTGGAATACGCTGTTAACTCGGTTCGGGCCGTCCAGAAAACGAATAAATGATTATCCGGACGTTCATGAAGCGAATGCTTTCATCGGGAATTATTTGCGCCTCGAATTGCTGGCAAGGTACGGCTATGCACGGCAGGCGGTGGACGAGTCGGCGGATTACCTGCTGTACATGGCTGAACGAACCGGGACGCTCTGGGAGAACGACGGGGATTACGCCAGCTGCAATCACGGATTCGCTTCCCATGTCGTACACAGCTTGATTCGCGACGTGTTAGGCATCTACCAAATCGACCCGATCGCGCAAACTCTTACGCTGAGGTTCTGCGATCTGGAAATTTCCTTCTGCAAGGGGGTGCTGCCTCTAGGGGACGGTGCGGTTCGCTTAGAGTGGACCAAGGCGAACGGACGAGTGGAATACCGGTTCGACGCTCCTCCGGGCTACAAGGTGAAAGTCGAGAATTTAACCGGACTACCGCTTTACGGCAAGATGGATGAATCGGCGATATTTTATACTTCCGAGGAGGAATGAAGGAATGTCGAATCATGATGGGTTTTCCATCCCTGAAGGGAACAGCTCCTCTGAGCTGAGCAGTAAGTTGGACCAAGCGCTCGCAAAGCCGATTAGCCGAAGGAAGATGATGACGGCGCTAGGGCTGACCGGACTCTCGTTAATGGCAGGCGGCAAAATCTCCTACGCCCGATCCGCTACCCTGACCGAGAACATGAAGCTCAAATTAACGGATCCGCTAGACGCTGCCGACGTCAATGCCAACTTCGACCAGATCGATCAGGAGCTCGGCGGTCGCGCCGTTACGCCGGATTTCTACAAGGTCGGTACGGGCCCGGACGACACGGAGGCCGTTCAAGCGGCATTCGACTCAGGCCGCACGGTCGTCTTTACGCGAAACTATTATGTCAGATCGGTAGAGATGAAGGGCGACACGCAAACTATCAACTTCAACGGGTATTGGCTGATTGGAATTACGGGAAGCGGGGATTCCGTCTCCGATAAGGACGCGATACTCAAAATTACGGGCATCTACCTGGAGCTCTACGATATCAAAATCAACGGTCAATTCAACCTGAATTATCGCGCAGCGATTCATTGGTATTCGCGTCCGGGTTATCCCCAGGCCGGCTTTATTAACGTGTACGGCATGTATATCCGGGATATTCTCGTAGGCATTCAGTACGGCGCTTGGCTGGATGATCCGAGCCCCCACGACGCGCCTCAGAGCGAGAATTATTTGTACGGTTTTCGCTGCCGAAGCTTGCAGAATTGCATCGTCAGCAATCAGCCGAACGGCTTCCTCAAGATATCCGGAAGCACGATCGATTGCCATCAGAGGGAATGGGTTTTTCAAGCGGGCAACCCGTTCAGCATTCCGGCTTCGACCGTCATTACGTGCAAGATCGGCCAGATCTCGGTCGAAGACAGCGAGCTGTTGAAAGTGGAATATTTGGAGGGATGCGGACTTGAGGGCCGTAACCTCGTTGTTTCGAACTGCGTCATCGAAATGCCCTGTACATGGGTGAAGGCCGAGGGAGACGTGACGATTGACGTCGTTCACGGGGGATTTATGGGCGGAAATTCCGGATTGCCGATGTTCCAGATCGCTCCGGGCTCAACAGGCTCCCTAAGAATTCAGAATGTTCGGATGTCGCGAAGCGCGGGCGTAGGAGGCTACTTGGATAATTATATCGTAGCCGGGCTGGACAGCTCTCCAAACTACAACGTGAGCATAGCCCGATGCGATCTGGGAGAGTGGGCGCCTTACTACATTGCTTTGTCTAGGGAAAGAAGCCGCGTATTCGTTCAGGATACCCACTTTACCTATACGGCGGGAGGCGCCTCGCAGCGTCATACGATTCACGACAAGAAGGATTACGTCAATCTGATCGCTTCGGTCGACACGACCGGCGAGAATATGGCGACAACCGCGAATACGGCGGATAAGTCCGGCTGGGTATGGACCAATTTGTACGGTTCGGGAACCGTCTATTTCCGTAAAACGAGCACGGATATTCCAGCGGGCTACGCAAGCGCGATCGAGGTCGTCGCAACAGGCGAGTCGTTTATTACCTCACAGCCGTTCGCGGTAACCCCGAATGCGTTGGCGGTTTTCCGAATGAAGGCCAAAAGGATCGGCGGCGGAGGTCATGCCGGGACTAAGCTGCTCTGGTTTAAAGCCGACGGCACGGCGTCCGCAACGGCGGAAACCTACTTATTCGGTACTGTGGACATCGGCACCGGCTGGTCGGATTTAATGGTGACGGCCGCCATTCCAGGCGATGCCGCTTACGCCAGAATCAAGCTGACCGCGGAGGTGGGTTCTCTCTTCGCCACCGGCATGGAGTTCAGCACGGTTGTTGACGACAACTATCATAACTCCTTTATTAACGAGTTGAACCGATCGCTGGACGTGGCCGGCGAGGGCTTTATTCTGAAGGCGCCGAACGGTTCGCGCTATAAGATCACGGTGGATAATAGCGGGACGCTTACGGCAGCCCCTTATTAAAAATAAACTTAGAAACACGGGAGGGTCTAAACGATGTACAAAAGAATGACATGGAGTTCCCTGGCGCTCATCCTCTGCATAGCCCTGTTTGCTACCGGATGTTCGAAGGCCGCCGATACGAAGGAAACGCAGAGCCCCAGTAATGCAGCTTCCGGGACTACGGCACCCACGGCGAGCGAACAGTCGTCCGGGGAAGAGGCGAACTACGAGAACGGACTGCCTAAAAACGAAAAAGTGACGTTAAAGGTCGGGTTGCTTGAATCCGGCTATGGGAGAGAATGGTTCGATTATGCCGTCAAGCTCTTCACGGATAAATATCCGAACGTAAAATTCGATATTACGGCTTCTCCGAAGATCGGCGATCTCATCTCGACCAGGGCATCGGCCGGCAACGACGACGATATGTTCGATTTGTTCTACGGCGCTACCTGGACGGAATACGTAAATGCCAACAAGCTGGAGCCGGTAACCGATATTTTCGAGATGTCGCCGGACGACGCGCCGGGTCAGAAGCTGAACGATCTGATCGTTCCGGGCTTCAACGATCCCGAGAAATATTATAAAGAGAATGCCTGGGTGTTCCCGATCGCGAACTACGTCGGCGGCATGTTCTTCGATCAGAAGCTGTTCGACGAGAACGGCTGGAACAAAAACCCCAAAACTTACGACGAATTTATTCAACTTTGCGAAGCGATTATGAGCAAAGGCATTGACCCGATCGTGTATGCCGGCTTGTACAATTATGCGCAGTTCGCTTTCGATACGAAAATATTCGAAATAGCCGATGAGAACGGAAACAAGCAATTCCGCAACGATTTCGAGTATTTCAACGGTCCGCAAAATACGTCTCCGGAAAACATCGAGGTGTACAAACGACTGTACGACATGGGTAAGAAGGGGTATATCAGCAAGAAAAGCGTAGGCATGAATCATACGCAATCGCAAATGCTCGTCCTTCAGCATAAAGCGGCGATGGTGCCGTCGGGCGACTGGATCGAGAACGAGATGAAGGAATCCGCGCCGGACGACTTCCAATGGGGCTATATGGCGGTTCCGTTCACGAATAATCCGAACGGTCCGATCTATATGACCAACGGATTGAGCTATTCCTTCGAGATTTGGGCGGCCAAGCCGGAATTGAACAAGAAATGGGCGAAGCAGTTCCTCCTCTCGCTTATGTCGAACGAAGTCCAACAGGAGCTGGTCGAGAAGGGCGGAGCGCTTCCGCTCCGCAAGGATTACTTGGATGTTCCGACGCGGGCGGACAATATGAAGCCGCTGCAGAAATCGATCGCTACGTATCTGAAGGAGAATCAAGTCGTGCTGGAGCTGAAGAATCGCAAGCTCGAGCTCACGCATGCCGATTACGCGGCGTCGCTCAAGGTCATTGTAGACAACATGGCTCTCGTGCTGACGGGACAGGAAGAACCTGAGCCGATCCTGCAACAAGCGGAGAAGCTGCTGCAGAACGCCATTTCAAGCGACAAGAAAGCTCAAAACAAAGAGTAGACGGATTACGAAGCGGTCGAAAGGCAGTCATTCGGACTGCCTTTCGACCGTGATATACGGGGAGAGAAGACCACTATGTATCTCTTGAAAAGCGCACGGTTTCAAAAAGCGATATTTCTCTTCATTGTCGTGGCCCCGGCGTTTGCAGCCTATGTGTTATTCACGCTCTATCCGAATGCCCTCTCCATCTATTATTCCTTCTTGGATTGGGACGGGATAGGCGCCAAAACCTTCATTGGATGGGACAATTATATTCGGCTGTTCGAGGATCCGTTCATCTTGCGGGCTTTACAGCACAATCTGATATTGCTCGTTACGGTCATTCCCATTACGCTTACGATCTCGTTGGTACTGGCCGATCTTCTCGTCAACCGCGCATTTGCGGAAAATTCGTTCTATAAAGTCCTTTATTTTTTCCCGAACGTGCTGTCTCTCGTCGTCATTGCTCTAGTCTGGTCGTTTATCTACGACGGTACCTTCGGTTTGCTGAACGGCCTGCTCCGCTTGTTCGGCCTTGGAGGAGAGCATAACTGGCTGGGCAGTAAAAGCACGGCGCTGCTCTCCATGATTCCGTTATACGTGTGGTGTTACGTCGGGTTTTACGTCGTCATCTTCATGAATGCCATGCAAGGCATCCCTAAGTCTCTGTACGAATCCGCCATTTTGGACGGAATCACGCATATGCAACGGTTTACGAAGATTACGCTTCCTTTGCTGTCCGGCGTCATTCGCGTCGGGACGATCTTCCTGATGCTGTCCGTGATCAAAGGCTTCGAATATATGTTCATCATGACCAAGGGCGGTCCCGGCGGATCGACGGATGTTATCTCTCTCTATATGTTCAACCTGGCTTTCGGAGGTCTGAACCTCGGTCAGCATATTTACGGCTACGCCTCCACGATCGGCATGATGATCTTCGTCCTGCTCGTCGGTCTAAAGCTGGTCGTAGACAAATTCTTCGCCAAAGACAGCATCGAGTATTGAAAGGAGGGGCTCTATGAGAACCCGGGTCACTTCATGGCTATGGCGCATGGTGCTGTTCGTCTGGGCGCTTACCGTCCTGCTTCCGCTATTCTGGATTTTCTACCAATCTCTCAAAACGAATCAAGAGTTTTTCGCCGATATATGGGCCTTCCCCGAGCACCTGAAATGGAGCAATTACGAGAAGGCTTGGACGCGGCTCGGCATCGGCCAATCGGTGGTCAATACTCTTTATTATGTAGGGCTGAGTTTGCTTATTAGTCTGTTCGTCTCCACGGTGAACGCCTACGCCTTTACGCGAATCCAATGGAAGCTGAGGTCCTTGCTGTGGAGCATCATTATGATTTCCTTGTTCCTGCCGGGCATCAACATTCTCGTATCCCAGTATACGTTGATGCGGGCCTTGAATCTGACCGACAGCCTGAATGGACTGGTGCTGCTGGCCGGTCTGCCTGTCGGGGCTTTCGAGCTGCTCCTGCTCGGGAGCTTCATGCGCTCCTTGCCGAAGGAGCTGGACGAAAGCGCGTTTATCGACGGGGCTACGTTATTTCAGGTTTTCCGCAAAATCATCCTGCCTCTGTCGATGCCGGGCATTGTCACGATCGGTATCTTCAAGTTCGTGGGCTTATACAACGATTTCCTGGGTCCCTTTATTCTCATCAGTGATCCAGACAAGTATCCGATTAGCGTGAACATGTATAATGCCAACGCCATGATGGAATTCAAGGCGGATTGGGTGACTCTGCTCGCGGGTCTTGTCATCACGATCATACCTACCGTTATCGTTTACGTGTTGTTTCAGAGAAGAATCATAGAAGGCGCCACAATGGGCGGAGTCAAAGGCTAAATGGGATCGGGAGTGAAACGCATGAGTAGAGTAGGGGTAATCGGGTACGGTCATCAAGTCAAAAGGCTTCTGGAGATGATGCAGGAGATGGATAGCGGTTGCCGAATTTCGGCGATAGCCGACGTCCGCCATCAGGAAATCCGCGAGCGAATGAAAGCGGACGGGGTCGACCCGTCGGGGATTTCATTTTACGAGAACGCGGACGATATGCTGAACGGGGGGGATCTCGACGGCGTATTCGTCGGAACGCGCTGCTCTCTTCATACCCCCATGGCCTTAAAAGTGTTGCCCAGGCGAATTCCGCTTTACCTGGAGAAACCGGTCGCCACAACGATGGAGGACCTGGTGAAGCTAAGGGAGGCGGACGCTTTATACGGCGGCAAGACGGTCGTATCGTTCCCGCTGCGGGTTACGCATCATGTGCAGCTTGTAAAGGAAATCATCGATTCCGGAAAAATCGGGACGGTGGAGCATGTACAGGCCGTAAATAACGTGAACTACGGCAGTATTTATTATCATGGGTGGTTCCGCGACGAGGCGGAGACGCAAGGCTTGTTCGTACAGAAAGCGACGCATGATTTCGATTATATCAATCATATCCTGGGGCTGAAGCCCGTGACCGTATGCGCGATGACGTCGAAGCAAATTTTCAAGGGGAACAAGCGAGCCGGGCTGCAATGCAAGGATTGCGACGAGACGAGCACATGTTCGGAAAGTCCGGACAATCTTCGGAAGCATGCTTTCGAGGAACCGCTGGGCCCTTACTGCTGCTTCGCGGAGGATACCGGCAACGAGGATTCGGGCAGTGCATTAATCGCCTATGAATCGGGCATGCACGTATCCTATTCGCAAAATTTTTTCGTCAGAAAAAAAGCGGCCGCAAGAGGAGCGCGGTTTCTCGGTTACAAAGGGACAGTCGAATTCGATTGGGCCACGAACCGAATACACGTCTATATGCATCATACGCCTAGAGTCGAATCGTACGAGATCGATAACGAGGCCACGGCAGTCGGCCATGCAGGGGGCGACTCTACGCTGCTGGAGAATTTCATCTCGCTCATGCAGGGAAAGAAGCAAACGTCCGTGTCCACGCTGGAGGATGGCTTGAACAGCACGTTATTGTGCCTGAAGGCCAAGGAATCCGCGGAAACCGGTACCTTCCGCGAAGTCAGGTGGCCGGACTGAAGTTCGGCTGGTCGGGGAAGACCTTAGTCCGAGTCCGAAGTCGTCTTCTTATGCTCGCTCCGCCAATGGGCGGGGCTTTTGCCGTATTTCTGCTTGAACAAGCGGCTGAAATAATGAATGGTCTGGAAACCCGTGGCGTGCGCAATATCCTGAACGCTCATATTGCTTTCCAGCAAGTACTTCTCGGCAGCGCTCATTCGAAGATTATTGAGAAATTGCAAAGGGGAAACCCCTTTATAGGCTTTGAACGTGCGGATCAAGTAGGAGGAATTCAAATGGGCATACTCGCACAGCTTCTGCAGAGTGAAGTTCTCCCAGTAGCTGGATTCCATCCAACGGACGAGAATCTCGACCGTTTCCACCGTCGAAGCGATTCGATTGACGGGCGGGTGGCTTGTCTTACCGTATAGCTTCGCATCCGGCTTGGCTACGTGACGGATGAGCGCAAGGATGGCTTGGATGTCGGAATAGCTGATTTGCCGGGTCAGCTCAGGCTGCTTGCGCATCCAGTCGGCCATCAGGATCTGGTGAAGTGCGTGAATACGCTCATAGACCGCTCGAACGGCAGGCAAGCTTCCATCCGAATCCGCCTGAAGACGGTTCCAGGTCTCGCAGTCCGACGGGATAGGGAAGGTTTCGCTTGCGTCATCCTGCAGCTCCCAGTAGGTATAACGGTAAATCCGGGATAGGAATTGCAAATGGTGGGAGGTATTTAAAGGGATAAGCAGAACGGCGGGACCCGTCATCCGGTAGGTGATGTTGTTGATCGTAATTCTCAGAGTTCCTTCGATAATATAGAGCAATTCGTGATGTTGAGGGTGAAGACCGCCGATTCTCGATTCCAAGGGAAAGAGAGAAAGGTTATCCTGTACAGACTGAGCCGCATCAAGAGAATTATCGTAGCCGAATGCGCGAATCTGCATGTTATCCTCTCCCGTACATCAAGATGTTTGGCCGATCCGACAGGCTCATTTTAGCATGAGAGAGTCGGGATCGTCGATATCGAAATTCAACCATAAATATCGAAAAAACCAATAATTTTCGGAATAGATTGTGGATCGGCACTCTCTTAATATAATAAGAAAACAGTGATCAGAGTGTGAGACGCGCGCGATTTTCCGAGTGGGACGAATTGATCCACTGGCAGAAGGAGAAGATTTGCAGACATGAGGACATTACCGGTCTATCAATATCGACGCAGCCTGGATCAAACCTGGAAAGCGCTTGAAAACGGCAAATTGACCGTCGGATTCATCGGAGGGTCGATAACGGACGGGAGGTCGCGCAACAATTGGCCGGAGCCGGTTGTCGCCTGGTTCGCCGAGACGTTCCCGCATGCGAGAATTCATGTGGAAAATGCCGCAATTGGCGCGACGGGAAGCGAGTTGGCCGTCTTTCGCGCAGAGCGGGATTTGATCGAGCGCGGCTGCGACCTCGTGTTCGTCGATTACGCCGTGAACGATTTATACGCGACCCCGGAGCGGAGAATGAACACGCGAGAAGGGTTGCTTCGCAAACTGCTGGCAGACGCGAGGAGGGATGTCGTATTCGTGTACACGTTCCATATTGACATGTACGAGAAGATGGAGCACGGCGGCATACCGGACTCGATTGCCGAATTCGAGCAATTGGCGGCGCATTATGAAGCCAGCTCGGTGTGGATGGGATTGCATGCTGTGAAGGAAATCGCGGCAGGCCGCATGCGTTGGGAGGAATGGCTGCCTGACGGTCTGCATCCCGGGGGCCGCGGCAGCTTGAGCTATGCCCAGAGCGTGATCGCGTATTTAGAGACGGACAGCAAACACTCGGCAAGCGCCGGGCGGCAAGCGGAACGGACGATGCCTGAACCTCTCTCGGCCCGCCATTGGGGCGCGACTACGTTCGTGCCGTTCGAGAACGTACGCACCGAAGGCCCGTGGGTCGTTCGTAGATGGCTCGATTACGAATGGATCGACCGGGTGCTGGAGACAGCCGCGGTCGGCGCCAAGCTGGCATTCGATTTTGAGGGACGCGGCGTAGCTTTGGGCTTCGATTTCGGTCAGAGCTCCGCGGAGTTCCGCTACCGACTCGACGGTGGAGAATGGGTCGCTTCAAACCGGAAGCGGGAGACCTGGCTCCCAATGGACGGCCTGTTCTCCAACTACTTAATCAGCGACGAACTCGAGAACGGCAAACATACGCTGGAGCTTGAGGTCGTGCACGGCCAAACGCCCGATTGCAAAGGCACCAACTGCCGTATCGGGTATATCGGGATTCTCCGGTCTTAACGTGAAATGAGTAGACGATCGCCGTCCGCGCCTAGTCGAACCTTGTTAGCTGACCGGACGACAGAAAAGCTCCCCTTATAGTAGACAGGTTAAATCATTCAAACCTGCTGCAATAAGGGGAGCTTTTTCATTCCCTAAATACACTATTTTCCTTTAATTGAGCGTCCTGTGCTCCAGCCGAAACTTGGTCGGATAGACGCCTTTCGTTTTTTTGAACAAATAGCTGAAATAGCTTTGGTTCACGTACCCTGTCGCCTCGGCGATCGCGCTCAAATCCCACTCTGTTGTCGTGAGAAGCTCTGCCGCCCGCTTGATCCGCGCGGCGTTCAAATAGTTGGAGAACGTGTCCCCCTTCTCCTTAATGAACAGCTGGCCCAAATAGGCCGGATTGACGTTGAACGAGACTGCGATCGTCTTGAGAGAGATGTTGTTTGCATAATGCTCGTCGATATAATCGGTCACCCGCTTAATGAGCGGACTTTCCCGGCTCTCCTGCGCTTCGATGCAGTCGATCGTCTTCACGGCCAACATCTGCAGCCATCCCGACAATTCATCCACGCTTTTTCTTCGAATCAGCTGTACGGCCAAGTGATCCTGACTGTCGAACAAGGACGCGGATTCCAGCTTGAGGCGGCTCATGACCGTCAGCATATGGTACAACAGCTCGATGGCGATATTCTGCACTTGCAGCGGAGAGACCGTCATAGTCCGGCAGATCGTTTCGAACGTGTCGGCGATGAACGCCGTCGCTTGTTCTTTTTCGCGATCGATGATGAGTTGCGCCAGACGGTTGTAAGGGATGCTCCTTCCCATGTCGGAGTCAGT
The DNA here is from genome assembly GCF_003386235.1 of Cohnella phaseoli. Classification (GTDB taxonomy): domain Bacteria; phylum Bacillota; class Bacilli; order Paenibacillales; family Paenibacillaceae; genus Cohnella; species Cohnella phaseoli. The sequence continues at coordinate 140,237 of NZ_QRDZ01000004.1, forward strand.
CCGTTCCTCCCTGTCGCGGATATCGACGATCGTGGCTGGCGGCATGATGAGCCGGTACTCCATCAGCTGCTGCGCTTGCGCGTAGCTTTCCGACACCCGACCGCAATCGGCGATCCGAGAGCCGACCGTGACGAAGACGTCGCTCTTCAGGTATTGCCTGATGCTATCGACGCACTGCTGCAAGTAAGGATGAATAACGTCGGGTTCGAGGGCTGCGAGATCGTCTTGCACGATGACTGCGATCTGGTCCATAGAATCGCAGACGACAATCGCCCGGCAGCAGACGGCCAATAGTTCGGTGCACAGATTTTCCGCTGCATACAGCAGCAGGTTACGGTTTGAAGGCGATTCCGCTTCGGCGAACAGCGGATGGATGAGACACACGACATATGCCTTTTCATCGATGGCGAGCTGCAGCAGCTCGGCGCGCTGCCTGAAGTCGGCTTCGCCGATTTGGCCGGTTAGCCAGCGGTTCAGAATGTTGTTTCGCAAAATGACCGAGTCGCCCCGCAGTTGAATTTGCCGGTGAACTTCCTGATCGATCTTGGCCGTCATTTCCAGCAGGGTGTGCGACAATTCGTCCGGCTCCACCGGCTTGAGTAAATAATTTTCGATTCCGATCCGCGCGGCTTCCTTGACGAGGGCGAAGTCGTCGAAGCCGCTCAGGATGACGCATTTCAAGAAGGCGAATCGGCTTTTCGCTTCGCGAATGAGGGCGAGACCGTCCATTTCCGGCATTTTGATATCCGTAATCAGGATTTGCGCTTTTGTTTGCTCAAGCAGATCCAACGCCACCCGTCCGTTAGCGGCCTGCCCGGCGATTTCGATGCCGAAATTTTCCCAGGGGATCAATTCGAGCAGTCCTTGCAAAATCCGCGGTTCGTCATCAACCAGCAAAGCTTTGTACAAGCTCCATCATCTCCTTTCTCGTTATTGCGGGAAAACGGATCCGAACCTTGGTCCCGGTGTTGCGTTCGCTGTCGATCTCGACGCCGTACAGGTCGCCAAACAGCAGCCGTATCCGTTGATGCACGTTCGCGATGCCGATGCTGTCGCCGGATGGGAGCCGCGTCCGATTGAGCTTGCTGCGGATTTCGAATAGCTTGTCCGTATCGATCCCGCATCCGTTGTCGTCGATTTCGATCACGACCGCTTCTTCCGATTTGTAGCCGCTCACCGTCACCAGATTGTCGGGTTTGCTGTAATCGACCCCGTGCCGGAGCGTATTCTCCATGATGGGTTGAAGCAGATGGCGGGGCATGCTGTACGCCAAAATGTTCGGATCGATCTGGAAATCGATCGTAAGCGCGCCCGCGTAGCGTATGGAGTAAAGCTCCAAGTAATTTTCACAAAACGCCAGCTCCTCTTGAACCGAAACGACCATGCCGCCTTTGATGCTGCTTCGGAACAGCCTCGCCAGCGTTCCGATCATATAGCCGACATGATCGCTTCCGGAAGCCGACGCTTCCAAACGGATGACTTCAAGCGTGTTGTACAGGAAATGCGGGTCCATTTGCAACTGCAGCGCATGCAGCTCGGCATCTTTGAGCTTGAGCTCGGACAAGTACACCCGATCGATGTAGTCCGTCAGCCGGGCGGACATTTCATTCAAATTAGCCGCGATCATGCTGATCTCGTCGTTCGTTCCGGCAGTGCGGATGCGATAGGTCAGATCGCCATTTTGGATTTTGGAAATGGCGTGGTTGATGATGCGGATGCGGCGGGAGAACAACCGGATGCTAATGAAACCGAGCAATAGCGCGGCCAGAGCGCAGGCGGACGCGACGAACAGCACCGTATTGTGCTGGCGCTCAAAGCTGCCGGCTACCTGCGACAAGGGAAGCGAACCGACCACATAATAGCCGAGGTAGTCGTCGACTACGGCCGCGACGATACGGGAACGATCAGAGGCGCCGACTTGCGATTGCGCGATTTGCTCGAAGCCGGGAAACTTATGGCCGTAAGAAGCGCCGGTCGAATCGATGATCACGTAGCCGTCTTTCGTCAACACGGAGATTTCGGCATTGTGGTATTGGACAAGCCAGCTTTGGAGCCGGTTAGCGATCCGGTCGGCGTTGAAGTTGAGGGCAAACACGGCCACGCTTTTTTTGAAGCGGTCCGATTTGACGTCTCCGCGGATATTCGACACGATCGAGAAGATGTTCCTTTTGGTGCTGAAATGGTAGGTTTGGCTATAAGCGGGGGTGATGCTCAGTCCGTAAAACGCGTCGTCCAATGAGCGGAACATCGCATCGTTGTGGACGTTGTAGTCGTCAAGGTTCAAGGTCAAATCTTTGGAGCGTAGGAAAAGCTGCCCCGTCGCTTTCTTATAGAGCAGCGCATCGAAGATATCGTCATCCGTCGCGGCAGAGGCGTCCAGAAAATAATTGACCAGCATCGCTTTAGACAGTTTTTCGTCTTCCAGCTTCGGCGACGGATCGGCCAGCAGCTCCATCATGTCCTCGTTTTGCTTGGGGTTGATGTACAAGTTCTGGATCTGCAGCTTGACGGTGTTCACCTTCTGCGCGAATTCGCCATGAACGCTTTGCACCGCCTGCTTGACGCTGTTCGCGGCGTCTTGTTCCGCGGAGCGCCGCAAATTTTGCAGGATGGTCGAGCTGATGATAAATATCGTCGCCAAAATGATCAGCGTGTAGGTTAACAGAAGGCGGTTAAAAAACTTCCGTCTCAGCAACCGGCCATATATGTTCTGCATCGTCGGGTCCCCCGGTTTTGTCGGTCTGGTCTGGCCTGTCGCAAGCAAACCATAATTATCGAATATACCTATAATTTTAAGAATGGTTGCGCATACAGAGTCGAAGTTACAATAAGATCAGGACTTGACGGGGATGTCAAGTTCAGAATAGAGGAGGGAGGACGACATGTCAAACATCTTGATGAACGCGGCCGAGCCGGCGGTCGTCCGGGAACGGAGGACCCGACGTTCGCTCAGCGGGCGCGGGACGCTGCTGCTGATGGCCGTACCTTGCATCGCAGCGCTAGCGTTGTTTTCGTATTTGCCTTTGGTCGGGTGGGCGATCGCCTTTTTTGATTACAAACCCGGTCTCAGACTGCTCGATACCGAGTTTGTCGGCTTCAAATATTTCAAGATGGCGCTCGACAATCCGGAAATGCTGGCCGTGCTTCGTAATACGCTGGCCATGAGCTTTCTTGGGTTGTTAGCGTCGCCGCTCGGCGTGCTGTTCGCGATTTTCTTGGCGGAAATGAGAAGCCGCAAGCTGCAGCGCTTCATTCAAACGACGACAACGCTGCCGAACTTCGTAAGCTGGGTGCTCGTATACGCCGTTTGCTACGTGATGCTGTCTGCGAATGATGGCATCGTCAACAAAGTGCTGCTCCAACTGCACCTCATTGACCAGCCTCTGAATCCGCTCGCGAATCCGGACATCGTCTGGCTGTTCCAGACCGCGATCGGCATCTGGAAAGGGCTTGGCTTCGGAGCGATTGTGTATATCGCGGCCATTGTCGGCATCGATCAGGAGCAATACGATGCGGCAGCCGTGGACGGGGCGGGACGTTTCCGTAAAATATGGCACGTTACCATTCCCGGCCTCATGCCGACCTTCATTACGCTGTTGCTGCTAAGCATCGGCGGCGTGCTGAACAACGGCTTCGAGCAGTATTATTTGTTCCAGAACGGGCTTGTGCAGGAGAAAATCCAGGTGCTCGATTTGTACGTGTACCGGGTCGGCATCTACATGAATAATTATCCACTGTCGACGGCAATCGGCATGACGAAAACCATCGTAAGCGTTGCGCTTCTCATGTCGGTCAATGTATTGTCCCGCAAGCTGCGCGACCATTCGATTTTCTAAGGAACTGCGGGGTGACGGCCACATGGCGGGCAAGAAGGATTTCTGGTTTCAAGCGGCGAATGCGCTTATGTTTCTGTTGTTCGCGTTCGTATGCCTTTATCCGTTCTATTACATTTTTCTCGTGTCGGTCAGCGACGCCGATGCGGTATCGCGAGGGAGCGTGCTGTTGTACCCGATCGGCTTCACCTTGGACAATTTCGTTCATGTGATCCGGCTCGATGGAATTTTATCGGCCTTCCTGATCTCCGTTGCGAGATTGTTGGCCGGGACGCTGCTCACACTATTCTTTTCCTCAATGCTGGCTTATATCGTCACCAAAAAAGAGCTTCCCGGACGCAAATGGATTTACCGGGCCACGGTATATACGATGTTTGTGCAGGCGGGCTTGATTCCATGGTTCATTACGATGAAGACGCTGGGGTTGCAGAACAGCTTTCTGCTTTACATCTTGCCGGGGATCATCTCTCCGTTCGCGGTCATTCTGATCAAAACCTACATGGAATCGGCGATTTCGCCGGCCCTGGAGGAGTCGGCGATTATTGACGGGGCCGGGTATTTCCGGGTGTTCGCGAGCATCATGGTGCCGGTATCGATGCCTGTCATCGCGGCTGTGGCTGTGTTCTCCGCCGTTGGGCAATGGAACTCCTGGCAAGATAACTTCTATTTGGTGAGCGATTCCCGCTTGCAAACGCTGCAATACTTGCTGCTGAATTTCCTGCAGCAGGCGGAAATGCTGGCCAAGGCGGTTCAACTCGGAGACGGGAACGCCTTGGAGATGGCGCGACGCCGGCCGCTCGATCCGTTTGCGGTCAAAACGACGATCACAATGGTGACGGTCATTCCGATTATGCTCGTGTATCCGTTTCTGCAAAAATATTTTGTCAAAGGCATCATGATGGGTGCCGTCAAAGGCTGACGCAGACGCATCGATAAAGAGAATCAAACAACTTCAGGGGGTTAAAGAGATGAGAAAAACAGTAAAAATGACGACACTCGTTCTGCTTGCCGCTTTGTTGCTCACGGCTTGCAGCAAGGGCAACAACGGGGGCGCTGGAAATTCCGCATCCGGTTCCGCCCAAGGCTCGGAATCGACGGCATCCGCGGCCGGCCCGGACAACGAACCGGTGACGCTTACATTCTGGAGCGCTCAAATGGCGAGCAACGCGCCGAGCGGGATCCAGGAGGACCCCGTGTCCAAGCAGATCGAGAAGGAACTGAACATCAAGATTGATATGGAAACTCATCCGGCGGACGACAAGCTGGCTGCACTGCTGGCGACGGCCGATCTGAAGGATATTATGGTCGTCAATCAGAAATATGCGGAACAGATGAAAGATCTGGTCATCGATATGGAACCGCTGCTGGAAAAGTACGGTCCCGACATTGCGAAGAACGTTCCCCCTGAGACGATCGCTTATAACAAAGACAAGCTCGGCGGCGGCGCTTTGAAATTTTTGAGCCTCAATATCAATCAGAAGCCGGCTCGGCCCGACCCGGTCTGGGGCGGCGTGCATATCAGATGGGATTACTACGCGGAGCTGGGCTACCCGGAAATCAAGTCGGCCGACGATTACTTGAACGTCGTGGAGCAGATGATGAAGAAGCATCCGGCGAACGAGGACGGCAAAAAGTACTATGGCTTCTCGCCTTGGTTCGACTGGGGACCGTATGTGCAGACGAACACGATGGCGTTTCGTATGGAAGGCTATGAGCCGGTGGGCGGCACAATCCAGACGATGGCCATCGACCGCAATACGTTCGAGATGCGCAACAGCTATACGGACGAGACCTCGCCTTTCTGGACAGGCGTCGATTTCTGGTACAAAGCCAATCAGAAAGGGCTGCTTGATCCGGACAGCTTCACGCAAAAGTACGATCAGGCCGTACAGAAGTATAACAGCGGTCAGGTGCAGGCCAGCGTAATCAACTGGATGATTGGCGGCAGCAATGCGTATTTGATCAGCAAAGGCATTAAGGACAAAGGCTGGTTCGGTCCGGTTCCGATGTCAGGAAGCAAAGACTACCATTACAGCACTTACAAATACGGCTTGTCCGGGAACGTGCTGGCAATCAGCAAGTCGAGCAAACATCCCGAGCGCGCAATGCAGCTCATCAATTGGCTGTATTCGGCTCATGGTGCGATGACGGCCATCAACGGCATCGAAGGCGTCGATTGGGTGAACGAGAACGGCAAGTACAAATACACCGAGACCTATACGAAAAATGCACTCGATCCGGAAGTCGTCAACAAATTCGGGTACCGGAAATTCGCCAATAACCTGGGCCTTGATTATTCCGGCACGATTCCCGGCACGGACACCCCGCTGGACATCGCCCTCAGCCGGGATATCCAGATCGCCGAGTTGGAAAAGCCGGAGAACGCGATTGCCAAGCAAGCGGCCGCTCATTACGGGGTCGAACTGCCGGTCGATATCGTGCCCCCGGGCATCGCGTACGAGCAGAATAAGCTGACGGAGCTGTCCGGATTTTTGCCGGCGGCGCAGCCTGACGACATCAAACAAGTGGATCTCCAGATCGACAACTATTTACGGCAGGCAATTCCTAAAATCATTTTGGCCAAAAACGACAGCGATTTCGCGGACCAGAAGGCCAAATTGATCGAGCAAGTGAAGAAGCTCGGCGTCGACAAGGTGTATGGCTTCTGGGCAGACGCCTATACGAAGGCGATTGCAGATTCCGAGATGAAGTAGAGGGTAAGAGGTAACGGATGAAAAGCCGGCTTGGTGAAAAGCCGGCTGGTTTTTCATAACGGACGACACGAGGCTTTCATTTGACCCCTTGAAGGAGCGCGATTCATGATGAGGCAAATGATTAATAGGGCTAAAAGCAAAAATGCAAAGTTATTTATAGTAGGTTTAATTATGGCAATCGTGCTATCGATCAGTTCAATTTCTGGGATTGTTCCGATTAGAGAGGCGAGAGCAAGTTCAAACCTTGCACTCAACCAGCCTGCTGATTCACAAACACAGAGCAGCTCGTCCAATTCGGCTGCGCAAGCAGTGGATGGAAGTACGGCGACCAGTTGGATTGCAGCAAGCAATGCCTATCCGCAATGGCTAAATGTAAGACTTAATGAACTGAGTACGCTGTCGTCGATTGACATCACTTTTGGCAGCAATACGACCTGGTACTACCGACTGGAAGGTTCGAATGATAATGCCCACGATCACTATACGTTGTTGGTTGATAGATCTGTGAGCGGGGTTTCCGGACAGCACATAACGGAAACCTTAAACTCGAAATTCAGGTATGTAAGATTGGTTATTACCGGCGCGCTCAGCGGCGCTACTGCAAGCGTTCAGGAACTTCAAGTGAATGGGGAGGTTTATTCACAGCCTACCGGAATCGTTCCCCCACCCGTTCCCGTTAGTGTAGGAGACAATCTGGTCGTTGCGCAAGCTTGTCCCTTATGGTCTAATATCGATCTTTGGAATTCGGTTGCCGGATATCCGGAGCGAAAGCCGTTGATGGGGTATTACGATGAAGCTTACGATGTATCCACCGATTGGCAAATTAAGATGGCTGTCGAACATGGGATCACCACCTTTATGCCTTGCTGGTTTAGACAGAACGACAATGACGGAAAATCGCCTGTTATGCCGGCTTATGATCAGTTTGTTAACTCGCTTGCCAACACTGCGCAGTATAAAGACGATATGACTTGGTTTATCCAATGGATAGAACAACCCGGCATGGGCTACGCGAATAGCTTAAGCGATTTTAGCAACAATCTTGTGCCTTATTGGATAAACAGTTATTTTGAAAAATCGAATTATTTGAAAATTGACAATAAACCGGTATTTGCGATCTTTGATTTAACCCAGTTTGTCACCGATGTAGGCGGCCAAACGAATGCAACTACAGCCATTGCGAATTTCCGCTCGGCGGCAGTTGCTGCCGGATTCAGCGGATTGATTATTTTGTCAAATAACCATCAGAATACGTTGGCTACGGAAAGCGTTGCTCAAGCTGTAGGCGTCGATTTCATTTATTCGTATCATATCCCTTCCTTTATGAATACGAGACCAGCTTTATTTCCAAGCAATTCGCAGATCCTTGCTGCGCATACAACCACATGGAACGACTTTGCGGCGAACAGTGCCGTGCCCTACATGACTACGGCTTCTGTGGGATGGGAAGCATCGCCGTGGGGTAATTCCGACTTTGGATGGACATTGTCGCCTGCAAATTACGGCACGCTGATTGCAAATGCCAAAGCGAGAATGGACACGTTTGCAGGGGGATCCGTTCAGCGCAATATGATCTTGCTGGATAACTGGAATGAATACGCCGAGGGACATTACATCATACCTACGGCGCTAGCAGGTTACGAATATCTGGATGCCATCCGAAATGTTTTTGCGCCAGGCTCGTCGGATAATCATCCCACGCCTGATTTATCGCAAATTCCGCAATTGCTAAATACCCCAACGCCCTCTTCCCTGGTAAACGGGCATTCTTCGGGGACGTTACGCAACGATGCGACGATCGAAGCGGGGATGAAATACACGACAGGCAGCAGCTCAATTACCGTGAGTCAGTTGGGTAGAGAGTTTGTCGCGGGGAACTCGTTGACCCATCAGTTAAAGATATATCGAGATAGCGATAAATCATTGCTTGGGTCTTGCTCGGTCTCGATGTCAAGCGGAACAGCGGATGGGCTAGGTTATAAATATTGCAATCTGAATTCGAGTGTCGTTCTGTCCCCAAATACCGCCTATCTTGTCGTATCGACTGAAACACACGGCGGGGACCAATTCTATGATTCAGATAGAGCTGTTACTGTAAACACGGGCAGTGCGGCCGGCGGAGTCTACAATAGCGGCGGTACTTGGTATGGACCTTACGGCAGCGGTTCGTCTTATGGTTCGGTAAACCTTCGATATTCTTTGAATGCGGATAGCTTTGTAGCAGCGAACTCCGGGGGAACGCTTCGCAACGATGTAGACACAGAGGCGGGGATGCAGTTCACCACAGGCAACTCTACATTAATCGTGAGTGAACTCGGGCGTGAATTTATCAACGGTAACACGCAAACCCATACGATGAAGCTATATCGCGATAGCGATAAATCATTGGTCGGTGCGTGTAAAGTGGCGATGTCAACCGGTCAACCGGACGAATTAGGCTATAAGTATTGTTCGTTGACCAGCAAGATTAGTCTGCTCCCGAATACTACGTATAATCTGTTATCTACGGAATATAACGGTGGCGACCAATTTTACGATGCCGATCGATCTGTTACTGCAACCGTAGGCCAAGTGGTAGGCGGAAGATACTATAGCAACGGCACTTGGGGCGCATATGGCACAGAGGTATCCTACGGTTCTGTAAACTTTCTGTATACTTCGAGTTTTATCGCGTCAAAGTCCGGAGGAACTTTACGCAACGATTCAAATTCGGAGGCTGGAATGCAATTTACCACTGGCGCTACTGAAATAAATGTAAGGGCGCTGGGACGAGAATATATCAGCGGGAACAAACAGGCTCATACCTTGAAGCTATACCGTGACAGCGATAAATCACTGGTGGCTTCCTGCACGATCAATATGTCGGACGGAACGGCGGATGGGTTGGGTTACAAATATTGTGCCTTGTCGAGCAAAGTAGCGCTTTCGGCAAACACCGCTTATAATCTGCTATCTACTGAAACTAACGGAGGCGACTCATTCTACGATGCGAACAGGTCGGTTACCGTAAGCACAGGCAGCGGGATCGGCGGAAGATATAATAATGGCGGTACTTGGGGCTCTTATGGCACAGACGTATCCTACGGTTCGGTGAATTTTCTGTATTAAATAGGGGATAGGTTGAGGAGAGAAGAACATGACGATTAAATTTAAGGATAAATTAGTACGCCCGGAGATGGGGAAGGTGATCTTAGAGGGCTACCTTGGAAAAAGAATCGAGTCTTGTATAAGGAATGGAGTCATGGCAGCGCAGCATTCGCTCTACGCGATTCCGTTCCGAGAAAAGACGGATGACGATGGCAGCTGGGGAGGGGAGTTCTGGGGAAAGTGGTTTACGTCGGCAAGTCTTGCCTATCGTTATCAGCCAACGGAAGCTCATCGGAAAATTCTGAACAATGCCGTTGAAGAGCTTTTAGCCACGCAAGAATCTAACGGGCGAATTAGTAGCTGCAAGGAAGATTTCGGCGTATGGGATGTTTGGGGAAGGAAATATGCTCTGCTCGGATTGATCGCCTATTACGAGGAAACAGGGGAACGGAAAGCTTTGGATGCCGCAGTCCATGCGTTGGACGATTTGATAGAAGTGGCCGGTCCAGGTAAAAGGAAGCTGACCGAAACCGGGCTTTCTCTTTTGGAGGCATTGTCGTCGTGTTCCATTTTGGAGCCGATCGCACTGTTATATCAGCACACCGGAATCGCGAGGTTTCTAGAGTTTGCCGAGTATCTAGTTTCCCTGTGGAGCGAGCCCAATCGTTATACGCCTAAGGGCATGCGTTTAGTGGAGGATGCCTTGGAGGGGCTCGAGCCTGTTAGGATCTCATCGCCAAAAGGGTACGAGATGATGTCCTGCTTTGAAGGATTATGCGAATTATACCGGGTAACCGGCAATCAGACCTATTTGGATGCAGCAGTGAAATTCGCAAATAGAGTTCGCAAGAAAGAAATCATGATCGTCGGTTCGGGCTCCAGCGGCGAATTATGGTGCGATGGTGCAAGCCGTCAAACGGAGCTAATCGAACAGCCAATGGAAACTTGCGTTACAGCCACCTGGGTCAAGCTGTGCTATCAACTGCTTCGTCTCACCCAAGATTCCGTGTGGGCAGATGAAATGGAAATATCGGTCTATAATTCCTTGCTTAGCGCGATGGTTCCTGACGGAAGCTGGTGGGCCTATTTTTCGGCATTAATCGGTGAAAGGGTTCCAAGCCATATGCAAAATGAGATTGTTCAGTGCAGCTGTTGTTCGGCTAACGGACCGCGGGGATTGCTTACGGTTCCCGGATGGGCGGTCATGATGGGAACGGCGGGGCCGGTGGTCAACTTATATGTAAAGGGCAGTTGGAAATTGAAGCTCGCCGGCGGTCAGGAAGTGGAATTGCTGCAAGAAACCGACTACCCGGAGCAGAATCGAATTTCGATTAAGGTGCGGCAGCAAGTAACGGCTAACTATGCAATCAGTTTCCGAATTCCATCGTGGAGCAAACAAACCGAGCTTTTCGTTAATGGGGAGAAATATGTTTGCGAGCCGGGAAAATATGTTGAAATTACTCGTGAATGGACAGATGGGGATGAGGTTGAACTCGTTCTGGATCTTCGCGGTCGCGTGATGACAGCCCCGGGGAACGTCAATCAGAAAGCAATTATGCGGGGGCCCGTGGTTTTGGCTTTGGATAGCCGGATGGTGAAGGAAGAGAATGTAACGCTTTGGCTTCGTCCCGATTCTATGAAGTGGAAAAGAAACGAAGATTGGAACATGGATTACGTCTTGTTGGAAAACGTAACCGCAGATGAAGAATACATTGAGCTCACTCCTATAGCCGATAAGCCGGAGGGGGTTTGGATGGCATTTGAGGTGCCGTTCCTATATCGTCCCTCCCACTTTGTGAAGCATGAAAAGCGAACACTGTTCATGTGCGACTATACGAGCGCTGGAAATGAATTTTGTGAACAAAATCGGTTTCGCGTATGGCTGCCTCAGCCGCTCTATATGGGAAGTGCTTTTCCAACCGGAACGTGGCGAATTCTCGTTCATACCGAAGATCGGCCGAAGATCCCGGACCGCGCTATACAGATCCCTCAATCTGGAGCATTAAGTTTGGGGAGAAATTAGGATGAATAAAAGGCAAATGGATAACTTCTTAACCCAAAGACTTGTCGGCATCGAAGAGGAAATAGAGCAACCCGGAAGCTACGAGAAAATGTCGGTATCCGGAACCATAAATCATTTAAGCGTGAATGCCGGGTATGAATTTGTCCTGCATGAGGACATCCTCATTAAGGCACTGGGGAGAATTGTTCCTGTCGGACGTCAGATGCGCGAGGTTCATGACCTTACTTTATGGGAGGTGAAGGATGGAGCCGTACTTGCGCAAGTTTCCGTGAGAACGGGCTCGAATACGGATGCCCTAGGCTGCAAATATGAAAATTTGGATAGTCCGGTGAAGCTTTATAAAGGAGAAACATACAGACTAACTTCTTCGGAATCGAAGGGGGGAGATCGTTGGCTGGATTTGCTGACGATCGAACAGCATAGAGAAATAGCTACGGTCACTTGCGGTGTAATAGGGGAACCGGGTACATTCCCTTTGACTCGAACGGGCAACTTGAGCGAAGGGTTTGGGAATGTGACCTTCTATATGGACACAGATCGGGATATTCTTGAGCAGCCTCCAAATTTAACCCGGTTATTGCCTCCATCCCAAGCCGTATATACGTCTAGTTCGCTTCAAGGATACAGTATGCTGGGGGCAGCTTGGCATTCCAAGCTCGGTTTTCCCTGGAATCGGGTGTACCTTGTGGACGGATATACGCAATCCGATCGCCATACTTTAGGTTGGAGCAGCGACCATCTTGTAGATCGCGATCATCCGGAATGGGTCAAAATCGATATGGGAGCCATTCAAACGATTACTGCAGTGGATTTGTACCCGCGTAATGATCACGGCTATGAAGGTGAGCATTATCCGGTTAATTTCTCAATTGAAGTCTCAAGCGACGATAGTTCGTGGAAAGTAGTAGCGAATGTTGAGAATGCAGAAAAGCCGAGCGGTGAGCGGCAGAGGTTTGAATTTAAAGCTGTAGAAGCCAGATATGTTAGAGTGTTCTGCACGAAGTTAAGACCGCATCAAGGGGAATATAGAGTACAACTGCGGCAAATAGAAATTTACAATTTGCAATTGCCTAATGCCGCTCCAGTGGTGATTGAGACCCCAATCGCCCGGACAGTAACGATTGGGGCTCTTGTGGATGAACAGTTCGGGGGGACGACGCTGAGGAGCGGCTGGGATAGAGATCTCGTTGGGGCAGACGTGAACACGGTATACCCCGGGAATTATGCGGAAATGACCCGGCACCCGAAAGCGCGCGCATTCACGGCTTTCAGGAGGTTTCCAATTCAGAGGTCGGGAAATCTGACAGTGGAATACAGATTTAAGTTATCTGACCTAGCAGATGGAATCAAGATTCAACTTCGTAACGAAATCGTGCCGGCAATCGGATTTGTAATAGAATCGGGAAATCTATGCTATCAGGAAGCAGGCGGAAATCTCAAGATCGTCCAAGCCTGCCAGCCAGAAATCGACTATGGAATGAAAATCGTTGCGGATATCGTCCGTGCGACAATCAATGTATTTATCAACGGGAGACATTCTCTTTTCAACGCATCCTTCTTGAACGAAACCAATCAAATCGATAATTTCTATATTGAGATCGGTGGAGATTCGCCAGTTACCGTATCGCTCTCACCGATTCGAATCTATACAGGCTATTTGGTATTCGAACAATTCCTGACAGCCCTATCCGGCCATTTGCCTGACGATTGGACATCTCGTTCGTTGGGAGGAGAAGTTGGCGTGTATAGCTTGGACAGTTATCAAGGGCCGGACACGTATAGTCTAAAGCTGAAGGATACGAGTACAAATGAAAAAGTAACCGTACAGAAAAGCTTTACGGCATCATCCGGCCATGCGGAAACCGGCGCCTCGGTTTGGGAGTATAAATTTCTTCTGCCCGTGAAAATGGATGGTATAGAATCTGCCTTGTTGGCGGATTCCAAGTCCGCAATAGCTATCGTAACTTATCAAGGAGCCATCGCTTATCTAAATTCGTTAGGGCAGCCTGTCCCGCTTTACCGCTATCGGCATAATGTTTGGTACCATATGAAAGTAGTAGTTCGCTTCGAAGCGGCAACAGCAGATATCTATATTAACGGAAAGATGAGAGGATGCGGAGTAGAGTTAGCTGCCCGCGACATATCCTATGTCAATCAAGTCCGATTTTCCACCTCTATAGCAGCAGAAGGCGATCTATTCTTGGACGATATCCTAATCTATGAGCAGCTGCCCGAACCAGACGATTATGTGCCTGAACCCGAAGCGGCCAGCCATGAACCTTACCTTCTCGGAATGCAGCAATGCTCGCTTTGGCGGGAAGGGACTTGTTCGGGTTATGATCCGGTTCGCAATAATCTGGATAGAAAGCCGGTTCTGGGCTGGTATAATGAAGGCGATTTGGAGGCCGTGGACTGGGAAATTAAATACTTGGTCGAGCATGGCATCGATTTCCTTCAATACTGCTGGTTTGGACCGACACTTTCTTGGAGATCGGCCATTCAACCGATTAAAGATACAGCCATGACGAAGCATGCGCTTCATGACGGGTTCTTTTATGCTAAATACAGCAAGCGTCTCAAGTTTTCAATCCTGTGGGAAAATAGCGATCGCGGTATCGACTGGATGACTGCGGATAAAAAAGAAGAGTATTTCAAGGAAAATGTTTTCCCTTACTGGATGGAATATTATTTCAAGGACGAGCGTTATTTGAAGGTTGGCAACAAACCGGTTTTATCCATCTACAGAGTGGAGAACTTGATTGAAGATTTTGGCGACAGTTCTTATGTTAAGCAAAATATTATCCAATGGATGCGGGAGCAATTTATCCAGGAAGGTTTTGCAGGTGTCATTCTGCTCTGTAACGATGTCGAATTCGAATTTAGCCACTATGAGCGGATCAAGGAATGCGGGTTTGACTATGTGTTTAGTTATGGACAGAATACGCAGGAATTGCAATCGAATCAGAAAGCAAAGGCTGAAAGCGTTGACCTGCAAATGATCGGGGTCGCCAGCACCAACTGGTCTATTGAAGCTTGGGACGAGCCGGGCTCTTATGAAGGATATCAGCGCGATCCGGAATTATTTGAACAGGATTTGAAATGGATGCGAAACCATCTAATGCCCTCGTTTACCGACAATTCCCTGGGGCGCTCCATGCTTTTCTTCGACAACTGGAATGAATACGGGGAGGGGCATATCATAATGCCGACTGAAGGCATGAGATTCGCCTATTTGGATGCAATACGCCGTGTGTTTGCCAATGCCGGCCCTCATAAGGATATTGTACCAACGGCGCTACAAAAATCACGATTCGATACCTTATACCCGCATGGAGACTGGTGACCTCTGAGCAACTCATTGACAAAACACGTGCCACGCTCTAATATCATATTGAGAAGTGTAACATGTTACAGGTGAAAATGAGGATTGAGTCGATGACCAAGTTCAACCAGATTGAAAATCTGCTTACGACGGATCGCGTATACAAAGAGTTGAAGAATGCGATTTTTAAGCGTAAGCTGGCTCCGGGCGAAAAGTTGGACATTTTCGAACTGGCCGAACAATTTAATGTTAGCAGAACACCGGTCAAGGAAGCGTTCAACCGTCTTCAAATGGAAGGTTTACTCGTGATTAGGCCGCGCAAAGGAACGTATGTGGCGGAAATCGATATGAACCGGATTATGGAAGTATTCGATGCCAGGCTTCTTATCGAGACATGGGCAGCCAGAATCGGGGTGGAGAAAGGGACGCAGGAAGATTTTCAAACTTTGCGCAATCTCTGCTTGGAAATGGATAAAGATTATAAAGCAAAGCCGTTCGATTCGCTCAACTATAACGAATTGGACATCCAGTTCCATATTCAGCTTGTGAAGATGGGACAGAACCAAGTTATTTTGGATTTGTACAAAGGTCTTAACGCTCATCGGGTGACAGAACGAGCTTTCTTCGACAGAGCTTTCGAGAAGGCGGATTCGAGTCATCATCACCATCTTGAAATCGTCGAGGCTTTCGAGAAGCGAGAGGAAGCCCTTGTTTTGGCGCTGGTTGCCAATCATATTGTGAAAGGAAAAGAGGCATTGCTTCAATCTCAGAAGTAATGCGCTTTTTATTGATGAACTAACATGTTACATGTTAGTTTGGCTACCTCAATCATAGAAGGAGGGGCAATTCCTTATGAAAATAAATGAAAAGATATTCGCGGCCAAAACGATGCTTTCCGACACGACTCCGCTTCACACTTTTCTCGTCAAAGGCAGAGACTTCTCCGTATTGATCGATTCGGGCGTAGCATCCATGTTCGGCGATATTGTCGGAGTTGTGGATGAGTCCGAATCGTCCGATATACGCTTTCTATTTAACACTCATCCCCATGCAGATCATATTGGAAGCAACAAGCAACTGAAAGAAAAGTACGGTCTCCTTGTCGCGGCACCGGTCGGTTCCGAACGCTGGATAGAAGATATGGCGTATCACTATGAACAGTTCTGCCTGCCTTTTCCGAACATTTTGCCTCATTCCGAAGAAACGAAGCAAGACATTCTTGGACTGATGGATGGCGGCTCGAAAGTGGATCTGACAATCATGGAAGGTATAACGATCCAACTGGACGATGAAACACGTCTTATCACGCTTGAATTGTCCGGGCACATGATGTATGAGATTGGATTTATCGAGCAAAGCACGAATACGCTCATCCTGGGGGATGCCATTACCCTTTATGAAGGCGATTTGTTTCCGGGCCACTTCAGCCCAAGGCAATATCGCGCGTCGGTGAAGAAGCTGGCCGAACTGAATCGCCAGCATCAATTCAAGCAAGTGATTACGGCACATTTCGATCCGACGGATTCGGCGGGACTGAACAAACACCTGTTAGGCGTTCACCGTATGATCGATCAGGTCGATTGGACGATTCATGAGATTTTGATGGAAGCTGCCGAACCGCTGTCTCTGGAACCGATCTGGAGAGCGGTGTGTGTGCGGATGGGACGTATTTACGAATTCCGGGGACTAGCCATGGTGTACGGGCATTTGACCGAGGCCGTTCAGGACGGAAAAGTGCTGCAGCTTGGCGACCTATATACGGTTCGCTGATTGTACTTAGGAGGGATAGGAGATGGATTTTCAAGGAAAAGTGGTTATCGTTACGGGCGGCGCCAAAGGGATTGGTCTCGGGGCCGCGCGCAAATTCGCGCAAGGAGGCGCTTCGGTCGCTATCGTATCGAGGAGCGGTACGGCGGACGCGGCGGAGCTTCTTCGGGACGAAACGGGAAACAAAAATGTGATTGGAATAGCGGCTGATGTATCGAAAGGCGATCAAGCGCGGGAAATGGTAAGACAAACGGCCGAAGTATTCGGTTCAGTCGATATACTGGTCAACAGCGCGGGTGTCCAACGTTACGGCACCGTCGTCGACACGGAAGAAGACGTGTGGGACGAAGTGATGGACACCAACGTCAAAGGCATGTACCTGACCTCAAAATATGTCATACCGGAAATGCGCAAGCGCGGAGGCGGCGCTATCGTGAACGTCTCCTCCGTGCAAGCTTATGTTGCTTTGGCGGGCTCGGCCGCTTACGTCACTTCGAAAGGAGCGATCAATTCGCTTACTAGGGCGATGGCGCTCGATCACGCATCCGAAGGCATTCGAGTCAACTGTGTCTGTCCGGGATCGATCGACACTCCGATGCTGCGCTGGGCGGCCGAGTTGTTCAAGGGCGATCAAACGCAGGAAGACGTGATCGATTCTTCCTGGGGACGGATGCATCCGATCGGACGGGTAGGCACGATGGAGGAGTGCGGTGAACTGATCGCCTTCCTGTGCTCGGACAAAGCGGGATTCATCACAGGCGGAGATTATAAAATCGATGGCGGGCTACTGACATCTGCTGCTGTCGTGCTGCCGAAATAGAGGGGGAAACTACGAAATGAAAATCGTGGATATTAGAGCGACGACCGTTACGGTGCCTCTGGAGGCGACTTTGCGTCATGCGGTCGGCGCACATTGGGGACGTTTTGTACGGACGATCATCGAGATCGAGACGGACGAAGGCATTATCGGATTCGGGGAAATGGGCGGAGGAGGAGAGAGCGCGGAGCTTGCCTTTACCGGGCTTAAACGCTATTTGATTGGGCATGATCCGTTTAATCTGGAAGAGCTGAGATTCAAAATCTGCAATCCGACAGCGAGCTTGTATAACAATCGGACGCAACTGCATGCGGCGATCGAGTTTGCTTGTCTGGACATAATCGGGCAGAAGCTAGGCGAGCCAGTGTACAACCTGCTTGGCGGCAAGCTGCGCGACGAGGTTCCGTTCGCCAGCTATTTGTTTTTCCGCTCGCCGAATAAGCCAGGCGGGTCGGGCGAAATCCGGACGCCCGAGCAGCTTGTCCAGCATTGCGCACAATTGAAGCGGGAGCATGGGTTTACAGTGCACAAGCTGAAAGGCGGCTTGTACCATCCGGATTACGAATTGGAATGTTATCAAGCGCTGGCTGCGGCATTTCCAAACGATAAGCTGCGATACGATCCGAATGCGGCACTGAACGTCGAGGAAGCGATCCGTTTCGGCCAAGCGATCGAGCATCTGAACAACGATTATTTCGAAGATCCGACGTGGGGGCTGAACGGCATGCGGCGGGTACGATCTATGGTTCGCATTCCAACGGCGACGAATATGGTCGTTGTGAACTTCGAGCAGCTTGCCGCCAACATCCTGGATTTGGCTGTGGACGTCATATTGTTGGACACGACTTTCTGGGGCGGCATTCGGCCTTGCATTAAGGCGGCGGGGGTATGTGAGACGTTCCAGCTCGGCATTGCCGTTCACTCTTCCGGCGAGTTGGGCATTCAACTGGCGACGATGCTCCATATGGGGGCGGTCGTACCGAATTTGTCTCACGCGGCGGACGCGCATTACCATCAGCTTACCGACGATATTCTGGTCGGCGGAAAAATGAAGTACGTTAACGGCGCGATCAAGGTGCCGGAAGGTCCGGGACTCGGCATCAAAGTCGATCGAGATAAAATTCGCCAGTATGCGGAACTGTACCAGGAGCTTGGCGGGTATATGTATGACAAAGACCCGCTGCGGCCTGAATGGGTTCCGATCATGCCGAATGATCGTTGGGCGGACCCGACGCAGAGCTGATTTTCGGCGAGGATCCATTTGGAAGGGGGAAAGACATTGTCTCGATATCGACCCCAACGGAATTACGGCTGCAGGATTCACGACCAGGTTAGCTATAAGGGCTTAAAGACGGTTGTACTGGAAAATGATTTGGTGCGCGTATCTGTATTAGTGGATAAAGGCACTGAGATTTTCGAGTACCTGTACAAACCGAAGGACCTTGACTTCATGTGGTTGACCGACAACGGCGTTCAGAATCCGAACGAATATTTGCCGACGTCTCCCGATCCCGTCGCCACGTTCGTCGATTACTATTCCGGCGGCTGGCAGGAAGTGTTTCCGAACGGAGGACCGACGAGCGCATATCTTGGCGCACAGTTCGGACAGCACGGCGAGGTTGCCCACATGCCCTGGGATTACGAGATCGTTCAGGACACGGAGCAGCTCGTTTCCGTACAATTCAGCGTCAGGACGAAAAAGCTGCCTTTCCGGCTGATCAAAAAGCTGACATTGGAACTAGGCTCTTCCTCGCTCCTGATTGAAGTGCAGTTGGACAACCTGAGCGATATTCCGCTGCGATACATGTGGGGGCAGCATTTGGCGTTCGGCAAACCGTTTCTGGAGCCGGGATGCCGAATCATCGTGCCGAATCATGTAAAAATGATAACGGAATCGGTCGAGTCCCCCGTTTCTCTTCCAGGGAGAGTACGGCGCGGGGTCACTTACGATTGGCCGTTTGGCATAGCGGAAACGGGCGATCAGGTCGACCTCTCCGTGCTCCCGGAGCGGGGAACGTTATCGGACATGATGTACTTAACGGGATTCGAAGCGCAGGCGTGGTATAAAGTCGAAAACAGCGCTCGCGGTATGGGCATGCAAGTAGAGTGGGACGCAGCGGAGATGCCCTGCTTGTGGTACTGGCAGGAATTTGGAGCAACTAAAGGTTATCCTTGGTATGGCCGTCATTACAATATCGGGCTGGAACCGTTCGCGGGCTATCCTACGCTTGGGCTGGAAGAGGCGATTCGCAACGACAGCGCGGGAGCGATAGGGGCCAGGGAGCGCAAAACCTTTCGATTGAAAACATCTCCCTACGAGTTGGACAGGTGAAATAGGGGAACCAGGATTGAAACTCCCGAGAATCGATCGTTGATTCTCGGGAGTTTCGTTGCGGTTACAGGATCGGTCCGCATGCGATCCGATTTCCGGAGTTGCCGGACGGATCGGTGACGTAATCGTCCTCTTTTTCGTGGATCATCAGAGAGGTGCCCCCGTCGCGCAGCAAGGAGTTCGGCTCGCCTTTCTTTAGCGTGACCGTTTTGCTGATCAGATCGGTTTCGACTTTCCCGTCCGGACCGACTTCGATATTGAGCAGATCTCCGGCATGGAAGCCCTGCGGATTGTTGAAGCCATGCTGCTTCTGATAAGGATTCAAGTGGGCGCCCGCAGATTCGAATTTGGGGGGCTCGCATTTCCCGACTTCGTGGAAATGGATGCCGTGAATGCCGGGAGGGAGCTTTTTCGCTTTGAGATGGATGCGAACCGCCCCGACCTCTTCCGTAAGAACCGCGGTTCCGATTTTGTGCCCCTTGTCGTTAATAATCTTGACTTTCACCTTATCCGGGACGGCGGACGTCTCTTCGGCCGCGAGGGCGGATCCGGCGCTCCCCGAGACAAGCGCGATGCCGAGCAATCCGGCGATCAACTGGGTTCGAATGTTTTTCCACATGCGGATTCAACCTCCGTAATCTGTTGTTGTAAATCGTCAACTATCTTAGCTTCACCATCTTCGGCAAAAAGAAACATCTCCCTCGAATTCCTCTTTTTTATCCCCCCCACTAAATGATCTGATTCCTCATCAATCGACATGCAGCTGACACATTACGATGTTAAATTCAATCTGGTATTCGCTTGCTGAGAATCTGACCGAGTACATAATCATTTACATGATGTCTAAATAGAGCGAAAGCGGGGGCGTGACATGAAGAGAAAAAATGTGTTTTGGCTCGCAGTTGGCGTCTTGTTATTGTTCGGAAGCTTTCCGATGGCGAGCGCGAAGAATAATCTCAAAACCGTAAGCGCTACCGTAGCCTCTAATCTATCGATGTTATTGAATGGCGAAGTCTGGCAGCCCAAAGATCAGAAGGGGGAACGAGTGTATCCGGTTATTATCAACGGTTCGTCTTATTTGCCTGTCCGCGTTCTGGCGGAAGCTTTGGATGTCGATATTCAATGGGACAGCGCTGCGCAAACGATCAAAATTGGCGAGGGAACTTCAAGCGTCCAGGGGACTTCAAGTATCGATTTGACCCAACTGCCGCTCGGCGATGGCAAGTATACGCTCATGGGTCCTCAGAAGGGATACATTTATCTTGCCAGTCCGCCTCGCGGGGGAGACGGCGCCTATAAACAGGGAGAATGGATCAATACGAGTGAAGGCACATTTGATATGACTCAAAAGGCAGTGGTAGATGGCGCGGTTAAGTGGGAATCCGAGCTAACTATAGAGTTGAAGGGGAAGGATCGAATTCTGACAGGCAATCGTCTGCCGGACCATGCGACAGGGAGATTTCCCATTGATCCATCCGATGATGCTTATCGATACGATAGAAACCCCAATTCCATTAAAGAGAAGTTATTTCAAGTTGTACTGCCTGCAAAGCCTCTTGAAGCCAGCAAGGCGTCGCCTGTTACACCGGGGGCAATCGGAGTGATGTTGACAGGGAGCCTGATTTTTAACGGGCTTGATGCAGCGGGAAGGGATGCTGTAGCACACGAGACGCAGGATGGCTGTTATGGACACCCGGAGAAGGACGGCAGCTACCATTATCATAATTTGTCGGCTTGCGTGGACGATCCGCTCACGGGGAAACATTCAAAGCTTGTGGGGTACGCGCTGGATGGCTTCGGGATATACGGGAAATACGGTGAAAACGGGAAGCTTGTGACGAACGAAGATCTGGATGCGTTTCATGGCCATTCCCATCTGATTGAGTGGGATGGCGAGAGGGTGGAAATGTATCATTACCATACGACCGTCGAATTTCCCTATACGATCGGCGCATTCAAAGGAACGCCGGTGAGACAAGGGTTGACCTACTTCTAAGGACGGCGCCGGACCTATCCATGCTCCTAACAACTTAAATGAGGGGTCTATCGAGACAATGAAGCTGAGAATAGCGATTGCAAGTTTATTGGTGATATTGCTCGCGACAGGGTGCTCGAGACCCGATAATCCGAGCGGACAGCGGGAGAAGATGCTGAGCAAACGTCCGGAAGATATCGTGATTGGGGTGGCTTGGCCGTTCGAGACTAGGAACGACGGGTTTAAGGAAGGGCTCGAATTAGCTTACGAAGAGGTGAATCGAAGCGGGATTATGGGGCATAAGATCCGCTTGGTGCAGGAGGATGATCAATCCTCGGTTACTGCGGGTTTGGCGATTGCCCAAGCCTTTGCCAATAATCCCAATATGGCGGCTGTCATTGGCCATCGCAGCTCCGCTGTTACAGTTCCCGCATCCAAAGTCTACGAGAATGCCGGACTGCTGCTGCTTGCGCCCTCCTCCACTTCGCCCGGCTTGACGGAAGGGGGAGTTAAGCATGTGTTTCGTCTGATTCCGAATGATATTCAGCTTGGCGCAGAAATGGCCGATTACGCCAAAGCCGAGGGGTATCGCAATATTGCAATTTACTACGCCAACGACGAATACGGAAGGGGGCTGGCCAATTCCTTCGAAGACAGCGCCAAATCCAATGGTCTGCAAATCATAGATCGCATTTCCGACTATAAGGACAGCGCAGATTTGAAACGTCTTGTCGACAAATGGAAGCTGCTCGATTGCCAGGCCGTCTTTATTGCCCAGACGATGCCGGATGGGGCCGAATTTATCGTCCAGCTCCGTAAGGCGGGGTTGGACGTTCCTTTGATGGGAGGCGATGGGATGGATTCGCAGGACTTGTTGAAGATTGCCGGACAAGACGCGGAGAATGCCGTCGTCGCTTCTATTTTCAATCCGCAGACCTCCAACGAATTCGCTGAATCCTTTATACGGAAATATACAGAGAAATATGGCGAGGCTCCGCGCAAATACGCGGCCCAAGCTTACGATTCTTTGCATCTGTTGGCTGAGGCGGTACGACAAGCGAATTCATGGAAAGCCGCGGATATCGCTGAAGTTCTGAGAAAGCAACCGGCGTGGCAAGGCGTATCCGGCACAAGGACGTTTGACGCCAATGGCGAGGTGCAGAATATGCCAAGCGTGTTGAAACGGGTAGTCGATGGAAAGTTCGAGTATATGAATTAAGGGAGCGGCACGGGATGAACAATCAAGTTTTCCGTAAAGCGTCTATTGAGCGCTTATCTTCGCCCGAACAGTTGGACACGTTGATGAAAGTGACCTCCCCCAAAGGTTGGCTCGCTTTGATTGCGTTAGGTTTGCTGATCGCTGCCGCGATCGTGTGGGGCTTTCTAGGAACGATAAGTACGCAAATTACAACGGAAGGCGTGCTCATCCGACCAGGAGGCTTGCAGACTCTCTACGCTTCGTCAAGCGGACAGATTACCGATATTCGCGTAGTGGAGAATGATAATGTGAAGAAAGGCAATGTCATTGCGCGAATCGAACAACCGCAAATGCTGAAGCAGCTTGAACGGCTGACGGTTGAACTCAAGACCGCAGAGGCGGCTTATGCAAATGAGCCGCTGGAGGAGCTCGGCGAGCAGATCGCAAACCGCAAACAAGCGATTGCCGATCTGCAAGCGGACTATATGAATCAATCGAGCATTGTCAGCGCGTATACGGGCAGAGTTCTGGAAGTGAACGTCAAGAGGGGGTCTTCGGTTGACGCGGGTACGCCGGTGATTTTGGTGGAATCGGGAGAGGCGCGAGCGAAGGATCTGAAGACGGTGATCTACGTTCCTGTACAGAGCGGAAAGAAAATACTTCCTGGTATGACGGTTGATGTTTCCCCTAGCTCCGTCAATAGAGAGGAGTACGGATTTATGCTCGGTCGCGTCACCTCTGTGTCAGAATTCCCGTTAACGGCGCAATCGATGTTCCTCACGCTTGGGAACGAGGCGCTGGTTAGTGAACTTGCCAGCGGGGGCACGGCCATGCTTGAGGTGAAGGCAGATCTTATTCCGGAGACTTCTACCTTTAGCGGCTACAGATGGTCTACGTCCGATGGGCCTCCGCAGCGGATGGATAGCGGAACATTGGTAACTGCGTCCATTACGGTAAAAGAGCAAAAACCGATTTCGTTAATCATTCCACAGTTGAAGTGACAAAGGAGGGCGATTCGGTCATGAAGCCTCCGAAACGAGTGAGGACGCCAACCATTTTGCAGATGGAGGCTGTGGAATGCGGAGCTGCGTCATTAGCGATTGTGCTCGGTTATTACAACAGCTTTATTCCTCTGGAGGAGCTCCGTATCGAATGCGGGGTGTCCAGGGATGGCAGCAAGGCCAACAATATACTCAAGGCAGCTAGGAAATTCGGTCTAATCGCCAAAGGCTACAAGAAAGAGCCCGAAGCTTTGCGAGAGATGCAAGGGCCGGTCATTATTCACTGGAACTTTAACCATTTCGTCGTTCTGGAAGGATTCAAGAACAATAAAGTCTATTTGAACGATCCGGGGATGGGACCGCGTACGGTAACCTTCGAGGAATTCGATCAGTCCTTTACAGGTGTCGCGTTGACATTCGAGCCTTCGGAGGAGTACAGGGAGCAAGGGGGAAATCCCGGCATAGCGGGTTCGTTGAAGAAACGGTTAAAAGGCTCGGAGAGGGCTTTACTATATGTGATTCTGGCCGGGCTGTTCCTGGTCATTCCGGGACTTGCCATTCCCGCTTTCACGCAGGTGTTCATCGATCAAATTTTGCTGGGACAGAACGGGGAGTGGCTACTTCCCGTTCTGCTCGGCATGCTGATGACCGCCTTTCTACGCGCGGCATTAACCTGGCTGCAGCGATATTATCTGCTGCGGCTGGAAACCAAGCTGTCGCTCAGCATGTCCAGCCGTTTTCTCTGGCACGTATTGCGCCTCCCGATTCAATTTTTTTCCCAGCGATTCAGCGGAGAGATTGGCAGCAGGGTTATGATCAACGATACGGTGGCGCAATTGCTATCGGGCGAGCTGGCGGTTTCGATTTTGAGCTCGGTCATGATCGTATTTTATTTATTTCTGATGTTTCAATATAGCGTCCTGCTTACCTTCATCGCGATCGCTGCCGCGCTGCTCAACCTGGTTTTCCTGCGGCTGATTTCAAGGAAGCGGGTAGATCAAGGAATGCGTCTGCTTCAGGATGAGGGCAAGATGGACGGAATCGCGATGAATGGATTGCAAGTGATCGAAACGCTTAAATCCAGCGGTTCCGAATCCGATTTCTTTGCCAAGTGGGCCGGTTATCAGAGTAAACTGATGAACTCCGAGCAGCAGATCGGCGTTTCCTCAAGCGTATTGGGGGCTGTCCCTTCCTTGCTTGCGGGAGCGAGTACGGTGGCTATTTTGGCAGTGGGCGGCTTCCAGGTGATGGAGGGGATGATGACGATCGGTATGCTCGTGGCCTTTCAAAGTCTGACGGCCAGCTTCATCGGTCCGGTCAACCAGATGGTTGAGCTGGGAGGGTCGCTGCAGGAAGCGAGCAGCGGCTTGAAGAGATTGGACGATGTGTTGAATCATGAGCTCGACAGTCCGATCTCCCAATTGTCCGAGACGGGTTTGGCTGACGGCGGCGAAGCGCGTCCTGTCGAGGGTAAGCTGACGGGGGTCGTTGAATTAAGAAATGTCACATTCGGTTACAACAAATTGGAGGGCCCGTTGATCGAGAACCTCAATCTCAGCCTGAAGCCCGGGTCGCGCGTGGCGCTTGTAGGCGGTTCCGGCAGCGGAAAATCGACCGTTGCCAAATTGATTGCCGGCATCTACCAGCCATGGTCCGGCGAAATTCTCTTCGACGGAGTGAATCGCCAATCCTTATCGCGCAGTCTGGTCGGGAACTCGCTAGCGGTAGTCGATCAGGATATTCATATGTTCGAAGGCACGATCAAAGATAATTTGACGCTCTGGGATGCGACAATACCGGAGACGGATATGGTACGCGCTGCGAAGGATGCCTGCATTGACGATATGATCAGCTCCAGAAACGGCGGTTACGGGCATGTTCTTACGGAAGGCGGCGGCAATTTCAGCGGAGGACAACGCCAGCGCTTGGAGATTGCCCGCGCATTGGCAGGCAATCCTTCGATTCTTGTGCTTGACGAAGCGACAAGCGCATTAGACCCGAAGACGGAACAGTTGGTGGACGCCAGCTTCCGCAGACGGGGATGTACCTGCGTGATTGTCGCGCATCGCTTGAGCACGATTCGCGATGCCGATGAAATCATCCTGTTGCAGCGCGGTACAGTGGCTGAGCGGGGGACGCACGAGCAGCTCATGAAAATAAATGGCGCCTATGCCAAATTGATCGAAGAACATTAAGGGGAGGGGGATTCCGGGATGAGTCGAGCCGATCGTACTTTATTGGAGCGATTTTTCGCCAAACATGGCGAGAGGGTTCGCATCGAAGGAAATCATCCGCTGATTGTTACGGATGAATCCTCTGTCTGGTATATTCAAGAGGGTCATATCGATCTGTTTGCCGTTACACTCCGG
Organism: Cohnella phaseoli; assembly: GCF_003386235.1. Taxonomy (GTDB): domain Bacteria; phylum Bacillota; class Bacilli; order Paenibacillales; family Paenibacillaceae; genus Cohnella; species Cohnella phaseoli. Next base: position 166,675 of record NZ_QRDZ01000004.1, read on the forward strand.
GACGACGAAATCGTTAGCCGGCGGGAATTCCTGTTCAGTCTTGATCCGGGGCGCCTTATCTTCGGGTATTATCGCGACGGGACTGCAGGCAGCGATGCCGCGGGGCATCTAAGCGCCGGTGTGACGGGAACCGTACTGCTGCGGGCGGATAGCTCTCTACTGTATCAAGAGTTTACAGACAGCGCGATGCAAGCGGCATTAAAGCTTCAAGTCCAAGCATGGGTGCAGAGCTGGTCGAAGGTGTTGAAGCTAACGGAAGCGATAAGACCCTTCGATCGATTGGACGAGCAATTGTCCGACTTCCATAAAACCGTTCATTATCGGTATCTGCAGAGGCGTGTGACGACATGGCAGGCCGAACAGCAAAGCCTCGAACGTAAGCGGAGCAATGATCAAGCGGTGATGGAGCAAGCGCTTAAACAACTGGCTGCTGTAACGGGCAGCAGTCATCGGCAAGCCGGGGCTGATATCGCAAGCAACGACATGCTTTACACAGCGTGCAAGCTGGTTGGCGAATCGATCGGGATGAAGGTCAAGCCGACGAATGCTCGTCAGTTAAGCAAGATCCGCGACCCTGTGGCGTTTATAGCTAGAAATTCGGGGTTTCGTTCCCGTCAAGTTGTTCTGAAGGACCGATGGTGGCTTGAAGATAACGGGTCTTTGCTTGGTTATATCGATAATCAGAATATTCCGGTTGCGTTAATTCAGAAAACCCCTAAAGCCTATGCTATGATCGATCCTGAAACGGGGGACGAGCGGACGGTGACGGAACAAATCGCCAAAACCCTCGCTACGATGGCGCATATGTTCTACCGTCCGTTGCCGGCAACGCCGCTAAAGGTGGCGGATATTCTTAAATTCGGTCTGCATACATCGATAAGGCGAGATATCGGAATGATGCTGCTCATGGGCGTCGCTGTCGGGATCTTGGGGACGTTCGTTCCCATTGCCAACGGCATCCTGTTCGATACGATCATTCCTGCGTCAGACAGAGGAATGCTCCTGCAGATGGGGTTCATTTTGGCGTCCGTAACCCTCTCGCTGTTTCTGCTCGAATTAACGCAGTCAATGGCGATCCTGCGACTGGAAGGGAAAATGGACAGTTCCATTCAAGCGGCGGTATGGGATCGATTGCTCAGCTTGCCGGTTTCCTTCTTCCGCGGCTATTCCGCCGGGGATCTCTCGATGCGGGCCAACAGTATTAATGCGATACGTCAATCGCTTTCCGGGATTGCGATGACAGCGATCTTCGGGGGGATTTTCTCCTCTTTTAACTTCTTCCTGTTATTTTACTATGACGTGAAGATGGCGCTTGCCGCCGCAGCGATGGTCTTCGTGGCCTTCGCCGTAACGATCGGCGTCGGGATCTTGCAAGTGAGACGGCAGCGCGTATTGCTGCGAATAGAGGGGAAGCTTACAGGAACGTTATTTCAGATCATTAACGGTATTGCCAAGTTTCGCATGGCCGCTGCGGAGAAACGGGCTTTCTTCATCTGGGCGAAGCTGTTCGGCGAGATGAAGGAAACGGACTTTCGAGCGAGGACGTTAACCAATCTCCATGCCGTCTTTCATATTTTCTTTCCCTCTGTGACAGCAATCGTTCTGTTCTACATGTTTGCTTCAGGCTCAAGTGCATTAAGTCCCGGCAAATTCATCGCCTTCTTCGCGGCGTTCTCGGCTTTTCTCGGAGCGATGCTCTCGATGTCGTCGGCAGTCGTATCGAGCCTGAACATCGTGCCGTTATACGAAAGGGCTAAGCCGATCCTTCAGACGATTCCCGAGGTGCTGGAGTCCCGGGACGATCCGGGCGAACTCACAGGGGAAATAGAGGCCAAGCATATTCATTTTCGCTACCAAGCAGACCAGCCGTTCATCCTTAACGATCTGTCCCTGCATATCCATCCGGGCGAATTTGTCGCCTTGGTCGGCGCTTCGGGATGCGGCAAGTCAACTCTATTCCGGTTGCTGCTTGGATTCGAGAATCCGGAATCCGGATCGATCTTCTTGAATGGACAAGATTTAACCACGCTGGATATTCGCGCCGTGCGCAGCCAGCTTGGCGTCGTTTTGCAGAACGGGAAGGTCATGTCCGGCGATCTGTTCACCAACATCGTGGGGTCGTCTAACTTGACGATTGAAGACGCTTGGGAAGCTGCGACGATGGCTGGATTAGATGAAGATATCCGGCAGATGCCGATGGGCATGCATACGATGGTTTCCGAAGGAGGCAGCACGCTCTCCGGCGGACAGCGACAGCGCATGATGATTGCAAGGGCCATTGCCGGCAAGCCTAAGATCCTTCTGTTCGACGAGGCGACTAGCGCTCTGGACAACCGCACGCAGACGATCGTCAGCCAAAGCCTGGAAGCCTTGAAGGTAACGCGTATCGTGATCGCTCATCGGCTCAGCACGATCAGAAATGCCGACCGCATCCTCGTCATCGATAAGGGAAATGTTGTACAGGCAGGCACTTATGAGGAATTGATGCGGCAGGAGGGACTCTTTGGCGAGTTGGCTAAGAGACAATTGGCGTAAGAGGGTTCTCGCGAAATCATAAATTCGTTTTCTCTAACGAGGCACAGCAAACGTCCGGGATTATTTGCGGACAGGAGCTGTGTCTTTTTTTGTGTATGTATTTATTCTACAAGTTTTCTTGAATATCTCAATTATCGACATTTTACTGACATCTTCGACTCGTACACTCAGGACATAGAAGAAAGGACAACAATTCGTGCAAGGAGGAGACGGCAAATGAGTTGGACTCAGCAATCGTTCGCGGCGGCGGTTCGGCAAGTGGTACATAAAGCGACCAGCGATACGGCATTCAGGGAACAAGTGTTGAAAGACATACATACCGCAGTGAAGGAAGTATCCGGCCGGGAGGTTCCGCAGGATTTCAAAATCAATGTCGTAGACGGCACGGGGTATCACTTGACCGTTGTTCTGCCCGCGTTCAACCCATCGGGGGAGCTATCCGATCAGGAACTGGAAGAAGTTGCGGGAGGCGTTGTCATCGGCGGAGTAGATTACGGCAAAGGCTCGGCAACCAGTCCCAAATTCGATTGGCCGCGTACGCCGGAAAATGAAAGTATGCTAAATGGCCAACAGAGCGGCGGTACGATCAGGCCCAAGCCCACGATATGAAGGGAGGTGATATTCATGAACCATTCGCACAAGCCGGGCGAAGAAGCAAGCGAACCAGCGGTTAGGCAAGAATCCAATGAAGAAATATCCGAGCATGAGCTGGAGTCTGTAGCCGGTGGCGTCATGTTTGACGGCGATGGCAATAAGAAAGGCAAGCGCGATCCTGGCAAGTTCTATCCTGCAAGCGTTCCGTCATTGTCAAGCGACAATACCTGACGATCATCCTCCCGGTTGCGACAACGGGGTTTGATAAATAAACCAAAAATTTTAGGAGGAATCTTCAATGAGCGAACAAGAAAAAGGTCAATTGTCTGAATCGGAACTGGAAAGCGTAGCCGGCGGCGGTCTGATCAAGGGGATTACCAAGGGAATTAAAAAAGGCGCAAACGATTTGGTCGATAAAGGCAAAAAAGGCGCAAACAATGCAATCGATAAAGGAACCGGCGCCGCTAACGATGCCATTGACACTGTTTATTAAGTTTTAGGTGAAAGACCGGGGCTGTCCCATAAGCGCTTCAAGTAACTTTGAAAGATAATCGATGAACAAGGTGCAAGGGGTATATACCTCCTTCCGCTGCTATGCGCTCCTGAAATTTTTGAATAGGTAAACTCGTGAAAAGGTAATTTCAGTAGCGTATGAGGCAGTTTCCAGGAGATATATACCCCTTCTTTGTCTATCAATCCTCTCAAGCAAATCTGCTAACGGGACAGCACGGCAAACACAATTGTGCACACCAATTCAGAATGTAGGTGTACCGCTTCATGAAATGGTTGAAATCTATATGGACTATACTGGGGAGCATTGTCGCAGGCGTGCTGCTTGGGCTCTATCGACCCGAGCTGGCTTTGAAGCTTGTTCCGTATGGCGAATTGTATCTATCGTTCTTGAAGATGTGTGTGATTCCGATCATGGTTACAGCAATCGTCTCGAGCGTCGGACGGTTGTTTATGTCTTCGGGTCCAAATAATATATTAATTCGAATGATCCTGATTTCAACTGCCAGTATGTTAATCGTCAGCGCTTTAGGACTCATTACGGGCCTATTGGCAAATCCGGGAACGGATATCCCTCCAAGCAGCAAGGCGGTATTGGGAACGGTACTGCTGGATACAGAGTCTGCTTCAGCGACTGCCCCTGAATCCGTCAACACGGGTAGCAGCTTGATGGAATTCGTCTTTAAGCTGATACCTGAAAATATATTTATTGCCTTGGGTCAAGGCAATAATCTGCAAATTTTGTTTTTCTCCGTTGTGACGGGAATCGCGCTTGGAACGATCTCCGCCCGTGGCGGCGATCAGTTTCTATCGATGACCGATCTCTTGTTTAAAGTCTTTCAGAGAGTGATCTCCTGGTCCATGTACCTACTGCCATTCGGGCTCTTATGCATCATGGCAGGACAAGTTGCCAGCACGGGTATGGGGTTAATGCTCGCGATGTTCAAATTTATTGGGCTCATTCATGCGATGTCGGTCATTCTGATGATCGTGAGCGGTTGCGTTATCGCCTTCAAGCTGAAAATATCGTTTATTCAATCCCTGTCCGGATTGAAGGATTCTCTGATCATTGCTTTCGGAACGCAATACAGCATCGCTACGATGCCCTCGGTTCTTGATGCCTTGCGCGAGCGCTTCAAACTGGATGCCGACTCCGTAAATCTGGTCGTCCCGCTCAGCGTTGTGGTATGCCGTTATAGTATGGTGATGATTTACTCGCTAGGTCTGGTCTTTATCGCACAATTGTATGGGGTTCAACTGGGCTGGCAGGATCTTCTCGTTATTTTAATTGGAGCGGTTCTGGCTTCTGTTGCCGGAGCGGGCGTTCCGGGAATCGTATCGATATCCATGATCGGGATGATTGCGACCCCTTTGCATCTTCCTCACAGTGCCGGCGTTATTCTGCTGATGGCGATCATTCCGGTGATCAATCCCATCATTACAACGGCTAATATTCATTTGAACAGTGCGGCGGCTGTGCTCATAATCGACAAAAGCCGAGAAGAAGACAAATCTGTTGAACAGCGCAGAATTGGAGAGAGGTCAGAAGGCGGAATCGCGTTTGGCAGCAGTTCGGCTACTGGGTGAGCCAAAGCAAGAACATGGATGTTCGCTGTAAAATTAGGGGGTTATCGTGTGATCGTCGGAATAGGTATGGATCTTGTCGATACTTCGCAGATTGAGCAAATGCTTCACAAGGAAAGCCGGCTGTTTATACAAAGCCTGCTGACAAGCAGGGAGATGGATATTGTCGAAAAGGTCGGGGATGAGCGGCGTCGCGCGGAATGGATTGCCGGGAGGTATGCTGCGAAAGAGGCGTTATTGAAGGCGCTTGGATCGCAAAGGGGGGAGGGGATCGGAATGCAGGATATCGAGGTGCTACCGGAATCGTCGGGTCGCCCGCACTGTCATTTATCCGCCCATGTGATCCAACGTATCGGGTTTCCTGTCGTCTGCAACCTTACGATCACCCACACGGCATCTACCGCAGGAGCGATGGTTGTGGTAGAACGGGTGGCGTCGGCGATGCTAGTGTAAATCCGCTTGCGTAGCCGGCCATGATGCGCCAATCAGTAGTAATATTGCGGAAGAAAGGCGATGTGAATGCATATTCGGCCAATGAAAGTGATAGGGAGGTTTACCGCGATACTGATGCTTATCCCTCTCTGGCTATTGACAGCCTGCGGGGAGGAAAGTCCGGTTTCCGGACCCGATGCGGCAATGGCAAACGTTGCTGCGGTTCCTACCGATCCGCCGCATAAAATAAAGGTGTCGGAAGAGGAGCTAGCCCGCTATTCCCCTGAGATGAAGCAAATTTATGATCGTGGGGTATTGCGCGTGGCGATCTATTCCCAGGATCGCATACCGTTCTTCTATGTGGATGATGGCGGCGGGCTTACAGGCAGCGATGTGGAGTTGGCTACGGACATGGCAGCGCAATTCGGTGTTGGGGTGGAATTTATACGAACTGCGCAATCCTTCGATCAAGTGGTCGATCAAGTCGCCTCAGGGCAAGCGGACATCGCCGTCTCCAAGCTCAGTGCAACGTTATCGCGCGCGAAGAAAACGCTATTCTCTCAACCGTATCTCACACTTCGTCAGGGATTGCTTGTTAACCGGTTACAGATCGCGCGATTGGGCCAATCGGACGCCCCCTTGCTGGAAACGATCAAGAACGCGCCCATTCAGATCGGAGTCGTTGCAGGCACCTCCTATGTTCGGTTCGCCAGCGAGTTGTTTCCGGCTGCCGAGCTGAAATCGTTTCAAAACACGCAGACTATGTTGGATGCGGTTTTAAGCGGCGACATTACCGCGATATTTTATGATGAATTGCAGCTGAAGGACATGGTCGAAAGCCAGCCGACGCATTCCATTGAACTGCAACTAATGATCCTGAACGATCAGATCGATCCGATTTCCGTCGCTGTGCCTCCGAATCATGTGCAGATGCTGAATTGGATTAATCTCTATTTGGAAACCAATCCTGCGAAAATAGCCAAGCTTCTGATTAAATACGATATTACGGGGGATTAAACTCTCTCTTAGAGCGCCATCGGATAGGAGGAAAGAATCACCGTAAACGTGGTCTTCCCAGGAGTTCCGTCCGTCAAAACCAAATCTCCGCCGAGAGATCGTGCGATTAATCTGCTGAATGGCAATCCGATGCCCAGTCCATGTGCGTGCGGTTTGTTATCGCGTCCGCGATAAAAAGGCTCGAATACATCCACATACTCCTCTTGGGATATTCCACGGCCTGTGTCCCGCACATGAATGCGAATCTCGTTGGATTCATGCTGAAGCAGCACGCTGATCGTTCCTTCAGTGATTACGGCATCCTTCGCGTTATTGAATAGGTTGACCAGGATCTGCTCAATCCGCATAGGGTCCGTCCAGGTTTTCCAGTCTTTCCTGTCGTTTGCCGTATGTTGGACAACCTTCAGCTTATCATCATGCTGGTTGGTGCTCCATCTGTCGATAATATCTGCTACCAGCGTATCCAAATCGCAATTCTCTCGTGCGATAGAGACCTCGCTCGTGATGTAACGGTTAAATTCAAGCAAATGTTCAACCATACTCTGCAATCGACGGCTTTCTTCAAGAGATGCTTCCAGGTACTCGTATTTCTCTTCAGAGCTGACCTCGCGGTTTTTCACTGCTTGAATCTTACGATGGATAGAGACGACAGGTGACTTCAGCTCCTTCGTGATCCCCGTCAACAGCTGCGATCGCAATGCGTCCAGATGGGACAATCGATTGGCCATTTCGTTAAACGAATGCGTTAATTCATAGATTTCCTCCTCTTTGTATGCCTTGTTGAGGTGGATATCATAGCTTCCCGCCACCACTTGTTTGGCCGCTTCGGCCACCTCGCGGATCGGTGAGATTAATCTCCGGGTCATGGTATACACGGTTCCCCAGCCTATCAGAAAAAAGACGCTTAGTAAAATAAACCTCGGGGAATTCACAAACAGCTCTTTGAGCTTAGTTTGTTTCTTCTCGAAGTACAATAAATAACCGGTGACAGTGGACTTCTGAAGTATCGGGTGTACAGCTATCATGTAAGGCACATCGTTATCAGCAGGTTTAAATTTAAGAACATGCGCAGAGCCCGTCATGATCTGAGGCAGCACTGCATCGAATTGCGTCGTTCCTTCAGGCGGATTCGAAGGTTCCTGTTGCTTGATGCGGCCATTGTTGTCCAAGATAAACAGGATGGGCCTGCCACTCAGACCATGCCGTTTCACCAGAGTCTCCAAGGTATTATGCAGCGTTGGGCTCTTATGCAGGATTCCACCGTTATCCGCTGCCATAGATGCAACATCGCGCGCCATAGCTTCCAGTCCGCGAGTTTGTTTCTGATTCGCGGTTGTCCGCATGATGTAAAGCGAGGTTATCATCATCACGGCGAGGCATAAGGAAATGATCAGGAAATAGCGGATGGACCAGTATTTCACCATATTCGGATGACGAACTTTATTGGACACAGCGACAATACCCCAATCTCCTTGTTGTAATGAAATCTAGCAACGGCAATTGCTTCACTACTATTCGACATAACGATGTCGTAATCCTATTCAGGAAAATGGCAGCATGAACGTAAAAGTGGTGCTCCCGGGGATACTTCCGGACAAGATCAGATCTCCTCCGAGCGAATGCGCGATCATCCTGCTGAATGTCAATCCAATACCTAACCCCCTAACGCGCATTTTTTTGCCGTCTCCACGGTAGAAGGGCTCGAATATCTCGGTGTGCTCTTTTACAGGGATTCCGCTGCCGGTATCGTGCACTTGAATATAAGATGCCCCAAGCGCTGGAACTAGACGGACGGATACCTTTCCTTTGGAAGCCATCGCATCCCTGGCGTTGTTCAATAAATTAATCATAATTTGTTCGACCCGATTAGGATCCGTTTGCATTCTCCAGCCATCCGCGCGATCGGGAGTCTCCACGACAATCTCGATTTCGGACGAACCTTGGCCGAGACGCCATCTCTCCACGATATCCGCAATCAGCTTGTCCAAATCGCACCATTCCTTGGCAATCGTCACGGTGCTGTCTACGAAACTGTTGAAATCCAGCAGATCCTCAATCATTTTCTGCAGGCGGGAGCTTTCTTTGAGACAAATCTCGAGGAATGCATCGGCTTCCTCCCCGGTTACGACTCGCCCTTTCACCGCTTGGATCAGGCCGCTTATAGAAGTGATCGGCGTCTTCAGTTCATGCGTGACGCCAGCTAATAACTGCGAGCGGAGTTCTTCCAACCGGTTCAGTTGATCCGCCATTTCCTTGAACGACTTCATAAGCTCCCGAATTTCTTCTTCCTTATAGTCCTGGCTGAACTGAACGTTATAATATCCCGCGACTATCTGGTCTGCAGCATCCGCAGCTTGTCGAATCGGTTTAACCAAGCGCCGCGTCATCAAATAAATGACTCCCCAACCAAGTAAAATAAATAAAAAAATAAGGGCGATAAGAGCTTTGAATTCCAGCAGCCCCTTCAGTACATCCGCTTTCTGCGTTAAGCACAGGGCATAGCCCGTCGTCAGGGACGGATCGAGCATAGGAAACACAGCAGCCTGATACACGGTATCGTCTTGACTCGAATGTGCCGTGAACAGGTGGGGTTTGTCTCTCATAACATCCTGCAACATAGATGGAGCCGGAGGGGTTTCCGGTGGCAGGACAGGGGGGAATTGGGAGATGATTCGGCCCTGTAGATCAAAAATGATTACGATCGTTCTATTGTCCAATCCATATTGATCCACTCGCTCATCCAGCCAGCGATTTGTCGATGGATTGTTCGGAATGTTGCCTCCGTTGGCGGCCGCTGCCGTAGCGATGTCCCGCACTAGGCTGCTCATCCGCTGCTTCTGGCTGGATAAGGCATTGGCTTGAATAAAACAAAGGACAGAGACCGCTACGACTAAGAAAACGGTGACCAGGAGCAGGAAATATCGAATCGACCAGTAATAGAGAAGACTTCTTCGGCGAATCCTATCGGGCACAGTACGGATACCTCCATTGTTAGCGGACGTGGAATTTTGATGGAGTTTTCACGCGGAACTGATACCCGATCCGCCTGAAAGTGACAATCTCTCCTTCATCCTCCGTGCACCCGATCAGTGATTGGCGAATACGTTTGATAGCCAGATCGACAGCGCGGTCGCTGCCTTCGTAATCGACGCCCCATACGCATTGAATAAGGTGTTCCCGTTCAAAGGTCTGATTCGGATGGCTTGTCAGAAACAACAGCAAATCCAGATCCCGAGGGGTTAAATGCACGCGATTTCCTTGAAACCATACCTCGCGCGAAGTATAGTCGATTTTCATTCGCCCGATGATCACCGCGTTCTCCGTCACGACTTGAGGGAGACGTCTTAATACGGCTTGAATACGGGCGACGACTTCATCTCCGACAAAGGGTTTGCTGATATAATCGTCTGCGCCTCCGTGGAGACCTTCCAATCGGCTCTTGATGTCGCCAAGCGCAGTCAGCATGATTACCGGGCACGCGCTTTGTTTGCGAATGCGTTGCAGAATCGACCAGCCGTCCATATCAGGAAGCATGACATCCAGCAATACAAGCGACGGTTCCCACTGTTCGAACAAGGCGATCGCACGCTCGCCTTCGAAGGCTTGTTCCGCCTCGAAACCCGCATTGATCAGAAATGCCTTTAGCACCATGGAGATCGCGGGATCGTCTTCGACAATCAATATCTTTTTCACATTCGTACGCCCTCTTTCTGACCTATTAAAGATTCAGTCCTGACGGGGGAGCATGAACGTGAATGACGTTCCATTCTCCGCGCTGCTCTCGACATGCACTTTACCGTTCAAGCTTTCCAAGGCTGATACAACGGCAAATAATCCAATCCCTCGACCAGACAACTCGTTGACGGCTTTCCCGGTAGTGAAACCTTCTCGAAAAATCATCATGAGTTGTGTGGCGGGCGGCCAGGCATCGAACTCTTCTTGTGTACAGAAACCTCTAGTCACAGCTTGCGTCCCGATCTGCGGCAGGTTCATCTCTTTGCCATCATTCGACAAACGGATTCGGATTTCCTGTTCGTCATTGGACAATTCGCAGAGAAGGGTTCCCGAACGATCTTTCCCAATGCCTGTCCGATATTCGGGCGTTTCGATGCCATGGTCAATCATGTTGCGAAACACATGAATCAACGTACGCGTGAAATCGATGTATCGCTCCGGATCGACCAGCAACTCGCCTCCACGGATCTCAATGGGATGGATTTCCTTTCCTGTACGATGCGCTAGCTTCATCGAATAATCGGGATACATACTGAGCAGCTCCTTGAAGGGACGATACTGCAGCTTCTTTAATTCCGAGACGATCCTTTGCGCTGACGAGCCTGGCAGAAGCGTGTAGACCTGTTGTTCAAGATGACGCAGTCTGGAAATCTCGATCGTTACGGTTTCTTGTCCGGCATCGAACCCGTCGCCTAGAATGCCTCTTAAAATGCGCAAATCCTCCTCCAGCCACTCTAGCAGATCGAAGCCATCCAGCCATTCCGCTAGCGATGTCGAGGAGAAAGCATGCGGTGTACGAAGGGCAGCCTGCGTCTTCCACTCGACAAGCTCCGTTTCAAGCTCGTGCAGACGCTCCATCGTGTGCGTAAAATCGATCTGCGCGAAGTTCCCTTTGAAGGTATGAACGATTCGCGATAGCTCCGCCCATTTTTCTTCTGAGGACGTGGGCAGACTCATCAGCTCGTATCTTCCTCTTCGAGCGAATGCGCGGTACTCCTCAACCATTTCCTTAAAGTCGCGATAGTGCTTCACCACCCAAACGACTCGATTCAATACATGTCGTTCTTTAGCCATCTGGCTCTCCAGCCGCCGCCGTTCGGTGATATCCGTTAGAATAACCATAACTTTCCCGAAGGTCGAATCCTCAGGGGGTATCCATTTATACTGCAATGAAACTCGTCTGCCGAACACTTCCGCTTCCCCTGGAAGAAGCGATAAACAGACTTCGCGCTGCAGCTCGTCGACTCCATGAAATACGGAGTCGAGTAACTCTTCATGGAGATCCCGTTCAGTTTCATCTACAGGATACAGCAGTTCAGTATAGCGGGAATCGGCGATCTCCTTGCCGAACAAGCGACGACATTCGATGCTATACTCCTCCTGTACAATCAACCGCTTGTCGAAGGTAAGAAAGCCTTGTCCCGCATAATCAAGCAAATTCTGTATCGACCGGGTTCGTTCCTTCACTTCCGCTTCCAACGACTGATTCCAATTCGTCAGCTTGAGATTGTTGCTCTGCGTCGTGCGATAAACCGCGGCATAACCCTTGAATAAGATGACAGCGAAGAAGATCGTGCTAAACAATAAGGTGTAGTCCAGACAAAGCCGCATGAATTGAATAAATTCCAAAGGCGTATACCCGAAGAGTTCGGTATTGGGATCATTCTCCATATATACGCGGAGCGGGTAACCAATCATATTGATCAATAGGAACAAAGAGAAGCCGGAGATGAACCATACGGCCTCGCTGTTGATCCTGCTTCTAAGCGACATCGCGATCACGAATAAGCAGAAGGCGCACAGCAGTGAAAACCCTAGTTCCTTCACGATCAGAATTTCATGGCTGTACATTCCTATGAACCCGGGAACCGTCAACTTGGCTGCGGACATAAGCAGCCCTGCAACCGGCATAACGATTCCTATTGTTCGAACAGCTCTTGCGAAGACAGGTTGTAGGATGCTATTAAAATAAAGCGCGAACAAGTACAGCATGCAGCCGCGTAAAGGATCTTGCAAATAGATTTCGATTGGGGAGAAATCGGTAAAGATCATAAGAGAATGAGAGGACAGCAAGATATTGAAGCTGACCATGAGCGAAAACAGCGCAAAATAAAGCAGGGGCGGATGGTCGCGATGGATAAAATACATCAACAGCGCCGCAAAGCCTATCATAAAGAATACGATTGCGCCAAACCCGTTTAAAGCGTCGCTCTTGATCAGCGCAAGCTTCAAGTCCGCTTGTACCCCGTATTTTACCGGCCCTATTTTCCCATGTATGTAATTGTCCCGATTGGAATGAACGCGCAGCAGCAGCGGGAGGTCCGGCGAAGCCTCTGCGAGAGAAACGAAAACGGGCTTGTTCGCCCGCAGCGGATTTGTTCCTTCTTGCATACCGCCTTGCCTGTAAAGCAGCTTGGTACCCGAGTAAACTTCGAATTCGTAGCTGGCATTCATAAACAGAATGTAGGGGTCGCGCACCATCTGGCGATCGGCTCCGGTTGGAATCCTTCCCGTGAACCAGGCGAATTCCGTGCGAACCGCGAGATCCTCCTTGCTGATCGGCATATGGGACCAGGTCTTCGACACTCCCGGCTTGGTCCATTCGAGTGTACCGTTAGCTCCCACAGGGGAGTCTCCCATGCGGTAAGTCCCCCATTGGATGGCAGAACCTTGTTTAACAGGAGGCGGCATTCGATTCGGATGATCGGAAGCCGGGGCCGGGGCTGCTTGGGCAGAAGCCGTTAACCCGGCCGCACTGCAAACAAGCAGTAAGAGGACGGGCCATATCGTCATTAATCGCAGCTTCATACTACCACTCAATCTCCGCATAAGTGCGATATATTCCGTTCTGCAGCTGCGCTTTTAATTGAGCAAAGTAACCGATATCGCTTGTCACAATGGCCGCCGTTCCGTTGCGTTGACGCACGGCTGAGACAAAATCGATCAGCAAAAGCTGCCCTTCCTCGTGACGAATAGGCTCCCATACCTCGATTACATATTTCATTTTGCGAAAATAAAGCAATCCCTGCAGGCATGAACAGAGCAAGCGAACGTTCGAATCGACGATATGTCGCTGGAGGGTGAGTACAGAGCGTCCGTCCTTGCGTACAAGCTCGAAGGGAATATTCGGCATGTGTGGAATCTCTAGTCTCAGCGGCTCTTTTTTCTTCGGAAATCTCTCTAAAGGTTCTTCTTTCCAAGCTGGCGCGAGTTGAACGGGGGTTTGGCTCGAAGCGATAGGAAGGCTGCTTCCGTTCCGCGGATTGCTGAGCACCGCATTCACGACCTCGCACACCTTCTCATCCGTAAAGGGCTTGATGATATAGTGCTTGGCCCCCAGTTTAATCGCGTCATATACTCTGCTGCGCTGTTCAACCGAGCTGATCATGACGATCGTCGCCTCCGAATTCAGCGCGCGAATATGCCGAACCGCTTCAATACCGTCGATTCCGGGAAGCTGAATATCCATCGTGACCAGATCGATATTGTCCGTATACGTCCTGACGGCTTCGCGACCGTCTTCCGCTTCTTTCACGATCCGATGTCCCATCGACTCCAAGATTTCCCGCAGACTGCGTCGAAAAATCGGCGAATCGTCAACTATCATGATATTTGCCATGAGCATCCTCCCTGTGAACTCTCGCAACCCCACAGCGGGCAACCGATGTTCTCGTCGCCTGCAGTATACAAGTCGAATATGTCAAGAAAGTGTCGGAGTTTGGAAAGTGTGCGCGATCATTGCGGCAAATTTGACAAGTCGAGTCTTTTTCAACCATAATAAGGGAAAGTGATGGGGAAGCACCCCGCAAAGAGAAACACGATATTCGTGTTGCTTTGCGGGGTGTTTTCGTATAAAGCAGCCCGAGCAATACATAAATCTCGAAGGAGAGGGATTAGTATGAGCGAGGAACGTTTAGAGAGCAGTTTCGAGAAACTGCTCGCTCAAGCGGAGGGAATTCCAGAAGTCAAAGAGTATCTTGCAAGCATATCGGTTTTTATCGGTGACATTGTATTGGCGCGACGCCTGCAACTGAAATTGACACAAGAGGAACTTGCCAAACTGGCGGGGACGACACAACGTCAAATCTCATTGATCGAAACAGCGAAGGGCAATGTTGGACAAGTGATTATCGACAACGTATTCAAGGCGTTGAACGTAAAGGATGTTTCGATTTCCTTCCACGATGAAGAAGCAGTCGCGGCCGTAGCGTTATAGATGAACGAATTGACAAGCCGCCTCTTTTTCGTCCATAATAAGGGAAAACAACGGGGAAGCACCCCGCAAAGAGAGACACGATATTCGTGTTGCTTTGCGGGGTGTTTTCGTATACGGAGGCATGGGGATGGGCGATGACAAGAAAGAAAAAACGGCTAAAGTGAAGGAGACGCACGGCACTTATTTTATCGATGAGAGGTACGAGATTATCGGAGGGGTGAGGTACGATTTTCTTACCTCGCCCAAGTTTTCGCATCAGGATGCGCTTGGACGTCTGCATTTGGCGTTTCATTCCGCCTGTTCGGAGGATGGCATCATTTTGCTTGCTCCAATGGACGTTCATTTTGACGAGGAGAACATTTTGCAGCCGGACATCCTATACATTCGTAGCGAAAATAAGGGAATTATCCGGGACGGCTACGTCTACGGGGCTCCCGATCTCGTTGTGGAGATTTTGTCGGGCAGTACGGCGCGGAGAGATAAAACGATCAAGAAATCGACCTATGAGCGCTTCGGAGTGGGGGAATATTGGTTGGTCGATCCGGTCTACCGGCTGGTGGAACAGTTCGCGATTGTCGAAGGCGAGTATCGCCTGCTTGCGACCTTGTCGGAGGAGGACGAGCTTGTGTCCGCTACCGTGCCCTGTCTGACGGTTGATTTGTCGGCTGTTTTTGTGGAAGAGGAAGAGGCAGGAAAGTGAATTTGAGAAAATAAGCATGTGAGCGTATTTATACGATTGATCGTACAAATACTCCGACTTTGTTGGGCGATGCGCCATTTGTGTACGATTAATCGACCAAATGGCCCGCATTAAAGGAAAAGGGATGAGTTTTATACGAAATTCCATCTAAAGTTGGCGTGTGACGACGAACGACCCATACCGGCCCCGGCTTGGACGACGAACGGCCCATAGCCGGCTCCGGCTTGGACTAAGAACAGGGGCTATCAGACCGCTATCGAACACGATCCACCTGTCCGGGAGATACTGAAAAAACAAAAGTGGGAATTTCATCTAACAAAAAGACACCTTGAGCTGCAAAAGTTCGCAATCTATAACATTAAAGCGAACCGGCGAGAACAACCGTCGGTTCTTTCGTATGGCTCCGTCCGTTACAATGAAAGCGCATACCTAATTGTGAAGGAGCCAGTGCCATGAACTTCGATCTGAATATCGTGCCTTTCAGCAGACGGGAATCTTTTCTGGCGATTTCCCTGCTTCCTAAGGCCGACAATAGAGGGCAAGGTTTGTATTTGCGGACGGTGCGCGGAGGAGACGACAAGTTTGATGAGGCGTTTCGTATCGAGTTGATCGACGCTGACGGGGCGGCGATCGCGTTCACAGCCGAAGCGTCGCCGGAGCGGATTCGGCTATATGCTGAAGGCGGCTCGGCACAAGGACTTGCTGCTGCCGAATCTGCACAAGGACAAGCGGCTGCAGAAATTTGCCTTCCCGACGGCCGCACCGCCAGATTCCGCGCTGAAGGCTGCGGCATCCGGCTGACGTTCCGGACGTCGGCGTACGATTATGCTTACGAGGCGGCCGACGGCTGCTGGGAGGTCAACAGCTTTACGCACGAATGCCGGTTTATGCTGTCGTCGCTTGCCGGCGCCATGAGAACGGAAGTACCGTGGGACAAAATCAAAAGCTCGCGCATCGTCGCCGAGTTCGTGCCGGATCAGCAGACGGGCGTCGCGGAGTTCGCCATCGAGGAGTTCCGCACGGTGTGGGAGCCGGGTCGGGTATGGGAACCGTTCGCAGCTGCGGTGAAACGGGTGCGCGAGGAGTTCGCGGGTTGGCTGGAAAACAGCCTCCCCGGTCCGGAACGGCTGCAAGCCGGCCGCGAGCTGGCCGCCTATATTACGTGGAGCTGTCTCGTGCCTGCGGAGGGCTGTCTGACCCGCCCGGCCATGTACATGTCTAAAAACTGGATGACGAACATTTGGAGCTGGGACCACTGCTTTAACGCCATGGCGCTGGTTCGAAGCAATCCTAAGCTTGCTTGGGATCAGTTTATGATTTTCTTCGATCGGCAGGACGAGAGCGGTCTTATTCCCGATTTTATCAACGATAAGTTCGAGCTGTGGAACTGCAACAAGCCGCCGATTCACGGCTGGACATTGGCATGGATGATGCAAAGGACCGATTTCATCAAGGAAGCGCAGCTTCGCGAGGTATACGGCCCGCTGGCCAAATGGACGAAGTGGTGGTTTCGTTACCGCGACGGGGACGGAGACGGCATTCCGCAGTATAATCACGGCAACGACTCCGGGTGGGACAACAGCACGGCGTTTAACAATGGCATTCCGGTCGAGAGCCCGGATCTGGCCGCATTCCTGATTTTGCAAACCGAGCTGTTGGCCGAGATTGCCGGATTGCTCGGACTCGCCGAGGAATCGACCGAATGGCGGCGGCTGGCCGAGGAAACACTGGATAAAATGCTGGCGCATTTCTGGAAGGGCGACCGCTTTATCGCTTGCCGCTCCGGTACGCATGAGCCTTCGGAAGGCGATACCTTACTGCTGTTCGTGCCGATCCTGCTCGGTCGCCGTCTGCCCGATCCTGTTCGCGAAGCGCTGCTCGCCGGGCTTCGCGACGAGAATCGTTTCCTGACGGCGAACGGCTGGGCGACCGAGAGCGTGAACAGCCCCTTCTATTCGCCGGACGGCTACTGGCGCGGACCGATCTGGGCTCCGTCGACGATGCTGCTGGTCGAAGGCGCAGCCGCGGCAGGGGATCGGGAGCTGGCGCGCGAAGTCGCCCGTCGTTTCTGCGACATGCTGAACCGAAGCGGCATGGCGGAAAACTTCGATGCGATCACCGGCGAAGGCTTGCGCGACAGGGCGTTCACCTGGACGTCCAGCGTTTTCCTGATTTTGGCCAACGAATACTTGAACTAGGGCGTGTATGCAAACCCGCTCAGGGGCATCTTTCACCCCCTGCTGCGTCACTTTTGCTTGACGTACCCCCGGTACGCCTGCACAAAAGCTCCTTGCATGGAACGAAAGTTCGGAAATATCTGCTATCCTCGGAGTATGCATACACACCCTAGCTTCGCGAACCGCACTTCTTGCCGTCCGGCCGATTAAGGTCGGGGGAGAAGTGCTTTCGACGTTTTTGTCGGAGGGCGCATTGTATGGCTGTTTTCGTTCGTGCTACACTTCAGATACGAAATTGAACTTGCTTTAGCCAAGCGGACGAAGGGGGCCGGAATCGATGCTCAAATCACTGTTCAAGCCGTTTTCCTCCCGTCTTTCCTACCATAGTATTCGCACGAAGCTGCTCGTCTGCTTCCTGATCGTCACGATTATTCCATTGCTGTCGGTCGGGGCGTTATCCTACTACCAATCGGCGAAGACGATCGACTCCCAGTTCGGCAAATACGGGGAAAATGCCGTCGCCCAGCTGCAGCAGCAGATGAACGCTTATCTGACTAGGATGAGCCAGACGGCGGCCACGATTTATTCGTATTTGCTGGACCCGGCAAGGAGCGGGCTGGGCGATAGCGTTCCGTCTACGTATCGCGACATTCTCGACAAAAACAATTTCGAGTACTTTTTGAAAGCGCTTAGAACGGAAAAGAATGCGGGAATTTATATTATAGGCAGGTCGGGATATTACTATGGAGAGAACAATTTGGACGTGACCAAGCTGGAACGCATTCCGGCCTGGCGGGCGATACCGGACAATCCGGCGGGCGACTACTGGCTCGGCTTCTATCCTCAGAATCACGGGCTCAAGGATCCGGAGGAAGATGAGGAGACTCTAACCGTACTCGGCTTGGCGGAAGCGATCACCAGCCCTTACGGTGCGCTGCGCGGGAGCATGATTCTGATTGAAGAGAACGCGGAAGATTTGCTGCGCATGTTCGAGCTGTTCGAGAACGATACGCAGGCGCATCTGACGATTGCCGATTCGCAAGGACGGATTGTCTACGAAACGGCGGTGGAGTACGAGGCTCGGGATAGCGACATCGTCTGGCACAAGGATATCGAGGCCAACGACTGGACGATCGAAGCGAGGCTCCCGGCCAAGCTTTTCTACCGCTCCTCCGGACTGATCCGCTCGAATACGGTAATTGCGGCCGTCGCGTCGACGCTGCTTGCTTTTGCGCTGGCGTACTTGTTTTCCTCCCGTTTCACCGCGCGCATCAGGCGGCTCAAGGATTCGATGCAGAAGGTCAGCTTCGGCATGCTGCACACGAGAACGAAGGTTGAAGCGAAGGACGAACTGGGCAGTCTGGACGTCAGCTTTAACAACATGGTCGGCGGTATCGAGTCGCTGATCCGCGAAGTCGAGACGAACGAGCGTCAGAAGAAGGAAGCGGAGCTAAGGGCTTTTCATTATCAGATCAATCCGCATTTGCTGTTCAATACGTTGAATTCGATTCAATGGAAGGCGCGGCTGCAAGGAGCGGAGGACATCCGCCAGATGCTGTACCATTTGACGATGGTGCTGGAGGGCAATCTGAACATCTCGCAGGAACTGGTTCCGCTGGGACGGGAGCTGCGGATTATCGAGCATTTTCTGAAAATCCAGGAGGTCCGCTACGGCTCTGTATTTCGATACGAGCAGGAATGCGACGAGGCGCTGAAAAAGTATCTGATTCCCCGAATGACGCTGCAGCCGTTGTTCGAAAATATTTTTTTCCACGGCTTCGAGGATGGCAAGGGAACGATCCGCTTGTCGGTAGAGGACGAAGGAACCTTGCTCAAGCTTGAGCTGGCGGATAACGGGGCTGGCATTTCCCCCGACAAGCTGCAGGAGCTGCTGCTGCCCGGCCAGCGGCGCAAGGGAAGAGGAGGGCTCGGCGTGCGAAACGCCGACCAGAAAATCAAGCTGCATTTTGGGGTGCAGTACGGCTTGACGGTCAAATCCAGTTCGGGCGAAGGAACGACGATTGTGATCAAGTGGCCTAAAAAGGAGGAGAACGCGGATGGACACGGCGACGGGAACGATTAAAGTTATGATTGCGGATGACGAGAGCATTGTGCGCAAAGGGCTGCAAGCCACTGTACCTTGGGAAAAATACGGCATGGAGGTTGTCGCGGACGCCGCGAACGGACGCAAGGCGTGGGAGGCGTTCCAGCTTCATCGGCCGCAAATCGTGATCACCGATATCGTCATGCCCGAGATGGACGGCATCGAGCTGTCGCGTAGAGTGAAGCAGGCTGCGCCGGATACGAGAATTGTTCTGCTCAGCTGCCATCGAGATTTCGAATATGCCAAAGAAGGGCTGAAGCTTGGCGTCTCCGGCTACTTGCTCAAGACGGCGTTCGAGGATGAAGAGCTCGAGGGCATGCTGGAGCAATTTCGCAAGGAATTGTGTGCTTCCAGAACGGACGCCGGGGGCGACTCCGACGAAGGCGTCGCCGAGGAAAGATTGGGCACGCAATTGTATGCCTGGCTTAGCGGTCATAGCGACAAGTTTGCCCGCGAGCTGGAGAAGCTGGCCGAGGCGCGTTCGTGGCGGGAACGGGCGCTTTATGTCTATGTGATCAAATCCGGCTTAAACTGGCGGGACGCTGCGGACATACTAAGTCGGGATGACACATTAAAGAACGAGGGAGCCTTAATCCCATTCAGCGAGGAGCGTTGGTACTGGATGCTCCCGGCCGCGCTTGCGGAAGCCGCAAGCGGCTGGCTTGTAGAGCGCAAGAGCGAGCATGCGGAACTGTTATGGTCGCGTTCCGGCCCTGTAGAAGGCCCGCAGCAATGGCTGCGAGCGATTTCCGAGCTGCACAAGGAAGCGGAAATGGAAAAAGCATACGGCGTGTCGTCCGGAGAGTGGCCGGAACCGATCTGGAAGGCGCTCCGACTGATGCACGACAATCCGTCCGCGGATTGGTCGGTCAGCGACGTAGCCGGACAGGTCGGTCTTAGCCGCAGTCATTTCTCGATTTTGTTCAAGAAATCGGTCGGCCTCAGCTTCGTCGCTTATCAATATAAGCGCAAGCTGAAAATCGCCCGCGAATTACTCAAGGACACTTCCCTGACGATGCAAGACATTGCCGAGCGAACCGGCCTTGGCGACAGCAAATATTTTAGCAAATGGTTTAAACGCTGCACCGGGCAGACGCCAAGCCATTACCGGACGCAACAAAAAGACGGCGCGTCCCGAACAGAATGACACCCGGCCTCCAACATCGAACAAAAGCGCACGAAGGTCCGAATAGATGTCCGTTTTGAACCGCTTTCATGTCCTCTATGATAGGGATGTAAGCGGTTCACTTATTTTGAGCACATTCCACGGGGAGGCAGCACAAATGAAAAAGAAAAGCTCTGCTCTGCTATTGGCCACAATGATGGGCGTCTCGTTGTTAAGCGCTTGCGGCGGAGGCGGCGACAAAGCCGGCAATGGCACGCCGTCCGCATCGCCATCCGCATCGCCGTCCGCCGGCTCCAGCTCCGAAAACACCGGCGGCTCCGAAAATGCCGGATTGACGGGAACGATCCGCTTCGCTTCCTGGGATACCGGCGATGCTTTGAAAATTCAGCAGGACATCGCCAAAAAATTCGAGCAAAGCCATCCCGGCACGAAGGTCCAAGTGGAAGCGTACGCCGACGGCTTCGATCAGAAGCTGGCCGCCGGCTTCGGAGCGGCGAACCCGCCCGACGTTATGTACATGTGGGATTTTCCGACGTATCATCAATCGCTTGAGCCTTTGGACGATTTCGCTTCCAAGGACGCCAGTCTGAATATTGAAGATTTCTATTCCGGTCTTTTCAACTACGGCAAGATCGACGGCAAGCTGTACGGCATTCCGGTCGGTTTTACGACCCGAGTCGTGTATTACAACAAGAAGCTGTTCGATGAGGCGCAGGTGCCTTATCCGCAGGACGGTTGGACTTGGAGCGATTTCCAGGACATCGCCGCCAAGCTGACGGATAAGAGCAAGAAGCAGTACGGCTTCGGAGTTCGCGCTTCGAACGATACGTACGATCTGCAAGGCTTCGTATGGAGCAACGGCAGCTCGTTTATCTCCGACGACGGTAAGACGATCGAGGGCTATATGAATAGTCCGGAAACGGCGGAAGCGATTCAAATCTTCGGCGATCTGGTGAAGAACGGCTCGGGTGTGCTCGTCGGGGGCAAAGGCCAGCAGAGCGGCGAGGATATTTTCAAAGCCGGCAAGCTGGCGATGTGGGAGAGCGGAATTTGGCCGCTTGGAGGCTTCAAGGAAGCAGGCATCGATATCGGCACGGTGGAAATGCCGGCATTCCCGGGCAAGCCGGTCAAAGGCATCATCGCCGAATCCGCGCTGTCCATCGCCAAAGATTCGAAGCAGAAAGAGCTGGCCTGGGAGTTCGTGAAGTTCTATGTCTCCGCCGAAGCGATCAAGATGCGCACAGCCGACTTGCCTGTTCGCGTCAGCGTCGTTAACGAGCTGAAAGTAGATCAAGACCCGCTGTACAAACCGTTCTACACGATGCTGGAGCGCTCCGACAATACGCCGGCCTTCCTACTCAACTCCAAATGGAACGAAGTCAATCGCCATCTGGAAGCAGCGGTCGAAGCAGTCGTTCACGGCGCCTCCGCTCAAGAGGCCCTAAATTCGGCGGTTAAGGACGGTACTCGTTACTTGAAATAAGTCGGTTAGACTTTTTGAACTACCCCTTAAAGAAGGAAGGTTAAGAGATGGCTAAAATCGCCCCCCAAGCGGCAACATACGCAGCCACCCTCAAGCCTGCAAGGAAACGCGGATGGGGTAGGGTCTCGCCCTACCTCTTCGTTTTTCCCTGGCTGTTCGGATTTCTCGCGTTTACGTTAGGTCCGCTGATTTTTTCGCTCGTCATCTCGTTCTTCGACTGGCCGATCGTCGGTCAAGTGAAATTTGTCGGCTTCGGCAATTACGTCGAGATGTTTACGCAGGATTCGCTGTTCTGGAAGTCGTTCGGCGTAACCGTCAAGTTCGCCGCGCTGTTCGTGCCGCTGAACATTGTCGTTGCGCTCGGCCTCGCTATGCTGCTCAATCAGAACGTGCGCGGCAGCGCCTTTTTCCGCACCGCCTTCTACTTGCCCTCCGTCATTTCCGGCGTTGCGCTGGCGATGATCTGGGCGTGGGTATACAGCGGCGAATACGGCATTTTGAACTTTTTCCTCTCGCTTGTCGGCATTGACGGTCCGGATTGGCTGAACGATACGAAATGGTCGCTCGTCGCTATGGTCATCGCCAGTCTGTGGGGACAGGGCTCAATGATGCTCATTTTCCTGGCGGGCCTGAAAGGCATTCCGAAGGATTTGTACGAATCCGCGTCGATCGACGGCGCCGGCAGATTCAGACAGTTCCGCAGCATTACGATCCCGATGCTTAGCCCTACCGTGCTGTTTAACCTGATCACATCGATTATCGCGGCGTTCCAGCAGTTGACCTTGGCCCTCGTATTGACTGGGGGAGGTCCGCTCAAATCGACTTATTTTTACGCGATGTACATGTACGAGAACGCCTTCAAATATTTCAAAATGGGCTATTCCGCGGCGAACGCCTGGTTCATGTTCATCATCGTGCTCGGGCTGTCGTTCCTCGTCTTTAAGTCGTCCGCGGCTTGGGTCTATTATGAGGGAGAAATCAAGAGCGGTTCGAAGACGAAGTCCGGTGCCAGGAGGCGGTCCGCATGAGCATTAGCAATAGCATGAGAAAAACGTTCATATACGCGATGCTGGCGTTCTGCTCGCTGCTGTTCATCGCTCCGCTGTTCTGGGCGCTGACGACAGCGCTGAAGGACCCGACCGAGCTATATCAATTCCCGCCGAAATGGCTGCCTTCCGTATGGAAGTTCGGCAACTTCGCGGAGGCTTGGACGGTGCAGCCGTTTAACGTGTTTCTGAAAAATACAGTGGTCGTAACCGTGATGGCGACGCTAGGGCAGCTTATCTCATGCGCGGTAGTGGCCTACGGTTTTGCCCGTTTCGAGTTCAAGGGACGCAACTTCCTGTTCCTCGTCGTGCTGTCGACGATGATGATTCCATGGGAAGTGACCATGATTCCGCAGTATATGGAGTTTAACTATCTCGGCTGGATCAATACGCTGAAGCCGCTGATCGTACCCGCCTGGTTCGGCTCGGCTTATTTCATCTTCCTGCTGCGGCAGTTTATTTTGACCATTCCTCGCGAATTGGACGAGGCGGCGACGATCGACGGGGCGAGCAAGCTGGGCATTTTCCTCCGGATTATTGTACCGCTTATGGGACCTGCGCTGATTCTGGTCGGCGTCTTTCAAATGATGAGCTGCTGGAACGATTACCTCGGCCCGCTCATTTTCCTGAACGATCAGTCGAAGTATACGCTGACGCTTGGCTTGGCGCAGTTCAAAGGGATGTTCGGCGTCGATATGCAGTCGATTATGGCGATTACGTCGCTGATCTCGATTGTGCCGCTGGCGGTATTCTTCTTCGCGCAGAGGTACATTGTCGGAGGCATTGCGGGTACGGGCATTAAAGGATAGAGAGAGAACTGGGAGGAGAAAAGACACCATGCAGAACATCAATGCGGCAAAGGACTGGGAGAATCTTCAGGTGCTGGAGCGGGGAAGAACGGCAAGCAGAGCTTACTTCGTACCGTTCCCGGAGGCCGGGGCAGCGCTGGGCTATGATCGGGGAAGCTCTCCCTGGTTCAAATCGCTGAACGGCGTCTGGAAGTTCAAATATGCGGTAGGGCCGGAGCTGGCTCCGGAAAAATTTTACGAGGAAGGCTATGCGATCGGCGCATGGGACGACATTCGGGTGCCGGGACTTTGGCAGCTGCAAGGCTACGGCAGCCCGCATTATACGGATTTGGACTATCCGATCCCCGTCGATCCGCCGCATGTGCCAAACGATAATCCAACGGGCTGCTATGTTCGAGAGTTCGAGCTGCCGGAGTCCTGGGACGGGAGGCAGATTGCGCTTAAATTCGACGGTGTGGACAGTGCGTTCCATGTGTGGGTTAACGGCCAGTTTGTCGGGTATAGCCAAGGGAGCCGTCTGACCTCGGAGTTTGACGTGTCGCCGTTTGCTGTGGCGGGAGTTAACCGATTGGCGGTGCGCGTCTATCAATGGTCCGACGGCAGCTATTTGGAAGATCAGGATATGTGGTGGCTGAGCGGGATTTTCCGCGACGTGTACTTGGTGGCCGAGCCTGCGACTGTTCGTATCTTTGACTATCGGGTTGTAACCGAACTGGTAAACAGCTATCGGGACGCGGTGTTGAATGTAAGTGTGAGTTTGGCCGGATCTGCCGTTGCGGGGCGGGTGGCTTTGCGGCTGCTGGATGTGGACGGTTCGGAGGTTGCGGTAGCGGAGAGCGCGGTGGACGGCGGTAACATGGACTTCGCCGTACCGGTTAGAAGTCCGGAGCTATGGAGCGCGGAAAACCCGGCTCTCTATCATCTGACATTGGAGCTGTTCGACGGCGAAGAACGTTTGGTCGAGGCTGTGGCCCAGCGCGTCGGTTTTCGCCAAATCGAAGTCCAAGACGGCGTGTTTCTTGTGAATGGCAAAGCGATTTTGCTAAAAGGCGTAAACCGGCACGACCATCACCCGGATACGGGACGCACCGTGTCGCTTGCGACGATGCGTCAGGACGTGCTGATGATGAAACAGCACAACATTAATGCGGTGCGGACGGCGCATTACCCGAACGACCCGCGTTTCTACGACCTGTGCGACGAATACGGCCTATATGTGATGGAAGAAACCGATCTGGAGACGCATGGCTTCGAGCCGCTTGGCAACATCTCTCGTCTCAGCGACGATCCGCAGTGGAAAGACGCTTACGTCGATCGGATGCGCCGTATGGTGGAGCGGGACAAAAACCATCCGTCCGTGCTGTTCTGGTCGCTCGGCAACGAATCGGGCTTCGGCTGTAATTTCCGCGCGATGTCGGATTGGTGCAAGCAGGCCGATCCGACTCGCCTCATCCATTACGAGGAGGATCGGGAAGCGGAAGTGTGCGATGTCGTCAGCACGATGTATTCCTCGGTTGAGAAAATGGCAGGCTTCGGCAAGCTGGAGGATCATCCGAAGCCGCATGTGCTGTGCGAGTTCGCTCATGCGATGGGCAACGGTCCGGGCGGGTTGAAGGAATATTTCGAGACGTTCGACGCGTACCGCAGATTGCAGGGCGGCTTTGTCTGGGAATGGATCGACCACGGCCTGACCTTCCGCAAGCGCAACGGCTGCATCGACTACGCTTACGGCGGAGACTACGGCGACGAGCCGAACAACGGCAACTTTGTCATCGACGGACTTGTTCGTCCCGATCGTACGCCGTCTCCGGGTCTGATCGAATACAAAAAAATCATCGAGCCGGTTCGCGTGCATCATCTGGGCGACAACCGGGTGCGCATCGAGAATCGTTACGATTTTCTGACGCTGGATCATCTCAGCGCTTCCTGGTCTCTTGCGGTTGGCGGACGGCCGGTCAAGAGCGGCTTGCTGGTTTTGCCGCGCATCGCTCCGGGGGAAAGCGCCGAGCTGGAGGTGCCGTGCGGCGAGTTAGGTTCAGGCAGCGGGGAAGAAAAGTGGCTGAACGTAAGCTTTGCGTTGAAGGCGGACCAGCCGTGGGCGCAAGCCGGGCATGAAGTCGCTTGGGCGCAATTCCTGCTTCGCGAGGCGAACTTGCAGGAGGCATTAGTTGGCAGCGAGGCGAAATTGCAGGCTGTGGAGGGCAACGGTGCAGTGGAGAGCTTGTCGTGCTCCGAGGAAGGCCGCCGAATTATAGTCGGCAACGCCGAGTTCCGAGCGGCGCTGGAGGCTTCGCGGCCGGGATTGGGCTGTTGGACGGCGAACGGAAAGACGCTGACGCTGGGCGGACCTCGCCTCAACTTCTGGCGCGCGCCGATCGACAACGATATGTATGTTGTAGCGGACTGGCGCAAAGCGCATCTCGACAAGCTGACCGAGCGGGTCGACGGCTTCCGCTGGGAGCGTCTCGGCGAGAGCGCGATTCGCGCAAGCTGGACTTCGCGGATTGCGCCGCCGGAGCACGACTGGGGCTTCCGCTGCGAGACGTCGTATACGTTAACGGGCTCGGGGCTGATCGTCATCGATGTGCACGGCGTTCCGATAGGCAAGCCGCCGGCGATGCTGCCGAAGATCGGACTGCAGCTGGAGCTGCCCGGAGATGCGGAACATGTGGAATGGTACGGCAGAGGGCCGTGGGAGAATTACTCGGATAGCAAGCAAGCGGGCAAGTTCGGCGTATACGCCAAAACCGTAGACGAGCTGTTTACGCGTTATGTATATCCGCAAGAGAACGGCAATCGCACCGATGTTCGCTGGATGTCGGTGACGGACGGAGCGGGCATCGGCCTGTTGGCGGCCGGGGCGCCGACGCTGGAATTCAGCGCGCGGCGGTATACGGATCGCGACTTGGAGAAGGCAAAACATGAGAGCGATCTTGAGCCGCGGGAATTTATCACATTGAATTTGGATTATCGTCAGAACGGACTGGGCAGCAATAGCTGCGGTCCGGCGCAGCTGCCGCCTTACGCGGTCGGTTCGGAGGAGTTCCGGTTCCGTATTTTGTTGGCGCCTTATTTGGCGGGGAATCATGCACCGAACAGGTTGAGTCTGCGAATGGCTGCGGAAGCGGCGCAATGGACGAAAGGGGAATAAACGATGCTGAACACAGCCGACGTATTGAATTTGACGGGCAAAGTGGCGGTTGTCACAGGAGGAGCTTCCGGCATCGGCTTGGCGACGGCGGAGCTGCTGGCGAGCTTCGGAGCGCATGCGGTGCTGCTCGACATTAACGATGAGCTGGGAGAGCGGGCGGTCGCGGGCATTCGCGGCCAGGGAGGAACGGCCAGCTACTATCGCTGTGACGTTTCCTCTTCCGAGGACTGCAAGCGGGTAGCCGCGGAGATGGATTCCGCCTGCGGCCGGATCGATATTTTGTTCAACAACGCCGGCATCATTCGTCGACGGACCGTCGTCGAGCTGGAGGAGCGCGACTGGGATCTTGTGCTGGACGTGTCGCTCAAGGGCGTTTATCTGCTGTCCAAGTACGTTATTCCGATTATGGAGCGCGGGGGCGGCGGCAGCATTATTAACTCCGGTTCCGGCTGGGGATTGAAGGGCGGCGATCGCGCTGCCGCTTATTGTGCCGCCAAGGCGGGGGTCGTGAATCTGACCAAAGCGATGGCGATCGATCACGGCGTGCAGAACATTCGCGTCAACTGCGTTTCTCCGGGCGACACGGACACGCCGCTGCTGCGCGACGAAGCGAAGCAATTGCAGCGGGACGAGGCGGCGTTCCTCGTCGACTCCGCCAAAGGCCGGCCGCTGGAGCGGCTCGGCACGCCGCGCGACATCGCCAATGCGGTGCTGTTCCTCGCAAGCGACTTGTCGTCGTGGGTGACCGGCAGCGTGCTTGTCGTCGACGGCGGCGGTATTGCGTGAGTTAGATCAGCTTAGGTTGAAGTGCAACCCTATAGAAACGGAGGCGTTCCCTTTGTCCGAAAATAGAGCTTTTGCTCATCCCTATATTCCGAATACGGTGCCCGAGGTCCAGGAAGCGATGCTGAAGGAGATCGGCCTGACGTCGATCGAGCAGCTGCACGAGGCCATTCCGGACAGCTTAAAGCTGGACGGATTGATGGACCTGCCTCCGGCGATGAACGAGTACGAGCTGCGCCGACATGTGGAAGGTTTGCTGGCGAAGAACAAGCACGCCGGAGCGGGCGGCTATTTGAACTTCCTTGGTGCAGGCTGCTGGCAGCATTTTGTTCCGGCGATTTGCGACGAGATTAACCAGCGCTCCGAGTTCGTCACGGCGTACGCCGGTGAACCGTATGAGGATCATGGCCGCTTCCAGTCGCTGTTCGAATATCAGAGCCTCGTCGCCGAACTGGTCGACATGGACGTCGTTAACGTGCCGACGTTCGACTGGGCGCAAGCTGCGTCCACAGCGATTCGCATGGCGGGTCGAATGACCGCCCGCCCAGTCGCGTTGTTGCCAAAGTCGGTCGATCCCGACAAAGCCAAAATCATCCGCAACTACTGCACGCCGGTCATGGAGCTGCGCGAGCTGGAGATCGACCCCGTTACGGGCAAGCTCGACATGGAAGACCTTCGCCGCAAGCTGACGGAAGAGGTTGCTGCCGTTTATTTCGAAAATCCGGGTTATCTGGGCATCATTGAGGATCGCGGCGCGGAGATTGCGGCGTTGGCCCATGCGGCTGGAGCGATTTCGATCGTCGGCGTAGACCCGATTTCGCTTGGCCTGCTGGAGCCGCCGAGCCGTTACGGCGCCGATATTGTTTGCGGCGACCTGCAACCGCTTGGCATGCATATGAATTACGGCGGCGGCCAGTCCGGTTTTATCGCTACTCATGACGAGGAGAAGTTTGTCATGGAGTATCCTTCCCGCCTGTTCGGTATCGTGCCGACGGAGGTGGAGGGAGAGTACGGCTTCGGAGATGTCGCCTACGAGCGGACGTCGTTCGCTCTGCGCGAGAAAGGCAAGGAGTCGGTCGGCACGCAAACCGCGCTATGGGGTATTACGGCCGGCGTTTACTTGTCCTTGCTCGGGCCTCACGGCATGAGCGAGCTGGGCGAGACGATCGTGCAGAAGGCGCGTTACGCCGCTCGCAAGCTGGCGGATATCCCCGGCGTAACGCTGCGGTTTGCCGCGACGGATTTCTTCAAGGAATTCGTCGTCGACTTCGGCGGTACGGGCTTGACGGTGGCCGAGATCAATCGGCGGCTGCTGGCCGAAGGCATTTTCGGAGGTAAAGACTTATCCGCAAGTTATCCCGAATGGGGACAGTGCGCACTCTACTGCGTAACCGAAATTCATGCCCAGGCCGATCTGGATCGGCTCGCGGACGCGATCAGAAAGGTTGTGAGCCCTCAATGAGCCACGCACCGACGAACAAATCATCCGGCCCTATGCAGCGGATTCGCCGGGATCATAAAGCCCGCAACTTCCACCAAGCCAAATGGGATGAGCCGGTCGTATTCGAGCTTCACCGTCCGGGCGAACGGGGCGTGATTCCGCCGGGAACGGAGGCAGGCATTGCGTCCGAGGTCGGAGGAGCGGCCTCGCTCATCCCGGCCGCGATGCGCCGCACCGAAGCGCCCAAGCTGCCGGAGATCGGTCAAGCCAAGGTGCTGCGCCACTATCTGAGGTTGTCTCAGGAGACGCTGGGCTCCGATCTGAACGTCGAGATCGGGCAAGGCACTTGCACGATGAAATATATTCCGCGCATTAACGAAATGCTGATCCGCACGCCTAGCATGATGGAGCTGCACCCGCTGCAGGACCCGTACTCGGCTCAGGGGATATTGGAGGTTTATCACCGGCTAGATTTGGCGGTGCGCGAAATTTCCGGTATGGACGCGTTCTCGTTCCAGCCGAGCAGCGGCACGCAGGCATTGCTGGCGATGGCTTCCATCGTTCGCGCCTATCATGATTCTCGCGGCGAAGGGGAACAGCGCGACGAGATCATTACGACGATTTTCTCCCACCCGTCCCAGGCGGCGACCGCAGCGGTCAAAGGCTACAAAATCATCACTTTGCATCCCGACGAGGACGGCTTTCCCGATCTGGAGAAGCTGAAGGACGCCGTCTCTGAACGTACGGCAGGATTCGTCGTCGCCAATCCGGAGGATACCGGCATCTACAATCACCGGATTCGCGAGTTTACCGACGTCGTACATGCGGCGGGCGGCGTCTGCTTCTACGATCAGGCGAATGCCAACGGGCTGCTCGGCATTACGCGGGCGAAGGAAGCGGGCTTCGACATGTGCTTCTTCAATCTGCACAAGACGTTCGCCGCTCCGCATATGTGCGGAGGCCCGGCAACGGGGGCGCTCGGTGTGGCGGAGCCTTTTGTGCAATTCCTGCCGGGACCGCTCGTTGTGCACGAAGACGGCAAATATGCGCTGAAGGATCAGCCGGACGCGAGCATCGGCAAGGTGCGCAGCTTCCATGGCGTCGCCCAGACGGTTCTGCGCGCTTACGCTTGGATTATGGCTCTCGGTGCGGAAGGGCTGCGCGATGTCGCTCGCATTGCCGTGCTGAACAACAACTACCTGTATCATAAAATTTTGCAAATTCGCGGTGCTAGCGCTCCATATATTAAAGGCCGTCGACTGGAGCAGGTGCGTTACAGTTGGAAGCAATTGACGGACGAGACGGGCGTGACGACGGAGGACATCACGCGGCGGATGTGCGACTTCGGACTCCATTACTGGACATCCCACCATCCGTATATCGTGCCGCAGCCGTTCACCTTGGAGCCGACCGAGTCCTATTCCAAAGAGGATTTGGATGAGTACATTCAGGCTTTGGCGCACATTTCCGAGGAAGCTTACACGAACCCGGACATCGTGAAAACCGCTCCGCACAGCAGCACCGTACACCGCAACGACGAATCGTCTCTCGACGATCCGGCCCAATGGTGCATCACTTGGCGGGCGTACTTGAAGAAGACACAATCGAAGTAACGTGAGATGAGGGAGGACCCCGGTTAAGGGGTCTTTCTATTTCTCGCATCACTCGCTGCGGACGAGGCAAATAAGTCCGCCTGAGGGACTTATCCCACGCGGCATCCCGCGGAAGAGGCGTATAAGTCCGTCTGAGGGACTTATCCCACGCGGCATCCCGCGGGAGAGGCGTATAAGTCCGCCTGAGGGACTTATCCCACGCGGCATCCCGCGGGAGAGGCGTATAAGTCCGTCTGAGGGACTTATCCCACGCGGCATCCCGCGGAAGAGGCGTATAAGTCCGTCTGAGGGACTTATCCCACGCGGCATCCCGCGGGAGAGGCGTATAAGTCCGCCTGAGGGACTTATCCCACGCGGCATCCCGCGGGAGAGGCGTATAAGTCCGCCTGAGGGACTTATCCCACGCGGCATCCCGCGGAAGAGGCGTATAAGTCCGCCTGAGGGACTTATCCCAAGCGGCATCCCGCGGGAGAGGCATATAAGTCCGCCTGAGGGACTTATCCCACGCGGCGCCCCGCAGGAGAGGCAAGGGACCAGACGGTCAGGCAGCAAGGAAAGGAGCGACAAATGGCTTATTTGCGGGATTTGTGGAGACTTCCCGTCGGAGTGAGGCGTTTTTTGGCTACGGAAGCGCTGTATGGCATCGGCATTGGCATGTATTCGCTTGTGCTGAATTTGCACTTGCTGTCTAGAGGCTTAAAGGCCGAGCAAGTAGGGGCACTCGCGTCCCTCGGAATTCTGATTATGGGCGCCGCCGCGATTCCCGTCTCGATGCTGGCAAGCCGGCTGGGACGCAAGCGGCTGCTCTCGATCGGAGCTGGGTTCGTGGCGGCGGGCAGCTTGGCGTATTCGGCCGACGGGAGCTTTGGATATTACATTGCGGCGCAGGCGCTCGTCTCCATCGGGCTGACGCTTATCGAGACGACGGAGACGCCGCTGCTGTTCCGTTATTGCGCCACGCGCCAAGACGAGACGAGGGCGTATTCGCTGATGTTCGCGGTGTTTACCGCGTTTACGGGAGCGGGGACGCTGGCGGCGGGGTACTTGTCGGGAGGGAGCGCGGATTACCGGCCACCGCTGCTGCTTGCCGCAGCGATTCTCTTGACGCTCTCCATCACGCGGGCGCTGTGGCTGCCGCCCGAGAAACGAGCCGTCGTAGAGGACAAGCATACTAGCGAACAGAACGGAACGGCGCTAGAGGCGGGAAAAGCGGATCGAGCTGCGGATAAGGCCCCACCCCAATCGAACAAGCTTCGTCCGAGGCGCAAGCTGTGGCTGTTCGCTCTCTTCCTCGCTGTAATTAGCGGAGCATTGGCGCTCACCGGTTCCTTCCTCAACGTCATCGTCAAATTTCGGCTCGACTGGGCGGACGAACGGGTGTCGCAGCTGCTGGCGGCGAACGGAATCATTCTATTTATTTGCTCGCTGCTGACCCCCTATGTCATCGAGCGGTTTGGGAGAAATACAGCCATAATCGCCGTATTTTCAAGCAACCTGCTCCTGTTCGCGCTGCTGTACGCGCAGCTGCCCGAGCTGCTGTTCATGCCCTTGTTTCTGCTTCGCGGCGGGGGAACGACGATGCTGTCCAATCTGCTCGACAGCCAGCTGATGTCGGCGTTCGCGGATCGCGAGCGCAATTTGTTCGCCGGGATGAGATCGGTATTTCGCAGCGCCGGCTCCTCGGGAGCGACCTATGCCGCAGGCTGGATTCTCGCCGGGGAAGACTACCGTCTGCCGTTTCTGCTGACGTCCGTCGCGCTGGCGCTTGCTCTCGCTTTTTACATCAAATGGATTCGCCCGGTCCTGTGACCGGGCTTTTTTTTCTCCCGCGGATTGTATTAGAATAGATTTCATGCTTAAAAACCACAATCCGGAGGCCGCCGGCGGCGCGCGTCCGGCAGGAGATGAACGGATGTGTTTCCCGATTCCTTGATCAAGAGGTTCCATCGAACCTCGTTCCGCAACAAGCTTGTGCTGACCTACGTTCTGCTGATCGTAATCCCCGTATTCTCCGCATTGTTCATCTACGGCACTCAGCTGTACCGTCAGACGACGACCTATTACGAGGACATACTTGAGCAATTAAACCAGCGGACCAACGTGACTATCGACGACTTCTTTACGAACCTGGCTCGCAATTCTTTTTTCTATCTGACCGATACGAAGCTTCACAATATTATGGACAAGGCGCTGCCGTCCTCGGACAAGCAGTACCTTAGCGACTCCAATTACATGCAGAACGCGATGGAGCAATTCGTGCTGATCAACGGCAACATCTCGATGATCTACGTTCAGGCGCCGAACGGCAGTCTTTACGGGAGCAAATCGGATAAAGCCAATCAGTTGCTCGATACGCTTAAGGAGATCGGCAGGGAGAAGCTGCGGGAGAGCAAGATGTACATCCACGTCCCCAAGGCGTTCGATATGAATCGCAATAGCGGCAACCAGTCGATCTCGATCGTCCGCTACTTGTCGGACCTGAATCTCAATAACGGACGGGAAGCCTATGCCCAGATCGATATTTACTACAAGTCGATCGAAAATATGCTCGGCGGTATCTCGGTAGGCGATCAGAAGCTGAGGACAATCGTGCTGGCGGGCGATCGGGTCATCTACAATTCGGACGGGCGCTCCCGGATTCAATCCGCGTCGGACAACGAAGAGCTGATAGCCGGTCTGGCGAAAATGAAGCTGACGCAGGAGGGCAGCATCGTCTCCAATCTCAGATGGAACGGCGAGCATTATATGGTCAGCGGCAGCCTCAACCGAGTTACCGGCTGGACCGTGCTGCAGTTTATTCCCTCCGATCGGATCACCAATACGTTTATCGGCAATACGGTCAGCTACGCTCTGTTCGGCATTTTGGCGTTGATCGCGGCGTTGGCGCTGGCCTTTTTCTTCCATCGCTATTTTGCCAACCCGATCCTGAAGCTGAGCGGGGCGATGAAAATGGTCGACACCGGCAATCTTCACAACGTGACGGTTAAAACGGACCGGGAGGACGAGATCGGCCGCCTGATTATGAGCTACAATGCGATGATCGAGCGTCTGAAGAGCAGTCGGGCGTCCGAGATCGCGGCGGGACAGCAGCAGAAGAAGGCCGAGCTGAAAATGCTGCAGGCGCAGATCAATCCGCATTTTCTATACAACACGCTGAACGCCATTCACTCGATTTCGGAGCTTCACCGCATCGATACGATTTCGACGATGACGAAAAGCCTGTCCAGCCTTTACCGCTACAACATCAAGTACGGGGACGAGGTAACAGTCGCCAAGGAGCTGGAGCAGATCGACAATTACGTGAAAATCCAGCAGATCCGCTTCCTGAACCGGTTCCAGGTGGAGTATCGCGTCGATCCCGAGGTGCTGTCCTATAAAATCCTGAAATTTCTCATGCAGCCGATTATCGAGAACAGCTTCTACCACGGCCTGGAGCCGAAGGGCGGACAGGGGCTGCTGACGCTGACGATCAAGCGTCAAGGTCAGTTCCTTCACATTGAGGTGAAGGACAACGGGGCGGGCATAGCGCCCGAGAAGTTGGCGGAGCTGACGGCGATACTGGAGGAAGACGGAGCCGCAACGGGAGAAGATGCGGATTCGGGACGTCATTTCGGCCTGCGCAACGTGCATACGCGGATTAAGCATTTTTACGGCGACGGCTATTGGATGAGGGTGCACAGTCGGGAGGAAGAGGGAACGACGATCGAGATGAACATTCCCTTAAGCAAGGAGGACGAGAGACCATGAGAATCATTGTGGCGGACGACGAATATTTCGCGAGGAAAGCGATCGTGCAGATGATCGCGGATTGGGACCCCGACATCGAAATTATCGAGGCGGAGGACGGCGCGGCTGCGTTAGAGGCGGTTGAGACGCTGAGCCCCGAGCTGCTGCTGACGGACATTCGCATGCCGGGCATGGACGGAATTCGACTGGCTGCGCTCATACAGGAGCGCGGTCTGCGAACGCCGGTGGCGATCATTAGCGGCTTTGACGATTTCTCCTATGCGCAGCAGGCAATCAAGTACAAGGTTGAAAATTATTTGCTCAAGCCGATCGACCGGCAGGAGCTGTACCCGCTGCTGGACCGCTGGAAGTATTTGCAGGCCCGTTCGCGGGAAGCTGCAAGGGAATCCGTGTTGGCGGACGCCGTATACGGGGAGGCCGAATTAGTCTGCGAGCCGGGGCTGTACGCTCAGACGGCGGCGATTCGCTCTTCCTCCGGACGGCTTGCGGCGTTGACGAAGAGCGCCAAGGAATGGATCGCCAAGCGGTGCGTCGACGGTCTGGCCGTTCCGGACAAGCACGAAGCGGGGCTGCTCGTCGTCTGGGCCTGCTATCGAAGCGAGTCGATGGACGAGACCGGCGGCTTGAAATTCATGTGCGACACGTACGTTCGCCAGGCGGCCGAGGAAGCGGACGAGACGGTGGCCGCGGCCGGAGTGAGCGGCCTGTTCGCGGAGCCACGTCGGCTTGAAGAGGCGTACAGGCAGGCGAAGACGGCCGCACTGCAAAGCGCGCTGACGGAAGGCGGGCAGACCGTTCCGGGCGCGGAACTGGCTGCGCGATATTCTTACGATGCTTTGGCGCTGCGCGAGTGGACGGATGCGTTCCGCCGCAAGACCGACAAGCTTCAGGAGCAGGAAGCGATCGGGATGATCCGCCAATGGCTGGACGAGGCAGCCGCCCGTTCGTATTCCGCCTATATGCTTCAGGATTGGTTCGCGACGATCGTCAATCTGCTGAACGGGCTTGCCGGACGCTTGCCGGGGGAAGCAGGAACGGGCTTTATCGCCTGGCGAGGCCTGTTCGAGTACGCGTCGCTCAAGGCGCTTGGGGACGATCTGGCCGCGAGGCTGCAAGAGATTGTCGCGCGCGTGAAGGAAAATGAATCGAAAGCCGACATCGTGGAACATCTTAAACAATATGTGGACGAAAACTATAAGAATCGAATCGTGCTTGAGGAGCTGGCGGCGAGCACGTATTTCGTCGATCCCAGCTATTTAAGCCGCCTATTCAAGCGCAAAAGCGGCATGGGCTTCGCCCAGTACGTGCTGACGGTGCGCATGGAGAAGGCAAAGCGGATGCTGGAGAGCGATCCCTCCCTAAGTGTGGCGGACGTCGCGACCGAGGTCGGTTTTAACGATTACTCCTACTTCATCCAGATGTACAAGAAGGTGTACGGAGAGACGCCGGGCAAGTTCAGAAGCGGTCACTCTCCGGGCGGACAGCTTTAACCGGATAGACATTTTTGTCCTATGACGCAGGTCAGTTTTCTCCTATAAATCGCCTCCGGGCCGTTGCTACAATGAGAACCGTACACCGCGTACGACTTCAACAGAGGGGCTGAGAAACATGAGAAAGAGTATGGTCAAAGGCGGGATCGCCGCGCTGACGGGGCTGTCGCTGGTCGTGGCCGCCGGCTGCTCGAGCGGCAAATCTGAAAGCGCCAACACGGGAAGCGCAAGCCCGGAGGCAAGTCAGGTAAAGATCGAGTACTTCCAGATGAAGCCAGAGGGCGTCGATGTCGTCAACGAGCTGATTCAGAAGTTTCAGGAGAGCAATCCGAACATCCTCGTTGAGCAGAACAACGTCCCGAACCCGGAGAACGTATGGACGATGCGCGTCTCCACAGACGACGCTCCTGCCGTGTTCACGCATTATCCGCATAACTCCGTATTCCAGAAGATGGCCAAGGAAGGCCAGGTTGTCGACTTGACGAACGATCCGCTGATGGCGAACGTCCAGCCGGCCATTGCCGAGCTGAGCAAGATCGACGGCAAAAATTATCTCGTTCCGGTAGGTTTGGCGACGCTGGGCGTCTACTACAACAAGGACCTGTTCGAGAGCAACAATATCGCGCTGCCGACGACGACGGCCGAGCTGTACGCGGCGGCGGAGAAGCTGCAAGCCGCGGGAATCACGCCCTTCTACTTCCATGACAAAGAATATAACGGCATCCGCCAAGAAGTCGTCTTCAAGATGGGACAGACGCTTCCGGATATCGAGCAATTTCTGGACGACGTTATGAACGGCAAGGCGCATATTACGGATAACGCGGCGTTTAAGCCTTTCGCCCAGTCGCTGCTGGACATTCGCCAATACGGCCAGAAGGACATGATGGGAACGAGCTACGACGACGCGCTGCGCGATTTCGCAACCGGCAAGACGGCGATGTGGTTCACCGGTATCTGGGCGATTCAGGAAATCGCCAAATCGAATCCGGATCTGAACTTCGCGATGTTCCCGTTCCCGACCGAGAACGCGGCCGATCTGAAGACGCAGGTTTCCGTCGACACCGCCATCGGCATTCCGACCCGCGGCAAAAACCAGGCCGAAGCCAAGAAGTTCATCGAATTCATGACGACCAAGGAGTCGGTCGAGAAGTATCTCGCTACCGCCGGCTATCCGTCGGGCATCAAAGACGTACAGAGCGGCAGGGAAGAGATCACCTCGCTGACGCAGCTCATCAACGACGGCAAAATCTATCCGACGATCGAGCGCCTGTGGCCGCCGGGACTTAACGCGGAAGTGGGCAAAGCGACGCAAGAAATGTTCATTACCAAAGATATCGGAAAATATCTGGATGCTCTGGACACCATCTTCTATAACGTGCTTAATCAGTAATCGGATTTCTAGGCAAGCGACAGAGGCGGGAACCCTTGGCCGGCATACGCGGAGACAAGGCTTCCCGCCTTTTCAATCGGAGGGATTACGATGAAAACTCGAGGATTCGGGCCGGGCGCGGCGTTCGCCCTGCTTACCGTTCCTGCGGTCGTGCTGTATGCGGCATTCTTTCTCGTGCCGGTGTTCATCGGCTTCTACTACAGCCTGACCGACTGGGACGGATTCTCCTTATCTTATAAAATGGTCGGCCTTAAAAACTACATTAATATCTTGCAGGACAAACGCTTTCTGAACGCGATGTCGTTCACCCTGCTGTATACCGCAATCATCGTCGTGTTTAAACTCGGCATCGCCCTGATTTTGGCGATGCTGCTGAGCCAGTCCTTGAAGCTGCGGGGACTGTTCCGCTCGATCTACTTCTTCCCGGCGGTTCTGAGCATGATTACGGTCGGGATGGTGTTCAACCAGTTTTTCTACTCGCTGTTCCCGCCGATCGGAGAGGCGCTCGGCATCGAATGGCTGTCGCGCAACCTGCTGGGCAATCCCGATACGGCAATCTACGGTGTTGCTCTGACGAACATCTGGCAGGGCTTCGCGACGCCGATGGTCATCTTCATCGCCGGTCTGGCCAGCGTGCCCAAGGATTTGACCGAAGCGGCCCTGATCGACGGGGCGACGCCGGTGCAGCGCTTCTTCTCGGTTACGCTGCCGTTCCTCATTCCGATGCTGACCGTGAACGTCGTGCTCGCCATCAAGGGCGGCCTGACCGTGTTCGACTACATCGTAGCGATGACGGGCGGAGGACCGTCCAAGTCGACGGAGTCGCTCGGCTTCCTGATCTACCAGCACGGGATGAACGAAATGAAATTCGGCTATGGAACCGCAGAGGCGATCTACGTCTTCCTGCTGATCGGCCTCGTATCCTTCGTTCAGATTAAGCTGTTGTCGCGGAAGGAGGCGGGACAGCAATGAGAAGCAGACGCCTTGCGTTTAACACCTTTTCCTACGCCTTCCTGTCGGTCGGCACGCTGTTCATTTTAATTCCCGTCTACTTGACGCTGGCCGTTGCGATGAAGACGAGGGAGGAGACGACGAAGAGCTTTTTCTCCCTCCCGAACAGCCTGTATTTGGACAATTTCGCCAGCGTCATCAACAAAGCGCACTTTTGGAGCATTTTTCAGAACTCGGTGCTTATTACGGTCGTTTCGCTGCTCATTATGCTGCTCGTTATTCCGATGGTCTCCTACGCCATCTCGCGCAATATGGACCGTCTCTATTACAAGTTTGTCTATCTGCTTATTCTGTCCGGTATTTTCGTGCCGTTCCAGGCGGTTATGCTGCCGATCTTCCGGCATATGAGCAGCCTCGACCTGCTTAACCAGGGCGGGCTAATTATTATGTACGTGACGTTGTCGTTCGCCCAAGGGCTGTTTCTTAGCGTCGGCTTTCTCAAGAACATTCCGCTCGAGCTCGATCAGGCGGCCAAAATCGACGGCTGCGGCGTCTGGCTGACGTTCACGCGCATCATCTATCCGCTTATGATGCCGATCGTCGCTACCATTCTGATTCTGAACAGTCTGTGGATCTGGAACGATTTTCAGCTTCCGCTCATTATGCTGAACCGCAGCCCAGGCATGTGGACGCTGCCGCTGTTCATCTACAATTTCAAATCGGAGACGAGCTTCGATTACAGCTTGGCGTTTGCCGCATTCGCGCTGTCGATGGCGCCGATCACGATTCTGTACGCGTTCACGCAGAAGTTCATTATCGGCGGCTTGACGGAGGGCTCGATCAAATCTTGACGGCCGGGGTGAACGAGCCTGCCCGAAGGTGTACAATGGTTGAAATGTAACGATCAGGGAGGGACCATCATGCTGGCGAAAATCATGACTTTTAATTTGCGGTTAAACGTGGAAATCGACGGGGAAAACGCTTGGCCTCACCGGGTGAAGGCGGCGGCTGAGGCGATCAAACGCCACGATGCGGACATTGTCGGCATTCAAGAGGGACTGCTTGCCATGATCTGGGATTTGGAGCCGCTGCTGCCGGAATACGCCTGGGTCGGCGAAGGCCGGGAAGGCGGGGAGGAGGGCGAATACAGCGCAATCCTGTACAAGAAGAGCAAGTGGAGTGCAGGAGAGGTCGGTCATTTCAGCCTGTCGGAGACGCCGGAGAAGCTTGGGGCGATGAGTTGGGATACGGCTTGTACGCGCATGTGTACATGGGCAAGGTTCAAGTCGGCCGACGGCGCGGAATTCGTCGCGTTTAACACGCATCTGGACCATATCAGCGACGAAGCCCAGACGAAAGGCATGGAGCTGATCCGGGAGCGGATCGAACGCTTTCGCCAGCAGACTGGCCTTTCCGTCGTGCTAACGGGAGATTTCAACGTCTACCCGGAGCACGCCGTCGTCTCCGGCTTGGAGCGGGCGGGCTATCGCAACGCCTATTCCGTCCTGGAGGAAGGCAGCCGCGGCGTCGGACGGACGTTCCACGAGTTTCTGGGCGGTGAGCCGGGAGAGCCGATCGATTACGTATTCGCGTCGCCTGACCTTGAGATCGTCAGTGTCGAGGTCGATCGCGGGCAGTACGACGGTCGTTACCCTTCGGATCATTATCCGGTGACGGCCGTGGTGTCGAAGGGGTGATGAAGAACGGGGTAGATTCGCGATGTCTCGTAAAGAGGCTATCACATAAAGTGGGCAAACCCCCGAAGTAGAAAACGTCGGAACCCATATGAATATAAAAAACCGTTCCTTGTGCAAATGGCGGATCGCACCTCCATTTACCAAAGAACGGTTTTTTTTCTACGCCGGGCCTATTCTCCCCCATTCGCAACCATGAGCGCACAACCTGTCGAGCGAATTCGAGTTGGCGATTGAGTGTAACGGTCCGGGAGACCGTTACACGAGGGAATCTGAGCGGATGACAGCCTCTAACGGTCTCGCAGACCGTTACACGAGGGAAACCGAGCAGATGCTAGCTTCTAACGGTCTCGCAGACCCTTACACGAGCGAAACCGAGCAGATGATAGCCTCTAACGGTCTCGCAGACCGTTACACGAGGGAATCTGAGCGGATGACAGCCTCTAACGGTCTCGCAGGCCGTTACACGAGCGAAACCGAGCAGATGATAGCCTCTAACGGTCTCGCAGACCGTTACACGAGGGAATCTGAGCGGATGACAGCCTCTAACGGTCTCGCAGGCCGTTACACGAGGGAAACCGAGCAGATGCTAGCTTCTAACGGTCTCGCAGACCCTTACACGAGGGAATCCGAGCAGATGATAGCCTCTAACGGTCTCGCAGACTGTTACACGAGCTAATCCGAGCGGATGAGTGCCTCTAAGCGGTCAATAGGGAACCTTTTTCTCCGACTTCAGACCACCGGCGGGCTCCACAGCAGAGTCACGATCTCGCGCGGTTTGATCGGCAAGCGGACAACGCCGTCCGAATCGGCTTCAAGCTCATGCAGCGGCTGCTCCAGAATGTTGCTGAAGCGCCAGCCGGTAGGCGATTTACCGTTGTCTCCGAGCAGCGGCCGTCCGCTGTCGGGACGCAGAACCAGCTCCGTCGCCGAGCCGGACAGGTTATACCAGCGGACGACATATTGGCCGGGGAACTCGCCGCCTTTGACGGCTGACAGCGCAAGCTGCTCGCCGCTCCAATCCAGCCAGCCGTGGACCGGAGGCAGGTCGCCGGCATGAACCT
Source organism: Cohnella phaseoli (assembly GCF_003386235.1). Lineage (GTDB taxonomy): Bacteria > Bacillota > Bacilli > Paenibacillales > Paenibacillaceae > Cohnella > Cohnella phaseoli. Next base: position 208,067 of record NZ_QRDZ01000004.1, read on the forward strand.
CCGTCTGTTCGGCGGTCCATGGCGTCTGGAAGGCGTACGCTTCTGCGGCCGCTTCGCAACGATCATTACGTCCGCCATACGGAATAATGGCGAACTCGACGCTTTGCGAGCCCTGACATTGCGCTTCCGGAGTAGGGAAGACGCCCCAATCTCCCAGCTCGCCTACGGCGCGCAGGAGAGTGACCGCGATCGTGCGGCGATCGTCGCCGAGTACCTCATATTCGTTCAGTCCGATATTGGCGACGGCCAACCCGCGTGCTTCGTCGTCGAGCGCGACGAAAGCCTGCTGGTGCTGGGCGTTGCTCGGATTGATCCACTCTGCGGCCGGTTCGTTGGGCCGCTCGGCGATCTCGAATACCGAATCGACGTAATGGATGTCGGAGGAGATGCCGCTAGGGAATAGCGCCCGCAGCCGATGATCCTTAGCCTGATTGTCGAAAGAAGCAGTAATTTTCAGCGCCCGTGAGCCCTGCTCGATCGTCACTCGGGTGGAGATGACCAGCGGTACGGTCCGCTCCGAGCGTCCTGCGACGCGCCGGCTGACCGGCACGATCTTGGCTCTTTCCGACTGCAGCGAGGCATCGGCTTCCGCGGGAATTTCCCAGCGATGTACGATCTCGACGACCGTGGCTACAGCGGTTGCGGACACGATTCGCGTCTCGGCCGTCAGATCCCGAGTTGTCAGAATCCGATTGTCCCCGTCTTGCTTAAACACGTATTCGTTGCCGATATCGCCTACGTTTTCATAGACGCACAGATTTTCGTAGACCGCTCCCGTTTCCTTGTCCGTCAGCGTCAGGCTCCCATTCGATTGGACGACAATCGAGAAATACTCGTTGCCGAGCTCATCCGCGGGCGGAATCGCAGCGGGGAGGCGCATGCCTTCGGATGCGGGCAGCCAAGCGTACGCCCGGTGTCCCATTCCCGGCACTTGCTCCGCCTTAAGCGTAACCTTGATGCGCCGGGCCATATACGGCTGCCGGAAGCGGTCGTCCGGAAGCGCGTAGCCGAACTTCACGCTCAGGTCCTCGATGTCGGCCGCGACCGGCTGCAACCTCTCGTCGACAATCACTCCGCCCGCAATGTCCAGCCGCTCCAGCTCCTCGTAGATTTCCGCCGAACGATCGTAGCCCAGCAACACTTTCGCGATTTCCAGCTCCACGACTGCCGCTCCCGAACGCGCCCCACCCGCGTAATTCATGACGACAAACGGAACGGCGGACCGCCCGGCGAAAGCGGAGGTGTCCGTCCGACCGGCAAGGAAACGTCCGCTTTCCTGCACTAGAGCTTCCGCGACGTGGCGGCTTTTCGCAAAGCGGGTCATCATCTCGGCGTGAACCTCGTCGACGCTGCAGCCGCAGATGCTGTCGTGCGGATGGTTTTGCATCAACGTTTTCCAAGCGTAATCGAGCAGCGGCCGCGGGTACTCCCGTCCAAGCAGCGCGGAGAATGCGGCGGAGGGCTCGGCGATTTTTTCCAGCAGCGCCTGACCTTTAACATTCGCCTGCTTCACATACACGCGCGCGGAGGCGGTGTTGACGAGCGTGCCCCACCCGTCGGTCCGCTGGCTGCGCAATTCCCCTTCGACTACGGTAAGCGGCTTGTCAATCGATTGTTCTACCGCCGCGACGTATTCTGAGAAAGTACTGATCCGAAACTCGTAATCGGGATAGAGCCGACGCGCCGTATCCAGCGCCGCGGTCAAATCGGTCTGCACCGGCTGATGATCGCAGCCGTTCATGAACAGCAGCTGCGGCGTCGACGCGAAGCGCTCGACGTTGGCGAAGCGCTCCGGCCAGTAGGCGCGGGCCTCTTCGTCTCCGACGGGAATTTCCATCCCGTTGTGGTACCAGTTGGCGAACAGGATGCCGAGCACCTCGGAGCCGTCCGGAGCGCGCCAGACCATTTCCGAGAACGGGGATTCATAGGCGGCGGAATCCGCGACCGAATTGTTGAAGCCCGTCGGCTTTACGCCTCTGCCGAACACGGCGTTGCCGATGCCGGCTTGCTTAAGCAGTTGGGGCGCCTGACCCATGTTGCCGAAAGAGTCGGGGAAATACCCGATTTTGGCGACGGGGCCGTAGACTTGCGCGTCCTTGTGTCCGATGAGCAGGTTGCGGACGTTCGCTTCGCTGCTGGTCAGAAATTCGTCCTGCAGAACGTACCAAGGTCCAATCGCGATTTTTCCCTGACGGATCAGCTCGGTCAGCCGCTCGCGGTTTTCCGGGCGCACCTGCAAATAATCCTCCAAGATGATCGTTTGTCCGTCCAGATGGAAGCTGCGAAATTGATCGTCCCGTTCAAGCGTATCCAAAAGCGTATCCATCAGGGCAATCAAACGCGCATGATGCTTTTCGTAAGGCATATACCATTCTCTGTCCCAATGGGTATGGGGAATGACGTGGGCCACTTTTTTGCTCATTCGAACAACCTCCATATAACGAATATACAAGTTTGGTATAACGTGTTATAGTGAATAGTAATAGAAATTATACGTGGAGTAAACAATCGAAGTCGGATTTTTGAAGATAAAGTTGTATATTTGTATTGTCTTGTGGAATGGAGCGAGCAGAAAATGAGCGGAACGAAACGAACGCCCTTATCCGAGCAGGTGCGAGCCTATGTACTGGACCAAATCCGGGCGGGCAAATGGCGGGAAGGAAGCCGACTGCCGTCGGAAAATCAATTGTGCAAGCAGTTTGACGTCAGCCGGATCACGATCCGGGGAGCGATGGACAAGCTGGTCGAGGAGGGAATCGTTTATCGGATTCAGGGAAGAGGCTCATTCGTTTCCCGCGCCGAGGAGGGTGGGGAGCCGATCCGTTATGCCGGACGGCCTGCTGAGCACCGGGGGCCCCAGCTTGTCGCCGTACTTATTCCAAGGCTGCGGGGATTGCTGATGACGCGGCTGGTCGAAGGCATCGAGAAGGCGCTTGAAGGCTCGCCTTGCCGGATAATGCTGATGACAACGGGAGATTCGCAGAAGCGGGAGGAAGAGAAGCTCAAGGAAGCGCTCGCCGCGGGAGCGAAGGGAATCATCGTCTATCCGTCGGACGGGCAGACCTATAACGAGGCGATGCTGAGGCTGTCGCTGGACCGTTATCCGATCGTCGTGATCGATCGCTATTTGCGCGGGGTGGAGACGAACTGCGTCTGCTCCGATCATTATGCCGGCGCTTATGAAGCGACGGAGCATTTGCTGCGGCTCGGACATCGCCGGATCGCTTTCGTGACGTCGCCGTACAGCGGAACGACCAGTCTGGAGGAGCGGCTGGAGGGTTATAGGCAAGCGCTGAACGATTACGGCGTCATGTTCGATCGGGGACGGGTGATCGAAAGCGCGGAGCCCGAGCGGCTTGGCGCGTTTCTGAACGATCAGCCCGACCTGACCGCGCTGTTTGCCGCCAACGAGGAGATCGGCCTTATCGCGATGCGGATGGCCGAAGCTTGCGGAAAATCGGTTCCGCAGCATTTGTCCGTCATTTTCTTCGACGATTACGATCATTCCCAGTATGCTCGCATTCCGCCCACCTGCGTCGCGCAGCAAGGCGAGGAGATCGGCGTGCAGGCGGGGCGAAGATTGCTTTCCTTGATCGGCGATCCGCTCCAGGATCGAGCGATGCTTCGCGTGCCGACGAAGCTCATCGTCCGTGCCTCCTCTGCGGAGCCGCCGGACGGGATCACTCCGGCGGCGATTAAGTAGTATTAGTCGTGTACGGTTTGCGACGGCTCGCGCATACTCGTGCCGGGCAGTGAAAGACAGGCGTTAACTTGAAAGGACGAAGTGTCTTGGAACCTGAAAAGATGATTAGCTCCACCTCGAAGTGGGTATCCCGACTTCTCGCGGTGTGCGGTTTCGGTTTGTTCGCCTGGATGCTGTGGTATTCTTCTGCCAATGCGAGCTCTTATTTCGAATCGGGAAGGACCGCCGCGGTGCTCCTGACGGGAGGGGCGGCCGTAGTCCTGCTGCTGCTTCTCTTCGCCGCTACGCGGTATTTGGGGAGGGGAGTCTTTCTAGCTGCGGTGCTCTCCATTGCAATCGGCGCAAGGCTGATATGGATTTTTACCGTCGATACACAGCCCGTATCGGATTTTCTCGATATGCATTCGGGGGCATTAAGCGCCGCTTCCGGAGATTTTTCGTTCGGAACGAACGATTACTTTACCCGGTGGGGATACCAGATCGGTTTTGCGCTCTACGAGGCGTTCATCATTACGCTGTTCGGTACGGATCCGATCGTGTTGAAGGTGTTTAACGTGTTGTTTCAGGCCGGTACGGCAATCCTCGTCTATTTGTCGACGGCCCGCGCGTTCAGCGAAACGGGCGGAAGGGCGGCGGCGTTGCTGTATGCCGTATACGTACCGAACATAATGATGTGCTCGGTGCTGACCAACCAGCATATCTCCGTTTTTTTCTTTTTTCTTGGCGTCTATATGATCATTCACCGGGGCTTGGCCGGTAAGTGGGATTGGCTCGCAGTCGGGCTTTGTTTCGGATTCGCTCATTTGATGAGGCCGTTGGGCGGTTTTTTCCTAGTCGGCCTAGTCGCTTACATCGTGTTGTTTAAGCTGCTGCCGAGTATCAGGGAGAGGAAGTGGGGCGCGCTGGCTGCCAGAACGGCCGGGGCGATCGCCGTCTATCTCCTCGTCCAGCAGCTCGCCAGCTTCGCCCTTGTGCAAACGGGGGTTACAGCTTCCCCGTTGTCGAACCAGGAGCCGTACTGGAAGTTCATGATCGGCCTTAACCCGGATACGAACGGAGGCTGGTCGTATGACGATACGGTGTATGTGCTGCAATTTCCGCAAGGAGAGGAAAGGAATGGAGCGGAGCTGGAGCTGCTTAAGCAGCGTCTGACCGATAAGCGGCAGGTCGGGGAGCTGTTTCTCAGCAAAGCGAGGTCGATGTGGGGGGCGGAAGATTCGGCTGCAATGTGGAGTATCCAGGATCAGGTTCGGCCGGAGCTGCAGAAAAGATTGATTCAGATAGAACGGATTCAATACGTGCTGCTGGCGCAATTCGCCTTAATCGCCGCGGGAGTGATGGCCTACCGGGGGGCAAGTGCGGAAGCATCGATGTTTATGCTGCTGCTGCTCGGCTATGCGGCGCTTCATATTGTCATCGAAATGCAGACCCGGTACCGGATCGATATTTTTCCATGCGTGTTCATTCTGCAAAGCTTCGGGGCGACTGTGCTGCTGAATTCGTTCAAGCGATGGCGGAAGACGCAAGTCAAGTTCCGTCCGTCCGGTCTTGAGCGAGGCTTGTAGAAGAGGCGGGGAACAATCCTTCACGTCTGATGCCGGACCTGTCACAAGAATGTAAGAAGCGATAGGTATAATACAGACTAATAAACCTCTTAATAAGTCTGGAGTGTACCGGAATGATCTTGCTGCAAACGAAGGAGTTAACGAAAATATACGGACGGGAGCCGAATCTCGTTAAAGCGCTGGACGGCGTGTCGATGGAAGTGCGGGAAGGCGAGTTCGTCGCGATCGTCGGCAGCTCGGGAAGCGGGAAGTCGACGCTTCTTCACATGCTCGGCGGGCTGGACCGTCCCACGAGCGGCGAGGTGCATATCGGAGGAAAATCGCTGTTCGAGATGAACGACGACGAGCTTACCGTATTCCGCAGGCGCAAAATCGGCTTCGTGTTCCAGCAGTACAACCTGGTGCCGATTCTGAACGTCTACGAGAATATCGTGCTGCCGATCGAGCTGGACGGCAACGCCGTCGATAAGACGTACTTGGAGCATATCGTCAAGACGTTGGGCCTTGCGCAGAAGCTGGACAGCTTGCCCGGAGAGCTGTCGGGAGGACAGCAGCAGCGGGTCGCCATCGCCCGCGCGTTGGCGACGAAGCCGTCGATCGTGTTGGCGGACGAGCCGACGGGGAATCTGGACAGCCGCACGAGCCAGGAAGTGATCGGGCTGCTGAAGGTGACGAGCAAGCAGTTTAACCAGACGATCGTCATGATTACCCACAGCGAGGAGATTGCGCAGTTGGCCGACACCGTTGTCCGGATTGGAGACGGCCTCATCGTCGGGGGGATGCGGACATGATGTTCCCGAACGGCAACAAGGCTGCGATAGACAAGCTGATTAAGCGGAGCTTAAGGGCGAATCGTTCAAGAAACCGTTACATCGTGCTGGCGATCGTCCTGACCACTTGGCTCATTGCGTCCGTGTTCAGCATCGGGATGAGCTACGTGCAATCCTTCGAGGCGCAAGCGCAAAAAATGCTGGGAACGAAAGCGGACGCGATACTGGCAAGCCCGACGAACGAGCAGTTGGAGCGGCTTAAAGGTTTGGCTGACGTGGGCGAGATCGGGGTGGAGATCGTCGTTGCGCGTTGGGTTCCGGAGGAAGCGGACGATGCTCTCGCGGCGTCCTTCAGTTGGTTGGACGATGCGGAATGGAGCCGGATGAAGTCGCCGCTCTGGGGCCCGAGCGCGAACGGATACCCGGACGAGCGGAACGAGGCGATCGTTCCGACCTGGATTTTGGATGAGCTGGGCCTTGAAGAGCCTCAGAAGGGGATGACCGTACCTCTGACCTACTCCGTCCGTCCCCCGGATGGTGGCGAGCCGATCGAGCGTACGGAGCCGTTTACCCTGAGCGGTTGGTATATCGATTACCCGCATTTGCTGGGGCGTTCGGGAACGATTGTCGTTTCCAAGGCTTTCGCGGACGAGATTCGGGGAGGAACCGGGCTCGGTCCGGATGCGGCCGCATCCGTCTCGTTCAAGAACGGGAAAACGGTCGAAGCTGCGATCCAGCGAACAGAGGAAGCGTTGGCGCTGGACGAGAAGCAGCCGCTTGAACCGGTGCGCGGAGCGGCGAGCGATCCCGGGGACAGAGGATGGACATACGCGGGAATGGCGGGGATGAGCGCCTTCGTTATGTTCAGCGGCTATTTGCTGATCTTTAATGTGTTTTACGTTTCCGTCTCCACGGATACGAAGCAGTACGGCTTGCTGAAAACGATCGGCGCCACGCAGAGGCAAATCAGGAGGCTTGTCCGGGGACAGGCCAATTGGCTGGCGCTGATCGGAATTCCGCTTGGACTTGCCGCCGGAGCGATCACGTCGCTCGTCGCGGTGCCGATGGCGCTCGCGACGTTCACGCTTGAAACCGGAGTCGAAATTTCGTTTCATCCGGCCATCTTCGTCGGTGCGGCACTCTTCGCTTGGCTGACGACGATGGCCGGGAGCCGGAAGCCGGCCCGGATCGCCGGACGGATTTCTCCGATCGAAGCCTCGAAATATGTACGGGCTTCCAGGAAGCGGGGCCGGGGCGGAGCCAAGCTGTATCGCATGGCGCTGCGCAACCTGTTCCGCGACAAGAAGAGGGCGGCGACGGTGTTCCTGTCGCTGTTCCTGGGCATGACGACGTTCCTGACGGTCAATACGCTTGTGCTCAGCATGGACACCGACAACTTCGTCGACACTTACGTCGGCAACGACTTCGAGATCGAGAACGAAACGTTCAGTTTTCGCTATGAAGGCGAAGCGAGGCCCATTCTGACAGAGTCGCTCATCCGCCGAATCGCCGAGCTGGACGGAGTGACGGATGTCCGGGCGACTTACGTGCAGAGAGCTTACATGCCGTATTCAGCCGACGTGTTCGGCAAATATATGGATGAGATGGCCGCGCAGAGAGGCTTTATGAGGCCTTCCGATGAGGAGCTGTCTTCGAACCGGGAAGGTTTTGCCGGCTTTGCGGTCGGTCTGGACACCCGTGACGTGCAGGAGCTGAACAAGGAGCTGGGGACGCCGATCGACCTCAAGCGGTTCGAGAAAGGCGAGATCGCCTTGTTGAACACGCCGGACGTAGAGCAAGGAGCTCGCGTTACGCTTGGTGTGCCGGGCGGCTCCGCCGAACGGGAGTTCGAGATCGGGGGGAGCGTCCCCGACCGATATGGAATTCCTTTCGGCGGTTTTGCTCCGAATGTATACGTGAGCAAGCAAGCGATGCTTAAGTGGCTTGGCGAAGAGCCTACGGCGTATCGGCTGGCCATACAGGCCGATGAGAAGCGACATTCGCTCATTCAGGAGCAGCTCGAACGGCTGATCGCGGACGAACGCGAGCTGAAGCTGTCTTCCAAGCTGGATTGGGCGGAGCAGCTCGAATCCGCCAAAATCGTTTTCTACATTTTGGGCGGAGCCGTAACGTTAATATTGGCCTTCATCGGCATCTTGAACTTCATTAGCACGATGCTGACGAGCGTCATCGTTCGCCGGCAGGAATTCGCGGTTATGGAAAGCGTCGGCATGACGAGCAAGCAGCTACGCAAACTGCTATTATGGGAAGGAACGGGCTATGCGGCTATTTCGCTCCTGCTCGTCTCGACGCTTGGTACGACGATCAGCTACGGCGCGTTCGTCCTGTTCAGTCAAGAAGCGGATTACGCGATCTATACGTTCCCGGTCGTGCCCTTATTGATCGCGTTTGCGCTTATTCTTGCAGCTTGCTGGAGCGTGCCTTTGATCGCTTACGGCAGATTCCGGACAACGAGCATCGTAGAACGATTGCGGGAAACAGGCTGAGTCGGCGGGATAAGCGAACTTGGGACGAAATGAGGGAGGAGGCGAACCCGTGGCAACGATTATGATTGTGGAAGACGATCGACTGCTTAACGAGGGGTTGGCCTATTCGCTTGGTGAAGACGGCTACGAGATTATGGCCGCTTACTCGTACGAGGAAGGCTTGAGCGTCTTTCGCAGCCAAGAGGTTCATCTGGTTTTGCTGGACGTGAACCTCCCTGACCGCCCGGGAACGGAGCTGTGCGAGAAGATCCGCTCCGCCTCGGACGTTCCGATTATTTTTCTGACGGCTAACGATACGGAGAAGGATATGGTGCTCGGCTTTAAGCTTGGAGCGGACGACTACATGGCCAAGCCGTTCAGCATGGCCGTGCTCCGAGAGCGGGTGAGGGCCGTGCTCCGAAGAGGCGGGGGCGGCGAGAGCGGATCGTTGTTCGCCTATCAAGATTTGACGATTCATTACGATAAAATGAAAGTGTTCAAAGGCGGCCAAGAGCTCAAGCTGACGACGAACGAATTCAAGCTGCTCGCGGCGCTGACCCAGAATCGCAGTCAGGTGCTGACGCGGGAGTTGCTTCTGGAGAAGCTCTGGGATTCGGAGGGCAGCTTCGTGGACGAGAATACGCTCAGCGTCACCATCAAGCGACTCCGAAGCAAAATTGAGAACGATCCGAAGCGTCCCGCCTTCGTCAAAACTGTATTCGGCATCGGATACACCTGGGGAGAGTAGAAGATGAAAGACTCCTTTACCCGCATTATAACGATATACTCGGCGATTTACGCGCTCGCTTGCGGCGCGTTTTTTGCCGTTCTCATCCGCTCCGGCGCGAGCAAGGAAATGGTGTGGGCGGCGGCCGCGTTCGTTCTGACGACGGCGATTATTTTCGCGGGTTATCTGCTGTCTCTGCGTTCCGGGATGATCGCGATACTGGACAAGCTGTCTCTGACCGTACAATCGCTGATCGACGGGCAGGACAGGGAATACTTTCCGGTGTTCGAGGATAGCCTGCTCTCCAAGCTTCAGGGTCAGGTGCTGAAGCTATCGGGCATTTTGAGGACGCAGAAGCTTCGGTACAAGGAAGAGGGCGAGGAGATGAAGTCGCTCATTACGGACATCACTCACCAGCTTCGGACCCCGCTCGCCAATCTGAATATGTATAACGGTATGCTTGCGAACGAGGGGCTGCCGCCAGACAAGCGGACGGAATTCGCCCGGATCGCGTGCGATCAGACGGAAAAGCTGACTTGGCTCATGGATAGCCTGGTGAAGCTGTCCCGGCTGGAGAGCGGAATGATCGAAGTTCGCGCGGAACGACGGAGTCTCATGGATACGGTTTTGGCTGCGATTAAGACCTTTTATCCCGCCGCTGAGGAGAAGGGGCTGGAGATTTCGTTCGAGGGGGGCGTGCCCGTCCCGCTGCTGCACGATGCGAAGTGGACCGGCGAGGCGATCGGCAACGTGCTGGACAACGCGATCAAATACACGCCCGCAGGCGGCAAAATCAAGGTGACAATCGAACGGTACGAAATGTTTGCGAGGATCGATATTGCCGACAACGGCCTCGGCATTCCCGAAGCCGAGCTCGCCAAGGTGTTCCAGCGCTTCTTCCGGGGAGCCTCCTCTTCGGATACGCAGGGCGTAGGCGTTGGACTGTACTTGGCACGCAAAATCGTGACGGAGCAAGGCGGCTATATGAAAGTATCTTCGGAACCTGGAGGAGGAAGCGTGTTCTCGTTGTTTCTGCCGGTCGACACCGCGACGAATGAAAAATCGGTAGAATGATTAGTTCAATTACGCAAATAGGACTGCCTTTGATATAATTAAGATAACGATTTTCATTGAACGGAGGGATCGCTCCTATGCAATGGTCAGAGGTTCGCAAACATTATCCGTCTCAATGGGTGCTGGTCGAAGCAATCGTGGCTGCTACTCAAGGGAATAAGCGTGTCGTCGATGAATTGTCCGTGGTTGGTTCTTTCAACGAAAACAGCAAGGAAGCGCTTCGAACCTATCTGAAGTTGCACCGGGAGAACAAGCAGCGGGAACTGTATGTCATTCATACGTCCCGTGATCTACTGGATATTGAAGTGACGGCCTGGACGGGGTGCGGGCACTTCAATGAGAATGGAGCTGGAGTGCGGTTTGCCGTTTGTTGAGATGGTATTTGCTCATCGAGGGATCGAGCGCACGATTTCAAATGTCTTGATTGATACGGGATCGGCCGCTACACTTTTATCTGCTGATACCGCCTTGGAATTAGGGCTGGAACCGGAGTTAACGGACGTCATTAGAACTATGCGTGGAATCGGCGGCGAAGAATTTGTCTATGAGAAGCGGATCGAACGTTTAAAGCTGGGTGATGCTTCGGTGCCGCTGTTTACAATTCAGATCGGCGCGATGGACTATGGAATGGAGATTAACGGAATTATCGGGACAGATTTCTTGACTGCCATTGGTGCGGTTATTGATATGAAGAAACGAGAAGTTTACGTTAGCGCTTAGGCTGCTTGTAAAAAAGGAGCTGAATCCTGCCGGTCGACACCGCGACGAAACTATGATATGGTGTAGGAAACCCATAGGCATTCCACTCCTTCCAGAGTGGGGTGCCTTCGTCTATATTTGTGGTTTTTTACATTTAATGTATTACTATTATTCCGAAAGGACATGGAGGTCGTGATGCTATGTTTCTCTATTTGTCCCCGCTCTGGGGAGATCCGTCGGCTGCCGTTAAAGCGCTAAGATCACTCATGTAAAGGAGAGGTAGAGCATGGCTGCATGCATTCATGCGGAAAAACGTCCGCTATTGAATTCTTCCGGACTGCGGAATTTACGTCGGGAGGGGCGTCTGCCGGGTGTCGTATTCGGCAAAAAAGCGGACAACGAAAATATTCATATTTCCACCAGTCAGTTCGAGAAATGGCTGAAACAAGGGGCTTCCGGTTTTATCGAGCTGCAGATGGAGGGCGAGAATTCGGTGACGGTGCTGTTGGAGGACCTTCAGCGCGATCCGGTAACCCGCTCGCTGATTCACGTCGACTTCCAGCTCGTTCAGTCGAACGAGATCGTTCGCACGAAGCTCCCGGTGAAGCTCAAGGGCACTCCGATCGGAACGAAGTCGGGCGGCATCGTGCAGGTTCAGGACCCGTACGTGGAAGTGGAAGCACTGCCGAAAAATCTGCCGTCCTCGGTCGAGCTGGACATTAGCGAGATGGAGATCGGCGATACGCGGTTCGTAAGAGATTTGGAGCTGTCTTCCGAGGTAACTGTTGTTTCCGGGCCAAACGAGCTTCTCGTGTCGGTGTCCAAGCCATAATGTAAGGCCGGCGAATGAACGGGCGATCGTTAATCGAATGCGGTGTTAAAGCCGCTATCGATTTGCGATCGCCTGGCCGGTAATTTCTCTCGAACGTTCAACTCCTCTTGGAGCCCCCGTGGTATGTACGATTTAATAGTTGGCCGACAAATCCTTCTCCGAAGAGTATCTTTCCAGGGAGCCGCGGCTCCATCCTCCTCTAGTCTCGCAATCCGCTTCAGCTTCACAGCCATGACTCGTAGGAAGCCATCGATCCTAAAAGTGCCCACCCGCACGTATGAGCTTATGAACAATTCTAGATCATACTCTACCCGTTTTACAATTTGTCACCCTATTGTTTATTGAGGGGGTGAGTATAATAAGAACTGGGATGAAAGCGATTACAGTATAGGTTCGTAGATTCTACTGAGAAAGGGGGGATAATGTTGTCAGATTAAGCGGACTATGCAGGGACCCGGCCGGGCCAGGGCACTTTTTTGGCCTCCGAGCCGCGATCCTAGCCGAGCCAGGGCACTTTTTTGGCCTCCGCACGGTGACCCCGGCGTCGCCAAGGCGCCTTTTTGGCCTTCGCGTCGCGCCCCTAGCCGGGCCAGGGCACTTTCTTGGCCTCCGAGCCGCGATCCCGGCCGAGGCAAGGCACTTTCTTGGCCTCCGAGCCGCGATCCCGGCGTCGCCAAGGCACTTTCTTGGCCTCCGAGCCGCGATCCCGGCCGGGCCAGGGCACTTTCTTGGCCTCCGCGTCGCGCCCCCGGCCGAGGCAAGGCACTTTCTTGGCCTCCGAGCCGCGATCCTGGCTTGGCCAAGTTAACCTGCCAATGCTGGGGGAGACGAGGTCGCTCAGATTTGCGGAGCTGTAACGGTTTTATTGTTTTCTCATTCTTGCAAACGAGGTGAAAGCAGGATGAAAGACACTCATTGGATCAGCAAGTTCACGATTGCGGTTCTCATTGTCGGATTTGTCGGAGGTTGGTTAGGGAGTCCGGGCGCCTACGCGGAGCATGGTAAACCGACGGCGCAGAAAGTCGCGGACAGGGATTTTCCGTCTATCTTTCAAGCGTGGAACAAAGCGGAAGCCGGGCCGGGCGTGACGGGGAACGAGGTCCACGACACGGCGATGCATGACTTGTACTTCACGTCCACCCAGGGTCTCGGATTGCAGTGGAACGACGCTTCGCCGACGAATTCGGATGGAGACGGGCTGGGAACCGGGTTTACGTCAACGAGCATTGCGGCAGCGACAGCCAAGGTTCAGGCGCTGCATGCCGAAAACCCGAATCTGGTCATTTTGACTGAAATCCGATATTGGGCCGCATGGGAGACTTATTTACCCGCCGACCATGCCTGGTGGAAAAGAAAATCCGACGGCTCGAAAATCCCGGCATGGCAAGGAGAAGGAATGACGATTTACTATATGGACTGGGACAACGCGGCGTTCCGGGAGCATGTAGCGAATCAGGCGAAAGCCGCAGTGGACACCGGACTCGTGGACGGCATCATGATCGACTGCATGGCGATAGACGAATTCGGCGATGCCGATGCGGATCCCAACCGCGTGGATCTGATCGCGCGAATTCGCAGTAAGATCGGGGATAAGCTTCTGCTGATCAATTCCAACCAGTTGAAGAGACCCAACATGGCGCCCTACATTAACGGTTTGTATATGGAGGTCTGGCAGAGCAGTACGCCGGAACACATGCAACTGGTCTCGGATACGTTGAAATGGGCGGAAGAGAAGACGAGATCTCCCAAAATCAACGCCCTTGAGCTTTGGTATGACAGCAACCGCAACGATCTATACAAAATGCGTGCCGTCACAACGTTGAGCCTGACCCATGGCAACGGCTACGCGTTGTTTGCGGACCACAATGAAAACCCGAATCCCGACCATCTGCACAATTGGTACGATTTCTGGAATGCGGATCTCGGAAAACCCGTAGCCGCAGGCTATCAGAGGGCGGACAATGAATTGTTCCAACGGGAATTCGATAAGGGGACCGTCATCTACAATCAGAAGGGCAACGGAACCCAGACGATTACTTTCGGTCAGCAGCGAACCCGCGTATCGACTGGAACGACCGGGACTACATTTCAGGTGAACGATAACGACGGGGATATTTTCCTGTATGTCGGAGCTCCGCCGAATCCGCTTCCGGGACCGGCTGCGGCCATGCAGACCGATTATTATGCGGCAAGCGCAAGCTCGACGCAAGGGAATCATAACTGGTATACGCAATATACGGACGGAAGCGCCTATACGAACATGAGCTGGGACAATGCCAACAACAACCTGTTCCGGTTTTCGGGTCAAGGGATTTCCGTATTTGGCGAATTCGGCAACAACGGCGGGCGAATCGATCTGGGAGGCTCTTACGACGCCGTATTGAAATGGGTCGCGCCGGCGGCCGGGGACATCAAGATCGGCGCATCGATGCGCAAGGAATTCGGAACGGACGGAGATGGCGTTATCGTTACCGTGAAGAAGAACAATACCGTCCTATGGGGACCAACGCTCATCAACGGGATGACGCCGACGCAACTGAATCTGAATCAAACCGTCGTAGCCGGGGACAGCATCCTCTTCATCGCGAACAAAAATAACAATTTAACGGGAGATCAGCTGCGTCTGAGGCCGTTCGTCAAGCTATATACAGGTACGACGACTCCGCCTCCGGTGACGGGCAACGTCGCTCTCGCATCCAAAGGGGCCACAGTGACGGCTTCGACGGACAACGGCGTTAACTTTGCCGCAAGCGGCGCCATCAACGGAGATCGAAAAGGGGTTAACTGGGGCAATGGCGGAGGATGGAGCGACGGCACGTCCGGGGCGTATCCCGACTGGCTGCAAGTTAACTTCGGCGGGAACCGCACGATCGAGGAGATCGACGTATTTACGGTGCAAGACAATTATGCCGCCCCATTCGAGCTTACGCCTACCATGACCTTCTCCCAGTATGGAATAACAGCCTTCGACGTTCAGTATTGGAACGGTTCTGCATGGGCGACGATTCCGGGAGGAAGCGTTACGGGTAATGATAAAGTATGGAGGAAATTCTCGTTCGCGCCCGTTACGACCGACAAAATCAGGGTTGTCGTCAACAATGCGCTGAACGGCTACAGCCGAATTACCGAGCTTGAAGCTTGGACCGAGCCGTCGCCGCCGCCGTCGTCGGGCTCGAGCGAATCGATGTTTGCCTCCGTGACCGGCCCGCAATCGCAGGGGGATTGGACGGATAAAGAATTGGGCATCGTCTTCAGTTCGTCCGTCGCCGGCAAAGTCACGGAGCTGAAAGCGTACGTCGCTTCCGCCGCCGAAGCCGGAGCCCATACCGCGAGAATCTGGAAAAACTCGGACGGATCGCTAGTCGGAGGGCCGTACACGTTGAATTTCAGCAGTACAATCGGATGGCAAACGTTCGACATACCGGATCTTAATCTCTTGGCTAATACGGCTTACACGTTGTCCATCTCGACAGGGAGCGACTCCGGTCGGTATTACGCCATGAAAACCAACTCGATGTCTTCCGCGGGGAATAACGGCAGCCATCTATCCTGGCAGGCCCATGCAGGCGTATACGGGACGACGCTGGGCAACCGTCCTACGACTCAGGCGCTCTACGACGCGAATTATATGAGGGACATCGTTTTCGTAGCGAATTGATAGAATATACAAACAAGCAGGGTACCCGCGTTATTGGGGTACCCTGCTTGCTTGTACGGCTTAGCGGCTTTACTTATCCTCAAAGCCCGAATCGCCGGGAAACCGAATTTCCACAATCGTCCCTCTGCCCGGCTCGCTCTTCAGGTTGAGTCCGAAGGCTTCTCCATAGGCGAGCCTTAACCGATCGTGGGTATTCTGGATGCCGATGCCGCTTTCGGCTTGTTGCAGGTCATGCGCGTTATGACTGAACAACGTGCCCAGCTTATTCGCGGGAATCCCGATCCCGTCGTCCTCTAGAAATAATCGGATCGCAGCATGATCTCTTCTGCCCGTTAGTCGAATCGTGCCGCGCTTATTTTCCTTTTCCAAAATTCCGTGCAGGATGGCGTTCTCGACTAACGGCTGCAGCGTGATTTTCGGAATACGGCAACACAGCAGGGAAGTATCGATATCGATGTTGAACTCGACGGCGTCGGCGTATCGCATATTCATGATCTGAACATACGCTTTGGCATGCTCCAGTTCGGATTCGAGGGAAACGATGTTCATTCCTTTGCTTAAGCCGATTTTGTAGTATTTGGTGAGAGCTCTAACCATCTTCGTAATGTCCGGAACCTGGTGCTCGATCGCCGTACAGTTGATTAAATCCAACGAATTGTATAGAAAATGAGGATTGATCTGCGATTGCAGCGTACGAAGATCGGCGCTTCGCAGCGCAATCCCGAGCTGTACGTGTTCGTTCATAAGTCCGGTCAGCTTAACGATCATATAGTTGAAGTTTTCGACCAATTCGCCGAGCTCGTCTTTTCCGTAACGGGAAATGATGACGTTCAAATCGCCGGATTGCACTTTTTTCATACGTTTGATCAAGTGTTTGATTTTTTTCGTGCCGGCTTTGGAAGCTAGATAAGCAAGGAAATAAGCAAACAGCACGATCGAAAGCAAGATCGCGATCAATTGATTGCGAAGGGCCGTAATTCCCGCGAGCACCTCTTTGACCGGAACGACGGTGACAAGACTCCAATCGCTGCCTTCTACCGCCCGATGCGAGAGCATGACCGACGTATTGCCGATGCGCCGGGTATTCCATTCATTCGCGGGCAAGCTCAGCCACTCCTTCGCAGCCGGCAGCCCTTCCGGTCCGAGTTCGGGATCCGAACGGGCGATAATTTGCCCTTGGACGTTTTGCAGGTAAACGAGAGCGCCGTCCGTTATTTTGGTGTCGGTCAGTTTATCGGTTAGCGTCGATTGCAGGATATCGATTCTTATGACCCCGTTCGTGCGGGTGAAGTTGTCCAAGTTCAGCATTTTGCGAGCTACGGAGACGAGAGGGGGCGTTCCGTCCGCGTTTTCGTCCTCCTGCGGAATAAACCAATGGGCATTTTGTCCGGAACGGGTTAAATCCTCGCCCCATTGCTCGCTCAAGGCCTGCGACAGACCGAACAAATTGACATGGTCGTTGGCGTACACGAAATCGTCGCGCACGTAGAGTCTGACCCGGTAGAAGTCTTTGTTTCGCTCGAGAGTATTGGCGAAGTTCACGATGTTGGCGTAATCGCGCAGCTGAAGCGGGATGGGATGCTCGTCCGGATTCTGAGACAGCATCTCGTTCATGTTGCGGTCCAAGCTGAGGATGTCCAGCGCATTGATTGAGCTTGCGGTCAGGAATCCGAGCTCCGAAGCCGTTCTTCCCGTCGTTTTCTCCGCCAACTGAATCGTTTGTTTCTTGGCCATATCCGCCATTTTGGCATAGGAGAGGTAGGTATAGACGACCAAGGGGACGACGATGAGACTGAAAATGGCCAGCAGCCACTTCTGATGAAGCTTAAGAAAGTCGAATAGACGCATCATGGGCGTAGGCGCTCCCTGTATTCCGAAGGTGTCCAACCGACCTCTTTCTTGAATAATCTCGTGAAATATTTCGTGTCCGTATACCCTACCCGTTTGGCCACCTCATGGATTTTGTGTCGTGCGATAAGCTGCTTGGCCATCTCCATTCGAACGGACGTCAAATATTGATTCACGGTCAAACCCGTCTCGTTCTTGAACAACAGGCAAACGTAAGAGGAAGTAAGGAACAACTGAGAAGCGATGGAATTGATCGTCAGGTTCTGGTTGCCCGCTTGCTCGCGAATAATATGGGCGATCCGGGATACGACGCCTCCGGTTTTACCGCTGTTCTCGTTAGCCACGGATTCGGTTTCCCGCAACAGAAATTCCTCGTATTGCTCCAGAGTGGACAACGACGCCAACGCGTCGGCTTCCGGCAGGCGATTTCCGTTCTCGTGAACGGATAGACCTGCGAGTTTCCGCGGTCCTTGATAGAGCTGAATCCATAGGGAATAGAAAAGGTTTTTGACCTGCTCGACGGGCGTATCCGGATGTTGTCGCAGCTCCGATACAAGTTGTCGGATCAGTCTGATCGCTTCGTCTAGTTGATTGTTACGAAGATGGCGAAGCCATTGTTCCTGAAGATGAGGGTCAAATGAATACACGCGCGACGGCTCATTATCGAAAGTCAGTACATGAGCATAACCGAAATAAAACGAACGTTTGGATAACGACGAAGCCTGCTTATAGGAGTCGGGCAAAGAGAAAAGGTCGCCCACCGGCCCGCCGATGGCTATACATACGTTAGCCCCGTTGTTCCCGCACTCCCGTGCATAGTCTTCGACGGTTTGGCGAAGCTCGGGCATAGAGGAAGAGGAAGGCATGGCGGCTAGCATGACCCAGCTCTCCTGCTTAATTGCGCCCATGAGGCAACCGAATCCTAAATCGGATAAGCGCCGGTCCAATTGCCTCAATTCCGGGATCGATGGGACGGAAAGCTCTTCGATGCCGTCTTCGGCGGCTTCGAACCGAATGGAGAGGCACACGAACGTCCCCGTCGTTGGAAAACGAATATCCGGATGGAGCAGTTCATCAACCATTCGTTCTGGTTCCGGCTTCTCGCCGATTCCGCATAAGGAAACGACCAACTGCCGCGCTCTAAGCATCCGTTCGTGTTCCCGCAGCTTTCTCTCTACATTCCATTGCTGCAAGTCTTTCCGGTACTCCGCAACGACGGATTTTATGACGCGCCCGATCTCTTCCAGATCCACCGGTTTTTCGATATAGTCGAAGGCTTGCAATTTAATCGCGGTTTTCAAATACTCAAGATCCGAATAGGCGCTCAAGAAAATAATTTTGCAGCGGGGGAGAACGGCGCGAAGCTCCTTGGCGAGCTCGATGCCGTTCATGCGGGGCATGCGAACGTCCGTCAACACGATGTCGGGTACGAAAGCAACCGACTTCTGCAAAGCCTGCAGGCCGTCTTCGGCTTGTTCCACGTCAACGATTCCCAAATCGAACCACGGCACATACCGGTACAACGTTTGGCGCGTTTTAACTTCATCGTCTACGATTAAAAGCTTAACCATCTTATTCCCCCTCTCGTCGTCATCTTATCTTACAATTCCGCCCATTTGCAATCGCTTTCTTGACGCATCCGGAAGTCTATACGATTGACCGCCCTTTTAATAATTCGTCACCCTTTGCGCGTTCTGTAAGCGCTCTATAATAAAGTGTAGACCCGACGGACACTAAGGGGAAGCGTCATCGAGGAGGGAGGTGTAACATGCGCGGCAGCCCGTTGATGAAAGAGTGGACGAAAAATAAAGTGCTTTTTTTAATGGTACTTCCGGCTATCGTCTATTATTTTTTATTTTCCTATTTGCCGCTGGCCGGAATGGTGCTCGCTTTCAAAAACTATCGTTTCGATTCGGGCATTTTCGGCAGTCCGTGGGCGGGCTTCAACAATTTCGAGTTTTTCTTCAAATCCGGGAAAGCGTGGCTGGTCACTTCCAACACGGTGCTGTACAACGCGGCGTTTATTGTGAGCGGCTTGATTTTGCAAATTCTTGTGGCGATCGTCGTGGCTGAGATCGCAGGACGGTACGTCAAAAAACTGATGCAGACGACGCTGCTGTTTCCCTTTTTTCTGTCGTGGGTGGTCGTCGGCTCGTTCGTCTACAACTTGTTCAATTACGATGTCGGCTCCATTAACGGCATTCTGAGGGCGTTAGGGATCGAACCGGTGGACTTCTACGGCAATCCGAATTATTGGTCGTATATTCTGCTGTTCTTCAACAACTGGAAATATATCGGCTATAACTCCTTAATCTATCTTGCGGTCATCGTCGGCATTGACAAAAGCCTGTTCGAGGCTGCGGAAATAGACGGGGCAAGCATTTTCCAGCGCATAAGAGCGATCACGCTTCCGCTCATGATTCCCACCGTGATGATCTTGCTTCTTCTCTCGATCGGCAACATTTTCCGCGGGAACTTTGACCTGTTCTATCAGATCGTCGGCAACAACGGCTTGCTCTTCGACGCGACGGACGTCATCGATACATATGTATTCAGGTCGTTAATCCATTCGCAGGACATCGGCATGTCCGCCGCCGCCGGGCTTTACCAATCCGTTCTGTGCTTTGCGATCATCATGACGAGCAATTTCATTGTCAAAAGAATTCAACCGGATTACTCGTTGTTTTAGAAGGAGGGACGATATGCGGCGCCGATCCAAAGACAGGGCCCTCTTCCAAGCTCTCGGTTATCTGTATCTTGGCTGCCTTTCTCTATTGTGCTTGCTTCCGATATGGCTCATTTTCTCCGGTTCGTTGTCCAGCGAGGATGACGTCATTCGGCACGGCTACGAAATGATTCCAAGAAACGTGTCCTTCGCGGGATATCGAATGATGTTCGAGGCGCCCGAAGCTATCCTTAGATCGCTGGCCGTATCGGTTGCCTTAACGGTCGTCGGCGTCGCATGCGGGGCGTTTCTGACCGCAATGACCGCTTATGTAATTCAGCGACCAGACTTCAAGTACCGCAACGTCATTTCGTTTTACATTTATTTGACGTCCGTATTCACGGGCGGTCTTGTTCCCTGGTACATCATGATGGTCAATTATTTTCATATGAGAAACAACTTTATGGCTTTAATCGTTCCATTGCTCTTTAACGTGTTTTATATTTTGATCATGAAAAGCTTCTTCCGTGCGATACCGGATGCGATCGTGGAATCGGGCAAGATCGACGGAGCGGGCGAATTCACGATTTTTTTGAAGCTCGTGCTGCCGATTGCCAAGCCGGGACTCGCAACGATATCGTTATTTATCGCACTGGCGTATTGGAACGACTGGTTCAGCGCTATGCTGTTCATCAACAAAGATAGCTTGATTCCGCTGCAGCTCTTCCTCTATAACCTGGTCAACAAAGCGGAAGCGCTTAACAATCTGGCAGGGCAGACCGGCATCCCGATGACCGAATTGCCTAAGGAAACGGTGAAGCTGTCCATGACCGTGCTGGTGATTACTCCGATTATGTTCATTTATCCGTTCGTGCAACGTTACGTCGTAAGCGGGGTTACGCTAGGAGCGGTAAAAGGATAAGTCGAAGGAATGAAGGTTACTTAAATACGAACCGGGGAGGCATTACCGATATGCAAAAGTATGGGAGGAAGTTCCCGCATATCCTGGCATTTTCTTTATTTGTCGCGCTCCTCAGCGCGTGCAGTGGAAACAACGGCAACGGTTCCGAATCGCAGCCGGCAACGCTGCAGTCTTTTCCGTCCGCTACCTCGAAATCCGAAGAAACTGCGAGTCCGGCGGGACCCGATACTTCCGCAGAGGTCAAGCTGAAAATGGTATTGATCGGCGACGGCGCCCCTGACGTGAAGGAAGTGTACGGCGAGCTAAACAAGAAGCTGAAGCAAGACATTAATGCGACCGTGGACGTCCAGTTTCTGTCCTGGGCCGATTGGTTTCAGAAATATCAGTTGCTCTTCTCGACGGGCGACGATTTCGATCTGATCATTACTGCGACCTGGGCGCAGTTTGCGGACAATGCGCGCAAAGGCGCATTCTACGAGATGACCCCGGAAGCGTTGCAGAAGTTCGCGCCCAGATCGCTGGCGGAAAATCCGCCCGAGGTGCTGGAAGCCGGCAAGGTGGAGGGCAAGCAGTACGCGCTGCCGATGAACTATCATGAAATCACGATCAACGGTTACGTCGTCCGCGGTGATTTGATGGACAAATACGGGATCGCTTCCATCGATTCGATCGACGATTTCGAGAAGTATTTGGACGCCGTCGTTAAGAATGAGAAGGGCCTGGTTCCTTGGGAAGGGACGAATTACGACAACTGGATCATCGCCAAAACGCAGCTGGAGGAGCAACGGGAGCAGTATCAGCCCGGCAATCTCGGATTGCGGGTGAACTTGAACGACCCCGCGGCGAAGCTTATCGACGATATCGCGAACCCGGACCAAGACGCCATCGACTTATATCGGAAAATGGCCGAGTGGAACAAGAAAGGGTACATTTCCAAAAACGCGCTCGTTAATAAAGTGACCTCCAAAGATTCGTTCCTAAGCGGCAAAAGCGCGGCGTTCCTGACGAACCTGCTGGAAGCCAACGCGACCTACCAAACGGTCAAGGCCAATCATCCGGAGTGGGACGTACGCTTCTATCCGGCGAATACGACGAAGAAAGTCGTGGCTAACTCCTTTATGGCGAATGCGATGGCGATCAACGCCAAGTCCAAAAATCCGGAGCGCGCGTTAATGCTTCTCGACCTGCTTCGCAACGACGAATGGTATAACCAGACGACCACGTTCGGAATCAAAGGGAAGCACTGGGACGCGAGCGCGGACGGGAAGTTGGTGCTATTGCCCGCCAGTCAGGGTTATCCGCCCGATGCCGCATGCCCGTGGGGATGGCGCAACACGAAGTTCTATCTGTCTCCGAGCGACGGCTTGAGCAACTACGACGAGGTACTGGCATCTTATCGCGAGCGCGTCGTTAACACGAAGCTTAACAATTTCGCTCCGAATTTGGAGACGACGAAGTCCCTGCAAGCAGCGCTTAAGGAAGTCGAAAACCAATACGAGCTTCCTCTGCGGTTAGGCTTTGTCAGAGGCGATGTGGAGAGCAGCTACCAGACGATGATCGACAAGAAGAAAGCGGCGGGACAAGAAACGCTGATCGAAGATATTCAACGGCAGCTGAATGCCTTCTTGGGGCAATAAATGAAAGGATGCGTAAGGCAAATGGACGTTAAGGAGACCGTTATCGAATTGCTGGAGCAAGAAGGCTGGTGGGGCGGAGCCGTCAACGACGGGATGAGGATGCCCTTCGGATCGCTTCCTATCGATCGGGACTTGGCCGCCGGCTTGGAGATGAATCAAGGCGTTCCTTTGCTGATTTCAAACCGGGGCCGGTACGTGTGGTCGGAAGAGCCGTTTCGTTTCGCTTTCGAAGAGGGACGGCTATCGGTTCGGGGCAAGGCGGCTATTCGGTTCGGACGGCAGGGCAACACGCTTAGAGAAGCGTTTCAATTCGCGTCCCACGCTTTTTTTCCGCCCGACGGCCTAATTCCCGACCCGCTACTCTTTCGCGCCCCCCAGTACAATCTGTGGATCGAGATGAAGTACGAACCGTCGCAGGACAAAGTCGTCGCGTATGCGCAGCAACTGCTCGATAACGGATTTCCTCCGGGAGCGATCATGATCGACGACAATTGGCACGATTCCTACGGTTCGTTCGAGTTTCACCCCGGGAGGTTCCCGGATCCCGCATTAATGGTAGAAACGTTGCACAAGAAGGGGTTTCAAGTAATGCTATGGGTCAGCCCGTTTATTACGCCCGACACGGTAACGTTCCGAATGCTTCGGGATAGAGGCTATCTGCTGAAGGACCGGACCGGGGAGATCGCTGTACGGGAATGGTGGAGCGGATACAGCGCCCTGCTGGATTGCACGAACGAGGAAGCGGCGGCTTGGTTGCGCGGCAGGTTAAACGAACTGAGGGATCGTTACGGCATTGATGGATTCAAATTCGACGGCGGCGACCCGGATTTTTACGAGGATTCCGATCTGTCCGCGAATCCGGCAAATAAAAACCGGCATTGCGAGGCGTGGGGCGAGCTCGGACTCTCTTATTCTTTGAATGAGTATCGGGCTTGCTGGAAGCTGGCCGGCAGAGCGATTGTTCAAAGGCTAAAAGACAAATATCATCAGTGGGAGCAGGAAGGGCTTGCTGCATTGATCCCATGCGCTCTGGCACAGGGGCTGGCGGGCTATGCCTATATTTGCCCGGATATGATCGGCGGCGGGGATATTCAAAGCTTTATTCATCCGGATTTTACTTTTGACGAGGAGCTGTTCGTTCGTTATGCGCAATGCTCGGCCTTATTCCCGATGATGCAATTTTCCGCGGCTCCCTGGCGATTGTTGAATGAGGAGAATCTGTCCTATTGTGCAGAGGCCGCTCGTCTGCATGTGAGGATGGGGGACCGGATTCTCGCCTTGGCCGAAAAGGCCTCGGTTACCGGGGAGCCCATTATGCGAGCGATGGAATACGCATTCCCGGGGCCGGGATACGAGGGCATTCAAGACCAGTTTATGCTCGGAGACGACATCCTGGTTGCTCCCGTTCTGAAGAAGGGCCTTCTTGCACGCGAGGTTGTCGTTCCCGAAGGCTGCTGGAAGGGCGACGACGGCGTAGTCGTTACAGGTCCGTGCGTATTAGAGACGGCAACGCCGCTGTCCAGATTGCCTTGGTACGAGAGAGCGGCTCCGGATTCAACGAATGGAGCAAGCTTCGCTCGCTAACCGATTTAAATAATACCTTTAGGAGATTAAGATCGTCCAACTGAAAGCGCAACCATCTCTGCTACAATCAAGGCACTTGGCGATCCGCGAAGGGAATTCGCACAATTCGCGAGGATTGCCGCACATCGAGGAGGAGATCGGTTTGCGTTTTCAACGAAGTATGACCGTCCTATTATCGCTATGCATGACGATCGGAATGTTCGGAGTCAACCTGTTTGCACGGAGCTCGACCGCATCGGCGAACGGGCAGACGCTGACGGCGGAAATGTGGCGGGTGGCGGAGATCGGGATGAGCAGCGCGGTTGCGTACAGCAATCCGTTTCTGGATGTTGAGGTGACGGCGACCTTCACGGGACCGGGCGGAGAGGTGATCGTTCGTCCGGGCTTCTGGGACGGCGGGAACGAGTGGAAGGTGAGGTTTGCCCCGACCGCTCTGGGAGAGTGGAGCTATCGGATTTCCAGCAGCGATCCCCTCAACGCGGGATTGAAGCTTAACGGTACGCTGACGGCCGTTCCGTACTCCGGGGACCGGGAAATCTACCAGCGCGGCTTTCTTCACGTTAGCGATGAAGGGTCGCATCTGTCCTATGCGGACGGAACGCCGTTTTTCTGGCTGGGAGACACCCATTGGTTCTTCGATAAAAACGAGTCCTGGGATACGTCGAACAAGCCCGGCACGTCCTCGCAGTTTAAAAGCATAGTCGACCGAAGAGTCGCGCAGAAATTTACCGTGTACCAGAGCGTCATTTTTGGCCCGCACGATTCCTACTGGGCCGCGGGACAGCAGGGAACGGAGATCAATCCGGATTATTTCAAGAACGAGCTGGATCGCAAAATGGCTTACATCGCCGACAGCGGCCTGGTCAACGCATTCGGAATCGGCTTTCACTCGAATATCGACGGCTTCGTGCAAGGCTCCGAAAGATTGGCCGCTTATGTCGCGGCGCGCTATGGAGCTTATCCGGTCGTCTGGATTACGTCTGGTGAAGGAGCGGGCTACGACCTAGGTCCCCGCGAAGCCCGGATTGACGGTTGGAGGAGCGTCGGCAAGGCAATCAACAAGTACGACGGCTACAATCATCCGCAGACGGCTCATAGCACGGCTTTGACGGAGAAGGAGAGCCTCGGTCTGCCGCAGTTCTATGAAGGGGAGGGCTGGTTCGACTTCGAAATGTTCCAGGGCGGCCATCAGAAAATGGTGCCGAGCGGGGATTACGATTACTATCATCGGCAATACGGGCTTCCGTTCCTGGAGTCGGAAGCGAATTACGAGCAAATTTATAACGGTTGGGCCACCGATACGATTGTGCGGCAGTCCGCCTACCGTTCCGTTCAAGCCGGGGGGATGGGCTACGGCTACGGCGCGCACGGAATCTGGAACGCATCGTGGGACGATGCGGACACGGCGAACGACTACGGCTACGGGCATCGCAACTGGTACGACGCGATAGATTTCGTCGGCGCCGACCAGATGACTCATTTGATCGATTTCTACCGTTCGCTTGATTGGCAGCGAATGACGTATCGCCCAACGGGGTGGGCGACCTGGACAGGCGAGCATGCGGAGGAGCTGACCGATCCGCTGCTTCGCGCCGACGATGCGGCCAATGCGGTGACGGTGTACTTCAATGCGGATAACTCTTCGCAAGGTACGCTGACGCAATTGGATGCCCAGGCCGCTTACGAAAGCCGCTGGTTTAATCCGCGCACGGGAGCCTATACGACGATCAACGGTTCGTTTACGCCGGCCGGCGGAGCTTGGTCCGTTCCGGAGAAGCCGGACGCTCAAGATTGGCTGCTGCTGGTGAAGAAGCTGACTCCGTCGCCTTCGACGCTTGTCCCCGCGTCGCTGGAAACGCTCGTATCGCAGGGCAAGCCGGCAAGCGCCTCGACAATCAATCAAGGCACGCTCGTTCCCGCCGATGCGGCATTCGACGGAGACTACGGCACGTTCTGGACGGCGGCGGACGGCCAGTTCCCGCAATGGCTGCAAGTGGACTTGGGCAAAATCTACGAGCTGTCGGGCATTGAGCAAACGTTCTATAACGCGAACGACTGGAACTACGCCATCGAAGGCTCGACGGACGGTCAAAGCTGGCAGCGCTTGATCGACCGTACGGGCGCGCCCGTATACGGTACGAAGTTTGCCGAGCGGGTCAGCGGCAAGGCTCGTTACGTCCGCCTGCTGGCGACCGGTTCCTCCAACGACTGGGCGTCGAGCACGGAGTTCAAGGTGTACGCGAAAATCAATTCGGCCGCGGCTGTCCGATCGACCGCGTATTTGGTAGACGACCGCGAACGGACGGTCAGCAAGGTGCCGGCCGGGACGTCGGTGCAGCAGTTTATGGACGACGTCGTTCCGAGCGTTAATGCGTCTATGCGGCTTCTGCTCGCAGATGGGGTTACGGAGGTTACGCAGGGAAGCGTCGGCAACGGCATGACTCTGTCCGTCGAATCCGAAGACGGCTCGACCGTTCGTTCCTACACCGTGCAGACGGTATCCAACAAAGGGGTTAATCTGGCGAGGACGGCGACCGTTACCGTCTCATCCGTAGAGAACGAGTTTTATTCCGCGGCTAACCTAATTGACGGTAACAGCGATACGCTGACCTGGTCGGGCTGGGCGGCCAAGCTGTTCCCGGCGTGGGTGGAGCTGGATTTCGGCAGCGAGAAGACGTTTAACCGGATCGACCTGTATACGAAGAAAAACTATGAACAAAAAGAATACACGATGCAGATCTGGAACGGTACCGCTTGGACCGATCTGTTCCCGACGGTGACGGACAACACGGCGGATCATCGGGCGCACGTGTTCGAGCCGGTCGCGGCCTCCAAGCTGCGGGTATGGATGACGCGAGGCAACGTCCAGCAGGATACGGAGCCCTCGGAAGGTCAGCCGGGCGAGAAGGTGGCGCGAATCAACGAGCTGGAGGTGTATCTGTCTCCCGGCGATAAGCTGATCGATCAACTGACGGTACAAGGAGCCGGAGGCGTGAACGAAATCGTCTCGGCTGGCGGGACTTTGCAGATGACGGCGACGGCCCAGCCCTCCGATGCGTCCGAGCTTGGAGTTGTCTGGACCGTAACCGGAACGGACGATGCGCCGACTACGCTGGCTTCCATCTCGAAGGGCGGCTTGCTGACCGCCAAGAAGAACGGAACCGTGAAGGTGACGGCTGCGGCGCTCGACGGTTCGGCGGTGAAAGCCAGCGTGTCGGTCGCAATCTCCGGGCAGTCGACGGAGCCCCAGAGCGAGCTGCTGTCGCTGAACAAGCCGGTGCAGGCTTCGAGCGTGAACGGCCCGGCGGAGGCGGCGACGGACGGGAACGAGAGCACGGCGTGGATCGCATCGGACGGCACGTTCCCGCAATGGATCGTTGTCGATTTGCAGCAGGTTTACGAAGTCGATCGGATCGACCAGACGTTCTTTAACGAGGATCAATGGAAATACAGGCTCGAAGGCTCGACAGACGGCACTGCTTGGACGGAGTGGATCGACCGTACGACCAACCAACAAGCGACCTCGTCGTTCTCTCACGCGGTTGACGGAACCGCCCGTTACGTGAAGATGACGGTGACCGGCGCCAAGAGCGAATGGCCGAACTGGGCTTCCAGCGTGGAGTTTTCCATCTACGGGAAACCGCCCGCAGTCGATCCCGGTAATGGCAACGGGAACGGAGAAGGCAACGGCGGGGAAACTGGCAACAACGGAAATAACGGAAACGGAGGAGAAACGGGCAATTCTGGCGGTAGCGGCAATAGCGGCAGCGGAGCCGGCGGCGCGCAGACCGGCCAGGCCGGAGGCGGGGCGTTGAGCTGGGCCGACGGCTCGGGCGGCAAACCGGAGCTTGCGCTGCTGCAACCGGCCGACGGCACGAACGCGTTTCGCATCGACGCAGCGTTGCTAGGGCAGGGCTTCGCCCGAACGAAGCCTTCGGCGAACGGGGTGGAGACGGTTGCGATCAAGCTTCCGGCCGCGGCAGGCGCAACCTCCTACACTCTGGAGCTGCCCGCCTCTGCGTTAAGAGACGGTCAAGCCGGTCAGCGGCTCGAAATCGTCACGCCGCTCGGCAAGCTGCTTGTCCCGCTTAACCAGCCGGAAGGCAGCGTGTGGAGCAACGCGGCCCGCATCGGAATTGCGCTAGCGACCGAAGGCTCGTCCGTCGCTATACGCTGGACGGCCGACGGCAAGCCAATTTCCTTCCCGGAATCGATACGCCTGGCCCTGCCGGTTCCCGCATTCGAGCGGGAAGGAGATCGTGCGGTTGTCCGCCGAATCGATAAGGAAGGCCGAGCCGCGACGCTGGCGCTGTCCAGGTTCGACTCCGCGGCAGGCGAGGTATGGTTTAACGGAAGCGACTCATTCCGCTACGAGACCGCCGTCGTCAGGAAAAGCTTTAGCGATCTCGGGAATAGAAGCTGGCTGTTGGAGCCGATCCATATGCTTGCGGCCAGGGATATCATCAAGGGAGTAACAAGTACGGAGTTTAAGCCGGATCTCCCCGTTAGCCGCGCGGAATTCGTGGTCATGCTGATGCGAATGCTCGATGAAGGCGAGCCTGTCGAAGCTGCTGCGGAGACCGACTTCCCGGATGTGAAGCCGGGCAGCTACTATTACAATGCGGTCAGAGCGGCAAAAGCGCTTGGCATCGCACAGGGAGACGGGTACAATACGTTTAACCCCGCCGGCTCGCTCAGCAGGCAGGATATGAGCGTGCTGCTTGCCCGACTGCTCTCGCGGACCGGAGCGGCGGAAGCGCCGTCCGACGGAAACGACAACGGATTGGCGCATTATGCGGACGATGCCGAAGTGTCCCCGTATGCTCGTTCAAGCCTGGAGCTTCTGACGGCGGAGGGCATTATGGAGGGCGACGGCAAGCTGCTGCATCCGCGGAAGGAGCTGACCCGGGGGGAAGCCGCCGCAGCGTTGTTCCGGATGCTCAAGAGGATGGAGAACGATTTGCTTCAATAGCAAAGGAAAAAACAGGGAGAAGAGCTAAACCGTTCTCCTTGTTTTTCCTATTTATCCGCAAGGGGGAAGCGATCTGAATTTGCTCAGACGGCTGAACGGCCACTTGAAATGGAAGCTCTTCTATCGAATCACGTTCGTCAGCATTATTCCGATCGTCGTTTTTGGATTTTTCCTCTACCGTTACCTTCAAGATCAAACGAACGACAAATACAACGACTACACGCAGAGGCTAGTGCAGCAAATTACGAGCAATCTGGACAGCAACATGCAGGAGCTGGACAAAATCATTACCCCCGTTTATTATTCGGACGAGCTGACGGACCTGCTTATGGGCACGGGGAAGTTTGACTATTTCAGCAATTACAAGCTGCTTACCGGAGTGTTTTACAACTCCATTTATTCGCGCAATTCAATTTACGACCTTGAGCTGTTCAACCTGCAGGGAGATCGGGTTATTGCCGTGAACGGCAGCCTGACGACGGGCAAGGAAGCTGAGGAAGAGTGGTTCCGGGATACGCTGGCCCAGAAAGGAGAGCGGCATATTTTTCTGGAGCGGGTGGCCAGGGAAGGCCGCGAGGACTTCGTCGTGTCCATGTCCCGTGCGATTTACGATTTGAACGCGTTTACGATTATCGGCGTCATCCGAGTGAACGAAAATCAGCGGGAAATCAAGCAAAACCTGCTGGATGTGCAGATGGATTACGACAGCGACGTCGCCGTCCTGACCGACGGAGGGGAGCTCGTCTACAGCAGCAACTCCGAGCTTGTCGATTCGCGCTCGCTGGACGGCTTGATGGAGGATGTGGCGGGCGCCACGGGCAGCGTGAGCGATAACCGGGCGATGCTGAACGGCAGCCCCTACTTGCTCGCGATGCGCGAATCGCCGTATTCGGGCTTTAAAGTCGTGCTGTTAACGCCGGAATCGGAAGTTCTCAAAGAGAGCGATCGGGTCAAGAACTACTTTAGCTACTTTCTTGTCATTTATTTGCTGACGACGCTGGGCATCGCGCTGGGGCTGGCTCATCATATTTCCAAGCCGATCGTGCAGATTCGGGGGAAAATGAAAAGCGTGGAGCAGGAAAACTTCGACGTTCGGGCGGAGGTGCGGGGGACCGACGAGATCGCGCAGCTCAGCAAAGGCTTTAACCAAATGGTCAAGCAGATCGACTCGCTTATTCACGAGAAATACGCGATGAAGCTGCATAAGCGCGAGGCCGAGTTGAAGGTGCTGCAAAACCAGATCAATCCGCATTTTCTGAACAATTCCCTGTCGTCGATCATCGGTTTGCTGCAATCGGGCGGAGCGCCGCAGTCGGGAGCCAACGACGCGGCGATCCGGATGATCGCCTCGCTGTCGCACATTTTCAGATATAATCTCGATACGCATGAGCAGACCGTCCGGCTGGCGGACGAGCTCGGCAACGCGAAGCACTATTTGGCGCTGCAACAGATCCGCTTCGACGATCGATTGGATTGCCGCTTCGAGATCGAAGAGGGCTGTCTGGATTGCGAGGCGCTCAAAATGTCATTGCAGCCGCTGATCGAGAATGCGATCATTCACGGCGTGGAGCCCAAAAGAGGGACAGGCGAGGTGCTCATCTACGCCCGGAAGCGCGACAGCTTCCTGATTGTCGGAATCGCCGATAACGGAGCGGGCATGGCCGAGGAGCGGCTTGCCGAGATTAACGAGCTTCTGCAAACCGGGGCGGAGGAGCAAAGGTCGCTTGCCGATCGCGAGGCGGGCGTGTTTAACGTCAACGCCCGCGTCCAGCTTCTGTACGGAGACGAATACGGTCTGAGCCTGAGAAGCAACGAAGAAACGGGGGAAGGCGTCGTAGCCGAGCTGCAATTGCCGTTTAAACCTAGCCGGAGCGTATCGGCGTCGCCGACCAGACAGCATTAGATTCGAACATGACGGGGTGGGACGGATGATTAAAGTGTTTATCGTTGACGATGAGAAGTGGGTTAGGCAATCGATCAAGCATTCCATCGCTTGGGAGGAGCACGGCTTTGAGATCGCGAGCGAAGAGGACGACGGCTTGGACGCGCTGGGCAAAATTATGGAGCTGCGGCCGCAGATCGTCATCGCCGATATCCGCATGCCCGGCTTGGACGGCATCGAGCTGTTCAAGATGGTCAGAATGAAGCTCCCGCATACGCTGTTTATTTTCATCAGCGGATACAGTCATTTCAATTACGTGCAGGATGCTTTGAATTTGGGAGCGTTCAACTATATTTTAAAACCGATCGACGCAGGCAAGCTGCTGGAAGTGCTGCTTAACGCCAAGAGCAGGACGATCCAGCTCGAACAGAGCGTTCGCGATCAGGCTATGGCGAGGCATTCGCTCGGCATGCTGAAAAATCGGTTCCTGAACGCGCTGCTGGACGGCACGAGATTCGCCGAGACCGCTCTTGCCGCCAAGCTTAAGCAGTTCGGCCTGGCTTTCCCGTTCGGAGGTTTCGTCGTGCTGCGCATCGCCATCGACAACTACCGATCTATCAAGCAGCATCTGAATTTCAACGACATCGAGCTGATGTCGTTCTCCCTGCGCAACATTGCCGCAGAAGTGATCGCGAAGTACGGGCTGATCGGCGCGATGGCCGATCTTTCTTCCGGGGAGCTTGCCGTCCTGCTGAACGTTCAGCAGGACGGCTGGGAGGAGACGGAGCCATACGTGCGCAAAGCCGCGGAGGAGATCGCCGCGTCGGTGAAGCAGTACCAATACTTCACCGTCACGATCGGAATGGGCGATCTTGTCGACGAGCTGGGACGGCTGAACGAATCGAACGCGCAGGCTGGAAGAAGCCTGGATTACCGGTTGGAGCTCGGCAACGACCGCGTGATCGCTCCTTCCGATCGCAAGGAGCGGGAAGATCGCTTCGACCTGCTCCCCGTCGAGGAAGAGACGGAGCTGCTCAAGCTGCTGGACGGCTTAAACCGACCGGCGTTTAACGAACGGATCGACAAGCTGTTCGGCTCGCTGAACGGGAGTCGGATTCGCCAACCGTTTCAGCTCGGCTTTCTATTCCGTCATATTTGCGGTTTAATCTTCATGATGGCGGCGCGCAAGGGGCATTCCACCTCCCATCTGCAGGAGGAGCAAAGGGCGGTTCACGATCAGGCGGAAGGGATGACGCAGGCGGACGAATTCCGGGAACTGCTAAAGAGCGTTGCCGACCGCTACTTGCTGGCCGCGGACGACGCGGGCGATCAAGGCGAGAAATCGAGCGCCGTCCGCAAAATGCGCGAATACGTGTACGCCCATTACGAGGAGAAAGTCGACCTTCAGGTGCTTGCCGGACATTTATACATGCATCCGGTCTATTTGAGCAAAATCTTTAAGCAGGAGACGGGCGGGAATTTCACCGACTTTCTGCTCGGTTATCGGATGAGCATGGCCAAGGAGCTGATGCGCCATAAGGCGTACGAGCTGTCGGACATCGCGCGCATGGTCGGGTTTGATGACTACAGCTATTTCAACAAGCAGTTTCGCAAGACGCAAGGCCTTTCCCCGCAAGAGTTCCGCAAAACCGTTGAAATGATTCCTTGACTTTGGTCAGGGAATTTTTTGCGTGCCGCCATCTTCGAAACAGGTTGAAATAGTACCAGCGAAGATTGAAATCGTCAAATTGTTTCACCGCCGGATATTGGGCTAGAATGGGCATACAGAGCGCTGCTGTAACGTTTTTCGCAAAATACGAGGAGGTCTATCCAATGAAAAAAAGCATGACGACGATTGCAGCAAGCCTTACACTGCTTATGGCCTTATCGGCTTGCGGCGGCAACAACGGGAATAACGGGAACAGCGGCAGTGCGGACAATTCCGCGGCGCAGCCGTCCGGCGGCTCCGCATCCGCGGAGGCTCCGGCCAAGGAAGTCACGCTTAGAGTAACGAGTTGGGTGCCGGAGATGAAGCCGGCCATGGAGAAGATCGGGGAGCAATTCGCCAAGGAAAATCCCGGAGTCACGGTTGACTTCAGCATTATCCCGGGCGATCAGTACGAGAACATTACGAAGACGAAGCTGTTGGCCAACGATGCGCCCGACCTGTTCTTCATGTTCGCAAGCAGGGTCGATGAGTTGGCCGCGAACGGTCTGATCGGGGAGCTGTCGGGAGCAAGCTTCTACGACCGGCTGCTGCCGGGCTTTCAGAAGAAATCGGCGGACGGCAAGCTGTACGCGCTTCCGGTCGACTACTCGGCCTACGGCGTGTTCTACAATCAGGACGTGTTCAAGAGCCTGAACCTGACCCCTCCCCAAACTTTTGCGGAATTACTGTCCGTCTCCGAGACGATCAAGGCCGCGGGAATCGAACCTTTTGCGCTTGGCGCCAAGGATTCCTGGACGATCGAAAATATGGCGCTGCCGATGTATGCGAGCATGACCAAGCCGAACGAGCCGAACTTCGGCAAAGATTTGTACGACGGGAAAGCGTCGATGTCGGACGCCGCGTTCAAACGCCCTTTCCTGGCTCTGGCCGAGCTTCAGGACAAAGGTTATATCAACAAAGGAGCGCTGGGCATCGATTATCAGCAATCCGTCGCTTCCGTGCTCGAAGGCAAGACCGCGATGATCGCGTCCGGCAGCTATGTCGTCGGAACGGCTTCGACCTTGGAGGCCGACGCTCAACTGGGCTATTTTCCGTTCCCTGCGGACGAAGGCGATCCCGGACTGCTCATGATCGTGGACAAATCCTTGGTATACAGCAGCAAAGGTAAAAACCCCGAGCTGGCGCAAAAGTTCATCGATTTCTTCGCTCGTGCGGATATTATGAAAATGCATATCGAAGGCTTAAACGCCATCCCTACGCTAGGGGACACGAACGCAGCTTTGCCGCAAGCGCTTCTCGATCTCGGAGCGAGCGCGGCCAAATTTCGCTCCTTCTCTCAAGGCTTCTATCTGCCGGGCCGAGCGTACCAGACGTTTACCGAAAAGCTGCTTCCCGAGATTATTACGGGCAAGGGGGCGACGGACGCGCGGTTTGCGGAGCTGGATAAGCAATTGAAGGAGGAACTGCAAAATCCGAAAGTCGCCGTTCCATTCGAGGAGCAATGATGGCAAAGGAAATCCGAGCCTATGAGGAATAAAATCTGGACGTTGTTGTTTTTGGTTCCCGCCTTGTTTTTCTTTATCGCAACCGTGATTTATCCGTTGCTGTACAATTTTGTGCTTTCATTTACGAATTGGGACGGCTATTCGATGTCCGGCGTCCGGTTTATCGGATGGGACAATTACCGCAGTCTGTTCACGTTTCCGGATCTGCTGCAGCCGTTCGTCAATACGCTGAAATTCGCCGTTTTCACGACCGTTATCCAGAACCTGCTCCAGCTTCTGCTGGCGCTCGTTCTGGACAGCAAGCTGAAGACGAGAAGCTTCGCCCGCGTAGCCTTCTACATTCCCGCGCTGCTCAGCGGCGTCGTTCTGTCCTCGATCTTCACCTATCTGCTCGGCTACAACGGCGCCTTGAACGAGTTTTTGCGCTCCGCGGGCTTGGAATCCCTCGTGAACGACTGGTTCGGCAACGGAGATACGGCGCTCGGGCTGCTGATGGGCATCAACGTATGGCAGTGGACCGGCTTCGGGGCGATTATCTACCTGGCGGCGCTGCAAGGCATTCCGACGGACTATTACGAAGCGGCGAAGATCGACGGCGCCGGGGCGGGCAGCAGGTTCCGCCACATTACGTTCCCGCTGCTCATGCCTGCGGTGACGATTCTGACCTTCCTCGGCATCTCCGGCGGACTTAAGCTGTTCGAGCTTCCGTTCATCATTACGAAGGGCGGGCCGGCCGGAGCGACGAACACGATCGCGACGTTCATCTTCTCTCTGAACGCGGGCGGAAGGGTCGCGCTGGCCTGCGCGATCAGCATAGTCTTGATGCTGTTCATTGCTTTGCTGACGGGGCTGCAGCTGTTCGTGACGCGCAAGCGGGAGGTGGAGGCATGACGGCGACAAGCAAGCGTTGGCGCTGGCTGGCGGAGACGGCGCTGGGGGCGGCCGCGCTTCTGATGCTCCTTCCGCTGCTCTATATGACGGTGTCCAGCTTCAAGACGATGAAGGAAAACGCCAAGCCTCTGTCGCTTCCCGGCAGCTTGAACTGGGACAACTACGGCACTGTATTTACCGAATCCAATGTGTTCCGAATGTTCGGCAACAGTCTGTTCGTTACGACCGTATCGATGATCCTGATCGTTATCGTCGGTTCGATGGCCGGCTATGTGATCGGGCGTTCGCGGAAGCGGTGGGCGAACGGCGTGTACTTGTTTTTTCTCAGCGGAATGATGATCCCTTTTATCGGCTCGATCGTTCCGATGTACCAGATGGTCAAATCGCTGCATATGATCGACAATTTGCTGCTGCTCATTCTGATTCCGATCGGAGGAGCGATGCCGATGGTCATTCTGATCTACACCGGCTTCGTCAAATCCGTGCCGCGGGAATTGGAGGAGTCGGCTCACATCGACGGAAGCGGCTTTCTGCGAACCTATTTTCATATTGTGTTTCCGCTGCTGCTTCCCGCGACTTCGGCGGTCGTTATCACCAATATTATCGCGCTGTGGAACGACTTCATGACGCCGCTTCTGTTCATCTCTTCGGAGAGCAAGCATACGATCGCCCTCGGCATCTATGCGTTCATGTCCGAGAAGACAAAAGATTGGGGAGCGGTCTATGCGCTAACGACGGTGACCGTCATGCCTCTGGTGCTTGTTTTCCTGTTCGGCCAGAAGCAATTCTATAAAGGCATTACGAGCGGCGCTGTTAAAGGTTAGCCGGGACGATCGCGAATGGGGCTGTCTCATAAGTAAACAGAGTCGAACCAAATGATTATCATCGACGGTTAATGTCGAGGGCATCTATCTCCTTCCGATGCTATACGATCCCGAAACCTGAATGGGTAAACCCGTGATAAGGTGGTTTCAGGACCGTATGAGGCAGTCTCCAGGAGATAGATGCCCTTCTTTTTCATCGATAATCTTCTACGCCCTTACATACGAGACAGTTTTATTGGACAATGGGAAGATCCCCGAGGGTTGGGCGGGGCTTTTCGTCACGAATGTTATTGACAGAAGAAATCCGGGCTTTGTATAATATAAAACAAAGGTAAAAGCTTTTACCTAATTAAACGAGGTGCGTGTCATTAGATAGGAGGGGCATATTGCCGAAAATCGTAATCGAAGAGCCGGTTCCTCATCGCATATTTCAAAGAAATTCGGATGATCGGGCAGATATCTCTTTCTCTCTCGTCGTCATGGAAGCGTTTCAAGGCAAGGTGGAAATTCGGATATCCGATTCATCATGGCAAACGGTAGGGAGAGTCAATCAATCGCTCGAACGCTTTAAGGACAAGATTGAAAGCGTTGCCGTTGGCCAACATTTCGTGGAAGCGCGGATCATTCACGAGCAAACGGGCGAAGTTCTGGAAGAGACGCGGATCGATCCGATATTCGTAGGCGACTTATGGCTCTTGGCGGGGCAATCCAACATGGAAGGCTGCGGCAAACTCATCGACTGCGAACAACCGCAATCCGGCGTCAGTTGCTTTTATTTCGGAGACCGTTGGGATATCGCGGTCGATCCGCTAAGCTGGCAGCTTGAGTCGGACGATCCGGTTCATTGGGGCGATACGGCAGACAGGCAGAAGGCTATTCGGGATCATCGGGAGCATCGGGTTAACGGAAGCGGTCTCGGGCTTGCTTTCGGCAAACATCTACTACGGGAGACGGGCGTTCCCATCGGACTGATTATGGTTGCGCATGGCGGCACTTCGATGACTCAGTGGGATCCCGGGCTTGCCGATCAAGGCGGAAGATCTTTGTACGGATCCATGCTGCGCATTATTCAAGTCGTCGGAGGCAAGGTAAAGGGATGTTTATGGTATCAAGGCGAGAGCGATGCGACAAGCGCGGATTCGCCGCATTATTTCGAGCGGTTCAGAAATTTCGTGCAGAGTCTTCGTCTGGACGCCATGGATTCCGCTCTTCCCTTTATTTATGCTCAATTGGCGCCTGTATTCATCACGCTTGGCACCCTTCCGGATTGGCCGGAAGAGTCACAATGGAACAAAATACAGCACGAACAGCTTCGAATGGAAAGTGAGTTGGAACGCATTCGTCTTGTGCCCGCCATCGATGCCAAGCTCGACGATTTTATTCACGTCTCCACGGAATCGTTAAGAGAGATCGGCCGAAGAATGGCTTGGGCGGCAATGGAAATCGCATACGGCCGGCCTATGGTTCGATCCGGTCCTCGCCTGTTGGGAACGTCATGGAATCGCGCCAGGACGGAGCTTCTATTGGATCTGGCTGGGGTAAACGGAGCTTTACGGCCGGTTGACAAAGTATTCGGATTTCGTTTGACGAGCGAAGGCGCTCCGGTGCCATTCGAAGCTTGCGTGTCGGATGATCGCAGTCAGATCGTGCTTCGATTTAGGGCTCCGGCTCCAGAAAATTGCGAATTATGCCACGGATCAGGGCTTAACCCCGTCATCAATGCAAGAGATGAATTGGGGATACCTTTGGTTGTATTCGGACCGATTCTCGTATAAATGTCCGGACCCTAAGAGGGTCTGGATTAATTATCCATTTTAAGTAAAAGCTTTTACCACCATAGAACGAGGAGACAGAAAAATGAAAGTGAATCTGATCGGCGCGGGAAATATCGCGGAATACCATGCGCGTTCTATTAAAGCATTAGGATACGAGCTCGGCATAATAGCGGATTTTAACGAAAAAGCGGCGAAAGCGCTAGCCGAGAAATACGGAAGCAGATGGACGACCAGCACGGATTCGCTATTATCCGAGCAAGCGGACCTTGTAACCGTGGCCGTGCCGAATGCTTACCACTTCGTAGTAGCCAGCGCGGCACTAAGTTCGGGTCACGCCGTACTGTGCGAGAAACCGATGACGCGATCGGCCGACCATTCCAAGCGTTTAGTCGAACTGGTCAAACAAACGGGATGCCCCTTTTTCGTCGGTTATATGAAGCGCATGCACCCGACGGTCCAGAAGTTCGCGGACTTTTCGTCGCGAATCGGACAAATGAGAAGCGGTTTGGTTCGGGTTTATCATCCCATGCCGAGAGAAAGCTGGCCGATGATTACCGAGCAGCTTG
This sequence comes from Cohnella phaseoli, assembly GCF_003386235.1. Classification (GTDB taxonomy): domain Bacteria; phylum Bacillota; class Bacilli; order Paenibacillales; family Paenibacillaceae; genus Cohnella; species Cohnella phaseoli. The sequence continues at coordinate 246,321 of NZ_QRDZ01000004.1, forward strand.
CGAAATTTCCAAGTACGCCTATGGATGGCGTGTTCGTTAATTCGGGGAGCCATATGCTCGATCTGCTGCTGAAATTCGCGGGTCCTGTGAAGAAAGTAATGGCGGCACGAATGCAATACGAAGACGGTTGTTATCCGAAAGCGGACAAGCTAGCCCATGCGCTGCTGGAGATGGAGAACGGTGCGACGATTGTCGTAGAATGCGGCTGGCTTCCGTTGTCCGGCGTTGGAAAAAGAGAGAACGGATGGGATGAATTGTTGGAGCTTCGCGGGGAGTCTGGACTGGCCACCCTGCATACGACCTGGTGGGAGCGGCCGCAGTTCGAATCTCCCGTGGCCGAACTGTGGGACGAATCGATCAAATCAAAGGAGTCGTATATCGGAGGCATGATCGACAATTTTCAGGAGGAATACCGTTGGATCGAGAAAGCCCTTGCCGGCGAAAATACGCCGCTAGCATCGGCGGAAGAAGCGTACGCGGTGGATCGATTAATCGACGATATTTTCGAGGCGGCAGGCGTTCCGATCCATGTAGAAGGAGTTTTGTCAGAATGAGCGCGGCGCACCGGGCGGATCGCGTGGATTGGAGAGAAAAGCTTGAGCTTATCCGGAACGAGCTGCAGGCAAAAGGCAAGGCACTGCAAGGAGCTTTCAAGCTAAAAGAATGGCGGACAACGACGGGAGAGAGGACGCCGGAGCAAGCGTTGGACGAGCACGCGAACTGGCCTGAACATTCCTTGGTGTACGCTTGGTCACCGCGGGATGGCGATCGGATGTTCTTTAACCGCGTCTCCGTGCCGGCCATGGTGATGGGTATCCCCCTTCTTTCCTCCCAAATTGGCTTGGAGCTGTGGTTGAATATTGGGGCCGCGGTTTATGTCAACGGCGAAGCGGTCTACCAGGTCGATTACTGGGCGGATACGCAAGTCGTGCCGATCGAGTTAACGAAGTCGGCAGGCGGAAACGATACATTCGACTTATTTATTCAATGTAAACAAGGAGACGGCTTCGGTTATTTCCAGATGGCGGACATTCGCATCGACGCTTTGGACGAATGGATCTTTCAACTGGATACATTGGAGGAGGAGCTGGGATTCGTCCGGTTTTTGATCGAGAACGGCGATATCTCGGAAGAGGTCATAGCCGGAACGCTGCATGAAGCATTGGAAGCATTCGATCATGACGCCTTAATAAACAATCGTTGGGAAGCTGTGGAAGCGAACATAAAGGAACTCCGTTTCCGCTTATCCTTCCTTCGTCCTTATGCCAAATCTTATAAAGTGCATCTGGTCGCTCATGCTCACATCGATATGAATTGGCTGTGGCCATGGAGCGAAACGGAGAGCTTGATCGTTCGGGATTTCGAAGCGATGCTCGGGATCATGGAGGAATTTCCCCAAGTTTGTTTCTCCCATAGCCAGGCTGCGACATACCGACTCGTTCAGAGCCGTTATCCGAAGCTTTGGGAACGGGTAAAGCGTCAAGTGGAACGGGGCGTCTGGGACGTGACCGCCTCCACGTGGGTGGAGGGAGATCTGAACCTGTCGGGGTACGAGTCGCTCGTTCGTCAGTTCCTTCTCGGCAAATCGTACGCCCGAGAACAGCTAGGCGTAGATCCTATCGTCTGCTGGGAGCCGGATACGTTTGGACATCCGGCCACGATGCCACAAGTGCTGGCCGGAGCGGGCATTAAGTATTACTACCACAGCAGAGCCGGGCGGGGGATTCCCGTGTATTGGTGGGAAGGGGCAGAGGGTTCGCATATTCTCGTCTATAACGAGCCCAGTCCGACGGGGTACATGGGCCGCATTTTCGCTACGCGGATCGTTCCCGGATTAACGGCATTGGCGCGAAGCTACGGTTTAAAAACGGATATGTACGTCTACGGAATCGGCGATCATGGAGGCGGGGCAACGCGACAGGACGTGTTACGGGCGATAAGGCTGAATGAAAGTCCGCTTCTTCCGCGTTTCGAATTTAGCAGAACGGTCGATTTTTATGAGGAACTGGAACGGTTCGGCTCGCGTTTTCCCGTCATTCGAGGAGAACTGAATCCGATCTTTACGGGCTGCTACTCCAGCCATGGGGATATCAAGAGAGCGAACCGTCGAACGGAACACGCCCTCGTGCAAGCGGAGACTCTCTCGTCTATCGCCGATATTCGCCACTGGTCTCTTAGGAAATCTCCCGAAGTCGGAGCGGGTGGGGACCGCATCGGGGAGCAGCTAGCCGAAGCTTGGCAGAGGCAATGCTTTAACCAGTTTCACGACATCCTGTGCGGTTGCTCTATTCGGTCCACTTACGACGAGGCCGTACCGGCTGCCGAACAAGCGGAGAAAACGGCAGAACTCGTTAGTCGGAAAATGATGAGGCGGATTAACGAGGCTTCTGCAGAGTCGCCGTCCGCCAAAAAAAATCGAGAGCAGACGCACGAAACCTTGGTCGTCTTTAATACACTGTCCTGGCATCGCACGGACGCGGTTGTCTTGCGACGGGAGGATTACCCCGACGCCGAGCATTGGAAGGACGGGGATTGGCTTGAGGATGAGGCGGGCAAACGAGCCGATCTTCAATGCACCGGGGGGGAGATTGTATTCGTAGCAAAGGGGATCCCCCCGCATGGGTATAAGGCTTATCGTTACTACAGAGCCTCCGAGGCGCCGAAGACGAACCCGGATTGGAGCATTCTCTTGTCTCCATTTGGAAATCCGATCCTGGACATCGGCAGGTACCGCACGGAAATCGACCATGAATCCGGCACGATCATCGACTTGAAGGACAAAGAGTCGGGAAAGCGCTACAGTTACCCGCATGAATGGTCCGACCGATCGCCAAAGGGAAAACTGAATTTGCTAGAGGTTCAGTACGAAGCTCCCCATGCGATGTCCGCATGGATCATTGGAACGATCTCCGGGACGAGACGTCTCGTCGAAGGGGCCGACGTCCGCATGCTTCATCAAGGGCCGGTATTTCAGGCAGTCGAAATCAAGCATCGATTCAACGAATCGGAGATTTGTCAGCAGATCCGGGTTTACCGGGAGCTGAACCGCATCGATTTTCCGACAGTGGTCGATTGGCGAGAGCAGGGTTCGGGAACTCGGGAAGCCCCGATGTTGCGAGTATCGTTTACGCCTTGCATTAAGGCTGCGGAGCATACTTCTCATATCCCGTTCGGCACGATCGAACGACCGGCGGACGGAACGGAGATTCCCGCGCTGCATTGGATCGACGTGTCCGAATCGGCAGGAGATGAGGGTTACGGAATGACCTTGCTCAATACCGCCAAATACGGGCACTCGATTCAAGGGAATACGATGACGATGACCTTAATCCGTAGCTCGTACGAGCCGGATAACTCGGGGGACGTAGGCCGTCATGAATTCACTTACTCCGTTTATCCTCATTCAGGGAATTGGAGGAAGTCGCATTCCGATCGAAGGGGATGGGAGATCAACCAGCCTTTGAAAGCGATTCTTCTTCACTCGAATGAGTGCGTGAGAGCCGACTGTTTCAGCGCTTTGCAAGTGGAGGAGCTCACCGCGGACGGCTGGAGGGAGGCGACAGGGACGATCGTCTCCGCGTTCAAACCTTCCGAAAGGGTCGGGGGCGGCAATGTCAAAACGGTCCGACTCGTTCAAATGCATGGAAACGCCGTCCAAATACGTATCCGTGCTGCCATGCCGATGAGGGCGGTGGAAGAAGTCGATCTACTGGAGGAGCCGATCCGTACGATCGTGAACGCCGAAGGGAGCCTCATGGAAATTGGCGGAATAAAGGAGGGAGAAATTCGGACGATTCGTCTCCATTTCAATACACATGAATAGGAGTGTTCCCGTGTTCTATCAAAGCGCTTATGTAAAATCGCCTTGGAATTGCGAGCTGCGAACTTTGCAGCTCCCCGATAGTCTTCCGGATGCGCACGTTCTGATTCGAATAGAGGCTTGCGGGATTTGCGGAACCGATTTAAGCCATGCAGAGAATGGGATGGAGGAGTGGCAGCCCTTTGGTCATGAAGTCGCTGGCGTCATTGAACGAATCGGTTCGCATTGCGACGATCTGCAGGTTGGCGATACCGTCGTTCTGGAGTCGTCGGGCTTCTGCGGGCGATGCGATTGGTGTCGAGACGGAAGAGTGGACTTATGCAATAAGGCCCCTAACTTCTGGAAGTCGGGACCCTCGCTGGGATTTAGCGAGTATATGATCGTTCCTGCGTGCTGCGTTGTCCGTTATGAGGGGATGACTCCGGAAACGGCTTGTTTGGCCGAACCGGCAGGGGTCGCGTACGATATGGTCAAGACGGCGGATATTCGGCATGGGGATCGGGTATGCCTCGTCGGGCCGGGGCCAATCGGCTTGATGGCCATCCCCATGGCGATAAGGAGCGGCGCCGATGAAGTCGTGTGCGTGGGGCGCACGCGAAACCGCAAAAGATTGGAAGCAGCCGAGATGCTGGGCGCCCGAGTCGTCGCGAGCGATCTGCCCTTATCCGAACAGGAGGAGCTTCACGGCCGTTTCGACCGCGTGCTCGTCACCGCTCCGGTTCAGATGATTCCGCAAGCTTTGCGCTTGCTCGCTTACGGAGGAATTCTCTCCTACATCGGTATCGGCACCGAAGACGGGAGGATCGAATTCGACGCTAACGATTTCCACTATCGCAAGCTGCAATTGCGAGCAAGCTTTGCTAGTCCGGCGCTCTATTACCCTACCGTTCTGAAGATGCTGAAGAAGGGGACCATTCCCGCCGATACGATCATCTCCCATCGCATGCCGCTTAGGGATATCGCTGGAGCGATGACGATGTGCAAGGAGGACAAAGGGGCCACGATCAAGGTAGTCATAACCCCCGAAAGGAGGCGGGCATCCAACGAAGGTTAGCGGGAAGTTGCATTGTTTTATATAATGGGAAGATCAAGCATCGAAACGTAAAAGGTGAGAGGTCCTTTGTCTATTCACGAAATCGCCAAGCGCGCGGGCGTATCGATCGCCACGGTCAGCAACGCCTTGAACAACAAGAAAAAAGTAAGCCACAAAACGCGGGAACGCATCATGCGATTAGCCGAAGAATTGAATTACGTTCCGAATTCTTTGGCGCAGGGCTTGCTGGCTAAAAAGACGAATATCGTCGGATTAATCGTACCGGATCTTTCGGTACCCTATACGTTATCCATCATCCGTCATCTGGAATTTTATGCTCGTGAGAACAGCTTATTTATTCTTCTCGGACATACGGACGGACAGTTCGACACCTTATGGAGCATCGTGGATAACTTCATCAATAAAAACGTGGACGCGATTATCCTCGCAACCGGTCTTGAGGGAGCTCAGGAAGAGAGCATGGCCAAAGTGATCGCGCGCATTCAGAAATTTAACGTGCCGATGGTCATTATGTCTCCTTTACGGTCGCTCCATCAGCACAGAACGAATTACGTGATTCCGGATTTAGAGGAGGGATCCCTCCAGATCACCCGGTATTTAATGGAACAGAACTTGCGCAGCGTTGTCTATTTCGGCGGCAATCCATCGGAATATTTAACCGAGGTCCGGCACCTGGGCTTTACGAAAGCGTTGGAGGGAAGCCGTCACCCCGTATCTCCGGACATGTTTTACTATTGCGGATATACGTTCCAGAACGGCTACCAAGCTATCGTCCGCTATCTGGATGAGGGGCAGGAGCTTCCTCAAGCTATCGTGGCGATCAACGATATGGTCGCATTCGGAATTCTTCGGGGGTTGAGGGAAAGAGGAATCCGCGTACCCGAGGATGTCTCGTTGGTCGGGTACGACGATATCGAGCTGCAGGTATTGGATTTCCTCCCGCTAACGACTGTTCAAATTCCGGTGGACGAAATGTGCAAGCTGTGTATCGACGGCATCATGAAGTGCAGGGAAGGGAACAACTTGACCTTCCAGTACTCCTTGAAACCTAACATTGTGATTAGAGACTCGGTGAAGACCAGGTCCTAGATTCAGGCGACTGCCGAGCTAACGCAGATAAGCGACGTTAGCTCGGGATGTCGAGATCGCAGGACAAAAGTTTGAAAGCGATTACATTTTGGGTTTTTTACAAATATTAACCTTAAGGGGTGTTTGTTTAATGGCAGTTTCTAAGAAAAGAATTGTTTGGACGAATGCAGCGCTTGTATTGATTCTGATATTCTCTTTAACGGCATGCGGCGGCAAGAAAGAGGAAACGAAAGCCGGTCAGACCTCCTCCTCGCAAGAAACAAGCGACGAACCCGTGACGATCACTTACTCCACGTTCAGAGCGGAAGACGAAGTTATTTTCAATCAGCTTATCGAGAAATTCCAGCAGGAAAATCCCGGGATCACCGTTAAATTCGAGTCTAACAAGGACGGCGGCGCTTATTATCAGACGCTGAAGGCCAATCTATCGTCCGGACAAGCCCCCGACGTGTTCGACATTCATCCCAACACGGACTATACGACTTTCGCCAAAGAAGGAATAATCGCGGACCTGTCGGACCAACCTTTCGTAACCAACTATCAGGACGGACCCAAAGCGCTAACGACGATCGACGGCAAAATCTACGGCTTTAACCATGCCGTCAATTTGATCTGCGTTATTTACAATAAGGAAATATTCAAAAAGCACAATGTGGACGTACCTAAGGATTGGAACGATTTCGTAAGCATCGTAAACAAGCTTAAAGCGGGGGGCGAGGGCGGAATCGCCTATGCGGGAGGCGATGTCAAGACGGTGTGGTTGTTCAACGCCATTGCTAACGAGCTGATGAATCCCGCAGACTACAAGGCGTTTACCGAAGGAATAGACAACGGCAGCGTCACGACGATCAAAGATAACGCGAAGATTTATACAGCGTTGAAAACCCTCTCCGAGTATAACAAACAAGGGCTGCTATATACGAATTCCGACGGCGTGAAGTATCCTCAGTCGTTGTCGCTCTTCGCGCAAGGGAAATCCCCTATGGTGATCATCGGGACATGGACGTTTGGAACCAAGGATACGGACTATCCGGGAATCGACGTAGGCATCTTCCCGATCCCGACGCTCGAAGGGACCCAAGTCGGGTATGCGGAGCCGGCGCAGATTTCCGTAGTGAACGCCAAGTCGAAGCATATCGAAGCGGCGAAGAAATGGGTAAACTTCCTAGGCTCTCCAGAGAATGCGGCAATCTACGTCAACCAAGCCAAGATGACGACGACGGTCAAGGGCGTCGAGGCGAATTTCGACGGTGCGGATATTCTCGGGGTAGAGATGAAGAAGCAGGTGAACGTCTTTCCGATTATCGGCACTCAGAACGTAGACAGCTATCAGGCGGATTACGACGCGATGAAAGACAATATTTTGTTCAAAGGCGAGGATGTGGACGAGGAAATCGCCAAATTCGAAAAACTGCTTCAAAAGGCAAACCTTAAAAATCTGAAGTAAGTAACAGAAAGCCGTTAACCCTATGATGCGGGCGTTGAGCGGTAGACGAATCGTATCATAGGGTTTAACAAAGGAGAGTTATACGTGCAAAGCAGCCTGAGAAAGAAACTATCTCCCTATAAGTATGTGTTGATCATGCTTCCCGGGCTTATCGTATGGTTCGTGCTTGCGATCTGGCCCCATCTTCAAGTGTTCCCGATGGCGTTTTATAAATGGAACGGCTTTTCCTCCAACAAAGTATTCGTCGGTTGGCAAAATTTCGAATCCTTCTATCGCAGTTCCGGGTTTATGGTCGGATTAAAAAATACGGTATTGTACGTCCTGTTCCTATTCGTCGTTCAGACGGTTCTCTCCGTTGTTCTGGCGGTCGTCTTAAAAAGAAACACGAGGCTCAATCGGTTTTTTCGCACGTTTTTCTTTCTTCCGCTTGTGTTTTCGTCCGTCATGGTCGGGTTAACTTGGGGATATATGTTCGACCCGAACTTAGGGATGCTGAATCAAATTTTCGGCGCGCTCGGAATAAAAAGCCTCGAATCGTTTAATTGGCTGGGGGAACCGGTAAGAGCTATTTTCTGCATCGTAATGGTGCACATATGGGCGAATATCGGATATCCGTTGACTATTCTGACAGCCGCATTGCAGACGATTCCGGACGATCTGTACGAAGTATCGGAGATCGAAGGTGCGACCTCCATGCAGCAATTTAGGAAAGTCACGCTGCCGTTAATCACTCCCGCCTTGCTCCGAATTACGCTGTTAACGGTTATAACAGGCGCCATGGCCTTCGATTACATCATTATCCTCGGTTCCAGCGTAGGCACCGCCAACGAGTTCGATACCTGGGCCGTGAAGATCTATCAGGGGCTGCTAGGACCGAACCTTGGGGTTCCCGCAGCCATTGGCGTATTTCTTGGGGCCGTTCTTTTTATCATTTTTCTCATTCAGTTCGTCTTTACCAAAAAAGCCGAAGATGCGATTCATTAAAAGGAGGGACACCGCTTGAAAAAAAATAACGCGTTCGGCAGAATTGGCGGAAAGCTTGTCGTATACGCCTATGCCTTGTTCCTCCTGGCGCCCATCTATTTTATTACGGCAACCTCTCTGAAAGGAGAGGGGGAGGTGACCAAGAACCCGCTCGGCCTTCCCGCGTCACCGATGTTCGGAAATTTCGCGGAGGCTTTTACTCGGGGGAACATCGCCAAGTACAGTCTTAATAGCGTAGTCATTACGGGAACAGCGGTCGCATTGAGCTTGCTTAACGCCATCGTCGTATCTTACTGTCTGCATAGAATCGCACACAGAAAAATTGGAATGCTGATCTATGCGCTGATTATGAGCAGCATGCTTATTCCCGGCGTCGGCTTCGTCACCTTGCTGCATCTTTATCAAGATCTTCACCTCTATAACAATCTTTTGGGTCCGATTTTGATGGGAGCGACGGCTAGCTTGCCGTTTAACGTATTCATTTTGGTCGGTTTTCTCCGGACGCTTCCGAAGGAAATCAACGAAGCCGCCGCCATCGACGGCTGCAACGATAGACAGCTTCTCTTTTATATTTTGCTGCCGCTGGTGAAGTCGGCTATTGCTACCTTGGGCATATTCGCTTTCGTGAGCAACTGGAATAGCTTGCTTGGACCTCTGATCTTGCTTAAAAATAAAGAGCTCTTTACGATTCCGCTTGGGCTGCTGGATTTCAGGGGGACCTATACTGTCGAATACAACTATATGTTTGCCGCAATTCTGATCACTTCTCTCCCGTTAGTGCTTGTTTATCTTAGATTTCAGAAATATTTCGTCGAAGCGTTGTCTGGAAGCGTAAAGGGATAAGCAAATAATTATACGGAAATGAATTTCGGCAAGAGGATTAGCGAGATTGTCGCTGGTCTTTGCACGCGAATGAAAGCGGTTACCAAGATGCTGAGAGGGGATAAAATTCATGAAACAACTCAGGATAAAAGGTTTCGTTTGCTTGATGGTTGCGTTGCTTCTCGTTCCGTTTTTCCCGAACCCGCGCGCGCAAGCCGCAGCTATCTCCATGCCCGCGCTGGGGGATTCTCTCAAATTAATCGTACGCAACGACGAAAATTCAGGCAACCATTATCTCTATCAAAGCTTCTCGAATTCCTCCTATACTTTCCAGCCGGGCGATTATCTCGAATACGACGTGAACATTGATCAGCGGGCCGCAGGAATTGGGGGACTCGACATCGAGACGACGACGGGCCAGAAGCTCCGGAATTCCGGTTGGTCGGATCAGAACGGACTCTCGGGGCATCCGGCCGCGGATATTTCCGCTTACGCCTATAAGAGTGGTTACCACCGAAAGCTAGCGATTCCGAACGCGCTCGTAGGCACGACGGCCGACAAGTGGATGGTCGCAGGGGAGGCCGATAATCCTCTCAATGTGTACGCGGCTCGTTACGATAACATCGTCATTACGGACGGGAACGGAACCGTTCGGAAGATCGTTTATCGTCGGGCGGCGGACGCCAACCGGAATGTCGTGGAGCTTAACGCCTATACTTCGTCATCTTCCATGGCAACCGTCGTGGATAATTGGGACAAGGAAAACGCGGGAACGGCTTTGCGATTGGCGGTGACAAACGACGGGACCGCTAACAACCATTATTTGTATCGAAGCTTCTCCAACCGGCCGTACACTTTCCAAGCGGGCGATTACATCGAATACGATACGCAGTTGGAGAACTATTCTTCGGGGCTGGGCGGCATCGATATTCAGACCGCGGACAATCTGAATTTCAGGGATTCCGGTTGGACGGATCAGAATGGAATTAGCGGTCACCCGGCATCGGATGTTTCTTCCCTGGCCTATAAGGACTGGTATCATCGAAAGCTGGCCGTGCCCGCCGCAATGGTCGGCAAATCGTCCGTGAAATGGATGGCCGTCAGCGAAAACGATACCGAGAACGGAGTAGGCATCGCTTATTACGATAACATCGTCGTGACCGACGGCAACGGGAACGTGAAACAAGAGATTTACAAGGAAGCATCGCATATGACTCTAAACTCGGTCGAAATTTCCGCCCATGCTTCCTCTTCGGCCATGACGGCGATTATTCCCGTCGCGATGGGCGGAATTCCCAGCGCCAGTTCTTCTTATCTCACTGGAGATCCTTGGCAAGGAGTCGGCGGTCCCGGCAAAGCGATCGACGGCAATTTGGCCGGTTACTGGCATTCGAGAGATGCAGGCCCCAAATGGCTGGTCATCGACTTGAAACGAATTTACAATATCAAACGTTGGGCGGTCTGGCATGCTTCTTCTTTCGACGATTCACCGCTATACAACACCCAAGACTTCAAACTGCAAACCAGTTTGGACGGCGTGACTTACACCGATGCAGCTACCGTAACCGGAAATAAGGCGGGCATTACGGATCTAGATGTAGACGTGAACGCCAGATACGTCAGGCTTTACGTGACAAAAGGGACTCAGGATGGTGGAGATGGATTCGCGAGAATTCGCGAATTCGAAGTGTACGCTTCCTCGGAACCGAATATTTCAACGTATAAACCTGTCATCTCAAGTTCGTTCCAGCCGGGCGGCGAGCCCGCGAACGCCGTAGACGGATCTTACAACGCCTGGATAAGCCATTCGGCTTCCCCTAGTTGGCTAAGGGTCGATCTGGGCAAAGTCTATAAAGTCAAGCGCTGGGTTGTATGGAACGCGGCCGTTCGCGGCGAACCGGCCGTCTACAATGCTAAAGATTATAAGCTGCAAGCGAGCGACGACGGAGTAAACTTTACGGACGTGGATACCGTCTCGGGCAATACGGCGGCGGTTACCGACCGGAATATCGAAGCCGTCGGGCGTTATTTTAGACTCTACATTACGCAAGGAACGCAAACCGGTTCGGACGGGTACGTTAGATTGGCGGAGCTTGGGTTATTCGGAGAGCTCTACGGAACGGATACGCCCGTCACGTCGAATAAAACGGTTACGGCAAGTTCAACGGACCTAGGTACATCGGCTGGCAACGCGGTCGACGATCTCCTAAACACAAGATGGCGTTCTGCCGGGACGGGAACCCAATCGCTGACGGTCGACCTCGGGCTGACGCATGTTCTCGACAGGTGGGTCGTGAAGCATGCCGGCGCTAACTGGGAGAATGATCTAAACAATACGAGAGACTTCAAGCTGCAGGTAAGCAACGATGGCACGAATTACACGGACGCAGATACGGTCAGCGGGAACGAGGAAAAATCGACGGATCGCAAGATCGCGCCTGTAATAGGGAGATACGTTCGGTTGAGCATTGTGCAGGGAACGCAGACTGCGGGCGACGGCAAAGCGAGAATTCAGGAATTCAAGGTATACGGATCAGCGATCAACGCCGATCAGAATCCGGGCATCGTTACGACGTTGCATCCGACGGACGACATCGTCGTTGCTTCTTACGATGTCACCTCGGCTCCATATTTTGCCGACAAGACGGGTACGAACGACTCCACCTTGGCGATTCAAAAAGCTTTGGACGATTGTTACGCAACGGGCGGGGGAGTCGTGTACGTGCCTGCTGGCAAGTATAGAATTACGGATTCGCTCTCTATTCCCGCGCATGTCACGCTTCGGGGCGACTGGCAGGATCCGGATTCAGGGACCGATTACGGAACGGTAATCGTGGCGGACGTCCCTAGCAGCGAGCTGGAATTGCCCGGATTGATCCGAATCGGCGGCAGCGGCGGGTTAAAGGGGATGAAGATTTACTATTCAAACCAGTCCGCGGCAAGCCCGGTTCCTTACCCGTATACGATCGAGCTTCCGGGACGCGCGTATCAAGGAGAAGATTACATGCACCAAACGGTGCAGAACGTTACGCTGCTTAACTCCTATAAAGGCATCATCGCCTTTAGATCGAATACTTCGGCCTATGATTCCGTAGGAGAGGAATACTATTTGAACAACGTTAAGGGGACCGTGCTCAAGCAGGCAATGAAGCTATATAATACGGCGGACGTAGGCAAAGCCGTTCATGTTAAGTTCAACAATTCCTATTGGGCTGATGCTTCCTCGGGCTACAATCCGCAAAGCCGATCTTCCTTGGACGCGTTTACTAGAACGCAGGGGAAAGGATTGGAGATCGGCGACACCGAGTTTAGTGAGTACTACGATATCTCTTTGCATGATTACGAGATCGGCGTTCATGTCGTCAACGGATCGCGAACGGCGGGTAGCGGAACCTTCTTCGGGCTGGACGTTCAGAATAGCAATATTGCGCTAAAGGTGGATTATTTAGCGAGTCCCCAAGTCGGTTTCGTCTTTTCGAACTCTACGTTTAAGGCGAATCAAGGCGCTAATCCAGTGGCCGTGCAATTAAACAATAACATTCCCGCGCCGTTTATTTTCAATAACTCGACAATCGGCGGCGGAGCGGCCACCGCCGTGCAATTGACGACGAGTTCGTTCGTCAGTCTCAACAATTGCAAGTTCGACGATTGGACCGGACCGTATGCCATTACGGCGAATAACGGGTCGATAACGGTCGAGGGGAGCACGTTTACGCCGACGCTGACCTCCTCCAAGAAGGCCGTCGGTTTGTCGGGAGCCCTTACGTCGGCGGCTGTGCTCGGCAATGCGTTTACAGGGGATCCCAGCTTCTTTTATGACAATACTAGCTCTGGAGACGTAAAGGTCCAGCATACCGGCTATACGTTCGCGCAGCATGGCGTGACGGGTCATACGTTCAAATCATCGCTGCCCAAGCCGCCCAATGCTAACTTTTATAACGTCAAGACCTCCTATGGAGCGAAGGGAGACGCGCTCGCTGACGACACGTCGGCGATCCAGAGCGCATTGAACGATGCCGGCCTTGCGGGAGGAGGAACCGTCTACTTGCCGCCGGGGCAATACAGAATCAATACGCATCTTACCATCCCCGACCATGTGGAACTTCGGGGGGCCGAAGACGTCCCGCATAAAGGAGACGTTAAAGGCTCGGTGTTATACGTCTATGAAGGCCGCCGAACAAGCACGCCGGACAGCGATACGGCTTTTATTACTCTGAGCGGAACCGATTCTGGAATAAGGGGATTAACGATCTACTACCCGGAACAGACGAACAGCATCAGCGCATCGGGAACGTTTATTACGTATCCATGGGCCGTGCGGGGCATCGCGAGAGGCGTGTATGCGATCAACGTCAATCTTGTGAATGCTTACAAGGGAATCGACCTCGGTTATACGACGGGTTCTGCGGATAATCACTATATTAGCAATGTGAACGGAACTACATTCAAGAATGCCATTGCCGTCGGGAATAGTTCGGAAGGGTGGATAGAGGATACGCTATTCAACGCGACTTACGCAGTCAGAACGACTTTGCCGAATAGAATTCGCGAAGAATACGTCTTTGATTTCCTCTTCCCCTTTACTTGGAATGAGCAAATCGCGTATTTAATCGGCAAAGCGGATAACGAGCATATGCTGAACAATTTCGTGTTCGGAGCGAATACGGCTTACAAATACGTCTCGCAAGGAGGCAGCGGCGGGAATGTGACGTCTATTAATAATTCGGCCGACGGGACATTTAACTTTATGGAAGTCAACGGGACGGGGGCGAGCGGACTAACGGTCGTCAATTCCCAGACGACCACCTATTTCCCGAACTCGAAGCATATTCAGATGAACGGCGGAACGGCCAAATTTTTTAACTTCACTAGCGCGAAGGTGTACTTCGACAACCCGGGCATTCACGTGACGGGCGGGGATTCCGTATTCCAAGGCATATTCTATCCCGGGCAGAACGTCATTTCCGGGGGGACGACCCATTGGAACAGCGTGTGGTTTCAAAACTCGGGAGTTTCAGGAGCGCAGCTTACTATTTCTCCAGGGGTATTCGGATCAAGCGTATCGGGATCCGCGGGCAAGGACGTGCTGAATATCGTTAATCATGCGGGTCCCGGCATGGAACTGAGCAATAACGTGAAATATTGAGGAAGCAATCATGAAAACGGCCTGGCAGCTTGGGGAGACTCCCCCGAGCGCCAAGCCGTATTTTTATTCCGATTTTTAACTTGGATGGTTCCGCGTGAATAGCTTCTTATCGAAAAACAAGATCGCGATAAACAGCACGATGGCGACGAGAAGGATGGACGCCGGAATAATGAACGAAAGCAGCGTCGCCGTATTTTCCGCTTTGTAGTAAGCCAGCATGCCGAACGGCATTAGCCCGCCCCCGATCAGAGCGGCCCAAACTTGCAGCTTGGCCGTTCGAACCATGCCGATCTCTTTGAAGACGTAATAAAAAATGCCGTAAGCGAACAGGGTTAGCCAGCCGACAACAAGAATGTGCGCATGGACGGGAGTCATCGAATAGTCTTCTTTGCCGGCCATATCCGAACCGATAAGAGCGCCGATTAGCGAATATATGGCCGCGATTCGGATCAACCATTTGCTGTATGCGATCATGATGGAATTCTCTCCTTGTATATAAGTTTGAACCAGTGAAAAGGAAGTCCATTGCATTCCGTAAGGGATTGTTTTGCCGACTTCGGACTGGTTGTTGGGTTGCGGCTGTTCTACAACGGAAAAGTCATAAACCGCAGCCCGAATCTGGCCTGAGCGAACGATGGAGGTTTGTGCGAAAAATCGTACAAAGCAGCCCGAATCTGGCATAGGCGGCGGACGATTGTAGGGAAAATCGTACAAAGCAGCCCGAATCAGGCATAAACGACGGACGTTTATGCGAAAAATCGTACAAAGCGACCAAAGATCAAGAGGTGAATGTCACTAAAGCGTCTTCGATGATTATACGGATAAATATTGGTGATTATATGGAAATGTTGTGGATCGTGATTCTATCTCCGGGAGGTACAAACTCTTTCTTTGTCTATCGATCATCTCAGGCAATTCTGTTTATGGGATATCCCTCAAAAACTGCGGCAAAACCATTCCCTTTCCCCATTTCAATTGGTTATCTCTTTGACGTCTTTGGTTCAACTTATATGGTTTTGCCTATAACTGTAGTCGTGCATTATGAACGGAGCGTGAACGGAATGTTACGAGATCGCGGTAGCTGCGATGCAGGGAGGAGAAGCGTTGATAAGGCAAGAATTTCTGGGGCGAAGGAAGTGCGGCGCGGCACGGTACGGCGCTCCGCCTTCCGATTCCGTTATTGAATCCCTCCGAGTTAGATGTACAATAGGGAGGAAATATATTTGCATATGATTGTTTTCGTTTATGTCAAATTAGTGTTTAGTTACAATGGTTATTCCGTAGGCCATGGACCATCTTTTTGATCATTATTGACATCGAGGGGGCGCGGCATGAAAATCAGATTGTGCGGAGCCGGCACGCTGCTGAGAGGGGCGGAGAAGCCGGGCGGCGGCATGCATCCTTCCTGCCACGAGCTTCTGTACATTACCGATGGAAAGGTTCGGTTCAAGTGGAGAGGGAATATGTGCGAGGCGGAAGCGCCGGCCGTATTCATGCTGCCCGATTCGACGCCTCACGAGCTCGAAAGCTTGCAAACAGAGTCCCGTTTTCGGTTTTTGGAGCTGTTCGAGCCGGAGGATTTCCGGTTTACCGATCGTCAGGTGGACGAATGGAACTTCATGCAGGCGCGCAAGGAAATGTACGCCAAGACGGTGTTGGCCGCTTCGGTCCTGCAGGCTCTCGATTTCGTCTATCATCTTCATGCGACGGGAGCGGCTGGGGAGGATGACGATTTGGAGACGGTGTGCCTGCTCGAAATTCGCAAAATCTATCGGCTGATCGCACATATTTTGAGACTCTCCGCGAATTCCGGAGCTGCAAGCCCTTCTCGCAAGCCCAAGGTCGGGGCCCGCGATGCGGTGGACCTGGTTGTCGATTACCTCGATTGGCGCTATAAGGAGAACGTGACGCTGGAGGCGCTCGCTCAGCTTGTCGCACTCGATCCGTCGTACCTCGTCAGGCTGTTCAAGAAGCATATGAATAAGACGCCCTTCGAATATTTGCGGGATCTCCGCCTGAAGGCCGCCGCCAGCTACTTGTCGGGCAGCGATATGGCGATCGCGGACATCGTGCAGGAGACGGGCTTTAACAGCGTTCATCATTTTACAAGGCTGTTCAAGTCGTACTACGGGCAAAGCCCGGCAGAATGGCGCAAGCAGCTGCGAAGCTCCGAGTCCCGTTAAAGCGCTCCGGCGCCTAGCGCGGCCCGGCGCGATACTGCCCCGGCGTCATCCCCGTCGCCTGCTTAAACAGGCGGTGGAATCGCTTAAGGTCGGGAAGCCCGGACTGAGCGGCAATGTCGGCGACGGTTAAGGAGCTCAGGGAAGGATCGGCGAGCAGCATGCGGCTGCGGTCGATCCTTTCTTTGCGGAGCAGCGCCGAGAAGCTAAGCCCGGTTTGCTCTGCAAGATCGCGCTGCAGCTGCCTTTCGCCGATGCCGGCGTGTCTGGCGATTTGCGCCAGCGTAATCCTTTCGTGAAGCCGCTCGCGAATGTACTGCAGCGCCCGCTCGATCCGGTAAGGGACGGCGTCTCTTGCAACGGCGTCTGCACCCGGTTCCATGGCGCGCTCCATCCCGATCAGAAGCTGCAGCAGCAGGCCGACGAGCATCGTCTCGAAGCCGGTTCGCTTGCTCTCGAACTCGGCATGCAGCGACTCGAACAGACGCCCGAATTCGCCGTTTGTCTCCCGCATCCGCAGCCATCCGCCCGGCTCGGACACGAGCTGGCGGAAACGGTATAATCCGTATTCGGCAGGCAGAAGCGAGGTCAGAAATTGAAATAGTTTCTCGTCGAAAATGCAATTGACAATCAGCAGCGGCTCCTTGGCGCTTGGAGAAGACGGACGGAAGATGTGGGAGACGCCGACGGGCAGGAAAAACAGATCTCCCTGGGAGACGCGGATCGTCTCGTCGCCGATATAGTGGAAGCCGGCGCCCGACCAGACGTAGCAGATCTCGATAAAATCGTGCTCGTGCTCAGGTAGATCGAACCGCTCGCTGACTCTGTTGACGAAAATATTCAGCCCGTTATGAAAGAATAGCTCTCCTTTTTCCAGCCAAATCCCCGATCTTTTCATCTTCATCCTCCGTTCCCGTTGTTGCATATCTACCCGTCGCTGCTTGAATGTGAATGAAGTCATCATAAACCTATTCCAAGTCGCGATCAACCCATAACGTTACTCGCCCGATTTTCTACAATTAAGAGAGATTATATTGACGAAAGGTGTGTACCTATGAGCTGGCAGGCATTATGGATTTGGGGAGACGGAGAGGAAAGCCCCCGCAACGAGTGGAGATGCTTCCGCAAAACGTTTGACGTTCCGGCCCAAGGAGCGGAATCGGCTTCGCTGCGGGTTTCGGCGGATTCAAGATATGTGTTGTTCGTTAACGGAACGCAGGTAGGAAGAGGCCCGGTACGGTCGTGGCCGTTCGAGCAGTCTTACGATACGTACGAGGTCGGCCATCTTCTGCGGGCGGGAGAACCTAACACGATTGCGGCGCTTGTCCTCCATTTTGGGGTTTCGACCTTCTATTATTTGCGCGGGCGCGGCGGGCTGCTGGCCCAGCTCGACTATGGCACGGGCGAGGTCGGCTTAAAGACGGACGCCTCCTGGCTCACTTCCATCCATAACGGGCAGCATTCGAGATCGCCGCGCATGTCGTGTCAGCAGGCTTTCGCGGAGTATGTGGATGCGAGGGATTGGGACGGCGATTGGATGAATGCCGATTACGACGACTCGGGATGGACGGGCTCGGTAGAGCTGGGAGAAGTCGGAATGGCTCCGTGGACGTCCATGAAGCCTCGCGACATCCCGATGCTGACGGAAGAGCTTATTTATCCGGTTCGCGTCGAAGCGTTGGCTAAGGTAAGCACGTTTAAGCTGTCGACCGTCATCGACGTGCGCAGCGTCATGGCTCCGGGCAGCGAGGAGCATTCGGATATCGTACAGTTCACCGGCTACGTGGCGACGACAATTCGGGCCGGTAGAGCGGCGCGGGCGACGATGGGCTTCCTTGCTTGGGGAGAGTGCTTGAAGCGCTTCTCCTGGAACGGAGAGATTGTCGGGTCGGATCGCTTCTACGGCATTATGCCGGAGCGGTATGTGGACGTCGAGCTGAAGGAAGGGGACAATCTGCTGCTGATCGATGTCTCCACGGAGCGAGTTCATCACGGCAAGCTGAACATCGGCGTATATGCGGATGATCCGGCTGAACTGAGCTTTGTTTATCCGGGTGCGGGCGAGTCGGAGTCCGCGTTTCTGGCGGTCGGGCCTTATGATTCGGCGGTTAACTACGATCATAAGCCTTCACGCGAGGTAAACTGGGAGGACGAGGCGTACAAGTCCGTGCTTGGAGACGTAAAGGGAGCGGAGGACCTGGGGCGGTACGCGGCCGTGTCGAAGCCGATTCCGCTGAAATACGTGGCGGAGGCGGACGTCTTCGGTCTATGCGTATGGCGGAAAGACGATGTGAAGCTGGCCGTTCCCGCGCAGCTTCAGAACGCGGTCATCCCGCATGGGGAAGCGGGAGTCGTTCCTGTGTTCGAAGGCTTCGACACCGAGGTGCTGTTCGACCTGGGCAAGGAGTATTCCGGTTATCTGTCGTTCGAGATTGAAGCGGAGCCAGGAACGGTGCTGGACTGGTACGGCTTCGAGTACATGGCGGGAGAGTACCGTCAGCAGACGTACGGACTGGACAATACGGTTCGGTATGTAACCAAGGCGGGACGCCAATCGTATTCGACGCCTGTCCGCAGAGGGCTGCGGTATTTGGCGCTTAACGTGCGCGGAGCTTCCGCCCCGGTGAAAATATACAACGTCGCGTTCACGCAAAGCAATTACCCGGTCGCGGAGGTCGGACGATTCGAATGCTCCGATCCGCTGCTGAACGACATCTGGGAAATCAGCCGGCACACGACAAAGCTATGCATGGAGGATACGTTCGTCGATTGCCCGGCTTACGAGCAGACGTTCTGGGTCGGCGACAGCCGCAACGAGGCGCTCGTCAGCAACTATTTGTACGGCGTACAGGACATTCTGAAGCGCTGCCTGCGCCTTGTTCCGGGATCGAAGGACCAGTCGCCGCTGTATGCCGATCAGGTTCCGAGCGGATGGAGCAGCGTTATTCCGAACTGGACTTTCTTCTGGGCAATCGCCTGCAAGGAATATTACGAGCAGACGGGGGACAGAGCGTTCGCGGCCGAGATGTACGAGCATGTTCGCTTTACGATTGAGCACTACTTGCAGAAAATCGACGAGAACGGCCTGTTTAACGTCAAAGGCTGGAACCTGCTCGACTGGTCCCCGATCGATCAGCCGAACGAAGGCGTCGTGACGCATCAAAACCTGTTCCTGGCGCAGACGCTGCGCGTAGCCGCGGAAATGGGCGAGCTGTCCGGGGATGCGGAGGGAGCGGCTCGGTATCGCGAAGCGTCCGATCGGCTGGCGGCGGCCATTAACGAACATCTCTGGAACGAGGAGAAGCAAGCCTACATCGACTGCATCCATGCGGACGGCCGCCGTTCGAGCGTGCTCAGCATGCAGACGCAGGTAGTCGCTTCGCTAACCGGCGTTGCCCAAGGCGAACGCAAGCGGAGGATGGACGCCTATCTGTTCTCTACGCCGACGAATTTCGTGCAGATCGGTAGCCCGTTCATGTCCTTCTTCTATTACGAGGCTTTGGCCAAGGTTGGCGGCGTATCGGTCATTCTGGACGATATCCGCAAAAACTACGGCAACATGATTCGCCACGGCGCGACGACCTGCTGGGAGCAATATCCGAACTTCGCCGAAAACCGCGCCAACCCCGACGAGCTGACGCGCAGCCACTGTCACGCGTGGTCTTCCGCTCCGGCGTATTTCCTCGGCCGCGAAACGCTTGGGGTACGCAGCCTCTCGGCCGGCTGGACAGAAGTCGAGATCGCTCCGGTTCCATGCGGACTCTCGTGGGCTCGCGGCAGCGTGCCGCATCCGGCGGGCGGCAGAATCGACGTCAGTTGGACCGCGGACGAAGCGGCTGGGCGCATGCAGCTATCCGTCTCTTATCCCGCGGACGTGAGCGTGCGGATCAAGCTTCCGGAAGGCTTCGCGGGCGAGGTCAAGGAAACGAAGCTGGAGCGTCTAGTTTGAGGAAAACATAGGTAGAACATCAACGGCTGTCCCGAAAGCGAGCAACTCCGCTTATGGGACAGCCGTTGATGTTTTCCGACACTTTAGGTCCTTCCGAGGGTGTGGAATTTTTAGTAAATTTTATAGGTTTATGATATACAATTACTTTTATAACAGGAATTTTTTTCTAGTCAGGGATAGAGTATTGCTGTAGAATAAAATCGTCGTCAAAATTCGAGTGAAACTTCTATACATACAGGGGAGGGAGTTTGAAGCTATGACATCGGGAACAGCCGCCGGGTCTAGTCGTACAAGCCCGTTTAAGAGACGGATATTCGCTATACTAACCATCTGCTTTATATTGATTTGGAGCTTGTCTTCAGCACTAGGGAACGTGCATGCGGCTTCCACATTGACCATCACTAAAGAGCCGGAGGATATTGAGGTAACTGAAGGCGCCCCGAATCAAACGTTTTCTGTCGAGGCAACAGGAGATGGCACTTTGACTTATCAGTGGTATAGGTCTGCCGGCGGCAGCACCTTCGGATTGCCAGGCAAAACGGAATCCACATTAACGATCCCGATCCCGGCATCTGCCTTTGAGTCGGACTACTACGTTGTTGTTTCCGACGGTGTAACCAGTGTAACAAGCCGATCGGCCCACTTAAAAGTGAATGCGGTGTCGTTCGCTCCTGTGCCGACGATTAATTCGCAACCGATAGGCGACGAAGATCTGGAAGAGGGCGATCCGAATCCGGTTCTCAGCGTTTCGGCAAGCGTCTATAGCGGTTCATTGAGCTATCAGTGGTATCGCAATACGACGAACAGCACGTCGGGCGGTTTTATGCTAGAGGGCAAAACAACGAGTACGTTAACGGTGTCGGCAGGCGCAGCTCACGATTCGTACTACTACGTAGTGGTGACGAATAGCGCGCCCGATATGAAAACGTCAAGCGTAAAAAGCAACACTGCCCATGTACTCGTAACGGATGTTACTGCACCTTCCGTAGCGGTTTCATCGGCCATAAACAGGCCGACTGCGCAAGCTGCATTTGCCATTAGGATTCTATTCAGCGAGCCTGTAACGGGATTCTCGGCGGCAGGTATCTCCGTCAATAACGGCAGTGTCGGCAATTTTCAGGAAATAGGCGGTATACTGTACACGGCGGACGTTACTGCGGCAGCAGAAGGTCCGGTTACAATCGATATTGCCGCCAATGCGGCGCAGGACAATTACGGTCATGGGAACACGGCGGCAACGCCTTATGTCGTTACCTATGATACGACTGGACCCAAGGTGAATATTTCCTCATTGGCCGCGAATCCGACGAATCAGTCGTCGTTTGTCGTTACGCTGGCTTTTGACGAACCGCCGCTCGATTTTTCGGCCGACGATATTGCGGTAACGAACGGGACGGCCAGCCAACTGCAATCGGCGGACGGCTTGACGTACACGGCAGTCATCCAACCGACAACCGACGGAACGGTAACGGTTAATATGGCGGCGGGCGTGGTGAACGATGCGGCAGGCAACGTGGGAACAGCGGCATCGACCTCGTTCAGCACCGTCTACGATGCTACAGCGCCAACTGTAAGCATTGCTTCGTCGGCATCGAATCCGACCAACCATTCTCCGTTCGAGGCGACGTTCACCTTCAGCGAAGCGGTCACCGGTTTTGTGCTAGGCGACATTTCAGTAACGAACGGAAACGCAAGCAACCTGGCTACTTCGGACAATGTGACCTATACGGCAGAAATTACGCCAGCGTCAGATGGGCCGGTAACGGTAAGCGTTGCGGCAGGCGCGGCAATCGATGCGGCGGGCAACGCTAACTTAGCGGTTGCGACGCCTTACAGCACCGTCTACGACACTACTGCGCCCGTACTAACATCGGTGAGTATCTCCAGCGACAATACGTCGCCTTCACTCGCGAAGGTTGGGAATACGGTAAAGGTAACCTTCAGCGCGAACGAAACGCTGGCGAATTCGCCGACGGTGACAATTGCGGATCAGGCTGCCTCCCTGACAGAAGCTGCGGGCGTATACACCGCAGTCTATCAGTTGACCGGGGCCGAGGCGGAAGGCGCGATTCCTCTGCGGATTGCGTTTGGCGATCTGGCGGGAAATGCAGGGACAGCGGTCGTCGAGACGACGGATGCAAGCACTGTTGTTTTCGACAAGACGCCTCCGGTACCGATTATTTTAAGCCCGGGCAACCAAACGCGAACGACCGACAAACGTCCGGAGATTAAAGGAACAGCGGAACCGGGAAGTACGGTTGCGATTACAATCAATGGCGACGAAAGCCGCGTGCAAGCGGACAGTAACGGCGAGTGGCAGTTCAGGCCGGTAAATAACTTGTCTAATGGAACGTACACAATCACCGTTGACGCAACCGATCCTGCCGGGAACGAAAGCGAGGTTCAGGCCGAGTTAACCCTTGTGATTTATACGGAAAGTACATCCGGAGGCACTACGGAAAATACGCCTGAGGCTACCAAAGAAAATGAACCCGATCTCTATACGGACGTTCTGATTAACGGCAAAGCGTTTAAGCTCGGCAAGCTGACAACCAGCCGACAAAACGGCCGGTCCGTCGCAACGCTTACGATCGATGAGCGCGGACTGGAAAAAATGCTTGCGGGAGAAGGGCCGCGAGCAGTGCTCACGATTCCGATGAATACGGAATCCGACGTTCTGATCGGAGAACTGAACGGGCAAATCATTAAGACTCTGGAGCAAATGCAAGCCGTAATAGAGTTAAAAACAAAGCGAGCTACGTACAGGCTGCCTGCACAGCAATTTAACATCGATGACCTGGTTAAACAGTACGGCAATTCGATTAACCTGCACGACATTGTTGTACAGATCGAGATAGCGGCTCCGACAAAGGAAATGACGCAGCTGCTGGAAATTGCCGCTAAGAAAGGATCGTTTACGGTTGCCGCCCCTCCTGCGAGTTTCACGATAAGAGCTTCGCATGCGGGCAAGATTGAGGAAATATCGAAGTTCAATACTTACATTGAACGGACGATCACTTTGCCGAAAGGTACAAATTCGAGCAGAATGACGACGGGAGTCGCGATTGAACCGGATGGAACGGTACGCCATGTCCCGACCCGAATTGAAGTTGTCGATGGGAACTATATCGCGCATATCCATAGTCTGACGAACAGTATTTACACTGTTGTATGGCATCCTCTTGAATTTGCCGATATGGCGAACCATTGGGCGAAAGAGGATGTTAACGATATGGGCTCGCGAATGGTGATCGACGGTTCAGGAAACGGACGGTTCAGTCCTGATGTCGATATTACGCGTGCGGAATTTGCGGCGATTATCGTGCGCGGGCTCGGATTAAAACTTGAAAACGACCGGGAAGCGTTCTCCGACGTGAAATCCGCCGACTGGTACAGCGACGCCGTTCAAACGGCGTATGCCTATAGCTTGATCGACGGATTCGAAGACGGGACTTTCCGGCCGAATGACAAGATTTCACGCGAACAAGCGATGGCTATCCTTGCTAAAGCGATGAAAATTACAAACGGACCCGAAGCGGCAACCCTGACTGCCGAAGCGGCTGAAGAGACGCTGCGTTCCTATACGGATGCGGCCGATGCATCGGCTTGGGCCAGAAGCGGTATTGCAAGCAGCGTAAAATCCGGATTGATATCGGGCAGAAGCGAATCGGCGCTCGCACCAAAAGCGAATATCACAAGAGCTGAGGTTGCGGTTATTGTCAAACGTCTGCTCAAACAAGCCGGCTTGATTTAAGCTCTGCTCATTCTCCCCACTACACAATCGTCTCGGCATAGCTGTGGCAGCCGCCGCAGCTTCTTATTCCGCCGAGGCGATTTTTCTTTTGTAATCGGTCGGATAGATGCCTACTAGCTTATGAAAGACGTTCGAGAAATATTGAACGTTGCTGAAGCCGACCGCAGCGGCGATTTCTCCCATTTTCAGATGGGACTCTTCCAGCAGTCGCTTCGATTTCTCGATGCGTATGCGATTGAGATAGACGGAGAACATGTCCCCCGTCGTCTTGCGGAAAAGCTGGCCGAGATAGGCGGCGTTAAGGTTGAAGATGTCGGAGAGCGTCTTAAGGGACATCTCCTCTGCATAGTTTCGATCGATGTACTCGATCAGCTTCAAGACCGTCGGATGAGCGGCCTCCGTGTCGCCGGTTCTTACGCTTCCGGAAGCCTCCTCTGTCGGGAACGTCTCTCTGTAGCTCGCGGCTACGGATCCGTAGCCGCTTACGACCGGGCCGAGCACGATGGAGACGTTCAGCTTCAAATAACGCTTCACATTGGAGGAGCAGGCTCCCAGCCTTTCTTCCAGCATCTCCTCCAGTTCGTCTCCGTTCATGCTTTCTTCGCCGCTCCACCCGAACAGAAGAATCGGCTCTCCATGCAAGCTCCGAAACGCAATGCAGCCCGCGAACCTGTTCATCGTCTCCTCGCAGACGTTCAGAATGGCCGAAGCAAGCAGGCCGGATGAAGCTTCTCCATCCCGTGGCGGCCTCTCCTGAATCACTCTTGCAATCCGGTAGTGGTCGAAGGAGAGGTTGATCCCGAGAAATTCCGCGCGACTGGTCAATTCGTCGTGCCCGATGCGGCCCGCGACCCAACGGAATAGGATGTTCTCCTTGACGATGCTGTAGTTCTGCCGGTGATGAATCGAGAGCTGGATCTCGTGATCCAGCTTTTCTATCGTATTCAGCAAGGTGCTGGACAGCTCTTCCTCTTCAAGCGGCTTGAGCAAATAATTTTCCACGCCGTACACGACGGCCTTCTTCACAAGCTCGAATTCATCGTAGCCGCTGAGCACAATAAACTTGACGTTTAAGCCTCGGCTTTTTGTCTGGCGAATCAATTCCAATCCGTCCATGACCGGCATCTTAATGTCGGTGACGACGATATGAATCGAACTCTGCTCCAGCGCGCGAAGCGCTTCGGCGCCGTTGCCGGCCATGGCGACGATCTCCGCGCCGTGCTCCTCCCAATCGATCACATATTGCAAGCCGTCCAGAATAAGCGGCTCGTCATCCACGATCAAAACCTTGTACATAATCTCGAAGCGCCTCCTTCGAACGGGCCAGAACGGTTACCTGGACTTCGGTTCCCCGACCCTTTTCGCTCATGATGTGTATGCCGCACTCGTCTCCAAAGATCAGTTTGATTCTCGCTTCGACATTGAGCAGGCCAATGCTTCCGGAGCCGTAAACTAGCGGTTGGCGGAGTTGCTCGGCAATGGAGGCCAGACGGGCCTCGTCGATGCCTTCCCCGTTATCCGTCACGGAAATGACGATGGAGTCGCCGGCTCGTCGTCCGCGTACGGTAATGAGATTTCTCGTTTTGCCCAGATCGATTCCGTGCGCGATCGAATTTTCGATAATCGGCTGCAGCATATGGCGGAACACGCCGAAATCGAGAATGCCGTCCTCCACGTCGAATTCGATTTCGAGCCGGCCCTGGAAACGGATGTAGTACAGCTCCAGCAAGGACTGGCAGTAGTTCATCTCCTCGCGCACCGTGACGATCATCTCTTCCTTAATGCTGCTGCGGAACAGCTTGGCCAAAATTTTGATCATCTGCCCGACTTCCGTATCTCCCGATTTTAGCGCCTTCATCCGGATCGCTTCCAGCGTGTTGTATAGAAAATGCGGATTGATCTGCGATTGCAGGGCGTACAGCTCGGCGGTTTTCTGCTTCAGCTCCGAATCCTTCCGGCGCAGCTCCAGCACGAACTCGCGTTTAATGTAATCGTCCAGCTGCTCGCTCATCTGATTCAGGTTTCTGGAGATGATGCCTACTTCGTCGTGGTGTTCCTTAACCGGTATGGCGGTCAGATTGCCTTTGCGGATTTCCTTGATTCTGTACAGAACGTCCTTCAGTCGCCTGGAAAAATGTCTCGTGCTGAGAACCGTCAGCACAATGGTGACCAAAAGGCAGATCGAAGCGGCGATCAGCACCATCCGCGTAATGTAGCTAATGCCTTGATTGACCTCGCCCAGCGGAATGATCCCGACGGTGACGAAGCCGAATTCGTCGTCCTTGTTGACGTTAACGATCGATTCGCGGCCGTCGACGATGCGGCTGTCCGACGATTCCTGCACGAGGTCCCAATAAGGAAACGGCTGCTTGTAATATTTTCCTGAGGAATCGTAGACGACCTCTCCCTCCGTCGTCAGCACGAGCTGCGTTCCGATCAAATACTTGCGATAGGGCTCATAGGCGCGCCGGAACGATTCCGTATCGTAGGTCAGCAGCATGTACCCGGAAAAGCCGGATGGATCGTTCGGGAAGCGAATGTAGTCGTAGACGGCGTAGACGGTGAGCGGATCGCTTCCGCGAGAGCCGTCGAACGCGGGAAGAATGTACGTTTTTCGAGCGTTGATGTCGGCGGGAGTTCTATCCGTCAAAGCTTGGCGAACGTGCTCGACATAGTCGCTCAGCTTCGTTCCCGCCGAGTACCGCGTCGCGCTCATCTCGTAGTCGAAGGTCCGATTCATCATCACCATATCCAGAATGTTCGTATCGCTGGAGAGAACGGTATCCATCATATAACGATTGACGTAGGCGGCTTTCTCGCGCAGATTGCCCGTTATCTCGCCCGGAGCCGCACCGTGGCTGATGTCGGCGAACGCTTCGTAGACCGAATCCTTCTTGTCCGGATCGTTAAAGGTGTACAGACTCGTCATTCGATTTTTCAGGTTGCGATTCTGTTCGTGGAAGTAGTCTCCGACGAGTTGAAGCACCTGCTTGTTATAGGTGATCGCCTGCTCCTTCAGCAGGCCGGTAATATTCGTAACGATGATAAAAATAAGAGCGCTGACGGTGAGGAGGATAATGACGGAATAGAGGAGCAGCAGCTTATTGAAAAATCGATTCCGAATGTAATTGTAAAAGAAAGCGCGCATCGTTTGTCCCACCCTTCGTGTCTGTCGTGAAGTCGGCTTCTAGGCAGTAGAAATTTGACGAAGAGGCTCTGAATCCTGCTGCGGATTGGGCCGATCTATAGTTTTTATTACAGATTTGCAATCTTTACAATTGAGAGCGCATTCGGGCGTGCCCTATGATGTGAACTATAGAAAGGAGCGCCTAGGATGAACAAGACACAGAGAGCGGGCATGCTGCTGCTCATATTCCCCTTCGTCGCACTCGTATTCGTATTTAATTATTTGCCGCTGTTCGGCTGGTCGTATGCCTTCGTCGATTACAGCCCGGGAGTTCCGCTGATCGAGCAGCATTTCGTCGGCTTTAAGTACTTCCGGATCATTTTCGAGGGAGGCAACGATTTCGCGATCGTCATGCGCAACACGCTCGTCATGAGCTTGCTGGGCCTTCTGACCTCTCCGCTTCCGATGATTTTTGCAATTGCGCTGGCGGAGGTTCGCGGAAAGTGGCTGTCCAAATGGATCCAGACGGTGACGGCGATTCCCCATTTTATTTCCTGGGTGCTCGTGTACGCGATTTTCTTTACGTTCTTCTCGCTGGAGGACGGGGTCGTCAACAAGCTGCTGATGGACATGGGGCTGATCGAGACCGGGACGAACATTCTCGGCAGCGACGGCTACGCCTGGTTTTTCCAGCTGATGGTTGCAACCTGGAAAGGAACGGGATGGGGAGCGATCATTTATTTGGCCGCCATCGCGGGCATCGACCAAGAGCTGTACCAAGCCGCCGATATCGACGGAGCGGGACGGTTTCAGAAAATCTGGTACATTACCGTTCCCAGTCTGATGCCGACTTATTTCGTCCTGCTGCTGCTGGCCATCTCGGGCATACTGAGCAACGGCTTCGAGCAGTACTACGTCTTCCAGAATCCGCTGAACATCGACAAGCTGGAAGTGCTCGACACGTATATTTATACGCTCGGAATCGCTCGGGCCGAGTATGCGTTCTCGACTGCAATCGGGGTGTTCAAGTCCATCGTGAGCATCGTCCTGCTGCTGTCCGCCAACTGGCTGTCCAAAGCGATTCGCAAGCAAAGCATCATATGAGGGAGTTCCAGCGAAAGGAGAATACCGCCCCATGAACAAGAGCTGGAGAGAATATCTATTCCAATTCGCCAACTCGGGTACGCTTCTGATCTTTGCGTTCCTGTGCGTCTACCCATTTTACTTTATCATTATCAATTCGCTTAGCCATCCGACGGAGAGCGCCAAGGGCGTCTATTTTTTCCCGAGGGAGATTACCCTGTCCTCCTATGAACAATTGATGCAGATTCCGACCATCTTTCAGAGCATCTTCATTTCCGTGGCGCGGACGGTCGTCGGCACGATCGTTACCGTGTTCTGCAGCGCCTTCGTCGGCTACATGGTCACCAAGAAAGAGCTGCCGTTCCGCAGCTTCATCTATCGACTGATCATCATTACGATGTTTTTCAGCTCGGGGCTGATTCCCTGGTACATGCTGATGAAGACGCTGTATTTGAAAAACAATTTTCTATTGTACGTTCTGCCCGGAGCGGTGTCCGCCTTCTTCATTATCCTGGTGAAAACGTACATCGAATCGCTTCCTTCTACGCTGGAGGAATCGGCTCAGATCGACGGAGCGGGTATTCTGACGATCTTCTTCAAAATCATCCTCCCGCTGTCGCTGCCGATTATCGCCTGTATCGCCGTCTTCACCGCCGTCGGGCAGTGGAATTCCTGGGCGGACAATTTCTACCTCGTGACGGACAGCAGCTTGAATACGCTGCAATATTTGCTGTATACGAATCTCAAATCGAATATGGCGGATATCATGCGGACAAGTGCCTCCGGTACGATGCTGGGCGCCGACCTGGCAAGCACGGGCAGGGTGACGCCGATGTCAATCCGGTATGCGATCACGGTCATTACGGTCATTCCCGTCATGCTGATCTATCCGTTCATGCAGAAATACTTCGTCAAAGGCATTATGCTGGGCGCGATCAAAGGCTAAGCTGAAAATCTCCGGCTCTTCGCGGGAGTTTTCATATAAACTACTAGAATGAGAGGGGTATTGGAATGAGAACAAAGGTGACAAAGGGAGTCGCAGCGGCGCTTGCGCTAACGCTCTTGTTCGGCTGCTCGAACGGCAACGGCAATAGCGGCGGCAGCTCCGGCTCCGGCGAGGCCGGGGCATCGGCCTCCGCAGGAGGAGAGAAGCAGCAGGAGGTCGTCAAGATCAAGGTGGCCGCCAGCATCGCGGCGGCGGAGCCGAACGGGGTCATGCAAAATCCGGTCGCCAAAACGATCGAGAAAGAGCTCGGCATCCAGATGGACATGACGGCGGTCGGAGCAGATTTCGGCGAGAAGCTTAACGCGATGATCGCGAGCAACGATCTGCCGGACCTGTTCTGGGTTCCGGACCCGGCCAAGCAAATTCCGATGATGGTCAAAGCCAATCAATTGTACGAGCTAGACGATCTGCTGGCCCAGTACGGCGATAATATCACCTCCGATCCGAGCGGCAAGGCGATGATCGAGCTGCATAAGAAGACGTTAAGCCCGGACGGCAAGCTGTACACGATCGGCATGCTGAGAGGGGCGACGACCGCAGGCACTCAGCCGCTCGGCGCGAACTTTATTCGCTGGGATCTCTACAAGCAGCTCGGCTATCCGAAGCTGGAGAACTTCGATACGGACCTGCTTAACGTGCTGGCCGAGATGCAAAAGCTGGAGCCGAAAAACAAAGACGGGCAGAAGGTGTATGCGATCGGCGGCTGGTTCGCGGACGGTCTGGGCTGGGGCGACTGGCCGATCACCTACACGCTGTCCTTCACGGAGGGCAAAGGCTATCTGACAAGCGATCGGACCGTCTATTACGATCTGGCGACGAACGAGATTTCCCCGAACAACGATCTGAAGGACAAGAACGGCATGTTCTGGCGCTCTCTGAAGTTCTATAACAAAGCGAATCAGATGGGCATTCTCGATCCGGAGTCGTTCACGCAGAAGTCCGACAAATACGAGGAAAAAGTAAAGTCGGGCCGTTATCTGTACAACGTGCCGGGCTGGCTCGTCACCGATATCAACAGCCACTACGAGAAGGCGGGAATGCCGGATAAAGGCATGGTGGCGCTGCCGCCGATGAACACCGACGCGTTCATGCTGATCAACAACTTGGCTTCGGGAGGACGGACGTTCGCGATTTCGAAGAACGCGAAGAACCCGGAGAAAGCAATGCAACTGCTCAATTGGCTTTCTTCTTATGAGAACGCCCGCACGGTCTGGAACGGACCGGAAGGCGAGAACTGGAACATGGAGAACGGCAAGCCCGTTCCGACCGACGACTATTTGCAGCAAAGCTCCAGCGATCTGGCCTTCAACAAGCGGACGGGCGCGCTAATGTATTACCACTTCGTCGGCTTCGGCAGCGGAACGGTCGATCCGAAGACGGGAGTGCCGGTTAATCTGTTCGAATGGTCGGATAAGGCGGTCAGCCGTCAGCTGAAGCCGGTTCACCAAGACATGCTGGAGCACTACAAGGCCGACAGCCTGTTCGATCTCTATTCGTCCAAAGTCAAAGTGTATCAGGAGAATGCGCTGTACCGTCTCGGAGAGCTGCCCGAGAACTTGAAGACGCAAGGAACCAATCTGCAGAACTATACGTTCAAAAATATTTTCAATCTCATCCTCGCCAAGGACGACGCCGAGTTCGAGAAGCTGCAAAACAATTTCATCGCCGGGCTGGACGACTTCAAGGTCGACGATATTTTCGCTTACTGGCATGACAAAGCGGTCGAGCAGCAGCAAGAGCTTGCGCCAATCTTCGAGCTTCTGAAACAACAATAATCGGACCTAGGGCATACACGCCCTAGCGAAAGGGGACGTCTGGGATGGGAAAAAGGATGGCTTCATTGGGCTGTGCACTCGCGTTATCCGGTTCGCTGCTGCTGATTCCGGCCGAATCGAGCTTCGCGGCTTCAGGCCCCAAGCTGTCGTTTGATCTGACCGCTCAAGGCCGTACGATTCATAATGCCTTTTCCGATATTAACGCCTGGGACTACGAGATCGATTGGACGACAAAAGCGGCGGGCAAGCCGGCGAATACGTTCGCGACCAACTACCCGTTCGTCAAGAACGTTCAGTTCATGACGGCAACCGGAGGCTGCTATGTCGGTTTCCCCGGCTGCAGCGCCAACCGCGACCTGTTCGCCGATCCTTCCGACCGCACGACGCTGACGGATTACGACTTCTCCCGGCTGATCGGAGCGCTTCATCACGTCGTGGATCAAGGGTTGAAGCCGCACATCAAAACCGGCAACATCCCGATGAAGCTGTCCGACGACCCGGAGGTAGGCGTTATGGAAGCGAATCTTAAGCCTCCGAGCGACTACGATCAGTACTACGCTTACATTAAAGCGTTGGCCGATGCGCTTGTTGCGGAGTTCGGGCTTGCGGAAGTGAAAACCTGGACATGGGGCGTCTTTACCGAATACGAGAACCCGGAATGGTTCGACGACGGCGTAAGTTCCGCATCCACCCAGACGGCCTTTTTCAAAATTTACGATTATACGGTAGCGGCGCTGGAAGACGCGATCGGGGCGTCCAACTTAACGGTCGGAGCCCATAGCATGACCGTAACCGAAGGATTATGGGACGAGCTGGCTTTCATCGATCACGTCGCGGGAGTCGGCCCGAACGGCACCAATTATAAGACGGGGCTGCCTGGAACGCAGATCGACTTTTTGACCGCATCGTTCTACGATTTGAAGCCGGGAGTCCGGATGCCGAACGGCAAAAGCTTCGTCGATACGATCGAGACGCTGCGCAAGCGCTCCGTCGCCAACGGGCTGGGGAATCTAAAGTACGGCATCGACGAAGGCCGCATCAACTCCGGCTCCGATTCCAAGGCGCTGTATTCGCGGATCGTCGCCCACAGCTTCCAGGGGTCTTCCGACGCCAAGCAGTTCAGGACGATGCTCGACTGGAATATCGATTGGTTTTCCGCTTGGGGACTGAGTACGGAAGCGATCTGGGGCGGCGTGCCCGCCGTCTCGACGCATATTGCCAATCTCGGCTACCGCATGGTTGGAGATAAGCGGCTGGACGGCGGCTTCTCGGGAACGACGGCCGATCCGAGCAATGAAGTGAACGGCGTGGCGGGCTACAACGCCTCGACCGATACGGTTCATCTTATGATCTATAATCACAATAACGATATGAGCCGTACGACTGCGGAGACTCCCGCAGTTACGCTTCGCAATATCGCTCCCGTAGCGGGCAATACGGTTACAGTGAAGAAGTGGATCGTAGACGATACGCACGGCAACTTCTGGCCGACCTGGTGGAACGACAAAGCGAACCGGGGAATTCCGGATTCGGCGTATTCCTGGTCCAAGTACACGATGGAAGTGCCGAAAAGCTTGAAAAACACCGCAGACCGGGATTACTGGTACTCGCGGGAAGCGGATTACAAAGCGCTGGCAACGCTGACGCCGGTCACGACGACCGTATCGCTCGTCGGCAATCAACTAACGCTTACGCCTGAACTCGACCATCATGGCGTTGTGTTCTACGAGATTACGAACGCCCGCAGCGCGGGGACGACGATCGTCGACGAACTGGACGACTGGAGCAAGGCTGAGTCGCACACTTCCGGGCTTGTGCTCGACAAGGCGAACGCCTCCGCTCTCGGAGATCGCAGCCGGGCGATACGGACGAATAACGGAACTACACCGCAGTCTATTATTTATCGCTTGGACGGCGCGACTCGGTTTAAGCTGACCGGATTGTTCGCGACCGACGAGGAGTCGGTGATTCGCAATTTCAAGTTCTACGCATCGTCGGACGGATCGAATTGGACCGAGCATGACGGATGGGGCTATGCGGATTCTCCGATTAACGAAGGGTACTGGACGAAGCGGGTCTATACGCTTACGAAGCTTGCGGACAATACGAACTACGTAAAAGTCGAGTTCCCGACCGGGGGAGCGGTGGCGTACAGCCCGCAGATCGGGCAGGCGCAAATCTCCGACGTCCCGTGGAATTCGGCGCCGATCATCGACGAAATGAACGATTGGACGAAGGCGAGCGCGCACAGCTCCGGTTTGGTTTTCGATACGGCGCACGGAGCTGCGCTGGGCGATTCCAGCCGGGCGATGCGAACCTCGACGGGTTCGACTCC
The DNA here is from genome assembly GCF_003386235.1 of Cohnella phaseoli. Taxonomy (GTDB): domain Bacteria; phylum Bacillota; class Bacilli; order Paenibacillales; family Paenibacillaceae; genus Cohnella; species Cohnella phaseoli. The sequence goes on from NZ_QRDZ01000004.1 coordinate 279,892, forward strand.
GGAATATGCGATCTATCGCAGCGAAGCGACGGACCTTCAATTGACAGCGTTGTACGCGACAGATAACGAGCCGGGCATCCGCAACTTTAAGTTCTACGCTGCGCCGGACGGGGTAACATGGGAGGAGCAGACGGGCTGGCACTACGCGGATTCGCCGATCAACGAGGGCGCCTGGACGAAGCGCGTCTATACGCTGGGCAAGCTTCCGACGGGAACTCAGTTCGTGAAGGTGGAGTTTCCGACGGGAGGAACGCTTTCCTACAGTCCGCAGCTAAGCCAAGTTAAGCTGAATACGGCTTCCATGGTCAACTTCGCGAAGGGCGCCGCGGCGTCGGCGTCGAACACCGATACGGCTAACGGCTATGCCGCTGAGAAGGTTAACGACGGAGCCGCCACGACGGATTGGAGCGGCTGGGCGACGGACGGAACCGCGCTGCCGCAATGGGTGCAACTGGACTTCGGTGCGGCGAAAACCTTCAGCCGAGTCGAGCTGTACACGACATCAGGCTATGCCATTAAGGATTATCAGATTCAATACTGGAACGGCTCGGCATGGGTCGATTGTTTGACGGCAATCACGGGCAATACGTTCGATCACCGGACGCATACGTTTGCGGCGGTAACCGGCTCGAAGCTGCGAGTTCTCGGCACGAGCGGGCCGGCGAACCAGCCGGAATACCTCCGGGTAAACGAGATCGAGGTGTATGCGGAGTAAGCATGGCGTAGAGATAGGCAGAGGGCGTGCTATCCCGTAAACGAGCGGTTTTCGGGAGCGGCACGCCCTTTTTTTTCTACAGCTGACCAATTCGCATGCATGAACTCGAAGGAAGAATGAAACACCACTCGAATAGATCTCTCCTGCTGCCCGGTATGCCAATACGTGAGTAGATTCGTTACGTCTGTTAGTCGCTGCTTGCGAGGCCAAGAAAGTGTCTCCATGCTGCCCCAGGCGCGGAGCGAAGGCCAAGAAAGTGCCTCCACGTTCAACGGACGGGGACTGGCAAAGTCCGCTGACAATATGGGTTCTTCTCTTGCCGCCCAGCGAACCGTTCCCCTAGAAGACCAATGTATGCCGATTGGTCAGTCGTAGTTTTTTTGAAGCGAAGGAGAGAGATTCATTGAATAAGCAGCGAATTAAAGAGCTTGCCGCCGACTATGCGACGGTGTACGAATCGCCCGATCCGAGGGGCGTGTATGCGTATAGCCCGGGCATCGCCGTCCTTCCCGGAGGGCGCTTGCTTGCCACATTGGACCTTGGAGGTCCCGGAATGCCGAACGTGGAGGGGCCGAAGCGGGTTATCGAAGGCGGCTGGCTATGGTTCGGCAAAGCGCTGACCTCGGACGACGGCGGAGGGACGTGGACGCATCGCGTCGATTTTCCGTTTATGCATGCACGTCCGTTCGTCGCGGGAGCATCCGTATATATCCTCGGCCACTGCCGCGACCTGATGATTATGAGATCCGACGACGGCGGCGAAACCTGGAGCGAGCCGCAGGCGTTGACCGAAGGGCAAACCTGGCACCAAGCGCCGTCCAATGTGCATTATTCGAAGGGGAACGTATACCTGGTTATGGAGCGGATTGCAAGCCCCGAGCGGTTAGGCTGGCCGGTCAGCGTCATGGCTCCGGTGCTGCTCCGCGGCAGGGAGGATAATGACCTAACCCGCAGGGAGAGCTGGACGTTCGCTTCGGAGCTTGCGTTCGAGCAAGTCATTCCCGAGGAGGAGCTGGATTATTTCGGCGTTCCGTTCTACCCGGTCGAACGGGGCTCGTCGAACGAGCTCGCCCCTGGCCGGGTATGTTTTCGAATGGGGTGGCTGGAGACGAACGTCGTACAATTCGTCGATGAAAATCATTATTTCTGCGATCCGATGGGCTCCACCTTTCATCTGTGGATGAGGGCGCACACAGGAGGCACAGGCTTTGCGGCGATTGCCAAAGCGGTCGAACAGCCGGACGGAAGCATCGCGACGATGCTGGAGCGAGCGCCATCGGGGCGAAAGATAGCCTTTGTTCCGTGTCCCGGCGGGCAGATGAAATTTCACATTCTTTATGATGAAGCAACCCGTTTGTATTGGTTGCTCAGCACCCAAGCGACGGACAGTATGACGAAGGCGGAGCGGCTTCCTCCCGGCAGGTTCAATCTTCCGAATAATGAAAGAAATCGGCTGCAGCTCCACTTTTCGAAAAACGGTTTCGATTGGTGCTTTGCGGGCTTGGTGGCGAAGACGGAATCCGATAGAGAGGCGAGGCATTACGGCAGTATGGCGATCCTCGGCGACGACTTGCTCGTGCTGAGCCGCTCGGGAGACGGTCAAGCCGCGTGTGCGCATAACGGAAATCTGATCACGCTGCACCGGGTGCGGAATTTTCGGGAGTTGGTCTACTGATCGGAAATCGAGTTCTTCCCGGTCTACGTCCCATTCGACGTATGGGTATTTTGTGAAATGTCCCGATACCTCTATCGAATGTCCGGATTGTTTTATTTTTTTGGCTTCGCCGTTTGCTATACTGGATCTAACGAAAGGACGGGGAGGAAGCCGGATGAACGAAATCTTGCCTTTATTCCGATCGGCCGTTTACGGCATCGATCCGTCGTTTCCGTTTCATATCGAGCGCAACGTGCACGACCGTTACACGCAGCTGCAGCTCCATGCGCACGAATTCGTCGAGCTGGTGTACGTCGTCGGCGGAACGGCCAAGCATCGCATTCGTTCGGCGGTGTTCGGCGAGCAACGATACGAAATCTCTGCCGGCGATATTCTGATCGTGAATCAAGGAGAGGAGCATACGTACGAGCTCGCTCACGACGAACGGCTGGAGATCGTAAATCTGCTGTTCGCGCCGGAGTTCGTCGACGATTCCTATCTGCACGCTCCGGGACAGTCGCAGCTTCTCGATTTTTTCTATGTCCAGCCTTACTTGAAGGAACCGGCCAGATTTGCGTCCAATCTGAAGTTAGGCTTCCGCGGGGCAGGGGAGATCGAGCAGATCATCGGAAAAATCGAGAACGAATTCGGCGCGAGACGGCTTGGCTATCAGGCGTTGATTCGGCTTTCGTTTAACGAGTTGATCGTGCGCCTAAGCCGCTTCTACTCGGAAAGCGTGGGTACGGGGCGGAACCGGGACGTTCACTCCAGCGCGAACGAGTATATCCGCAGGGTCGTCGGGTATGTCGAACGCCGTTATCAAACGGACATCGAGATCTCCCATCTCGCCAAGCTGGCTTGCTGCAGCGAACGTCAATTGACCCGGTCCTTCCGGCAGGCGACAGGCGAATCGGTTGTCCGCTTCGTTCACGCTCTAAGGATTGAGAAGGCGAAAGCTCTGCTGGTCCGATACGGGGATACCGTCGCGGAGATCGGCGCGGTTGTCGGTTTTCGGGATGCGGCTTATTTCATCAAAGTGTTTAAGCGGCTAACCGGAATGACTCCGAAGGAGTACCGAATGGAAAGCCAGCTTGCCCAATCCGGGGAATAGCTCGCATGCGTTGACGGGAAACCGAACGCATAAGCGTTATTTCTCCGATGGCATTTAATTAAAGCGCTTACATAAAGGTTGTTGAGGAGGCGTGCTAAAGATGGAGGAAGAAAAAGTATGGAGCGCGGAGTGGATATGGCTGGATGAGGAACAGGCGCCTAAAGACGGCAAGCCTTATCGTCTCGTCTATTTTCGGAGATCGTTCGACGTGCCGGAAGACGCGGCCGTTCGATTGTCCGTCGACGTATCGGCCGATAGCAGATACCGGTTGTATTTGAATGGAGAGCCCGTCAGCGTTGGTCCTTGCAGAGGGGCGGCAGGGACGCATTATTACGAAAGCGTCGAGCTGACGGCCAGGCTGAAGCCGGGCCGCAACGTTCTGGCCGCTAAAGTGCTGCATTTCGGCAAGGGCTCGCCGCACCCGGATTCCGTAATTAGCAGTCCTAACGGAGCGTTTCTTCTGCAGGGAAAGCTGATGTCGGAAAACGGAAACGAAGTGGAGGATTTGTCGACCTCGGGCGGCGGACAATGGCGATGCCGGCCCGACCTGGCGCTATCGCTATTGCCGGAAACCCATACGTGCGTAGGCGGAGGGGAAGCGGTCGACGGGTTTCAACTGGAACACGGCTGGACAAACGAGACATTCGACGATTCGGAATGGCCTGCAGCGGTAAAGGTTAGCCGAGTGGCAGATCCTTTGTACGGGGCGCTTACGCCTTGGCAGCTCGCCGCGCGCACGATCCCGATGCCGTACGAGCAAGAACGGTCGTTCGTCCGGCTTATGCGTTTCGACGGCGACATGGATGCTGGTGGGCGGCTTAATCTTGGCGAGCAGCAGCTTCAGGCATGGGTAGCGGGCAACGAACCGCTGCGGCTGCCGGCGGGAGCGAAGCTGAACGTCGAATTGGACGCAGGCGAGCTGACGACGGGATTTCTGCGATTGATTGCGCAAGGCGGCCGCGGCAGCGAGATTGTTTTCATTTGCGCCGAGTCCTATGCGACGCCGGAAGGGAAAAAGGGAGTTCGGGACGACCCGGAAGGAAAAGTCATTCAAGGCTATCGGGAATCGTATCGGGTAGCCGGCGCGGCGGAGCCGCAGCAGGAAATCTACGAAACCTTTCATTATCGGACGTTCCGCTTCGTGCGGCTGGAAATTACCGTAGGCGACGAACCTTTGATTTTTTGCTCGGCGGACTATAGGGAGACGGGCTACCCGCTGGAGGTTAAAGCCTCGTTCGCCAGCTCCGATCCTACGTTTACGCCGCTGTGGGACATCAGCGTTCGCACGCTTCAGCGCTGCATGTACGAGACGTATATGGACTGTCCGTATTATGAGCAATTGCAGTATAGCATGGATACACGATTGCAAATCTGGTTCACGTATTTGATCAGCGGGGACGACCGGCTGGCTCGCAAAGCGATCTTCGATCTGCACAGCTCTCTCTTGCCGAGCGGCATGCTGCTAAGTCGTTCTCCGGCTATGCTGCCGCAAGTCATCCCGGGCTTTGCCTTGTTCTGGATCATGATCGTTCACGATCATTATGTGTATTGGAACGATGCCGAGCTGCTCAAACGATACCGCCCGACCATCGACGCCGTGCTCGACTGGTTCGAACGCCGCACAGGCGAGGACGGGCTCGTCGGTCCGATGCCGCAAGGCTACTGGTCCTTCGTCGATTGGGTGCACGAGTGGCAATCCGCTCGCGGCGCTCCCGTGCCGGGGCGGCGCGTGCCGCTTACCGTGTACAATCTGATGTATGCCGACGCGTTGAATAAAGCGGCCGATATCAACGAGCGCACCGGCAGACGGGACACGGCGACGGAATATCGGGAACGGGCTAACCGCACGATCTCTGCCGTTAAACGGCATGCTTATTCCGAGGAACGGAAGCTGTTCCAGGACGGCCCGGGCATCGAAGAATACAGCCAGCACGCACAGGTATGGGCGGTCCTGTCCGGCGCCGTGCAGGGCGAAGAAGCGCGGCGATTGGCCGTCGCGCTTGCAGAGGACCGCTCGCTGCTTCCGGTGTCCTATGCGATGGCGTTCTTCTACTTCAGAGCCTTGTCCGTCGCGGGGGAATACGATCGTTCGTATCCGTTATGGGACATGTGGCGAGACCAGCTTAAACTGAATATGACGACATGGCTGGAGGATCCGGTATCGGAGCGGAGCGATTGCCACGCTTGGGGGGCGGTGCCGCTATACGAGTTTCCGTGCGAGGTGCTCGGCGTGAATCCGGCGGCGCCGGGGTTCGCCCGCATTCTCATCGAACCGAAGCCGGGCCCGCTGCAATGGGCCGAAGGCAGCGCGATTACGCCTCGCGGCGCGGTCCATGTTGCGTGGCGGATCGAACCGGAGACGGGCCGATTCAGTCTGCGCGCCTCGGGCCTTCAGGGAGTGCCGGTCGAGGTTCGCTTGCCGGGCGGATTCTCCGCATCTTACGAGGGGCTTGACGAGATCGAGATTTAGCTCTAAAAGATAAGCTCCGAAGCTTATTGCGATTCCTTTGCGGAGGTCCCCAAAGCTCGCTCCTGAAACCTGAATGGGTAAACCCGTTGCAAGGTTTCAGGAGCGTCTGAGGCAGTGTCCGGGATCAACATGACCGACAACCGCAATACTTCCAGATAATCATCGGAAGTTATCCATATTAATCATCGAAGACGCTTTAGGGACATACACTCCTTGATCTCGGTTGATTTATACGGTTTTTCCTACAAACGTTCGTCGTTTGAGCCTGAGCAGACCAGCTTTGTACGATTTTTCGGACAAATGTCCGTCGTTTGAACCTATTTCGAGCAGCTTTGTGCGATTTTTCGGCTAACTTCCCTGCGTAGACTCATGTGTGCAAATAGATTCGCAGTAACAGTTTTAATCGATCATCTCATGCAACTCTACTTATAGGGCGGACCCTTCACATTTTCTAAGAGATCCGGTAATAGCCTGCTTCAGGCTGCGGGATGTCTTTCCACGTGCGGTTCTCTCCGTTGAACTGAGGCAGCCAAGGAGCCAGAGCTTCGAACATCTCGTCGACCATGCTCCAAACCTGCTCGGTCCCGCATATTGCGGCGGTTAACGGATCGTGCAGAATAGCCTGCTTTACGAGTTCGTGATTGCCGGTAAGCGCGGCTTCTACGGCCATTTCCTGAACGCTGATGCTGGCCCGGCACGTGGCTGCGCAAGCAAGCGGCAAGTCTCCGATCCAAGTCGGCGCGATGCCGTGGCGGTCGACGTAACATGGAATCTCGATCGTGCTGCCGTCCGGGAGGTTGGTGATCATTCCGCGGTTTTCGATGTTGAAGTTGCCCCGATATGGACGGCCCGTTTCCAGGGCCTCGATAATATAAGACCCGTGCTCTTCGGAACGTTGTCCTAACGGAATCGACTCCAATTCCCCGTTCAGCCACTTCGGATACATCGCCTTGTAATCCTCGAAACGCTCTAGACAGTGTTCCAAATACCCCGCGGTGACGCCGCCGATCCATTCCTTGTCGTTAATCCATTTGTTCATATCGGCAGACTGTTTGCGGTACCATGGAAGATATTCGCTTAAATGCCCGTTGGATTCGGTGGAATAGTAGCCGAACCTTCTTAGCACGTCGATTCGGCAAGGCTCGGTCTGCGGAAGCGTCGGGTGCTTCTCGAACGCTTCCAGCATTCCCGGAAGCAGATCCTTCCCTTTATGGGACACCTTGATAAACCAGGTCTGGTGGTTGATACCCGCGCAGATTTGATCGATCTCGCTCTGCGGCAAGCCGAACGCTTCGGCGATCTGCTCGTGGCCATGCTGCACGCCGTGGCATAAGCCTACGACGCGAACGCCTCCTGCGCGGCGAACGGCCCAGGTGTTCATGGCCATCGGATTCGAATAGTTAAGCAGAAGCGCGTTCGGAGCAAGCTCGCGCATGTCGCGGGCGATATCGAGCAGCACGGGAATCGTGCGGAGGGCGAAGAACACGCCGCCCGGTCCGAGCGTATCTCCGACACACTGCTCTACGCCGTATTTAAGAGGAATCTCGATGTCGTGACGGTAAGCTTCGAGCCCGCCGACCCGAGCTAAGCAAATGACATAATCGGCGTCCTTTATTGCCTCCCTCTGATTCGTTGTGGAATGGATCGTCACCCGATCAAGCCCGTTGACTTCCAGCATATGCCGGCTAAGGTTCGTCACCATCTCCAAATTTTCCGCGTTGATGTCCATCAAGCGGAATTCCGTGTCGCGAAATTCGGGTACCGCCATCAGATCCATGATCAACCTGCGGGTAAAGCCGATGCTTCCGGCTCCGATCATTGCGATTTTCAACAATTTCCGCACCTCCGTATGAAATAATTGCTCATTTAGTCCTTACGGATTTAATCTTATGTCCGTAAATATAAGGAGTAAATAGCAATATATTTTCTGCGAAATAGTATTAAATTGCTCTTCCTCGTCCATTGGCTTATTCGACGAAAATGGGTTTGGCTGGACTTCCGTCGCTGCCGTCGCGATATTGCTGAGGAGAAATCCCCGTCAGCTTGCGGAAAACCTTGCCGAAGTAGCTGCCGTTATCGAAACCCGCGGCGACGGCGATGGAGGCGATCGACGCGTTCGTCTCTCTCAGCATTCTGGAAGCTTCCGCAATACGGATTCGACTCAGATGCTGAACGGGAGTCATGCCCGCGTATTTCACGTATTGCCTGCAGAAATGATACTTCGACGCGCCGGCGGCCGCCGCGATGTCTTCCAGCGTTAACGGAAGATGGTAGCGGCTTTCCATGAAAGCGCGGGCTTTCTCAACGGCGTCGGGGACGGAGCGCTCGATTTCCCTTTTTCCTTCCAACGCGCGAAGGCAACTGACGATCCATTCGTACAGCCGCACCGAAATCTCGTACTTGTCGGTCAGCGTCCGGTCGTCGGCGCCGCGCATCATCTCCAAAAGCATAGCGATCGGCTTGGAGGAAGGATCGAGCGCCACGACCGGCCCGTTCTTCTCGACGATCTCGTTCCAGTAAGAGAAGACGTGGCTCCCTTCCGCGGTCAGAAAGACGAACTCCCACGGAGTTCGGGAATCCGACTGATAGTAATAGCAATGCCGGTCCGGAATCCGTACGAAGAAGCCGTGGCCCGGTGGGACGGCATAGTGCTTGCCGTCGTAAATCAAATGTCCCTCTCCCGACAACGTATATTGAAATGCAACGAACTTGTCCCCCCGCGTCCATCCGTCCCATCTGTAATCTTCATTCGAGGTGCTTTCCCAACCGATGCCCCGAATTACCATCAGGGAGTCGTCGGGGTCTTTGTAACGGAATCCATAGTGAGTCTTAAGCAATATTTTACGACCTCCCGCTCAATATCCTTCTATTGAATTCTGCGTGTTTATCGCTTAAATTCGGGTTGAATGCGTCTCAGGCATAAGACAGGCACGTAAATATTGTACTACATGCAACGACAAGCAGACCGAACTAATCGCAAAAAGAGGAGGCCTTGTGATGCCGCTTATCGATATGCCGCTGGACCGACTACGGAATTACGAAGGAAGGAATCCGCGTCCGGCCGATTTCGACGCATACTGGGAGAGGGCGCTTCAAGAGATGAGGGAGACGGATGCTCAATGGGAGCTTGTCGCCAGCGACTTTCAGGTCCCGTACGCCGATTGTTACCATCTCTATTTCACGGGAACGGGCGGCGCACGGATTCACGCCAAATACGTCCGACCGAAGCACGCGTCCGAGCCGCATCCCGCCGTGCTGCATTTTCACGGCTATTCGCACTACTCGGGAGACTGGTCGGATAAGCTGGCCTGGGCGCTAGCGGGTTTCTCGGTACTTGCCCTGGATTGCCGGGGACAAGGTGGGCTATCGGAAGATAAAGGGGGCGTGAAAGGAACGACGCACAGAGGGCATATTATCCGCGGACTGGACGACCATCCGGACCGTCTGCTGTTCCGGGACATCTTCCTGGATACGGCCAAGCTCGCCGGAATCGCTATGTCCCTGCCGGAAGTCGACGGCGACCGCGTCGGCGTCTTCGGCGCTTCGCAAGGCGGCGGCCTTGCCCTCGCCTGCGCCGCGCTGGAGCCGCGCATTCGCCGCGTCGCTGCGAGCGTTCCGTTCCTATGCGATTACAAGCGCGTATGGGAGATGGATTTGGCGAGAGACGCTTACGAGGAATTGCGGATTTACTTCCGCCATCACGATCCTCTGCACGTTCGCGAAGACGAAATCTTCGAAAGATTGGGCTATATCGACGTGCAGCATCTGGTGGACCGGATTCGCGGCGATACGCTGATGGGTGTCGGCCTTCTGGATACCGTGTGCCCGCCTTCCTCGCAATTCGCGGCGTATAACAAAATCCGTTCGGACAAAAAGCTGGCGATCTACCCGGACTATGTTCACGAACGTTTGCCGGGCTTCGAGGACGAGGCGATCCGATTCCTGGCGGATATGTAGAGGAGGAAGGGGCGGAAACGCCTCTTTTTCTGCATCAAGAGGACATCGGAGGAGTTTTTGCTTGTGAGCCGCAATGGTTCGAGGCGTTATTTTGTTCCCATCCGGCTATGGATCGGAGTATGATCAGGTTAGCGAACAGCAGAGGGGATGACTCGATGAAACTATCTTTGAAAGCGTTGACAATCTATCCCAAGCTCGTCTTGTCCTTTTTGCTCATGATCATTCCGATCTATGTGTCGAGCTTGATGATGAACCGTTCCGGAGAAGAAGTCGTCCGCAAGCAGATCTCGGAGTCGATGGCTTCCCGCGTCCATTTCTATTTGACGTCCCTAGAGACGGAGTTTTCCAGGCTGACGCGGCTGAAGGTCGAATACGTCAATGACGACGACCTGTTGACTCTGGGCACAGCGGCCGAGCGAATGAACGATTTCGAGAGATCCCGCACAATTCTGGCGGTCAAGAGCAAGCTGTATTTGTTCAAGAGCACGAGCCCGTTCGTCGATAACGTAAAGCTGTATATTCCGGCTTTGGGCCGAAGCGTCATCGCCAACGACTACGACGATTCGATTCCCGAGGACGAACTCGATGCCATGCTGGAACCGGACAACATGAGATCCCCGGTATTCGAATACGAAGGCAAGCTGATGATGACCGGCGTTTATCCGGATGCAATCTATGTGAACCGGAAGCCTGTGCTCGCCATGGGGATCGAATTGTCGAAAACGGAGATTTCCCGCACACTTAACAGTATTGTGACCGGTGAACAGGGGGGCGCGTTGTTGCTGGGCTCTGATTATCGGTGGAACGTTCCTGCGGGAATCGGCGAGGAGCTTCGCTCGAAATTTTACGAGAAGCTCTCGGAAGAGGAGGTAGGGTTCGAAACGCACGACGCGAACCTAACCGCAACGGAGGAAGAACGGATAACCACCGGTCAATTCACGCTGGAATCTGGCGGAGAGTCCTTTTTCGTCGCGTACGAACGTTCCGTTCCGCTAGACACGATGCTAGCAGTGTTCGTCCCCACGGAAAAGGTTCTCGAGCCGCTTGATCGGCATCGCGACTGGATCTGGACGTTTTCGCTTATTGCGGGGCTCTTGGTGGTCGTTTTTTCTTACTGGATCTATCGTCTGATTCACTGGCCGATCAAGCTCTTGGTCGTCTCGTTCCGTAAAGTGGAGAAAGGCGATCTCGGCGTCCGCGTCACTCATCGGAATCGAGACGAATTCGGGTATTTGTACGGGCAGTTCAACCACATGGTCGACCGGATTCAAGTGCTTATCCATGAGGTATACGAGCAGCAAATCCGTTCTCAACAGTCCGAGCTGAAGCAGCTGCAGTCGCAGATTAACCCGCACTTTTTTTACAACAGCTTCTTTATCCTGCAAGGATACGTCCGTATGAGGGAGTACGAGCTGGCGGATCGAATGTTCCATCATCTGGGGAGCTACTTTCAGTTCATTACGCGCAGCGGCGCGGAGACGGTACCTCTCGGCGTGGAGATGAAGCACGCAGCCTCCTATGTGGAGATTCAAAAGATCCGGTTTTCGGGCACGATTGCCGTCGAATGGGAGGACGTCCCCGAAAGCTGGAACCGGACGGTCGTGCCGCGTCTGATCGTGCAGCCTTTGATCGAGAACGCGTACGTGCATGGACTTGAGAACAAAACCGCTAACGGAAAGTTGAGGATTCGAATTCGCGAAGAGACGGCAAACGAGCTGACGATCGATGTGGAGGACAACGGGGAATCGTTAAACGAAGAAAGCTTGAATCGGTTGCGCCGATCGATCGAGACGTCGGACCGGGCGATGGAGACGACAGGAATTCTAAATGTGCACCGCCGGTTAAGGTTGAAATTTGGACCAGGCTGCGGCTTGAGTTTATCCCGAAGCGAGCTTGGAGGCTTGAAGGCCCGATTGACAATAAGAAAAAATGGGGATGATGGCGATGATCAGATTGCTTATCGTAGATAACGAAAGGCCGATCGTCGATAGTTTGATCGATTTGTTCGCTCGGGAGGGCAAGCCGGAGCTGGAAACGTATGCTGCGTATTCCGCGGCTCAGGCCCTGGAGTGGTTAGGCCGAACGAAGATCGATATCGTTCTTTCCGATATTCGGATGCCGGGTATGGACGGACTGGAGCTGCAACGGGAAATCGTCAAGCAGTGGCCGTCTTGCAAGGTCGTCTTCTTGACCGGATACGACGACTTCGAGTACATCCAGCAAGGGATGCGCAACGGGGGTGTCGATTACTTGCTGAAGACGGAAAGTCCCGATGAGATTCTCCGCGCTGTGAATAAGGCCGCGGAAGAGCTGTACGAAACGGTCGAAGCCGAACGGCTGGTCCTTCTCGCGGAGAACCAGCTGAGGCGGGCTATGCCCTTGCTGTTGAACGAATACATGCTGGAAATGATTCATGGCGATCCGGAATCGATGCGCAGAAGGGGAGAGCGGTTCGCCGAATGGCAAGTCCCCCTTGAAGACGACGGCGACGTAATGTTGGTTATCGGTCGCGTGGATGATTGGCGGGACGAGCTCGGCGCTGCGGATAAACAGTTGATGCTGTTCGCCATTCGGAACATCGCGGAGGAGTTTCTCGCGAAGTCCACGCGTTGCGTATCGGTAATATGGGAAAAAAGCAAGCTGATGTGGTTTATTCAGCCTCTCGAACGGCTTACTTCGGCCGAGTCGAAAGGACGATTGAGCCGCTTCGTCCACGGGACGATCGAGTCGATCCAGATTGCTTGCAAGCAGCACCTGAAGCTCGGCGTGTCGTTCGCTTCGGCCGTCGGTACCGCGCCTTGGACGCGCGCGCCGGAGACGTTCCACGACTTGAAACGTCTGCTTGGTCGGGGACTCGGTTCCGGCAAGGAGCTGATTCTCATCGATCGGTCGGGCTCAGAGCACCCTCAACCGGATCCCGGATTCCAGACCCGCGAAATTCGCAGCCGCCTTGAGAAAGTCGGTCCAATGGCGGCGTTTTTGGAAAACGGCCGGAAGGAAAGCTTTTTCGCGGAGTTCTCATTGCTGATGGAATTGTCTTCGGGCCGAATGGATAGGGAAGATCCTCTGAAGCTGGAGGTCTATTATTCTCTTGTCGCCTTATTCCTGGCGTATCTAAACCGCTGGGGACTGCATGACGAGATCGGAGCTTCCCTTGACCTCGGAAAGCTGTCGAGGTTCGAGTCCCACGCCTCGTGGGAGGAAGCCGAAGAGTATTTCATTTCAATTGCGGAGTGCCTGTTCGAGCAGAAAAACGTCGATCGCCATAACCGCGAAGATGACTTGATCAAGCATATCCGACTGTATGTGGAACGCAATTTGGCCGGTGATTTATCCCTTACCCGAATAGGGGAGGTCGTGGGCTACAATCCCTATTATTTGACGAGGCTTTACAAGCAGATTACAAACGAAGGGCTCACGGAATTTATCGCGGAAGCGAGATTGGCGAGGGCGAAGAAGCTTTTGGAGAACAACCGGATGATCGTTCAGGACATATCCAGGGCGGTCGGTTTTATGACGGAACAGTCCTTCTATCGCTTTTTCAAGAAAGCGACCAACCTAACCCCTCAAGAATATCGGGAAAGGCATGCCGATCTCCAAAACGGATAACGGAAAGTGAAAATCGGCGAGTAGAGAGGGCGTTCGGCGCCTACTTATAATAGGGCTAGGCAGAAGAGTTCGACGTTCTGTACACGATCCAAGGGGGAACGGCAATTGAAAAGAAGACGTCTATTCAAGCTAATTACCGGCATGCTGACGATCGCGCTCGTTGCTTCGGCTTGCAGCGGAGGCGGAGGGAAAAGCGCCGAGAAGACGAGTGAATCATCGGCGCAACCGTCTGCTTCTGCATCAGAAGCGTCGGGGAGTCCTGCGGGGAAAGCGGATCCGTTCGAGAAATACGACCCGCCCATCGAGCTTCACGTCGCCCGAGCCGTGGATCAGACATGGACTTACCCGAAAGGCGACAGCATCGACAACAACGTTTGGTACCGAGAATACGAGAATTTGCTCGGCATTAAGGTAGTTCACGACTGGACCGCGCTTGCCACCGAGTACAATCGCAAGCTGAACGTCTCGATCGCTTCGGGAAGCCTTCCTGAGGTATTCTCCGTATCGGCGAGCCAGTTGAAGCAGCTTGCGGATGCCGGACAGCTGGAGGATCTCACCGGCGCCTACGAGAAGTACGCATCCGACCATACGAAGAAGCTCCAGCAAGGAGACGGGGGAGCGGCTCTTGCCTCCGCCACGTTTAACGGCAAGCTGTTGGCGATTCCGGTCGTCAACGCGCCGATCTACGAGCCCAATCTGCTATGGGTCAGAACGGATTGGCTGGAGAAGCTGAATCTGCCCGAACCGAAGACGCTGGAGGACGTATTCCGCATCTCCGAGGCGTTCGCCAATGAGGACCCGGACGGAAACGGCGAGAAAGATACGTTTGGCATTGCAGTGAATAACTATCTGTATGGACCGATTACTTCGATTACCGGCCTAGCCAACGCGTATCACGCGTATCCGCAAACGTGGATCAAGGACGAGAGCGGCAAGGTCGTCTACGGTTCCACACAGCCGCAGATGAAAGAAGTGCTGGCGAAGCTGCAGGAGATGTACAAGGGCGGCCAGCTCGACAGGGAGTTCGGAGTGAAAGACGGCAACAAAGTCGCGGAAGATATCGCGGCCAACCATTTTGGCATGGCTTTCGGAGCGAACTGGAATCCGTACGTGTTCCTCGACGCCGTCAAAAAAAATCCGGGCATGGAGTGGAAGCCGTACCCTGTACCTTCCGTCGACGGCACTCCGACGAAGGCGAGCGCGGGCTTCTCGGCCAGCGGTTACGTCGTCGTCCGCAAAGGGTTCGAGCATCCGGAAGCAGTCGTTAAAATGCTGAATCTGCACGAGGAAGTCGTGCACGGATCTAGAAGGAACGAAGGCCAGTTCATCACCGTCGAAGAAGGCGGCGAAAGAATCAACACGTCCCGTCTGTCGATCGTGCAGTCCGGCGTATCCAACGACGGGGTCATCGAGTCCCTCAAGCTGCTTCGCGAGGCGATCAAGAACGAGGATGAAAGCCTGCTGAAGGACGCTTTGACGGAAACGGACAAATACGGGCCTACCGTCGATTATCTCAAGACGGGCAATATGGACAATTGGGCGGTCGCCCATCAGTACTTCGGATTTGAAGCGACGATGGACAATTATACCGGAGATCGGCTGCTCATGACCGCGTTCGGCGGACAGACGCCGACGATGACCGACAAGTGGGCGACGCTCGACAAGCTCGAAAAGGAGACGTTCACCAAAATCATCATGGGCGCGGCGTCCGTAGACGAATTCGATAAGTTCGTCGAAGACTGGAACAAGCTCGGCGGAGAAGCCATCCTGCAAGAAATCAACGATTGGTTAAGCTCTCAACAATAACGGAGCCGCCGCCGCGGAAGCATAACGGAACGAACGGGGAAGATGGAGCGTCTCATCCTCCCCTTCTTTCGTTATGCCCCGGAAAGGCTTAACGACTTCGCATACAGGCGGTGAAACGAACGATGAAAACGACTAGATGGATACGGGAAATGCCTCTGCACATGCTGCTTCTGCCCGGTCTTATTTTGGTTCTCGTCTATAGCTACGTGCCCATGCTGGGCGTCGTGATCGCTTTTCAGAAGTTCACGATTTTCAGCGGATGGTTCGGTTCCCCGTGGATCGGCCTCGATAATTTCAGGTTCGTGCTCGATATGCCGAACACCGGACAGGTCATCTGGAACACGATTTTTATCGCTTGCATGAAAATCGTCTTCGGACTGTTCGTTCCGATCGTCGTCGCGCTGCTGCTGAACGAAGTATCGCGATCGTTTATCAAGCGGGGCGTGCAGACGCTCATTTATTTGCCCCATTTTCTGTCATGGGTCATCCTCGGCGGCATCTTGATCGATCTGTTGTCCCCTTCGGAAGGAATCGTCAACGCGATGCTTGGCAAGCTCGGTTTCGAACCAATCTTCTTTCTGGCGGACAACCGCTGGTTCCCTGCCGTGCTGATCGCGTCCGATGTCTGGAAGGAGTTCGGATTCAGCACGATCGTCTACTTAGCCGCGATTACGAGCGTTAATCCGACGTTGTATGAGGCGGCCGTCGTGGACGGGGCCAACCGCTGGAAGCAAACGTTCCACGTTACGCTGCCCGGGATGATGCCGATTATCGTACTGATGGTCACGCTGAGTCTCGGGAACGTGCTAAACGCCGGGTTCGATCAAGTGTTTAACCTGGCTAATCCTCTCGTCTACGAAAGCGGTGACATTCTCGACACGATGATCTACCGGATCGCGTTTAACGACGCGCAGTACGGCGTGGCCACGGCGGTCGGTTTGTTCAAATCGGTCGTCTCCTTTCTGCTGATCTCCGTCTCTTATTGGTTGGCCTATCGACTTGCGAATTACCGGATTTTCTAGAAGGGAGTGACACGATGTGCATTACATTTCCTGGAGCAGGCGTCTGTTCCTCGTCGCGAATTCGACGTTTCTGGTCGTATTGGCGCTTCTCTGCTTTCTGCCGCTCGTTCATGTGCTTGCGGTATCGTTCAGCGAGAGCGCGGCGGTCGCTGCCGGACAGGTCACGTTCTGGCCGGTCGACTTCTCGCTCAAGTCCTACGATTTTATTATTAGCAGGCCCGAGTTTCTGCGTTCCTTCGGCATCACGCTGGAGCGGGTCGCCTTAGGGACTGCGATCAATATGCTGCTGACGATCACGATCGCTTACCCGTTGTCCAAGGAAACGAAATCATTCCGCATGCGCACCGTCTACGTGTGGATTTTCGTGTTCACGATTTTATTCGCGGGCGGACTTGTCCCTTGGTACATGACGATCAAATACACCGGGCTGCTCGATTCGGTCTGGGCGCTCGTTCTTCCCGGGGCGGTTCCCGTGTTTAATGTGATTCTGCTGCTGAACTTCTTTCGCGGCTTGCCGAAAGAGCTGGAGGAATCGTGTTTTATGGACGGTGCAGGCCACTTGCGGACGTTGTGGAGCATCTATGTGCCGCTGTCCTTGCCCGGATTGGCCACGGTCGGCCTGTTCACGATCGTCGGGCATTGGAACGCCTGGTTCGACGGCCTCATTCTGATGAACAAGCCGGAGCATTATCCTCTGTCTTAGTATTTGCAAACGATCATCATCAATTTCGATTTCTCTCAGGTGAAGCAGGAGGATATTCACAAGCTTTCGCAAATCTCGACGCGCACATCCAAGGCCGCTCAGATCATCGTAGGCGCGTTGCCGATTCTGCTGGCCTATCCGTTTTTGCAAAAGTATTTCGTCAAAGGAATCGTATTGGGGAGCGTGAAGGGGTAACATGGGCGATTTTTTCTACAAGCCGCGCGACGGCTGGCTGGCCGACGTCATACCGTTCCATGAGGACGGGGAATTCAAGCTTCTGTATTTGAAAGACTGGCGTGACAAAGAGAAATACGGCGAAGGGACGCCATGGTTTCTGCTCGGCACGAAGGATTTCGTCGGCTATACCGAGTACGGGGAAGTATTGCCCAGAGGCGGCGAAGACGAGCAGGACCTGTATATTTACACGGGCTGCATTCTGAAGGCCGACGGCCGTTACCACATTTTCTATACGGGCAACAACTTTCATTTTCCTTCGCAGGGCAAAAAGCAACAGGCGGTCATGCACGCGGTTAGCGACGATATGCTGCATTGGACTAAAATCCCGGAAGATGCGTTCTACGCTCGCGAAGATCTCTACGAGGTTCACGATTGGCGGGATCCGTTCGTGTTCTGGAACGAGGAGGCCGGAGAATATTGGATGCTGCTGGCCGCCCGCCTGAAGGAAGGTCCGGCCAACCGGCGAGGCTGCGTCGCTTTGTGCGCTTCCAAGGATCTCAAGAGCTGGGAGACGAGGGAACCGTTCTGGGCTCCTTATCTGTACACGACCCACGAGTGCCCGGATCTGTTTCGGATCGGGGATTGGTGGTATTTGGTCTACTCCACGTTCTCGGACCGCACGGTCACGCATTACCGGATGAGCCGATCGCTGCAGGGACCGTGGACGGCGCCGGCCGACGACGCGTTCGATACTCGGGCCTTCTATGCGGCGAAAACGTGGTCCGACGGGCAACGCCGGTACGCATTCGGATGGAATCCGACGAGGGAAGGCGAGCACGACTACGGAACGTGGCAGTGGGGGGGCGAGCTCATCGTCCACGAGATCGATCAACGTGAGAACGGGACGTTGTCCGTTAAGGTACCGAAAACCGTCGGCGCGGCGTTTGCGACAGAGGTCCCGTTCGAATGGTCGGGAGTTCTGGGCGAATGGAGTCTGAAAGACGGAAACGCAACCGCCAGTGCAGCGGATTCCTTCGCTTGCGCCACGGCGGGAACGCTGCCTGACGTCTGCAAAATCACCGCGAAAATGTCGTTCGGGTCGAATACGCGCGCCTGCGGTTTCGTCCTGAAGACGGACGAGAGCTTGGATCGCGGCTATCAGATTCGGTTCGAGCCGGGGAGAAGTCGGGTCGTGCTGGATGTCTGGCCGAGAAAAGGGGACATCCCGTTCGTCGTCGGTATGGAAAGACCGATTGAACTTAAGCCGGACGTCGTTTGCGAGGTTGAAGTTTATGTGGACGGCACCGTATGCGAGATTTACGCGAATGGCCAGATCGCCTTGAGCGCGCGGCTCTACGACTGGAAGGAAGGAGAATGGGGGGTCTTCGTCAGCGAGGGTCAAGCTAGCTTCGCGACGGAACTGTTCGAACGTTAACATTAGGAAACCATGATCGGGAGGGAAAAAGCCATGATGGTCAAGAGCAAGAAGCCGATGATTCTGAGCTTGGCGTTAGTCCTCGTTCTCGTTTGCAGCTTGTTTAACGGCATGGCATCGGCGAACGAAGCGAAGGTTACGTTTAATCCCAACACGAGAAACGTGGATTTTACTTACGGCAACGTTGAGATGACCTATGGAAGCGGCAGCCAGTTGACAGGCATTCGGCATAAGACGCTATCCAACCTCTGGAACGGCTCGGCGACCTCCGCTATAGACGTCAAGAAAGGGCATTCGACTTTGTCGCAAATTTGGGGGAGCGGTTCGACCCGCGCAGAGCTGGAGACGACCGTGTCCGCGAAATACGACGGGACGCTTACGGTGAGTCAGAACGCCGACACGCAAGCGCCGGGGATTACGGGGGTGCAATGGGGACTAATCATACCCGATACGTACGACTTGGTCATCCCCGTGCTCGGCGGCATTCGGTTGACGGCCGAATCGCCGGACGCGGCATACGGGTTCACGCAGTTCGATTACCCGAACGTGTGGGAAGCGCAGTTTTTTCTCGTTCAAGGGGCTAACGGAGGCTTGCTCGTACACGCGAACGACGACGCTCATTTCTTCAAAAGCTTGCACGTGAAGCATGAGAACGGCAACTTCTACGTCGGGATGGAGACGTATCGCCCGGCGCCGTTCGATCAGGCGATCAAAGCCGAGTCGACCGATTGGAGGTTGCGCGCTTACACGGGCGATTGGGTTAACGGGGCTAATCTGTACCGCGAATGGGCGGATAGGAAGTTCGATCTGTCCAAGCTATCGCGCCTGCAGCCGGCTTGGACGAAAGAGATCCGGTTCACGGTGTTGACGGATCTCGAGGATGCTTCGATGCTGGAAGAGCTGGCGGAGAAGGTGATCGCGGAGCAGACGCTGCTCGTCGTGCCCGGCTGGAGGCTGGATCCTTACGATGTCGACTTTCCGGACTATACGCCGAAGCCGGATATCGCCGCCAAGATTCAAGCGGCTCAGGCGCTGGGATATAAAGTGATGCTCTACGTTAACATTTTCGGCGTGTCTCCCGACAATCCCGCTTATGCGGCGATGCAGCCCTACCAAGTGAAAGATCCGTTCACCGGACAGCCGGTGTACTCGGAATATACGGCGGGATCGGAACATATCAAGTTCGCCCAGATCAATCCGGCTTCGCAGGCGTGGCGGCAGTTGTTCGTGGACAAAATGGAAGAGTTGGTCGATGAAGTCCAGCCAGACGCGTTGCATCTGGACCAGTCTTTGCTTATGTACAACGACGCGAACGGCCTGATCGACGGCAAGAACATGATGCAGGGCAACTTAGCCCTTCATCGCGATCTAAGAGAGCGATTGCCCGCGAACATAGCGCTTGGCGGGGAGAGCTTGAACGAGATCACGACGCGCTACGAAGCGTTCGCGCAGCGGCATGCGTACGGCATCTCCGCTCCCTCCGGAACTTGGGACGATTCGAAGATCGACCAGGTCGTTCCGGCGAGTTCCGCGATCTTCGCTCCGTACACGACGATCTATGGGCATCCGGATCACGCCAATCCGTTGACCGAGGATTACTTCCTGGCGTGGCACAAAGTCGTACAGAATCGGCTGGGCGCGATTCCGATGCTTACGCGGCCGAACTTCGGCCAGATCGCGAACCCGACTCCGCTAATGGAGCTGTTTCTGGGGGAAGCGAAATGGTACCAGGACCGCAAACCCGAGGCGAGCTTCTCGAACTGGACGACCGGGACGCTGTTCTCCTTCCGGATGGCGGACGGCAGAACGGCGACCTACGAGCGGGGGGTTAGCGGGGAAAAGCTGGTGTCGCGCGGACCGGGAGAACCCGCCGGAGGAACGGAAATCCTGAGATACGTCTACGGCGTGGATAGCGTCGTTCTGCCGGGGACTATTCCCGGCTGGTACTTGTACGACGAGACGAAGCTGTTTGGCTTGAATCCCGACAAAACGTATGTCTATTCGAACGTAACGCGCGATCCGAACGCGTTCCACGTCTACGAGCTCCCGTCCGACGTGGCCGCGAAACGGCTATCGGTCAAGACGAATCACACTGTACTTTCTTTGCAGGATAAGCAAACGGCGGATGTCGTCGATTTTCTGGATTATCCGGGGCCGATTCGGGCCGGGGAGAAGCTGAGCGACGGCACCGTGCATCAAACGGCCTCTCCTTTTTCATCGGAGAACGGCTTCTCCCATACGTTCTCCCAAGGCGGAACCGTACAGCATTGGGGCGATCGGATGTTGGCTCATCCGCCTTACATGGGACAATGGCAAGGAGGCCATACTTGGCTGGAGTTCGACGTGCAATTGCCCGCAGGCCGGGTTCCTATGTTCACGGCGGGCGTGCAATTGGGCTCCGAGCAGAACGTCCAGAGCAGCGACGGCGTTACGTTCAAAGTCTATGCCTGGGAGAAAGACGCGCCTCCGGCGACGAGGCCTGTGCTTAGTATGGAGCAATTCAGCCGAAGCGCGACGCCGACGCCGGTCGAGCTGGATCTCGCTTCCCTGCAAGGGAAGGAGATCACGCTCCGGCTGGAGACGCATCCCGGCGCGACGGTGGACAATGACTCTGCAGTATGGGTAACCCCTCGCATCGACTTGGAGCCGGATGCCGGCCAACCGCGGATCGCGAGTCTGAAGCTGGTCAGCCCGCAGCCGCTGACGTCGGTTGTATCGAGCGCGGGATCGGTTCAGACGACCGATCTCGGCAATCATCGGTACGAGATCGCCGCTCCGGCTACCGGTACGTTGTATCTGATCCATAGTTCCGCGGGAACGGCACAGTTGCCGCTTTCTCTGAAGGAGGAGCCGTTCGATTCGAGCCTGCTGTTCGAGAACGGCACGGAGAGCCCGCCGCAAGGGCCGTTCGGCGGAATTCCCGGCACTGGCGCCGTGCTTGGCGTTCAGAAGCAGGGGCTTGACGCCCATCCGCCGCAACGCGGACAGACCCACGTCGATTACGTCGTGAAGCTCCCGGCTTCCGGAACGGCGGCGCTTAGCGGATTCGCGGGCATCAAGGACGGCGCGGACGACTCGCAGGGCGTCGGCTTCCGCATCGCGGTGAACGGAGCCGAGCTATGGGCGGAGGATGTGATGCCGGGAACCGCTTGGACGCCCGTTGACGTCTCTCTTGCCGATTACGCTGGGGAAACTGTCGTGCTTACTCTGATCACGGATTCCTTAGGGGACTACGGCTACGACTGGGCTTTCTGGGGCGAGCCCGAGATTAAAAACGTTCAACCCTAGGCTATAGGGGCTGTCTCATAGGCCAAGTTGCTTAAGATGATCGATAAATAAAGTAAGGTATATACACCTTGCACCTTATCGTCGATTATCTTTTAGAGCAACTTTAAGCGCCAATGAGACAGCCCCGTTTGTTGGGCGAATCAAGGAAGGAACCCCAACCAAAGGCGTATTGATAACCTCCTGTCCAGATGTTAATCTAGGTTACTGTAAACGGTTGCATCGAGGGAGAGGGATTCCATGTATCGCGTTCTGCTCGCGGAAGACGAAATTCTGGTAAGGCTCGGACTGAAAAATTCGATCGATTGGCAGAAATACGGCATGCAGGTGGTCGCGGACGTCCCTAACGGCGAGGAAGCCTGGAGCGCATATGAAAAATTGCGGCCCGAAGTGGTCATTACGGATTTAAAAATGCCGATCATGGGCGGCATCGAGCTTCTCACCAGGATCAGGAGCGTTAGTCCGCAGACGAGGCTGCTCATTCTGACTTGCTTGGAGGAGTTCGAGCTTGCCAAACAAGCGATGTCGCTCGGAGTCAGCGGATATGTCGTCAAGCAAAGCATGACAGCCGAGGAGATGGAAGAGATCCTTGTCAGGCTGCGCGGCGAGCTTGACGCCGCTTTCCCGGAGCCATCCCCGAAGACGTTCGCCACTCGCACGGATATGGAGGTCCTTAAGGAAAATCTGATTAAGGATTATTTATTTCTGAGCAAGTATTCCGACGAGGAGTTCGCTCGAAGGGCCAAGGAGCTGGAGCTGAATCTGAGCCCGCGGAATTTGACCGTCTGCGCGATGGAGATCGGCTCCTTCGAGCGCTTAAGAGAGAAGTTCAAGGACGACAACGGCCAATTGATCCGCCTTTCGCTCATGAACGTGCTAAACGAGGTTATCCATATTTACGGGCGCTGCGAAGCTTTTCACGACCTGGAGAACCGTTATGCGATTTTGTACAGTCATCCCGAGGCGACCGGGGAGAAGGAGGCGGAGGAAACGCTGTTCCGAATGACGGCTCATCTGCGCAGGGTGATGAACACCTATTTCAACGTGCCCGTCACTTTCGGAATTAGCGGCAAGCAGAACGCCTTTCAGGGACTAAAGCGGCAATATTACGAAAGCTTGGAAGCCTTGGAACGTTCCTTTGCCGAAGGGGTCGGCCGGGATTACGCTTGGGGAAGGGGCGGAGTGTCGGTGCTCCCCGCGGGAACGCGGGATAGACTGCATAGACTGGCCGATGCGTGGGCGACGGCCAACGAGAAGTACAGCGCCGACTTCGCCGGGAACATCGCCGATTTCGTAAACCGAGGTCAGTACCGGTCGAGACCGGAGGCGCTGAAAGCTTTTATGCAATGGCTGCATGCGCCTGTACTGGCGTTGCGCCTGGCGGGCGAGGAGATGACGGCGCTATGCTCCGCTTACGCTCAACGTTTAAGCGGGGCGGGGACGCTCGAGGAGATGGTCTCGCTTCTCGAAGACTATGCTGCCGATACGCTCGACTTGCTCGCGGCCCGACAGCGTAAGAGCGGGCCGATTACCCGAGCGCTCCGATACATCGAGTCCCGGTATACGGAGGATCTTTCCTTGCAGCAGGTCGCCGATTCGGTGTCGATGAACGCGAATTATTTCAGCACGCTGTTCAAGAAGGAAATGAAGCAGAATTTCGTCGACTATTTGCTGCAATATCGCGTGGAGAGAGCCAGAGAGCTGTTTCTCAATACAAGTCTGAAGGCTTACGAAATCGGAGAACGGGTAGGCTTCGTCAACACAAGCCATTTCAGCCGCGCTTTCAAAAAGGTGTGCGGCATGAGTCCACGCGAATATCGCAAGCAATGGGACGGAGGGGCGGAGGAGGATGACCGGCCTGAACACGATCTTTAAGCGGTCCGGGCGAACCGGAAGGAGGCGAAGCCTAAGGTTTCAACTTCGGCTCTCCTTCATCTTGATCACCTCGATCGCATTAGTGCTAAGCGCGCTGCTAACCTATTTCGGCGTTCTGAGCATTCTTGAGAAGAAGACGAACGAATCCACGATGCAGTATTTTCTGCAGGCGGGGGATTCCGTGAACGAGTTCCGCGAAGAAATCGATAAAATGACGAAACAATTGCTGATCGACTCGAAGATCCAACAATTTCTCGATAACGATTTGAAGGATACCCCAAGCCAAATTCAACTGCACCGCGATCTCATGGAAGAGATGGACGCTTACTTACGGACTTACGACTATTTGGATTCGATCTATCTCTATGCCGAGGACGGAAGGGCGATCGGAGTCGCGGGTCAGAAGACGGCTTTGCTTCGCGACGCCGCCAAGCAGGGGAGCTTCTATTCATCCGATCTTCATCGGGAATCGTTGCGTTCGGGTTTGCGGAAGACGTATCCGAAGCTCGTCTGGGCGGGAGCGAATCGTCGAGAGGATTTCGGCGAGCAGGCGCTGCCGGGGGAGGAGAAAGCGGGGGACCGGAATCTCGTAACCGCCGCTCGTTCCGTCAAATCGTTATACCAATCCCTTCCGACTGCAATTATGCTTCTGAACGTCAAGGAAGAGAAGCTGTTTTCGCTATACAACAACTTGAGATCCGGGCTAAACGGACAAATCTATCTGTGCGATGCCGACGGGCGGATGATCTCGCACGCGGACAAATCTCGGCTGGGCGCGAGCAGCGAGGCGTGCGTTCGGATTCCCGAGGGCACGGAGAGCGGCAGCGTGAAGGGAAAAGACGAACAGATCGTATTCTACCGCATTCCGGCCACGGAATGGACGATGGTCAAAGAGGTGCCGATCCATGAGCTGATCGGGGATATTCTGAACTTGAGATTTCAACTGTTCTGGATCGTGGGCGCGTGCTTTGTCGCCGCGTTCGTCGCTGCCGCGCTATGGATTCGCAAAATCACGAAACCTCTGAACAATCTGATGGATGCGATGGGGCGGGTCGAGAAAGGACAACTGGAAATCGTCCTGGACGATCGAGATTTGAACGAGTTCGGCCGCTTAAGCGGCGGATTTAACCGGATGTCGCGCGGAATCAAGCAGCTGATCGAACGAAACAGGGAAGCGGAGAAGGAGAAAACGAAAGCCGAAATCCAAATGCTTCAGGCCCAGATCAACCCGCACTTCCTCTTCAATACGCTAAACACGATCAGGTGGATGTCCGTCGTCAGCAAGTCGGACAACATCACGAAGAGCATCACGGCTTTGAGCAATTTGCTAAGGCCTATTTTCAAAAGCACGGCTCCTTTATGCACATTGCAGGAAGAGTTGGAATACGCGGAGTATTACGTCACGATTCTGAACTACCGTTACGGCGAAGGCATCGAAATCAAATTCGAGGTTTCCGAGGAGGCTTTGCCCTGCATGGTTCCGCGCTTCTTCCTGCAGCCGTTGATAGAGAACGCCGTTCTGCACGGCTTCGAGAGAACGGGGTACACGGGGACGATTCGAATTGAGGCGGAACGAGTGCGCTCCGACTTGACCGTTCGCGTCGTTGACGACGGCCAAGGCATGACGGAAGAGCAGTTGTCCGGCATTCGGCGATGGATCTCGGAGGACGAGGCCGAGCGGAATCCCGTCTCCTCCGAATCCCCCGAAGCTTCCGAATACGGAATCGGCCTCAAGAACGTCCACCGCCGGATCCGCTTGAACTTTCCCGAGTCTCCGGGCCTCTCGATTATCCGCTCCGCAAGCGGTGGGACATGCATCGAAATCTCCATTCCGGTCGCCGAAACCTGAATTCCGGCAAATAAATCCGAATAACGGAACACTTCTCGAAGGCCGACCAGCCGACTCGACCCCGAATCCGAAAAACGAGCATGTTTTTCGGATTCGGGGTCATTTCGCTGCGGCCTTTTTGCTTTTATTCTAAGGCATAGAAAAGGCAGAGCAGATAGAGGAGGAGAGAGTTTGGAGGTCAAGACGGCGTCGCGGCTGCCTGGAGAGAGAACCAAAAAAAGAAAATACAGCATGAAGCTGCTGTTAATGGCGCTTCCCTTTCTTGTGGCGGTGTTCGTGTTTTATTACGTCCCGCTATTCGGGTGGGTATACGGCTTTTACGATTACAAGCCGGGAATTCCTCTTAGCGGATCGGAGTTCGTGGGACTGAAGTATTTACGAATCGCGTTTACGGAGCAAGGGGCGGATCTGGCGCGCGTGTTGAAAAACTCGCTCGTCTTAAGCTTCTTGGGCATTCTGGTTTCCCCGGCTTACGTTGCGTTCGCCATTCTGCTGAACGAGATGAGGGGAAAATGGTTCCGTAAATGGGTTCAAGTGACGACGACGCTGCCGAATTTTATTAGCTGGGTACTCGTTTATTCCGTGTTTTACGTGTTCTTCGCCGTATCGGACGGCGTGGTCAACCAGGTGCTGCTCAAGCTGGAGTGGCTGAAGCAGCCGTTCAACTTCTTGGGCAATAGCGATATCGCCTGGGCCTTCCAGACGATGGTCGGTTTGTGGAAGGGGCTCGGATGGGGAGCGATCATCTACCTGGCCGCGATCGCGGGCATCGACCAGGAGCTTTACGACGCAGCCAAGGTCGACGGCTCCGGCCGGTTTCGCACGATCTGGCACATTACCGTTCCCGGCATCATGCCGACGTTCGTCGTCCTGCTGCTGCTTAACGTAAGCAACATGCTAAATAACGGCTTCGAGCAGTACTACGTGTTCTATAACGCCTTGGTCGCGGACAAATTGGAGGTCATCGACTATTACGTCTACCGGGTGGGGCTGGAGACGAACGATTTTTCCTACTCTACCGTGCTGGGCATGTTCAAGACGATTGTCAGCGTGACCGTCCTGTTCTCTGTTAACTGGATCGCCAAAAAAATTCGCGGGGAAAGCATCATCTAACCGTAGAAGGGAGCATGATCCGATCATGAGACGCGAGCGATTTCTCGACTTCTCGTTCCATACGTTAAACACCGCATTTTTCGCGTTATTCGCATTATGCTGCATTTATCCGTTCTACTATATCCTGATCAATTCCGTGAGCGATCCGATCCAGATGGCCAAAGGCATCTATCTCTGGCCCAAAGGCTTCAGTCTTACGGTCTACCGCGAAATGCTGAGCCAGAAGACGATCTCGGTTTCCTTCTGGATTTCCTCATCACGGGCCGTGCTCGGAACGATTTTGACCGTATTCAGCTGTGCGCTGTTCTCTTATCTCATCACGAAGAAGGAGATGCCCCTTCGGAAAACGATCTACCGCTTCGTCGTCGTAACGCTGTATTTGAACGCGGGATTGATTCCGTGGTACCTCACGATGAAGACGCTGGGCTTGAAAAACAATTTTCTGCTTTATGTTTTGCCTTCCTTGATCGTCGGTTTTTTCGTCATCCTGATGAAAACGTTCATCGAACAAATCCCGGCGGCACTGGAGGAAGCCGCAGTAGTCGAAGGCGCCGGCTATTGGACGGTGTTCGCGAAGATCATCTTCCCGGTATCCCTCCCGATCGTCGCGACGATTACGGTGTTTAACGCGGTCAACCAGTGGAACTCCTGGATGGATAACCTGTTTCTGGTTAATGATCCAAGCTTGCAGACCCTGCAGCTTACGCTGCTTAACTTTCTGAAGCAATCGGAAGCGCTTGCCCAGGAGACGACAAGGAGAATGCTTGGCAACCAAACGACACAGCAGGTCATATCGCCGCAGAATGTCAAAATGGCGATCACGATGATCGTCACGGCGCCGATTCTTCTGATCTATCCGTTCATGCAGAGATACTTCGTCAAGGGCATCATGCTGGGCGCCGTGAAAGGCTAAGCGAGATATGCAGAGTCCCGAAGTTCAAGGACTTTCGTATATAATTACATTCATTGGAGGGTCATAATCGATGGGCGGTATCAAAAGAAAAAGGCATTCGGCGTTAATCGCGAAATTGGCGCTGGCGGTGATGGCGGGTTGCACGAACGCGGGAGAGAACGCACAGCCGTCTTCGTCCCCGGCTGCTGCCGGGGCAAGCGCGTCCGCTTCTCAGCCAAACCAGCAGGCGGAGAAAGAACCGGTCACTCTAAAACTGACGAGCGACAACGCCTTGTTCATGTCGACGTTGGCTCCGGGCGCGCAGAGCGACCCTGTCATGGAGGAAATTCGCAAGAAGACGGGCGTTACGCTGGAGCTGGACACGCAGACGGACGACAAGAAGTTCAACTTGATGCTCGCCGGCGGAGATCTTCCGGATATCATCGTGCTGCAAAATTCGCCGAAATATTTAAAGCAGATCATCGAGGGCAATCAAGTCATTCCGCTCGACGATCTGATCGCGGAGCACGGGCAATCGATTCAGAAGGAATCGCCTTCGAAAATCGAGATCAGCAAGAAGTTTTTCAGCAACGGCACCGGCAAGCTGTACGCCATTCCCGGCATCGCCAGCCAGAAAGGACCTCAATATAAGTACGCGAACCATACCTACAACATTCGCTGGGATTATTACAAGGAGCTGGGTTTCCCGGCCGTGAACAATCTCGACGATTTCTTGAACCTGCTCGCGGAGATGCAGCAAAAGCATCCGAAGAACGAGCAAGGGCAGCCGGTGTACGGCATGGCGCCGCTGTTCGATTGGGGACTCGTTCCGTACGAGATGTTCGACCGCCTGTTCGGCCGGATTAATAAGAACAACATGTTCGTCTATCTGGAGCCGGGAACGTTCAAGCCGGCAGGGGGCATCCTGGATCCGAACGTCGCGTATTGGGACGGAACGAAGTTTTACCGCAAGGCCAACGAGATGGGCTTGCTCGATCCCGACTCGTTCACGCAGAAATACGAGAATTTCACGGAGAAGGTCAAGGCCGGCCGGGTCCTGCTGTCTCCTTGGAGCTGGGCCGGCGTGGACGAAGCGAATGCCGCTCTGGCCCAAGAAGATCCTTTGAAGGGCTGGGAGCCATTGCCGGTGCCGTCGGGACAGACGGTATACTTGGGCGAATTCGGCACGAACGGATTTTCCAATCGCCTGATCATGATCTCGAAAAACAGCAAGCATCCGGAACGGGCGATGGAGTTGATCGATTATCTGCAGTCCTTGGAAGGTTCCAGGCTCATTCAGAACGGCATTCAGGGCAAGGACTGGGATATCGCGGACGGCAAGCCGCAATGGAAACAACAGACGCTCGACGCGCGGAAGAGCGACCCGAATTTCGCGCAAACGACCGGCATCGGATTGTACTGGAATCTCGCCGGCTTTGTCGACAACTATCCGGATCCGGAATACGGCATACCGATTAACTTTACGAATACGGCGGACATCTGGAAAACGCAAATGACCGAGCTGGATAAAGACTACTCCGAACATTACGGCGTCTCTTATCCTGGCGAGCTCGTAGAGAAGCGCGTTCAGGCCGGCGAAATCAAAACGATCTACTACGATATGGACAACGAGCTCGGAACGGATGCCAGCATGCCGGACGACATTAAGCGAATCGAAACCAAGGTGACGGATTACTTGGTCCGCATGGCGCCTAAGCTGATCTATGCCGCGAACGGAGAGGAATACGATTCGATTCAGACGACGATGATGGACGAGCTGAAGAAGATGGACGCTCAACGGGCGATCGATTACTGGATGACCAACATGACGAAGGCATCGGAAACGTATGCAGGGCTCCAAAAATAAAACAAGACGGCTAACGGTTTATCGGGGAGACGCAAGTCTCCCTCACTTAATCCAGCTAAGGGAGAGGATTGCGATGAGAGTCGGCGGAATCGGATATGTCGCGGTATTGGCATTGTTGGCGGCGTTAACGTTTGGAGCGGGCAGCGCGTATGCCCAGGAGGAGACGATCTCAGACGATCGGTTTACTTTCTCGGGCGGAGCGGCGAGGACGTCGGATGCTTCCGTGCCGGATGGCTACTCGGCACATATGCTCAACGATTCGGCGGACTGGAAGATTCAATACCGGAATTGGGACTTCGGAACGCTGCGGCCGGGTGTTTTATACGACGTATACGTCAAGGTCAAAGTCGCGCACACGGTACCCAATCCGACCGGCAATGCATTCAAAGCGGGCGTTTACGATCTGACGAACGAGAGCAGCGTTCTGCCTGAGCGAACGATTGCGGCGGCCGAAACGGTGAACGGGACGTGGCAGGAGATTAAGATCGGAACGTTCGCTCCGAACTCCGGCGTGAATTCGCTGAGCTTTTATGTCGGGGGCACGGCTAATGCGGGGCAAGTCTCCGATATTTATGTAGACGCTTTCACCTTTAAGGAGCATCGGAATTATTCAATCGAAGACAATCTCTTCTATAAGTTTAACGGCGCATTGCTTGTTTCCGACGAAATGACTTCCGATCATAGCGCCGCCAGAATGGCCAACGGGCCGGGAACGGGATGGAACCTGCAGGCCAAAGTCGACGGGACCCGCATCGAAGCGGGTAAAGCCTATAAGATCACGGCCGGCGTGAAGCCGGAGCGTTCCGACTGGAAGACGTCCTCCGGCGACCTTTTCGGCTATTTGGTGTACGATCTGACGACGAGCAGCTTCCTGGTGAATCCAACGATCGTCGATTCTGCGACTTTTCCGAAGGTGTATTACTTCCATCAAGTGCAGCTCGGTTCGATTACGGTCGATCCTTCTCACGACGTTCGCGTTTGCTTCTTCCCGGTCGATAATGCGGCGAATTTCCCGGCGATCAGGGTGGACAGCGTGACGCTGACCCAGCAGCCGGAAGACGAAAGCTATGGGAAGTCTATCCATGCTTATCCGTATAAGCTATCTCCGGCCAACGGGGACGGGCTGAACGATACGACTCAGATCTCGTATACGTTGCCGTCGCCCCAGACGGTGGGAATAACCGTACAGCGTTTGTCGGATCAGGCGACGGTCAGAACGCTGACGACTCCGGCCCTTCAATCCGGAAGCCAATCGGCGGTGGTCTGGGACGGGAAGAACGATAACGGCCAATACGTCGACAACGGCTTGTACGTCGTTCGCGTCGGCAACGGCACGACAGACGCGCTCCGTACGAACGTGCAGGTAATCGACGGCGTCGCGTTGTCGGATTCCCCGAATCCGATCAAGAACGACGTGCCGAAAGGGATATTTTACGAAGCCGGGGCGATTCCGTATGACGTAACGGACGCGGCGAATTACTTGAACGATACGTTCGCGGACATTCATCGGCTTGGGGCGGACACGGTTTATCTCGCCAATTGGCACGCCAAGCCGGCGGCGGTGTATGCCGAAACGTTGAGCAAGGCCGCGCAAAACCAAATCAAGGTCATCGGGCTGCCGGATGCGTACATGTTATTTAATGAAGCCTTGTATAACGACGAGCAGGCGATGTACGCGCAGATCGGCGAACTCGTCTCGCCTTATATGAACGATACCGCCTTATATGCGTACTATTTGGCAGACGAACCGGGCAACGATTTAAAATTGGCGGACAATCTGAAGGACATCAAGCGGATGATGGAGACGATCGACCCGAGCCGGCCCGCTCTAAGTACGTATATCGGGCTCGACCGTTTACCTTTGCATTATGACGCGCAGAAGCCGCACGTCATGAACATCGACCCGTACGGCGTTAGAGAAGGCAACGCGATCGGCGATTTTACCAGCATCTATCATTATCCCGGGTTTACTTTCGAGACTTATATGGACTTCGCTTCCTATCAAGTCCGCAAAGACTTGGAGGACGATGCGCCGATGTGGTCGATTCTGCAGACGAACGAATCCACCGGCTGGCTGCGGAATCCGACCGCGGAAGAAATCCGCGCGATGACGTACGGGGCCATCGGACACGGGTCTAAGGGCTTCAGCTACTTCGTGTACCAGACGGAGCTCGATTGGACCGGCATCGTCGACGAACATTACCAGCCGGCGGAGGATTACGCTACCGTTCAAACGCTGTTTAGCGAGATCGAAACGCTGAAGCCGACGATTCGGAAGATGAAAAGAATCGGCAACGTCGCAACCGCTACAGGAGGCGGAAACTCGGCTTATGCGAGCGCCGACGTGACGACCCATCTGGATACGGAGACGGGCGACAAGTATTTGGTCGTCGTAAATCACGATTGCCTGAGTCCGGCGAACATTAGCCTGTCGATCGATCGGGCGGCGCTCGGGATGGATATTACGGCAGTCACCAACATGCTGGATCAAGCAGGGGTCGCGTTCACGGCGACTCCGACCCACTACGTCATCAGCAATCTCGGCTTCGCGCCCGGCGACGGCAAAGTCTTGAAGTTGACGAAGGACGCTGCGCAAATTGTCTACGTCGGGGAGGATGCTGCGTTCCACGTCAACAACGGCGCGACGAAGGAGCAGATCGACGTATCGGCAGGCGACGGCAAGACGGCGAAGCACGCGGTGACGTCGTCGAGAACCTGGAACTTCCAATGGTTCTGGGATCCCGCCGAATTGACTCCCGGCGCGACATACGATTTATACGCGAACATTAAAATCCAATATGCGACCGACATGTACAAGGACGGAAACGGAGTCGATAGGACCTTCCAGCCGACGGGGGACGCCTTTTCCTACGGAGTCTACGACGTGACCGAGAATACCTATCCGGTCCCGGAAAAACGAATGTCCGCCTCTGGCATGGAGAATATGTTCTGGCATACCGTCAAGATCGGAAGTTTCGTGCCTTCCCAGACGAATAGCCAAGTCGTCTATATTATGCCATGGGACAATCCAGGCAATGTCAAGGAGGTCTACGTGGATAAGTTTTATTTCGTGAAACGGTGAATATTCAATTAACTGTTCGCAACTAAGAGGTTGTCTCATAAGTAGGGTCGTACAAGATGATCGATGAAGAAAAAAGTGCATGTATCTCCTGGAGAATGCCTCATACGGTCCTGAAATCACCCCTTAACGGGTTAACCATTCCAAATTTCAGGATCGTATAGCATCGTAGGGAGATACATGCACGACAATATTCTCTATCGAGCATCCTTTCGTACGACTCTTTTACTTACGGGACAGCCTCTTTTTGCCATGCAGAGAAACGAGCATAAACAGGGAGTGAAACAATTTATAAATTTTTCCCTGAAACCATGGACAAATCATTTTTATTTTTATTAAACAGAGTAATGTTTTGCAAATACCAAAAGGGCTTGTTTGATTATAATTAAAAAATGAATTCAGGCTTTGCTGATGCACTCTAGGAGTTATGAAAACGCTCTATTTAACCAACAGCTTGAGGTGATTGCGTGAAGGCAGCAGTAAGACATTCGCAGAAAAAGATTGGAGTTAAGAGCAATAGAAAAAGTATAGTTCTCTTGGGCATGGCCCTCCCCTTCGTTATCCTTGTATTCATGTTTAATTATGTTCCTCTGTTCGGATGGGTTTACGCATTTTTCGATTATAAGCCGGGCATCCCTCTCGCCGACAGCAAATTCGTCGGTCTGAAGTTTTTCGAGCTCATTGTCAATGACGGAGGGGATATGGCCCGGGTGCTGAAAAATACGTTGGCGATGGGGCTGCTAGGCATCCTGTGTGCGCCTCTCCCGGTCCTGTTCGCGATTATGCTCAATGAAGTGAAACCGAAGTTTTTTAGAAAATTCGTCCAAACCGCGGCGACCTTTCCGAATTTCATCAGCTGGGTCATCGTGTTCTCGCTCTCGTTCTCCATCTTCTCGAACGAGGGACTCTTTAATCGGGTGATGCTCTCGCTTGGAGTGATAGACGAGCCTACGAATCTGTTGGGGAATTTGGGCGCCGTCTGGTATTTTCAGACCGCGCTGCTCATTTGGAAGAGCTTAGGATGGACATCGGTCATTTATTTGGCGGCGATCGCCGGCATCGATTCGGAAATCTACGAAGCCGGCAAGATGGACGGGGCCGGGCGGCTTAAGCTCATCTGGCATGTCACCGTTCCGGGCCTCATGCCAACGTTTATCGTGCTGCTTCTGCTATCGGTCAGCAACATCCTGACGATCGGGTTTGATCAATATTACGCTTTCAAAAATCCGTTGGTCGCGGATAATATCGAGGTTCTCGATCTCTATGTGTACCGAATCGGCATCGCCACGAACGATTATTCCTATGCAACGGCGATTGGCATAGCCAAAACCTTCGTAGGAATCGTACTTCTGTTCTCCGTCAATTCGTTCGCCAAAAAAGTAAGAGGCCAATCTATCGTGTAGAGGGGGGAAAGAGATGGAATTCATTCACAAGAGCAAACTATCGGATCGCGGCTTCTCGGGGATTAACTATGCACTGCTCGTTCTGTTTACGATCGCCTGCATGTACCCTTTCTATTACGTGTTTATCTACTCAATCAGCGATCCGGCGAAGGTGGTTGCCGGGGTGACCTGGGCTCCGAGAGGGTTTACCTTCTATAATTATGTGTCCATCTTCAAGCTGGAGGGCATTATCGGAGCTTTCATGAACTCTGCGATCCGAACGGTTGGCGGCACGTTGTTTACGCTGTTCTGCTGTTCCATATTTGCCTATACGGTGACCAAGGAACAAACCTATTTTCGCAAATTCCTGTACCGCTTCGTTATTTTGACGATGTTTTTCAATCCGGGTCTCATTCCCGTCTATCTCACCATGAAGTCTTACGGGCTCATCAATTCCTTTTGGATTTATATTTTGCCTTTCGCCGTTTCCGCTTATTTTGTCATTCTACTCAAAACTTTCATCGAACAGTTGCCCCTTTCGCTCGAGGAAGCGGCACTGATCGACGGAGCTGGCTACTTTACGGTTTTCATGAAAATCATCCTACCGTTAAGTCAACCGATTCTGGCCACGATAGCGGTATTCTCAGCGGTGAATCAATGGAATTCCTGGTTCGACAACTATTTGTACGTTTCGAATCCCAAGCTGCAAACGCTGCAATACTTGCTGTATCAATATCTCACCGAATCCCAGAGAATCGCGGACAGCATCCGTAACATGAATACCCAGCAGATGATGGACGCCGCCAACCAAATGGTGTTGACGCCGGAAGGCGTCCGGATGACGATCACGATGATTGCCATCATCCCGATTCTGGTCGTGTATCCGATGATGCAGAAATACTTCGTCAAAGGCATTATGATGGGGGCCGTTAAAGGCTAGAGCGGGAACAGGCGACAACTCGTTTTATACTTGGCCTTGCACCTGGAGGCAGTATAAATAAAGATCAAACAGGAGGATGTACAGATGAACGGATTATGGGGGATTCACAAGCTTCGGAATGTCGTGCTGTTATGCATGGCTATCGTGCTGGTCTTAGCCGGTTGCTCTTCCGGCAACGGGAATGGGAAGGAGAGCGGGAACACGGGGGAAAGCGCCTTGCAAGCCGCAAGTCCGTCATCGGAGAGCCAAAAGCCGGCCGAGCCGGTCAAGTTGACAATCGGAAGCATCACTTCGCTCTTTCAGATTGAAGAACAGTTCTGGCCGAATGTCGTTACGGAAGAGATCAAGAAGAAGCTCGGCGTGGAGATCGAAGTGATCGAATACGACGACGAGAAGCTGAAGCTCGCTCTGGCCAGCGGAGAGCTCCCCGATATTCTCGTGACGAACAATGGCTATATTCAACAGTTAGTCGAAGGGAATAACGTCATCGCGTTGGACGATTACCTTGCGGATTACGGGAAAAATATCGCTGCAAATTATCCGAAAAGAGTGACGTTCTCGAAGAAGTTTTTGAGCAACGATACCGGAAAACTTTACTTTCTTAATACGAACGCGGGACCGACCGGCTTGTCCAACTGGTGGTGGAACGGCTTCTTGGTGAGATGGGATCTCTATAAAGAAATGGGCTACCCTTCGATCAAGAACGAAGACGATCATCTTGCCGTATTGGCGGAGATGCAGAAGAAACATCCGGCTACGGAAGACGGCAAAAAAGTGTATGGTATGGGCTTGTTCAACGATTGGGGACCGTGGGCTTATTGGGTCGGCCATGGAGCCAACATGGGTTATGCAAGCTGGGGACCTCATGCCTTTGTAACGAACGTTCACACCAACGAAATTATAGCCAACTATACAGACGTCTCGAGTCCGATGTGGGCCAACTTGAAGTATCTGAATAAAGCAAACCGATTGGGGCTGCTCGATCCGGACAGCTTTACGATGAAGAGCGCGGACTACGCGGCGAAGGCGACGGCCGGACAATATTTGTCGGGTATGGCGACCTGGTGGATCGACGCCTATTCCATCGCCAGCGTGCAGAAGGATCCGAACGCTTTAAAAGGCTACGTTTCCTTGCCGGTAGAAGGGATGACGGCCTGGGCCAATTCCTCGAGCTCGACCGGATGGCCCGGATTTCTGCTCAGCGTAACGAAGAAAGCGAAGTCTCCGGAGAAAGCAGTCGAACTGATCGATTATTTGTTCTCTTACGACGGGGTGCGTACGGCGCTCAGCGGTATTCAGGGAGAGGATTGGGATATCGTGGACGGCAAAGCGCAAATGCTGCCCGCCGCCATCGAACGGCTCAAAAATCCGAAAGACGAAGATAAGAAACGGGGACTCGGCGTACTCAACAATATCGTTGGAATTACGGGCGCCGACGTTCATCCGACGGACGGAAGACTCCTGGATCTCCGCAAAAGCATCGACGTGCTCAAATTGTCCCTGACGCCGACGCAACGCGATTTCAGCAGCTACTACGGAGTGGAGATGCCTTACCAAGTCCATGAGAAATTGATGAAAGAAGGCAAAGCGTTCGATCAGTCCAATCAGATGACCGAGATTCCGAACGTCTTGCCGCAAACACCGGACGATATTAAGAGAATCGATGCCAAGCTGGATGACATCATGATGAAAGGGATGCCTAAAGTCATCCTGTCCAAGTCCGACGAAGAGTACGAGAAAATCAAAAACGACATCCTGGGACAACTGGAGAAGGCCGGAGCTGCAACGTCTTTCGACTGGTGGAAAAAAGCATGGGACGACGCGAAAGCGACCGTAACAAGCATGCAGTAGCCTAAAAATCGGAGGAATGAGATGGAGGCATCGCGTTTCCATCTTATTCCTTAAGCAGCGGATACTTGGAGGATCTATCACCGATGATCGAATTAAATGAGAATTGGAAGCTGAGCTGGAGCGGCCTTGGATATGACGCTTCAATGGCATGGAGAATGGCCAGGAAGGAAGAGGGATGGCTGGATTGTTCGCTTCCTTGCGACATCCACGTGCCGTTAATTGAAAATAAGGTGATTGAGGAGCCCACCGTCGGACTGAATTTCTTCGACAGCGAATGGACGGAGAAGAAGGCGTGGTGGTTCAAGAAAGTGTTCGATCTGGATCCGGACACGATGGGCGAGTATGTCTCTTTAGTCATCGAGAATATCGATTGTCATGGGGATATCTTTCTGAATGGGGTTCATCTGGGACATCACGCGAATGCCTATTATCCGTTCGAAAAAGACGTCAAAAACGAGATCAAAGAGAAAGACAATGAATTGATCATCCGGGTAACCGCCGGGTTGGAGCGAGTTGCGGAGGCCGAATACGAGGGCGTATCCAAAAATATCGGCATGCTGCTCGGTTATCGTCGCGGAGATGCTAGAAGGATTGCCGTACGCAAACCGCATTATGGATTCGGGTGGGATTGGTGCCCGAGAATTCCTACATGCGGAATAGGATCGATTGCCATCAAGACGTACAGCGCGGCGACGATTAAAGAAGTATGCGTCCGCACGGAAGCGATTGCTGCGAATAATAATGAAGCGCGGCTTGCGCTGGAGATCGTCCTGGACCATCCGAATCCGCTGCAGACCGCGGACCTTGACGTGGAAATTGAAATTTTGGACGGACGGGAAGTCGTGTATAGCGAGAAGAAAAACCTTCTGCTCTGCTCCGGTCTAAATTATTTGAATACTCAGTCAATTATACCCGATGCGAAGCTTTGGTGGCCGCACGGATATGGGCAGCCGCATAGGTACGCGATCAAGGTAAAAGGCCTTCATGCTTCGACCGTGCTCTGCGAATACGAGGCGAAGTTTGGGATTCGGAAGGTAGAGCTCGACGTGTCCAAGATCAACGATCGGGAAAGAGCGTTCGGGCTCGTGGTAAACGGACGGAAAATTTTCTGCAAAGGCGGAAATTGGGTCCCTCCCGATTCTATGTATCTTCGGGCTCCGAACAGCAGTTATCGGCAATTGATCGAAGAGGCTGTCGAGGCGAACCTGAACATGCTAAGGGTGTGGGGAGGAGGACTGTACGAAAGGGAACTATTTTACGAGCTTTGCGACGAGAAAGGAATCATGGTATGGCAGGATCTGATGTTTGCTTGCGCCTTATATCCCGATCGGGACGAACGGTTCAAGCTCGAAGTGTCCGCTGAACTGGACTATCAGACCCGAAGGCTGAGAAATCACCCTTCGTTGGTGCTATGGTGCGGCAATAACGAAAATCAAATGGTCTATGATTTATTTTTCGAGGATCACAAGCATTGGGAGTTTGCGGGAGGCCGAATCTTCAATGCTATCGCTCCGGAGATCGTTCACCGAAACTGTCCGGATATCCCTTATTGGAACGGCTCGCCCTACGGCGGAGAACATCCGAACGGAACGCAGGCCGGCGATTCGCACGAATGGTTTATCAGCGCGTTCGCCGAACGGTTCGAAGACAAGATTACGCCGGAAGTCTATGACGCTCTCAATGCGAAATTCGTATCGGAGTTCGGGCACGTCGGACCCTGCAAGCCGTCGTCCGTAAAGAGATACCTGGCAACGGACACGATCGAGTTAAATAGCGAGGCTTTCAAGATGCATTCGAATGCCGTCACCTACAACGAGCCTGGCTACGGTCTGATCGGCGAAGCGATAGAGAAGCATTATCGGAAAATGGAAGGCATTTCGGCCGAGGATTATTTGTTGTTCGGGGGACTGTGGCAAGGCTTGATGCTGGAATACGCGCTCGACACGATGCGGAGCAAGCCGCATTGCGACGGGGCCATCTTCTGGATGTATAACGACTGCTGGGGAGAAGTCGGTTGGACGATTATCGACTACTATCTGGAAAGGAAAATCTCATTCCCTTTCGTCAGAAGAGCCTTCGATTCGCGAAGGCTGGTCATCCGAATAGAGGAGAATGCCGCGGTCGTATACGGGATCAATGAAACGGAAGAGGATTTGAGCTTAGAGGCGGAGTTCGGTTATGCATCCTATGACGGTAAGGTTCGTCTGACGGCCAACAAACCAATCGTCATTAAGAAGCATTCGAGGAGTCCGGTACTCCGCTTCGATCTCGATGCGAGTCTAGATCCGGTTCAAGGCTGCTGGTTCGTCAAACCGTCGGAAAACGAAGTGAATACGGCGATTCTCAGACTAAACGAATTCTCGAAGCGGGAGATCGGTCAAGCCCGGTTGTCCGTATCGAACTTTGAACGGATCGGACAATCGGAGATCGCCTTCGACGTCCAAACCGATCGCTACGCGCATGCGGTGCATTTCGGATTGGCCGACGGATGGAAGGTATCCGACGAGTATTTCGATTTGCTGCCCCTGCAGTCAAAGCGAATTGTCGTACAGGGAGTGCCGCAGGAGGTTAACGAACAGACAATCAGGGCGACAAGCGTGTACTTCGGATAACGGCAGGGGCTATAGCGGGCTTCGATGGTTCTTTCGCCATTCGGACGGGCTCATCCCGGTGTTTTTTTTGAAAGCGTTGCTGAAGTGATGGATATTCGCATACCCCGATTCTTCGGCAATTTGTTTGATTTTCATATCCGTTGTCGACAGATAGTTGACCGCGGCTTTCATTCGCAGCTTGTGCAAGTACTCGATCGGCGTAAACCCGTGATATTCTTTAAACTTTTGGATCAGATAAGTGCTTTGAAAATGCGAGAAATCGGATAATTGACGCAACGTAATGTTCTCTTTGTAGCTGGTCTCCAAGATAATGATCAAAGTTTTAATAATGTCTTGCGTAGGCGTATAGCCCAGCGGCAGCTTCAGCTTTTTCTGCAAGCCCGGATCTTTTTTATAACCATGCAAAATCTCGTGAACGATCAAAAACAGTTTCCTGATCTCGAGCAGCAATAATTCCTCGCCGCATACCATCTCATGCAACCGATTTTGAAGAAGGCGATGAATGCCCTCAACCGTATGATTCATCACTTCGGGCATTTGGCTTGCCAAATCGGATTCGCACTGCAGCCGGTTCCAGACAAGTATCGTTTCCAGCGTCGGGAAAACGGAATCGGCGTTAGCGGGAGGCTCGTTAAGCTCGATGTACCAATAGGTGGCCTTGTTGGACAAGATCGTAACGTCGTGAGGAGTGTTCGGCGTAATGAAGAACAAGGAGTTGGGTTTGATATCGTACTTTTCGCCTAACCAGTTCATCTGATATCGGCCCGTAGCCAAATACAGGATTTCGAACGAAGGATGAATGCCGCCGGTTTTGTATTCCAGCGAGGAATTGTGCTCGACATACTTAAAGGTTCTCAGTTGCATGCAAGCTCTCCTTTGTGATCGAGGCGATAATTAAAGCCTATTGTAGTATGAAACATCCGTACTGTAAACAAGGTGCCAGGCCAGATTTCCATTCTGCGGAGGTGTTAGCATTGTTCAAAAAGTATGTGATCAGACTTGCGATATTGGCCCTCTTCGCGACCAACCTGGGCGCGTTCGCGGGACCCGCAACGGTTTCTGCGGACGAAGGTCTATTCGAATACGTCGGACAAGATTCGATGTTCTATACTAACGATACGCCGGATACGACGGTCGGCGTGGCCGATGTCACGGCGTCGGACGGGCAAACGGCGAAGAGAATCCCGAAAGCGGTCAATACGAAAGCTGAAGTGACGACAGCGCCGTTCATCGATATCGCTGGCGATTACATGATCGAGGATAGCAATTTCACGTACCGTAACGGCGCCGTTCGCAAGGCAGACGGGACGGCCATGGACGGATTCTCGGCAGCCCTAGCGGGAGAGAGTGGAGGCGGGGAGATACAATACGAAGCTTGGGATTTTA
Source organism: Cohnella phaseoli (assembly GCF_003386235.1). GTDB lineage: Bacteria > Bacillota > Bacilli > Paenibacillales > Paenibacillaceae > Cohnella > Cohnella phaseoli. Next base: position 320,682 of record NZ_QRDZ01000004.1, read on the forward strand.
GCATGCTGAAGCATGCGGCCGCTTACGACGTCTATTACAAGATGAAAATCGATCGCGAGTCGAATACCCAAGGCGAGGTCGCCAGAATAGGCGTATACGATGCAACCCGCCAAGCGGAGGTGTTCTCTCCTCGGATCATCGACGCGTCCGAAACGACGGACCAACAGTGGCAGGAGTTTAGAGTAGGCACTTTTTATCCGAATTACGGTGTCAATCGGCTGCAGTTCTATGCGGAAGGAATGGAGAACGACGACGTTTCCGGCATTCATCTGGATTATATCGTCTTGAAAGAAGTCGTACCTCTGACGATTCAGAACGACGCATTTACGCTCGGCGACTCTGCCGTAAATATTCCGGACGGATTAACGCCGGACAACGTGGCGACCACGGTTTCGAACGGAGCGAACGAAGACGAGCCCGCAATCGAAATTCCGATCCCCGGGAACGACTTGGCCGCCGGCGACTATACATTAATGCTGCTCGTCAATCCCGATCGCGTGCCCGGGACGAATTGGGACAACGCCGTCGGAGACGTGATGGGCTTATCCTTGCGGGACGTTACGGCCGGTCAAGATCTGGTCCCTCGCAAAGTCTATAATACGGCGAACCCTCCGTTTAACATTAAGCTTGAATATTTCGGGGCGATCTCTCTGCCGATTCAGATCGATCCGACCCACGAGTATCGACTGAACGTCTATTCGACCGCGAACGAGGAAAATTTCCCTTCCTTTCGGATAGATAGCGCGGTTCTGACGAGGGTACTTCCGGAACCCTATTATGACCCGAATAAGTATAGCAACGTGTATCCTTATAAAATATCGCCCGGCAATCAAGACGGCATCAATGATTACGCGACGATTTCTTACAGCATTCACGGGCTCTACGAGCCGGGCAAGACGATCGACGTCACGGTGTACGACGCACAGGCGAATACGGTCAAGAAGATTGTCAACGCAAGGGAAGATTGGACGTACGTGAAAGAGAAGTGGGACGGAACCGACAATCAGGACCGGACGGTTGCGAACGGACTGTATACAATCGAAGTCAAGCGCTCTGACAATCGGATTTTCTTGAGAAAAAACGTTCAGGTGATCGACGGCGTTCAGTTGATGGAGGCGACCGTTAATCCCGCGCTTGACGATTTTCCGAAGGGCGTCTGGTTCGAAGCCGGCAACATTCCGTATATCGAAGCGGATGCGGCAGCGTATTTGGATCGTACCTTCGACGATATTCGCGATGCGGGCGCCGATACGGTATTTCTGGCCAACTGGCACAAAAAGCCGGGAATCTACGAGGTGACTTTGGCGAAGGCGGCCGAATACGGACTTAAACTGATCGGGCTGCCCGACGGACATGAGCTGTTCAAGTTCTGGGGAGGCAACTATTTCGATTCGGAAGCACGATATAGCAATGATGAAGTAGCCATGTACGAGGCGCTTGTCGAACTGACGAATATAGCGCTGCTTTCCGAGCATGCGGAGCAATTGAGCGGATATCTGTTATTCGACGAGCCGAGGAGCCTGTACGTCGTCGATAAAGAGCGGTTCCGGGACAATCTGTCCGTCATGAGGAGAATGCTGGAAAGCATCGACCCGAACCGGTTTACGGTGATCGATTATACGATGCCGGAGGACGCGTCGTACTTCTACCCCTCCAACCTTACTCAAGCGATGAGCTTGGATTTGTATCCCGTCGTGAACCATTATCCGACGCCCGGCAATTTCAAGCATATCGGCACGTATCCGAACGCTGCGTTCGAAGAGAGCTTGGACGCCTCAACGTTGCCGATTCGCAGAAGCCTGACGAACGACGCGCCGGTATGGATGATTTTGCAGGCACACGGAGAAGAGGAGGGCCTGCCGAGGGAACCGACTCCGGCCGAAATCCGAGCGATGACCTACGAGTCCATCGGCAGGGGAGCAAGAGGGTTTACGTACTTCTTGTATCAATCTACGGTCGTCTGGAGAGGCATGGTCGACTACGACTATACGCGCAGACCGCATATTTACGGGACGATCCAGCAATTGATGAGCGAGATTGAGGCTTTGAAGCCGACGATCATGGATATGAGAAGAATCGCGAACGTCGCAACAACAACTGGGGGCGGAGGAGGAGCGACGACGCAGCCTTACGATCCCGGATATCCGAGCGCCGACGTAACGACTCATGAAAGCGTAAGCTCGTCGGATAAGTATATTGTCGTCGTGAATCACAATGCGGAAGCGAGCGAGAACGTCACGATTGCAATCGACCGTTCGAAGCTTGGAATGGACATCCAATCCATCTTTGAAATCGACAGAACGGACGGCAGCTTATCCGAAGTCTCTTATTCGACGACCGGGAACAGTTACGTTCTGACCGACGTGAATTTCGTGGCGGGAGACGGGAAAATATTCAAGCTCGTGAAGAAATGCGGTCAGACGATTAAGGAGGTTCAGGATCAACAGTTCGGAACATGGGGCGCGGCGAGCTCGAGAGGCGTTGCGGATTTATCTGCTTCGGACGGGAAGACGGCTGCAAAAGTCGTCGGGGACAGCAACGGACCGATGGATTTCTACGCCTATGCCAGCGATGCAGGACTTACTGCCGGCCATGTTTACGACGTGTATGCGAGAGTTAAGGTCAATTATAAAACGGCTATGCTGGCCGACCTCGTCAACGGACCGTCCTTCCCGAAACCGGAAGGAAACGCCTTTACAGTAGGCATGAATTTCAGCGCCGGCGGCACAATCGTCTGGCCGTCGACGATCGCCGCGAGCAGCATGGAAAATATGTTCTGGACAAACGTCAAAATAGGAGAGTTCACGGCAACGGCCGACAAGCTCGCGCCGCAAGCTTCCTATGTATTCCTGGCGCCTACCAATAACAAGGCAAATATCGAATCCATTTACGTGGATAAGTTTTATTTCGTCGATCGGGAGAACGGCTGACGGTCAAATCTATCCCAACGCACGCCAATCAACCCGTCGGCTCGCGCAGCCGGTCCCGGAACTGCTTGGGCGAACAGTCGTTCATGCGCCGGAACATCTCGTAGAAGTGGCCGAGGTTGGAGATGCCGACCGATTCGGCCACTTCCGCGATGCTGACGTCGCTGGTCAGCAGCAGCTGCTCGGCTTTCTTGATCCGCTTCAGCACGACGAAGTCGGTGAAGGACATGCCGACGGCTTTTTTGAACGTCTTGATGAAATGGGTGTAGCTCATGTTGAGACGTCCGCTGATTTCCGCGACGGACAGCTTGCCGTCCAGATGGCTTTCTACGTAGTCGACCGCAGGCTGCAAGCGGCCGATCAGGCGATTATCGTTATAATTGAGCTGCTGCCGCGTATCGTTGCGGAGCAGAAGCAGCAGAATATGTTTGATCCTTGAAGAAACGGCGAGCTCGTAGCCGAGGCTGCCGTCGTTCATTTCCTGATATATTTCTCGAATCAGCTCGGCGGTCCGCTCGCGAACTTCTTTATTTTCCTTATAAATATAATTGAGCGAGCTAAGGGGACGAATCACTTCCGAAAAATGCTGCATGCTGTTTAGCGTACTCACATCCCAGTATTTGCGTAAATCGATCTGGAAGACGATCTGCCGCGTGCTTCCGGGTTTCGTCTGCATCGTCGTATGGGGCTCCGAAGAGCCGAACAAGGCGATATCTCCCTCACCGAGCACGATTTGCTCCTCCCGGCAATAGGCGGTAATCTCCCCCTCCAGAACTAGTAGAAACTCGACTTCCTCGTGATAATGCCAGCCGTAGTAGTTTTTTTGTCTCCAATTCTGTTCCGCTTTTAGCAGCAAATCCTCAGTTGTCGTTGTTTCCGTGTCGATCTGCCAGATTCGCATAGCGAGAAAAGGATTTTGGTAAACGACCTGCTCGTGGCGCATTTCCGGATACATGCTCATGCTCCTTGGAAGTAGGATTGCGACAGGATCGCGTAATTATATTTTAACATATCCGTATGAATCCGTGCAGATCATGACAGAATACCGTAATAATTCGCCCGAATAGGCAATCGATTGGCAGTTGAGCTTCGCATACAATGAAGAAGGAAAACCACGTTAAAGGAGAGTCCGGATTATGAGCCAAACAATTAACGTTACCGTCTGGAACGAGCACCGCCATGAGAAAACAAACGAGAAGGTTGCATCCGTCTATCCGCAAGGCATGCATACGGCGATTGCCGAAGGCTTGGACATTTCGGGGAAAGTAACGATGGCCACGCTGGACGATCCGGAGCATGGCTTAACGGAGGAAGTGCTAAACAACACCGACGTCCTGATCTGGTGGGGCCATATGGCGCACGACGAAGTGTCGGACGAGATCGTAAACCGTGTGCATCAGCGCGTACTTCACGGCATGGGGCTGATCGTGCTTCATTCCGGCCATTTTTCGAAAATTTTCAAAAAATTGATGGGTACGTCCTGCGATCTGAAATGGCGCGAAGCGGACGAGAAGGAACGCATCTGGGTCGTGAATCCGGGGCATCCGATCGTCGACGGCATCGGCGAGTACATTGAGCTTCCGGCGGAAGAAATGTACGGCGAGCACTTCGACATTCCGCAGCCGGACGAGTTGGTTATGGTCAGCTGGTTCGAAGGCGGAGAAGTATTCCGCAGCGGCTGCTGCTATACGCGCGGCATGGGCAAAATTTTCTATTTCCGCCCGGGCCACGAGACGTATCCGACTTATTATAACCCGCAAGTGCGCAAAGTTATCTCTAACGCGGTGAAGTGGGCTGCGCCGGTAGATCGCGAATATCCGAAGTACGGCAACGCGCAACCATTAGAAACGATCAAGGGGATATAAGAAAATGACGTTGAAAGTAGGAGTCGTCGGCACCGGCGGCATATTCAAGCACGCGCATCTGCCAGGTTGGCTGTCGCACAACGAAGTAGAGATCGTTGCTTTCTGTGACGCGTTTAAGGCGTCTGCCGAAGCAACGGCCAAAGATTTTCCCGGAACTAAAGTGTATGAAGACTACCGCGAGCTGATCGCGGATCCATCGATCGACATTATTGGCATCAGCACGCCGAACCTGTACCACTCGGAGATTGCCATCGCCGCTCTACGCCAGGGCAAACACGTATTTTGCGAGAAGCCGGACGCGATCAACCCCGACGAGGCTCAGAAAATGGCCGATGCGGCACGGGATTCCGGCAAGCTGCTGATGACGATGCGCAACAACCGTTTCAGCGAAGAAGCGAAGTTCGCCAAGCGGATTATTGGTAACGGCGAGATGGGCGAGCTGTACACAGGGCGCTGCGGCTGGATTCGCCGCCGGGGTATTCCGGGACGCGGCGGCTGGTTTACGACAAAAGAGCTGTCCGGCGGAGGTCCGCTGATCGACCTCGGCGTACACATGATCGATATGGCGATGTGGCTGGCGGGCAACCCGAAGCCGGTTACCGTATCCGGCTCGACGTACCGCAAGTTCGCGGATCGTCCCGACGCTTCGGGCAACATTCCGGCGGGCACGTTCGATGTCGAGGACTTGGCCGCAGGCTTCATCCGCTTCGATAACGGCGCCTCCCTGCAGATCGAGTTCAGCTGGGCGTCCAACATCGAGGAGGAGAAGAAGTTCCTCGAATGGAGAGGCACAGAAGGCGGCTTCAGTCTGATCAACGACAAGCTGAACCTGTTCACGGAGCGCGAAGGCGCGCTGATCAACCAGCAGCCGCAGTTTGAGGCGGCCCAGATTCCTCAGCATACGGCCAACATTCGTCACTTCGTAGAATGCGTACTCGGCCGCGAGCAGCCGATCATTACGCCGGAGCACGGCGTCGATATGATCAAAATTTTGTCCGCAATTTACGAGTCCGCCGAGCGCGGCCGCGAGATCGTGCTGTAAGAAGCAAGCGGGCTGTCCCATAAGCGTTTTAAGTTGTTCTCAAAGATGATCCATACTAAAGGCTAAAGGAGTATGCACCTCCTTCCGATGCTATACGCTTCCGAAATCTGAATGGGTAAACCCGTCACAGGGTAATTTCGGGAGCGTATGAGGCGTCTACAGGAGGTGCATACCCCTTACTTTGTGTATTGATCAACTTAAGCGACTTAGCTTAGGGGACAGCTCCATTTTATTTTTGCGGACCGAAGCCGAGTAGCCAAGGCCACGGAGCGGAGGCTAAAAAAGTGCCTCCACGCTACCGAAGCTGCGGAGTGTAGGCCAAAAAAGTGCCTCCACGCTACCGAAGCTGCGGAGTGTAGGCCAAAAAAGTGCCTCCACGCTATCGAAGCTGCGGAGTGTAGGCCAAAAAAGTGCCTCCACACTATCGAAGCTGCGGAGTGTAGGCCAAAAAAGTGCCTCCGAGCTACCGAGGCTGTGGAACGTAGGCCAATTCGTTAATCCTTAATGCTCAGCTCCTTCTCCCGGTATTCGGAAGGCGTCAGATTCGTGACCCGCTTGAAAAATTTGGTGAAGTAAGCCGGAGACTCGAAGCCAAGCGCCGAGGAGATTTCATGGATCTTGGTCGAGGGCTGAGTCAGCAGTTCAACCGCTTTATTCAGTCTCATTCGGGTAATCGAATCGTGCAGGCCTTCCCCGGTCAATTGCTTGTATAATCTGGACAAGTAGGAGGGATTGAAGCCGACCTCTTCTCCGATTCGGGTCAGCGATAGGTCGCCCGCGAGGTTGTCCTCGATGTAGGTGTTGATCCGGGCGACGATCTCCAATTCGCGTTCGCCGATGTCCGTTTTCTGCGCATCGAACACCGCTTCGGCCAGCCGGGCGATATAATCGACCGCGTCTTCCCAGGAGCTGTGGCGATTCAGCTGTGTCAGCATGTCGACATCGATCCGCAGCGCGTTGTTTTCTTCGAATGACGTGTTCATGAATCTGAAAAAAATAGGCGCAACGGAATAAAACCATTGCAGCTTCATCAAGTCGAGGCCGCTCTCCTCGATATGGCGCGCCAGCTCGTAAAACAACGAAAAAAAGCGTTCTCTCTGCGAGGTTTCGAGATAGGTTTGCAGGGTTTGGATTTTATTCATTTTCAGCCAGTGGGAAATATCCTTGTCGTGCTCCAGCCTTTCGTTCGGCGACAAATGCGACTCGGAGAGCAGCACCTCCTTGCGCTGGCCGTAATCGATATAGAGAATCCGCTTCAGCAAGCTGTACGCATGCTCGCAATCCGCCCAAGCCACCGGCGAAGCTCCCGCGATCAGAGACACGCTCAGCCCGATTTGCCTCCGGCATTCCTCTTGAATTTTCGCCAAGGATTCGCGAACGAGAAGCGCGGCATGCTTCCAAGAGCATTCGAAATCTTCATTCTCCGGCAACAGACCTTCGATATTCGGCTGAATCAGCCAGATCCATCTGCCGGACTCGTACATGCAGGAAAACAGGTTTAACGTGGGACTAAGCGCCTCATTCACGATCGTCTGAAGGCCGAAGTTCTTCAGCGTCTGATCCGCTGTCCTGCCATCGGGCTCTCTATCGTCCTGTCTTCCGAGCATCATCAAAATCGGGGCGGCCGCGTTCAGCGGAATGTCCAGCTCCTTCAGTCGAAGCTCCAACTCCGAACCGTTATCCGCCGCTTCTCCCGTTATCCGTTCCAGGAGCCATTCCTTCCGGAGCGAAGGCAGCGCCAGCTTGATCTGTTCGCGGGCCCGCTCAAGGAGCCGCTCGCGCTCGAACCTGCCGTCCAGCCGATCGACGGCTCTGCGTACGGCGCTTACGATCACTTCGTCTTCCTCTGTCTTCAGAATATAATCGAAGCTTTGATTGCGGCTGGCCGTCTGGATATAGTTAAAATCGTCGTGCCCCGTTAAGAAGATGACGATCGTATGCGGCCATAAACGGACGATTTCCTGCTGCAGCGCAATCCCCGACATGCCGGGCATGCGAATATCGCTGAGGACGATGTCGATTTTCGTGCGTTTCAGCCATTCGAGCGCCTCCAGCGCGGAATAGGCGTAATAGATTTCCAGCTCAAGGTCGGGACGATTTTCGAACAGGTACACCAACCCTTGTACGATCAAGTCCTCGTCGTCAATGATCAGAAGCTTGTACATGATGCGTCTCCTTTATGATGGGAATCGCGTAGACGACTCGCAGGCCTCCGAGCGGAGATCGGTCGACGGCTAGTCCGTACGGTTTGCCGTACTTTAATTGCAATCTGCGGTGGACGTTCAGCATCCCGGTCGTTTCCAGATTCATGCCTTGCTGCAATTCCGAGTTCAACTGCAAGAGATGCTCGTCCTTCAAGTCTTCGCCGTTATCCTCCACGGAGAGATAGACGGCGTGATCTTTAAGCGTAATGGAGATATTGACGATGCCGTCGGACGCTTTGTCTTTAAGGCCATGCTCGTACGCATTTTCCAATATCGGCTGTAAAATCAGCTTCGGCACCGGAATATCCCGGCATTCCTCCGGCAATTCCGCGCAGACCGTCTTGATCCGCCGCGAATAACGCATCGTCTGAATCTCGATATAGGATTTCGTGTGCCGGTATTCCTGTCCCAAGCTAATATCGTCCAAACCGTTCCTCGTAATATAGCGAAAATATTCGCCTAAGTGGCGCGTCAAGCGGATCACCGTGTCCACGTCGTGCATTTGGGCGACCCGGTGCAGCACGAAGTAGCTGTTATAGAGGAAATGCGGGTTGATTTGCGACTGCAATTGCTTGAGCTCCGAGCGCTGCGAGCGGATTTTCTCCTCGTAGACCTCGTGCACGAGCTCCTGCAGCTTGCGGGACATCGCATTGAATTGTTCGTATAAATAGCCGAATTCGTCATTATGGTTATGCTTCAGCGTGACCTTCAGATTGCCTTGCTCCAGCTTGAAGAACGCTCGGACGATTCGGCGAATGGGCTGGTGGATAATTCGATAGATCCAATAAGAAAAAAGAATAACGATAAAAATCGAGGTCAGCATAATCGTCCAAAATAAATATCGGTATTTCTGCAGGGGATTCAGAATTTCGCGTTCCGGCAAAAAGGCGATAATATTCGTATTGAGAACGGCCGATTTTTCGAAGATCACCTTATAGGACGTTCCTCCGATTTTCACGTTCACGTTGCCGTAATCACTGTCATCCATCGATGCCAGCAAAGTCTTGGAGGAGTCCGAATGCGCGATTTGCTCGATTGCGGCAGGCTGTCCGCTGGCGATTCGCCATTCTTTGTCCGCTTGCAGCAGCATGCTGCCGCCGAGGTCCGTTTCGTAAAGCTCTTCCAGCGATTGGCGCAGCAGTTCTTGCGATAAGGTCATTTTCAACAGGAGAAAATGATCCAGGTCGTTGTTTTCGATGCCGTACGATTCGGGATAAAAGCCGCCGATCAGGTATTGATCGTTCCAATAGACGATCGGGGAGGCCAGCGTCGAGCGCTTGAGAGACTGGACCTCCCCTTCGGTCGGCGGCGGAACGAAGCCCCGCGAGGAGATATTGCGCTGAATTCTCGGCAGATAGACGCTGATATCTTCCAGGTACAGACTTGAAGCCTGAAGCAGCCTAAGCTTTTCTTGGATGCGAAGCACGGCTCTGGAATATTCGAAATTCGTCAATTGGTTCCTCGAAAAGCTGAGGACCTGAAGGTCGCTGTCCGACAACAGCTCGTTGCGCAAGCGCATAATCCGTCTGAAGTCGGCGTCGATCCCCGTCACGAACGTGTGAATTCTGTATTCGAGCGATTGTTCGATTTGGGATTTTACCGTCCGGGAGCTTGAGGAATTGATCAACAGGCTCAAAATGGACAACGGCAAAATGATCACCAAAAAAGCGATGGCCAGCTTAAAGAATATACTGGAAGATTTCATGCGGAAAGGATTCATGGCATTCCCCTCTAGTTTAGGCGCTCTGCGAATAGACAAGCCGTTTATAAATAGGGACCAGCAGCTTAAGCGGAATCGCTCAAGCTGCTGGTCATTCTATCGGTCTAGCGGATTCCCATTAATCTGTAAAGAACAACCGCCGCTTGCGCGCGCGTTGCGATTCCTTCGGGCAGCAGCCGGTTGGCGTCGACGCCGTTGACGATTCCCAGGCTCACGGCCAGGGCGGCTGCTCCGGTCATCTCTTCCGGAATCCGCGAGGCATCCCGGAAGCGGAGCAGCGCCGGCGGATTTTCGCCGCTCGGAACCGGCCGGCCGGTCAGCAGGGAGACGGCGCGTCCGGCCAAGGCGGCCAATTCCGCGCGGGTAACCGGCGCATCGGAAACCGGCATATCCCGTTCCACGTCCATGTCGCCGAGTTCCAGCCCCTTCGCCAGAAGCGCAACCCATTCGGCGCGCGTAATCGGGCTCTCCGGAGCAAACCGGCCGTTGTCGGCGCCGGACATGAAGCCCTTGGCGGCGGCGACTTGAATTGCACGGCCCGCCCAGCTCGCTACGCGATCGAGATCGTTAAACTCCACTCGATTCTCAACGACCGCATACTTGGAACGAAGCCGGCTCAACTCGGCGTACATTTTCTCGCCGGAGAGCTTCCCGCCGACAATCTCCGTACGTCCGCCCGCAAATTCGATCATCGCCAGCAATTCCTTGTCCAGATCCGCTCCGGTCGGCAGCGGCAGACCCAGCGTAATCGGCGGATTAAATTCGGTCGGAACGGACCCGTTCACTTTCAGCTGGATTTCATAGACAGGCGCCGCTAATTGTTGATCGTCGCTCGTCCTGATGATACGGATTTCTACGTCGCCTTGAAGCTGGGACGGCGCGAAGAGTAACTCTACGCCCTGCCAGTCAAGGGTGACTTGGGCGACTGATTTCTCGAGTAGCCGTTCCAGAATAGCTTGCTCCAGCTTCACCTGCAGTTCATCCGACGATCCTTCAAACGTCATCGACAGTCGAGCCGGCAAGATCGCTTCGGGGGAGAAGCCTCGAAGCAGTTCGCGGAGCCGATCGAACGCCTCTCCGATCGAATCGATCCGAGCGAGCAGTGCCGGGGTGTCGATTCCGGTCTCATCGCCGCTAGAGCGGGGCAGGTAAGGCGTCATATCCAACTGGCCGATACGATCTGCGGCCGCCTGGATTTTCTCTATCGCTTGGGCGTTAATTGCCGCTTGTTCGGAAGCGGACGCCCCGTCCAACCGCTCGCGGAGGCCGTTCAACTCCTGTTCAAGATCGGCCAGCGGGTTGTTGGGAGCTTCCGTCCCGGTAGACGGGCCGGAGTCTGTGCCGGAGCTGGAGCCCGGATCCGGGTTCGAAGTGCCGCCGCCCGACCCCGACTTGGCGCTTAGCTCATAGATCTGTACATCCAGAGGAGAGTAGCTGCCCGTAAAGCGGTTATTCGAGATCGGGAGAAACGTATTCTCGTTCCATACCTTCAGCCGCATTCCTTCGGGCACTTCGATGGCGGCCCGCTGCGCTTCCTGGCTGTTGTTGACCATGGCGATATAGTCTTTGTCGCCGACCTTGCGGCTTATCCAATGCAGCCAATCGCCGTCTCCCTCTGCGATTCGAACATTGTCGGCCGGCCGGTCGGACAGAATAAACGCCTGCAAATCCGCGATTTCCTGCGCGACGCGATTCACGCGGCCGAGCAGCTCTTCATAGGGGAGCCCGCTTGCATCGTTCTTCATATCGAACAACGAGTAAAACAGAATGCCCCGGGCGCCTTCGGTAATATACTGCCACGCCATATTGCGCATTTCCCGCTCGGTTGGCGGGCGCAAGCCTCCTTGGCCGTAGTTGCCGACATTTTGCGCCTGCACGACGGCCCATTGTCCCTTCTTCCCGATGGCCTCGGTAGTCGCTTTTTGCAGCTCGCCCGGCTCGCCGATCGGATCTTCCTCCAGCCCTTTGACGGGATAGACGTCCAAGCCGAAAATATCGGTTGTTTTCGCCAGCACGCTGGCGGACGGCAGATGGAAATCGACCGTATAGGCAGGATGATTCGGATCGTTGGCCTTGACCGCTTCATAATGGGAAGGCAGCCGATCGTCGTTCGGCGCTTCGTCGTTCAAGTACCAGGCCAGCAGCGCCGGATAGTCTTTGAACCGATTGACGAATTCGCCGATTTTGCTCACCGCGTCTTCGTCGCTGTTGATGCCCTCGGGCGCCCATGCGGAGCCGTAGAAGAAATCCTTTAACGAGAAAATGACCTGTTTGCCGTATTCCGCCGCCAAATCGAGCTGTTCCCCGGAAGGGAGGTCGTAGGGCAGAAGCGTGTTGATCGGACTGTTTTTCAGCTCCTCCAGCTCCGAACGAACGATTTTGTCCGCATAGATTCCGATCGGCAGGAACAGCTTTCCGTTCCGCCAGAATCGGCCTTCGTTATCCACGTAGGATTCGGGCATCTCCGCGGCGCTTCCCAATTTGCGAATCGTCCATTCCTCCGAGTCCGCCGCCGTATCGGTTCCGGACAATACAGCCTCGACGCGAACATGATACGTGCCCGGAGCCAGCTTGGCCGAGGGGAAGACCGCGTCTCCGCCCGGGCCGTCCAGATACGTCGCCTCGACAACCGTCTGGTCTTCTTGCAAAAGGCTGGCGCGTATCGTATAGGCGCTCAGATCCGCGCCCGTTGCCGCTTCGGTTCGGACTCGAATCTCCGCGTCTGTCCCCGGCGACAGAATGCCGCGATATCCCGGAGACTCCAGCCGGGTTTGAATGAGCTTGGGCTTGACTTCGTGGAGGGTCAGATCGTCGAACCAGACCGTACCCGTCGTTCCTTGCGTGTACAGCGTCAGATTGGCTTTGGCTCCGTTGGCCGGGGCCGTATACAGCGGAATCCGAAAATAAGTCCAATCGCCGGGATTGATCGGGTTCGCATAGGAGCCGCCGATCCAATTGCCGCCGGCATCGACCGCGTCCAGAGCAAGCTTAGCTCCGTCTCCGTCCGCGACGCCGTCCGTCTTCACCCACACCGATACATAGTAACCGACGCCGGGCGTGAGGTTAAAATCAAAGCTGGGCGAAGAATTGGCCGGGCCGTTCGTATACTTCAAGGAGTATTGGCCCGTGCGGGACTCGGCAGCGTCATAGCTGGTCGAGCCGCTGAGCCAGGTCGCGTCGTCGGGGTCCTCGAACGAGGTGGAGTAACCCGACTGGCTTCCGGCCGGCGCTTTCTTATAGACTTTAACGTCGTCGAACCAGACGGTTCCGGTATCGCCCTGGCTTAAATACAGCGACACCTGAAGTCTGCCGGCATCCTCGGGAACCGTATACGTAGGCAGCTTGAGCAGAGTCCAATCGGCCGGCGCAAGGCCGTCCGTATATTGTCCGCCTTTCCAGTCGTCTCCGTCGTACGCTTCCAGGGCGATTCTCGCCTTGCCGGCGCCTACGTTTTCCGTCTTCAGCATGACGGTTGCGTAATAGGTCTCACCCGGCTCCATTGCCAAAGAAACCTGGGGATATTTATAGTACGCGGCATCCGAACGCTCGTATTTCAAGGAATGATTGCCCGTGTAGGCTTCGCCGTCGTCATAACCGCTGGATTCCGTTATCCAGCGTTCGTCCGCGGGATTCTCGAACGATTCCTCCATCACAAGCACATCGGCCTCCGCCGCAGCCGCGATCCGAAGCGAATCGCCGCCAAGGAAGGAAATCGGGGCCAACTGCAAAACCAGGATCAGGGCAAGAAAAGCCATCGCTATTTTTTTCAACCGAATCACCTATCTTTCTACCTTATAAATGTGAATGCCCAAGGAGCTGAACGAATCCGTGAACGTGCCGCCCGTCAAAGCCAGGGAACGGCTTTCGTTTACCGCCTGCACGGAAGTCGCGCCGGGTACGGTGAACGAGGCGGTTCGGTTCGACTTGCCGTTATTGACGGCAAAAATATACGTATCGCCGCCGTACTGCTTAACCATCCAGTTGAGCCAGCTTCCGCCCGTAGTCGTCGCGGTGGGCGTGGCATCGACGGACAGGAGGATCGGAACGAAGCTCTCCACCTCGGACGCCACCTGCTTCACGCGATTCAGAAGCGTTGCGTAAGGCACGCCGCTCGCATCGGATTTCAGGTCGAACAGGGAGTAGAACATCAACCCCGTCGCGCCCTCGGTCAAATACTGCCACGCCATATTGCGGACTTCCTGCAAAGTCGGCGGACGGGTACCGCCTTGACCGTAGTTGGCCAGATTATGCGCCTGCACGACCGGCCATTGGCCCCGGAACCACAGGTTTTCTTTGGCGGCCTTCTGATAAGCGCCGGGTTCGGCGATCGGATCGCCGGACAATCCCTTCACGACATATCGGTCCATTCCGAAGATGTCCGTGGAACGCAGCACCTGGTCCGGGTTTGGCGTATTGTAATCCACGATATAAGCGGGATGGTCCGGATCGTTCGCGACGACCGCTTCATAATGGGCGGGCAGCCGGGGATCGTTCGGAGCCTCGTCGTTTAAGTACCAGGCCAACAGCGCCGGATGAGATTTGAACCAGTTCACGTGCTGGGCGATTTGCGGCGCCTCGTCCGCCTCGCTCGTAATGAACGACGGAGCGTAAGGAGAGCCGTAATAAAAATCCTTGAAGGAGTAAATGACCTTCATGCCATAAGAATCGGCCAAATTCAACTTGGTCAGGTCGGGATGGCCGTATGCCAAAATCGTATTGAAGGCGCTGCCGCTCAGATCCGCCAAATCCGCTGCGGTAATATCGGCGGTATAGATGCCGATGGGGAAAAACAAGCTGCCGCTGCGCCACAGCCGACCGTACTTGTCGACGTAATCGGCCGGAGTGGAGCCGGTTTTCGCAATCGGCTTCTCGATATAGCCTTTGACCTGTCCCGTCGATGTTCGGATCAACTGAACAACCAGCTTGTAGCTTCCGGCCGCAAGTCCGGAGCCGGCGAACAAGGTGGCCGTAGCCTGCTGGCCGGTATAGCTTGCGGAATTCAACAAGACGTTGGAAGAATCGTACAGACTGACCTTGGTCGTGTAGCCGCTGAAATCGGCCGACCAGGAATGCGGAACGGTTTTGACCCGGATGTCCGTATGGTCGCCTGAGATGAGCTTCCCGCGGTACGAGGGGTAATCCAGATACGCATAGAATAACGGCGCCGATTGAACCTCGAATACTTGCAGGTCGTCAAACCAGGCTTGCCCGGTTGTACCCTGCTCCAGATAAAGAGAAACGCTGATTTTCGCCGTATTCGCGGGCAGCGTGTAGATCGGAAGCCGGAGCTGCGTCCAACCGGCTGACGCGACTCCCGGAAGGTATTGTCCGCCGACCCAGTTGCCCGACGAATCCAACGCTTCGAGCGCGAGCGTCGCGCCGCCCGGCCCGCTGAGGCCGGAGGTTTTGATCCAGACCGTCGCGTAGAACCTTTCTCCGCCTTGCCCCGGCAATATTTTGGAAGGATAAATATAGGTGCCGGCCGAAGTTCGAGTGTACGCTAACGACTTGGAATAGGAATGATGTTCGCCGGAAGTAAAGCCGGTGGCCGCCGTGATCCATTCCGATTCTCCGCCGTTTTCGAACGAAGTCTCATACGCTAGTACACTGGAAGGCGTGTATGCTTTCGCTTCTGACGGCATCGCCATTTCGGAAATAAGCAGGATAACGAGGGACAGCAGAATGGCATAGTGCGCAGGGCTTTTTTTCAGTTTCAACTAGCTCTGCCTCCTTTGGTCTACCCATTGATTGACCTCTTCGGTAATTCTGTCTCCGCCCAGATCGCCCCAGTCTTTCGCATAGTCGTCGAAGGCGTCGACGGGCAGCTCTCCCATAATGATCATCGTGTAGGTGTCCAGCGTAAGCTTGTCCAGGATGGCGGTCACCTGGCTCATCGTTTTGGTCGCCGGACCGTAAAATTCGTTCATTTGAATGTAACCGCTGTCATTATGTTCCATAATTTTCGCCCAGGCGCTGCTTTGGCCGTACATGCCTTCTTCGAACCAGTAGCGGTTATCCCCTTGGCGATAAGCGACGATATTGTCGTAATAGCTTTGTTCCTCTTCGCTGAGGCCGGCGGGACTCCCGTTCTTCAACGCGCTCTGCAGTCGGATATAGTTCTTCATGCTGCCGTTCTCCGGCCAAGTGTAAACGAGCGGGTAGTTGTTGTACTGGAACCCGTCCTTGCCGATAAAAAAATGGCTCCATTCCGGATTCTCATAGCCGCGGTAAACCATCAAATTCAGCAAGCGCATGAGCGCCTCCGGATGCCGTATGCCTTTTTTCGCGACAAAATAGCTGTAGATCGGGAAGTTGTATTCGAACTTAGCCGGCACGTCGTCGACGGAGGGAATGCCGTATGCCCGCCAATCCGCCCCGGGGTCCCGGTCCTTGCTGGCTTGCAGCGGATGCGTCGGATTCCACCAGGCGCCGTACTGCATGCCGATTTTGCCGGATACCAGCTCCTCGGCCATATAGTTCTGATCCTTTACGGAAAACTCCGGATCGATCTGACCGTCAAGGTACATGTCGCGCAGCGCGGTCAACGCCGTCTTGACCTCCGGTTGGATGCCGCCGAACACGATTCGCCCGTCGTCGCCTTTGATCCAGCTGCTGGGATAGGCATGAAAGCCGTTGAAAAAGCCCTTCAGCGATGTCCAGTTGATCCGGGTGTGCAGCCCCATGTTCAGGCCGAGACCGTAAGTGTCGCGTTGCCCGTTGCCGTCCGGATCTCCTTCGGCGAAAGCTTTGGAGATAAGCAGAATATCCTGCATCGTGCGCGGCTCCGGCAGATTGAGCTTGTCCAGCCAATCGTGCCGCACCCACAGCACTTGAGACTGATCGGTCATCGAAGCCCCTTGCGGAATCGCCATCAGCTTGCCGTCAAATGTGGCCGTATCCAGCGAGTGGGCAATTTCTTCGATCATTTCTTTGGCTTTCGGCGACGCATGACGTTCGTAAGCTTCCGTCAAATCCTCGATCAGGCCGGCATCGGTCAACTGCTTGAGCTGCAGGCTGTCGACTTCGAAAATATCCGGAAGCTCCCCGGTAAGAATGGAAGCTTTTAATCGTTGATTGTAATCCTCGGTGCCTTTGTTCGTCGTCCACAAATATTTGATTTGAATGCCGAGAGTCGCCAAGTAATCTCGGCTCCAGACGTTGTCGGTCAGCGATTCGCCCTCCCGGAAAACGGTGCTGTCGTTCAGATTGCGCACGGCCGAAAGCGTGATAGTCGGCTCGTACTTCTCGAACGGGCCGACGGCCGCGGAAGGCCGTTCCTCGCGTTCGGCCATCGGACCGAACAGGAGGAAGGCGGCGATTCCGCATACCGCCAGCGCGATTAACGAGATCGTTCGTTTACGATTGATCATGACCGCATGCTCCTTTAAGTGTCGCTCACGCTCACCCTAGGGCGTGTATGCATACTCCGAGGATAGCAGATGTTGCCGAATTTTCGTTCCATGCAAGGAACTTTTGTGAAGGCGTACCGGGGGTACGTCAAGCAAAAGTGACGAAGCAGGGGGCGAAAAGGCGGTGATAGATGCCTCTGAGCGGGTTTGCATACACGCCCCAGGCATCGATGCGTCAATCGTGTGAGCAACTAGTTCCCATTGTAGCACGGATAGTTTTATTTCAGCTTGTCGAGCACCGCTTGCGCGGCTTTGTCTCCTTGCTCCAGGAGCTGATCGATCGCGATTTTGCCGGAAAGGTATTCCGTGAAGATCGGATCAATCGCCCCGATCCATTCCTCCCACAGCGGGTTATCCCCGACGTTCGACGCATACTGCATGCTGTCCAGGAACACCTTGATGTGCTCCGGATTCCCTTGATGTTGGGACAATGCTGCTTCTGCCGTAGATTTCTTCGCGGTGATGCCTTCCGACAGGGTGGCGTTCAGCTGCTGCGCTTCATCGCTCAGGAAATATTCAATGAATTTCCAGCCGGCTTCCTTCTCCGCATCCTTGGCATGCGCGTTCAGTACCCAGGAATTGGCGACGAGCGCGCTGTAATTGACGCCTCCAACTCCTTTCGGCATAAGTGACACGTCGTAGTTGATCCCTTCTTGATCGTTGGACAGCCTTCTGGCGAAGTTGTCGTAGAACATGGCGACGATGCCCCTCGGGAACCAAGTGCCGTGGTTAGGGGTGATTTCGCCTTCCTGCGCTACGAGGCTTGGCGTAAGGCCTTCATCCCAGAACTTTTTCATATACACCATGGCTTCTTTGACCTTGGGATCGCTGGCGAACGTGCTCTTCGTCCGGGACTCGTCCAGAATGTCTCCGCCGAATTGGCGAATCGTCGTATACCATCCGTAACGGAAATGGTTCGCAAGACCGATTCCGTATTGCTTGGCGTCCGCGTTCGTCAGCTTTTGTGCCGCCTCGTACACGTCGTCGGTCGTCCAGTCCGCCGTCGGGTAAGCGACGTTGGCGGCATCGAACATCTCCTTGTTGTAGTACAGCGCATTGACTTGAATCGCTTGCGGAACGGCGAAATATTCGTTGTTCGCGTTCTTGATCGCCTCGAAGCCGAAGTAATCGTCGAGCTTAACATCCTTCAGACGG
This sequence comes from Cohnella phaseoli, assembly GCF_003386235.1. Classification (GTDB taxonomy): domain Bacteria; phylum Bacillota; class Bacilli; order Paenibacillales; family Paenibacillaceae; genus Cohnella; species Cohnella phaseoli. The sequence goes on from NZ_QRDZ01000004.1 coordinate 339,004, forward strand.
TCGGTCAGGTTTTCGATCGCGCCTTCGCTCGCATATTGCGCGATGTACGGGCCGTCCAGCAAGTAGACGGTCGGACCTTGGCCCGCCGCCAAGTCTACCTTTAAGTTGGTATAGTGCGTTCCCCAGTCGGTGCCTACGTTTTCGACCGTGACGTTCTTGTTGGCTTCCATGAACTTGTCAATGATTTGCCCGAACGTTTCGCGCGCTTTCTCGTCGGCGTAATAGGCGACCTGAATGGTGACGGGCTCACCGTTATCCGCGGTATTGCCGCTGGCCTCCGCCGTTGAATCCGGGCTTGCCTGGGACGATGACGCCGACGGACTGGCGGTCCCTCCGTTATTGTTGTTCGAGCTGCAGGCGGTCAGCGCCGCCGAGGTCAGCATGACGAGCGCGAACAGCGATAAAACCGACTTTCTTGACTTGCTCACTTGTACCCCTCCTAAGGTTGCGTTCGTTTTTATGTCAGGGATATTATCCTTTGACACCGGAAGTGGAAATGCTCTTGACGAAGTAGGGCTGCGCGACGATAAAGAGCACGATGACCGGCAGCACGAGCAGCACGTTGCCGGCCATCTCCAGCTCGGGGCTCTGATTGTACTGCCCGGTCGAAATGTCGCGGATGCGCAGCACCATCGTCCATAGACTGCTGTCCTTGCCGATGAAGATCATCGGATACAGAATTTCGCCCCATTTTTCCTGCAAGGTGAGAATGCCCAAAGTCAGCATCGGAGAGATCATCAGCGGCAGATGGATGCGGCTGTAGATCTTAAACCATCCCGCGCCGTCGATTTTGGCCGCCTCGTCCATCTCCTTCGGAATGGAGCGGAAAAACTGACGGAGCAAGATGATGCCGAAGGCGGTGGCCAGGAAGGGCGGAACGATCAGCGGGTAGTGGCTGCCGATCCAGCCCAGATTTCTGAAAATCATAAATTGGGGGATCATCGTCACTTGGGACGGCAGAAACATCGAGATTACGGCAAAGCCGAAAATGAAGCTTTTGCCCGGAAACGGAATTCTCGCAAAGGCGAAGGCGACAAGGCTGCAGGACAGAACCGTGCCGATCATCGCCAGGCCGGTTACTTTGACCGTGTTGTAAAAATACAGCAGGAACGGATGCCCCTTGTCGGGAAACAGCAGCTTTTCGTAGTTGTCCCAGCGGGGCGTCTCCGGGAACCATTTGAACGTATTCAGGAACTCCCCGTTCGTTTTCAGCGAAGCCAGAATCATCCAGACGAAGGGCAGCAGCATCGTGGCTGCGCCGACCAGCAGGATGAGGGCATTCAAGATCGAGAAGAAGCTGCGGTTTCTTCCGGACCTGCCGGGATATGCGTGACTGTTCAATAGATTCGCCTCCTATTCTTCGTAATGAACCCAGCGCTTTTGCAGCAGCAGCACGAGAAGCGTTACCGCGATCATGCAGAGGAACGATATCCAGGCGATTACGGACGCGTAGCCCATGTCCAAATAGCGAAACGCCTTTTCATAGAGATAGACCATCAGGTGGGTATCCGAATATTTGTTGTACCGGTTGAACACCATCGTGAACTGCTGGTCGAACGCCTGGAAAGCGCTGGAGATCGACATGATCACGACCAGAAACGTTGTCGGGGAGAGCAGCGGCACGGTAATGCTGCGCAGGCGCTGCCACCTCGTCACTCCGTCGATTTCGGCGGATTCGTAGAGCGATTCGGGAATATTGTTCAAGCCGATATAGTAGATGAACATCGCATAGCCCAGCCCTTTCCATACGGCGACCAGCGCCAAGGCGGGAATCAGCGTGCCGGAGCCGATCCCGAGGAAAGCGATGTCGGACATTCCAAACGCTCTGAGAATGCCGTTGACGATGCCGATTTCGGGCGCGAGCAGCCAGATCCACACCATTCCGACGACGAACCAGGAAGGGACGGCGGGAAAATAGTAGACGGCGCGCAGGACGGCCATTCCTTTGCCCTTGAAGAATCGTCCGGAATAGGTGAGCATTACCGCGAACAGCAGCGGAAGCGCGACCTGAATGGGCACGTAAATCAGGGCAAACTGCCAGGTGTTCTTGAAGGCCGTCATAAAGGACGAATCGTTCAGCAGCATCCGCACGTTATCGAGGCCGTTGAATTCGGGCGGCGAGATCACCTTGAATCTCGTAAACGAATAGTAGAGCGACATTGCCGCCGGAATGACGAAAAGAACGACGGCTCCGACAAGATAGGGCGCAATGAACAAATATCCCGTCAGGGAATCGGTAAATCTACGACGCATAGGGTCACCTTGCTCTCTCTTTTGTAAACGGTTTAGTTTTGCTGTTCTCGATTATAGAGCGGCGCCGGAGGGGATTCTATTTCCGTCTCTTTACTTTCGCTGCCATTCGTTTACTTGTTTGGCTTCCAAGGCTCCGGAATGGTCACTAGAGAGAGTTCGAGAATGGATTGAAAAGAAATTCCGATATAAATGTGGGAAATGAAAATAATATCCGATTCGTTGCTTGTCAGTCGTTTTTATATCCGGTATGCTTGAACTATTAAACGAAAAGAAACGGGTGAAGAACGATTGGCTAGAGTGGGGAGCAAGCTGAGTCAATCGAATACGCTGCTCATGATTTCGAGCATCTATTCGGCGCTGACGAAAGCCGAGAAGAAGGTGGCGGACGCCGTAAACGCCAATCCGGAAGAAGCGGTGCTGGCAACCGTGACGGACTTGGCGGAGCAAGCCGGCGTCGGGGAGACGTCGGTTATCCGGTTTTGCCGCAAGCTGGGGTTTCGCGGCTATCATGAATTTAAGCTGTCGGTCGCGCAGGATCTGGTGGACCGGCCTTCATCGCTCGCCAACGCGGTGATCGGCGAAGACGACGACTTGATAACCGTCGCCCGCAAGGTGACGATGAATCATGAGATGATGCTGAAGAACACGCTGGACCTGCTTAGCGCGGACAGCCTTCGAATGGCGGTCGACCAGATGCTGGCCGCGAACAAAATCTATGTTTACGGCGTCGGCTCTTCCGGCATTACGGCACTGGATCTCCATTATCGTCTGATGCGCACCGGATTTAACGTCGAAGCCCATCGGGACTCCCACATCATTGCGATGTCGGCTTCGCTGGTTAAGCCCGGCGATCTCGTCTTTGGCATTTCTACGTCGGGCAGTACGCGCGACTTGGTTGACCCGGTGAAGCAGGCCAAGAAGAACGGAGCCGTCGTGATCTGCCTGACGAGCCATCTGCGCTCGCCGATCGCGGCCTACGCCGATACGGTGCTGCTTGTCCCGTCCCGAGAGCTGCCGACTGAGGGCGGCGCATTGTCGACGAAGTTCACTCAGGTTCATCTGCTTAATATTTTGACCACGCTGCTCACGATGAAGGCGCAGGGAGCGAATCAGGCGCTGGACAAGACGGCGATGTCGGTCGTGGACAAGCTGTATTGAATAGGATAGTTTAAGTCTGGGGAATGAAGCGGCCCTCTAATTGAGGGTATCCGCTTGATTTTGATTGGAGATTAAATTCTCCTTAAATGAGATAATAAAAGGATTATTTCGAATTTCCTGAAATGAACCAATGAAGCTTCGGAAAGATGACCCGTTTGAAGTGAAAGAAGAGAATGGCTTCTTCCCTCTTCATTGGTTCCATTTAAATAGAAGGGGAGAGAAAGATGGAGTATGCGATTGGAGCGGACATCGGGGGGACGAAAATTCAAATTGCCGCCGTTGATCGGGAGGGACGCGTAGTCGACCGTCATCTGCTGCCGACCGAAGCGCAGCTTGGGCCGGATCAAGTGATGGGTAAGCTGCTGTCGGGAATCGGGCTAATTCTGAGTCGGATGCCCGCGAACGCCCGAATTACGGGCATCGGCGTAGGCAGCGCCGGGCAAATCGATTTTGCTTCGGGTACGGTTGCTTTTGCCGGAGATCAGCTGCCGGGCTGGACAGGGACGCCGATCAAGGCGCGCGTGGAAGAGAGGTTCGGCTTGCCGACCTATGTGGACAACGACGTGAATGTCGTCGCAGTCGCGGAACGGCTGTATGGAGCGGGACTGGGACTGGACAGCTTTCTGTGCGTTGCGCTTGGAACGGGAATCGGCGGCGCGATCGTCGAAGCGGGGCGGATCGTTCGGGGGGCACAGGGCTGTGCCGGTGAGCTGGGCCATGTTTCCGTCGATTTTAACGGACCGCGCTGCAGCAATTGCGGCAACAACGGGTGTGTGGAGCTGTACGCCTCCGGTTCGGGCATTGCTCGACTCGGGAGCGAGTTGATCGACGCAGCCAAGGAGCTTCCCGCTTGGCGAGCGGACTCCCGCGAGATCGCGCAAGCATGGCTCCAAGGTGACCCGCAAGCTGCGCAGGTTATGGGAATTGCGATCCGCGCGCTTGCGGCGGCGATCGCCGGCTACATTCACATGTGCAATCCGCAGGCGGTCATCGTCGGCGGGGGAGTTTCGGAGACGGGCTCCGTCTTTCTGGATGAGCTAGACCGGGAGGTGCGCGGCCGCACATCGCCAAGCGTCAGATCGGCTTACCGGTTGCTGCCCGCCTATGTCGGCAACGACGCCGGAGTGATCGGAGCGGCAGCTCAAGTGTGGTTGTACGGTGGTAATATCTAAACGAATGAGCGTAATTAATGGGCATTCTAAGTTCTCATTTTGGAGATTATATCCTCTTTTATTTATTAAAATAAAAGAAATATCTTTAATTGGGGAGAGCGGACTGTTATAATGAGGCCATCGCAAAGTATTGCGAGTCCGCATTTGGCTATGCAAACTTAGAATAGCAGGTGATGAAATGATTCAAAAACTTATTGATCAAATGGCCGGGGGGCTTGTCGTTTCCTGCCAGGCCTTGGATAACGAACCGTTGTACGGCCCGGAGCATATGGCCGTGATGGCGGCAGCGGCAGCGGAAGGCGGAGCGGTGGCGATCCGGGCCAACACGCCTCAGGATGTGCGCGCGATCAAGAGGAAGTGCGGGTTGCCGCTGATCGGATTGTATAAGAAGCATTATGCCGATTCCGACGTCTACATTACGCCGACCCTGTCCGAAGTAAAGGAGATCGCCGAAGCCGGAGCGGAGTTCGTCGCCGTCGATGCGACCTCGCTGCCGAGGCCTGGCGGTCAATCTTTAGAAGATTTCATTGCAGGCATTCGCGAAGCATGTCCGCAGGTCGGCATTGTCGCCGACGTATCGACTTTTGAAGAAGGAGTCGCCGCGATGAAGCTGGGCGTCGATCTCGTATCGAGCACGCTGTCGGGCTATACTCCGCATAGCCCGCAACAGGCAGGGCCCGATATCGAGTTGGTTCGGAGACTGGCCGAGCTGCGCGAGACGCCGGTTCTGGCTGAGGGGAGAATCTGGACGCCGGAGGAGTGTGAGGCTTGCTTGCAAGCGGGGGCTCACTCGGTTGTCGTCGGGACGGCGATAACCCGCCCGCAGTTGATTACGCGCAGATTCGTCAACGTTTTTCAATCGTTTAAGGCGTCCAACTAAATTCGTTTTTCAGTGTTAAACGGGACAAGTCGGGAGAGCAAATCTCCCGGCTTTTTGCGTATGTCCGATGAATTGACTTACATTAGCTCGCGTAGCGGTCCGCCACCGTAAGAGGCGTTCAAACGCGCGGATTCGCTCGCGTAACGGCATGGAACGATCGGTTAGCTTGTTTTACGGTAAGCGGAGGGGGACACCCCCTCGCGCGTGCGAAACGCTCTGCTGAACGCATGTATGCTCTGGAAGCCCAGCTCTTCGGCAATGCGCGTCAACGATAGGTCGGTGAAACGGATCATTTCTTTCGCCTTCTCCAGCCGAACGGACAGATGGTATTGAATCGGCGTTATTCCGTAAGCTTTCTTGAACAGCCGGCATAAGTAATATTTGCTCATATTGGCCAGCCCGGCGAGCTCTTCAAGCGTCGCTTCTTCGTGGAGATGATGGGACAGATAGTTTTTGACCCGATCCAGTTGCTCGCGGTTGGAGTGAAGATGCGGGCTGCGCTGCCAATGGATTTCTCGAAGAAGGTGCATCCAGAGCTGAATGAACAAGCCTTTGGCCGTCGTCTCGTAGTAAGGGAATTTGCTGTCGAACTCGAAAATAATGTCCATCATCAACTGTTCGATGGCTTCCGGTTTGTTGAGGCGAATATGGCTGGGGAGCGGCGGAGTCATGTCTCGCAGGTCGTTCGGACGAATCCATTGCCGCTCCCGCTCGTTTAACCGGGAATAAGGCTTAAACGATATCGGAACCTCGGGGCTGTCATCCTGATAATACAGATCGAAATGAAGATGCGGCTGACGCAGCGGCCGATCGTTCATCGTACGTATAGAATGAGGCTGGTTCGGCTTGAACAGAAACAGGTCTCCCGGTATGCCCTTATAGGCGATCCCATCGACAATAACCTCACATTCCCCTTCTTTGATGTACAGCAACTCATAGTCGAAAAGAACCCTTTCCGGAATATGAACCGGAGGGTAGATCGTCGAATCCCAGGCAACGCGAATATAGGGCGATAAGCGATTCAAGTCCATAAGGGATCAGCTCCTTAAGATGGAGTATCTCAGTTGAGATGAGCAATATTCGTTAAATAAAGGTCGATCCCTGCTAAAGAAAAAGAGACGATGATCTAATAATATTAACGTTGTAAGCGTTGTTTTAATTGTATTCATCATCAAGAGCCATGACAATAATCAATCAAAGGAGCATCGTCATGTATTCATTTAACGGCTTGGACATGGGGCTTGGCAATCTATCCCGATTGTCGAATGCGGTAACGAGATCGATCAGTGCCGAGAACTTCACAGGCGAGAAGGGCAAGGGAGGTATGGCGACGGAAGGAACGGGCGCCGGCTGCGCCCGCGATCTGGGGATCGGCTGGAAGGTCTCGCCTTCCGTCGAGATCGAGCCGGGAGCGACCTTCGAGATGGCGAATATTCAAGGGATGGGCGCCATTCAGCATATTTGGTTAACCTGTTTTCCTACGACCTGGCGGAGTCTGATCGTTCGTATGTACTGGGACGATGAAGAGCAGCCGTCCGTCGAGGCGCCGGTAGGGGATCTGTTCTGCAACGGCTGGCAGGAGAGGTGCAACGTCAACTCGCTTCCCGTCGCCGTTAATCCGGCCGGAGGGATGAATAGCTACTGGCAAATGCCGTTCCGGAAAGCGGCGCGTCTGACCGTGGAAAATACGTCGGGGGAGAAGGCGGTGCTCTATTACCAGATCGATTATACGCTGACCGACGTACCGGAGGATGCGGCTTATTTTCACGCTCAGTGGCGCAGAAGCAGTCCTGTGCCTTACAAGGACGTTCATACGATTCTTGATGGCGTTAAAGGGAAGGGCCATTATGTGGGCGTGTATCTGGCCTGGCAAGTGAACAACACGGGCTGGTGGGGAGAAGGAGAAATCAAGTTTTATATGGACGGAGACCGCGATTTTCCGACGATCTGCGGCACAGGAACGGAGGACTATTTCGGCGGGGCGTGGAACTGGGAGCAGCCCCAGGGCGAGTACGGCACCTATTCCACTCCGTATCTCGGCATGCACCAGGTCATTAAGCCCGATGGACTGTATCGCAGCCAGCAGCGCTTCGGCATGTACCGCTGGCATGTCATGGACCCGATCCGTTTCGAGTCGGAGCTGAAGATAACGATTCAAGATCTAGGCTGGCGCTCCGGCGGACGTTATCTGCCGCAGCAAAGCGACATCGCCTCAACGGTGTTCTGGTATCAGTCGGAGCCGCATGCCTCATTCCCGGCGCTTCCGGGCAATGACGAGCGGGAAGTCATCTGATTGCAGCTTGACAAGGAGCTGGCTCCCCGACAATAATAATGGCAATAACATATTGATTCGACCGGTCGTGAAGCACACCCGGCAGCGCCTTTTGGGCGTCTGTGGGTGTGCTTTTTTATATTCGGACGAGTCGGTGGAGACGAGGTGCAGGTCATGGAAGAAGACAAAGAGCGCAGTGAGCCAACGAGAGAGTATACACCACACGACGAAGCGTTCAAGAAGCTGCTGCAAACCTTTTTCGCGGAGTTTATCGAATTGTTTTTTCCTCATGTGCATGAGCTCCTGGACTACAGTCAAACACGGTTTCTGATGCAGGAGCAGTTGGTCGATGTAGTGGGAGAGCAAGCGCTGACACTGGATTTGTTGCTTGAGACAAAGTACAAGGGGGAGGACGCGTACGTCCTTGTTCATTTGGAACCACAGTCCTACAGAGGCAGCCGTTTTCATGAACGGATGTTCGTTTATTTCAGCCGCCTGTTTGAACGGCACCGGAAACGGCATAAGCTGATCATTCCGATCGCGATTTTTACAATGGATCATGCAAGGGATGAGGTCAATTCGTTAAAAATGGCGGTATCAGGCCGGACGGTGCTTTATTTTCGCTTTTTGAAGGTAGAATTGAGCAGCCAGCATTGGCGCCGGTTTATCGACTCGGACAACCCGGTCGCCGCTGCGCTGCTTGCGAAGATGAGGTATAATGAGAGCGAGATCAGAGAGGTGCGGTTCGCTTATTTGCGAATGCTGTTGCGCCTGCGGAGGAAGCTGGATGATGCTAAGCTGGCACTGATCATGTCGGTAGCCGATCTGTACAATAAGTGCGATATCCGCGAGGATGAGTCGCTGCTGCAGGAGCTTGGCGAAAAATATCCGGAGGAGGGAGATATCGTGGACAAATTGATGCCGGCATGGAGCAGGGAAGGGTATGAGAAGGGGATTAAGGAAGGTATTGAGCAGGGAATGGAGCATGGCGTGGAGACCGTAGCCATCAACATGCTGCGTGAAGGGATGGATCCCGACTTTGTCAGTAAAGTGACGGGATGGCCGGAACAGAAAATTGCCGAGCTGCGCAAAAGGTTTACCAAATGAAGATCAGGCAAGCGAAATCTAACAACATATCGAGCGGGTGACATCAGGTGGAAGTAAACTATTGTTCCGCATGCGGCGGCAAAATGGAAACAAGAGAAGTGGACGGCACGCCGAGAAGGGCCTGCACGCAGTGCAGCTTCGTCCATTGGGGCAATTATAGCATCGGCGTGGGCGCGCTTGTCGTGAAAGACGACAAAGTGCTGCTCGTGCGCAGGGCGCAAGAGCCGGGCAAGGGTTATTGGACCAATCCCGGCGGATACATCGAGCAGCTCGAGCCGATTGAGGAGACGATTGTCCGGGAAGTGCGAGAGGAGAGCGGCGTCGAGGCCCGTGTGAAGGGAATTATCGCGCTGCGGGATCAGCCTAGAAGCATTCATAACGTCTACATTGCGTTCGAGATGGATTACGTCGGCGGAGAGCCGATTCCGGACGGGGTCGAGGTCGACGCCGCCGGGTTTTACAGTATGGAAGAGATGGAAGCGATGAACGTCGCGCCTTTCACGCAATGGCTCGTTGACGTGGCGCTGCACGGCAGTATGGACGGACTGGCGATCGACAGGGAGCCGGTCGTTCCGTTAAACGGGAACGGGTTGTTTCGAGTGTAATCGGACGGATGGGGGATGGGCGATGGGGACGAGACGGTTTCAAGGAATGAGACGGGAAGCGGACAGCCAACGCGCAAGCGACAAGTCGACAGGGAGTTCTCGCGGATCGCACGGCATGCAAGCGGATCAGATGTTTGCCCTGCAGGCGTCGATCGGCAATCAGGCGACGATGGACATGATGGAAGCGACTCCTTCCGAACCTCAGGACAACCTGAAGAGCGGGATTGAAAATTTATCCGGCTACTCGATGGACGATGTGAAAATCCATCGTCATTCCGATAAGCCTGCGCAGCTCAACGCTCATGCATATGCGCAAGGAACCGACATACATGTCGCCTCAGGCCAGGAGCAGCATCTGCCTCACGAGGCCTGGCATGTCGTGCAACAGAAACAAGGTCGGGTATAACGGCTTTGACATCCCCGGTGAGAGGTGCGGCAGTGGAAGGATCAAGGAAAAAGCCGACGATGCAGCACATCGCGGATAAATTGGGCATATCGAAGTCGCTTGTATCCAGAGCGTTGTCGAACGACGCGCAGATCAGCGACAGAACGAAAGAGCAGGTAAGGCTGACGGCGATTGAATTGGGCTATCCGATCAACTCCTCGGCGGCGATCGTGCCCTCCTCGCGCACGGGCAATGTGGCGGTGTTAATGCCGCGTTCGCATCTCAAGGACGCCGAGTTTTGGGGCAAGGTCATCGGCGGAGCGGAGGAGGAGCTTCATCGCTCGGCTTTCAGTCTCGTGCTGGGAGGCATTGCGACGGACGAGCCGGTGAAGGACGGTCTGCCGAGCTGTATAACGGATCGCAGAGTCGACGGAGCGGTGATCATGGGCCGCGTTCCCGTCGGCTACATTGCCGAAGTGATGGCGACGGGGATTCCGGTCGTGTTGGCGGACGTTATGGCGGATAGTCTAAAGCTGGATCACGTGCTTGCGGACAACTTCAGAGGCGGCTGCGAGGCCGCTTCCTTCCTGTTGGAGCAGGGGCATCGGAACTTGCTGTTCGCAGGCGACTCGGACTTCTCGTTTAGCTTCGCGGAACGCAAACGCGGAGCCGAACGAGCTGTGGCGCAATTCGAGTCGACGGAAGGGAAGGCCCCCACCCTCACTTTCGTCGACCCGATTCTGCTTGAAGGAGATAAGCTGGCGCTGCCGGAAGTTGAGTTCTCTGCAGCGCTAAAAGGCGGCGTTACCGCGATCGTGTGCGCTAACGACTCGATCGCCTTCTCCGCCTTGGAGCAGATAGCGGCGCTAGGGCTGAGCTGCCCGCAGGACATATCCGTTGTCGGCTTTGACAATGTCGAACGCTGCGAATGGATCGCTCCATCCTTGACGAGCGTGGATGCGGACAAGGAGACGATCGGCAGGCGAGCCGTCGAATTGCTGCTGCGACGAATGGAGCGGCCGGATGCGCGACCGGAGACATTGTATCTTGCAACGGAGCTCATAAAGCGGAATTCTGTTGCAAATATTATTAATAATTTTATTTAACAAGTTTAAAATAATATTGAAACAACCTCTTTTTGGACGTAAGATCAGATTAGTCTAACGTAGAAAAGAGGTTATTCGTCATGAGGGAAATCGATATCGGCGGCTCGGCATGGGAAGTGAAAGGCTTCTGGCCCTGGGTTCCGATCAAAGGAACAAGCATGGAATTGGGCCAAGAGCTGCTCGGCGTGACGGATTGGCTTCCGGCTACCATACCCGGAGGCGTTCATTACGATCTATATCGTGCGGGACTGATTGCCCATCCTTACAAGGACTTAAACAGCCTGCAATGCGAATGGGTGGAAAACCGTTGGTGGCTGTATCGCACTGAGGTTTCCCGGCCGGAGCAGACTGGCGAGAGGATCGAGCTTGTCTTCAAAGGGCTGGATTACGAGGCGGTCGTTTATGCGGGCGGGAAGCTACTTGGCGAGCACAAAGGGATGTACCACGAAGCGGCGTTCGATGTTACAGCTCTGTTCGAGGAGCGGGCAACGCTCGAAATCGCGGTGCTGCTGAAGCATGCCCCCGACGAAATGGCGCAAATTGGCAAGACGTCGGAAACCTTTACGCAGAAGAGCAGATTCAACTACAAATGGGACTTCTCGACGCGGCTTGTTAACCTGGGGATTTGGGACGATGTCGTGCTTAGAGTCCATGAATGCCATTCGATCGGAGAGGTGTATCTACATACGGACGCGGATGTGGATACAGATTCAGATTCAGTCACAGCTACGCGCGGAGGGAGAACGGAAGGTGCAGGTGGGGAGGGCAAGGGCCGAATACGGCTGGACGTCGAAATCGAACAAATCGCGTCGGCCGTCGGAACAGAAGCTCAGGCCAATTTGCGGCTGATCGCGCGCTGCTACGATCCGCAGGGAAAGCTTGCAGCCGAACGAGAGACCGAGGCTCGCATCGGAGGGGAGGTCGTTCTTGAGCTGGAGATTCCGCAGGCGCAGCTGTGGTATCCGAACGGGTATGGCGCACAGCCGCTGTACCAGGTACGTTTGCTGCTTCAGGCCGATGGCGTCACTGTGGACGAGCGAGCGTATCGGACCGGCATCCGCAAGTTGGAATACGTCGCCAACGAAGGCGCACCGGCGGACGCACTTCCGTATACGGTGAAAATCAATGGCAAACGCATTTATATCCGGGGCGTCAACATGACGCCGATCGACCATCTGTACGGCAATGTGACGGACGGACAGTATGCCTGGGCGGTGCGGCTGATGGAGGAAGGCAACGTTAATCTGGTGCGCGTATGGGGCGGCGGGCTCATTGAGAAAACGCGGCTGTACGAGTTGTGCGACGAGAACGGCATTCTGGTCTGGCAGGAGTTTATACAATCCAGCTCGGGCGTGGACAACATTCCGTCAAAGAAGCCCGAGTTTCTCGAGCTGCTGGAGCGTTCGGCGCGAGCTGCCCTAGCTTCCAGACGGAATCACGTATCGCTCGTCGTATGGAGCGGAGGCAACGAGCTGATGAGCGAGCCGAATAAACCGTCGGATCTGACCGACGGGAATCTGGCGCTTCTCCGCGATCTCGTGAGAAAGTACGATCCGAACCGGCTGTTCCTGCCGACCTCCGCCTCCGGCCCGGTCGAATATATCACGGAGGAAAAAGGACTGGGCCACGACGTGCACGGACATTGGAAGTACCAGGGCAACCCTCGCCATTATGAGCTGTACGGGGACAATGACAACCTATTCCACAGCGAATTCGGGGTAGACGGACTGAGCCGGATCAAAAGTCTGCATAAATTTCTCGGCGAAGCCCATCGCGAACCCGTCTCGATGAAAACAAGCATGGTATGGAGGCATCACGGCGAATGGTGGGACACGTTGGAGCGGGATGAAGAGGTTTTCGGACCGATGAAGACGCTGGCCGATTTCTCCGACTGCAGCCAGTGGATGCAGGCCGAGGGGCTGCGTTTTATTCTGGAAGCGAACCGCAGACGCAAGTTCAACAACAGCGGGAGTATTATTTGGCAGCTTAACGAGCCGTGGCCTAATGTATCCTGTACGAATCTCGTCGACTATTACGGAGAGCCGAAGATGGCCTACTACTGGATGAAGCAGGCATTCGCTCCGCTTCACGTCTCGCTGGATTACCGGAAGCTGGACTACGGCAAAGGAGAACCGTTCCGTCATTCGCTGTACGTTCACGCCTGCGAGGCCGGCATTCCCGTTGCGGTGACGGTCGAGGTGCTGGACGTCCAAGGCACGGTGCACCATGTCGCGCGATACGAAGGAACGACGGCGAATGAGCGGGCGCTGCGCATCGGCGAGCTCGATTTTCGCATGCCGGATACGAATGACGGACTCGTGCTGGTTCGAGTGCGCTGCGAGACGGAGCGATGCGATTTCCTGCAGCAGCCCCCGTCCGTCTATTTCTTCTCGATCTCGGATGGGCCGCTGTACGCCGGGGCGCTCACATTCGCCCGCAATGCCAAGACGGCTGTGCGTCGGCATGGGGAATGGCGCTATGCAGAGGGCTTGGCGACGGCGGAGTTTGTCATCGCCAACGAAGGAACGGCAGCGGCTCTGCACGTCCATGCGGAGGAGCTGACGGACCTTTACTGGATGGATACAGACGATCAATATTTCACGCTGCTTCCCGGCGAGACAAGGGGCGTCTCCGTGCGCTGCGTACCTAAGACGGGCGGGGGATTTCTGGCCGAGGAAGTCGCCGCTGCCCAAGCTTCCGACACTTTGCCGCAAATTCGCTTTCGTTCATTTTTGGAGGAACCTACGACCGATTACGAAAGGAACGATGGACAATGACAAACAAGCAAGCGGAGTTGGGACTGTTTTTGCGACGCAGAATGGAGGAGGGCTGGGCCGAAGGCTTCGCCGTTGCCGTCACCGACGCGCAAGCGACCCGCCTGGCGGTCTACGAGGGCGAGACGGCGGCCACCTTAAACAACGAGCGGGTCAGGATCGGAGCCGATACGATCTTTAATGTCGGCTCCGTTACGAAGCCGGTGACCGCCATGCTGCTGGCCAAGCTTGTGGAAGCGGGCGAGCTGACGCTGACCGACAAGGTACGGTCGATCATCCCGGAGTATCCGTTCGAGGATACCGACATCTTTCATCTGCTCTCCCATTCGGCCGGTTACGACAACGATTCGGCCAAGCCGGAGCGCCCGCTTGTGCAGGACGGCGAAGCGGGACGACGGGCGTATTTCGATGCAATCTATCGCATCGCGGACAGGAAGAGCGAGCCGGGGCAATCCGCCCTGTATTTTACCGAAGGCTACGCAATCCTTACCGATCTGATCGAACGCATCGCCGGTACGGATCTGAACAGCTTCGCCCGCGAGATGCTGCTTGACCCACTGGACATGACGCGCAGCACCTTCGACGTCGTTGCCGCCCGCGAAGGCAGCGTCGTCTTCCCGATCGCGACGGACGGCAGAGCGATGTTGGAGCTGGCCGATTGGGCGACGACGGGAGACAGCGGTTTGTACACGTGCGCCGAAGACTTGTTGAAGCTGGGACGGCTGCTGTTGAACGGAGGAGCAGTCGATGGCCGAGCCGTGCTGCACGAGCGCACCGTTCGCTGGCTGCTGGCCGAAGCGAGCGCCGGTAGGTTTAATAAGACGCCGGCCTTTTGGGTGAAGGGTGCCGAGGATCGCTACGGCTGCTTCGGCGACCTGCATACCTCCTCCGTCGTCGGCCATACCGGCTTTAGCGGCTGCATGCTGTGGATTGATCCCGAATACGCCGTCGCTGGAGCGATCGTGACAAACAGCACTCGGCTGCATGAGGATTGGCGGCGCTATAAGAGAATCAACAATCGGCTGCTAAGCTTCGGCGGCGAAGACTGACAGAATCGCAAACGAATTCGCAGCTTTACTGCCTGTTCTCCTCCATGAATAGACCGCTAAGCTAGGATTGCAGCCTTGCAAGCGCTTTATTCTATTCATTACAAGGAGGAATTCATCTATGTTTGGCAAGCTAATGGCAGCGTTCCTCGCAGTCCTCATCATCCTCGCCGTGTCTCAAGGGCCGACGGCGTCCGCCGACCCGACGTCGATCGTTGACGAGCTCGCGGATACGTCCAAGCTGCACGCCTCGACATCCGGCTGGACGATCGACGGCTCGAACCCGGCCTATTTCGATGGCGACGCGAACCGGCTAACGAGAACGTCGACGGCGACGCAAAATGTAGTGTACCGGCTGGACGGCATGAGGACGTATTCCGTCAGAGTCCATTATTTTACCGGGGCGACCGCCGCTCTCAAGTTCTACAGCTCCCCGGACGCTTCCGTCTGGACGGAAGCGCCTTCCGCTAATAACGGCGCGACGGCCGTTAGCAGCGGCTGGTTCAAAGCGACGTATACGCCTCTGAACGATCTTCCGGCGGGAACCCGCTATCTGAAAATCGAAATTAGCGGAGGCAGCGACCACTGGGAGCTTCAGCTTGGCCGAACGGTTATCTCGACGGTTCCTTTGAGTCTGACAGACAACGCCGACAACTGGAGCTTAACGTATTCCCGTTCGGCCAACATGCTGATCGATACGAGCAGCCCGACCTATTTTAACGGAGATGCGTCCCGATTTACGAGAAGCTCAACCGCTTCGGGTTACGTTGCGTATGCCTTTCCCGGCATGACGGATTTTAAGGCGAGAATCTATCTATATGGAGCGGCGGATGCGGCCAAAGTGAAGTTTTACGCCTCCCCGGACGGAATCGCCTGGACGCAAATAGCCAGCGCAAATACGACGCCCGTCGCGACTATGTACGGGTGGAAGTATACCGATTACAGCCCGATCGCGGCTGTACCATCCGGCACCGGCTACCTGAAGGTGGAATTTACCGACACGACGGAGCATTGGGGCACGCAGCTCGGCTCGATCGCGATTCGGACGGACGGCGAAACGACTGTCGCGCCCTCGCGAATCGTACAATCCGATCTGTACAGCGTCGCGCTGGGCAAGACCATGAAATTTAACGTCTATCTGCCTAAAGGCTACGATCCTGGCGTCGACTATCCCGTACTCTATCTGTTCCACGGCTATCAAGGGAACGAGAACGGGTGGCTGAACGGTCTGCAGGTGAAGGAGAAGGCCGACGCGCTGCTGGATCAGGGGCGAATCTTCCCGCTGATCATCGTCTCTCCGCAGATGGACAACAGCTTCGGCATCAACTCGTCGCCGACCTACTCGCTGGTGGACCCAAGCGATCCGACCAATTCCCTGTACAACGGGCGCTACGAGGATTACCTTTTCCAGGATCTCATTCCGTATATCGATTCGAATTATCCGACCGTGACGACAAGGAGCGGCCGATTTGCCGGGGGACTGTCGATGGGCGGCTTCATCGCCCTCCATTCCGCGTTCACGCATCCGGAGATGTTCGCCAAGGTCGGCGGACACAGTCCCGCGGTCGTCATTAACGACGGATCGCTGACGCCGGCACAATACGCCTGGCTGTATCCGAACGAGGCGACCCGGCTGCAGCGCGATCCGCTGGCGCTCGCCCAGAGCAAGGACTTGACGGGGCTGGAAATTTACCTCGATTGCGGCAGCTCGGACGGCTATCATTTCTACCGGGGAACGGGACAGCTGGCCGACTTGCTGCAGCAGCAAGGCTACGACTACGAATACCATTTGAATTCCGGCGGGCACACGCTGGAATATTGGGGAGGCCACGTGGAAGACTATCTTCTGTTCTACGCAGGCACCGGACTGTAACGTCGACAAGACCGCGCCGAGAGACTCTCGGGCGGTCTTGTCGCATTTCCGGAGGTTGACAGGATATCAAACGATTTCGCAGTTTTAACTCATTCTATGCCGAAACGGGAAGCGTTATCATGGAGCTACTATATCCGGAAGCAAGGGAAGGAAGCGAACATGAGCGCAAACACGGGCATTAAAACGTATTCCGGGCACGGAAGGAAGCGAAGGCAATTCATTCTATACTGGCTGAGAGAATGGTCGTCGTGGCTGCTGATCGTTCCGACGCTGTTGTTTTTCTTTTTCTTCTCCTGGCAGCCGCTGTTCCAGGGGATCGTGCTTTCTTTTTTCCGCACGGAGGGCTTTAAGGGAGTCGAATGGAACGGCGTGCAAAACTATATCGACGTCATGCAAAATTCGGTGTTCCAACAAACGCTGATCAATACGTTCGTCTACGTGTTATGGTCGCTGGTCATCGGATTTTTCGTTCCAATCGTCGTCGCTATCGCGATCAACGAGATGAGGCACTGGGGGTCGGCTTTCCGCTTCTCGGTTTATTTTCCCAACATGGTGCCGGGCATCGCCGCCGCGCTGATGTGGATGTTCCTATTCAACCCGGGAGAGGGCGGCGTGCTTAACATGCTGCTCGGCTGGTTCGGGCTGCCGTCGCAGGAATGGCTGCAAAATCCGGACATGACGATCTTCCTGATCATTCTGACGATCACATGGCGGAACTTCGGGGCGACGACATTGCTGTACCTCGCCAGTCTGCAAGGCATCAACAGCGAGCTGTACGAGGCCGCTTCCATCGACGGCGCGGGCATCTGGAGGAAATTCCGCAGCATCACGTTGCCGCAGATCGCCCCGATGATCAGTCTGATGCTGATTCTGCAGGTAAGCGGCGTGTTCCAGGTGTTCAACGAGCCGCTCGTCATGACGGAGGGCGGTCCTAGCAATGCGTCGATGTCGCTCATGCTGCAAAGCTATTTCTACGCTTTCCGCTATTTCGAAGCGGGCCACTCGCTCGCGCTCGGCGTCGTCACCTTCGTCATTCTGATGCTGCTGACGATCGTGTATTTCAAGCTGGAGAAGAAATGGGAAAGGGAGTAGTGATGCGTGTATGAAAACAGGTAAAGGCTCCGGCATCATCGGGGATTTGGAGTACAAGCTGCCCGGGGTTAAGCTCGTCTACTGGCTGATCTTCGCGGGCATGCTCATCGTCTCGGCTGTGTGCATCCTTCCGGCCTTATGGGTCATTCTGTCCAGCTTTAAGGACATCAAGGAGTTTTACGCCGTTCCGCCGACGATTATTCCGCGATCGTTCCATGTCGAAAAGGTGTGGCAGACGTGGAATGAGTTCAGATTTATGAAGTATTATGTCAATACGGGTTACCTGACCCTCGGAGCGGTCGTATTCTGCCTGCTGTTCAACGGCTTGGCGGGCTACTTCTTCTCGAAGTTGAAACCGCGAGGCAGCGCGTTTATTTTCCTGCTCATTCTGTGGACGGTGCTGCTGCCCAATACGGTCGGCATGGTTCCGCTGTTCAGCAATATCGTCGATTTTCCGCTGCTGCATCTAAACCTGACAAACACATACTGGCCGATGTGGTTCATGGCCGCGGTTAATCCGGTGACGATTCTCATCTTCAAAAACTTTTTCGATACGATTCCCGTTTCGCTGATCGAGGCGGCGCGCATCGACGGAGCGACGAAGCTCGGTATCTTCTTTCGCATCGTGCTCCCATTAAGCGTACCGGTGCTCATTACGATTACGATATTGACGATCAACGGGGTGTGGATGGATTTCTTCTGGCCTTATATGGTATTGAAGGACCAGTCCAATTGGACGGTCATGGTGGCGATCTACAATCTGAAGTCGACGCTTCCTATGGATATCCAGTTCGTGGCATTGACGTTTGCGATCGTGCCGCCAGTGCTGCTGTTTCTCATTTTCCAACGCTATATTATGCAGGGCTATGCGATCGGCGGGGGCATCAAGGGATAGCGAATCCGGACAGATTAACAAACCGTTTCGCAGTTTTGTCGCCTACTTGCGGCTCTGGGCCGCGTGATAGGATAAAGGTGCCGGCACCGGGAAAGCGCTTTACAAGAGCATTCAGCAAACGACTACGAAAAGAAGGTTGGGGGAAAAGCATGAATTTCAGCAAAAGAAAAGGTTGGCAATCGGTATTCATCCTACTGTGCGTCTTCGCCTTGGTAGCTGCGGGCTGCAGCAAGGGCGACAACGGCGGAAAGGGGAGCGTAAGCGGCTCGCCTTCCGCATCGGCCAGCTCGACTCCGGCGGCAAGCGGTTCTTCCTCGCCGGAAGAGACAGATAAGCCGGTGACGATCAAGATCAGCAACTGGCCGAAGCCCAATGAAGAGGCGCAGGTCAAAATCTACGACGAATATGTCTCTCAAATGCAGCAGAAATATCCGTATATTACGTTGGAAAAGGACGAGTGGGGCTACGAGGTCAGCTCTTTCCTACCGAAGGCGGCGAGCGGCGAGCTGCCGAACGTATACGAGACGTTCTTCACCGAGGCCGACAAAATCATCAAGGCGAATTATTCCGCCGATATTACCGAACTGCTCAATAAGCATGAATGGGCAAGCTCCTTGAATCCTGAGCTGCTCAAGCTGGTTCAGAAGGACGGCAAATATTACGGCATTCCGAAGGACGGCTACGTCGTCGGCCTGCTTTACAACGTCAACCTGTTCAAGGAAGCGGGACTGGTGGATGCGAACGGCGTGCCGATCTTCCCGAAAACGTATGAGGAGCTTGCCCAGACGGCCAAGACGATCAAGGACAAAACGGGCAAGGCCGGCTTCTTCTTCCCGACCAAAAACAATCAAGGCGGCTGGATGTTCATGAACGTTGCCTGGGCTTACGGCGCGGAATTCGAAAAGCAGGTTGACGGCAAATGGCAGGCGGTGTTCAACTCTCCGGAGGCGGTCGCGGCTCTGCAGTACGTCAAGGACTTGAAATGGAAATACGACGTGCTTCCGGCCAACAATCTGGTAGACATCGGCACGGACATGTTCCAGATGTTCGGAACGGACCAGGTCGGCATGAGCTTCGGCGTTCCGGACTGGGGCAACGCCATTATTCAAGGGTTCAAAATGTCCAAGGACAATCTGGCGATGTCGGCGCTGCCGGCTGGACCGCAGGGCAATGTGACGCTGCTCGGCGGCGGCCTGTACATGTTTGCTCCGCAGTCGACTCCGGAGCAGCTGGAGGCGACGTTCAAATGGCTGCAAGTAAAAGGCTTCTCCCCGCAGGCGACGCCGGAATCGCTCGCCGGTCTGGAGACGCAATCCAAGACGGCCAACGAGCAGGGCATGATCGTCGGACCTCACGGTCTGCGCGTCTGGATCAACGAAGACCGCATCAACGCGGAACAGGAAATCATCAAGAAGTATACGAACGTCAACATGGCGATGTTTGAAGACTATATGACCAACGGCGGCAACGGCTTGCGTCCGGAAGAGCCGGTCAACGCTCAGGAGCTGTACAAGACGCTTGACGTCGTTATCCAATCGGTGCTGACGAACAAGAACGCGGACCCGAAAGCTCTGCTGGACAAGGCGGTTGCCGAGTTCCAGAAGGATTATCTCGATAAGGCGCAATAAGCTTGGTTAACGGGGCTGTCTCATAGGCTCTTCGAGTTGCTCTAAAAGATAATCGATAATAAAGGTGCAAGGTGTATATACCTCCCTCCGATGCTATACGCTCCTGAAATTTGATGGGTAAACCCGTTATAAGGTCATTTCAGGAGCGTATGAGGCAGTCTCCGAGAGGTATATACACCTTACTTTATATATCAACCATCGCAAGCAAATCTGCCTATAAGACAGCCCCGTTATGTCGTACAATGGAAAGAGGAACCCGGACGGAAGGAGGACGCGCATGTTCAAAGCCTTGGACAAACGCATCAAGCTGATTCTGATCCTCGTCGTTCTTGTCTACATCGGCTTGGCCAGCTTTATCGTATTCGGCACGATCAAGGACCGAACGATGGACATGCAGCGCCAGCTCTCCGTCCAATATACCGAGCAGCAGAATAAAAACGCGCAGCTCTATTTGCAGTGGCTGGAAGAAACGACGAGATTGGCCTTGAACCATCCCGGACTGCAGGAGGCACTAGCTTCCGAACGATACGACGATACGCTCGCTCCCGCCCTGGACGGACTCCGGTCATCGAATATGGATATTGCCGGAATCGTCATCTACGGAATCGAGGGAGCCGTTTATTCCACCAGCAACATTTCCGGAATCAAATCCTATTCCGCAATCAGGGAAGAGCCCGAGTTTGCCCGTTTTCTCGCCTCTGACGAAACGTCGAAGTGGCTCATCCAGTCTCCTTACAAGCTGGTTAGCTTCCCCGTCGATCCCCGCACGATGCTGTTCTATATCGAGAAAATTACGGACGCAAGCGGCCGAATGCAGGGCGTGCTGTTTCTGGAGTCGCCACTATCCAGGCTGCACGGTTTCTATCGCTCCGACGATCAGGCGATATCGGGCAATTCCCGAACGCTGTTTCTGACTGACGAAACCGGCGAACTGCTGGAGTCGGAAGGACTCGGCGACGAAAGAATCGAGGAAATCCGCGGTCTGGCGAACGAGCAGATGCCGGAGAACGGCATTCTGATGCGGGAGACGGAGAACGGTATCGTGCTTCTGTATCGGATGTACAAGTCGGAGGACCGCGTCGTCATCCTGATCGATACCGACAGGCTGGCCGACCAGTTGAACTGGCTCAAATACGCGCTGCTAATCGTGAACGGTGCTATCGCGGCACTGTTCGTTTTCCTGATTTTGCAGCTATCGCGGAGCATTTCGGAGCCTCTGAAGCAGCTATACCGCAAAATGCGCCGAACGATGCAGGAGCCTTGACGGCCCACCTCGGAAGTCTAAGCTTTAACGCTTCCTGGGAAAGTCAAGGCTCCTTTTTGATGCGGATATCGGCGGTCGTTCCTACGCCGGGTTCGCTTTGAATGGTGAGGCCGTACTCCCGCCCGTACTCCAGCTTGATTCTCTCGTCGACATTACGCAAGCCGTAGCCGCTCTGGAACAGCGTTTTGCCCGAATGCGGCGCGCCGTCCCCGCTGTCGGAGAAGCCGACGCCGTCGTCGACGACGGTGAAGACGATGTCCGGATCGCGGATTTCCCCTTTCACAACGACGCGGCCTTTGCCGCGCTTCTCGCTGATCCCGTGCTTGATCGCATTTTCGACCAGCGGCTGCAGAATCAGCTTAAGCAGGCGAACCTTCATTAGCTCCTCCGGAATGTCGTACTCGACCTCGAACTTGTCGGGAAACCTCGTCTGTTCGACGGTCACGAAGCTTTGGACGAGCTTGATCTCCTCCTCCACCGGAATAAACTTATCCCCTTTGTGCAGGCTGATCCGGAAAAAGGTCGCCAGCGACGAGATCAGCTTCTCGATCTCGGGCTGCTTCTTCAGACGGGCAATCCAGACGATGGCGTCCAGCGTGTTGTAGAGAAAGTGGGGATTGATCTGAGATTGCAGCGCGGTCAGCTCCATTTTTCGCTGCTTCTCCTTCTCCTCGTCGTTCTCTTGCAGCAGCTGGTTGATCCGGTTGACCATTTTGGCGTAGCTGCTCTCCAGCTCGCTGATCTCGTCGCCCTTCAGCAGAGGTCCGGTCAGTCCCTTCAGCCCCGTCTTGCCGAACAGGTTCAGCTTAGTCTTCAGTCGGGTAACCGGATGCGTAATTTTTTTCGCCAAGAAAACGGATAGGACGAGAAGGAAGACGAACGTCAGTCCCGCGAATAGCAGTGCGTACCGGTTGCCCTCGTCGATGGCGACGAACAGCTCGCGGCTGGACAGCACGCTGACGAACCGCCAATTGACGTCGAAAGCGTCCAGCTTCCGGTTCAGCGGATAGGTGATCATGAAAAAGGTTTTTCCGTCCAACTCCACGTTCCGGTAACCGGCCTCGCGGTCGGGATACAACACGTCGGTAGGCGACAGGACGCTTCCGATCCGGTTCGGATCGGGATGGGAGATGACGACGTCTTTGTCGGACACGAGGAAGGAGTAGCCGAGTCCCTCGAAGCTGGCGCGATGCAGGTTGAGCAGTACCGACTCCTTGATATAGACGACCAAGGTGCCGATATTCTGGCCGGTGTTGAAATTGCGGAATTTCTGCCCGAACGGAATATAAGCGTTGCCGAGCTCGTCCCGCTTGATCGGGCCAACGACCGGCTTGCCGGATTGCTCGATGCGGTTCAGCAGCAGCCGGTCGGGCTCCTCGATCGGCATGTCGTCCGGCTGGAAGCGGTACGTCTTGCCGTCGCGGGTCAGGATCATGACATCGCCGACCATCTCGTTGCCGGCGATCATCCGCTCGATAATGCCGCGAATTCGGCCGCTCTTCTCCGGTTCCGACAAAACCTCGTCTCCGATCGTCTTATAGATGTCGGAATTGACGAGGAAGCGCAGAGACAGCATCTGGATATCGTACACCATCAGCTCGATGCCGATGCCGACCTCCCGCTGGGTTTGCGCGATGTGGCTGTTCATGTTTTTCTTCAAATAATAATTCGAGAACAGGTTGAACACCAGCAGCACAAGACAGAGATGGACGGCAAAGCCGGCGAGCAGCACGAGCACGATCCGGTTTTTAATATTCAACCTGCGGAGCGACGATTGCAGCTTGTTGGCAGTTCTGCTCGCGTTCATTGGCTTTTAGCGAACTCGCTTGGAGGCATTCCGGTCATCTTCTTGAACACCTGGCTGAAATACTTCGAATCGCCGAAGCCGACCAGATAGCCGACCTCGTAGACGCGGTATTTCGGGTCGCGGAGCATGCGCTTGGCCATCTCGATCCGGTATTCGGTCAGACATTCGGAGAACGTCTTATCCAGCTCCTTGCGAAACAGATGCATCAGATGCGTCGGACTGACGTACACTTCGGCGGCTACCTTCTCCACCGTGACGTTATCCGCATAATGGGTGCGAATATAGGCAAGCGCGGCGCGTATCTCGCGCCGGTAGCCGTCTTCCGCTCGCTCGCCCGCCATCAGGACGCGGGCATGGCCGGAGGACGCTCGGTCGGCGGCGGAGGCAGCCGCGTCGTATGAGACGTGAAGCTCCTCCCACCGAGTCGCCTGGGTGCCGATGCCTATGGAGATTTCATCGACGGCATGCGCCAGATCCTCTCCAAGGGATCGTATGCGTGATACGGCGGAATCCGCGTCTTCCCCGAGGGAGACAATGGCCGTCCACTGGCGCGGACTCGTTCGCAGACAGGCCAGTGTTTTTAATGTATGCGCTTCCGCGTGGTGTATAATTTGCTGTTGCAAAGCGGTCGCCGATTCGAGGGAAGCGGACTCCTCCGGCTTGGCTGCGGAAATTACAACCGCAACGAGCGGGAAGATGTCGGCGGGATCGAGCTCCAGCAGCGCGAGTTTCTCGCGCAGCGCATTTTCGTTGGGGAGCTCTCCGAGCAGAAGATCATGCCAGAACCGGCCGGCGATCGTGCCGAGCTCCCGGCTTAGTAGGCCAAGCCTCTCGGAGGCCGATTGGCGATCCTTCGCCTCCCGGCCGACCTTCAGGACGGCCTCGGCCAATTGTTCGATATCGACGGGCTTCAGCAAGTAGGTGGAAGCGCCGTACTGCATCGCCGTCTGGGCGTATTGGAATTCGTCGTACCCGCTCAGAACGATAATGCCCGAGTCGAGCTTATGTTCCTTGAGCTTGGCGATCAGCTCCAGTCCGTTCATATAGGGCATGCGGACATCGGTGATGATCACATCCGGCCGATGAAGCAGCGCCAGCTCCAAGCCGTCTTCGCCGTTATCTGCCTGCCCGACGATTTCCACGCCGCGCTCCGACCAGTCGATCGTCTGGCAGATGCCCGCCCGTACTAGATATTCGTCGTCAACGACAAGCGTTTTCAACATCGGGGTCACCTCGTTTATCATGCTGACTGCGTGATTTCATTGTATCATGCGCATGCCGAACATTTCGCTGGAAACGGCCGCAAATCCTCTCGGACGGAGACGGGTCGGCAGAAAAGCAAACCATTTCGCAGGATTGCTCCCTTCGGATGCCGGGGAGGGCGTGTTAGGATGAAGCCAAGCGTTGCGGAAGCGCTTTATCGGAATGAGGTTTTGGATCGCGAAGCTTGGCGGAAAGAGGGTGTGGGGGATTTCGAAGCAGACGGGAAAAATCGCGCGCGGCCGCCGCTGGGCAGCGATCGTCCTGGCGGCCGTGGCGGCGGGGCTGCTCGCGATGTCGATCGCTTGGGCGCAAAGCCCGACCGGAACGTCCGGTGCGGCGTTGACCGTCGACGGCGAGGAGATTGCGGAAGCGGAGCTGAGGCTGCATATGGAGCGAAACCGGGCGCTGGTCGCCGAAGAATACAGAAGACAATTCGGCGCGGAGACGGACGGAGATTTCTGGACGAGGCGTTATGGCGACGGAACGCCGGGAGAGCGGCTGCGGGCTGTCGCGGGAGAGCAGGCGGTCAGAGCTAAGGTGGAGCAGATGATCGCCCGCGAGGCCGGCGTGCTGAACGACATCGGATACGATGCTTTCAGGCGGGCGCTGGAGACGGAAAACGAGAGAAGGGCCGAGGCCTCCGCATCCAAGCAGGTTGTCTACGGTCCGATCCGGTTCGAGCCGAACGTTTTTTACGGCTACTACATGAGCGGGATCAGGAACGCTGCGATTCGGGCGCTGCTGGACTCAGGGGAGCTGCGGGGGACAGAGAATGAGGCGCGCGGGGAGTACGAGGCTATGGTCGAGCGCAGGCTTGAAGCCGCGCACATCGAATGGAAGCGTTAATTAGGCGCAATAAGTAAGCGTTTCAACAAGAGGAGAAACAATCATCAGGAAATGGGGAATCGAAGTGTTGAAAAAATGGTTAACGGCGGCACTGGCGGCTGTTATGTTGATTGCGGCGGGTCTCCCGGCCGCTCGCGTTTCGGCGCACCCGGCGGTTACGCTCCACGACGAGTTGGGCGACGTGTCGAAAGTGACGGATTATAGCACCAACTGGACGATCGACGGCAGCGGAGCCTCGGCCTTCGACGGAGACGCTACGAGGGCGGTGCCGACCAATCTGAGTGCGGCGTATATCGTCTATTCGTTTAGCGATTTGCAGGATTTCTCCGTACGATTTTATTATTTTGCGGATTCTCAAGCGACGCTTCGCTTCTATGGCTCGCCGGACGGAGTTTCCTGGACGGAGATCGCCGCGGTTCACGATACGCCGACTTCATCCGGGGACGCGGCATGGAAGGGCGTTACTTACTCGCCCACCTCGGAAATCGCGGCAGGCACGAACTTCTTCAAGCTGGAGATCGACGGAAACGTCATAAACTGGCATACACAGCTCGGCTCGGTGGCTCTGAGCAACATCACTTCGGTGCCGCTGATGATCGCAGACGAGCTTGCCGACTGGTCGAAGGTCGATTCTTATACCGCGAATTGGGTGTTTGACGGCAGCGGACCGGCCAACTTCGGCGGCGACGGCACAAGACTGGTGCCTACGGCAGACACGCAGGAGTCGATCGTCTACCATCTGCACGGCATCAAAGCTTTTTCCGCAACCATTCACCGTTTTGCCGACGCCACGTCCGACATCAAGTTTTACGGCTCGTCGGACGGAAGCGTCTGGTACGAGCTTGCAGCCTCGCACGATACGCCGGTCTCGACGGGAGACGCCGCTTGGTCGGGAGCCTCATACACCCCGGCCGCAGCGATCCCTGCGGATACGAACTACTTGAAGCTTGAAGTGAGCGGGGACGACGTGACATGGCATACACAGCTCGGCTCCGTGACCGTCTCCAACCGGGCCGCTTCCGCCGGACAGGGCGACTTTTACGTCGATTCTGCGGGCGGAAATGACGGCAACGACGGCAAAACCCCGGAATCCGCTTGGAAAACGCTCGCCAAGGTGAATGAGCAGACTTTTGCGCCGGGCGATCGGATACTACTTAAGGCAGGCGGGATCTGGTCCGGTCGGCTGCAGCCGAAAGGAAGCGGAACGTCCGACAGCCCGATCACATTGTCCTCGTACGGCAGCGGCCCCAAGCCGATCGTTAACGGCGGCGGCATAGCGGGAGGAACGGTGTATCTGATCAATCAATCGCACTGGGTCATCGAAAATTTGGAGGTCACCAACTCGGCGCCGGAGAGAGGCGATATTTTCCGGGAAGGGATCTTCGTCGAAAACGCGGGAGCGGGCACGATCGAGGGGATACGCATCGCGAACAACTATGTCCACGACGTTTCGGGCAGCTTCCGTTATGCGGGCGGCGATCCCCATGCGTTCGGCGGCATTACCGTATATGCCGGAGGCGGCGCGGGGACGGATCGGTTCGACGGCGTGCTGATCGAAGGGAACATGGTGGAGCGGGTCGGACGTACCGGCATTGTCGTCTGGGACCAAATCTGGAACGGATCGGGGTTCTCTTCCGAAAATGTCGTGATACGCCAAAATTACGTCAAGGAATCCGATAGCGACGGCATTCTGACGTTCGGCGTCGACGGCGGGCTGATCGAGCACAACGTCGTGGAAGGAGCCGGCGTTTATTCCGAAGCCGGGCAGTTTAACGGCACTGCGGCGATCTGGCCGACGAGGGGCAAGAACAACGTCGTGCAGTTCAACGAAGCGTTTAATACCTACAAGCCCGAAGGCGACGGCCAAGGCTTCAACCTGGACATCGATACGACGGACAGCATCGTTCAGTATAATTACAGCCACGACAACCAGGGCGGCTTTATCCTGTTCGTCGACGCGACGAACACGCCCGGTACGGAGATGGGCTCGACAAATAACATCGTCCGGTACAATATCAGCCAGAACGACGCGAAGCATACGTTTACGTTTGCCGGCGGCGTATCGGCAGGTACGCAAATCTACAATAACACGGTCTATATCGGAACGAACTCCAACGCCAAAATCATCGATCACGAGTGGGACGACGCGGGAGACGTGAACGCTCCTTATTCCTTCAAGAACAACCTGATCTACAACCTGGGCAGCGGAGGCTACAACTTGCCGGGCGCGGGCGGCGTATTCGACAGCAACCTGTTTTACGGCAACCATCCCGCAAGCGAGCCGGCCGACGCGAACAAGGTGACGGACAATCCGCTGCTCGTGTATCAAGGGGGAGGAGCGCAGGGCTGGAGTTCCGTCGACGGTTACAAGCTGCGAGACGGTTCTCCGGCGCTTGGGGCGGGAGCCGTCATTCCGGACAACGGCGGCCGGGATTACTGGGGCAATGCGATTTCTCCGACGTCCGCGCCGAATATTGGGGCGTTCGGCGGAGCGGGGCTCGATCCATCCGGCTTGCCGACGGCTCCGGTGGACGATTTTACGCCAACCTATCAGGGGCTGAGCATTACGCCGAAAATTGCCGCAGACAAAAGCGGCCGCACCTCGCTTCTCCTCCGGTTCGCCAACGACTCGGAGTCTGCGAATCTATCGATCGCGAATATCGAATGGAGCGTCGGCGCGTTAAGCGGCAAGCTGGAGAAGGCTCCCGCGGTCGCCGCGGGCAAGTCATGGGAATATGAAATTTCTCTTCCGGGATTGGCGGAAGGGGTGCACTATCCGTTTAGTCTCACAGCCGACATCGCAGGTTACAAGCCGATTAGCGTGACGAAACAGATCGACTTCAACCGCGTTCTGCAGCTAACCGACAAGCGCGATTCGGTCATGATCGATTTGGCCAAGGGCAATCTTGTCGTCGAACCCACGTTTACCTATTCAGGCGAAGATGACCTGAGCGGCAAGCTCAGTCTGCGCTGGGACAACGACAATCTGTATCTCACCGGCGAAATTCGGGACGATGTATTTTCTCACGGCTCTTCGGGCATCGAAATTTTTCGCAACGACGGAATTCAATTCAGCATTGGACCCGGTATGCCGGGCGACAGCGGCACCTGGTACGAATACGGGCTTGCCATGACGCCTAACGGGCCGGAAATCTATCGTTGGATGGCGATGCAGGGCATGAAGACCGGCAGCGTGGAGAACGGAAGGCTGCAAATCGAACGAGACGAAGACAAGAAAACGACCTCTTACCAGCTCAGCCTGCCGTGGACCGAGCTGAAGCCGATCCAGCCGAGGGAGGGGCAGTCGCTCAGCTTCTCCCTGTTGGTTAACGACAACGACGGAACGGGCAGAAAAGGCTACATCGAATGGGGGGGCGGCATCGGCGGATCGAAAGACCCCACGCTGTTTCGCAGCATCGTTCTGATGGGACCGCTCAAGGAAGACGGCAACTCTGGCAGCAATCCGGGCAGCGGTTCCGGCGGTGTTGGAGGAGGAGGCGTTCCGTCCGGATCTTCCGCGACCGTGGGAGACGGCAGCATTACAGTGAAACAGCCTGCCAAAGGTGCTGCGGACATTCTGCTGCGGGTCGAGGACGTTCTTCGAGCTCTGGCAAAGGCCGACGGCGCGCTTAACGTTAATGTGGAGAATGACGGGACTGGTTCGCAGGCCGATGGAGCAGTCGTCCTCGTCCCCGCAAGCGTGATCGAAGCGATGAAAGGCAAAGCGGATTCGCTTGTCGTCCATATCGCTGGAGCTACGGTGTCCATTCCGCAGAAGGCTCTGGCGGCAAGCGGCGCTTCCGATGCTAAGCCGCTGTCCATCGGTCTGAAGAAGACGGATGCGGCTTCGCTGCCTGAGGGGACGCGCGAAGCTTGGAAGGGCTGGCCGGTCTACGAGTATTCATTAACGGTAGATGGCAAATCGGTCGACTCCGGCGCAGAGCCGATGACAGTGTCCGTAAAATACGCGCTGAAGGTGGGCGAGCAGCCGCATCGGATCGTCGCTTACGTCATTGGAGAG
This sequence comes from Cohnella phaseoli, assembly GCF_003386235.1. Taxonomy (GTDB): domain Bacteria; phylum Bacillota; class Bacilli; order Paenibacillales; family Paenibacillaceae; genus Cohnella; species Cohnella phaseoli. Next base: position 368,451 of record NZ_QRDZ01000004.1, read on the forward strand.
GACGGAGTTCCGGTCGTTATCGCGAATGCGAAATATGACAAAGTTGCTGGCGTGTTAACCTTCCAGACGACCCAGTCCGGTCGGTTCGGCGTGAAACATGTCGTCTCTCCTTTCTCCGACTTGGCTGAGGCGAAGTGGGCGATGGAGATGATCGAAACGCTTGCTGTACGGGGAATCGTTTCCGGCACGCCGGACGGCAAATACGAACCGAACCGGAGCGTGACCCGCGCAGAGTTCGTGCTGAGCCTTGTTCGTCTGCTCCAACTGGAAAAAGGTAACGGGCAGGCTGCGGTCTTCTCCGACATCGGAGCAGACAGCGAGTATCGCGCGGCGATCGAGATCGCCAGCGCTCTCGGCATCGTCAAAGGCAAAGGGAACGGCATGTTCGGCCCGAACGACCCGATCTCCCGAGAGGAGATGGCGACGTTTCTGTTCCGGGCGCTTCCGGGGCTGAAGAAGGGAGACGTCTCTTTCAAGGATCAGGCTTCGATCGGAGGCTACGCTCGGGAATCCGTCCAAGCGCTGCACGCTGCGGGCTTGATTCAGGGCTACGCCGACGGCAGCTTTAAGCCGAAAGGGCTGACTACGCGGGCGGAGGCGGCGTCCGTGCTCTACCGCCTGTGGAATAAGTAAGAGGCAGCGGGCCTCAGAACGTCAAGGATGATTTCGATCCTTGGCGTTCTTTTTATCTGCGTGGGTCAGAGGAATGCGGGTTTGTCGAGCGCAGCTTATTGGAGTATTTCGCAGGATTGCGCCCTATTGAAGCTTTTTTTGCGATGCTATGATGAAGGTTGACAGCAAGCCCGGGTCGCCGCGATGCGACCGGAATAACGGCTTGCCATAGACCAACAACAAGCTGCGAGGTGCCCACCAATGACTCAAACCGACGCATCGTTCCTCCCTTTCGGGTTTCAATACTATCGATCTCCTACGCCCTTTCGGGACCAATGGGAGCGCGACCTGAAAAATATTGCGGACAAAGGCTTCAACTGCGTGAAATATTGGGTGCAATGGCGCGCCAGCGTACCGGAGGAGAACCGGTACGAGTTTGGCGATATCGCCGAACTGATGGACCTGGCCGAGCGCTTCGGCCTCAAGGTTGTGCTGAACGTTATTTTCGACGTGGCGCCGGCGTGGTTTTATAAGAAATATCCGGATTCGAAAATGATCGCCGCGGACGGCTCCGTCGTCGAGCCGCGGGCGCTCAGCTACCGGCAGATCGGGGGAGCGCCGGGACCGTGCTACCATCATGGACAGGCGCAGGCGGAGAAGGATCGGTTTCTCGAAGCGGCCGTTCTGGCGTTCAAGGATCATCCCGCGCTGTGGGTGTGGGATCTGTGGAACGAGCCGGAGCTGACGACGGGAATCAAGCGCTCGCTGACGTTCGACAACCAGGTATGCTACTGCGAGCATTCGCTGACCGCGTTCGGCGGCTGGCTGGAGCAGAAATACGGGACGCTGGAGGCGTTCAACGAGAAATGGCAGCGCAATTACGCCGACTGGTCGGAGGTCGAGCCTCCGCGCGGACAGGCGGTGTTCAACGATCTTGTCGACTGGCGGCTGTTCATGTCCGATGCGCTGACCGACGATCTAATTCGCCGTGTTGATGTCGTGAAGCGCCATGATCTCGTCCATCAGGTCATGGTTCATACCGTTCCCGCGCCGATTTTCAATCTGATTACGGCAGGCTCGGACGACTTCAAGCTGGCCGAGCCGTGCGATCTGTTCGGCAACAGCCTCGGCTCTTCGGCCTGGTCGGCGGATCTGCTGCTATCGGCGGCCAAGGGCAAGAAGGTGATCAACTCGGAAATTCACGCGCTGCCCGGGCATACGGCGCTGAAGCCGAAGCCGCTGGACTTCCGCGAGCTGAAGCGGCATCTGCTGATTCCGCTGGCGCGCGGCATTACGGGCTACCTGTTCTGGCAATACCGGCCGGAGGTTCTCGGCCACGAGGCTCCAGCCTGGGGCAGCACCTATCTGGACGGGAGCGAAACGCCTTGGCTGCGCGATATGGCGAAACTGAACGGCATGATGCAGCGGAACAGGGAGCTGCTCTGCGACGCCTCGCGGCCTTCCGACGGGATGGCGATCCTGATCAGTCCGGAAAACCAGATCGTCAACTTTTCCGTCTACGCCCATCTCGACACCTACAACGATTCCGTTCAAGGCGCTCACAAGCTGATGCACGATTTGAACTATAAAGTAGAGTTCATCCATGAAGGCGACTTGTCCAAGGAGATGTTGTCCCGCTATCGCTGCTTATGGATGCCTTATCCGCTCTATATGAGCAGCGCGGCGAGCAACACGATTCGGGAGTGGGTCGGAGCAGGGGGCACGCTCATCTCGGAATGCTCGTTCGGAGCGATTCAGGCCGAGAACGGCACCCACAGCTACGAGGTGCCTGGGTACGGCTTCGGCGAAGTGTTCGGCGTCCGCGAGAAATGGATTCACTCCGCGGAGCATCTCGACCACAGCTATCATAATCTGACCCTTCGCTCGCAGGAGCTTATTCCGCTCGCCATTCGCCCGGAGGGGTGGGAAAACGCGAAATCTCGTTTGGAGAGGAGCGGATCAAAAGAGGGACCGAAAGAAGCTCTGCTTGGCACGGCCGGATACGGCTCCTACTATCAATCGGAGGTTGAACTGGCGGAGGGAACGAGAGTGCTGGCGGATTTCGCCAAGGATGGCTCGCCGGCCCTCGCCGTTGCCGCTTACGGGAAAGGCAAAGCGGTCTGGATCGGCACGCTGCTGGCAGCGGCTTATTGGAAGATGGGCCATGCTTCTACGGCGGAGACGTTGGGAAGCCTGCTGCGCGAAGAGCTTGGCTTGCGGCCCTATGTCGGCGTGACGGGAGGCTGCATTCGCGCCGACTTGTCCGTTGGCAAGGATGGGGCAAGCGAACGTAGCCTGCTGTTCGTCCACAACTGGGGCGAAACTTCGGAAGAAGCGGAGATCGCGCTGCCGTTAGCCTGCGCGTATGCCGAGCCTTGGTTCGCGGACGGCAAGGAAGCCGCGCGTCTGGATCCGGCTCGCTCCGACCGGCTGGCCGTTCGGTTGGAGGCCGGGGACATCCAGGTCTACGAGCTGCATGGAGTAGAGAAGCGATGAGCGGCTCGAATCGTTCGACGGCACTGCCTGCTCACGATTTTCCCGTCGCGACGAATTGGGACGCCTCCTTAAATGAAGGAAGGGGAGGACCGCGACCGGGAGGAACGGACGGCATCGGCGAGGTGCGTTTGAACGGGGGAGCGGTTGAGGCGGTGCTGCCGCTGCAGGACGATGATTCTGGGAATCCGTACTTGTACCGTACGGAGAAGTATGCGCTGTTCGCGGGGGAGCCTGGAGGCGAAAGGATGCGAGCGCCTGCTTACGAATGCTACATCGGAGAAACGTACAGCTTGTACCGGGTGACGGAGGAGGTTGTGCGCAAGCTGTCGGACGACTGCCTTGCGGCAACGAGGTATCCTGCCGTTGTTCGCCGCTTCGATACCGGTGCGAATGAGTTGGCCGACGTTCCGGCGTTCCAGCTCGTTCACGGCTGCGTTGTCGGAGAAGGGCAGCATCGCAGCATGGCAACCTTTATTTTGCCGCCTTATTGGCGGCCGGATTCCGTGCAGGGATATACCGCCTTGTTCAGCGGGTTTTACGACCAGAACGAAAATGTCTTCGGCAGCGTCGGTCCGCCGTTATTGAAGGCGTTAGGAGATTCGCTCAAGAGCACGGGCAGGGGCTCCGTTGGCATCGTCTGGAACGGCGGCGGATCGATCGGAACCCGAACGCTGCAAGGGTCGATCTACGGCAATCTGAACGATCTGTTCGCTGAGGCTAATCGCCGATTCAGGGTTGATCCGCATGCCATCGTCGCCGTAGGAGGGTCGCGCGGGGCGATTGCAGGGCTCGTCGCCGCCGGCAATCCGCAGCGCTCGGGTTATTCAATTCCGTATCTGGTTTGCTACAATCCTCCGCTTTTTTTCGGAGACGATCCGTCCGAGCTGCTGAATCCGGCTTTTCCTGTTCGGTGGGACGCGGTCCGAGGCGACATCGGCTACAAGGAGGCATGGCGACCAGGATGGACGGGGCCGGACGGCGAGTCGGCGATCGAGCGGTTTCTGACGCTGCAGTTTGGAACGGCCGATCGCGATCTGATCGTGCAGGAGCTGGGGCCGGCTTCCGATCGTCTTCTCCAAGGACTGAAAGACTCCGGTACGAAGGTCTGTCTGAATCACGGAACGCACGACGCGTTTACGCCAAGCTGGCCGGCGTTCGAATGGGCCGAACGAGCTCGGCGGAGGGGCGTTCCGGTGCGGCACGAGATAGGCTACCGTTTCGGTCATAACAACTGCACGGACCCTTACGCCCGGGCCGCGGAATGTCTTGCCGCTCTCGTCAAAGGAGAGGAGCTGCTCGCGGAAGGGACATGGCATTATTGTCGAGCTAGCGAAGCCGCCGATGAATGGGCGCTCTCCGAGCGGTTCGAGCCGACCGTTCAACCGGCTTTCCTGGAGGTGCCCAAAGCAGTCATTCCCGGGTTTCCGATCTATCTGGCCGTCTACGGCTCGGCCGGCATGGCCTACTCGGTGGAGGTGCTGGAGAAACGGGAAGAGACATGGGGAGAGGCATTCGTCCTGGCGGCGGGCGTATTAAGCAAGCGAGACGGATTCGCGCACGACGGCTCATATCGCAAAATCATGATGAACGTTCCCGACCGACTCATTCCCGGAACGTACGCGTACCGGTTTCGCTACCGAAGAGAGGGAGAGGCGGCTTGGAGCGAAGCTCGTTTGCTGCCCCATCCGGGTGAAGAAGGTCCTGCCGTTTGGGAGGTGCTGTCGGATATTCCGAATTTTACGGATGCGGCTTGGCTTGAGCGGACGATGCGCCATGCGATTGGGTGGGGGTTAAGCGAGCGGTAGCCGCGTGGGGCGTCTACTCGCCCGGCTATGAATTAGGCTGTTCCAAGGTCGCGAAGCGGCCGAGGGGCGGCCTTTTTTGACGCTCCGGAAAATATAAAACTTGCTATCCTTATCTGAATCGTCTTCGACAAAAACTCGATTTTGCGTCTAGAGGACGCCAAAGGCGTTTTTGTTTGGCAGCTGTAAGAATTCGTATGAGTAACTATGCATTGATTTGAAGGGAACGAGGCATTTTATAAGATTTTTCATACACGGCAGGTTCGATCAGCGCCGGATTTTTGAATTTTGTATGATACGTCATACAAATCGGCCGGGGGTGACCGAAAAAGGTGGATTTGTATACGATTTATCGCACAAAGTGCCGTAAACGAGGGCTCGAAACAGGATAGTCAGAGGACGCCAAAGGCATTTTTGCTTGTTATCGGAGCGTCAATTATGTCATCGTTTCGTTAAATGTTGCGGATTTCGTTGAAAGGCGGTGAGGTCGGCAGTATGATGTGTAAAACAAATATAAACAACATAAAACCACATCAAAACAAAATTTTCATGGACGAGAAGACGATAATAAATCATCGGCTTTCTGAATCCGTGAACGATTAGGAGGGCTATATGGACAGAAATTATTTGCTGCTGACACCGGGGCCGCTATCGACGACCTCGACGGTCAAGGAAGCGATGATGCGAGACTGGTGCACTTGGGATGACGATTACAAGGGAATCGTTCAGGATATTCGCGGACGGCTGCTGTCGCTGGCTCAAGCCGACGTGGATGCGTATACTGCTGTTCTCGTTCAAGGCAGCGGAACGTTCGGGGTCGAGGCGGCGATTGGCACGGCGGTGCCGAAGGAAGGCAAGCTGCTTGTGCTGGAGAACGGCGCTTACGGGCAGCGGATGGAACAGATCGCCGGAGTGCTTGGCATTCAGCACTGTACATTAAACGGGACGCCGGATCGAGTGCTCGACGGGGAGCGGGTAAAGGCCGTTTTGGAGGGAGATGCCGACATTACACATGTCGCTTTCGTTCACTGCGAGACGACGACGGGGATTCTGAATCCGCTCGAAGAGATCGTAAGAGTCGTGAAGGATCAAGGTAGAAAAGTGATCGTGGATGCGATGAGCAGCTTCGGCGGCATCCCCATTGCGGTTGGCGAGCTGGGTATCGACTACTTGATCAGTAGCGCCAACAAGTGTATCCAGGGGGTGCCGGGCTTCAGCTTCGTTGTGGCCAAGAGAAGCGTATTGTCCGAATGCAAAGGCAACGCCCGTTCTTTGGCGCTGGACTTGTACGATCAGTGGGAGACGATGGAGCGGGATTCGGGAAAATGGCGTTTTACCTCTCCGACGCATGTCGTACGGGCGTTTCATCAAGCTCTGATCGAGCTTGAGCAGGAGGGAGGCGCTCAGCGGCGCTGCACTCGATATGCCGACAATCAGAGGACATTGGTACGACTTATGGAGGAGGCTGGCTTCGAGGCCTACTTGCCGGTGGAGACGCAATCTCCAATAATCACGACATTTAAGTATCCGCTGCATATTCCGTTTGCGTTTGTCGGTTTTTATTATTTTCTTAAAGAGCGCGGTTTTGTCATCTATCCAGGCAAATTGAGCGATGCCGAGGTGTTTCGGATCGGCACAATCGGCGATGTGCATAAGGGCGACATTGAGCGTTTGTGCGAAGCCGTGTCCTCATATGTCACTTCCGCACAACAAGGAGGAATCGCAATATGAGACTACGGGGAATGGTTTTGGATTGGGCCGGAACGACGGTCGATTACGGCTGTATGGCGCCGGTACAGGCGTTCATGGAGGTTTTCCGGTCGCTAGGGCTCGAGCCGACGATGGAGGAAGTGCGCGCTCCGATGGGGCTGTTGAAGTGGGATCATATTAAAACGATGCTGGAAATGCCTCGAATCAGTCGACAGTTCGAGGAGCGAATGGGACGTTCTTTTACAGATGAGGATGTGGATCGCATACATGAGCTGTTCGAGCCGAAGCTGCTGGGCAGCCTGGAACGATTCTCGCATCCGATGGCCTCCGTCGTCGAAATTGTCGAGAGACTGCGGGCGGACGGCATGAAAATCGGTGCAACGACCGGCTATACCGATACGATGATGCGCATTGTCGCCGAGACGGCCCGCAAAGACGGATATGAGCCGGACTGTTGGATTACGCCGGACTCGGTAGGCGGCAAGGGACGCCCTTACCCTTACATGATCTATACCAATATGATTCGTTTGGATATGGGACTGCCGATACAAGTGGTCAAGGTCGGAGATACGGCGTCGGATATGCAGGAAGCGAGAAATGCCGGCGTATGGGCGATCGGCATTCTGAAGGGCAGCTCCATGCTGGGGCTGTCGGAGGAGGAAACGGCATCAATGCCGGCTTCCGACTTGGAAGCACTGCTGGAGAAGGCTAAGCGGCAGTATATCGAGCAAGGCGCGCATGACGTTGTGGAGATATTTTCGCAGCTGCCCGATGCCGTTGAACGGATAAATCGACGATTACTTGCAGGTGAGAGGCCATAGGACGGATAGAGGAATTGAACTGGGCGATGGGGCGAATAGAGGTGTATACTGGATAGAAGCGAACAGGAATAGGGAGGAAAACACGGGTGTCGTTGGCCGGCGAGGAAAGAAAACGGGAGATTATGACCTTGCTCAACGAAAAAGGAAAGGTCATTGCGGGCGAGCTCGCCCAGAGATTCGAGGTTTCCACGGAGACGATTCGAAGGGATCTTGACGATCTGGAAAAAGAAAACAGGCTCAAGAAGGTATACGGAGGCGCGTTAAGGATTAGTCCGAAGGTGGAGCCGCCGCTGCTGGAGAGGGAGTCTACCAACGTCGAGGCGAAGCTCAAGGTTGGCGCGTTGGCGGCGAAGCTAGTCGAGGATAACGATGTGATCGTGCTGGATGAGGGCAGCACTGTACTGCAGATGATTCCTTTCCTGGAGCATAAGCGGAATCTGACGATTCTGACCAACTCGATTCCGGCGCTGATGCGCCTGCTGGAATATCAGAAACGCGGAACGTTCGACGTTAAGATCATTCTGATCGGCGGAGTCGTGAATACGCAGCATTTGCGGGCTACCGGACCGATTGCCGAGAAAATCATCGAAGATTTCTATGTCAATAAAGCGTTTATTTCCGTCGACGGCGTATCGTTAAAACACGGCATTACGAGCTACGATTACGAGAAGGCGGTATTTACCCGCAAGCTGATCGCCGGCTCGGAGATGGCGATCGTCGTGGCGGATTATTCGAAAATCGCTAAACGCACAGTGGCCCGAATCGCCGATCTGCGAGAGCTTCATACGATCGTATCGGACGAAGCGCCACCCGAGGAATGGAAATCGCAGCTTGGAAAGCTGGAGCTAAGCTGGATTCATCGGGAGAGCGATTTGTGATTATTCTTCATGAATGCGGTGTTCGCTTGGCTGTTTGGCGAAGCTGCGAGGACTGGTTCCATGCTTTCTGCGGAATAACGCCGCGAAATGATTGTAGTTGTTGAATCCTACATCGAGTGAGGCTTCGGTAGCCGATCTGCCCATGTGACGCATGAGCAGGGCGGCTTGTCGGAGCCTCATGTCGTTTAAGTAATCAAGAATGGAAATGCCCATCTCCTGCTTGAACAGATGGGATAGCCGAGATGCGGACAGATTGACGGCGCTAGCCAGACGATCGACGCGCATTTCTTCCTGCATGCTCTTCGTCAGAAGCTGAAGCACGCGTTCTACTCGCGGATCGATCCGCTTTTCCAGACGTTGAGCTACGAGCAGCAGCACTTCCTGAATCGCATTCTCGCATAACGCGTGCCAATAAGCGGAACGCTCCCGGGAATCGCGAAGCAGACTGTGAAATGCACGGCTGGCTCTCTGGCGCGAATCTCCTTCCGGCAGCTCGACCACAAGCACGTCTTCGTCGGGGAGGTAGCCGATTTCCGATAGTTGACTGAAGTGCGCCCAGATGAATTCCCAATGCTGTCCCGGCACAGTTCCGTACTCGTGCGGAACGCCGCGGCGCATAATGGCAATCTGGTTCGCCTGACAGCGTCGTTCCCCTGACGGCGTGCGGAAATAGCCTTCCCCGCTAATGGTCAGCGCGATTAGACAATCCGGCCTCCCTGCGGGGCGTTGGATCGCGTACCGGTCATTTTCGCGAAAATGACCGGTAATAATCGTCCCGCCCGGAGCATCGTCATTTTCCGAGAATCGGTCAAAGCGTATCATGTGTCTCCTCCTTCATCAGAATCACAGCAGGATTCCAACACTTTTCAGCAGCAATCTTACTTCATCCAACATACGAAACTCGGTAAGCTAAAGTCAAGAACAAGGATATTGCTATGCAGGTTGACAGATAAAGCGAAGGCCCGATGAAATGGAGAACCTGCATACGAACAGAGGAGCGATGAAGATGAACCAGAAGCTGCAGGCTTTGACAGAGGAACAGATAGCTTTTTTTGAGAGGGAAGGCTATTTAATCGTAAAAGGGTTATTTTCCGAAGAGGATTTGCGAACGATTGACGATACGTTTGAGGAAATTAGCCGCTACCCCGTGCCCGGACATTTCGAGCCGGTGCTGGATGGGGGAGACGGAGATCCGCTAAAGAGATATCCGCGGGTAATGCACCCTCACCGCTTCAATGAGACGGCCAAACAGTACATGCTGCACAAGCCGGTCATGGAGGTGCTGGCCGATCTGTACGGCGAGGAGGCGCTTGCTGCGCAGAGCATGTTCTATTACAAGCCGCCGGGGTCGCGCGGTCAGGCGCTTCATCAAGACAATTTCTATCTTAAGGTGGAGCCGGGCAACTGCATCGCCGCTTGGACGGCGATCGACGCGGCGGATGAAGAAAACGGAGGACTGCTGGTCGTTCCGAAAACGAGTGAGCTTGAGATTTCGTGCCCGGAGCTGGCCGACTCGAACGAATCGTTTACGACCCATTACGTGAAGCCGCCTAAAGACCAGAAGGCGATTCCGGCAGTGATGGACCGAGGCGACGTGCTGTTCTTTAACGGCAATCTGATCCACGGCTCCTATCGGAACAAGACGAAGGATCGGTTCCGTCGGGCATTTATTTGCCACTATGCGAATGCTTCCGCGACGCACATCGGCACGCATTACCGGCCTCTCTTCCGTGCCGACGGGGCGGAAGTCGACCTCGAGCCAAATCCGGACGGCGGCCCTTGCGGCATCGAATTCGAGATGGCTTATCCGCATTGAATTCCCACATCATTCTGAAAACTGTGAAGATGAAAGCTGGCGGAAAGTCCGTCGGCTTTTTCTATACAAATGTATCTTTTATTCAATAAATGTATATCCTATTGATATACATTGTTGAAGGGATGCGATATAATTGAGTCATCAATTGGGTAGAGGTGTGATTACTATGGCAACGGTAACGTTGAGCAAATGGGGAAATAGCAGCGCTGTCCGGATTCCGAATCAATTTATAAAGCATCTGAATTTGACAGAGGGAGCTGAGCTTGAAGCGATTCTGACTTCCGATAATCAGATTCTGCTCAGGCCATTGAAACGGCAAGAATTGAATGAAGATCTCCGTGTACATCTTCAGTCGCTGCTTTCGCAAATCAAACCGGATTCGCCGAGACATAGAGAAATTGACTTTGGTATCGAAGGGGACGAACTCATTTGACCATTCCAGCGCGCGGCGACCTTGTCTGGATGGACTTCGATCCGCAAGCTGGCCGCGAACAAGCCGGCCGACGCCCTGCAATCGTATTGTCCGAATTGGCATTTAATCAGCTAACAGGATTTGCTGTAGTGTGTCCGATCGCGACACAAGCGAAGGGTTATGCCTTCGAAGTTCCGATTCCGGGCGGGTTGACATTTTCGGGCGTAGTCCTTACTGATCAATTCAAGAGCTTGGACGTACGCAGACGCAACGTGGAGGTTGTTGGCAATGTGTCTGTCGAATCCGATTTTCTCAGAGTTGTCTTATTAAATGTTCGTTCTGTTTTAGCCTGACTGCGAGGTGCCGGGAGTCTGATCTTTAGCTTTGTTCTGGCATCCTTGCAAAGGTGTCCCATAGAAGGAGCCCGCATGGGCGGATTCCTCTATGGGACACCTTTTCTTTACAGCACCTGAGATAAAATGTCTTCCTTAAACTGTTGGATGGCCTCGTCCGTATCGACCGTAAAGCCGCACTCCAAGCCGACGAAGCCGGAGAAGCCGGTATTTTTGATGGCGCGCAAAATGTTGACGTAGTTCATTTCGCCCGTGCCCGGCTGTTTGCGTCCCGGGTTATCGGCGATATGGTAGTGGTTGATGCGGTCGATGTAGCCGGTTGCGTTACGGATGACGTTGCCTTCCGTAATCTGCTGGTGGTAGACGTCGAACACGAGCTTGACGTTCGGGCTGCCAACTTGATCGATGACGTCGACCGATTCGTCGGAGCGCTGCAGGAAGTGCCCGGCGTGATCGACGAGTCCGTTAAGCGGCTCGACCTCCAGCACCATGCCGGCTTCCTCAAGCAATGGCGCGCAGCGCTTCAGCGTCTCCACCATCGCCTGCCGCTGCTGATCCCGCGGTACGCCGTCAAGCACATTTCCCGTCTGGGAGATGATCGAACGGACGCCGAGAATGCGGCACGCCTCGATCGTCTGGCGAACGCCTTCCAGATAATCGTCGCGCAGCGACTCGTCCACCAAACTGATGAACTTCGTGCAAGTGGCGCTAAGTCCGACGCCAATGCGTTCCTGTTCCGCCGCGAGCTTCTTCAGATCGCCTAGCTCCCACCACGCATAGTATTCCAACCCTTGGAATCCATGCTCTTTTACTTTTTCCAGATGATAGACGGCGTCTTTCCCTGGATATGCTCCGATACATAACGAAAATTTCATGTCTCTTATGCTCCTCTCTATTAAATCTTCACCGCTTGTCCGGACAGGGCCGATTCGTTCGCGGCGATCGTGATTTCGTGCGTTTTCAGCGAATCCTCGTAATCGGACAAAATGCGGGATGTGTCCCCGGTACGCAGGGCGTGCAGGAACGCCTCGTCCTCGACGTAATAAGGATTAGCGACGTTCGGATGCACGTTTGTTCCTTCGGCTGTCAGCTCGTTAAGCGCGTCGCTTCTCAGCTCCAACACTCCGTTGCCGGTGTAAATATCCAGTCCGACATGGTGGCCGATCGGCAGCAGGCAGGTGTTCGAGATCGTCGCGACCATGCCGTTAGCCAGCTTCAGCGTCACCGTGCCCACGTCGGGAACATCGGTGCCTTCGACTTTCTCCCCCATTACTTGCAGCGCGTAGGCGGCGTACACTTCGCTAACTTCGCCGCACACGTAGCGGAGCAAATCAACGATATGCGTCGTCTGCTCGACGAACTGTCCACCGGACCCGGATTGTACTCTCCACCATGGAACCATCGGCATTCCGCCCATCCAGTAACCGAGCGCCATGCCGGGCTTGCTGTCCGCCAGCATTTTTTTGGCAAGCGCTGCAGATTCATTATACCGCCAATGGTAACCGACGGAGGTAATTAGTTTGCTATTTTTCACCTTGTCGCCGATGGAGCGAGGAATCTCGCGGTCGATGCCTAGAGGCTTCTCTACCAAAAAAGGAATGCCGCGCTCGACGAGACGCTCTTCCGCTTCCCCGTGAGCCATCGGAGGGACGCATACATACACGCCGTCCAACTGCGAGCCGTCCAACATATCGTCCAATTTCGAATACGCTTTCGCGCCGGCGTGCTCGTCTGCAGCTTTTTGCGCCCGCTGAATGTCGACGTCGTAGAATGCCGCCAGCTCGACGCCCTCCATCTGCACCAAATTGCGAATGTGATGATTGGCAATGCCTCCGGTTCCGATAAAACCAAGCTTTAACGTCATGCGCTGATCCGCTCCCTTACAAGGTAGGATGTCGTATAATTCAACTTACGGTTTCATTGTAGTCCATGTTATAGTCAAATTAAATATAAGATACTTCCTATATGGTATCGAAAAATGAAACAAGAGGGGGTTGGGAAGGTGTACTATGGAAGGCATTTTGTAACGACGGAGTGGGGGCGGCGATTGCCGCTTCATCTCACTAGCATCGGCTATACCGATCAGTCGCCGATTCATCGGGAGCACGGGTTTCAGAGCTTTCATTGGCTGCATACGGTCGAGGGTAGCGGGGAGTTTACGGTTAACGGTGCGACGGTGCGGCTTCAGCCGAATCAGGGGATTTTTGTGAAGCCCAATGTGCCGCACAGCTATGTCCCGGATCCGGATGTTGTCTGGTCCACGTGGTTCATGACGTTCGACGGAGCGCTGGCCAGTCCGATCGCGGCCGCTATGGACATCCCGATGATGACGCCGATCGGTTGGGACGAGGACAGCCCGCTCGCCGTCGTTCACGATCATTACCGGGAGAGAATCGGCCACAGTTACGACTTCGCAGGCATCAGCGGCTCGCTTGAAGTGTACGCTTTTCTCTCGTGGCTGAAGCAGTATGGCCGATCGAGCGGCCAGCCGTCGTTGTCCAAGGGGCATGAGAGGCTGACTCCGATCTACCTGCTCATCGAGGAGCAGTATGGCGATCCGGATCTTGGTCTCGGCCGCATGGCGGATACGCTGGGCGTCAGCCCGCAATATCTCAATACGTTGTTTCGCAAAAGCTGGGGGATCAGCCCCTATCAATATTTGGTCCAGTTTCGGATTCAGAAATCTAAGGAGCTGTTAATAGCTGATCGAGCTCGCACGGTCAAGGACATCGCCGCCTCGGTCGGCTTCCAGGACGACAGCCATTTCGTGTACACCTTTCATAAGCTGTCGGGGATGACGCCGGTTCAGTTTCGGATGCAGTATGGGGAGTGAGGGGATTGGAGACGTGTCGATCAGGAAATTATGAACAAACTCGATGCTTCCGCAGAGAAGCTAAATACGACACGTTCAGATATCGTTCGCAAAGGGATTGAGAAGGTGTACGACGATCTCCAAAAATAAAGAAGAAGTAGCGAGCATCCCGAGAAGAATACCGCTACTTCTTGCACGCAATCGCTACGTGAGCAGATTCAACCCGACGAGACAATTGTGCCGTCTCATCCGGAGTATCGACCGTTAGGCCGGTAAATTCAAGCTCGGGGCTAACATGATCTTTGAGGTTATGAGCAGACGCGAGGATCTGGTTTCGAATGCAGCTTCAGGCTTGTCATTATGATGAAAATAGAGATAAATCGCTTGAGATGCAGGTACTTCCATATTCTATGAATCTCTTTTTTAGTTTGTTATAATACGGATGTACAATAGGCTTGGGTGGGGAAGTATCGCCTCCAGAGTGGAGGTGATGCTCATGCAATTTTCGCTTACAGAAGTGATTATGCTCGGCATGTTTTTGCTGACGTTGCTCACTTATCTGAAAAAGCGAAAATAACCCGCCCAGGTTAGCGCCAGGGGAACGGGTTATTTTCAAATAAGTCTTCTCTGGGGAGGCTTCCCACCCAAATGTTGTACAGGGGAGTCGGATGGCGTCCGGCTCCTTGATTCTATTCTTATGATAGCATGAGGCAATTATACGTGCAACTGGTGAGAAGCATTACCCTAGGGCGTGTCTTCAAACCCGCTCGGGGGCATCTATCGTCCCCTGCTGCGTCACTTTTGCTTGACGTACCTCCCGTACGCCTTCACAAAAGTCCCTTGCATGGAACGAAAATTCGGCAATATCTGCTATCCTTCCGGCCGGTGCGCCAGGTTGATCGAAGCCTGGAGAGAGGACTCGGGAGGACGAGAGTTTCCTTTCCTCTACGTGGAACTGCCCGACTACTTCGGAGGGACGGAACAGTGTGAAGCCGTTCGGGAAGCTCAGCGACGAACGCTGGAGCGAGTAACGAACACGGGAATATCTCTATTCGCGACCTGGGCGAAGCGGATAACCTTCATCCCTGGAATAAGAGTCCCGTCGGCGAGCGATTGGCCGGCGTCGCGGCACGACATGCGGCTGGAGAATAACTAAAAACCCGGAGTCTACCGCGGCAGATTCCGGGTTTTTAGTTGTCTTACTTCCAGAGCGTAAGGCCATTACCCAGCTTTTGATATTCATGATCGGCGATAGCCCGCATAATGTCGTCGTAGGCCCAGAAGTCGGCAGGAACGTCCGATAGCTCCCGATGCTCGAACTTCTCCTGCGAGGTCAAGCCCAGCATACGGTTAAGAATGACGACGGCTTGAGCGCGAGTCAATTTCGAATCCGGATTAAACGTGCCGTCCGGATTTCCGTGGATCAGCCCCGCTTGCTCCGCGAGAAGAATGGCTCCTTTCGCCCAATGCCCGTCGATATCGCGTAGGGAAGATTCACCATTCCCTTGCGACAGTTGATTGGCTCTGACCAGCACGACGGTGAATTCGGCGCGCGTAATCGGTCGGTCTGGTCCGAAGGTACCGTCTGGATAACCGCCCATCAAGCCTTGCTCGGTCAATTGTGCGATCGCTCCGGCAGCCCAGTTGGTAACAGGAACGTCGCTGTATTCGACGGCTGAAGCTCGAGGCTGGAGCCCTAGCGCCTTCAGCAGCATGGAGGCCAATTCGGCTCGCGTTACGCCCGCGTTCGGCCGGAACGTTCCGTTCGGGTAGCCGGAGACGAACGCTTGTAATACCCCTTTTTCCAATACTTTTGCTTGTAGAGCAAAGTTCAACTTGACGGCGGTTTTGCCGACATGGAGGATTGAGCTGTTGCCGTCGTATGTTTCGTAACCTTCTTTTTCGGCAATGACGTAGTAATCTCCATCGGGAGGAAGCAGCCAGCCGAATTGCCCATCCGTTGCCGTCGACTGAAGATTCGCATTTCGGTTGGCCATCCCTTGGACTCCAGGCAACTCAACACGGGTGTTCGGCTTACGGCCCATGCTGCGGTTTAGTTTCGTATCCGCCCAATAGACGGAGACTTTTACGCCTTGAAGAGGCTTATTGGTCAGAGCGTCTGTCGCCGTGCCGTAGGGAGCTATGTCCGCGAGGGTTACCTTTGCGGCATTCAATTCGTCTACCGTAAGCTGGGCGATCTGACCGGCTAGTTTCGTTCCATCGTCCGCCAATAAGTACAACACGAGGCTGTAGCTGCCGGGTTTCAGGGTATTAAATTGGAACCTCCCTGTTGCGTCTACGGTAACTCCGGACTGTATCGGGGTTTTCCCGTCCGAATCGAAAATATCGATGCTGACCGCGATGTCGTTGCCTATCGATTGAGTGATTCCTTCGGGAAGCGTGCTTTCGTTTTTGCTTGGACCGCCTCCATATGAGCCGCCCGAACCGGAGCTGCCGGGGCGTTTTCTCGTGACGCTCAGCGAGTAAGTATTCGTGGAGCCGTCTTCAGCTTTCACGTCGATCTCGATCACGCGAGCCGTTCCCGGAGTCAGCGCCAAGCCCGAGATCGGCCCGGGCGATTGGGCGGTGCCGTCCACCTTTACGGATTGCAACGTCTGCGTGCTTGGCTCGTCCAGCGTCCAGTCCACGTCGATGGAGGCCGTTGCGTTCGGCACCTCGATGCTATAGCTGGAGTCGGTTTTAACAAAACCGGATACCAGCGTGCCGTCTATGTTCAAAGCGCTCAAGTAGCCGTTCGCGGAAGGCGCGGCTTCATTGACGGTGATCGTGTATGTTTTAGTTGTGCCGTCTTGAGCGGTCACGATGATCGTGATGTCGGTCGATCCGTCCGCGTCCAGCGTAACGGAAGTAGTCTGTCCGTCGGTTCTGCTCATCCCGTTGACCGTCATCGTTGCTTGAGGATCCTGCATCGTCGGCGTGACGTTGACCGAGGTCGTGCCGAATGGAACTTCGACCGTATAATTCGTCGTCGCTGCATTAAACGTCAACGATCCCGGCGAGATCTGGAGGTTGCCAAGCTGCGCGTTGTTCGGCTTCTTTCTCGTGACGATTAGCGTGTAGGTGTTCGTGGAGCCGTCTTCAGCCTTGACAACGATCTCGATCACGCGAGCCGTTCCCGGAGTCAGCGCCAAGCCCGAAATCGGCCCGAGCGATTGGGCGGTGCCGTCCACCTTTACGGATTGCAACGTCTGCGTGCTTGGATCGTCCAGCGTCCAGTCCACGTCGATGGAGGCCGTTGCGTTCGGCACCTCGATGCTATAGCTGGAGTCGGTTTTAACGAAACCGGAAACCAGCACTCCGTCTATGTACAAAGCGCTCAAGTAGCCGTTCGCGGAAGGCGTGGGTGCCGTAAGGAGAAGGCCAGAGCTGCCGACGGCGATCGCTTTCCCGTTGGCGACGGCGATCGAAGTCACCGTCTTCGCACTTCCTCCCTTGATCTCCTTCGAGAAGTCTGAACCGTTTGAAGAAATTAAGATCGTTTCACTCGTTCCCCCGATATAAAATTGACCAGCTCCATAAGCGACGGTGGTAAAGCTAACAGCTCCGGTATCATCTGGCGCTGTCTTTGGTTCCCAATTCACGCCATCCTCCGATACATAGAGATATCCGGCCGCACCGCAGGCGACAAACATGCCGGCTCCATAGTCAATTCCGTACAATTGCTCGGACGGGGCGGGGGTCACCTTATTCCATGTTTCTCCATCTTCTGAAGAATAGATGACACCGCCGCTGTTGTCTGATGACTTGCCGACCGCGATGAATTTGCCTTCCCCATAGGTGACAGCGTTAAACCCGCTTACACCGACGATGATCGAGCGATCGACCCAATCGTGTCCGTAAACTGAGGAAAGTACCGTGCCGCCCGAATCTCCCACGACGACAATCACATTGCCATCGGTGGCAATCCCGACCAACCTGCCTGACTTGCCGGTGTCTCGCGGGAGCCAGTTGCCTACGATTAACGGATCTTGTCCGTCTGCCAAAGTGTAGATCTTCGTATTGTCGCAAGCAGCGAGCCACTGTGTGCCGACGTGCTTCGCTTCTATCACTGTACATGGGAAAACCGACCCCGACTTTTGAAAAGCAGTTCCATAGCTGTCTACTGACTTTCCAAACTCCCCCGATTGCGAAAATAGCAGCCAAGTTCCGTTTCCGTAGGCGACCTCATTGCCGAATGATCCTACTCCAAAGCCGGGATTGAACGAAGTCCAAGCTGCAGCCGCCGCAGGCTGTATCTTTCCTTCGAGCCCTACGGAAGAGAAGATCAGTATAAATGCAAGAACTAGTCTGGTTAAACTTTGAATATGCCGTCTCACTTTCAATCCTCCGGTTTCCAAATAGTCCTTCTGTGCTTCTCCAGAAGGCTTAGATAGATTGTACCATCAAACTCGAAGAGACGGATGATGAAAGAACGCTGCACATCCACACCCTGCAAAAAATCTATGAGATGGGGCAATAAATAGAAGAGGCTTGCCCGCTAAGACGACGCCAGCCAATTATGCTTACAGCTTAAATTTATCCACTTCCCGTTGGAGCTCGGAAGCCATTCGGCTGAGCTGCTCCGCTGAAGACGAAATCTGTTCGATAGAAGCCAACTGCTCTTCGCTGGCTGAAGTTACGGATTGCACGCCGTCCGAAGCTGATTTCGAGATGGATACCATTTCGTCCATCGACGC
Organism: Cohnella phaseoli; assembly: GCF_003386235.1. Taxonomy (GTDB): domain Bacteria; phylum Bacillota; class Bacilli; order Paenibacillales; family Paenibacillaceae; genus Cohnella; species Cohnella phaseoli. The sequence continues at coordinate 386,860 of NZ_QRDZ01000004.1, forward strand.
CGTTACCTGCTGAGTTCCGGCAGACATCTGCTCCGATTCCGCGGAGATTTCCTGAATTTGCTCGGCGACATTTTGCACGGAGTCCACGATCGTACGGAAAGCTTCTCCCGCATCGCTAACGGCGACAATTCCCTTATCTACTTCGAGGACGCCTTGTCCCATTGCCTCGACGACATGCCCAATCGAACCTCGGATCTCTTCAATAAGCTTGTGAATTTGCTCGGCCGACTGGCGAGATTGCTCCGCCAGCTTCTTAACTTCTCCGGCCACTACGGCAAAGCCTCTACCTTGCTCTCCCGCACGCGCGGCTTCTATGCCGGCGTTCAGCGCCAAAATATTCGTCTGTTGGGCGATTCCCGACATGACGGACACGATGGCCTCGATCTCCACCGAACGCTCTCCAAGCTCCCGAACCCGCTCTGCTGAGTCGCCGACAGACCGACTAATGCTGTTCATCTGCTTGACCGCCTCTTCCAGCGTCCGGTTTCCTTCCAATGCATTCTGGCCTGCTTCCGTTGCCGCATCCGATACGACCGATGACGATTCTGCGACCCTTTGAATGCCGACGGCCAGTTCACTCATCGTTTTAGCGCTCTGCACCGCACCCTGAAGCTGATTCTCGCTTCCAGCGGCAACCTGCTCCATAATTCCGACGATCTGGTCGGAAGCCATACGGGTCTGCTCGGCGCCCGAATCGAGCAATTCCGCCGTCGTGGCCACCTTGCGGGAGCTGTCGCTCAAATGCCCGATCGTCGTCCTCAAGGCAATGGTCATCGCCTGAAGATCGTCCGCGAGCTCGCCAATCTCATCCTTATTTCGGATCTGCTCCCGCTCTCCTGTCAAATCCCCTTCGGCAATCCGCTTTACTCTCCGAGCGATTTTGCCGATCGGCTTTGTAATCGAGAAAACAATAAGAATGGCCACGATAATGGTGACAACCGCCGACACCAGCAAACTCGTAAAGAAGACTTTCTCCGCTGTACCTTGACCATCCAAAATACTGTTTAACGGCATGTGAAAATAGAGCTTAAATCCCGTTTCCGCCACGGGGGAGAGCGTTACAAAATAAGTCTCTCCCTCGTAGGAGTATTCAGCCTGGTTGTTTTCCAGCTCCGTTTGGGACAGAATACTTCTCAACTCGTCAGGCAAAGCGGAATTTTCCGGCTTGAGACCGACCGCCTCTTGCTGAGGCGCATATCGGATAAAGCCATAATCGTCGATGACGATCGGATAGCCGTCGCCTTTGGCTATCACCATATCTTTAAAGAAATAATCCATCATCAGATCGAATCGAATCACGTTGGACAGCACCCCGACCGTCCTCTGATCCGAGGCGTCATGAACAGGTACAGCGACGGCGAGAAATGGCTTTCCTGTATCCGGAGAAGTCATAATGTCGGATACGTCCGGCTGGCCGTCGACGGCGTTTTTAAAGTAAGACTTGTCTGCGACCGGTTCCACTTTTTGCTGCAAATTGCTATGTACAAGCAGATTGCCCGATTTATCGAACAGCAGCATGTCGCTGCTCGTACCCGAAAGTGCCTGAAGAACATTCAGGTATTTCACTTGAGCTTGGCGATCTTCCGACCGCAGCACTTCGTTCCGTGAAGCCAACACCAATTCCGCTGCCCGTTGATCTACCCATTCGACCATGTCTTTGGCCTTATTGTCGGTCAGGTTGTTATAGATCGTCAATTGGCTCGTCACTTGATCGACTGCTGCCGTGTTATAGGTCGTTACCGTACTAACCGTTAATGGGACAAGGCCGATAATTAGGAACCAAAAGGTAAGCCGCACCCTTAAGGAATGGAACCATTTTCGATTTCGGAGCAGCTCTCCACGAGTCAGGCTTGCCGATCTGCTAGTTGAATTCATACGAGTATCCTCACTTTCGCCGAGTAGCTTTCGGTTAAAACCAATTGTAGCCTCAGTCCCGCCCTATGTATTCGGACCTAGGAACAGCTTTTTCCCCAGACAGTTTCTTTGAGCAACCCGGACTAAAGTCGGGGCCATAAATAGAGTCCGAAATCCCTTGCGCATGAATAATGCTTTGCCTTCATGACTATTCTCAACCCTAATATAGCAGAGTACTTGGCCTTGTTTGTAAACGGAAGTCCGTCTGTTTATTAAATCTATGTAATATATTTCAAAAAGACCTTCGCCTGAGATAGCGAAGGTCTTGCTGGAGTTCGAATCTTCTAATTTACTTGTCTTGGGTATGCTCAAGGCAATTCCTTCCGGGAATCGTTCTCCCATTGCCGGCGATATTGGCTAGGGGTAGTTCCCATGCGACGCTTGAAGATGGTGTATAAGGAGTTGACCGCGGAGAACCCGGTTTCCTGCACAATGTCCTCAATCGACTGCTTCGTCTCCGTCAGCCGTCGTTTCACCTCGTCCAGCCGCAGATCAGTGATATATTCCGATAGGGACTGGCCAGAGAAGTCTTTGAATAATTGCCTGATATAGGTGGAGGAATACTTCAGTTCATCGGCGATCATCTTGGTAGACAAATTCGGGTCATACAGATGCTCCTGCACGACTTGCTGGATGAGTGCTATCAATTGGTTCTGGCCGGCGGCAACAGATTGCAGCTGCAACTGCTGGAAGATGCCGCTCAAGGTCTGATGCAGCCATTCGACCAACTGCTCCTTCGTCTCCAGCAGGTCGAGCATCTGCTCCATTCGCTTGAGCGAGCCGAGCGAGCTTTGGTCCAGTGCGAGATGAAGCTGCTCTGCGATCTTGGACAGGTTAAGAAGTAGCTTCAGGAGGGAGAGACGAATCTCCGAATAGGAGAATGGCAGAATGGCTTCAATAAACTTCTCCAGATGATGCTCAACCTGCTTCTGATGGCCAAGCTTTAATTCGCTGAGCAGCTGCCGCTCGCGCTCTTCCGGGTAGCTGTACTCGCTCTCCGTCGCCTCTATGTCGCCTCCCTTAACCCAACATTTCCCAGACCCGCCTTTAAACCGCTCATTCGTCAGTTCAAGCACCTGTATATACTCGCTGCTCAGGTCGTTCACATTATCGATTGGCAGGCTGACTGCCGCGGTAAGCGAAATTTTCAGCAGCTCGACGCATTTATTCTGTACAGATCTGGCGATTGCCGGGAAATCGTCCCCCGTGCCGCTCCTGGCCTCGCATATTGCAACGATATGACCGGACTTCATGTCGACTGTTTCTACAGGGGCAACCTCGCTGATCAGCTCCTGGGCGACATTGCATATTGCGAAATAAATAAGGCGCTGGTCGGAATAGCGAAATTGCTTGGCGAATTTACCATAGTTATCCACTCGAAACACAATGATTACAAGTTGACTAATTGAAACGGCCAGTTCATACCCCTTGAATAAAGCTGCCGCCGAGGAAGCGCTATAGTGGGTAGGACGGTGCAGCAGGTCGCGAATAAAAATTTCTTTGCCTTGCTTGGTCGATTTGATCAGCTTGTTTTGAAATTTGGATATTTCCTGCTTCTGGCTGCGAAGTACCTGCGACAGCACAGCCAAGTCGGCGGAAGAAGCAATGGCGTCATCGGAGGGATGCGAATGCACCGCCTCTTCAATCAAGTTTTTGATCGGTTTATAGATGCGGCGCGACACTTTCCAGACAGCGAACAGTGTAATGGCAAGGATAATGCTGAAAAACCAGTACGTTAGCGTACGCAGCTTATACAGGTTGTGCAGCACGGAGTCGAGCGGAAGCGTTTGCACAATTGTCCAGCCCGATGCCGTAAAGAAAGAGAACGGAGAATAGACGACCATTTGCTGCTGATCTTTGTACCAGCGATTGTTTGTGCTATTGCGCATAAGGTGGTAAGGCTGCTGAAATTGTGCCGAATCAGGACTGGAGACGACGCGCTGCTCGCGGTCCAGAATATACAGATTGCTGCTAGCAGGCAGCCGCTCGCGTGTAAAGTATTCATAAAGCGCATTACTATCAATATTTACCACAAGGGCGGAAGCTTGGCCTTGGAAGTAGGTAACGAAGGACAGATAGTCCGTCTCGTAACGCAGGCTGCTGCGATAATAATCGGCCCGCCGTACATAAAGCCTTTGCCCGCGAAAGCCTTCTTCTTGGTCCAAGGCGGCCAGCAGCTGCTGGTCAGGATATTCGCTGCGCTCATACATGCCGACCTTGGAATCGACTATTGTACCGGTGTAATAGTTTTGCATAACGATGGATTCAATAATGGGCTGATTGTCCTTCAGCTCCTTGAGCTTCCTCCATGCTTGATAATTCAGGAACGGATCATTGTCTCTGGAAAGGGCGTAGCTAATCACCTCTTCATTATGTACGGTCTTCTGTATGTAGTCGAGCAGGTTGGACATTTTCGCGGCAAAATTAATGGATTGTTCATCGAGCAGTTTCTGCGTATGGCTGCCAATTTCATTCATCGCTGCTTTGGAGAATTGATTGTACAAGAACAGGATGCTGGCAAGCATAATGGCAAGGCATACGAAAATAAACGATACCAGAATGTGGATGAATATTTTCTGATTTTTCATGACCTGCATGAAGGAGATTTGTCTGGTCATCTTTGGCATTCTTGGCATCGGCGGCCCCCCAACCCTATTCTCAAATAAAATTGTAGCATAAAGCGCCGGAATCAGGCGCGAGGTTAGGGCGAATTACTGCCCGATCCGTGGATTTATTAGCAATCATCGTTTTTTGAAGCTTGAATTTCCGCTGATTTGGCAATGTTCAGAGGTTCTGGATATTGGCCGGAACCTTCCGATTGGGCGATTATAAAGCCATGAGAGCGTGAAGGAGTGAAGGGGATAAATGGAAAAACAGGGCACGATGACATTGGCGGAAAGGAGTATAGGCGTACGCCCGGGGAACAAGCAGAGGAGGAGCAAGACGCCCCTGTGGCGGGATATGTTACGAAGCCCGTTCCTCTATATTATTGCCCTTCCGGGCTTGCTGCTGTATCTGGTATTTTCATACATTCCGATGTACGGCATTATTATCGCTTTCAAGAAGTTCAATATTCGCGAAGGTATCATGGGCAGCGAGTGGGTAGGCTTCAGCAATTTCACGTTTTTCCTAAAGTCGGGAGACATAGGGCGGATCGTCTACAATACCTTGTTTCTCAATGTGCTATTTATTACGGCGACAACGTTCTTCGCTGTCCTGACAGCCATGCTGCTTAACGAGGTGCGCCACAAATATTACAAGCGCGTCTCGCAGTCTATTATTTTTCTACCTTTCTTTATGTCATGGGTTGTCGTTAGCATGATGGTAAACGCGATGCTGAGCGGACGGAATCCGACGGTGAATGTATGGCTGGAGGCGCTGGGCTTGCCGCCTGTCGACTGGATGTTCAGCCCGGTGCTTTGGCCCTGGATTCTGACCGTTATTCGGGTCTGGCAAGCGACAGGCTACGGAACGATTATCTATTTGGCAACGATTTCAAGCATCCCGGGCGAAATGTATGAAGCGGCGCGAATGGATGGAGCTTCCCGTAGGCAAATTATGGGCCGCATTACGCTGCCTATGCTCGTTCCGACGATATCGATCCTAACCTTGCTCTCGGTAGGGCGAATTTTCTACGGGGATTTCGGAATGATCTATGCCCTGCTTGGGGACAATCCGATTCTCTATTCGACGACAGATGTCATTGACACTTATGTGTTCCGCGCCCTGCGCACGCTGAATAACTTCGGGATGTCGGCGGCAGTCGGGCTTGCACAATCAGTGATGGGGCTTGTGCTCATTCTCACTGTCAATATGATAGTCAGGCGTGTCTCCAAGGAATCATCATTATTCTAGTAAAGGAGGTGAGTTAGCAAGTGTCAATTAAGGAATCGGGAATGGATCGGCTATTTCTTGTGTTCAGCAACGTATTTATTGGCGTCTTCGCCTTGTTCTGCTTTCTGCCATTCTGGATGATGCTGATGGGCTCGATTACCAATGAGACGGTGATTCTGTTAAAAGGGTATTCGCTGTTCCCCGAAGCATTCTCACTGGAGGCGTACCGTGTGTTGTTCCGGTCGAGCACCATTCTGCGCGGATATGGCGTAACGAGCTTCATCACCGTCGTCGGTACGGTGTTAGGAGTGGCGATCAGCGCTTTGCTCGCGTATTCGATCGCCAACAGGCGTAATCGGCTGCGCAACCATTTCGCCTTCTTCGTCTATTTTACGATGCTGTTTAATGGCGGGCTAGTCCCCTTCTACATTATGATCAGCAATTGGTTAAAGTTGTCGGATACGCTGTGGGCGATTATTTTGCCGGCGCTGCTTCAGCCGTTTCTGGTTTTCCTTATGGTCAGCTTTTTCCGTACGCTGCCTGTAGAGCTGGAAGAGTCGGCGCGGATCGACGGGGCCAATGAGCTGAAAATTTTCGCGATTATTATGGTTCCGATCTCCAAGCCAATCATCGCCACTGTCGCGTTGTTCTACGCATTGACCTATTGGAACGAATGGTTCTACGGCTTGTTGTTTCTCGCAAATGACCAGATATATCCGTTGCAACTGCTCCTGCGGCGGATGATCTCCAATATGATGGCCGCCCGCAATCTGATTCCTGCCGGAGCAGCGACTGTCAATGTCCCGAGCCTGGGCATCCGGATGGCGATGACGGTCATTACAATCGGGCCGATTATTTTGCTCTATCCGTATATGCAGCGTTATTTTGTCAAGGGTTTGACGATTGGGGCAGTGAAAGGTTAGCCTAGCGGCAACACCCTATTCATGCTATTCATTTTTATTCATTCGGAGGGGTTAGGAAGATGACAAAGATAACCGATTGGGTAAGTCGAGGCAGGTTGGCAGCGTTAATGCTGGCCATAGTCCTTGTAGTAAGCGCATGCAGTAGCAACAGCGGCGGCACGAATAACGGCAGCCAGCCGTCGCCTGGCGGGACGAATACCCAGGACGATGAGGGCGCGAAGCAGCAGGCGCCAGCCTCGCAGGGAACAGTTGAGCTAATTGCCTATTTCCCTGGAGATACGCCGCAGGATTTTGACCGTGTACTTGGCGAGGTGAACAAGAAGCTGGAAGCGGACGGCATAGGCGCGAAGCTGAACATCAGCTTTATCCCATGGGACGACTACGGCCAAGTTACGCAGCTGCGGGCAACGGCCGGCGAGAAATTCGACATGTTCCTCGAGGCTCAATGGCTGCATATCGAGCCGATGATTGCAGACAAGGCGATCATTCCGCTTGATGAATATGTTGCCAATTCCCCGAATTTGCTGGCGTCCATTCCTGAGCTGATGTGGGAGCAGAACAAGTTCCATGATCGAATTTATGGCATTCCGCTCGGCACGACTCAGGGCAACTGGCGCGGCTTCACCATCCGCAAGGATCTGCGCGAGAAGCACGGCTTCCCGGAAATTACGACGGTCGAGCAATTGGAAGCGTTTTTATACTTGATGAAGGAGAAGGAGCCAGCCCTCATTCCATTCGGCATCGACGGGCGTTATGCGAATGACTTGCCTGCGATGTTTGACCCGCTTAACTATAGCGGCGAATACCATAACTATGAGCACTTGGGCTCCCAGGTTTCGCTTGATGTGAAGAATAACCGGGTGCTGTCCAACTTCGAGATCGGCTTCTTGCAAGGAGCTATGGAGCGGATTTTCCGCTATGTCAATGATGGCATTCTTGACCGCAATTTGCTGCAGGAGCAGAACAGTGTGGAGTTGTTCAACAACGGGCAGTTCGCGGCTACGATCTATGAGGCCACGGGTGTGGAAGGATTAAAATATCTGCCGCTGATGGAGAAGGTGGAAGGAGCCGAGCTGGAATTCATCTTGCTTGAGGCTGAGGGCGTCAAGCCGATCTCTCGCTTCGAGCAGTGGAACTTCCTTTCTGTCCCTGCATCCTCCGATCATCCGGAGAAGGTAATCGAGGTCATGGATTGGCTGTCAATCCAAGAGAACCACGACCTGCTGGAATACGGCATTGAGGGCGTTCACTGGGAGGCTGTTGGCGAGGACGCTTACCAAGTGATCAAAGGCACTTCCTATGAGTTCCCTGGCTATGTAATGACATGGCGCCCGGATCTGGTCAGAATGCCGAGCCATATGCATCCGGACGACAAGAAATATTTCGAGATGGCTCGCCATGCAGATACCTTCCAGCGTGCGGTCAGCTCGGGCTTCACCCCTGATTTGACGAGCCTCAACACGGAAATCGCCCAGTTGAACTCCGTCCTGACGACGCTGAATCAGCCGTTGTCGGTTGGTCTGCTTGATCCAAAGAAATATTACAGCCAATTGGTAGAGCAAGTGAATGCTGCCGGCATGGATCGAATTGTCGAGGAAATCAGGCAGCAGTACGAGGCATTCACTCAAAAATAATCGAAGGAGTGAAACTATGACTAGAAGGTGGCCAGGCACAAAAACATGGGTCTCAATGGCATTATCTTTATCCCTCTTAGTAAGTGTAGCCCTGCCTGCGGCTGCGAACGGCAACGGAGAACCGGAACTGGCGGGCATCAGCCCGCAGTTCCCTGTCCCGCAAAGCGATACTTTGCAGGATACGGGCCCCGATCAGCGTCGCTGGCTCAGCTTGCCGGAAAGCCGGCTGATCGTCAATCCTTACCGCTTCGGCTATGACCATTTCAATACGAATCCGTATCAATACAGCACAGGCGCACAATTGCCGCTTAATATCGGCTACTATACCGGCCCCGCCGTGTTCGAATTGTCGGATGCCTTGGGGCTCTACTACAAGAAGGATATCCAGGGCTCTTTGTTAACCGCCTTCGAGGAAACGTTTGATGATGTACAGCAGGTTCGTTCCTCCTGGGTGGTGGATTCTAACGTCGACTTGGCTGTTGATAATGGCGCGATGCATATCAGCCTTGCCGGCAGCGGCGGCGACCCATGGGGCGGCATGCGCAAGTCGGTAACAATTGATCTGGATGAATCCCAATATATTGAGATCGACATTCCGAAAGTTGCCGGGGGCGCCTACTGGTCGTTGAAGCTCAACGACGGCAGCTTGTCGCGTGATATTGAATTGGTCAACAACTTCTCGCAGTCGGGCAAGTATTTGTTCGATATCAAGGAGCAAACCGGCTGGTCGGGCACGAAGACGTTCACCATCATCATCTTTACCGTAAACGGCCGGACGACTGTGGATAATTTGCGCATTCTCGGCGTTGCCGGACAGTTGAAATCAGCCTCTTCTTATACGACGGAGTGGTATCCGCACCAGATCGCCTATTCGGCGGACTATCCGGATGGAGTCTCGGTGGCAGTAGAGGATTTCTTCTACGATACCGATACGGTGACGCGGAAGATGACGTTCAGCGAGCGTCCCGAGCCAGGAGAGGGCAACGGAGGAGGACCGGGAGAGCCGGCGCCAGGCCCGGTAGTCAGCTTCGAAGAACCGTTCGATGACCTGGCTGCGATCGAGCAGAACTGGAGCCCGGACCCGAACTCTAATTTGGCGGTAGACAATGGCGGCTTGTTGCTCGGCATCGAGCCTGGCGGCGATCCTTGGGCAGGCATTCGCCGCTCGGTTACAGTCGACCTGGATGAGACGCCGTTCATTGAAGTGGATGTGCGCGGCGTGCAGGGCACATGGTCGATTAAGGTCAATGACGGCCAGGCAGTCGACCTGCAGCTCGGCTTAGGCAACGGAAGCGGCAAGCAGCGTTACAATATCGCCGATCTGACTGGCTGGTCCGGCGAGAAAACATTTGAAGTCATACTGTTCACGATCGAGGGATCGACGGCGTTTGATCATTTGAAAATTTTTAACGGTATTGAAGAGCAGCCGGAGGAGCCAGGAGAAGAACCGGGACCGTGGGGGCTGGTGGGAAAAACGTTCACGCTCAGCGGGGAATATAGCGGCAGGCTGCAATGGAACGATGCGCAACGTACCTTGACCGTGGAAGGCACAGGCTATGCGCTGGCTATTTCCCTCGGCGGCAACTATCCGGTCGAAGCTAAGCGCTATCGTACCCGCCCCGAACTGCTGACGGGGCTAGCCGCCGACACAGCGATTGCCGAAGGTTACTGGAGCCTAGATATTCCGCTCGATGAGCTGGATGGTGCAAGCGAGGCGGTCACAATCGCCTTCTCGCCACAGCGAACCGGCACAGCCCAGGCCACGCAACTGGCGCGCGCGCCATTCGTGCAGGACAATATCGACCTCAAGCATGCTGAGACGGAGCAGTTCTGGAACGATTATTTGCAAAAGGTGCCGCACCCGTACAACTTTGACCTTGAAATCGCAGATACGCTAGGCGTTACGGCAGAGAGGACTTATCTGGATTATTATCGCGCCTGGGTATTCCTCGCAGCTAATATATTGCCGGCGATGCCGGAGGGCGGCTTCCTGTACAGCCAGTTTGCTACCGGCAAACCATCGATGTGGGGAGACGGGGCAGAGGAAGCGAAATATGCGTCATCCTGGGAGAGCTTTCTGGCGATGCAACTCTATGCATTTGTTGATCCGGATTTGGCGTGGGATGGCTACAAGGGGATGATGTCCCTGGTCGATGATGAGGGCATGCTGGGCGGAGAGAGCTTGCCGTCGCGCAAGGCGGAGACCGCGATGATTCTGTACCAACTGACGGGGGATATACAATCGCTGCACGATGTGTATCCGGCACTCAAGCGCTATCTGAACTGGCGCATTGACAACCCGCGCTGGATCTATCTGCCAGCCAACAAGAACAATGTGTATGAGCGCGATGCGGATTTCGTCTTCTCGGGCCTCATCGACCTTGGGCACGCAAGGGACATTGCAACAATCCTCGGTCTAGAGGACGAAGCGGCGGACTGGGAAGCCACTAGGCAACAATTCTATACCGATAGCCTGGAATGGTTCTGGGAGACTCCGACCTCGCTGCCTAATCAATACTATTACTTGGATAGCGAAATTCGCCATGAGGGGACGACGCTCTGGGTTGCTCAGGGGGTCTATGTCGACTTGCTGTCTGGGGACTATCTCACCAGTTTGATGAATCGCTTCTACAGCGATTATGATGTGAACAAGTCGTTCGTAGGCATGGGAATGCCGAAATACCCGAATATCAGCTTCCTGATTTACGGTTTCCTGGAGAAAGGTTATCTGGAGGAAGCGCAGCAGGTGCTTGAGGTTTCTATGCGCGATGTCGTGCGTGCTTATGAATTCGCCGAGCAATATGATGTCAGCCATCCGCCGCGTCCAACGGGCGTCCGTCCTTCCGTATTTGGCGCAGGAATGCTGATTGATACGGTACTGCTTAAGAATGGCTACAAGCTAGACAAGGGCAAGCCGCAGTTTGTCAATATTTTCGGCGCTGATGGCGGTGTCGAAAATCTGATGATTCGCGGGCATCAGCTTAATCTGGTGCTAGACGGACAAGAGGAGACAGTTACACTAACCGGCAGCCTCGTAGGCCAATCGCCGCTGGAGCTCGACGCAGCTCTGGGCGATATTGTGACTTACCCGCATGCGCTGCCTGGCGACAACCCGCCGGCGATGCCGGTTGCAGTGGCTTATCCGCTGCTGCCTACGAACCAGAATGTCACTGTGGAATTGTTGCCTCCTGCACCGGGGTTGAGTCTGGAATACCGGCTGGCAGCCGAGTCGGCATGGACCACTTATTCTGGTCCGCTCTCCATTAGCGCCAATACAGTCGTGTACGCCCGTGCTGTCGCCAGCGATGGCGGGCGGTCTATGGTGAAAGCGGTTACGATCAATCAGATCGACCGGACTGCCCCGACGGCTACGGTGTACTACAGCACAACTGCCGCCAACGCAACATCCGTTGACGCCTATCTGATTGTCGACGAGCCGGTATCGGTCACGAATAACGGCGGCGCGTTCCGTTACACCTTCACGGCGAATGGCAGCTTTACTTTCCAATTCGTGGATGCTGCAGGCAATACAGGCAGCGCGACGGCAACCGTCAGTAATATTGCTTCGGGTTCAACCGGCGACTGACGCGTACCTAGGCCGCGGTGCTGTTGTACAAAATTTAGACGAGCTTGGAATTTGCAGGGAAGTGAAGAAAGGGAGCGAGCAAGATGAAAGATGACCGTTTGCTGCTGGACGGCAATGACTGGACGCTTACCGGATGGTATAGCAACCAATGGCATATGGCGCGGTCGATGGAGCTTAATTTGAGCCTACATCCGGTTGTGCCGGCTGTGGAGGCGTCCGTGCCTGGCGATATTCAGCAGGACTTGCTGCGGGCAGGCGTTGTGTCCGACCCGAATATCGGGCTGGACAGCCGCCATAACGAGTGGGTGAACAACCGGGAGTGGGTGTTGGAGAAGCGTTTTGCCGTCGACGAGGTCTGGCTGGGGCAGCGATGCGAGCTGGTGTTCGAGGGGATTGACTACGCCGGGGAAATTTATCTCAATGGCGAGCGGCTTGCCAGCTTTGAAGGGATGTTCAAGCCGACCAGAATCGATGTCTCCGGCCGGCTGCGCGGCAAAGGCGGGCAAACCGGGCATGGTGGCCGACATGGGGGGAGTGCTGGAGCCGGGGATAGCGATGGGAGCGAGGGGGCGGGTCCCAACCTGCTGCAAGTATTCATTGCGCGAACACCTGAGGTCGACGGGCAGGTTGGCTATTCCAGCCGCATCCGTACGTTGAAATCGCGCTACAACTACGCTTGGGACTGGTGCCCGCGCATCGTCTCGTCCGGTATCTGGCGCAGTGTATACCTCGCAGCCCATGGCGATGTGAGCATTATGGACTTCTATCCAAAGGCAGCGCCGGCACAGGAGGGCGGCCCGCGGGAGCGGGCTGCCACCCTCACCTGCTTTGCACAGCTTGATGTGCGGCAGCCTGGGCAGTACACGTTGGCGGCGATGGTCTATGGCCCGGAAGGGGATGCCATCGCCGAGCAGCGGACGGCAGCGGAGTTGGGCTACGGCCTGGCCAAGCTGGAGCAGCATCTGGAGCTGGCCAGTGCCAGCCTTTGGTGGCCGGCAGGCTATGGGGAACAGCCGCTCTATGAGGTAAAGCTGTCCGTATATGATGCGGGCGGTCAGCTATGCGCCGAATCGGAGCGGAAGGTCGGATTTCGCACCATCACATGGGAGCAGAACGAAGGAGCGCCCGCGGGCGCCTTGCCGTATACGATCGTTGTGAACGGCAAGCGAATTTTCATGCGCGGGGTCAACTGGGTGCCGATAACGCCGTTCCACGGTGCGATTACTGCGCAACAATACGAGCACCAGCTAGGGCGGCTGCGGGAGATGAATACGAACCTGGTGCGCGTATGGGGCGGCGCCATTATCGAAAAGCCGGAATTTTATGCCGTTTGCGACCGGCTTGGCCTGCTGGTCTGGCAGGAACTGCTGCAATCTTCCAGCGGTATTGACAACACCCCGCCCGATGATCCGATGCTGCTGGCAGAGCTGGAGGAGGCGGCGCGCCTGGCGATCATTGAGAAGCGCGCCCATCCGTCCCTGGCGATTTGGTGCGGAGGTAATGAACTGATGATGGAGGGCTTCGTGCCGATCGACGAGCGCCATGCGAACATTCGCATGCTGAAGCGCGTAGTCGAGGAGCTCGACAGCAGTCGCCGGTTCCTGCCCGCCAGCGCCTCAGGTCCGGCATTCACGGCTGAGTTCGGCAATTTCGGCAAAGGGCTGCATCATGATGTACACGGTCCATGGCTGTATCTGGGCGAGGGAACCCATTATGACTACTACAATCAGGATGACGCCCTGATTCGTACCGAGACGGGCACGCCAGGCATCCTGCAAGCGCATCGGCTGAGGCAGTTTGCAGGGCAGCATCAGCCTTGGCCGCCTACCGCCTCCAACCCGCTCTGGCTCCATCGTGGGGCATGGTGGATCCAGTGGGAGCAACTGGGGGCGCTGTTCGGTCCCTGGGACGAGAAGCTGGATGAGCTGGAGAGGTATGCCCTGGCCAGCCGCTACATGCAGGCGGAGTCCCTGCGCTATGCGATCGAGTCCGTGCGCAGGCGCGAGCCGGAGAGCTCCGGGTTCCTGATCTGGATGGGCAATGAGCCCTACCCGAACTTCGCGAATACTTCTGTGCTGGAATACGGCGGCATTCCGAAGCCGGCCTATTATGCGGTGCAGCGGGCGTTCTCGCCGCTGTTCCTGTCCGCGAAGTATGGCAAGCTTGGCTACCGGAGCGGGGAGACGTTCGTTGCAGAGGTGTTTTTGCATAATGAGCATTCGGCACCGGGCGACTATAAGGTTAGCGTGCGGCTTATCGGGCTGGGCGGTGACGTGCTGCATGAAGCCAGCGCGGAGGTGACACCGGCTGAAGCTACCGCCGGTGTCCAGCAGGTGTGTCGCGTTCAGGCCACAATGCCAGCCGTTCAGTCGAATGCATTCCTCCTGCGACTGGAGCTTGAGCGGGATGGCTTAGCGATTCCCGGGGCAGGCAATACGTATGTGTTCACAGTCGATGCCGATTACCCGCTGGCGCCGCTGCGCCAGCTGCGCGGAACACAGGTGGGGCTTAGGAGCCGCGATGCTCATACGTTTGTGGTGCGCAACACAGGAGAGGAAGCGGCGATCGGGGTATGGCTCGCGGATACTAGCGAAGGCGAGGCGGCGGCATTCTATCCGAACCACCTTGTGCTGATGCCAGGGGAAGAAGTGCTGGTGGCGTGCTCGGCGAAAATGTCCGCGAGTGATGTGCAATTGGAAGGTTTTAATATAAAAGTGGAATGTGGATAACATTCGCACGATGGGGTGCCGGTTACACATCTGTTGCAGGGAGGAAATCATGTTAACGAACACGACAACTACGTATAGGGCGTACACCAGTAAGGCAACGGCGGACAGCGCAATCACGAGCCGGGTACGCACGAGCCTAAATGGCACATGGCAGTTCTTCCCGGATGTCGCTGGCGAAGCTACCTTGATCCGCTACGACTCTGGCGATGCCAACTGCTCCGCGATTATCGGGCTTCAGCAAGAAACCGGCATACCCCACTATGCCCGCATGAAGCTGGACATCCCTGCTTCTGCGAACGGCCAGATTCGCTATGCCAAGCTGCTGGCCCATCTGCATGTGGGAGACCGCCTCGCCCAAACCGAAGGCGCTGACGGCTATTATGTGCTGGCCAAAGTAAATACCGGGCAATGGCATGCGGTCGACCTCGCGCCTTATATGAACAATGGCGATCACTGGGTCGAACTGCCTGTCGTGAATGAGGACCTGGTTTGTGGAACAAACGAAATCATGTTCAGCTCGACCATTGCCAGCTCAGGCAGCCTTTCCCCCCACTCGCTCGACTTGCTGGGTTCAGGCCCGGCCGCAAACGGGGCGCGCGCCTGCACGAGCCAGGATGGCGTAGCCTGGGAGCCTGTAGAAGACGGTAACTGGCATGTGCGGCTGCAATATTCCGGCCAGACATACGCCTCTTGGCAGCCAATCGAGGTTCCCGGCGTATGGGAAGGCAATTTTACGTATGAGCATGTGAACAACAAATTCGTTCAAGCCCAAATCAACAGCCATGAATGGCTTTCCTGCTCGTTGAACGCCGTTGCCGGCGAAGAGCGCTGCTGGCTGGAATTCATCGTGCCCGCCAGCTATCTTCAGGCCGGCGCCAATACAGTCGTCCTGGACTCCACCATTGCCAATACCGGCAATCTCGTATCCGGATCGCTGGATTTGCTCGCCAGCGCCCATCCGTCAGGTCGGCATAGCTATGTTTCCCACGATCTGGAAACCTGGGATCTGCTCCCCGACCGGAACTGGCATATGCGGCTGCTCGTGCAATCCGCTTCTACTATGCAATGGCAGGAGTATAAGCATGATGACGGCAGCTGCGATTTAAGCACTGTCATCGGTCTCTATACCCCGAACCAGAAAAATTACTATGAACGCACCGACTTTGAGTTGGCGGAAGCTGCCCTTGCCGATATTGTCGCTGCCAAGCTGGTGATTGAGGTCCATCTCGGCTCCGAGCTGGCATCCAGCTTCACGGACAGCTTGCGATTCGATGGCGTCGGCTGGTATCGGACTGAGCTGCCGTCGGCAGCATTGACGGAAGGTGCCATCCATTGGCTGCATTGCGACGCCGCCGATTATCGGACAGAGGCTTGGTTGAACGGTTATTTTATCGGGAGCCACGAAGGCGGTTACACCCCTTTTCGCTTTCAGTTGCCTCCGTCTGTCGTTGATGCTGGAGGAACCAATGAGCTTGTAATGCGCATAACCGACCAGTATGACCCGCGGACCGGAGACGGGCATGGGCATATTCCGATCAAGGAAACGCCAGCCGGCTTCTTGCAAGATTCGGTTGGCCTGAATTACGGGGGCTTGTGGCAGGACGTATACGTGGAAGCGACAGCGCCTCTGTACATGGAGCATTTATTCATGAATCCGGATATCGACAACGCCCAAGCGGAGGCAATCGTTACCCTATACAACAAGGAAGCCTCGCCTGCCGCGGTCGCCATTGAAGCGAAAGTGGCGGCGCGGGGCGAGGAACAAGCTGTAGGAACCAGCCGTTGCGAGCTGCTGCTTTTACCCGGCGAGCGGCGAACCGTCACCCTCCTCGTGCCGATGGAGGAGCCGCGACTGTGGTCGCCTGCCCAACCTTTTCTGTATACAGCCACTGTAACGCTCATGAGCAACGGCCATGCGGTCGATTGGCAGTCCACCGATTTTGGCATGCGTGAAGTGCGCGTATCCGGCTATCAGGTGCTGGTGAACGGGGTCCCCGTACAACTGACCGGCATGCTGCATTGGGGACTTTATTGGGAGACGATTGCCGAGAAGCCAACTGTCCAACAGGTCCGGACTGAAATCGCCGATCTGAAGGCGGCCGGCTTTAATGCGATCAAGTTTTGCCTGTTCGATCCGCCAAACTATGTGCTGCATGAGCTGGACCGGCTCGGCATGTATGCCTATGTTGAATACCCGATATGGAACCCGGTGCTGACACCGGCCTTCTTCACGCGCGTCAGGCGGCACATTCCCGAAATGCTGATCAAGGACCGCAACCATCCCTCTGTAATTATGACGGATTTTAACTGCGAGATGCACACGTATACACCTGAGATAGATGCGTTGATGGCGGAAATGTACCACTTGGGCAAAAAAATCGCCCCAAATCGGCTCTATTTGGACAACAGCACCACTGGCGTGACGCTTTATGGCGACTTCTACGCCACGCATCCCTATAATCAGCTTAACAAGTTCGATGCGGTCATTCGGGAATGGGTGCGCATGCGCGGAGAGCAGGGCGTCAAGCCGCTGGTGCTGGGGGAATATGCCGATACGGACACCATTCGCGATACCGAGGCAATCAAGGCAAGCCATGGCGGGCAGCTTCCCTGGTGGTGGTCCCTGTTCCAGACCAACGATCCTAACGCTATTCTGGAGCAGCAGGGCTTCAGTCCGGCACAAATCCGGCGCTTCCGCGAGAGTTCCCGGGCCAATGCGCTGATGGCCAAAAAACATTACATTGAAGCCTCCAGGCTCAGCCCGAATGTCGCGGCGCTCTTCATGACCCATATTCGCGATATTCCCCAGACTCAGGCAGGATTCTACGATGATAACAAGCAGTTGAAATATGCGCCTCAGCAATGGCGTGAATCGACGGCGGAAACGGTGCTGCTGCTCGACCGCCACACCCACAATGTGTGGAACGGCTCCCACTTCACAGGCACGCCGCATCTGAGCCATTACAACGGTCTCGACCTGGAGCAGGCGACGCTGGAATGGCAGTTGCTCGTCAAGGGCGGCGGGCAGGTGCAGGCTGCGGGTGCGGAGACAGGGGTGGGCGCTTTGGCGGATGCCGAGGCGAGGGCTGACAGTGCGCAGGTTCCCGTCGCGGCCGGAATTTGTCAATGCGATTTTCCTTTGCCAAACGGGAATGTATATGCACTTTCCGCCCTCTCCATTGCCTTGCCTGAACGGGGGGAGCCTGTGCAATACACGCTGTGGCTGTCGCTGCGGGCATCGACGGTTGGCGGAAGGAATTCCCGCGACACGCTAGGCATGGCCGAGTATATTTTTACCAACGAGTGGCCGATATGGGGCTATCCGAACGAGCCGCTACCCAATGCCTCAGCCTATGAACAGCCTGGGCAAGTCAAGCTGGCGGTGCAGGCGCATGATCCTGGAGATGAGCTGCAGTTGCAGAACCGTTATCCCTGGATAACCGCCTGGAATCCTGGCGCGAGCGAGCAGTTGGGGCAGCAACCGGATTTAATCGTGGCGACTGCATGGGCGCCGGGGCTCGACGCTTATCTGGCAGAGGGCGGAAGCGTACTCTATGCCGGCCATGAGGGCGGACCGATTGCAGCGACTAATGCTACCTTCAACGTATGGTCTTTCGTCGCCATTCCCGAACCCGCGCATCCTGCATTGGCAAATTTCCCTCACGACGGTTATGCAGGGCAGCAATTTTGGGAATTGGCGGCAACCCATGCGCTTGACTATCGCAGCTACTTTGAAGAACGGAATGCCGCTCCCCGGACGCCAGCCGTTCTGCGCATAGAGCCGCGCAGCTATCAGACCTCCTCCTACTTGTCCGAATTTCCGGTCGGGGACAGGGGCGGCAGCTTGCTGCAAACGACGTTGCGCCTGAGCAGCACAGCTTCCAGCAGCGAACCGAATATTATCGATTACTTTGCTCTGTTCCATGATGCTTACGAGAATGTCGCCGGGCTCTACCTGCTGGACCAGCTCATTCGTTACAAGTTGGGCACGCTGTCCGATGGGAACAAGAGGGACGACGAGGGCAAGCTGGAGAGCGAAGGCAACGGTATAAGCATTGGAAGCGGGGAGAAATAAATATGCTTTTCTGCCCGTAATATCTCAAGGTGATAATTCCTTTAGTCTTACATTGTGTTGATTTATGAGCCGCAGGGCGGCTTATAGTCTTTCCAAATGTTGGGGGCAGGCAATCTATCCAACGGAAGAGAGAGGCTGCAAGCCGCTCCTGCGGGAGAACACCAAGTGGGCAAGCTGTTTGGCTCTGGTTCAGGTTATGGTTATTCTATTTCATCACTATTGGCAGCTAACCGGTAAAATTTGCTTATAACCAAACTCTCCGTTGATTCCTCATAAAGGATTATGCCACACTACAGTTGTGAAATTGGTCTTCAATTTTAGCTATGCCGTAATCAGTAACCTTTCGTGAATAGTGCTGACGCGGGATACGATGAAGGTCATATCCTTATTATTCCTACAAGCCGACTTTGGCTTTTCGCCGCGCAACAGCAGCTTCTTAGGAGGCTGCTTGTTCGCGGTATTTTTATGTCCATAAAAAACGATCGGAGGACTTCACAGTGAGCGAAATAAAAACTGAAATTCTGAACCAGGTTTTAAGCAAAATGCTCGGTACAGAAATAACCAACGTCGATTTCCAAGTCACACAATTACATGGCGGTACATTAGGCGATGTGCAACTGATAACAGGAAACGCCACAACCGTTGACGTTAGGAAACTACCCTATCAAATCGTTTCAAAAACGCAGAAGAAATGGGAACGCTACGGCGACCCCGATTCATGGCGGAGGGAGTATGATCTTTATCAATCTAATTTCGGTACTCTGTTCTCCGAATCATTCCGTTGGCCTGAATGTTATCACGTTGAAATGAACGAAGAAGAAAACGAATCGC
This sequence comes from Cohnella phaseoli, assembly GCF_003386235.1. Lineage (GTDB taxonomy): Bacteria > Bacillota > Bacilli > Paenibacillales > Paenibacillaceae > Cohnella > Cohnella phaseoli. The sequence goes on from NZ_QRDZ01000004.1 coordinate 406,386, forward strand.
AGATCTGGATGGAATATATCGAAGGCGTCTCGGGCTTGGACTTGACCGGTGACATGTATGAACGCGCAGCCGGGGAGTTGGGACGTTTCCAAGGCAAGTTATATGCCGAACAGCCAGTTTTGTTACAGAACTTAACCAACCTGAGCAAAGTAGAGGATATGAAAAACTTCTATCTTCGTTACCGGTCATGGAATAGAGTGTACGATTATATACGCTCCGAGGATTGCACAATTCCGCAGCACCTCTGTAAAATGCTCATCGACATCGACGAAAACGCAGACGAAATATTCAACCGTATTGAACAGCTGCCCGTCGTGCTGTGCCATAGGGATTTTTGGGTGGCGAACCTATTGGACTTAGATGGTAAATCCATAGTCATCGATTGGGATACTGCCGGGTGGGGCTATTTAGGTGAAGACATAGCAAGCCTTATCGCGGACGAAGCCGATCTTGAACACATGGTGGAATACTACCGCAAATGTATCCCGGCGTATTATAAGGGTTTTTCGGAATATGCGGATGTTTCGCATATCACGGATAACTGCGTTTATGAGCTGATTCTACTTATGTTCGGCTACAGACTCGTCGAGTGGTATAGGAACGCAGAGGAGGAAAACAAACTCGAAGAAACGGATGACGAAAGCGCGGCGCAACACGTCCATACATTGCAAAAAGTCTATGAGATGGGGAACCTGTAAATGAACATAACCATTGAGCCGTTGGATACCAACAACTGGCTGAAAGTCTGCGAACTGTCCGTTTCAGAAGAACAAAAGCAAGTATTTGCGATTCCAAATGTGTACTGGATCGGGATCAGCCGATATGAAGAACATACCGAGCTATTTGCAATAAAACGCGGCGAGGAATACGTGGGCCTGATTGGCGGCGGCTTGGACGAGGACGGGAATAGCGGGTACATCAATCCGCTGATGATAGACGAGCGTTATCAACGTCAAGGGATCGCCGCAACCGCCATGCGCTTGATGATGAATGATCTCATCCGCAAGTATCATGTCCCCTGCATCCATATCAATCACCGCAAAGAAAATTACGCAGCAGCGCAATTGTATGAAAAGCTTGGTTTTTTCGTCTATTCCGAAACCGACAAAGAATTTTGCAGGAGCTATAAAGTAGATTACGAGGTGCAGATTTTATCCTTGCGTGAACATCCCGAATGGGCGGCCCCATGTCGGGCACTCCTTTTGGAGCATTTTAACGAGTTTACATCCCAACATCCAACGGAAGTGTTGGCAAGCGCCGAACCATTTCCACAGGGATACTTACTGCTAAAAGACAACAGAGTTATCGGTTGGACGGGGCTTCATGAAAAAGAAGTCGTTACTGGAAGAGTGTATGGGTGGGAAGGGCCGCGGCTTGCGACGGAAGAAGTTTTGAGCGAGGACCTCTCCCCATGGATTGCACCTTTGGTTGTGCACCCCGATGAAAGGGGCAACCGGTACGGCAAATTGCTCTTGGAACACGCGCAAAAGGAAGCCGGAAGGCTCGGCTTCAAGAATGTATACCTTACCACTGGCGAGATCGGTTTACGAAAAGTATGGCTTCCGTGAGGTCGGTCTGACCACTTTCACATGGGGGCGGCCTACGAAGGTTTATGTTAGTTGAAGAGTAGAAGAGAAGGCAGGTCGAACACGCCCCCCGACCCCGGTCCAGTCCCAATTCAGCCGAGGGGCTGTCGGAGAGAACGTTGATCGTCTCTATAATGGAGGGAGATAGAGTGGAAAACGGAGGCTAGAGAGATGAGAAAGAAGAGAAACAGCGCGAAGCTGTTCGCGATTCTCGTGATGGCGACGGCGCTGACTGCGTGCGGAGATTTGGCAAGCTCGGTAACGGGTGAGGTTCAGCAATCGGTTATGGGCGATAACTCGGGCTCGGGCAAGCTTGTTTCTGTGGAGAAGCGCTCCTATACGCAGGATGAGTTTGAAGAGCTGGAAGTAAGCGCGCAAGCGATGGAAATTCGGATCGAGCGTTCGACAGGCGAGCGGGCGGAAGTGGAGCTGCTGGTGGACGACACTTTACGCGATCGGTTCGAGTTCGAAGCAAAGGTGGATTCGGGTTTGTTGAAAGTGACAGTTGAGGAGAAATCGAAAAATTCTTTTAAGGATCAGACCGGTGCTCGGAAGCTGCGGATTTCACTACCAGACAAAATGTATCAGAAGCTCAAGGTGAACAATGCATTCGGTTCTGTGGAAGCCTCCGATGTGCAGACGAAGGCAGCAGACATTCGGATTGATGCGGGCAACATTCGGGTAAAGGCTGTCACTGGAAAATTGGAACTGGAAGCGAACGCAGGAGAGATCGTTGTGGAAGGTATTGCTCTTGCCGACGATTTGAAAGCTAGAACGGACGTAGGCAGAATCGCGATTCACTTGAGCGAGTCTCCGCAGGATGCCGGCTTTAAGCTGGAAAGCGAGGTCGGGGAGGTTAAGGTTGAACTCGACCAAGTCGAATACAGCAAGCAAGCCGCGAACAAAAAAGTCGGAACGATCGGGACGCCAAACGTTCAAATCGATGCGTATGCTGCGGTGGGCGAGATAGTGGTTAATACACAGCGCTGATAAAGGAACGGGGAAACGAAAACCGGGGAAATGAAGGGGCTGTCTCATAAGCAGGATTGCTTAAGATAATTGATAGGATGAAGGTGTATATACCTCCCGTAGACTGCCTCATACGCTCCTGAAATCACACTATAACGGGTTTGCCTAATCCTATTTCAGGAGCGTATAGCATCGGAGGGAGGTATATACACCTTGCATCTCTGTTATCGATTATCTTTTAGAGCAACTGGAAGTGCTTATGGGACAGCTCCATTTTTAAGCATTATAGGCCGATGCTTCTACTTTAACTGGTTTATCGTACAAAATGCCGCGTTAGAGAGGTCGAATCTCCACAGCCCCCTAATTCAGTTGGAGTCCTCCACCACGAAAATGTACACTTAGTACATGAGGAGGATGAGCGCAGTGGGAAAAATGTCTGAACA
>NZ_QRDZ01000005.1 GCF_003386235.1 Cohnella phaseoli
AGACGGATAGAGTCAAGCTTGTCGAGGAGAATCAGCGCGTCATACTACGTTAGGCAAAGATAAATGAATATCCAATTTTGTGGAAAATCGCGTCTTCTGTTCCTGCTCTGATTTTTTGGCTTACTGGGAAGAAAATCAAATGGGAAAATATGAAACCAAATCACAATATTGGATTAGGCCTCACCCTTCGACTATTATGTCAGGTTTGATGCATGACTAGTGTAAGAAAGTGCCTCCGCACTATCCCAGCCGTGGAGTGGAGGCCAAGAAAGTGCCTCCACGCCCTCCCGACCATGTAGCGAAGGCCAAGAAAGTGCCTCCGCACCATCCCGGCCGTGTAGCGAAGGCCAAGAAAGTGCCTTCGCGCCCTCCCGACCATGTAGCGAAGGCCAAGAAAGTGCCTCCGCACCATCCCAGCCGTGGAGTGGAGGCCAAGAAAGTGCCTTCGCGCGCCTCAAACTCCTCCGCAGCAACGTCGATTCCAACACTCCGAAAGCTCCGTAATACCTCTTCGATCGTCCAGTAAGCTGTCTCGCTGGTTGAGAAATCATTTCCTCTTTTATCTCTGGCCTCTTTTTCGCCAAAATCCAAATTTCTTCCGGTTCGAACGGTCGTCTCCCAACTCCCAAAAAAAGAAACCGCGATCAAAAAAAACACGGTATACTCCCCCGATTCGCCAGTGGTAGTGTTAGAGCAGAAACAGGCGCGGCTCACCGCCGCCGGGGAAAAGAGGCGCGATAACCAAACGCAGGGGCATGAAGGTATTCCAAGTAATGCTTACCTCTTTTGTTTTACTTGCGAGCGCTATCATTCCGGTGTCGGCCGATACGACCTCCGATTATAGCGAATCTGTTACCTATACCAACGCGAGCATCGCGAAAATGACGTTAGTGTCCAACGTTTCATCCACTTACGTGTACGTGCATTACATGGTCAATAACGGACAGGATATGCACTACCTGATGCGAGAGTGTCGGCGAAGAGCTTGAGGAGGAATTGCAGATGTCGTCCGGCATGTCCGGGTACGTCATTCTGAACTTGAACATCGGCAACGGCGCATCCCATGATCCGGCTACGGAATACATCGTTTATACGGAGCGAGGGGTTGCTTAGCTTTAGTGTTAGCGTGCCGGGCGCGGCCCAAAGCTTAAGGGCATTGCCATGACGTCCGGAGCTGGCGCTTCAGAAAGCTGGCCATACCAGCTTCATCGATAGGGGTTTACGGGAACGTTCATCGGCTATAAAAAAAGGAGGCTTGCGGCAACGGGCCGCAAGCCTCAAGTTTTATATTTCAAAGGGGGGTCATGTATTTATCTTAACCGCAGAACATGAAGGGGAGATGAAAGAAATATTACGTTATCATTACAAAGTGTAAGAAGTGTAAACGGGCGGCGATTTCCAAATCTTATGGATTTGTCATATGACAGAAGTGATGACAACGCTCACTATTTCTCGATAGGAGAATTCATTAAAATGGCTAAGGTACCTAATGAATTATAGACCTAAAGGAGACATTTTAATGAGGGAGAAAAACAAGGCGAGAAAAAGCTTACTGCTGTTTCTGTCATTTGCTTTAATGACAGGCTGGGTAACGGGACTTCACCCGATTAAGTCTTCGGCCGCAAGCGGCCCTTCTTTGACGCCGATGAATCAGCCGGTGGAGACGTTGATTGGCGGGACGGAGGCGATTTTCCGGGACTACGATGGAATCAAGGTCGATTTTGCCGACGATCAAGATTCCGATGGGATCGATCTGCCGTTCTCGTTTACCTACTTTGGAACGACCTATAATAAAATTTATGTTTCGCCGAACGGTAGCATCAAATTCGATTCGCCAAACTATACGAATATCGCTCCTTTTGACGACGATTTATATGTGACGACCAAGAGCAAGGTTTTATATACGACGATTGGAGAAGTGCATAATCGAAAATTCGTGATCCAATATACGAATATGATGACATACGGCCAGAGATTCAGTTCAACACCTCTTGGCACCTTCCAAGTTATACTCAATGAATCGGATCATTCGATTCAATTTCAATATCCGAATCTTATAGGATTAACTCACGCCGAGGAAGCATTTGGTTCCGATGCATGGATCGGAATAAAAGGTCCATCTGCCAGTGTTGAATATGCCGACTACGAGAAGAGCCTGGCGGAAAAGCAAGCGATTCGTTTTACGCCTAACGGATCGGATGATTATACGATGGCGACTAACCTGGAAGGAACAGCTTTTGCCGCATATGATGCGAACGTCGTCTATGAACCGATTATTTTGATTACGGATTTGTTTCCGGGAACTGCGGCGCCGGTAAGCCCGACAGACGGTTCTTATGCGATATCGAAGGAAACCTTCCAATGGAGCGCAGGGGACGGGGCAACCTCCTATAGTCTGCTGATTGCCACGGATCCGGAATTTATTAACGGTTCGGTCGTTCAACACGGGATTCAGCAGCCTTCCTATGAAGTCACTGGGCTGCGGGAAGGCCAACAATATTATTGGAAAATTATCTGCGAGAACGATACCGGCTATACGCTCTCCAATACTTATACTTTTGCTACGGTTATAGACGACAGCCATGAGCCATTGAATCAACCGCAAGAAGTGTTGGAACAGGGGACAGAGCTTGCGCTGAATCAGTCAGGTGACTTCGATGCGATTCCGATCGGGTTCGGACCGGATTCCAAATTTAATTTCTACGGTGAAGAGATTGTAGAGGTTTATGCGAGCGAATACGGAGACGAATTGTATCTGGGGGATAACGGCTACATGGTCTCCAACTTTCCCGAGCTTGGTTCATTCGGCAAGGTCGTCTATAAGACAGTTGGAACGGCGCCTTATCGCAAGCTCGTGATTCAATTTACGAATATGTCTATTAATAACACCATAGTTGGAACCTACCAAGTGATTTTGTACGAAACGACGAATGTCGTCCAATTTCAGTATCCTCAGCTGATTGCATTGGACAACGGTGCTTATGCTTTCGGCGCCGGTACGTGGATCGGCATAGAAGGCAATACCGGATTTGTCACCTACTCGTCTGGGGAGAAGAGCCTGAAAGAGAAACAAGCGATCCGGTTTATTCCGGACGGATCAGGCAATTATGAACTCATCCGGAATGCGCAGTATGAACCGATCTTGTTGATTCCGGATGGATTCCCGAATAAGCCGACGCTAGTAAGTCCTGCAGATGGGGCGGTCGCAACAAGCGATGTAGCTTTGCAATGGGATGCCGTTAGCAATGCGGCTGGTTACATGGTTTTGCTTTCTACGGATCTCGAGTTTTCAAGCGATTCGTTAATTGAACTGGATGATGAAATGATCACGGATACTACTTATCCTCTAAGCGGATTGGAGGAAGGCAGAGTATATTATTGGAAAGTCATAGCTTTCACCGAATCCGACAAATTTACGATGTCGAATACGTCCAAGTTTAAGGTTTATGGAGCTCAACCGGCAATTACGGTTCATACTGACGAAGTTAAATCGATCGCCTCGATGACGGCGACCGCGGGCGGCAGCGTGACTCTTAGTGGCAACGCAACAATCGCGGAACGGGGAATCGTATATGCCTCGACTGCCATTCCGACGATCAAAGATCGTAAAGTGAAAGCCGGGACGTCCGGAACGGGAGAGTATTCAATCGATCTTGCTGGGCTTCAAGCCAATACGGCTTACTATGTACGGGCCTATGCGATCAGCGAAGGTAAAGTCGTCTACGGACCGGAGGTCACATTTATAACGCTTGGTTCCGACGCAAGCATAAGCGGATTAACGTTAAGCGGCATGACGTTAGACCAAACCGTTAGCGGAAGCGTGTATTCGTACACGGCGAACGTCCCGTATTCTTTGTCCAGCACGACAGTGACGGCAACCGTCGTCGATTCGGTTTATGGAAGCTACTCGGTGAGCGCGTACAACGGCGCAAACTTAATTGTTGGGCCGCTGCAATTGACAAGCGGGGAAACCAGCGCTCCGATTGCGCTTCAAGTAGGCAGCACGCGGATTGAACTGATTGCGTACGATAAGAACGGAAACGGCAAAACGTACAACGTGACGGTCACAAGAGCAAACGCGCCAGCGACTCCGAGCGGGGGCGGAGGAGGCGGAAGCAGCACCATTACCTCTAAGAACGGAAAAATCGTGATTCCGGCAGGTAGAGCAGGCGAAGTGAGCCTGGATGGGGATATTGAAATCGTAATTCCGGCGAACGCTTCCGACAAACAACTGGAGTTGACGATCAAGAAGCTGAGCAGCGCGCAAGGGCTGCTCGGGAACAAAGAGATACTCGCCAGCGCGGTGTATGAAGTGCTCAAGAACTTTCCGGCAAACTTCAGCAGACCGGTTATGCTGACGTTGAAGTTCGATGCGGCGAAGGTGAAGAGCGGACAAACTGTCGCAATCTTCTACTTCGACGAAACGAAGAAGGTTTGGGTGAAGGTCGAAGGCGGCAAGATCAAGGGCGACCGAATCAACGCGGAAGTCAATCATTTTACGAAATTTGCGGTACTTGTCGTGGACGAGAAGACGGGACTTCCGGTAGCGGAGCCGTCGACGCCCGAAACGACCGAGGAGACTGAGCCAGTCAAGCTAAGCGACATCTCCGGCCATTGGGCCGAAGCGAGCATCAAGGATGCCGTGAAGCAAGGGATCGTAAAAGGCTACTCGGACGGGACGTTCAAACCGAACGCAACCGTCACTCGAGCGGAATTCGCGGTTATGCTCATGAATGCGCTCAAGCCTGCGGGCAAGGGGGCTGAGCTTGGCTTCGCGGACAATGCGAAGATCGGCGGATGGGCGCGAGAAGCGATTGCGCAAGCAGTGCAAGCGAATATCATTAAGGGCTTCTCGGACGGCACGTTCCGTCCGAACTCAAATCTGACTCGCGCTGAGATGGCTTCGATCGTGGCCAATGCGTTGAAGTTGAGCGGCAGTGTTGAGGCAACTAACGGCTTCAGCGATGCGGCGAAACTTCCGAACTGGGCGAAGGGAGCGATCGGGGCTCTTACCGAAGCGGGTATTATGCAAGGCAAGAACGGCAACAAATTCGACTCAAGCGCTACGGCAACGAGAGCGGAAGCAGTCACCGTTCTGTTGAAGATGCTGGTTCAAACGGGGAAGTAACGTATATCCAGATACAATAGAGAACAGGCCGCTCAATGGGCGGCCTGTTTACTTGTACGTAATGAGCGAAATGGGTCGATTCAAGAATGAAAAATTCGCATAATTAAGCCAACCGCATCTTAAAATCCTCATAGCCGAACTGGCGCACGATGCGACAGTCGCCGTCTTTGTCCTGCACGGCAAGGGTCGGCAGCGGCATACCGTTAAACGTATTGGTCTTGACCATGGAGTAGATCGCCATATCCCCGAATACGAGCCGGTCGCCGACCTGTAAAGGCTGATCGAACGAATAGTCGCCGATAACGTCTCCGGTTAAGCAGGTCTGTCCCGCCAAGCGATACGTAAAAGGTTTCTCTCCGGACTCGCCGGAACCCAGAAGAGGAGGGCGATACGGCATTTCCAGCACATCCGGCATATGGCACGTTGCAGAGGTATCAAGAATGGCGATGTCGATGCCGTTCTTATGGAAGTCCAGCACGGATGCGACCATGTAGCCTGCGTTAAGCGCAACCGCTTCGCCCGGCTCCAGATAGACCTCCAAACCGTACTTCTCCTGCATACGCTTGATGCAAGCATCCAGCGTATCGAGATCGTAATCGTCTCTTGTAATATGGTGCCCGCCGCCGAAATTAATCCATTCCATCTGCGGCAGCCATTCGCCGAACTTCTCTTCGACCGCCCGCAGCGTCGTCTCCAAGTCGTCGGAGTTTTGCTGGCAGAGCGTGTGGAAGTGCAGGCCGGAGACGCCGTCGAGCAGCTCCGGGCGGAAATCCTCACGCCTGGCCCCGAACCTGGAGCCGGGTGAGCAGGGATCGTAAATCTCATGGCCCACCTGCGTCGAGCATTCCGGGTTGACGCGCAATCCGACTTTGCGGCCGGCTTGCAGCGCCTTGGCTTTAAACTTCTCCAGCTGCGAGAAAGAATTAAAAATAATGTGATCGCAGATGGAGAGGATCTCATCGATCTCGTCTTCCCGGTAAGCGGGGGCAAAGACGTGCGTTTCTTTGCCCATCTCTTCGTAGCCCAGCCGGGCCTCGTACAAGCCGCTTGCGGTCGTACCGAGCAAATATTCGCCGATGAGCGGATATAGCGTCGTCATGGAAAACGCTTTTTGGGCTAAAATAATCTTGGCGCCCGTCCGCTGCATCACGCCGGCCAAAATTTTCAGGTTCTTCTCGATCAGAGCTTCGTCAACGACAAAACAAGGCGTAGGCAGCTGTTCAAACCGCATTTTAGCGAACCAGCGCCGGTTGTTTAGCTGCTTGAGACGACTCTTGTCCGTCGTCGACCAGTACCGGGTTAAAGTCTTCTACCCACGGAAGTCCCCATTTGTTCAGTTCTTCCATGAACGGATCCGGATCGAACTCCTCGACGTTGTATACGCCTGGCTTGTTCCACTTGCCGGTCAGCACCATTGCCGCTCCGATCATGGCAGGAACGCCCGTCGTGTAGGAGATCGCCTGGGAGCCGACTTCCTTGTAGCACTCTTGGTGGTCGCAAACGTTGTACACATAGTACGTTTTAGCTACGCCGTCTTTTTTACCCTGGAAAATACAGCCGATGTTCGTCTTGCCGACCGTGCGCGGTCCAAGGGAAGCCGGGTCCGGCAATACAGCCTTCAAGAATTGCAGCGGAATGATTTGCTTGCCTTCGAATTCGATCGGCTCGATCGAAGTCATGCCGACGTTCTCCAGCGCTCTGAGGTGAGTCAGATAGCTTTGGCCGAAAGTCATGAAGAAGCGGATGCGCTTCAGTCCCGGCATGTTGACGGCAAGGGATTCGAGCTCTTCATGGTATAGCAAGTACATGTCCTTCTCGCCAACCTCGGCGAAGTTGTAGACGCGCTTGATTTCCATCGGATTCGTCTCGATCCATTCGCCGTTCTCCCAGTATCTGCCGTTGGCGGATACTTCGCGGATGTTGATCTCCGGGTTGAAGTTCGTGGCGAACGGATAGCCGTGATCGCCGCCGTTGCAATCCAGAATGTCGATATATTCGATTTCGTCGAAGTAGTGCTTAAGCGCATAAGCGGAAAATACGCCGGTTACGCCCGGGTCGAAGCCGCTGCCCAGAAGCGCCGTAATGCCGGCTTTCTCGAAGCGCTCGCGGTACTCCCACTGCCATTTGTACTCGAACTTCGCGGTGTCTTCGGGCTCGTAGTTGGCCGTATCCATGTAATGGGTTTTGGTGGCCAGGCAAGCGTCCATAATCGTCAAGTCTTGATACGGCAGCGCCAGGTTCATGACGATATCCGGTTTGACCTCTTCGATCAACGCGATCAGCTCGTCCACATTGTTAGCATCTACTTGCGCCGTCGTAATTTTCGTTTTGCCGCCGTCCAGCTTCGCTTTCAGATCGTCGCACTTGGATTTCGTGCGGCTCGCGATACAAATTTCTTCAAAAACCTCGCTGTTTTGCACACATTTGTGGATGGCTACCGAAGCCACTCCGCCGCAACCGATAACTAACGCTTTTCCCATGTCTCAATCCCCTTACATAGAGTTTTGTTTGAAGCTCCGGATGATCGTTTCTACGCACAAAAAAACAAGTGGCCCAAACGCATCATCGCGTATCACACTTGTTTAGATATAAATACGAATATTAAACGTCCCCAGCAATCGGGACATAGCTTTTGTTAGGAAGCTCTTTAATATTCAAAATATATCGTTAACGAATCAGAGTCTAAATAGCAAATAATCACTATGCCACTCTTATTGACCGTTTCACAAGTTGTGTGCGAATGCACTGGTTGTAAAGTAACCAACTCATAAAATTTGAGCTTTTAACTCAATCAATAAGGCAACTTAAGTTGCCAGTCGGCATTTGACCCGGCTGTCCGTTGGCCTCAACTTCTTGTCGGAAGTGGTCAAAAATTATCTGCTTGGAAAGGCTCCGCATATTTTGAATATCAGCTTTCCAATCACGCAATACCATACAATAATAACAACAGACTCCGAATATATCAACTATGAAAATATTAAAATCGCCTAACAATTTTCGACAGCGTTCTTGTCATATGACAAAGTGATGACAGAACTCACTACCAAGCGCCGCTGAAAGTCGCTAATGTGAGAAGAGACAGGGTTATACCGAAGCGGCGCGCGACGCGTGACTGCGTTTCATCTCGAACATCGCCTGATCGGCCAGGTTGATCAGCGCCTGCCCGTCTTTGCCGTCTTCGGGAAAACGGGCGGCCCCGACGCTCAAGCCTGCCGGAAGCGCGCCGTATTTAGAAATATACTCGGCGAAACGCGTTTGGAGTTCCTTTATAAGCTCTTCAAGGCTCGGCTTGTCCGCCGTCCGGCGGACGAACAGGACGAATTCGTCGCCGCCCATTCGCGCGGCGAAGCCCGCGCCCCCGACAGTTTCCTGTAAGATATGCGCGGCTGCTCGCAGCGCCTCATCGCCGGCAAGATGGCCGAAAGTGTCGTTTATTAGTTTAAGCTGGTCCAGATCGACCAGCAGCAGAGCCAGGGACTCTTCGCACGCCGCCGCTTCCTGCAGCGCTTCGTCCAGCTTTTCATGAAAATACCGGCGGTTCGGCAGCCGCGTCAACGGATCGTGATAGGCGAGAAAACGGATTTCCTCCTCGGATTCCTTCTGCGCCGTGATGTCGCGAAAGACGAGCAGCGCATGCAATTCGTTATCCGCAAGGACGTAATCGACGCTGGCGAGCAGGACGATCCGTTTGTCGCGATGCCGGATTTCCGTCTCGTAGCGTTCGATCGTTCGCCCGGCCTGAATTTGCTGGGTGAGCGCCTTGTCCAGCAAGCCGTAGAACGCGGCGAAATCGAGCTGAAGGGAATCGAACAGCTGCAGGGCTCCCGGATTGGCGTGTTTGATGCCGCGATCGCGGCTTATCAATAGAATGACGTCCGGATGCATGTTGAACAGCTTCTCGAAGCGTTTGTCGTACAGGTTGAGAAAGTCGTGCTTGCGCATCGTCTGACGCAAGAAATAGCACCAGACGATGCCGCTGTACAAATACGGATAAGGCGGCAAGCGATCGCCGTAATTGATATAGCCGAACAGGACGTGCCAGACGATCGCGATGACGATGCCTGCGAACAACTGATTGTAGATTTTTTGCTGCTCGGAGTGGCTCGATTTCGATTTCGCGACGGCAAGCACAAGCAAATACAGAACGTTGTTGGCGATGCTCACGGTCATGGCGATATAGTAACCGGAATTATAAACCGGCAGGTTCCACATTCCCGACGCTGTGAATTGCTGAGCGGAGATCCATTGCCCTTCGGTTGCAATGTTCGCAATGACGAACGGTACAGGCAAATAGAAGATGTACGGATACAGCCAGCGAGGCATTCGCGTCTCCAAACGGGTCAGCTTAACCAGAAAATGCAGTCCGATACCGGGAATAAGGATGCCGGCGCTGCTGAGCCACATCGACGACAGCAGAGGGCTATGCTCGACCGGCACCTGGTTGCGGACGTATTCTTCCGCGAACATCAACAAATAGCAGACGGAAATCAGACTAAGCAGCACATGCTCAGTCCTTCTCTGGTTGCGAAGCCATACGTCGGCGGCCATATAGACGAAGAAGACGATTGGAATACCGTGTGTCCCCAGCAAAATAAGGGCTTCCTTCAAACTCATTGGATCACCGTAATCTTTCTTTGCGCAGCTGCGTATTTGTTTTTATTTTACCCCATTGCTGTCGGATTGTGTTCGATTATAGCGTATAATCGGGTTCAACAAGTATTTTCGGGAATCTATGGAGAGCAAGCGGGTGAAAAGATGTTCGAGTTGGCCGGATACAGGGTGCTAGAAACGATAGAAAACGGCGGAGAGATAGTGCTCTGTCGCGTGGAGCGATTGTCGGACGGCCGACGTTTGCTGGCTAAGGCTCTGACCGGCTCCGCAGCGGATGCGGATGCTGCCGCGACCCTGTACCAAGAGTATGAGCGACTGCTCGGCTTGCAGGGGAGAGGGGGCGTCGAGCCGGAAGGCGTCGAGCTTCAAGGAACGCGATCCGCCCTGCTGCTGCCGGACAACGGAGAAACGACGCTGGCTCAGGCGATGCGAGCGCACCGCGACTCGATGAAGCTAGAGCAGCTGCTGGAGCGCGCCGTATCGATGGCGGACAGTCTTAGTCAACTGCATCGGGCCGGGTTGATGCTGCATGTGCTCACCCCTTCTTCGATCCTGCTTGGCGATTCGGAGGCCAGACTGCTTGACGTCCGGTATGCATCGTCGATCGACAGTGCCGCAGGGAGCTTCTGGGAGGGACGACGATCGGACTGGGGGCTGCCTTATCTGGCCCCTGAGCAGACGGGGAGAACGGGACGCACCCCCGACGTTCGCTCTGATTTGTATTCGCTTGGCGTTATTTTGTACGAATGGTTTGCGGGGACGTATCCGTATCCTGCGGACGATACGATTGATCTTGTCTACCGTCATCTGGCCGCGAACCCGGAGCCGGCATGGCGTCGAAACGCTTCGGTACCGAGAACGGTATCCGACATCGTTCAGAAGTGCATGGAGAAAATGCCCGAAGCTCGGTATGCCGACGCAGCCGGGATCCGCGCGGATTTGGAGGAGTGTCTGCTGCAGCTTCGCGTCACGGGTAAGGTGCAGCCGTTCCCGCTGGGCGAGCTCGATCGTCCGCAGCGACGGGCGTCGGAAGAGCGTTTGTCCGAAGCGGACAAGACAGCGCGGCATGAAGCGAAGGAACATGCCGTAGATTCTTGGGGCGTTTCTTACTCCTTTGTGCCGCGGCGAATCGGATTGAGACTGCTGGAGCGAAAAGTAAGAAGGAAGTTAAAGCGGCTTGGCGCAGAGGCGATAAGGAAGCTTCCAGCCGCCGCGGACCCTCAGCTTCGGGCTGACTTGGCTGCTCTCGCTAAGGCGATCGAAGTGGATTCGAATGCGGAATCGCAGAGCCGCGACTTCTCGACCCTGACGTTGGCGGAATTGACGCTGGAGCATGGGTGGACGCCGGAGTCTGTCGTTGGCTTAACGAACTACATGTCGCGCTATGAAGATCATCCGCATCAAGAGACATTCGCGGAGGAATGGAGCAAGCAAATGCAGCTCTTGGCCGACGAGGAGCCGGGACTGTTTGCGCAAGCCGCCGCATCGCTGGCGGCGTCTGAAGGAGGCTGGCGACGCTTCGGACTTCGGGAACGGATTGCGTTGACCGGCAAAGCTGTGCGCGCGGCGTTGCTTGCGCGAAGGACGGAACTCGCCAACCGCTGTCTGCTCATTCATTGCCGGCTGCTTCTGCAAGCGGGGCATCCGTTGCGGGACATCTACACGCGTTTACTTCTTCATGCCGGCTATTTTCGCCAAGAAGGCTCGGAGAGACATTGGCGGCAGGCCGCCGAGATGGCTGGATTCATCTCGGAGCTGACCGGTTATCGCGCTTCGGAGGATCCTTATGTCGGCGCGAATGTAAAGCCGAATGCCGACGAGGGCTTCCGCGCAGCCGGAACGGATCGGGTTGGCGAACGGCTTGCCGCTTCGTATTCCTTAGTAACGGATTGCTTGCTGGGAAAATCCTCGTACCAGCTTGCCGCACCGGAGCAGTCGCTCCAATCGTCGCGTGCGCAAGGTTATCTTCTTCCTTTCGATATCGATTTCTATTCCATATTGCTGTGGAAGGAAACATGCGGCCAAGGAAACGGGCGAGAGCGGGCGGAAACGGCGCGCAGGATGCATGCAAGCTTACGGAGGCTGGCTAAGCGGGCCGAATTGCGGCCGGAAACGGAGCAGCACAAATATTTGCTGGCCAGGGCGGAACTCGCCAGCCTTAAGCCGGACAGCCAGCGGCGGGCGGAGCTCTGGTACGAGCAAGCGATCGAGCTGGCGCGCCAAGCGGGGTACGGTCATGAGGCGGGAATTGGCGCGGAATGCTATGCCCGATACGGGCTTCGAACCGGCAGAAGCGCTTTGGCGAAGGTGTATTTGAACGAAGCCCGAGACCGGTTCCGAAGCTGGGGAGCGACGGCAAAGACGAACGACATGGAAGCGAAGTACGGAGAATGGCTAAGCGGAAAGATGGCGGCAGGATTGGGACAAATCGATCCTCTGTCGGTCATTCTGTCGGCGCGATCGTTGTCGAGCGAGATGGAGATGGAGCGGCTGCTGCAGGTGCTCGTGCACATTATGCTGCAGAACGCGGGAGCGGAATACGGCGCGCTGCTCATTAATCGGGAAGGTCGCTGGATCGTCGAGGCTCATGGCACGATCGATGCCCTGCGCATCGAACCGATTCCGCTGGAGGAAGCCGGGCAGTTGATTCCGGCTGCACTTGTCGCCTACTCGGCCAGCTCTATGGAAGAGATTGTCGTACAGGATGCGGCGGACAGCGAGTTGTTCGAGAGAAGCGGCCAAGCGGGGAGAACGGGAATCCGCTCCGCGCTATGCTTGCCCGTTCTGTATCAGAACAGGCTGATCGGGCTGCTCTATCTGGAAAACAATTTATCGACCGGCGTTTTTACCGAGAAGCGCCTTGAGGTGCTGCGGCTGTTGGCCTCGCAAGGCGCGGTCGCCCTGACGAACGCGAGCTTGTATTCCGGAATTCAGCATTTGAAAAATCATCTGGAGGAGCAGGTCGAGGAGCGAACGCGCAAGCTGGAGCTGTCGATGCTTGCCGTCGCGGAAGCGCAGGCGGAAATGAAGGTATACGCCGAAAGGAACCGGATCGCTCAAGAAATCCACGATATCGTAGGCCATACGCTGACCTCCACCGTCCTGCAGATCGAGGCGGGCAAACGTTTGATGAACCGCGATCTGGATCGTTCGCTAGAGCGTTTTAACGAAGCGCAGGGGCTTGTCAGGCACAGCCTGAACGAAATTCGCAATTCCGTTCACATGCTGAAGGAAGACAAGTACTACGATTTGGAGGAAGCATTGCTGCGGTTGATCCGGGAAACGGAACGCAACGCCGGAGTGACGATCCGCGCTTCGATCGATCCCGTGCCAAGCGCGACCGCGCTTCACAAAAAAACGATTTACCACGCGCTGCAGGAAGGCTTGACGAACGGTATCCGTCACGGCAAATGCGGCCAATTCCGCTTCCTGCTTCAAGATCGAGGCTCTTGGCTGGAATTTGAGCTGGAGGATGACGGAATGGGCGTGGAGCAATTGGAGAGAGGCTTCGGACTGAAGACAATGGACGAGCGCGTGCGCCAGCTGAAGGGCTCGCTTGCGATCGAATCCGCGCCGGGACAAGGCTGCGTGCTGCGAATTCAAATGCCTTATTGAACGGGGGAGAGAACATGAGCAAAATCAGCATCGTTATTGCCGACGATCAGATGTTGACGAGAGAAGGCCTGCAAACCATTCTCGATCTGGAGGAAAACATGGAGGTCGTCGGCGTCGCCATCAACGGAGAGGAAGCCTGCGAGCTGGCGGAACGGCTGCAGCCGACGCTTGTGCTGCTCGATATCCAAATGCCGGTGATGGACGGGCTGACCGCGCTGAAGAAAATTAAGGCGAGCTGTCCTCATACGCGCATTCTCATTTTGACGACGTTCGTCGAAGCGGACTACATCGTAGAAGGGATTGCGGGAGGCGCCAGCGGTTATATGCTCAAAGATATGGACGCGGACAAAATGATCGCCTCCATCCGGGATACGGTGGACGGCCAATTCGTGCTTCCCGCCTCCGTCGCGAACAAGCTGGCCGCCCGGATGAATCAGTTGGCCGACGATTTCGGGCGGCAGAAGAGGGCCGGGGAGAAGCCGATCAAGTTGACCGAGAGAGAGGAAGAGATCGGCCGGTTGATGTTGAAGGGCTTGAACAATCGCGAGATTGCGGAGGCTCTGAGCATTGCCGAAGGAACGGTTCGCAATTATATTAGCGGGCTGTACGGCAAGCTGGAAGTGATGGATCGGGCTCATGCCGTCGCTAGGCTGCAAGGGCTGTTTCCTTCCCTTCGGGGATCGATCATCGTCCAGCGGGAGACAGATTAGGCGAAAGGAACAAACTATGAGGAATCGGACATTCGACGTATCCGGGGAGCTTGAGCTGGAGGGTTATCAGACATTGGAGAAGCTTGGCCGTCACGAGGACATTTGCCTGTACCGGCTTCAAAGGTATGAGGACGGTCTGCTGACGATTGCGAAGACGACCCGCGATGCTTATCCGGATGAGAAGCAGACAGCGGCTTTTCGACATGAATACGGACTGCTTCTGAGGTTGGAGGGCAGAGGGGCGCTGGAAGTCTACGGCATGGAGTTCGTTGGGGAACGCCCGGTTTTGCTGCTTCAAGACATCGGGGGAGATACGCTTGATCAAGTCATCCGCTGCTGCGGAGAAACTGCCGATTTGCGCCGGCTTCTCGGAGTCGCAGTATCGGCTGCCAAAAGTCTGATGCTGATCCATCGAGAGAAGGTTGCGTTAAACGAAATTTCTCCTTTTCATCTGATCGCGAATCCCGACACCGACGAAGTGAAATTCCTCGATGTGCGGATGTGGTCGGACTCGTCGGCGCGCAGCCCGCTGTCGCCGTTAACGGATCGTCCGGACGCGCTCCTGCCTTACCTCTCTCCGGAGGGGACCGGCAGAACCGGGGCAGCCTCCGACTATCGGGCCGACTTCTATTCGCTTGGCGTGACGCTCTACGAGTGGCTGTCGGGCAGCTTGCCCTTCAATCATCGGGACGCCGTGGACATCGTCTACCAACATCTCGCCGTAGCGCCGCCGGCTCTCTATCGCGTCAATCCGGATATTCCGAGGATGGTGTCCGATATTATCGGCAAGTGCATGGACAAAATTCCGCATTCGAGATATGAGAGCGCTTATGGACTCAAAGCGGATTTAGAGAAATGCTTGACGTCGCTTCAGAGCTCGGGAGTGGTGGAACCCTTTTTGCTGAGTGCCCAAGATGTCCCGCAGAGGCCTAAAGTTCCAACGCAAATATACGGGAGAGAAGAAGAGAAGAACCGGCTTCTGGCAGCGCTGCGCCGCTGCGCATGCGGCTCGGCGGAGTGGGTCGGCATTAGCGGGGGAGGTGGGATCGGCAAAACCTCCTTCGTCTTGGAGACGCTACACGGATCTGCGGCTATTGAAGCGGCATTTGCGACGGGAAAGTTCGATCCGAACCGAGCGTCGGCTCCATACGATGTCTGGATGCAGGCGATCGACGATCTGATCGTTCGCCTGCTGACGGAGAGCAAGCTGGAGGTCGAGGTCTGGAGGCTGCGAATTTTACAGGCGTTGGACGGTTACGGACAACTATTGATTGAACGGGTGCCCAAATTGGAGCTGCTGATCGGCTTGCAGCCTTCGGTGGCTGCGCTTCCGCCGCTTGAATCGCAGCGCCGGTTCTACTTGATTTTGAACCGCTTCTTTCAATTGTTCGCCCTTCCCGAACGGCCTTTGATTTTGTTTCTGGACGATCTGCAATGGGCCGATGAAGCTTCGCTTCAGTATCTGGAATACTTGCTGGAAGATCGCGAGACGAGACATACGCTCGTCGTAGCAGCGTATCGGGACGACGAGCTGGAGACGCTTCAAGCAATTGGGCGGATGGAGGGACGGTTCGAGGGACTCGAACCGATGTTCACGCATATTCGGCTGCACGAGCTTACCGCTGCTGACGTGGATCGGCTGCTCGGCGATGCGATGTTCGAACGCGAGGGAGATCGGGGAGAGCTCGTCTCCTTGCTGTTGCAGAAGACGGATGGGAATCCGCTGTTTCTTAAGCAATTTCTGCAGGATTTATTTGATGGCGGCCGCATAGTGTTTGACGAAATGGAAGAAAGCTGGACCTGGAGTGTACAGAGCATCGCCGAGACAAGCGTGGCCGACAACGCGGCAACCTATATTTCAGAGAAGCTGAACCATTTGCCGGAGTCGACCGCGCAGGCGCTGTGCTGCGCCGCTTTTCTCGGGAGTCCGTTCACGCTTGGAAGGCTGCTTCCGCTCACCCGACTGACGAAGAACGGACTGCTTGGCGTGCTGGATAACGCCGTTCGCGAAGGGCTGCTGCAATCGGTAAACCGGGAGCTTGGACAGTATGCGTTCGAGCACGACCGGGTCCGTCAGGCCGCATACGATATGGCAACCGAAGAGCTGCGGAACGAACTGCACCTGAGAATCGGCAAGGAATTGGCGGAGCGCACTCGTTCCGGCGAAGAAGCGGATGTGTTCGAGGCGGTCTACCATCTTAACCGGGCCGAGAATCGTTTGGCGAGTCTGCGGGAGAAGCGCGAGCTGGCCGAGCTGAATATGGCGGCGGCGATGAAGGCCAAAGCTTCCACGGCTTACGAAACTGCGCTTGGCTACATTCGCCGGGCAGTTGGCCTGCATGAAGATGTGGATTGGAATAAGGAGTACGAGCATGCTTTTCTCCTGTATCGGGAATGGGCGGAGCTGGAGTTTCTATGTCTTCATTATCAAGACGCGGAACAACTGTTCCAATTGTTAATCGCAAAGGCAAAGACTCACTTGGACAAGGCTCGCATCTACAATCTGATGATGCAGCTGGCTGCCAGTCAGGATAGTTATACAGAGGTGATCTCGTACGGACGCTCTGCGTTGGCGCTGCTTGGCGTCCGCCTGCCGGAGGCGCCGAGCACGCTGCGGCTTGTTCGTCAGTCGATACGGTTGAGCCGAAAGCTTCGCAAGCATCGGATCGAGACGTTGACGGAGCTTCCCGAGATGAAGGACGAAGCCGGACACATCGCGATATCGGTTTTGACGAACATAACCAATGGGCTGTTTTTCACGGATAAGAAATGCTGGCTGGCGGCCACGTTCGAGATCATCGAGCTGACGCTTGAGCGCGGGCAGACCCCGGAAGCTTCTATCGGTTTTATCGGCTACTCCATGTACCATTACTCTTTTAACCGGCTGGAAGAATGTTTCCGCTGGGGGATGCTGGCTTATGAATGGTCCAAACCGTATCCGCTGCTCCATGTCAAGACGATTACGGCGTTCTCGCTTTGCTACGATAGCTGGCGAAAATACAAGCCGGAGATGCTGGACAGATTCAGCGAGCATGCCGGAAGGGTCGGCCTGGAATCCGGCGATCTGTGGCAGGGCAACCAAAGCGTTATCATCAGCTGCAGCACTCAGTTCCACTTCGGCGCGCCGCTTCGGAAGATCTACGAGCGCATGATCGCTCATTCCGGAGAGTTTCGACGTCATCGCAACGAGCTGCTGTGGAAGCAGGGGACGCTGCTTGTATTCATGCTGACTGAGCTATCCGGTCAACGTGACGCGAATGATCCGTTTGCGCCCGAAGAGATACGCTCGGAGTCGTTTTTTCGTTCGGTACGCGGCGACGAGCTGAGGCTCATCGAACGGCTCGTGTATATTTCTAGTTTTATTCTGGGTTATATTTTCGGCCGTTACCGCGAAGCGAACGAAGCTTTGAGAAGAATATCCGCGCTTCCCGGAGCTCGAAAAGACAATTCCGAAAACTATCTGTTATGCGTTTATGAAGTTCTCGTGTGGGCGCGGCTCTATGAGGAGATGCCCGCTGAGGAGAAAAGCGCGATCTGGCCGAAACTGCGCAAGCGTCGCAACGTTCTCGAAAAAATAGCCAGGCGGTGTCCGGAAGGGTATCAGCATAAGTTTCTGTTCGTCAAAGCCGAGATCGCCAAGCTGCAAGGGAAGGATCGCAAGGCTGAGGAATTGTTCGCGCAATCGATCGATTGCGCCAGAAAGCACGGACATATTCACGACCTGGCGATGGCCGCGGAAAGCTGCGGGAAGCACGGGCTCCGCCAAGGAAAATTGCAAATGGCAAAAGTTTATTTGATGGAAGCGTACGAAGCCTATTTGCAGTGGGGAGCGACGGCGAAGGCGGCAGCCATGGAGCGGGAATACGGTTATCTCCTCAACGCCAAGCTGGAAAACGGGCTGGAGCGCATCGATTATTTGTCCGTAGCCCGTTCCGCGCAGGCATTGTCCGGAGAGATGGATATGAGTCGGCTGCTCGACGCTTTGATGCGGATTATGCTGCACAATTCGGGGGCGGAATACGGAGCGCTGCTATTCGAGAGCGAGGGAAGATGGGACGTCGAGATTCGCGGAACCTCCGAGGAACTAAGGATCGAGTCTCTCCCGTTGGAGGAAGCGATCGATTGGGTTCCGGCCTCGATCGTCGGGTACGCGGCGAGGACCCATGAAGTCGTTGTTCTCGGCAATGCTGCGGAGGCGGGGGTGTTCACGCGCGATCCTTATGTCCGGGACAAAGGGCTAAAGTCGGTGCTCTGTCTTCCACTGCTCTATCAGAACAAACGGATCGGACTCCTCTACATGGAAAATAAACTGACGCCTAATGTGTTTACTCCGGATAGGCTGGACGTGTTGAAGCTGTTCGGGTCCCAATGCGCGATTTCGATCGCCAACGCGAAGCTGTTCGCGGATGTCCAAGAGTTGAGCAGCAATCTGGAGCATCAGGTCGAGGAAAGAACGAGGAGCTTGGAGCGCTCGATGCTGGAGACTTCCGCCGCGCTGGCCGAGGTATCGGTCTATGAGGAGCGGAACCGAATCGCCCAGGAAATTCACGATATTGTCGGGCATACCCTCACTTCGACGATCATTCAGATCGAAGCGGGCAGACGGTTGATGTCCAAGGATGCGGAGGAGGCGGCGCATCGGCTGCTGGAAGCGCAGGAGCTTGTACGGCACAGCCTGAACGAAATTCGCGGCTCCGTCCATATGCTGAGGGAAGATAAGTATGCAGACCTCGACTCGTTGTTACGCCAATTGATTCTGGATACGCAGCGAAATACGGGCGTGGCAATCGAGGCGGATATCTCCGAAATGCCCGACCTTCCGACCAGCCATCGCAAAATGATTTATTACGCCTTGCAGGAAGGACTGACGAACGGTATTCGGCATGGCGAAAGTGCGGAGTTTCATTTTCAACTGTCGGATGTGCCGGGTTTTGTACGATTTCGATTGCAGGATTACGGCAAAGGCTCTTCATCGATCCGAATGGGGTTCGGGCTCAAAGCGATGAAGGATCGCGCAGAGCAATTGGGCGGCAGCCTGACGATCGAAGCTCGTGCTGCTGCGGGTTGTCTGTTAAGCATCGATTTGCCGTTCCCGAGACGGCGGAAGGAGGAGATGGCATGACGAAGATTACGCTGGTAATCGCCGACGATCAGGTGCTGACGCGGGAAGGTCTGCGAACGATACTGAATTTGGAAGAGGATATGGAAGTCGTGGGCCTGGCCAAAAACGGCGAGGAAGCTTGTCGACAGGCGGAAGAGCATCGACCGACGCTCGTGCTGCTTGACATTCAAATGCCGGTGATGGACGGGATATCCGCATTGAAGCGAATTCAACAGAGCTGCCCGGACACGCGAATATTG
The DNA here is from genome assembly GCF_003386235.1 of Cohnella phaseoli. Lineage (GTDB taxonomy): Bacteria > Bacillota > Bacilli > Paenibacillales > Paenibacillaceae > Cohnella > Cohnella phaseoli. The sequence continues at coordinate 19,426 of NZ_QRDZ01000005.1, forward strand.
ATTCTGACTACCTTCATCGATACGGATTATATCGTTGAAGGTTTGGCGAACGGGGCGAACGGGTATTTGTTGAAGGATATGGTCGGAGACAAAATGATTTCCTCCATCCGCGATACGGTGAACGGACAGTTCGTGCTCCCGGCTGTTGTAGCGGCCAAGCTTGCCGCTCGCATGAGTCAGATTACGGCGGACTACGAGCAATGGCAGCGGTCGCCGGCAAGCTCGGTTAAGCTGACGGAGCGGGAAGAGGACTTGGCCAGGCTGATCATTCGGGGATTGAATAATCGCGAGATTGCCGAGACCCTGCATATTGCCGAAGGCACGGTCAGGAACTATATTAGCGTTATGTACAGCAAGCTGGGGGTTGTCGACCGGCCCCAGGCGATCTTGAGATTGCAGAAGCTGTTGTAAGCGGGAGCCGCGGGAGCCGTAGCGAGGCTGTCGCGGCATCGGAAGTGCCGCTGCCCTGCTTCTGTGCTATAAGTTGGCACACAACCGCATCGCATAGAGGGACATCGAAGCGAATGGGAGGAACAAAAATGCGTATCGTTGTATTGGACGGGTACTTGCTTAACCCGGGGGATTTGAGCTGGACGGAGCTGGAACGGCTGGGCGAGTTGGTCGTCTATGACCGTACGCCTGTCGAGCTGATCGTGGAAAGGGCTGAGGGCGCTCAGATCGTGCTGACGAACAAGACGCCGCTGCGGGCGGAAACGATCGGGAAGCTGCCGGAGCTGCGATACATCGGCTTGATCGCGACCGGCTACGATAACGTGGATGTTCAGGCTGCGCGGGAGCGAGGAATTACAGTAACTAATGTTCCGGCATACAGCTCGGCGTCGGTTGCTCAGCTTGTATTGGCACTGCTGCTGGAGCTATGCCATCGGGTGGGCTTGCATAGCGACGCAGTACGGGACGGCGAATGGGCTAAGTCGCCGGATTTCAGCTTCCGGAAGACGCCGCTGATCGAGCTGGAAGGACGCACGATGGGCATCGTCGGCCTCGGAGATATCGGTCGGCGAGTGGCCAAGCTGGCTCTGGCGTTCGGCATGAAGGTTGTGACGGTATCGCGAACGAAGCGGCAGCTGACGGGAGAACTTGCTGAAGTCACATATGTCGAGCTGGATGAACTGTTCGCGGAGTCGGACGTTATTAGCCTGCATTGTCCGCTGACCGAGGAGACGAAGGGGATGATCCGTCGGGAAAGCCTAGCTGCGATGAAGCGCACGGCCTTCCTGATCAATACGGGCAGAGGCGGGTTGGTCGTGGAAGAGGAGCTGGCGGATGCGCTGCGTCGGGGCGTAATCGCCGGGGCGGGCCTGGACGTCCTGTCGAAGGAGCCGCCCCCTGCCGATCACCCCCTCGTCGGAGCGCCAAACTGCCTCATCACACCGCACATCGCCTGGTCGACTCAAGAAGCGCGCCTGTCGCTGATGCAAGGAATCGCGCGCAACGTTGAACGATATTTGGCCGGCGAGCCGGAAAACATCGTGAACTGAGCAGGACAGAACTCTGTCAGGATGATGTGAGCGGTTGTCGGTGAATAAGTACCTGAGGAGGTCCTATGGGCGGGATCCGGGAGAGTCGGGCGTTGAATAAGTACCTGAGGGGGGCTTATAGGCGGGATCCGAAGCAGTCGGTGATGAATAAGTACCTGGGAAGGTCTTATGGGCGGGATCCGAGGCAGTCGGCAGTGAATAAGTACCTGAGGGGGGCTTATGGGCGGGATCCGAAGCAGTCGGTGATGAATAAGTACCTGGGGAGGTCTTATGGGCGGGATCCGGGAGAGTTGTCGGTGAATAGGTACCTGAGAGGGTCTTTTGGGCGGAATCCGGGAGAGTCGTCACAAGGCAAAAAAATAAGCACGCGAGGCCACAGTGAAATGCGCCCTGCGTGCTTATTTTACCAACTTACTCGCGTTCCTGCTCGCGCATGCGGGTCATCTGCTGCCAGACGGAGCCGGCGGCTTCTTCGCCGCGCTCGATGCGGGCGACGGCCATCTCTGCTTGCAATCGCACCTCGAACTCCGTCTCGCTCCCCGTCGTGCGCCGCAGCGCCTCAAGGGCCGTCTCGTCGCCGGCTTCGTACAGGAACCTTGCCGCACGCCAGCGGACGAGCTTGTTGGAGTCTTCCAGAGATTCGATCATCGGCGCGATAGCAATCGGGTCGCCGATGTCGGACAGCGTATCGCCGGCCGTGCGGCGGACTGCGCCGGACGAATCCTTGAGCGCCTCGAACAGCAGCGGGAAAGACTCGGGCGTACGCAGATCGCCGAGATAAACAACCGCCAGCCGTCGTACGGACATTTGGCTGTCGCGCAATGCCCGGGCAACCACCGGCAGATCCTCCGGCTCCGGTTTAAGCCGCTCCAGCGCTGCGTAACGCTCCCGCCAATCCTGCGATTCGAGCGCCTTCATCACTTCGTTGCCGCTTAGCGGAGCTGGCGGTTGAGGAGGCGGAGCTTCAGGCCCCGCGGCTTTAGCCTGCTCGATCAAGTCGCGCAGCCTCGCATCGGAATACGCGGCATCGAGCTCCCGGCTGATCTCGTCCAGCACCTCCTGCGGTTCGCCGTAACGTACGCCGAGATCCTCCAGCATTCGTTCGCGGATCATCGTCGCTCCGGCCGCTTCCGTTACTGCGGCCGTAAATCGTTCCGACATTGCCGCCCGGAACTCCTGGCCTCCGCTGCGCACGCGAATTTGGATCGGGATGCCCCGATACATCTGTACGCGAACGTGAGCTTCGCCGAAGCCGGCGGCATCGGAAGCGCCAGCCAATACGCCGTCGGACGCCATGCCGAAAGCGTTCTTCACGCCGTCCAGAATCGCAGCCCAGTCTGCTCCGGCCCCTTTGCGATCAATCGCAAGAAAATCCGCCGTTTGGAAGATGCCCTTCACTCCGGAAATCGCTAGCAGCTGGGCGATCAGAGGCGGCGGAGTCGTTTTCGAATCCTTGTTATAATTCAGTTGAACGCCGGGATCGAGCCGAACATCCACATTAAGCTTCATTGTATTCGGACTCGGGGTCGGCTCGATGGATAACAGTTTCATGGCACTCGCCCTCGCTTTCCTTTCGTATCTCCACAATACCTCAAATGCTCCCAAAATGCCAAGAACGGGGAAAGGGACAGCTTATCTAAAAGCCATCTATCCAATCCAGACATCCACTCCCTCGCAAACTAATCCAATCCAGACATCCACTCCCTCGCAAACTAATCTAATCCAAACTTACTCTCCCTCGCAAACTAATCCAATCGAGAACAGAGGTCCCCTTCATCCGCACCGGCTATTTTCCGACGGAATAAGAGGGATATTTCCATGGGATGTCGAATTTTCCAGAAAACTTATTTTCCATCATGTTCCATTCTAAAAGGAGAGATCGTATGACGCCCGTATCCAAAGTTCGCGGAGCTGTTCGTTTGTTCGCGATTGCGTTCATTGCTTCAACCTTGCTGCTGTCCCGGCCGGAAACCGGACTAGGGGCTCCCGAGCCTGAGTTCGAACATACAGCGGGAATAGATTATATGGTGGGAATCGATTATGATAATCCCCCCGATCCCGCATCTGTTCGCATTTCTAAAGAAGCCGCTATTCGATTGTCCCAGGAAATACTGCCCGCCGTCGGAAAGAAGAATCCCGACGATATTGGATTGGTCAATGCCCGCCTAGAGGACTATGGTCAGAAGCTTCCGGTCTGGAGAGCCGCGTGGGACTTTATGGATAAGGGGACGATTGCGGGGGTAACGCTTGATGCGATGACAGGCGATCTGATCGCTTATACATCCCATTTCATAGGCAATCCGTTGAATGAGCCGAACTCCACGCTTCCTGCCGGTATCTCGAGAGACCGGGCCAAGAAGCAGGCCGAAGCTTTCATTCGCAAAGCCGTTCCGTCCATTAAGGGGTTTACTTTGCAAGAGAAGCCTTTTTCTCATACGGATGATGCTGTATTTCCCTTGTTCGGCCCGGCGCGTTACTCTTTTTATTTCGGGCTTAAGATTAACGGGTACAAGGTAGTAGGCTCTTCGCTCACGGTCGTTATGGATGCGGCCGGCAACGTTAAAGCTTTTCAATTTGCGGGAAATCCGGGACAGCCGGTCTCCGGCGCCGCATCGCTGACTGCCGCTGAGGCCAAGCGCGTTTGGGCGAACGGTTTTAAAATGAAGCCGCTCTACCGCGATTTGAATGAATCGTATGGTTCGAAAGTCCGTTGGGGTCTCACTTATGAAATGGATCGGACGTTCTGGGGCATGGACGCCGTCGAGGGGACGCCTGATTGGATAAGCGGAGGACGATATTCTCATCTATTTGAAACGGAGGTTGAGAGCGTCGAACCGTCGTCTTCCGTATTCACTCCGCATAAAGTTAATCAAGATGAAGCGATCCAAACGGCAGCGACGTTCGCGAATTTTCCCCCTGGCGTGGAATGGACGTCCGAATACGACAATTACGACGAGAAAGGCGAGCGGACGATCTGGGAGCTAAAAGGAATCGATCCCAACGATCGGGAGGGCGGCTTTTATACGCTTACGGTTGATGCCCAAACCGGGCAGGTGCTCGGATACGCCGATTACCGGAGCTTCGAACGGTTGGAAGAGGAGCAGCGTCAGACGCAGTTACCGACGATTAAAGTCGCGGAAGCCCGAAGCGCGGCCGAGAAGTGGCTGGCGGAGCATATTCCCGATTTTGCCGTAAGGTACAAGTCGGTTGCTCCGTCCGTGGTTCACAAAGGGAACCTCTCTGAGTTGGAGCTGCTGTACCGGATGTTCCAGGACGGCATTCCGGTTGCCGATCAGGCGATCGGGCTTACGCTGGACGGCAAAGGCAAGATGAAGAGATTGAGCTTGCCTTCTAACCCCCCATCTATCGAGATGTTAAAGGCGCTAAAACCAACCATTGACGAGCGCCAGGCGAAAAAGCTGATCGTGCAGCACACAAAGCTGATTGCTTTCTACCTGCCTAATCAAGGTTATCCGTTTACGACGCGTGAGGTTGCGGTCGGAGAGAAGCGGCTCGATCTGATGTTTTTGCAGGTTCCGGCGAATGCCGAGGAGGGCTATGCGCCGGATTCGGTGGATGCCGTTGCAGGCCAGGTCATGACCGCAACGGAGGATCAATGGACGGCAGGAGGACCGCTTCCCGCCGACGCACAAGCTCATCCGTCGAAGGTCGCCCTGCAGACGCTGTTCGATCACGGCGCGCTGAGCGCGGACGCCAAAGGCGACTTGAAACCCAACGCCGAAATCTCCCGGGGAGAGTTTATTCGGATAGTTCATCGAAGCATTGTCTTAAATGGCTATCCGTATTTGGGCGGAAAAAGCAGATTATTTTCCGACGTAAGCATGGAGCATCCGTATTATGACGACATCGGATATTTCGTAGATCGGAAATGGTTGACCTCAGATACAAAGACTGCGCTAAAAACCGAATCTCTCCTCACGCGCGAACAGATGGCCGTATGGTTGACGAAAATTACAGGCTACGAGAAAATGTCGCGCACGCTCAAAGACGACCCGGCGGTAAAGGGATTGCGAGACGCGGGAAAAATAAAAGACAAAGGAGCGGCGGCGATCGTGCTGAAGTTCAAACTGATGAAGCCCGTGAACGGCTCCTTTAATCCTGGCGGCCGAGTAACGAAGGCTCAGGCCGCGGAAGCGCTGCTTCGGCTGGCCGAAATACAGTCGCAGCTTGACAGGCCTTTATGGACATGGGGCTACGGCTCTGATGCAAGTTACTAATCCCCCGCCTACGCCATCCGGATAAAGCAGGAGATTTCCGAAATCATTTTTGCCGCGGCCTTGGTACAATTCGGAGTTTCCTGCTATAGTATACATGAGCACATCATCGGAGGGATTTCATGCTTAGAAGACGCTTCGGCAATTTGGACTCCGTCGGTGCGGGCAAAGCATCGCTGGCTCAATTCGACCGTTGGCGTGAGAACCGGATTCGCAAGCTGCGCGACAAGCGGGGCTACGAGAATTGCGTACCCGGCGTACAGCCGGATCTGAGGTTTCTACAGCATAATCGAAACGAGCCGTCCGTAACCTGGATCGGCCACTCGACTTTCCTTATTCAGATGGCGGGACTGAACATCGTCACCGATCCCGTATGGGCGCGCAGAATGGCATTTCAGAAAAGACTGGCTCCGCCCGGAGTCGAATTATCGGACATGCCGTCCGTGGACGTTGTGCTGATCTCTCATGCCCATTACGATCACCTTCACGTTTCCTCGCTCAGAAGACTGAGAGGGCCGAAAAAAATGATCGTGCCCGCCGGCCTGCGCAGGAAGCTTCTGTTGAAAGGATTTTTGCAGGCCCAGGAGCTGCACTGGTGGGAGGATACGGCTTTTCACGGCGTGAAATTCACGTTCGTTCCCGCCCAGCATTGGACCCGCCGCAATCCGTGGGATATGAACACGTCTCACTGGGGCGGGTGGGTGATCGAGATCGATCGCGGTCCGACGATTTACTTCGCCGGGGACAGCGGATACTTCCGCGGTTTCAGCGAGATCGGCCGCAGGTTCGATATCGACGTGGCCCTGCTTCCGATCGGGGCGTACGACCCCGAATGGTTCATGTCTTCGCAGCACGTGAGTCCGGAAGAAGCGCTGCAGGCCTTTATCGATTTGAAGGCCAAATACTTCGTACCGATGCATTACGGATCGTTTAAGCTGTCGGACGATACGCCCGAGGACGCCTTGCAAAGGCTGGAGACGGGGAGATCCGAGCTGGGCATTCCGAAGGAAAAGCTGCTCCTGCTGCATCACGGCGAGACGCTGCGTTTTACAAGTGTAAATTCAGATCAAGTAAAGGATGGATCAGACTCATGATTACCGTATCCAGCGTTAGCCTTCGTTTTGGCAAGCGCCCCCTGTTTGAAGATGTCAACATCAAGTTTACGCCCGGCAACTGCTACGGGTTGATCGGAGCGAACGGAGCGGGCAAGTCGACGTTCCTGAAAATTCTGTCCGGCGAAGTAGAGTCTTCGTCCGGCGAGGTTCACATCACCCCGGGCGAGCGCATGGCGGTGCTGAAGCAAAACCATTTCGAATACGACGAATTCAACGTGCTCGAGACGGTCATCATGGGCCATGAGCGCCTGTACAAGATCATGAAAGAGAAAGACGCCATCTATATGAAGGAAGATTTCTCGGACGAGGACGGTATGCGCGCAGGCGAGCTCGAGGCTGAGTTCGCGGAGATGAACGGCTGGGAAGCGGAGAGCGAAGCGGCCGGCATGCTGAACGGTCTCGGTATCACGACCGAACTGCACGACAAGAAGATGGGAGAGCTGAGCGGCAACGAGAAGGTGCGCGTCTTGCTTGCGCAGGCGCTGTTCGGAAACCCGAACATTCTGCTGCTTGACGAACCTACCAACCACTTGGACCTGGAATCGATCAACTGGCTGGAAGAGTTCCTGTCGCGATACGAAGGTACCGTTATCGTCGTATCTCACGACCGTCACTTCTTGAACCAAGTATGTACGCATATCGCCGATATCGACTTCGGCAAAATCCAGATGTACGTCGGCAACTACGACTTCTGGTACGAATCCAGCCAATTGGCGCTGAGACTCGTTCGCGACCAGAACAAGAAGAAGGAAGACAAGATCAAGGAGCTGCAGGAATTTATTCAGCGCTTCTCGGCGAACAAGTCCAAGGCGAAGCAAGCGACGAGCCGCCGCAAGCTGCTTGATAAAATCTCGCTAGACGATATTCGTCCGTCCAACCGCAAATATCCGTTCATCAACTTCAAGCCGGAGCGCGAGGTCGGCAAGCAGGTCGTGACGGTGGAAAACGTAACCGCGTCTCTCGACGGCGAGAAGGTGCTGAACAATCTCAACCTGGTCGTCAACAAAGGCGACAAAATCGCGCTGGTCGGCCCGTACGGTCACGCCAAAACGCTGCTGTTCCAAATTCTCGTCGGCGAGAAGGAGCCGGAAGAAGGTACGGTGACTTGGGGCGTAACGGCTACGAAGGCTTATTTCCCGAAAGAGAACTCCGACTATTTTGACGGGGTGGACATGAACCTCGTCGATTGGCTGCGTCAGTACACGAAGGATCCGGACGAATCGTTCATCCGCGGCTTCCTAGGCCGGATGCTGTTCTCGGGGGACGAGGCGCTGAAGAAGGCTACGGTTCTATCCGGGGGTGAAAAGGTGCGCTGCATGCTGTCTCGCATGATGCTGACGAACGGCAACGTGCTGCTGCTCGACGAGCCGACGAACCACTTGGACCTCGAATCGATTACGGCGCTCAACAACGGGCTGATCGACTTCGACGGACCGATCATTTTCACGTCGCATGACCATCAGTTCATGCAGACGATCGCCAACCGGATCATCGAGATTACGCCTAACGGGATCATCGATCGTATGATGACGTTCGACGAGTACTTGGAGCATCCGGAAGTACAGGAGCTGCGCGCCAAGCTGATTCCGGAAGAAGACAGAAAATAATTTGCAGACGCTTGCCGGGCAACCGGCAGGCGTTTTTCGAATAATCGGCTAGGCGAGGACCGAATCCGTTTCGATTATCGACATCAACTCCCGAAGCGGACCCGTACTCCATGCGTCTCGCGTTTCAATGCCGAAAATAAAGGCAACACTAGGGCGATGAACGCCCAGCGGAGCAAGGGGATCGGAGGGATCGGGATGGACGTGTACGGCGATATCCGCAAAGGGGAAAAGGGAGCCTGGGTCAGCATAGCGGCCTATCTCGTGCTCTCGTCGTTGAAGCTGGCGGCGGGATGGTTGTTTCATTCCGAGGCGCTAACCGCCGACGGTTTCAACAATGTCACCGATATCGTCGCTTCGGTCGCGGTGCTGATCGGACTGCGCATTTCAAGGAGACCCCCGGACGCCAACCACCCTTATGGCCATTTGAGGGCGGAGACGATCGCAGCCTTGATCGCTTCGTTCATTATGGCGACGGTTGGGTTGCAGGTCGGGCAGGCGGCGATTATTAACCTGTGGCGGGGCAAATTCGAAGCGCCGGATTTGAACGCCGGGTGGATCGCTTTGGCCGCAGCAGCCGCAATGCTGGCGGTGTACGGGTACAATGTCCGTCTGGCCCGGCGCATCCGCAGCCAGGCATTGATGGCGGCCGCCAAGGATAATCGCTCCGACGCCTTCGTCAGCATCGGCGCGGCTGTCGGCATTTTCGGAGCGGCGCTCGGAGTCGTCTGGCTGGATGCCGTTGCCGCGATTGTCGTAGCGGTGCTGATCGTGAAAACCGCTTGGGAAATTTTCTGGTCGGCAACGCACGATTTGACCGACGGCTTCGACGTCAACCAGCTCAGGACGCTTCGCGGAGTGGTGGAGAGAACAGAGGGAGTGCGCGGCATTAAGGACATTCGCGCCCGCATTCACGGCAGCACCGTTCTCGTCGACGTCATCGTAACGGTCGACCCGACGTTGTCGGTCGTCGACGGCCATCGGATCAGCGATACGGTGGAGCAGCGGCTGAGGCGCAAGAACGGCGTCGTGAATGTGCACGTACATATCGAACCGTATGGGAATGCGGAATGAGTTGGAATGGCGAGATCCGGGACGATTTCCTGAATGTTCCTGGGACTATAGAATGAGGGTGTGGGTTTTTATTCCTCCTAAAGATGCGTATTTGCTAAGAAAGCCGCATTGTGACGGCTTTTTTTGTTGTGCCTGGTCTAAAAAATTGGTAAGTTCGGGAAAATGGAACGGTCATAGCCCATGCCGCAAGCGATGATGCGTCCCTCAGTCCCATGCGCCGCTGAATCGGTTTGCCCATACTCTGTCCCGGTTGTTGGGCGTATAGGCCGATGGAAGGCATTGGACATCTCTCTATAATGAAGCAAGTAAGGGCTTAAACGCCCTTGACGCCGAATTTAGAGGAGGACTGCAAGTTGAGGTTTAGACGAACAATGATGAGTCTCTTGGCGGCGATGACAGTATGGGGGGCCTATCCGCATTCCGAGGCGGGCGCGGCAACGGCGGTAACGACGGGAACGATTCAGTACGGGGTAAACTTCCGAACGTCTCCGAGCGCTTCGTCGTCGATCATTCGCATGATCGGCAAGGGCGAGGAAGTGGTCGTGCTCGGTCGACATAACAGCGCGTGGTTTACGGTTCAAGACGTATTCGGCTCGGTCGGCTACATCTCTTCGGACAGCAAGTATTTGCAGATCAATCAACCCGTCCAGGGCCCTTCCGGAGGAAGCGGAGCGGTTGCAGGCTCGAACGCCAGCATCGCAGCGAGCGTCTCCTTCCGTACGGGTCCTTCGACCGATGCTGCTCGAATCCGCTATTTGTCCAAGGGCGAGCAAGTGACGGTGACGGGAAAACATAATGCTTACTGGTATGCGGTAACGGATTCAAAGGGACAAGCCGGTTATGTAAGCACGGATGCCAAATACATACAAGTGACGGGACAAATCGGGCAACCGGAACAGCCGGGGAAGCCTGCGACCGGTTCGATCGAATCCGTCATCGCCGCCGGGATGAAGTACTTAGGTACGCCGTACGAGTATGGCTCCAGCCGGGACGATACGAGAACGTTCGACTGTTCGGACCTTCTTCGCCAGATGTTCAAGGACGCTCTCGGCATCACTCTGCCGGCGGATTCGCGCGGACAAGGGGACTACGTGCGCGACAAGAGTTCGGTAACGACGGATTGGCGCCAGCTTAAGCGCGGAGATCTGATGTTCTTCATGGATTACAAAGGGACAAGCGCGTCTCTCTATACAGGGAAAAAGCCGTTTTCGAGTAAAATCAGCCATGCGGCGATCTATCTAGGAGACGGCAAAGTGCTGCATACGTATTCGAAGGAGTCCGGCGGCGTTCGCACGGACAGCATCGCCGGAAAGCATTGGGAGTATCGCTTTCTGTATGGGGGCAGCGCTCTGTAAGTCGCACGAGTATCAGACAGGTTTTATTTCTTAAAAAGGAAGGCATTGTCGGCGCTGGGTAGCTGACGAAGCCTTCCTTTTCTCTATGTTCAGGCGCTTGTTTAGGCTGTGAAAATGGAATAAAACCCAAATTAATTCAATTTGTCATATGACAAATTTAGTGACAACAGTCACTACTTACGGAGGAGGCAATCCTCTATAATTTCAGACGAACGGCCTATCAAGCTAAATAAACAGGGGGAAATAAGTATGAAGAAAGCTTCCATTTTAATCCTGACAGTCGCTTTGCTGCTAGCAGGATGTTCCGGCAACAAAGAGGAAAAGAACGCGGCAAGCCCAAGCGCCGCAACTAGCAGCGCGTCAGCAAGCCCGAGCGCACAACCAAGTCCAAGCCCAAGCGCGGAGGCAAGTTCTAGCGCGGAAGCAAGCAGCGCTCCCAGCGCCGGCGAAGTGAGCATCGTTTTCCCGGCTTCCTTGAACGAATCCGGGGACGTAGAAGGCATGACCGCGGAAGTAAAAGAAGCTGGCGCTACCAACATTACTGAGAATGGCGATGGCAGCGTAACGGCAACGATTTCCCAAGAAAATTTGGATAAACTGCTGCAAAAGTATCATGCGGAATTGTCGGCGGTCATCGAAGGCGCACAATCCGGCGACGGCTCGTCTTCGATCAAAAATCTGGAATATGACGAAGCCACATTCAATGAATACAACATCACGGTTGACAGGGCCGCCTACGAGTCCGAGGACAGCGCGGATGGATTGGTGATCTTCGGATTAGCCATGCAAAGCATGATGTACCAGGTCTATTCGGGAGTACCGGAAGCGGATATGAAAATCACGTTTAATCTGATTGACGAGAGCACCGGCGAAGTGTTCGAGACTTCGGTTCTTCCTGAAGCAGAAGCTGTGCAATAATAGTTACATAAGCCACAATCGTACAGCTTGCCGCAAAGGCCCGCGCTTCCTGACGGAAGATACGGGCCTTTCTCAACGTGAGCGGAGTTTACTTCAGGTCGGTTCGCGTACGCTCCATTAGAATCATTACGTAATTTCGCGTATCCGCCACGCTGGATAGGAAGGTATCCATCAGTGCAGGGTCCTTGAGCGTAATCCGATTGTTCTTTCCGAGCACTTCACTTTTAAGCGTCGTCAACTTGAAGGCTAGTTGCGAGAGATCGGTTAGATTAAAGCTGCCTGTTTGTTCCATTTCCCCGATTTCCTTTTCAATAGCAGAGACCTTGACGATGTATCCCTGTATTTCCAGATCATCCAGTTTGGAGCCCTTTAGCCATCGGAGCGCGAAAATGAGAAATGAACCGACGGTGACGAGCAAGCCTAGTCCGTTCGCCAACAAATCCACCATATCCTTCGACAAGAAAGAGTCGTTTCGTTTCAGAAAAGCGATGGTTCCTTTGGAAATCGGATAGGTGGCCGCCGTTGTAATGTTTTTTTCCTCCACCTTTTGATTAATGCGATTGATGACCGTAGGGCTGTACATGACCTCCAGCAGCTTGGAGACGGCTTCCGGGTCCGCTTTCGAATGGGCGACGATCTGAAGATTTACGCCTACCGCATCGATATCCTTGGCAGGCACCGGCGGGATCGTATTATAGGTATAAGCCAAAATTCGCCTACCCACCCATATCGCAGGGCAAGGGATGGGGGGAACGGCAGCTCAAGCACTTCATGGCCAAGTCGACTATTCCCCCATAGACGTCCGAAGCGCTGTCTCTAGAGATCAAGTTGATAGGCAAGTCTCTGCCTCCGAGCTCTTTCCAGTTATCAACGGCCCCTGTGAAAACACTCTTCAACTGGTCGATCGTCAGATCGTTGACCGGGTTGGACGGATGGACGACGAGATGGAGCGCATCTTTGGCGATCAAGTAGCTTTTCGTCTCTTTGTCGTCTTCGTTCTCATTTAGATCGCGAGAGGTAATCGCAAGGTCGATCGCTCCGTTGCGAAGCGCGAGGATGCTGGGCGTAGCGTCCCCGGGTTGGATCATAATCATTGTATTCTTATGCTGCGCTGTGAAGATTTCCTCGAACTTATTGGAGTAGTGCGAGAATTGCTTGGTCCCGGCGATCAATAAACTGTTATCCTCTTTCTTGGACTGCAGCATTCCGCACCCTGTCGCGAACAGAGAAACACTTGCGAGCAAGGCTGCGAGCAAAGCTTGTCTTCCTCTCATTCTTGCCATGTGATCCAATCATCCTTTGTGCCTAGTAGTTTGCCTCTATTATTGATGAACTTGCTCCTGCACGAACTTAATGAAGTTTTTAACCTCTCCGGAGGAGTTTTCTAGACTGTAGAGGGTCAGGGAGCGTTTGATTTGAAAATCAGCGTTTCGGATCGTCTCTACGTTGGCCTCAACCCCGTCGACGACCACCTTTTTCAAATTTGCATTGCCTTCAATGTTTGTGAAGCCGGAATAGGCGATCGTCGCTTCATTCGTTTCCGCCGATTTGATCGTGCTCGCCGTATCCAGGAAAGCGGCTTCTGGAGTAACCATTGCCGTTCCTTCCAGCACAACGCGGCTCCAGGTCTCGTAAGCGCCTGTGTTGCCAAGCTGCGAGACGACCAGAATGGGCAGATCCTTTCCCCCGACCTCGCTCCAATTTTTGATTTCCCCAACATAGATTTGTTTAAGCTGTTTGAGCGTCAATCCGACAACGGGATTGTTCGGATGAACGATGGGAACGACGGCATCATTCTGGATCACGTCTCCAACGACTTTAACCCCGTTCTTTTCCATCATTTTGAGATGAACCTCATCGGGCACGGAAGACGAGCCGCCTATATCGGAGGTGCCTTCAATAATGGATTTTACGCTGCGGAATGATCCGCTCTGCGATCCGGTCACGGAGATGACGATCTCAGGGTGCCTCTCCATATAGAGCTCTGCGGACGTCCTGAGAATATTCAGCATCGAGGATGCTGCTCGGACTTGAATATATTGCTTGACTTCCGTACTCTCCGAATTTACCGCAACAGGCAGCATTCCAGCCAATAAAACGAACAACGCAGCAACTCGCAAAACCTTCATCATCGACAACCTCGCCTTATTTTTTTCAATCGCAATCACAGGGTTCGATAGTTAAAGTACTATAGACGATGGCTGTTAAATAGTGAGCGCTGTCATCACATTTGTCATATGACAAATTAGATTTTTTTTCCAATTATTTAAAAGAACAAACCGCCTCCGAACGAATGGAAGGAAAGTCATCCATTTCGCCCGAAGACGGTTTGTTCCTTGAGATCCCTTGCCCGGGACGTCACTCCATCAAAGCGAGGACGGCCTCCGAGCATTTGGCGGGGTTGTATTCGGCATTGCGTAGAGCCAGCAGAGTGTCGCGATGCTGGTCCGCCGCGTACGGCTCCTGAATGAGACGGAACCACCGTTCGATCGTATCGTTGTTCGTCATCAGCTCGCCGAAGCCGTGGGTGACGAAATATTCGGCGTTCTCCTCCTCCTGTCCGGGGATCGGCTCGTAGAACAGCATCGGAATGCCCTTCGCCATTCCCTCGGTGCAGGTCATGCCGCCCGGCTTGGTCACGAGCAGGTCGGAGATGTCCATCAGCTTGCTGACCTCTTTCGTAAAGCCGAGCACATGTACGTTCGGATGCTGGAACCTGGAATCGGAGAGCAGCTTCTCGCGGGACTTCTCATTGTTGCCCATGCACAGAATGAGCTGTATCCGGTCGGCATAGGTCGTCATATATTCCACGAGCTCTTCTCCGTACAACAGCCCCCAGCCGCCGCCCATGACCAGCACGGTAGGCATGTCCCGTAGATGGAACTGCGACAAAATCTCGGCTCTGTCATGCGGATGCCAGAAATTCGGATGGACGGGAATGCCTGTCACCTCGATCGACTTGGCCGGGATACCGCGGGCGAGCAGCTTGTCCCGAACGGCGAGCGTGCTGACCAAATACGTGTTGACCTCGGGGTTCGTCCATGTCGCGTGGGCGTCGTAGTCCGTAATAAGCGTATACAAAGGAACATCCAGCCCCAGCCTTTTTAGCCGACTGACAACGGCATTGGGGATCGGATGAGTGCAGACGATCGAATCCGGCTTAAGCTGCCGAACGACGTCCGATACTTGGTTGTAGAAAATACGGTGCAGCGCGAATTGCGTGACCCGGTTCAACGATTTATGATAGCCGCTTCGGTACATTTTCCCGACGAGCTTGGGCTGTTTGCTTACGGTTTTGCGGTAGGCGGACAGGATGAGCGGACCAATGACGGGATTGAGAAAGGTGCCAAGCTCGATAACCCTGGTCTGGATCTTGGGCGAGAGCTGGCGCAGCCCCATGGCCAGCGCGTACGCGGCTTGCGTATGTCCGGTACCGAAACCTTCGGAAAGCAGCAGAACTCTCTTTTTACGCATCAGCTATAATCCTCCACTTTTCCTATTTACCATATTACGCTGAAGCGGGACGAGGAACAAGTGGTACAATACGAAGAAACTTGTCGAATAGAAGGTTAACAACTATAATTTGCTGCTCCGGAAAGTCGTTTTGTAGGTGGAATGGCGTGAATACGACCATTTTTTACGGAAAAAAAGCAGGGAATTTTCGTTTCCATCTTCAGGAACCGGCCTGAAAAGCCGTTAATAAAAAAAGAGTGTTTAAAAAAATGAATGAAGCTTATGGAGGATCCGCTTGCAAATGAAAATGTGGAGAGAATCAGCGAAACAACATCCGTCGCAGACGTCACGTCCTAACGCCATTTATAATCGTATTCTCGCCATCTTCCTGACCTTGGCGCTTGTCGGGAGCTCCATGGGAGCGGTAGCGTCCGCTGCCGATGAGGTCGTCACCGATGTCTACATTACCGCCTCGACGGGCTCCTCGGACTCCGGAACGATCTATGTCGAAGGAGATCCGATCATTCTGAACGCCTATGCCACGATAGTCGGAAATACGTCCGAAAAGCTGGTTACTGCCGATGCCGCGTGGTCGTCGACATCCACATCGGTTAAGGTCGATAAAGGCGTCGTTACGGCAACAGCCCCGGTCGCATCCGCAACGATCACGGTGAGATACAAAGACAAGACGGATTCGTACTTGGTGAAGGCGGAGTATGTTTACGATGAGTTGAAAATCACGCTGGACGGAGCCAACGTCCCTGCTGAGAGGGAAGCCACGCTCGGGGCCGATTTGAGCTTTAAGGTTGAGGGGATCAAAGGCTCTTCCACCGGGATAGACGAAACCGCCAAGGCGGCTTGGACAAGTTCGAACACTTCCGTGGCTACCGTCGACAAAGGCGTAGTGAAGCTGCTGTCCGAAGGTAAAACGAAAATTACCGTCAAATACAAAGGCAAATCGCAATCGGTCGAGCTGGACGTGAAGTCTCCGTACAAGGAGATTCATGTTAAAAGCACGGCAGGCGAGACGAGCCCGATCGAGTTGATTCTCGATACGAGAGACAATGTGGAACTGGTTGCGTCGGCCGAGCTGCAATCGGGCACGACGCCCGAATCGATTACGAATGTTGTAGAGTGGACGAGCAGCAACGCTGCCGTCGCCAAAGTCGACGATAAGGGGAAAGTAACCGCAATCGGCAAAGGAACGGCAATCATTACGGCCAAGCGATTTGGTCATTCCGACTCGATTACGATCATCGTCCGCACCGCATATGAGGCGCTGAAGGTGACTCCGGATAAAGCGATTTACATGACGCTGCAGCAGGTTTCCGGAATTGAGCTGACCGCGACTGCGGCGAGCGGAACGGTAGAAGCGGTGAACGTCACGAATCTAGCGGAATGGAAAATTTCCGACGAGGGCCAGGCGGTAGCGGTAATCAAACAGGAGAACAACCGGACGTTCGTCGTGCCGAAGGGCGCGGGAACGACGCAGATCAGCGTATCCTACAAGGGACTGACCAAGACGATTTCCGTCAACGTCTCTCCGACGATCGAGTCGATTGACATCTCTAAGGACGCCTTGGACGTGTTTGTAGACGATACGGGTTCGCTCCCGGCGGTAACGGGCACGATGCTGGCCGGCGATACAAAGGACGTTAGCAACTACGTAGAGTGGGTATCCAGCGATACCGAAGGCAAAGTGATTACGATTGAGGACGGCAAATGGAAAGCGGTTGGCCAAGGAACGGCCGTTCTGACCGCCAAAGTTAACGGCGTCGCGGGCCGGACGTTGGAGAAAACCGTATCCGTGACCGTTCATAACAAAATATTGGCCTTGCTCCCGGATCAGGACGCGATCAGCGTCGTGATCGGCAAGGAAGTCGACCTGCCGAAGATCAGTCTCATTTACGAGAACGGCGATGAAATGTCGAGCGAAGAAATTGCCGACAAGATCGTCTGGAAGTCTTCAACGCCGAACCTGCTCGTCAAGAAGGAATCGATGAAAGGCTTGCTCGCCGCCAATGCGACGCTGACCGGGACGTATTTGAACAAAACGGTCAAAATCAAAGTGACGGTTGAAGAGGAATTTACCTCGTTCGAGATTACGCCGAACAAGGTGAGCGTGACGCTGAACAAGTCGAAGTCGATCAAGGTCGTCGGCACGACGAAGAGCGGCAAGAAGGTGACGCTGAGCTCGAGAGTTTCCTGGAGCCCATCGAACAAGGAGCATGTCTCGATCAAAGGCTCGTCGATGAAAGGCTTGACCGAGGGCAGCGGCAAGTTGACCGCTACGGTTCAGGGCAAGACGCTGGAGGTCCCTTACGAGGTGACGGCCAAGCTGACGAAGCTGAGCGCTTCGGATACATCTTTCAAAGCTGCGACTGTAGGCAGCCAGTTGAACGTACAGCTTACGGCGCTGTACGAGACTGGCAAAACCGAGAACGTAACGTCGAAGGCGACATGGACGAGCTCCAAAGCTTCCGTAGCGACCGTCTCGGACGGCAAAATCTCGGTCAAGGGCAAAGGTACCGCCTCGATCAAAGGCTCCTTCGGGGGCAAGACAGTATCGATTAAAGTTACAGTAAAATAAACATGAAAAAGGTTGAACGAACTTATTTTCCGGTTCGCTCAACCTTTTTTTATTTTATGGACACGCTACAGCTAGAAGTCAGGAATTAATAAACACGGTCATGATCGGCTTGCGGAAAACGACCTGGTAGTCCAGGCTGTCGCTGACGATCGCAAGCGGGACATAGGTTTTGACCTCTTTGCCTTCCTTCTGAAAGTAGGCCGGCGTCTGCAATGGGCGGGCGACCCCGTCTACATATACGGTATTGGAGCCGATCGTGACGACGACTTCTTTGCCGTTCTTCGTGAAGGTGGCGGTTTTCTTCGCTTGTTCCCACTTCAGCTCGGCTCCGACCGCGTTCGCGACATCTCTTAGCGCAAGGAACGTTGTTCCTTTGACGAGGACAGGCTTGCTCGGCGGTTCCTTGCCATTGATGACGACGGACAGATCAACGCCCTCCGCACGCGGAGCGGGCTTACGGTAGCCGTCCTTCCAGATCGCAGCCGCGAATGCTTGGGCAATCGCTTCGTATCCGACTTGCTTGGGATGGATGTCGTAGTCGTCGAATAAATTGAAATACGTATAAGAGCTTTCGTTGCCTTTGAACTTCTCGTAAACGTGGGCAATGCTCAGCGGAATGCCGCGCTCGTTCATCTCTTTAGCGAATAAGTCCAAAGCCTGGGAGAGGTCTTGAGCCTTGCTCAGGAGCAGCTCGTATAGCGGGTGGCTCTTGAACAATGGGGAATATTGGTCGGCCAGGACAATGCGCGCTTGCGGCGCCAGAGCGTGCAGGCGAGTCATCATTTTATCCAAATCTTCTGTATAATGATTCATTCTAATCTGGAACCCGTCCTGTATAATTTGACGTACAGATTCCTCGGATTGGCCTGGGGGACCGCTGACTGCGGCTTTAATGAGCGAACTGAAATCGTTGCCGCCGATCGTCAGCACAACCAGATCGGCTTCGGCAAGATCGGCCGCCAACTGGTTCGTCTTCTTGGCGACATCGTTGGCGAGCGCGACAACTCTCGGGTCAAAGGACGAGAAGTCCTGCAGGTCGGACGCTTGCAGAGCTTTGCCATCGGCAGCACCCTGAAGCAGATTTGTTAGAGCTGGCACGGTCAGTCCTAAAATGGCGTAGTTGGTCAACGAAGCGCTTGAGCGAAACAAGCTTTGCTCCAGCAAGCGATCCGTATAGCCGTAAGGTGCAGCCGTTCCGTTCTTGATAGCTTCGATCGGCTCGTACCCGGCGCTGACGGAATCGCCCAGCGCGACGATTCGATAGCTTGTCGGCGAGGCTGCGGTCGCAGGCGCAAGGGCGGCCGTCAGCAAAGCGATCGCCGAGGCGATGGCCACGAATGTGCGGCGTAATGATAACGACATGTTCGGTTGTTCCTCCTTTGTAGTTCCTTCCTTAACTATATTAGGTGAAACGGGACGGGAATTGAAGGCATTTCGTCGATTTTCCCATACTGTCCACAGAAAGGTTGATAGATATGGCAGAGATGCGTAGAGGTCTTCCCGTCAAACAGGGAATGTACGATCCGCAGTACGAGAAGGACGCTTGCGGAATGGGGTTTGTCGCCCATATCAAAGGCAAGAAGTCGCATGAGATCGTAGAACAGGCGCTAACGCTGCTGTTTAACATGGAGCATCGCGGCGGTCAGGGCAGCGAGCCGAGCACTGGAGACGGGGCAGGCATCCTGCTGCAAATCCCGCACGAATTTTTTCGGGCGGAGACGGCGGAGCTCGGCTTTGACTTGCCGGAGGAAGGCGAGTATGCGGTAGCGATGACGTTCCTTCCGCAAGAGGAGGACGTTCGCCGCAAGCATGAGGATATTTTTCAAGGGATCGTGGAGGAAGAGGGACTGACGCTGCTCGGATGGCGGACGGTGCCGACGAACGACGAGCCGCTCGGGCAATCCTCTAAGAAGGTTAAGCCGTTCGTGCGTCAGGCTTTCCTGTCGCGTTCGGCCGAACTGACGGACGATCTGGCGTTCGAGCGCAAGCTGTACGTGATCCGCAAGCGCGCGGAGCTGGCGATTCGCTATGCGGATATCGAAGGGGCGGATATGTTTTACTTCCCCAGCTTCTCGAGCAAAAAAATCGTATATAAAGGAATGCTTACGACGGAGCAGGTCGGGCTGTTCTATCCGGAGCTGCACGATTCGCGGCTGCAAACGGCGATGGCGCTCGTTCACTCGCGGTTCAGCACAAACACGTTCCCGAGCTGGGAGCGCGCGCATCCTTTCCATTATTTGATCCACAACGGCGAGATTAACACGCTGCGCGGCAACATCAACTGGATGCACGCCCGCCAGACGCTGTTTCAATCGGAGCTGTTCGGGGACGATCTGGAGAAAATCAAGCCGATTATCGCGCCGGACGGCTCAGATACGGCGATGTTCGACAATACGTTCGAGTTCATGTATTTGGCGGGGCGCTCGATGGCTCATGCGGCAATGATGATGGTGCCCGAGCCGTGGCAGAACGACGAGTATATGGACGAAGAGAAGCGGGCCTTCTACGAATATCATGCCTGCTTGATGGAGCCTTGGGACGGTCCCGCCGCCGTCGGTTTTACGGACGGCGTGCAGATCGGCGCCGTTCTCGACCGCAACGGACTGCGCCCGGCGCGCTACTACGTTACGAAGGACGACTTGATCATCCTGGCTTCGGAGGCCGGCGTTATTAAGCTTCCTCAGGAAGATATCGTGCTGAAGGACCGGCTGCGTCCGGGACGGATTTTGCTCGTCGATACGAAGGAGGGGCGCATCATTTCCGATGAGGAAGTGAAGCGTTCGATCGTAACGCAGCATCCTTATCGGGAATGGCTGGATCGCCATCTGGTCGATCTTGAGGATTTGCCGGAGGCGCCGGAGCTGCCCGAGCCAAACCATGAGACGGTCCAACTGCGGCAGCAGGCGTTCGGTTATTCGTTCGAGGACGTGCGCAAGGTCATGGAGCCGATGGCATTGACCGGCGTTGAGCCGCTTGCATCGATGGGCTACGACTCTCCGTTGGCCGTGTTGTCGGAGAGACCGCAAAGACTGTTCAACTACTTTAAACAGCTGTTCGCTCAGGTGACGAACCCGCCGATTGATGCGATCCGCGAGGAAATCGTAACCTCCACCTATACGACGGTAGGACCGGAGCGGAATCTGCTGAGCCCGGAGCCGGAAAGCTGTCGACATATCCGGCTGTATACGCCGATACTTTCGAACGAGGAGTTCGCAAAGCTGCGCCACGTGCATCGCCCGGGCTTCAAGTCGATTACGCTGCCGATCTTCTTCCTGGCCCAGGACGGAGAACAAGGGCTGCGCGATGCGCTGAAGCTGCTGTGCGAAGCGGCCGATCGCGTCATCGCCAAGGGTCATAACATTCTGATTCTGTCCGATAAGGGCATCGACGCCGACAATGCGGCGATTCCGTCGCTGCTGGCCGTAGCTGCGCTGCACCATCATCTGATTCGCCAAGGCACGCGTACGAAGGTGAGCATACTGCTGGAATCCGGCGAGCCGCGCGAGGTTCATCATTTTGCCCTGCTGGTCGGCTACGGCGTCAGCGCGGTCAACCCGTACTTGGCGTTCGAGACGCTGGACGATTTGATTCGCCAAGGGATGATTCGCAATATCTCGCACGAGAAAGCGGTCAAAAACTTTATTAAAGCGGCGACCAAGGGCGTCGTGAAAGTACTGTCCAAAATGGGCATCTCGACCATCCAGTCTTACCGAGGCGCGCAAATCTTCGAAGCGGTCGGCTTGAATTCGGAAGTGGTCGAACAGTATTTTACGGGCACGGCTTCGCGCATCGAAGGCATTGGTCTGGATATCCTAACGAAGGAAGCTTTGGCGGCGCATCATCGCGCGTTCGCCGCTAGGGAAGGAGCCGAGCGCGAGCTCGATTCCGGCGGCGATTATCAATGGCGCAAAAGCGGCGAGGATCATCTGTTTAATCCGCAGACGATTCATACGCTGCAATTGGCGACCCGTACAGGCAACTATGAGACGTATAAGAAATATTCGGCCCTAGTTCAAGGAGAATACGAGCAGGCGAGAACGCTGCGCTCTCTGCTGCAATTCAAGTTCGACCGCCCTCCGGTTTCGATCGAAGAGGTCGAGCCTGTAGAAGCGATATTCAAGCGTTTTAAGTCCGGGGCGATGTCGTTCGGTTCGATCAGCAAGGAGGCGCACGAGGCGCTGGCCATTGCGATGAACCGGATTGGCGGCAAATCGAACTCCGGCGAGGGCGGCGAGGATCCGGCGCGCTACGTGCCGGACGCAAACGGCGATTCCCGCCGCAGCGCGATCAAACAGGTCGCTTCCGGCCGCTTTGGCGTAACGAGCTACTACTTGTCCAGCGCGGATGAGATTCAGATCAAGATGGCGCAAGGCGCCAAGCCGGGCGAAGGCGGGCAGCTAATGGGTCGCAAGGTGTATCCATGGGTCGCGGAGGTGCGCGGCACGACTCCTGGCGTAGGCCTGATCTCGCCGCCGCCTCACCACGACATCTACTCGATCGAGGACTTGGCCGAGCTGATTCACGACCTGAAGAATGCGAATCCCCGGGCGCGGATCAATGTCAAGCTCGTCTCCGAGGTCGGCGTCGGCACGATCGCGGCCGGCGTAGCCAAGGGACGCGCCGATGTTATTCTCGTCTCCGGCTACGACGGCGGAACGGGGGCTTCGCCGGTCGGATCGATCCGCCATGCGGGGCTGCCGTGGGAGCTTGGTCTTGCGGAGACGCATCAGACGCTTATTCTGAACAATCTGCGCGATCGCGTCGTCGTCGAAACCGACGGCAAAATGATGACCGGGCGCGACATTGCGATCGCTGCGCTGCTCGGAGCCGAGGAATATGGCTTCTCGACCGCTCCGCTCGTCGTGCTCGGCTGCGTCATGATGCGCGTCTGCCAGCTCGACACTTGCCCGGTCGGCGTCGCGACGCAAAATCCGGAGCTGCGCAAGAAGTTTATGGGCGACGCGGATTACGTCGTCAACTTCATGAAGTTTCTGGCTCAGGAGCTGCGCGAGATTATGGCCGAGCTTGGCTTCCGCACCGTAGAGGAGATGGTCGGCCGGGTCGACCGTCTGGACACGAAGCTTGCGGATAAGCATTTCAAGACGAAGAGCATCGATCTGACCGCGCTTCTGCACATGCCTGAGCTGCCGGAAGGCTCCTTCCGGTACAAGGTGAAAGCTCAGAATCATCTGTTGGAGGAGTCGCTCGACATTCGGACGCTGCTTGCTGCGGCCGAGCCGGCACTCGAAAACGGCGAACGAGTGGCAGGAACGTTCCCGATCCAAAATACGAACCGCGTCGTCGGCACGATCGTCGGATCGGAAGTGACGAACCGGTACGGCAAAAACGGTTTGCCCGAAGACACGATTCAATTCCGCTTCGTCGGAACGGCGGGACAAAGCTTCGGAGCGTTTATTCCGCAAGGCATAACGCTGGCGCTTGAAGGCGACTCCAACGACTATGTCGGCAAAGGGCTGTCCGGCGGAAAAATTATCGTGTATCCGTCCCCCAATGCGACGTTTAAGGCGGAGGATAATGTCATCATCGGTAACACCGCGTTATACGGAGCGACGAGCGGGGAAGCTTATATTCGCGGCACAGCCGGCGAACGGTTCGCCGTACGGAACAGCGGAGCAAATGTCGTCGTGGAAGGCGTCGGCGACCACGGCTGCGAATATATGACCGGCGGACGCGTCGTCGTCCTCGGCAGGACGGGGCGCAACTTCGCGGCGGGCATGTCGGGCGGAATCGCCTATGTGATCGATTGGGACGATCAATTCGCGAAGCGCTGCAACTTCGAAATGGTCGGCCTGGAGCCGCTTGAGGACAAGGACGAGATTGCGGAAGTGCGTTCGATGATCGCCAAGCACGTTCAGTATACGAACAGCGAGCTCGGCCGT
Source organism: Cohnella phaseoli (assembly GCF_003386235.1). Taxonomy (GTDB): domain Bacteria; phylum Bacillota; class Bacilli; order Paenibacillales; family Paenibacillaceae; genus Cohnella; species Cohnella phaseoli. The sequence goes on from NZ_QRDZ01000005.1 coordinate 43,169, forward strand.
CGGGTTCTGGAGGAATGGCCGGCATTCGTCGCCAGGTTCGTCAAGATCATTCCGAAGGACTACAAGCGGATGATGGAGCAAATCGCCAAAGTAAAAGCCCAAGGCTTAAGCGGGGAAGAGGCGATGCTCGCCGCCTTCGAAGCCAACATGCGCGACTTGTCTCGCGTCGGGGGCAACTAATAAACATGGAATAGAGAAGCATGGCCATCTTCGGATGTGCCTTGCTTCTTTTTTTTGACGCGACGTTGACTGCTCGGTTGGGGCTATTAGGGTTTTTAAGAGATTGTTAAGTGCGTTCTGTTACGCTGTTTGCAATCCTATTTAAATCCAAGGAGGAGAACTGTTCCCAAATGACAACAGGACAAAGCAGGCTGAACCAGATGATGAGATGGACAGTGGCGGCGTTTATTGCCGTATTGTTCACGCCATGGGCTGTTCCGCCGGCCGCGGAAGCCGCAATCGCTCCGTTACTGCTCAAATCGCCGCAGGAAATCGAGTTTAACACCTATAACGGCGTGACTCAAATGTATATCGCCGATACCGGCAACAACCGGGTTCTTCGTGCGGATCCCGATGGGCTGGTTAACTTGATTATCAATGTCAACAATCCGACGGCCATCGACGTTGACGAGAATGGTAATATCTATGTTGCCGAATCGGGACCAACGGCTGGGCTTTATGCGTACGACCGGGACGGGGAGACGCTTGAGCTATGGAACACCCAAAACGAACGGGTAAATTTTCCGATCAATCTAATGACATTTTTCCAGCCTGTTCCGGAATATCCCGACAATTTGAATATCAAAAGTCTGATCATTTCCCGAGATAACAACGATGATAGAAATCGGTTTGCTTATTTTCATTGCGAGGCCTATGTGAAGGAAACGACTTACTTCCCTCCTGCGACTACGTATAAGCTGAAGACGAAAAAGTGTAAACAGTACTTAAAATTTGGCGGCAGTGGATCTGCCGGTCCTTACCCAACGGGAGAGTTCGGTTTCGCGCGTCATTCTGACGGCAAGGTGTGGGAGTCGGCGGGGAGTATGGTAAGTCTGGAAGATGTCTTTAACATTAGCACTGGGGATATTACGCAGGCGCCGTACGGAGAAATCGCCGTAGACACGATTGACAAAATGTTCTACGTAGTCGTGGATAAAACGAAAATCGAGCGTGCTTCTTATGAAGGGGCGTCTTTTACCAATCGTCCGACGCTGCAGCCTTGGGTGAGTCTGACGGACAAATACGGAATCAGCGAGCCGCACTCCATCGCCGTCGGCCCGGATCGGGCGTTGTACGTGAGCGATGCGGCGAACGATCGCATTATCGTCGTCGGTCTGGATGCGGGTGCGACCTTTAACCGCGAGTTAAGCTTGACGCAAGAGATCATCGACGAGAATAACGAACCGCCGCTGACGGGATCGTTCGCCAAGCGCGTCAAGCAAAATCAGACGTTGACCTTCGCCCGAAATGACTTCCTGAGTCATTATTCCGACCCGGAAGGGGATGCGATGCAAGTGATTCGCATTGCTTCCCTGCCGTCCCACGGGTCTCTTAAACTTGGCGGTATTCCCGTAACGCAGGGACAAGTCATACAGGAAGGCAATCTGGATGGGCTGACGTACACGCCGCAATCGGGCTGGGGAGGAACGGCGACATTCGAGTGGCAGGCGAAGGATGGCAACAGGTATTCCCAAGCAACCGGCAAAGTAGAGATTGCGGTGAGAGTGTTGGGCGACGCCAACGGGGACGGAGCCGCGACCCCGGCCGATGCGCTGCTGATTACCAAGTATGTGAAGGGTACGATTACGCTGACCGCCGATCAGTTGGAGATGCTGGATATGAACGGCGACGGCGTAGTAGACGCGGCGGACGCGACCATCATTATGAACATTTATTCGGGCAAGGCCATTTAAGAGATTGTTAAGCGCCTCCTGTTACACTGTTCACGTCCCTATTCAAATTTAAGGAGAGAACAGTTCCCAGATGCCAACAACAGGAACGAGCAAGTTGAAAAAAATGAAGCAATGGACAGCGGCGTCGCTTATTGCCGCACTGCTCACGGCATGGGCCGTGCCGACCCCGGCGGCGGAGGCCGCGATCGGTCCGCTGCTGCTCAAGTCGCCCCAGGAGATCGAGTTTGCTACTTACAACGGCGTCACACAGATGTATATCGCCGACACTGGCAACAACCGGGTTCTTCGCGCCGATCCCGATGGACTGGTTAACTTGATTATCGACGTCAACAATCCGACAGCCATCGATATTGACGAGAACGGCTATATTTACGTGGCCGAATCGGGTTCGACAGCCGGACTTTACGCGTTCGACCGCAATGGGGAGCCGCTTGAGCTATGGAGCTACAAAAACGAGCGGGTACAATACCCGATCAATCTCATGGAAGCTCCGATTTTCAGGCCTGTGCCAGGGTATCCCGACAATCTGAATGTTAGAAGTCTGATCGTCACTAGAAGATACAACAATGAAAATAAGTTGTTTGTAACTGCCCATTTCCATTACGAGTCTTATGCGCAAACCAACTTTTATCCGCCGATCACTTATGGACTGGTAACTTTCAAGGGCAGCCAGAATTTGGATTTGGCCGGCAGAGGCAGCGGTAGTTCGGGTCAGGGAGAAATCGGCTTTACACGTCATCCCGACGGCAAGGTGTGGGAGTCTGGAGGATATTTTGTCAGCCTGGAAGACGTCTTTAATATGTCTCCTGTTGATATTATGCAGACGTCGTATGGAGAGATCGCCGTCGATACAGTCGATAAAATGTTCTATGTCGTCGTGAACAAAACAAGGATAGAGCGCACTTCCTATAACGGAGCGTCCTACTATAATCGTCCGACGTTACAGCCCTGGCTAAATCTTACGGACAAATACGCAATCAGCGAGCCGCACTCCATCGCCGTCGGTCCCGACCGGGCGCTGTATGTAACAGATGCGGCGAAGGATCGCATTATCGTCATCGGTCTGGACGCGGATGCGACCTTTAACCGGGAGTTAAGCTTGACGTATGAGATCAACGAACCGCCGCTGGCGGGATCGTTCGTGAAGCGCGGCAAGCAGAATCAGGACATGACCTTCGTCCCTAATGACTTCTTGACCCGTTATTCCGATCCGGAAGGTCATGCCTTGCAAGCGATTCGTGTTGCTTCCCTGCCGCCACAGGGGACGCTTAAACACGACGGTATTCCTGTAACTCAAGGACAAGTCATTCCTGCTAGCAGTCTGGGCGGACTGACGTATACTCCGCAAGCGGGTTGGGGAGGCACGACTTTCTTCGAATGGAAGGCGAAGGACAGCGGCGGCTATTCCCAAACGGCTGGCAAAGTGGAGATTGTCGTGAGAGTAATGGGGGACGCGAATGGGGACGGAGCCGTGACTCCGGCGGACGCGCTGATGATCACCAAGCATGTAAAGGGCACGATTACGCTGACCGCCGATCAGCTGGAGATGCTGGATATGAACGGCGACGGCGTAGTAGACGCGGCGGATGCGACCGTCATTATGAACATTTATTCGGGTAAGGCGGTTTAACGCGCTATCGCTTAGCATTTTTAAGAGATTGTTAAGTGCGTCCTGTTACACTGTTCCCAACCCTATTCAACTCAAGGAGGAAAAGTCCGCAGATGCCGACAACAGGAAGAAGCAGGCTGAACAAGATGATGCGATGGACAGTGGCGGTGCTAACTGCCGTATTGCTCACGGCATGGGCGGTGCCGCAGCCGGCGGCGGAAGCCGCAACCGGTCCAATGCGTCTGAAGTCGCCGCAGGAGATAGAGTTTAATACCTATAACGGCGTGACCCAGATGTATATCGCCGACACCGGCAATAACCGGGTTCTGCGCGCGAGCGTCGATGGACTCGTTAATCTGATCATTCCCGTTCCTAACCCGACAGCTATCGCCATCGACGAGAAGGGCCATCTTTACGTTGCCACATCGGGCAGCTCGGCCGGCTTGTACGCGTTTGACCAGGATGGGAATACGCTTGAACTGAAGGATTATAACAACGCGGCGATACAATATCCGATCAATCTGATGATCTCGCCATTTTTCACACCGTCTGCTGGGGTTCCCGATAATATGAACGTCAAAAGCCTTATTGTTGTACATAGGTTCAACGATTTTAGCCATAAAATCCAAACCACGGCCTACTTTCATTGTGAGGCTTATCGGGTGATCGGCTACGATCCCCCGATCTACGGGCAGGGAACCTCCAGCTGCGGCCTGGATATGAGCTTATCAGGCAGGAGCGGGGGAGGATCGGCAAAGCAAGGAGAGCTGGGATACGCCTACCACAATGACGGCAAGAAGTGGGAGTCCGGAGGAGACTACATCGACCTCGAAGGTGTCTTTAATATGTTTGCCGCGAATGGGGACAGGTTCGGAGAAATTGCTGTCGATCCGATTGAAAAAATGTTCTACGTGGTCGTGAACGAAACAACAATTAATCGAACCTCCTACGTCGGAGTGTCCTACAGTAACCGTCCGACGTTGCAGCCCTGGCTGAATCTTGCGGATAAGTATGGAATTATCGCTCCGCACTCTATCGCCGTTGGCCCGGACGGAGCGTTGTACGTGACGGACGCGACGAACGACCGCATTATCGTCATCGGCTTGGATGCGGATGCAACCTTTAACCGGGAACTAAGCTTAACTGGCGAGATCAACGACCCGCCGACGGCAGGATCGTTCACGAAACGCAGCAAACAAAATCAGACAATTGCTTTTGACAAAGCGGAATTCTTAAGCCGTTATTCCGATCAGAACAATGATGCGATGCAAGCGATACGCATTGCTTCTCTGCCGTCCCATGGGACGCTTAGTCTGAACGGTAACCCTGTAACAGAAGGGCAGATAATATCGGAAGGTAATCTGGACGGACTGACGTATACTCCGCAAGCCGGATGGGGAGGAACGACCTCGTTCGAATGGCTGGCAAAGGATAGCGAGGATTACTCCGAAACGGCTGGTAAAGTGGAGATTATTGTGAGAATCATGGGCGACGCCAATGGGGACGGAGCTGTAACTCCGGCGGATGCGCTGCTGGTCACCAAGTATGTGAAGGGCACGATTACGCTGACCGCCGATCAGTTGGAGATGCTGGATATGAACGGCGACGGCGCAGTAGACGCGGCGGATGCGACTATCATTATGAACATTTATTCGGGCAAGGCCATCTAGAAACCGAGAGGTGAACGAATTGAACTATACTTACCGCAATTCTCATTTAACCGGCATGCGCCGTAAATTCAATGCTGTGCTTGCTTTGCTGCTGATCCTTGTTCTGGTGCTGCCGTCGCTCCCAGGCGCGTCCGCAGCATCGGATCCGGCACCGGCTTCCATTCGGATCGGAACGGCAGCGGGCGCGCCTGGCGATTATGTCGACGTACCTATCTTCTTCGATGATAACGGGTCGGGGCTGTATGTCTATCGCTCCGATATTACCGTGGCCTACGATCCACAGGTATTGGAGCCGGCAACAGGAGATGAGGCTCGCATTAGCGGCTTTGTCACCAATGTCGATGCGGACGCGGAATTAACTGTAGATGCATCCACGTCAGGCAATCTGAAGTTAGGTCTGCTTTTATCGGACTTTATTGACGAATCCGGCGAACTGATTACACTGCGTTTTAAGGTCAAGGATGGAGCAGCGTCAGGAGACTCGATTCTGTCGCTCGTAACTGCGCAACTCTACGAAGATACCGATCCGATCGATGCAGCTATGGTCAATGGCAAAATCACCGTGGCTGCGGCCGGCCAAGCGGAGATCGAAATCGGCAGCGGCTACGTCAGGGCCGGCGAAGCCGCATCCGTATCGGTGCCGGTTCGAGCGCTGTCGCTGGATAAGGCAGTCGCTTCTTACGGCATGCGGATCAAGTTCGATCCATCCGTAATGAGCGTAGAAGAAATAATCGGCCAGGACACGGTATCGAATTATGACAATACCGACGGATGGCTAATTGTCGCTTGGGTGGATTTGACCGGCGGAGATGCGTCGATTCCGGCCTCGACCGAGGCGCAAACTTTGTTTACGATCAAGTTTGCAGTTTCGCAGAACGCCGATAGCGGAGAGTATCCGTTGACCGTCGAGCAGCCGAGCGACGTTCGACAACTGACATTCACAGATTTGGACGTCGTAGAAATGAACAAAACCATTACGGCTGGCAAGATTGCTATCGTGGTTGCGCCTGAGGCGCCAACCGCGGTTACGGCGAATCCGGGCGACGGCAAAATACGGCTGGAATGGCCGGCCGTTCCGCTTGCGGAAACCTACAAGGTGTTCCGTTACGAAGGCAGCGCTGCGCCAAGCGATCCGGCCGATTGGGTCGAGATCGCCGGCAATGTTGAAACTAACCGCTATACTGCGGAAGGACTTACTAACGGTACCCACTATGTATTCGCCGTCAAAGCAGTCAACCTTGCCGGCGAATCCGATTTGAGCCCGGCCTCGGAAGCCGTCGCGCCTCAACCGGTTCCGGGTGCTCCAGAGAATTTCAGTGCAACGCCAGGCGACGGGACTGCGGTTATTTCCTTCGCCAAGCCGACTGGCTCGAACGGCGCGCCCGTTGCGAAGTACCGTGTCGAAGCGGTGCTGAATAACGTTGTCGTCGCATCGAAGGAAGTACCGACTAATTCAGAGAACGTCTACAGCGCGAGCTTCGATGGTCTGAATAATGGCGAAACGTATACGATTCGAATCTATGCAGTGAGCCTTGTGGGAGATTCGGAGCCGTTGATCGGCACGGTTCGTCCAGTGGCGAAGCCGCTGGCTCCGACGATTGTGACAGTCGTTCCCGGAAACAAGCAAGTCGAGGTGAAGTTCAGCGCGCCTGCCAATGCGGCGCAAGCGCCGGTCGCCTCGTATATCGTCACGGCTTCTCCCGGGGAGCAGTCGGTTACTGTAAGCGGGGATCTGCTGTCGGCAGTTGTTTCTGGGCTAACAAACGGAACGTCTTATACGTTTACGGTAGTTGCTCAGAACGCTGCCGGAACGTCCGATCCGTCAGCGCCTTCGGAAGCGGCCGTACCAAAGGCTCCATCTACCGGCAGTGGCGGTGGCGGCGGTTCGACACCGCAAGGCGAGAGGATTACACTTGACGTAAATGACGGAAGCGGCAAAGGCGGCGTAGTGGCCAGCGCGACTATAGAAAGAACGACACGCTCCGACGGCGGCAAGAAGGACGAGGTGACGCTGACGGGGACTCAGGCGGCCCAAGCGGTTAAACAGCTTAAGGAAGCCGGTTCCTCTGCTGCGAAAATCATTATTCCCGACGCTAAGGACGAAGTGTCCGAGTTGAATGTCAGACTGCCGGTCGATGCAACGAAGCCGTTTGCCGAGCAGGGGATCGCGATGCAGATCTGGACCGACAATGCCGGGATGATCATTCCAAGCGGTTCGTTAAAAGATTTGAAGGAGGAAGTCTACTTCCATATCGTTCCGATCAAGGCAGCGGACGAGCGCAAGCGGGTGGAGCAACGGCTCAAGGGCGAGCCTTTGCTGCTTCAATTGGCGAGCGCGGACGGTCTGCAATTGGTTGGCCGGCCGATGACGATCGAGACGAACATGAGCAGCCGCGAGGTTACGCTTGTGCTCCCGGTCAAAGGTGAGCTGTCCCAGGAGGAGCTTCGCAACCTTAGCGTCTTTATTGAGCATAGCGATGGGACGAAGGAGGTCGTGAAGGGAGAACTTGTCGCTTACAACGGATCGAGTACACAAGGGATCCAGTTCACGATCACTAAATTCAGTACTTTCTCTATCGTTAAGGCAAATATTCTTTCCCATACCGCTTATATTGAGGGCTACAGCGACGGAACGTTCCGTCCGGATCAGCCGGTTCGCCGCGCGGAGATGGCGGCGTTGCTGACCAGAGCGCTGCCGGGCTCTGCGGGGGCATCATCCAATGCAGCGTATATCGACTTGCCAAACGCCGCATGGGCGAAGCAGGCGATTACTCAAGCGACGGCTCGAGGCTATATGCAAGGGGCGGCTAATGGAAAATTCATGCCGGAGAAGTTCATTACCCGCGCGGAGATGGCGGCGATCGTCGATCGACTGCTGAGGAGCGGACAGAAGACGGCCAACCCGAATTCGGCTAAATTCAAGGATGCGACAGGGCATTGGGCGAGCGAAGCTATTGACCGAGTCAGCGCCGTTGGCGTCATGACGGGCTCCGGCAACGGGCTCTTCCGCCCGAATGATTCGTTGACTCGCGCCGAAGCAGTCGTGATTTTGAATCGCGTGCTTGATCGGGGGCCTCTCGCGAATACGGAGGCGAAATGGAAGGACGTGCCTGAGAATCACTGGGCGTTCGGCCACATTCAAGAAGCATCGTTAGAACATCGTTATACCCGTAGCGCTAATGGCGGAGAGACAGCTATCGGCCAATAGACGGTAATACTTGTTAACGCACGCCAAGAGGCTATCCCATAAGCAGAGTCGCCTAAGAGGATCGATAAGCAAAGCAAGAGGGTACATACCCTTGAACCTTTAGTATCGTCCTTGAGAGCAACTTGAGGCGCTTATGGGACAGCTTCTTGGTTTATTTTGATAGAGAAACCGGAATTGCGCGGAGGAAGCACTGAATTCGACAAAACCTCTAAATAAAAAAAATGGAACGCTTACAGTGGTCGACACCCTCTGCAAGCCTTGTACACTATACTGGGATTAGCTTTGCAAACCGGGATCGAAGAGAGGATTGGGTAGCGGAGATGGAGAAGGAATTACCGATGGAACAGAGATCGTGTAAGCAACCATTGGAAGTTGACATCCGCAAGATTCTGGAGCAAATGGGCATACATAAGGAAACGTTGTTGGAACAATTCATAAGCTCGAGCCAACGGTCTTGAGCCGTTTGATCGAATAGGAGAATAGAAAAGAGAGCGGCGAAGATGCCGCTCTCTTTTCTATTCTTTCGGCGCCGCACGGCGTCCGATATTCTCAACTGCTCATATTGCGTTCGGCGCGCACGAATGCGATGAAGCGACGCGCTTCATCGGCGGTCAGCTTGCGTCCGTCGATCGTTAAGGAGAAATGCTCCAATATCTGCTCGTCCGACAGCTCAAGCTCATCGGCGAATTGACGAATCTCGGGGTCCAGAGTCGTCTGAGGCTGCGACGTCCTTCCTACCAGATAATCGATGGAAACCTGGAACAGATCCGCGATTTTGCCCAGCGTCTCGGTATCGGGCTCTCTGCGGCTTTTCTCGTAGTGAGACAGCGCCGCGCGCGAGATGCCCAGGGAAGCAGCAAGTTCTTCTTGAGTTAAGCCGCGTTGGTCTCTTAGAAAGGCGAGACGATTGCCGATATTCATCGGATCCCTCCCAGGGAATTCATTGGTCTGCGTCAAATGCGACAAAATGTCACATCAAGTTGTCTCTATTTTATTATTAATCGAGCAAAATTGCAAATAATTGTAGCATTCCGGCTTAAAATCGAAAAAATCCCCTTGACTAGATACAAAATGTATCGTAAATTAATCGCATGTCTTTGTTACAAATTGTATCAATCGGGAGCTTGATAAGCCATGGACGAAGAGATCACGGTCAACAGACGCACCTATATCCGCTTTAGGCCGCAAACGCCGGTTTACGTGGAGCTAAGCTTATGGCAAGTGCAGGAGAGGGAGCTGAAGAGCCGGGCGCAGCGTGTGCTGCTTCGCGATGTCGGGCACGGCGGCTGCAGCTTCGCCACGAATTTGCGGCTGCCGGTGCGGGATGACGTGGAGTGGATGATCGAATTGCAGCTCGGTCAATATACGGCGCGGCCGCGCATTGTTCTGCTGCACTCCGGCGAAGAGGACGGGTTATTCTTCTATGGCGGAGAATGGAGGATGATGGGCTGGGAGCATCAAGCGTTTCGCTTTCGTTTTGACGAATACGTTCGGCAGATGCTGATTGCCAGTCCGCACATCCATACGCTGTATAAAAAGGTGGCAAGCCGTCACGACGACGGCCAATTCAAGCATCTGGACGTAACTTCATAAAGGAACGGTGAAGGGATCATGAAGCCGAAACGGAGAAGATTCGTTAGATGGCTCGGCTATGCCATGGCCGCTGTGCTGGTAATTGCAATTGGAGCCGGCGGGTACGTCTGGGTATCCGCGCAGCGGACGATGAACGCCATGTACGAGCCGCTCCCGTCGACGAAATGGGTAGACCCTGTGTTCGAGACGGAAGATGAGCCGGAAATTCTGCCTACGAATGAGTCGGCAGGACCGGAAGAGGATATAGAGGAGCCCGCGATGGAAGAGGAAGGCGAGCCGCCGGTCGTTCCGATCACGGCGATCGATCGCAATCCTGCGGAACCGCTGAAAATAAGCGAGGAAGACGTTGCGAGATTGAGGAGTCCGAGCACGGCGAACAAGGAGCCGTTTACGATGCTGCTGTTGGGAGTGGACGAGCGTCCAGGAGACCGCGGGCGAAGCGATACGATGATTTTGCTTACGGTCCAGCCTCGTACCGGCCAAGCGATCGCCTTGTCGATTCCCCGGGACACGAGAGTACTGATGCCGAATTCAGGGAAGTACGACAAGATCAATCACGCTTACGCATTCGGAGGCTCGGCGTTGTCCGTCGAAGCGGTAGAGAGGGCCTTCGGGGTGCCGATCGCTTTTTATATGAAAACGAACATGGGCGGGCTCATCGATATCGTCGATACGCTCGGAGGGGTCGACGTTAATAACGAGCGGGCGTTCAATTACGAGGGACACTCTTTTCCGAAGGGCGAGCAGCATCTGAACGGCGAAGAGGCGCTGGCTTACAGCCGAATGCGCAAGGAAGATCCTCAAGGCGATTTCGGAAGAACACAGAGGCAAAGGCAGATTTTGTCCGACGCGGTCGATCGGGTGGCCGGAGCGGGAACGGTGACTAAGCTTCCAAAGCTGCTGTCTCATCTGTCCGAATATGTGCGAACGAACTTGACCTCCGGCCAGATGATCGACCTGATTACGAAGTATCGGTCGACGAGCGGCAACGTCCAAATTATGTATTTGCAGGGACAGGGAAAGATGATCAACGGGATTTATTATTACACGATTACGGCGGAGGAACGCCGAAGAATACAATCGGAGATGTTGAAGGGTTTGAATTCGAATTGAAACGGATTACGGAGGGATACGAATGAAAGAGCAAGCGGTATTGTTTTATTGCGTGAAATGCGAGCATTTGAAGCCGATTGAACAGGCCGGCATGTTGTTCCGCACAGGATATTACCGCGCGCAGTATCCGCTCGGCTGCTGCGTCAATTGCAAGCTGTTGGCACGCACTTCGGGATAACGGCGATAAGCTTGCCTTAGCCTTTTTTTGAATGACCTCTTAAAATTTTGGTAAAGATTCGGATTGGACCGGCAACATTGGTATAATGAAACTGGAACAAATTGAACATGTCGGAGGTAAGCGCATGTCACAGACCCCTGTCGTCCGGCTGCAGAACGTGACGAAAGTCATCGGCAAACGGACGATTATCGACCGAGTGTCCTTCGAGGTTCGGCCGGGAGAAGTGTTCGGCTTCCTGGGCCCGAACGGATCGGGCAAAACGACGACGATCCGGATGATCGTCGGCTTGATGGGATTAACCGCAGGAGACATTCACATTGCGGATCACAGCATCAAAACGGAGTATCCCAAAGCGATCGTACATGTCGGCGCAATTGTGGAAAATCCCGAGATGTACAAGTTTCTAACGGGTTATCAGAATTTGCTTCATTATGCTCGAATGAACCCTTCCGTTACGGAGAAGAGAATTGAAGAGGTCATCCATCTGGTCGGGCTGCAAGGACGCATTCACGACAAGGTGAAGAAGTACTCCCTAGGTATGCGCCAGCGGCTGGGCGTTGCGCAAGCGGTCATGCATCGACCGAAGCTGCTCGTGCTGGACGAGCCGACGAACGGGCTGGATCCTGCCGGTATTCGCGAGCTCAGGGATTACTTGCGCAAGCTGGCTCAAGACGAAGGGACGGCCGTGCTCGTATCCTCGCATCTTCTCTCTGAGATGGAGCTGATGTGCGATCGGGTTGCGATCCTTCAGAATGGGCGGATCATCGACATTCGCTCGATCAGAGGACAAGCCGCCGAAGGGGAGAGCGTTGCCCAAGAGGAAGTTCAATTCGACGTCGATCATCCCGACGCGGCGCTCGGTATTCTTGAGGGCCAAAGCGCGGGCAGAATTGAGGGTGGCTTCTTAACGCTGACGTCTGATCGTCAGGGAATCGCAGCCATGAATCGGAGATTGGTGGAGGCGGGAATCAACGTCTACGGAATTCGCGTGAAGACGAAGTCGCTGGAAGACCAATTCCTCGAAGTGACGGGAAGTGAAACCATTGGCTAACTTTATGAACCTGATCCTGAACGAAAATATGAAAATCTATCGCCGAATCCGAACGTGGATCATGCTCGGTTTTATCGTGCTGATTCCGCCGCTTGTATCGCTTGCGATCTATCTGGCCGGCGGGGAAGGCATCTCCGGCTGGGGCATCATGATGACGGAGTCGTATATCCTCTACTCCCTCATTACAATCTTCGCCGTAGTGGTAGCGGCCGATAGCGTCGCCGGCGAGTTTACGTGGGGAACGATCAAGCTGCTGCTGATCCGACCATGGAGCCGTTCGACGATTTTGCTGTCCAAATACGTCTCGACGCTGCTGTTTGCGTTATTTTTCACTGTGACCGCATTTATCGTGACGCTGCTGTCCAATATGCTGATCTTCGGGCTGGGCGATGAGCCCCTATCCGGTTCCGGGTTGTCCAATTGGGAGTACATGCTCACGTTTTATCTGTTTCAGTTCATTACCCTTGTGATGATCGTGACGTTCGGGTTCACGATGTCTTCGGCGTTCCGCAGCGGAGGCTTGGCGATCGGCTTGTCGATCTCGTTCCTCTTCGCGGGCAATCTCATCACCGGCTTGTTCGCTATCGCGAATAAGGCTTGGGTGAAGTACGTTCTGTTCATGCACTTGGACTTGACAAACTATATCGACGGCGGGAACGGACCGATTCCGAACCATCCGACGACGCTCGGCTTTTCGCTGGCGGTTCTGGCCGTCTATTTCGTCCTGTTTAACGTCGTTTCCTGGACGGTGTTCCGGAAGCGGGACGTCGCAGCCTAAGCATTCGGCGTGCTTTTTGAGCGGTTAATACAATGAAGCTGTTCCAATTTGGAGCAGCTTCATTTTTTTTGTGCTGTTCCTGGGGAGCAGAACGATCGCCCGGAGAAGCTGCAAGGCGACTGGGCAACGTTAGAGCGCAGAATGATCGCCCGGAGAAGCTGCAAGGCGACTGGGCAACGTTAGAGCGCAGAATGATCGCCCGTAGAAGCTGCAAGGCGACTGGGCAACGTTAGAGCGCAGAATGATCGCCCGTAGAAGCTGCAAGGCGACTGGGCAACGTTAGAGTGCAGAACGATCGCCCGGAGAAGCTGTAAGGAGACTGGGCAACGTTAGAGCGGCAGAGCGGCGGCTTGGCTCTCGCACATCAGTTTGCGAGAAATCTCGGTTTATCTGGAGCGCATTCCTTAATATAGTTCAACTTATACAGTTGCCAATTTGTGAGAATAAATGATACAATTTGTATCAAATGTGCAGATAAAGCTTCCGATCCGTTTCATGATCCAAAATTAAGCGATCTAATCCAACCTCCAAAAAGGGAGCAGAAAACATGCTGGCATTATTTTACGGATTAATAGCCTTGTTGAGCGCTGTAACGACCGCATTCGAGGAGCAGTCCGCCCTGTCCGCTCAATCCGCCCGGTTCATCGCTCAATCCATTCAGTCCACCGTTCAGTCTACTGCCCAGTCCGCTCATACCGCTCAGTTCGCCCTGTCCGCTCAGTCCACTCAATCCACTCAATCCGCCCAGTCCGAATTGCGTTCCCCCGATGGGAAAGTCGTCTTTCGACTGAACGACCGGCCAGACGGAAAATGGAGCTACGATCTTTATTACGGCACTGTCCCGGTTCTGACCAACTCCCCGCTTGGACTTGTAACGGATGCGGTCGATTTCAGCGCGGGTCTGAGGCTGGCTGGAGAAAGCCGCCGCCGCATTCAAGAGACGCAGCGGCCCGCCGGCGTTCAAGCCGAGCCGTACTCGGTTAAGGCGAACGAATGGACGGTCGAATTTGCCAAAGATAAATCCGAATCTCAAATGCAGCTGCAAATCCGCGCATACGACGACGGAATCGCCTTCCGTTACGCGCTTTCCGGGACGGGACGGCAGGTCGTGCTCCGCGAAACGAGCGGGTTCCGCTTGCCGCAGGATGCGATAGGCTGGCTTGCGGATTACGTGCCGCATTACGAAGCCGTCTACGAACCGATTACAGCGCAGGAGATCAAAAAAGGCTCTTACATGATGCCGGCGCTGTTCTCGACAGAGGACAACCGCTTCTGGGCTCTCGTAACGGAGGCCGGCGTTTTTAATTCCGGAGGCGCCTTCCCCGCTTCGCAGTTAGTCGGGAGCGAGCGCCAGGACGGCCTGTTGGAGCTGGCGTTTCCCGCTGAACAGAAGGGCCGCGCCGTTGTCTCCGGTCCGCTCCAAACGCCATGGCGCACGGTGATCGTTGGCGACAATCCCGGAGCGATCGTGGAATCCCGGCTCGTCTACAGCTTGAATTCGCCGCCGGAGAGCGGCAAAGACCTCTCCTGGATCAAGCCGGGGAGGGCGGTGTGGTCTTACTGGTCCGAGGATGTGGATGAGAAGATTGAAGATCAGATGAGGTATGTCGATTTTGCCTCGCGGATGGGCTGGGAATACGTGACCGTCGATTCCAACTGGAATCGACAGGAGATTCAAGCGCTAATTCCGTATGCGGCAGGGAAAAACGTAGGCGTGATCATCTGGGTGCATTCCAAGGATTTGGACACGCAGGACAAGCTGAATCGTCTTCTGCCCGAGTGGAAGAGCTGGGGCGTTGCGGGGCTAAAGGTCGATTTTTTCGAAAACGACAATGCCGAGACGATGAAGAGCTACGAGCGAATTGCCCGTACAGCGTTCGAGCAGGGATTGGTTCTCGATTTTCACGGCAGCACGAAACCGGCGGGAGAAAATCGGACTTGGCCGAATATTCTCACGATGGAAGCGGTGAGAGGGACGGAATGGCAGATCGAAGGCAAACCCCTCGTAGCCGCTCATGAGGCGACCGTTCCGTTTACCCGGAACGTAGTCGGACCGATGGATTACACGCCGGTCACCTTGTCGCAGGCGGAAGAGATGACGACGTTCGCCAACCAACTGGCTCTATCGGTTCTGTACGAATCGCAGCTTCAGCATTTCGCCGACAATGTGAACGTGTATGCGCATTGGATCGGCCGCCATTTTTTGCGGGCCGTTCCCGAGGTCTGGGACGAGCTCAAATTTGTGGAGGGCTATCCCGGAGAATACGTAACGCTCGCGCGTCGCAAAGGTGAGACCTGGTTTGTCGGCTCCGTCTCGACCGAAGCGCGCGAAGCGAATATTCCTTTGTCCTTCCTGGGGCCGGGGCGCTATACGGCGACGATATTCCAGGACGGGGCCGAGGATTGGAAAATCGACGTACGCAGTCGGACGGTGACCCGCGAAGATACATTGCGGATTCCCCTCCGGGAAAACGGCGGGCTGGCGATTCATTTGTCGCAGACGCCGCTGGAGCTCGTAGGCGAGGAGGGGGAGGCGTATGAAGCGGAAAGCTCAAGCAACGTTAAACTGGGGAAGGTGACGGAAGCGGTCTGCACGGGATGCTCGGGTTACCGCAAAGTCGAGGCGGCTGCCGGCGGCTCCGTGCGTTTTACCCAGATTTCCGCTCCGGCGAAGGGAATGCATAGAGTTGCTCTGCACTATGTGTCGGACCGGCCGAGCCGCTTGGGAGTACGCGTCAACCAAGGCGCAATGCAAACATTGGAGCTTCCTCCCTCGGGCATAGGGCTGGATAAACCGGGCTTGCGCGAGCTGTTCTTCGAGCTGAATCAAAGCTCCAATTCTATTGAATTCATCGCATTGGACGATACGGCTCCGGCAGTCGACCGGATTCAAGTATCGCCTTCGAGAACGGGGGTGGAAAAAAAGGCGCCTCAGGAAACGAAGCGTACCTTTGAACGGATGTGGTTCGAGCGCGACGGCACGTATGCGGTGACAGTCTACTACAAGAATCCAGGTGCGGTCGGAGGAAAGTTGCGGGCTTCCTGGGAGAACGGCTCCGCATCCGAAATTTTGCTGCCCGCGACGGGACCGCTAGAGCCTGTCGCACGGTCGGTGTTTTCGGTAGAGATGACGAAGGGATTCCATCGCTTGGAGTTGATCGGCGGGGAGAACTTCCCTGCCTCGATCGAGCGCATCGTATGGGCGCCTACCTCCGTCCGATATGAGCTCCCCTCAGACGGGAAAATGCCGCTGGAGCTGAACGTTTCTTCGACGGCCTCAACCGTTCGAATGCTTCGGCTCGTTTATCGGTCGGCGGGAGACGTCACCGCTTCTTTGGGCGTGAACGGGACGATTGCCGATCCGATCCGGCTGCCTGCCACAGCGAGCAAAACGGCGGAAACGATCCGGTCCGTCGAGCTTGCGGAAGGGATGAATCGGATCCGGTTGTCCGCTGACGCCGGCATGGAGCTGCTGCGGATGGAACTCGTACAATAATGCGGGGAGAGAGCGCTTATGATCGATACGCATTGCCATGTGCTGCCCATGTGCGACGACGGGCCGGCCGAGTGGCAGACGTGCATAGAGATGGCCGAGCATGCCGCGGCCCAAGGCATTCGCACGATAATCGCAACGCCTCACCATCGAAGAGCTCCCTATAATAATCCGCCCGAGAAGATCCGCGAGCTTGTCAGGCGTTTCAACCGAATGGCCGAGCAGGAGAAGCTAGCCGTTACCGTTGTGGAAGGGCAGGAATTCCATTGGGAGGGCAATGCGCCGTGGCAGCGCGCGGTGGAAGGGCTGCAGACGTTGGGTTCGACCGGATATGCGCTGCTGGAGTTTCCTCACCGAAGAACGCCAGCCTCAATCAAGGAGGACCTGGCCACCTTCCGGGCAAGGGGACTGCGGGTCGTCATTGCCCATCCGGAGAGGCATCTTCCTTTTATCCGCGAACCGCATAAACTGTATGCCTTGTTGCGCGAAGGCGCATATGCGCAGCTTACGGCTTCCTCCTTGACGGGGCATCACGGGAAAGCCGTACAGCAGGTCGCCTGGACGATGGCGAGAAACGGCTGGATTCATTTGCTGGCCTCGGACGCACATGACCTCGTGTACCGGCCGAACAGGCTGGGGGCCGCATATGCGCTGGCGGCCGGCGAATTGGGGGATCGGCTGCCGGAGCTTTGGCAGCGGAATGCGGAGCGGCTCATTCAGGACGAGGAACTGCATAGAGAGGAGTTCGTTACTCGCAGAGCCGGCGTACGCTGGTGGAATATTCGTTTACCCTAGAGCATCGTATAGGACGCCTTCGACGGCCGCGCTTTCATTGGCGCGCAACCGTCGAAGGCGCCTTTTTTATGATGAGCGGGGGAGGAAAGACAAACCGTAAAAATTAGGAAATTTATATTGACATGATACAATTAGTATCGTATTTTTAAGAAACGAAGGTTACGAATTGTATCATAAGTTAGAGGAGGATTGGTCATGACAAGCGCAACAATGATGAAACGCCGTGCCATTATTACGATCGATAATCCTGCTTCCGTTCATGCGGAAGCCTACCGGACGCTGCGGACGAACGTCCAATGGTCATCCGTCGAAAATCCGTTGCAGACGCTGCTGGTGACTTCCGCCGAACAGGGGGCCGGCAAATCGACGACGGCGGTGAATCTGGCCGCCGCTTTTGCGTTAATGGGCAAAAAAACGGTAATCGTCGACGCCGATATGCGCAGGCCGGCACAGCATTGTTATTTTAACAAAACGAACCGGACGGGGCTCTCGAACCTGCTGAAGGGGCAGTTCACGCTGAGCCAGACGATTCAGGAAACCCACATCGAAGGCTTAAGCTTGCTGCCTTCCGGCACGATTCCCCACAATCCCGCGGAATTGCTGGCCGGGCAGCGAATGGACGAGCTTCTCGCCGAGCTCAAGCAGCAATATGAGTTCGTGCTGCTCGATACGACGCCGGTGCTGGCCGTTACGGATGCGCAAGTACTCGGTGCGAAGGTCGACGGGGTGCTGTTTGTCCTTCAATGCCGTTCCACGAAACGAGAATCAGCGAGAAAGGCGATCGCCCAACTGGAATACATGCACTCCAACGTGATCGGCACCGTGCTGAATCGAACGAAGAAAAAGAAGGCGGCGTACCGTTACGAACTGTAGAGGTCCTTCAAATTGCTCACCTAAAATTAAACTTGACATGATACAAAATGTAGCATAAATTAAAAGGTGTAACGATACAATTTGTTTCATCAAAAGGCGATCGGAGGCTGATTATGGAGCCGGATATGAAAGAATATGTGAAACTTCTGTTGAAAAGAGGGTGGCTGATTGGCGGGATCGTCCTCTTATGCTGCGGAGCTACTGCGGTTTACGATCGTCTTTTTGCAAGCCCGGTCTACGAAGCGAGCATCAAGCTGATCGTGAACACCGCCAATCAAGTCGACGGCCTGATGCGTCCCGATTCCAATCTGATTACCTCCAATATTATGATGATCGACACGTACAAGGAAATCATCGCAACCCCGGTCATTATGCAGAAGGTCGCGGCCAAGCATCCCGAGTTCAATCTGACGGCCGACGAGTTGATTCGCAAGACGCGAGTGCAATCCTCTTCGAACTCGCAGGTCATGAGCGTCGCATATCGCGACGAATCGCCGACACGGGCGGTTGCGCTGGCGAACGAAATCGGGCTGGTTTTCCGGGACGAGATTCCTCAGATTATGAACGTAGACAACGTTACGATTTTGAGCGAGTCGAAGAGCCCCTCCGAGCTAGAATCGATTTCGATGGGATTGACCTTTAAGCTTGCCCTGGCCTTTATTTTATCGTTGATTGCGTCCGTGTCGGTCGTATTCCTGAAGGAGTATATGGACGATACGCTCAAGGACGAGAAGGATGTCAGAGTTTACTTGGATAAGTCGACGCTTGCCGAGATTTCCAGAATCAAGAGATCGGAGCTTGGCAAGACGGACGGATCGGCGTCGAAAGCCGCCGCTCTTTCCGGAGACCCGCTCGCCATACGCTTCAAGCAGCAACTTTAACCGTCGTCCCGCTGCGGACGCGGGAACACTCCCCGACCCGCTCGGGGCGGCCAAGTCTGATCAGCCGTTATCCTCTCAGGCACTCGGTCAAGCTGTGGGCGGCTTCCCGCCTTAGACGTGAATCGTCGAGGGTTTGACGTGAGGAGGGGTTGGATGCCCCACTAAATTACACAATTGAAGCAGTTCAAATAGAAGGATCAGGAGCGGCTTTTTGAACGTTCCGATAATCGGCGCGCAGTTGCGCCCCTTTTGTGAAAGGCTCCCTGGGCGGCTCCATCAAGAAGCCGCTCTTGATCTTTTTATCCGATTAACATGTGAAAAGGCGGGGTTGACGTTGAGAAAGTGGAAAAGAGTGAAGAAGGCGATTATTCCGGCGGCAGGTCTTGGCACGCGCTTTTTGCCGGCGACTAAGGCGATGCCGAAGGAAATGCTTCCGATCATAGACAAGCCGACGATTCAATATATCGTCGAGGAGGCCGTGCAGTCGGGAATCGAAGAAATCCTTATCGTGACCGGCAAAGGAAAGCGCGCCATCGAAGATCATTTCGACAGCCATTTCGAGCTTGAGCATACGCTCTACGAGAAAAACAAGCTTCAGCTTCTGGAGGAGGTTCAGAGGTCCTCCAATCTGGTAGACATTCATTATATTCGCCAGAGAATGCCCCTGGGTCTCGGACATGCGGTCTGGTGCGCCCGCAAATTCATCGGGAACGAGCCGTTCGCGGTGCTGTTGGGCGACGATATCGTTCAGGCGAATACGCCCTGTCTGCAGCAAATGATGGAGCAATTTCAACTGACGCAGAAATCGATCGTCGGCGTTCAGCCCGTCCCGTACGAGGAGACGCACAGATACGGCATCGTCGTACCGGAGCAGGACGAGGATGGATTATCCCTCGTGTCCGAGATTTACGAGAAGCCGCCGCGGGGAACCGTCGCATCGAATCTGGCCGTGCTCGGCCGCTATATTTTAACGCCGGACATCTTTACGCTGCTCGACGAGCACATCGTCGGCACCGGGGGAGAGATTCAATTAACCGACGCCATTCAGCGGCTGTCGAAGCTGGATCAGGTGTACGCCTATCAATTCCAAGGCCGGCGGTACGATGTGGGCGAGAAGCTCGGCTTTATTTTAACGACGCTCGACTTCGCCTTACGCAATGAAGAACTGAAGTACCCGGTTTTGAAGGAAATGGAGAAGCTGCTGCAAGCCGCTCAATCCTATCGATTATAATACGGGCCCCCGAGGATGAAATGACGATGCCAAATTCCAAAGAAGCCAATATGAAAATCGCTTCGACCTCTTATGCTCCTTACTCGCCCTACACGCTCAGTCAAAACTCGCTCCTACAGAATACGCTCAATCCGAATACACCGAGTCCGGCTCGCGCCGGCCGCTCCGCATACGACCGGGCCAAACGGATGCTCGATCTCGTCCTGACCTCGGCCGCGCTGCCTCCTCTGGCTCCCTTTCTGCTGCTGATCGCGCTCGCGGTCAAGCTGGAGGAGCCGTCCAGTCCGGCGCTGTACACGCAGACCCGGCTCGGCAAGGACGGCAAGCCGTTTCGGATCTACAAATTCAGATCCATGGTCGGCGACGCAGAGAAGCAATTGGAGCGGATCAAGCATTTGAACGAAATGGAAGGCGCCGTGTTCAAAATCAAGAACGATCCGCGAATTACAAGGGTTGGCCGCTTCCTGCGCAAAACGAGCCTGGATGAGCTGCCGCAGCTGTTTAACGTCGTCCGGGGAGAAATGAGCCTTGTCGGGCCGCGCCCCCCGTTGCCGGAGGAAGTGGAGCGGTACAGCGGCTACGAACTTCTTCGTCTGCAGGTCAAGCCGGGGTGTACCGGGCTATGGCAGGTGAGCGGAAGGAACCGTCTCCATTTTACGGAGATGGTGGAGATGGATCTGGATTACATCGAACGCCGTTCGGTCTGGCTGGACATCAAGCTGATCGCCAGAACGGTAGTCGTTATGTTCAAGGCGAAGGACGCTTACTAGGGCGTGTCTGCAAACCCGCCCGGGAGCGTCTTTCACCTCCCCTGCTTCGTCACTTTTGCTTGACGTACCCCCGGTACGCCTTCACGAAAGTTCCTTGCATAGAACGAAAATTCGGCAAAATCTGCTGCCCTCGAAGGATGCAGACACGCCCTAGGAGGTTGCGCAATGGATCGAGACGCCAAAATATTCGTAGCTGGGCACCGGGGCCTGGTCGGGTCCGCCATCGAACGGAATTTGCTGGCCAGAGGCTTTCGTCAGATCGTGACGCGAACGCGAAGCCAGCTTGATCTGAGAGACGGTCTGGCGGTATTGGAGTTTTTCCGGCAGGAGCAGTTCGATTACGTGTTTCTGGCGGCGGCCAAGGTGGGCGGCATTGTGGCGAATCGGGACATGCCGGGAGAGTTTATTCGCGACAATCTGTTCATTCAGATGAGCGTCATCGACGCGGCTTATCGGACATCTGTGAAAAAGCTGCTGTTTCTCGGAAGCAGCTGTATCTATCCGAAGCTGGCCCCGCAGCCGCTGAAAGAGGAATATTTGCTGACGGGCGAGCTGGAGCCGACGAACGAGGCGTACGCCGTTGCCAAAATTGCCGGAATCAAAATGTGCCAGGCGTACAACCGCCAATTCGGCACGACCTTCATCTCGGCGATGCCGACTAATTTGTACGGTCCGCGCGACAATTTCGACCCGCAGACCTCGCATGTGCTGCCCGCCCTGATTCGTAAAATGCACGAAGCCAAGGAGAATGGCTCCCCGTTCGTTGAGGTTTGGGGCTCCGGCCGGCCAAGGCGCGAATTTCTGCATGCCGACGATCTGGCGGACGCTTGCGCGCACCTGATGGAAGTGTACGAGGAGGGCGACATCGTCAACATCGGCACGGGCGAGGATTTGACGATCCGGGAGCTGGCGGAGCTCGTACGGGCTGCGGTCGGTTATGCGGGCGAGCTGCGATTTAACCCCGATCTGCCCGATGGGACGCCGCGCAAGCTGCTGGATTGCTCGAAGATGGAGCGGCTGGGCTGGCAGGCGAAAATACCGCTGCAGGCCGGCATTGCAAGCACCTATCGGTGGTTCCTGAAAAATATCGCCGCCAAGTCGGAAGAAAGAAGGATTCTATTGTGAAGAGAGCGCTTATAACGGGCATTACCGGTCAAGACGGATCTTATTTGGCGGAGCTGCTGCTGGAGAAGGGCTACCGTGTCTACGGGCTGAGAAGAAGAACGAGCACGCCCAATCATGCGAATATCGAGCATCTGCTGGACGATATCGAACTGCTCGAAGGGGATTTGACGGATTTGAGCTCGCTCATCCGCGCCGTCCGCGTCTCCGATCCGGACGAGGTCTACAACCTGGCCGCGCAGTCCTATGTCGGCACCTCGTGGCCGCAGCCGCTGTTAACGAGCGACTTGACGGCGCTCGGAGCGACCAATCTGCTCGAAGCGGTCCGGCTAACGAAGCCGGAGGTCCGTTATTATCAAGCGTCGAGCAGCGAAATGTTCGGCAAGGTCGTGGAGTGCCCGCAGCGGGAGACGACTCCCTTCTATCCGAGAAGCCCGTACGGCGTATCGAAG
Organism: Cohnella phaseoli; assembly: GCF_003386235.1. GTDB lineage: Bacteria > Bacillota > Bacilli > Paenibacillales > Paenibacillaceae > Cohnella > Cohnella phaseoli. Next base: position 65,899 of record NZ_QRDZ01000005.1, read on the forward strand.
GTGTACGCGCATTGGATGACGGTGAATTACCGCGAAAGCTACGATATGTTCGCTTGCTCGGGCATTTTGTTTAATCACGAATCGCCGCGCCGCGGCATCGAGTTTGTTACCCGCAAGGTAACCGACGCGGTAGCCCGGATCGCCGGCGGACTGCAGTCCGAGCTAAAGATGGGCAATCTGGATGCGGTGAGAGATTGGGGCTACGCGGGAGATTACGTAGAGGCGATGTGGATGATGCTGCAGCAGGAGACGCCGGAGGATTACGTCATCGCCACGGGCGAGACGCATTCCGTCCGCGAGCTTCTGGAGATCGCCTTCAAGTACGTCGGGCTCGATTACCGCGATTTCGTCGTACAGGATAAGTCGCTTTGCCGGCCGGCCGAGGTGGATCTTTTGCTGGGCGACTGCGCCAAAGCGAGAGCGAAGCTGGGCTGGAGGCCCAAGGTCGATTTCGAGGGCTTGATCGCGATGATGGTCGAAGCCGATCTGGAAAGAGTTCAATTCATTCAATCGAAGGGATACCGACGCTATGAAAATCGCGTTTATGATTACTTCCCTGCAGTACGGGGGGGCTGAGAAAATCGTTCTCGACCTGATCGGCCGATTTCGCGGCTTGTCCATCGAATGCTGGCTGATCGCGCTCTACGAATCGAGAGACCGCGTTAAGCGCGACCAGCTTGCCGAGGCGCTTGAGCGCGAAGGCATCCGGCTGGTCGAATTGAACAAGCGGCCCGGAGAAGGGACTTTCCGGTCGATGCTCCGGCTGAAGCGGGTGCTTCGCGATATCTCTCCCGACGTCGTGAACGCCCATGGCCCGGTTCCGAACATGTATGCCGGAATCGCCAATCTCTGGGGACGCAAGGTTTCGACGATTACGACGGTACACAACGGTACGGACGATTGGCCCGACTGGAAGAGCAAAATGCTGGAGCGAACGAGCCTGCTCGGAGTGAACAGAGTCGTCTGCGTGGCCCAGCACGTCGCGGAGGCGTACCGCCTGAAATATCCGCAATCGACCGCCAAAACCGCCATCATCGAAAACGGCATCGATCCGCAGCGGTATGCGCCGCCGTCTCCCGCCGTGAGAGCGCAGTGGCGGGAGATGTTGGGCTGTCCCGCCGACGCCGCGCTGCTCATTCATGTCGGGAGAATGGTGCCGCTCAAAAACCAACGTTTTCTCGTGGAAGTGGCGGAGCGCTTGAGAAGCAGAGGCAAGAAATTCAGGCTGCTGCTGGTGGGCAACTTCGAGGATGACCGATACGTCGAGGAGATCCGGCAGTTGACGGAGAAGCACGGCTTAACCGAACAGGTCCGGCTGCTGGGATCGCGGGATAATGTCGGAGACCTGCTGGGAGCTTCGGACGTTTTTCTGTTTCCGTCGGAGGTCGAGGCGTTCGGCTTGGCGCTGCTGGAGGCGATGTGCTGCGGACTGCCCGCCGTCTGCTCCGACATTCCGTCCAATCGCAAGCTGTCGGAGCTGAGCGCCCGCAATCGGGTTGTCGACTGGGACGCCGAGCGGTGGGCGGAACAGATCGAGCTGCTGCTCGAAGACCGCCCCGAACGAAGGCGTCAGGAGTCGTATCCGTATTGGACGCTGGAAAGAATGGCGGGGGACTATCTGAAACTGTACGGGCAATCCGGAAGCTTGCTAGCGGGACTGGGAGGCGGGACGGGATGAACGTGCTCTATCTGACGAATATTCCGAACCCTTACCGGGTCGATTTCTTTAATGAGCTGGCGCGCAGCTGCAATCTCACCGTCTGGTTCCAGGCCTCAACCGAGGCCAATCGGCAATGGGAGGTTCGTCTGGATCAGGCGAAATTCTCCTACAAGTTTCTGCCGGGCATGACGTTCGGTCTGGATAAGCATGTGAACTGGACGGTGCTGAAGGAGCTTCGCAAGTCGCAATTCGACGTCTACGTGCTGGGGTGCTACAGCTCTCCTACCGAGATGGCCGTCATTCGGTGGCTGAGAGCCCGAAGGCGGCCGTTTCTGCTCAATACGGACGGAGGCTTTCCCGGCCAAGAGAACCGCATCAAGCGTTGGTTAAAACAAACCTTCATCTCGGCGGCCGACGGCTGGCTGTCTTCCGGAACGAACGGAACCGCGTATTTGCTTCATTACGGAGCGAAGAGCGGGCGAATTTGGGAGTATCCGTTCTCCTCGTCCGCGTATACGGAGGAACAACTGCGTCCGTTCTCGCGAGAAGAGAAGGAGCGGTTCAAGCGTCGTCACGACCTGAAGGAACGCGTTCTGCTGTCCGTCGGACAGTTTATTGAACGCAAAGGTTTCGAGGATTTATTGACGGCGTACGGCTCGCTCGACAACGGGAAAACGTCGCTTGTGTTAATCGGAGGAGGACCGCTGAAGGCGCGCTACGAGCGCATCATTCGCGAGAAGCGGCTGAGGAACGTTCATCTCCTCGGGTTCATGGAAGCCGATTCGCTCACGGCGTTCTACCGGTGCGCGGACGTCTTTGTCATGCCCACTCGATACGACGTCTGGGGACTCGTATTAAACGAAGCGCTCGCCTTCGGTCTGCCGATCGTCACGACCTGCGGCGCCGGAGCCGCCTACAGCCTCGTCGAACATGACGTCAACGGCTTCGTGACCGCCGTCGGCGATAGCGACAGCTTCGCGCGCGGCTGCAGATCGCTGCTGCGGGACGAAAGCCTGCGGGAGCGGTTTGCCGCAGCCGCCTTGAGCAAGGCGGAAGATTATACCGTCGCCCGCATGGCCGAACGGCATCTGGAAATCTTCGAGACTATGCTGGAGCAACGCCAACACTACGGGCCTAAGGTGATGTCATGATTCCGATCTTATATATTCAACCCTATGCGAGCCAAGTCGGCGGAGTGGATACGGTGCTGCTGGAGCTGATCGCCGGTTTGGACAAGTCCCGCTTTCGTCCGTTCGTCGTACTGCCCGGACCGAGTCCTTACGTGGAGAAATACAAGGATATTGGAGCGGAGGTGAGATTCGCTCCCGTCGCGGTGTTCGGCAAGCCGCGGGGCTGGTCGTACTATTTCGTCAACCTGGCCAAACTGTTCGCCAGCATGCGCGCCCTTCGCGCCATCGTCCGGAAAGAAAAGATCGCCCTGATTCATTCCCACAAGATGGAGGCGATGGGCGGCAATCTGCTCGGCAAATGGATGGGCATTCCTACCGTTCAGACGGTTCACGAGCTGCCGCGAAAACCGCTGCTGGCCTATAAGTTCGTAGCCTGGCTGAACCATCTATGCAACGATCTGGTCATCGTGCTGTGCGACCAGAGCGCGTCTATGTTCGAATGGCGCAGCCGGAAATCCGCCAAGCTCCGTAAAATCTATAACGGAATCCGCCTGAAGGAGCCCTCGGGAGCGGACGGCGCTGCCGACTCCGCGCTTCTCCCCATCCGCAAGGCGCTGGGGATCGCTCCCGAGGAGAAGCTGGTCGTTACCGTCGCCAGGCTGGCGCCGATGAAGGGCATCGAATATTTGATCGATGCCGCAGGGCTGCTGCTCGCCGAGCGCAAGGACGTTAAATTCGCCATCGTCGGGGACGTCGCGTTCGAGGAGGATCGCCCATACAAGGAGAGGCTGCTGAACAGAGCCGCCGCGCAAGGGCTGACCGGAGCCGTTCATTTTCTCGGCCTAAGAAGGGACGTCGACCGTATCCTCGCCGAAGCGGACGCGTTTGCGCTGCCCTCCGTCTACGATATTTTCCCGACCGTGATTCTGGAAGCGATGAATGCGGGCCTTCCGATCGTCGCAACCGACGTAGGCGGCGTTCCGGAGATGGTGCGCGAAGCTTACGGCATTCTCGTTCCTCCGGCGAATCCGCTTAAGCTGAAGGAAGCTTTGAACGAACTGCTGGAACTCGACTGCAAGGCGATGGGCCGGGTCGCTCAGCAGACGCTGAGGGCGGAATTCACCAGGGAAATCTACGTCGACAAGACGGTGCGGCTATACGAGGAATTGCTTCGTCCGAAGTCGATTTCGAGTCCGATAGGAGGTAGCGCGTGAAGAAGCTCGTATTCGTCATTAATTATTTCTATCCGGATGTCGCTTCGACGGGCCAACTGATGACGGAGCTGTGCCGGGAGCTGCAGCGCGACTACCATATTACCGTAATCGCCGCCGATTCGGGGGGCGAGCTGGGAGCCGGCGCGCCCCGGTTCCGGGAGGAACGGCTGGAGCAGATTCGGATCGTGCGGCTCAGGCTTGCGGAGCCGAACAAGAGGAGCAAGTGGAGCAGGCTTCGCTACATCGCCGGCTACTTCGTCTTTGCTCTTGCAGCGCTGCTGAGAGAGCGGAACGTCGATCTGATCTTTACGATCTCGACTCCGCCCGTGCTCGGAGGCTTGATCGGCGCGATCGGAAAGCGGCTGAAGGGCTGCGCCCATCTGTACAACATTCAGGATTTCAACCCGGAGCAGGCCGAAGCGATCGGCTACGCCCGCAGCAAGCGGCTGTACGGAATCGCCCGCCGGATCGACAATATGACCTGCCGGCATGCGGATCACGTCCTGCTGGTCGGCAGAGACATGCGCGATACGCTGGTCCGTCGGTTGAAGGGCGTACGCGTGCCCGAGCATTCGGTCATTACCAATTGGACCGACGAGCGGGACATCGTGCCTCTGGATCGCGGCCATCCCGAGGTGGAGCGCTTCCGCGACAGCCATGGCATGAATGGGAAGTTCGTCGTCATGTACTCCGGCAATATCGGACTCTATTACGATCTGGAAAATTTGCTTAAAGCGGCGGAGCCCTTCCGCGAGCGAACGGAGCTGCTGTTCGTCTTTATCGGAGACGGGGCGGTAAAGCCCGCATTGGAACGCATCGCGCAGGAGCGCGGGCTTAACAACGTGAGGTTTCTTCCCTTTCAGCCGAAGGAGGCGCTTAAGTATACGCTCGGCGCCGCCGACGTTCATCTGGTCGTCAGCCAGAAAGGGATCAAGGGCGTGTCCGTCCCGAGCAAAATCTACGGGGTGCTGGCTGCTGGAAAGCCGGTGCTGGGCGTATTGGAACGCGGAAGCGAGGCGGAAAGAATCGTCTCCGAGAGCCGCTGCGGAATGGTCGTCGAGCCTGGCGGCTATTCCGAATTCGCGCAGACGCTGGCGGCCATGACGGCTCTGCCTGCCGCTCGGCTTGAAGAAATGGGGGGGAACGGCCGGCTGTATTTGGAAAGGCATTTGCGAAAGAGCGATTCCATCGCAAGCTACGGCCGGCTTCTGGACGGAATGCTAAATCAAAAAAGGAGTTTTCAGGATGAAGATTTCGGTCATCGTCGCGACCAAGGACAGGGTGGAGGAATTGATCCGATTCCTGGAATCGCTGCGGATTCAAGCATCCCCCCCAGATGAGCTGATCGTCGTCGACGGCTCCGAAGCGCCGGACGATCCGCGTCTGAAGCTTGTGCTGGATTCTCTGCCTTGGCGCGTCGTCTACGTTCGTTCCGAACGCCAAGGCATTACGGTTCAGCGGAATATCGGACTGAACGCCCTGCACTCCTCCGCGGAGCTGGTCGGCTTTTTCGACGATGACGTCGTGCTGGACGCGGGTTATCTGCGCATGATCGTCGAGGCTTTCGGCCGGGATAAGAACAAGCGCATCGGAGGCATGAACGGTTTTCCGCTGGTCGACGGGAATCGCAGAAGCTCGCGCAACCCGGTATACGAGCTGATCGACGTCCCCGACCTGTACGGCTGCAATATGATCTATCGGGCGGAAGCGATCGGCAATCTGCGCTTCGACGAAAATCTGGCGCTGTACGGCTGGATGGAGGATTGGGATTTCTCCAAACGGGTGGCTCGCGACCGGCGGCTCGTATGCTGCAATCAAGCGTATTTCTATCATTTGCAAAGTCCGAAAGCTAGAGTGAACGGCCGAAAGTTCGGCTATATGCAGATCGCCAACCGCAATTATCTCTATAAAAAGCATCGCGTCTTCGACAGAAGAGAGTACGTGTTCTACGCGAGCATTCTTCTGAAGAACCTGGCCCGGTCTTACCGGAAAACGTATCGGGAGCGCTGTCTGGGCAATCTCAGAGCGCTGCGCGAAATTTTCCACGAAGGGGGATGAGTCCGTTTTGAAAATCGTGCTGCTCTCGGGCGGATCGGGAAGACGGCTGTGGCCGTTGTCCAACGCTGCGCGATCCAAACAATTTCTAAGAATTTTACGCAACCCGCATGGAGAAATGGAATCGATGGTTCAACGGGTTTGGAGGCAGCTGGGAGCCGCCGGCTTGAAGGACCAATGCACGATCGTGACGGGGACGCTGCAGGCCGACACGATTCGCAGACAGCTCGGCGACGAGGTGCAGCTGCTGGTCGAACCGGAGAGCCGGGACACGTACCCGGCGATTGCGCTTGCCGCCGCGTATCTTCATAGCGTTCGTCGGGTCGCCGCCGACGAAGCCGTCATCGTTCTGCCCGTCGATCCTTACGTGGACGACTTGTTTTTCGAGAAGCTCAAGGAGCTCGAGACGATGCTGAGCCGCACTTCGGCCGATCTCGGTCTCGTTGGCGTTACGCCGACCTATCCTTCCACGAAATACGGCTATATCGTTCCCGAGGTTTCCGAGGATGCTGAAGCTTCCGGGTTTTCCGAGGCTGCTGAGGGAGCGCGAGCATACGGCCGCGTGGCGAGCTTTCACGAGAAGCCTGCGGAGGCTGTTGCAAGCCGGTTGATCGAGGAGCGCAAGGCGTTGTGGAATTGCGGCGTTTTTGCTTTCAGACTGGGCTACATGGCGGAGCGAATCCGCCAAGCGGGGCTGCCGTTTCAGTACGAGAAGCTGATCGAGGACTATCGCCGTCTTCCCAAAACCAGCTTTGACTTTGAGGTGGTGGAAACGTGCGGAAATATCGCGATGATGGTCTATGACGGCTATTGGAAGGATCTCGGGACGTGGAACACGCTGACCGAGGAGATGGGCGTCGCCCAGATCGGCAAGGGCACGGTGAGTCCGGACAGCCGCAATACGCACCTCATTAACGAAATTCATATTCCGGTAACGGTGCTCGGATTGTCCAACATCGTCGTGGCGGTCAGTCCAGACGGCATCCTGGTTACGGACAAGGAGGCCAGCCCGCGGCTGAAGGAGCTGCTGGAAGGCGTTCAATCCCCGATGTACGTCGAATACGACTGGGGAACGAGCCGGGTGCTGGATTACGAACGGATCGACGAAAATAACGAGATCGTGACGACGCGGCTGACGGTCGCCGCGGGCAAGCGGACGGATGCGGAGTGCGCCCCTAAGCGAGAGACGGTATGGACGATTGTATCGGGGCGCGGCGAAGCGCTGCTGGACGGCGTGTCGCAGGCCGTCGGCCGCGGCTCCGTTCTCCGCATTTCGGCCAAGCAGCAAGTCAGCTTCGAGGCCTTCGAGGACTCGGAACTGATCGAAATCCAGACGGGCAGCCCTTCGCGAGAAGAAGGCGCGCAGCGTCGGTCTTATCCTCTGGGAAGCGCGGTGATCTAGATTGTCGGATACGAGCTTGCGCAGCAGTATCATTCGCGGTACGTCCTATCTGGCCGCCCGCAGCGCGATCGGTTTCGCCGTCGGGCTAGGCGGCATGCTGCTGCTGACAAGACTGATCGGCGCGGAAAATTACGGCTTGTACGTGACGATCAGCACCGTAATCAGCTATATGTCGGATATCGCGCTAATGGGCGTGTCGAACTACATTATCCGCAAAGAGGAGGTCGTAGGCCGCAGCCTGTACGATCTCGCGTTTACGTTCTCTTTGCTCGCTTCGATCGCGGCGATCGGAGTGGGCGTCGGTCTCTCCTTCTTTCTCAGCGGATGGCTGCACAGCCCGGAAATCCGGCTGCCGTTCCTGATTACGCTCGTTGCGCTTCCGATCTCCGCGCTGCTGCTGCCTTCCCAGACGATGCTGGAAAAGGAGTTGAACTATAAGCAAATCGCGTTTCTGGAAATGCACACGCAATTCGTCTACTACGGAGTCGCATTGGCGCTGGCCTATGCGGGCTTCGGAATCTGGGCGCCGGTCATCGGGAACATCGTTCAAGGAGCGGCGGCCGTCGTGATCGGATGCAAATACGCTAAATATTTACCCAGACTGTACTGGTCGTGGAAGCCGTTGAAGGAGATGCTCCAATACGGGATCGCCAACTCGGTCTCCAAGCGCATCTGGGGATTGCGGACGCTGATCAATCCGCTAATCGTCGGACACTTCGCCGGTCCGGGAGGAGTCGCGGTCGTCTCGATCGCGATGCGCCTGATTCAGGCTCTCAGCGTCGTGAACGGTACGATTATGCGCGTCAGCTTCTCCGTTCTTGCGAAGCTTCAGCAGGATAAGCGCCGGATGGAGCTTGCGCTGAACGAAGCGATGACGATGCAGGTTTTCTCGATCGCGCCTTTCCTGATCGGCTTCGCGGCGCTGGCGCATTGGGTCGTGCCGCTGATGTTCGACGACGCCTGGGACGCGATACTCGTCATTTATCCTTTTCTGGCTTTTAAGTATATGATCTATGGCATATTCAATCTGCAGATGAACGTGCTCTACGTGTACGGGAAAAATTGGGAAGTAACGAAATTCAACCTGCTGCATGTCGGAATGCTGGCGCTGCTGACCTTCCTGTTAGTGCCGTATTTCGGTCTGAACGGCTATGCTTGGGCGGAGGTGGCGACGATTGGGACCTACTACGCGATTCATCGCAACGTCAGCGAGAGCCTGAATGTCGATTACCGGGAGCCTTTCTTCTACACGCTCATTTGCGTGCCGGCCATGTTCGCTCCCATGCTGTCGTTTCCGTGGGCGCTGCTGCTGCTCTTGCCGCTGCTGCTGTTCCTTGTCATGAGCAAACCTAGAAACCAAATCGTCGGCTATTCCCGGCAATTGCTGAAAAAAGAGAAAACGCTGGAAGCCGTCTAAAATCGCGCTGTTGGAGGATAATCCTATGAAACGAATATCGATCGTCGGATCTCCGGGATCGGGCAAATCGACTTTGGCCGGCGAGGTGGGCCGCCTGCTTGGCATCCCCTTCTACCATATGGACCACGTAGCCAATACGCCGGACGGCAAGCCGCGCAGCAAGGAAGAGGCCGAAGCTTTAATTCGGTCCATCCTGGCGGAGGAACATTGGGTCATCGAAGGCCATCATTACGAGGACGACGATCCGCGCCTGACGGAGGCGGACACGATCGTTTTTCTGAATCTGCCCAGATACTTGTGCCTTTGGAGGTACGCCAGAAGGACGGTTAAGTATTACGGCAAAAGCTCGCCGGGCAATTACATTGCCGAAAGGCTGAACAAGGATCTGCTCAGGGGAGCGAAATTCGTATTTCGGTTTCCCACGGCGACGATGCCGAAAATCATGAAGCAGATCCGCGTTTTCGAGACGGATAAAGAGATCTGCGTGCTGAGCAGCCCGTCGGAGGTTGAACGTTTCAAGAGCGGGCTGAAGGCGCCGGCGACGCCGCAAGAGGTTTCGGCTACCGGCTGAGGGGGGGAAGAACGATGCGTACGGAAATTATCGCCCGGCGAACGGAGTTTCTGCTGCTTGAGGACGAGTGGAAGCGGCTATACGGACAATCGGAGGGGGCGGAGCTTCACGATGGCTGGGAGTGGACGCTTTCCTGCCTGGAAACGCTGCGAGGTCCCGAGCCCGAGCTGTTCGTTATTGCGGTCTACGACGGGGAGCGGTGCGTATGCATCGCTCCTCTGTGCATTGAACGGAGAAGAGTCGGGCTGCTTAAAGTCCGGTCGCTCCGGCCGATTAATCACGGGACGACGCCTTACAACCATTTTCTGCTGCATCGGGAGTATCACATTCGCGATCTGCTTCAGCCGGTCGGGGAAGCGTTGTTCGAACGCCGCGACCGCTGGGATTTCGCCGAGCTGACCAGCTTCAGCTCCAAAAATTCGCTGACGTTTCTGCTGCGGCAAGCGTTGGAGGAGAAGTATTCCGTATTCGCGGCAGAGGCGGCGATGACGACCTACGTCAAGCTGCCCGGCATGCTCAAAAGAAGCAAAAAAGCGGTGCACAACATCGAGCGCAGAGAGCGCGGGCTTCGCAAAAAGCATCAGGTCGACATTCGGATCGATGTGCCGTATACCCTTGAATTGTGGAGACAACTGGTCGAATGGAATAAAGCGAGATGGCAGGACAGCAGGTTCCACGATCCGCAATACGAGCGTTTTTTCGAGAAGCTGTTGGACCGCATGAACCGAACCGGCCAGCTCAGCTTCTCCTGCCTCGAGATTGACGGGGAGACGGAGTGCATCTCCTTGGACTTCAAATTCGGCGATAAAATATACGGGGAAATGATGAACTCCAGGCCGGACGGCAAGAGCGGTACGGGGATGATTCTGACCCATAGAATGCTTGAGCACTTCGCGCTTCACGGCGTCGCGGAATACGATTTTCAGGAAGGCGACCAGGAGCACAAGTTTTATTGGACCGATTCGGTGAGGAAAAACTATCACTTCTACGTATGCGGCAAAAACGGCAAAAGCGCCTACCTGGCGTTCTGGACGTGGCTGAAGGTGGCGGCCAGACAGAACAAGAAGCTGAACGGTCTAAAGAGGAAGGCGGTCGCGCTGCGATCCGGCCTCAATCATTTCCGAAAGGGATCGAGAGGAAGCCATGCTGAAAATAGCGGTTTTGCGTGATTCGGCCCCTTGGGATCAAGGGCAAACCGATTGTATTCAAGCGTTGGTCTCTTCGCCTAATACATGCGTAGCGTGCGTGTTCGAGGTGCGGGAGGCGGCGGTGTCGACATCCCTCCAATGGTTCCGGCGCGCAGCGCGGCGAATGGACAAATCCGTCCGGGCGGCGTCCGGCATGGAGGGACTTCCGGCGGCGAGCCTGGTCAGCGAAGAGGAGCTTGCGGCGGCCCTATCGCCGTTCGCTCCGGACGCGATTCTGGACTTGCGCAGCGGCGATGGGTCCAGAGCCTTGGCCGAGCTTGCCCGCTTCGGCTTATGGCGTCTTCGCTACGGTTACGGGAAGGCAGCGGGCGGTGCGGCCGAATTCGTCTTCCGTCTTCTGCTCGGGAGCGATCCGGCGGGCTGCGTGTCGCTTGTGCGGATTGGCCGGACCGCCGAGCGCGATCTCATTTTGAAACGGGGGTATATCTCCTCGTATGGATCCGGGTTCGGAGAGAAGCTGGCAGAGCTCTACCGCTTCTGCCGCTCCTGGCCGGCTTCCGTCTGCAAGGAGCTTTCCATTACCGGCAAGCTGCCCGGCGCGGAGGCGGATAGCCTGCCCGAAACCGGCTACGGACGCGGAGGTCCCGCTCCGACCGTTCTGCAAGCGCTTCGGTTAGCGGCGCTGCTCGGATATCGCAAGGTGGCTCGCCAATTGTCCGCATGGTTTATCGTCGAGCAGTGGAACGTTGGCCTAATTCGCCGGCCGATCGACGCCGTGCTGCGCGATCGGGACGAACCGGTCGTCGAGTGGCTGCCCGAGCGGAGCGGCTTCGTGGCCGATCCGTTCGCGGTCAAGCTGGATGAGGGAATAGGCATCGTCGCCGAGGAATGGGACCATGTGGAGCGGAAAGGGAAAATTTCCTTCTTGAAGCTGGACCATGACCTGCGGATCGACGACGCCGTCCGGTGGCAGCAAGCCGTGCTTGAGCTTCCCCTGCATCTGTCCTATCCCTGCATCGTGCACGCCGAAGGACAGCTCTACTGCATTCCGGAATGTTATCAAGCCGGAGAGGCCGCGATCTATCGTTCGGAGAATTTTCCGAACGAATGGAAGAAGATGAAGGTTCTAATTCCGAATTTTCAAGCGGTGGACCCGACCGTGTTCCGGCATGACGGCTTGTGGTGGCTGTTCTGCACCAATCAGGAGGAAGGACCGCATTCCCATTTGCATATTTGGTATTCCGACGAGCTGCTCGGCGAGTGGAAGCCTCATCCGGCCAATCCGGTCAAGATGGACGTCCGTTCCTCCCGCCCCGCGGGAACGCCGTTTGCGGTCGGCGGGGAGCTGTTCCGTCCTGCCCAGGATTGCTCGGGCACCTATGGCGGAGCCGTATGGATCAATCGCATCGAGCGTCTGACGACGACGGAATTCCGCGAAGCTCCCGTCCGCCGCCTGTCCCCGGATCGTTCCGGTCCGTACCCGGACGGCCTGCATACGCTCTCGTTCGCGGGAGAAGTCACATTGGTGGACGCTAAGCGCGAAAGATTGGCTCTTGGCGTTTTCGCGCGGAGAGCGTCGGTAAAGCTGGTTCGGAAGATTCGCAGAACGTATAGGAAAGGAGCAGGAGCCATTGGCAGCATCCCTTAACGAGATCGCAATCGCCGTCGCGGCGGACGAAGGCTACGCCCAACACTTGGCGGCGGCGCTCGTATCCGTCGCCGTGCATCTTCCTCCTTCCGCGCGAGCATGTTTCTACATTATCGACGGAGGTCTTTCCAAGACCAGCCGCGAACTGCTCGAAGCGACAATATCCTCTCACCGGGTTCGCATTCGCTGGGTCGGAATGTCTCCTCGGCTTCTTAACGGAATGAGCGCGGGCGGACATCTGAGCTCGGCGACGTATTGCAAAATTCTCGTGCCGGAGCTGCTTCGCCGATATTCGATCGATAAAGTGCTCTATCTGGATTGCGACGTCATCGTCTTGGGCGATCTGACCCCGATCTGGCAGGAGGATTTGCGCGGCTACGCGCTGGCGGCCATCGAAGATATCGGGGGCAAATGCCGGAAGAAGGCGCTGGCGATTCCGAGCGCCAGCCCGTATTTTAATGCGGGGGTTCTTCTGTTTAATCTGCGGCGCTGGCGCGAGGAGCATTTGACGGATCGCGTGATGGCCTATGCGGCGGAGCATGGAGAACGGCTAATGTTTCACGATCAGGACGCATTAAACGCCGTGCTTCACGGCCAGTGGCTGGAACTGCCGCCCGAATGGAATTTGCAGAGCAACATGCTGACGGCGAGCCTGCGCAAGGTCGGGCCGGCCGGGCCGATCGTCGTTCACTACACCGGGGCGTCGAAGCCGTGGCATTACGACAATGTACACCCTTATCGCAGCGAATATTATCGTTATTTGAATATGACGGCCTGGCGGCGCTACCGCCCTCCCGTGACTTTAAGCGGCATGGCGAAAAAGGCGGTGAAGAGGGCGCTTCCGGGCGTGGCTCTCGATTGGGTGCGGAGGGAGAAAGCCAGATGGGCACAGGGAATCAAGTGAATATCCGCTATATGTACGCGACGCTGCTGTTTCTCGTATCGGGAGGGCTTCTCCCGCTGCTCTTCTTGCCTTGGAACGGGTGGGGACAGCTTGACGGCCCGGTCGCCATTAGCCTGGCAGTGCTGGTTTATTCGGCGGCTATGCTAAGCTATCCGGTCGCAGCGAACAAAGAGCGCATCCTTGACATGACGTTCTGGTTGTTTGCCTATGTGTTTCTTGGCCTTGTTCCGCTTGTGCAGCTAGCGGAGCGCAGTTTTCCTTGGCCCGACGTATACAGCGATCGGACGCTCGTTACCGCTCAGCTTATGACGTTGGCCGGCTTGCTCGCCTATCATGCCGGGACTTTGCTCGGCAAGCCGTCCAAAGCTTCGCCGCCTTCTTCCGGAAGCTTGACCGACGATTTCGCGAAGCCGGGCGGGGCGCGGCAGTTTCTGATCGTCTCCGGCATTGCGATTCTGGTCTCGGGGGCTCTTCTTGTTCAATCCGGCAGCATCTCTTCCTTATTTCTTCCGCGCAATGCACTGGAAAGCGTCTATGAGACGAAATCGCAAAATCTTATCGCCGACCAGCTCATGAAAGTTCCCCTATTCGTGTGCCTGATCGTCGGTTTGACGATGTGGAAGCGCCGCGCGTTCCGGAGCGTGCTGCCCAAGCTGACGACGCTGCTGCTGCTCGTTCTCTGCCTGATCGTCTCGAATCCGATCTCCAACGCCCGCTATTGGTTCGGATCGGTGATGTTGACGCTGTGTCTGCTATTCGTGCCGTGGAAAAGGATCGGACGCTTCGGATGGACGGCGGGTTATCTGCTGCTGTTCATCGTCATTTTCCCTTATACGGATCTGTTCCGCAACAATTTGGACGGAGATATTCAGACCGCCGGAATCTCGGACATTTTCGTGCAGAAGGGGGATTACGACGCTTTCCAGATGATGCTGAACGCCGTCGATTACGTCGAGATGAACGGGACGACTCACGGCAAGCAAATGCTCGGCTCTCTGCTGTTCTGGGTGCCGCGCTCGCTATGGGAGGCGAAGCCGCTTAGCTCGGGGCAGCTGCTGGGCGAATCTTCAGGATACTTCTACACGAATCTGTCCTGTCCGCTATGGGCGGAAGGCTACATTAACGGCGGGTTTGTCGGCGTCGTTCTGCTGTTTGGCTTATATGGGTTCGTATCCCGCCGTTTACAGAGCAAATACGAGGAAAGCAGACGCTTGTCGGCGATGTCGATCTATCGGATCGTCGTGCCGTTCTTATCGGCTTATCAGGTTTTCCTGCTGCGGGGCGATCTGATGAACGCGCTCGCCTACATGTCCAGCTTTCTTCTGTTCGCCTATCTGTTTACGCGCTGGAGCGGAAGTCGGAGTCGGAGCCAGAGTCACAATCTTCCGGCCGACCGGGCCGATTCCGCCGTTTTCAGCCGATATACTCGATCAAACATAGCGAGCCGCTAGTCACCGTATCGACTTTATCGTTGCTTTCGAGAACCAAGCGCCGTTTGCTGTCCGTGTCGCACGGGAAGAAAAGGGACGTGTCGACGTTAAAGCCGTTCGCCAGAGCCGTCTTGTTGTCTCCGGACGCTTTGGCCAGCACAGTCGGGTTGGCGTCGCTCGTCCGCACGGAGAACGACCATGCCTTGTTTTGCGAGGAGACGGCTTTGGAGGGCCAGAAAAGACGGATACCGGTAACGATCACGCCCGGAGGCAGAGTAAATTCGACTTTGGGCGCCCGATTGTAGGGCAGGTTGCCGTCCGCGTTTTTGATCGACAGAACTTTCCGCGAGGTCGGTCCGAGTACGGCCGTCGCGAAGCCGTAATCGCAATCCCACAGATTCCACGATCCGTTCGTTCCGCCGGAGCCGCGGCAGTTGCGGAAATGAACGACCGGCGCGCCGCCGATATTGCCCGTTTTGTCGCCGCTTGCGACGGTAAGGAACGTTTTGACGTCCGCATGCTGCTCGAAGGTGCAGTTTTCGTAGATGACGTTATGCCGCTTGGACCAGGAGTTGACCAAATAGCTGTAAGTGTGGGAGCCGATCAGCCGACAGTTGTCGAATTTGATGCTCGGCATCTCGTTATTCGAGCTTTTGAAGAGCGCGCTTTGCAAGGTATACGGCCGCAGATGCATGGAGCTTGTCGCATCGACGTTAAGGAAGGTTACGACGCCGCCCGGCCAAGTGCACTCGATCAGCTGGCTATTGGCGTTGCGGTGCTCAATTCGCGTGCCTACGCAGAGGAATCGCTCCGTGCCGTAGAAGTGACTGTCCCCCAGAAGCCTGAAGAACACGCCCCCGTTTCCGTAATGGATCAGACTGCCTCCCCAAATGTTGACGTTGCCGCCTTTCTCCAGATGAATGAAATCTCCCTCCGCCATTTCGAAGTTGCACGCGAAGAAATTGTAGTTGACGAATTGGTCGGAGCCTTTGGCGTCCACGTAAAGCATTTTTTTGCAGGAGCCCGACCAGTTGCAGGCATAGAACGAGTATTCGCTATTGTTGTTCGTTCCCCGCAAATTCAAGAGATACTTCCAGGTTCCCGTGAAGCTGCAGCGCTCCCAATTGTATTTTTGCGCGCCGCCGTTGGAGTTGGAATCCATCAGAGAGTTGTTGGCGTTGTTGGAATCGAAGGTCAGATCGGAGATGGTCACCATCAACCAAGCGTCGTTATTGGTCATCAGATATCCGCCGGGAACGGATGGCTGGTACAGAATTTGGGTAAGACCCTCGCCGGCGCCTTGAATGACAAGTCCGACGGTTCGATTCACATAGCTGCTGCGGATCAGCGCTTCGGCTTTGCGAATGACATAGGTTCCCGCAGGAATATAGATCGTGACCGTGCCGAGCCTGTTGCTGTCCGAGCTTGGCGCGGAGTTTCTTCTCGCTTGCTTCTCGGCTGCGGCGATTGCATCGAGAAAAGCTTTGCTGTCGTCCGCGGTGCCGTTGCCCTGGGCGCCCAGGCTTTTGACATTAATGATATTCGAGTCCACAGGCAGAGGAGCTGCAGTTGCCATAGAAATCAGTCCTTTCTTAAAGTGTGATGAATTCTATGCAGTATATTCAGCGATTGAACAAGCTTCCACACTCGGCAACGGCTCCGGAGCAAAATATATGTTTGTCCGCAGGCTTCCAAAAGAAGAAGCAGGCGGGAGCTACCCCGCCTGCTTCGCTTTCTTCTCCGCAAGACCGACTCCGGCGGAAGCTCCTGAACCGACTGGAGTCCCGATTTCGGAGCCGGCGGGCTTCTTGTCGCCTCCGTCCATTCGGCTGCCGCCGTTCAGGACGCCGCCCTCCTGCACGAACAGGATTGCCGATTGGGCATTGCCGTGAAGCTGCCCCGTAGCGGTGATGACCAGCTTGCCGAAAGTATGTACGTCTCCGTACACGGTGCCCGCGATCGTGACGTCGCGGGCCGTAATGTTCGATTTGGCCACGCCGCCTTCCCCGATGACGATGCTTCCCTTGCTCTCGATGTCTCCGTGATAATCTCCTTCGATTCGGACGTCCGCTTCCGATTTCATTAATCCGTTGAACACGGTGCCGGCGCCTACCAGCGTATCCGTGACGCCGGGTTTTCTCCTGTTTCCGAACATGCGCTTAATCCTCCTCTACTTGGCGCAAATAAGGAAGCGGGTTGACCGGCTTCTCGCTGGCGACCACCTGAAAATGCAGGTGCGCTCCCGTGCTGCGCCCGCTGTTGCCCATCTCGCCGATCCGGTCCCCGCGTCGAATTTGCTGCCCTGTTTTTACTCCGATTTTGCTTAAATGCAAGTAATGCGACTCCAAACCCGTCCGATGGGTAATGATGATATAATTACCACGTGTGCGATTGAACCCGGCCTCCTTGACCGTGCCGTCTCCCGCGGCGTAGATCGGATCGCCGACGTCGCCCGTGATATCGACTCCGGCGTGGAACGCGGACTTGCGCGTGAACGGATCGCTTCGATAACCGAACCCGGAGGTCAACCGTCTGGATACGGTCGGCCACGCCGACGGTAGCGCGTCCAGTTCGGCTTGACGCTGCTCCGCCTTGCGGAGATTGGTTTCCATGGAGTCGGCCAGCTCGCCGAGCATCTGCGACAATTCCGCGATGTCGTCGATCGTCAGCTGAGCCGCAGCCGCAGCCAGTTCGTCGGACGCGGCGGCTGCATAAGAGGAAACGGCCACTTCGGATACGTGCTCGCCCTGCGGAATCGTCTGTCCGTCGCCATATTGCCCGATGAACTGTCGAAGCCTGGCTTCCAGCACCGCCAATTCGTCCATTCGCTGTTGCAGCAACTCGCTTCTGTCGTTCAATTCGCGCAGCTCCCGATTCAGCGAACTAATCTCTGAGTTCTTGGCTGCGAGAGCGGCTCCGCTGCGGGCGGATTGGGCGTCGAGCAGCGCGTCCAGCTCGTGAATTCGCTGCAGCGCCTCAAGCTCTCTAGCCGCGAACGCCCCAACGACCGTCAGCGCGGCGGCTATGGGAAGCGCTGCAAGCGTTCGGCCGGACACTCGGAACTGCTTGACGCGACGATCGGCGTCCCGGATCAGAATAAACGACCATTTCGCTTTCCGTCGTCTGTGTGCCATCGGCTCTCCTTTCGGATGCGAGGGTTGTCGAGCTCTTTCCTGTACTACTGCTATTTATTCTTGAAAGCTTCCTTTCATTCCTGAAAATCATTAAGAGACGCGAGGAACGATGGATATGATTGCGTTCGGACTTTGCCTGCTTCTGCTTATCTTTATCTTCCAAGCGGCCACGATTTTGCTGCTTGAGTTTCGGAGACCCGCCCATGCGACGGCATGGTTGTTCATCCTGTTCCTGTTCCCGTTCGTCGGCTTTATTTTGTATTATTTTCTGGCGACGGAGTACCGCAGGAGCCGCAAGGCGCGTCGCAGGGGTAAATTGGACCAGCGCCGCCGCGCTAAGCTGCTGGCGATGACGACGACGCTGCCGGACCCTGCGGAGCTGCCGCCAACCGGGATTGCCGAGCAGACCCGCCTGTACCGTACGCTGCTTAAACGCGGGGAGCTGCCCATTACGGGACGCAACCGAACTCATGTATTCAACAAAGGCAAGGATGCCTATGCGGCGATGCTGCAGGCGATCGACGCGGCGAAGTCTCATGTGCACATTTCGTCTTACATCGTACGGGACGACGGCGTCGGCAGTCAGTTGCAGCAGGCGCTGCTGCGCAAAGCCGATGAAGGCGTGCAGGTGAAGCTGCTATACGACGGCATCGGCAGCATCAAGCTGAAAGACTCCTATATTCGGATTTTGAGGGAGGGCGGCGTGGAATGCGCCTGTTTTTTCCCGCTTCGGCCCTCCTTCCTGAAGAAGAGGATGAATTATCGCAACCATCGGAAAATAACGGTCGTGGACGGCAAGGTCGGCTTTATCGGCGGCCTCAACTTCGGAGACGAATATATCGGCAAGCATCCTCGGCTCGGCTATTGGCGGGATACGCATCTGAAGCTGGAGGGGGATTCCGTCTACTGGCTTCAGGAGGTGTTTCTGAAGGACTGGGAGATCGCGACGCGCACGAAGCTGGACGACCCTTCGTATTTCCCGGAGCACGACGTCGCGGCGACGGAAGCGGTGCAGATTGTGCCGGCCGGCCCGGATCGCCGCGGGGACGCGATCCACGATTCCGTGTTCGCGATGGTGAACGCCGCCAAGGAGCGCATCTGGATCACGACGCCGTATTTTATCCCGAGCTCGAGCGTAGCGATGGCGCTCCGCGATGCAGCGGTCAGCGGCATGGACGTGCGCCTGATCATTCCTTACGTTCCGGATACGTGGCTCGTCCACTTGGCGACGCTCTCCTATGCGGAGGAAATGATGAGATCCGGCGTGCGCGTATGGCAGTACAAAAAAGGATTTGTCCACGCCAAAGCGCTGGTCGTCGACCAGTTCGCGGCGGTCGTCGGCTCGGCGAACATGGATTTGCGCAGCTTCTACAGCAATTTCGAGATCAATGCGCATCTGTTCGATCCGGCCCCCATTGCCGAGATAGAGCGGAATTTCCTGCAGGATTTGCAGGACAGCGAAGAGATCAATCTGCAGAAGTTTCTGAAGCGTACGCGCACGCAGAAGGTGAAGGAAGCGATGGCGCGGATCTTGTCTCCTCTGCTGTAGCTATTTTCTGCCCAGCAGATGGGCGATGACCGGGCCAAGCGCTTGCCGGGGCGCTGCGGCAAGCGGATCTCCGCGTTCGCGCAGACGCTGCGGTACGTTGAGCAGGTGAAAGTCTGTCGGCTTAACGTCTCTTCGTACCTCGTCGCGAGTGAGCGGCGTCGAAACCGTCGCCATCGGACGTGCCCTGGGGGAGTATGAGGCGGGCAGCGTTTTGCCGGCATAGTGCTGCAAGTAATCGAGATAGATCAAAGGACCGCGGTCTTTTTTCAAACGTTCAACAGTGAAAAGAGCTCGATGACGGGCGACGAGGTATTCGGACAGAAACTTGCCGAAACGCCGCAGCTCGTCGAAGTCCGGCCCGCGTTCGATCGGCATGACGATTTGAACGCCGGTCGCCCCCGACGTTTTGGCCACGGCGCTCAGGCCGAGCGAGTCCAGCGTCTGCAGCACATGCTCCGTCGCTTCCATCAGCCGCGGCTCCTCGTTCATCGAAGGATCGATATCGAGCATCCACGTATTGGGCAGCGGATTGTCGATTTCGTCGGAGGAGACGTGGAATTCCAGACTGTACAAGCTGCCCATCCACAGCAGCGTTCGCACGGAGTCGAGCACGACATAGTTGATGTTGCGGTCCTTGGCGGTTCGTACATAGTCGGGAATCGGCTCCGGGCAATTTTTCTGATAAAAGGACACGCCGTGTATCCCTTCCGGATAGCGGATCGTCGTCAAATAGCGGCCAGCGGCGTACGGCAGCAGAAAAGGGGCCAGCTCGGCCAACAGCTGCACATATTTCAGCTTCGTAATACCGGCTTCGGGCCAAATCATCTTATCCGGATGGGAGATGGCGAGCTCGTGTTCTCCAAGCTTTACGACGGTTCTCGTATTGACCATTTCGGCATTTCCTCCTTCCTGCCCCTTCCTACTCCTTCCTACTCCTTCATACTCCTCCGCTCCGGTCATCAGATACAGAATCGGTCCTCGTGGTCGGCGGATGTTCGGGCCTCGCAGTCGAGGGAAGCCATTGAGCGCTCGTTTGAATGATTCATAGCATTAAGGAACCGCCCCTTCTTTCTTGCGCCCGCGCGTGCTGCGGGTTTTCGCTTTGCCGCGGTCGCCGCCGGCGTCTTCGGAGCCGGACGCATCTTTCGGCTTGGCTGCTTCAAGGCTCGCTTGCAGTGCGGCCATCAGGTCGATAACGTTCGTTCTTTCCACGTCCGGAGCGGTGACGATGTCCGCGCCTTCTCCGGATATTTTGCGCTGAATCGCTTCTTGGAGGGCGATGCGGTAATCGTCGGTGTATTTCGTCGGCTCGAACGGCGTCGAGAGCTGCTCGATCAGCATTTTGGCCATCGTCAATTCCTTATCGTTGACGTTCGTCTGTTCCGGCAAATTCGGCACAAGCTGCAGCTGGCGAATCTCGTCCGGATAGTGCATCGTTTCCATACAGATGCAATTGTCGACGGGGCGTATGGCGGCCAGGCTGCTTTTGCTGCGGATCGCGATTTTGGCGATGCCGATTTTACCGGACTGACGCATCGCTTCCAGCAGCAGATTGTAGGCGCCCGCCCCGGCTTGATCGGGAGACAGATAGTACGCCTTCTGGTAATACAGCGGATCGATTTCCGTCAGATCGACGAAATCGAGAATTTGAATCGTTTTCGTATTGTCGGGTTTGATCGCGTCCAGCTCCTCCGGCTCGAACAGTACGAACCGGCCCTTCTCCTGTTCGTAGCCGCGGGCGATTTCTTCCCAGGCAGCCTCCTTCTCGCAGTGGGGGCAAGTTCGAACGTTGGCGATGGGCGTTCCGCAGACTTTGTGAATCATTCGCAGATGGATATCCTTGTCCTCGGTGGCGGTGAACATTTTTACGGGAACATGAACGAGGCCGAAGCTGATCGCGCCTTTCCAGACCGTATGCATGGCTGACGCTCCTTTGCGTGTAGAGGTTTGACTTCGAATGCTGAATTCGGAAGGACGGAGGTCGGATTTTGACTTTTGGGAACTCGACTATAAGTTGCCCATTCGCATGGAAAACAACCGGACAGGGAATATTGGAAAAGTCTTAATCCAATAGCGAAGGGGGATGCCGCAAGTGGCTTCCGAGGACAAGGAAAAGGGGCTTGAGGACTCGATCTACGAAGGAAGGGACGAGTTCGACATGGACGTCGACCGAATGGTCAACGAAGGGTTGGGCGGCGGGCAGGTCACCTTGCATAACGGATGGGTGCCGGAAATCGAAGAAACGTTGGAGGATTGAATATGGACGCGCAGAGAGCAAAGGAAATTTACGAATCGGCGGATAATTTCAAGGTCCGTCTGGACAGCGGCGAGCCGGTCTGGATCGAGGATGTGGACGTTGCGGGCGGCGTGGCGACCGTGCAGGTCGGCCAAAGCCCGACGGATGTTCGAACAGTTGGCGTTGAGAAGCTGGAGGAAGTGTCGCACTAGTTTGAGTTGGGGGCGGGCGGCAAGCTCTGTAAGCTGACTCAGTCGGGTTACAGCTAGAAACGGGCATATCGCCGCTCTGTAAGCCGACTCCGTGAGGTTGCAGCGAGAAACGGGCATGTCGCCGCTCTGTAAGCCGACTCCGTGAGGTTGCAGCGCGAAAAAAGCGTGTCGCCGCTCTGTAAGCCGACTCCGTGAGGTTGCAGCGAGAAAACAGCGTGTCGCCGCTCTGTAAGCCGACTCCGTGAGGCTGCAGCGAGAAAGAAGCGTGTCGCTGCGCTGTAAGCTGACTCTGTGAGGTTGCAGCGAGAAAAAAGCGTGTCGCTGCTCTGTAAGCCGACTCCGTGAGGTTGCAGCGAGAAAAAAGCATGTCGCCGCTCTGTAAGCCGACTCCGTGAGGTTGCAGCGAGAAAAAAGCATGTCGCCGCTCTGTAAGCCGACTCCGTGAGGTTGCAGCGAAATGAGGCAGCTGTTAGCTCAATGCGGCTACAGTCGAGGCTGCAACCCGCGTCTGCTTCGCCCGTGACATCGCGAATTGGGGCTTACTTTTTGAAAGTGCTTTATTTCCGTGCTACAATAGGTGGAGCTTCCCAATTTTTCACACGAGGAGTGAGTGCGATGTACGATGTTGCCATTATCGGCGGAGGACCGGCGGGAGCCAGCGCTGCGATTTTTACCGCGAAGGCAGGCAAGAAGACGCTGGTGATCGATAGCGATCAGAGCGTAACGAAACGCGCATGGGTGGAAAATCATTACGGCGTCGATGGGATTACCGGTCCCGATCTCGTTGCTGTAGGCAAGAAGCAGGCGGCCAAGTTCGGAACGGAGTTTGTGACGGGCAAAGCAACGAAGCTGACGGCGGGCGAAGGCTCGGTTACGATCGAAGCGGACGGGCAGTCCTACGAAGCGACTCACGTCATTATCGCTACGGGAATGTTCGCAGACGTGGCGGAAGCAAGCGGCGTTGTCACGAAGCCGGGGACGGAGCCGCGCATCAAGACGATTATCGACTGCGCTCCGGATGGCAAGACGAATCTGGACAACGTATGGGCGGCCGGCACGATTGCCGGAGTGAGCATGCATACGATCATCACCGCTGGCGATGGCGCTAAAGTGGCGATCAACGTTGTCAGCGAACTGAACGGCGAGCGTTATGTCGACCATGACATTCTGAAAGCTTAAGAAGAGTCTGATTGAAAAAAGGCTTTGCATCCCCTCAGCTTTGAGGCGGAGCAAAGCCTTTTTTGACGATTCAAAAAATAAATGTGCCACGGTACAAGGGGGGGGGGGGATCGGTTTGCGACGTGTCGTAGGCAGAATGCGATTTAAAGCGGAAAAACCTCTCTAATTTCTACATATCGGGTAAGAGTGGATATTTAAAGCGGAATCCCCGCTCTATTTTCGTCAAAACAGGAAAAACGCGAAAATAGAGCGGGACATCCGCTTTAAATTGCCTGAAATGGGCGCTGGAGCGAATTTAAAGCGGGTTTCCCGCTTTAAATCAACAACGCCTATTATCCCTCACCGGATAGCGTGCCTTCAAAAGCCTCGGATCCGAAAGAAAGAGGACCGGCTGAACATCGGGATCCATCTACTATAAAAGCATTTTGAAGAACGATTCGCTGTAAATCAGGTGTCCGTAGTCGTTCGGGTGGTTAATGTTGTTCAGCAGCAAGCTGGCGGGAGTTTTGCCGGCCGCCAGCTCGGCGGTCCATTCGGCGTGCGCGTCGGCGACGCCGATGCGGTATTCCCGGCCAAGATGCCGAATGACGTCGGCGTACAGAGGCGTTTGTCCGCTCGTATGCTGCCAATCGGGATTCGGCTCGCACGGCGTGACCAGCACGATGTCGGTGTCGCCCGCCGAGCGGATCGCTTCGATCATGCCGCGCAAATTGCGATCGAATTGCTCCAACGACGTTGTATGGCTGCCGTCCTCGTGCACATTCTGATCGTTCATGCCGTAGCCGATCGAGACCAGGTCAGGCAGCAGCGCAACGACGTCGGCATCGACGCGGCTGATCCCGCCCCCGGTGTCCTCTCCGCCGATGGCTTTGTTGACAATGCGAAGACGACCCTGCGGATACAGGCTACGCAGCGCCTCCGCGAAACGCCCGAAGTACGCCAGGCTCTCTTCGCTCGCTTCTCCGCCCGTGCTGATGCTATCGCCATAGACGACGTAGACAGCCTCTTCGCCGGCCTGCAGCTTGCGCACGACCCGATCCAAAAAGCCGGAGCGCTCGATGTCCGAGGTCGCAACGGTCGTTTCTGCGGGAGCCGTTTCGCTCTCGTAATCGACGTATACCGTATAGGAGGCGTTGCTGAAATCGGAATATTCGTTATGGTTAAATGCCTGTACCCCATACATCGGATGAAGCCGCGCGTCCGCAATTCGGCTTTCCGGCGTCCGCCGAATCGTGCCCGTTCCGTAATCCACCGTATAATCCTTGCCTTCCTCGTAGCGAACCGCTTCGGGAAGATCGCTTCTCCACCGGCTGCGCACCGACGTTACCGAGCCGCTTACCGGCTTGTAACGAAACGGCAGCTCCTCTTCTCCGGCGAATACGAAGGCTTCCCCTACCAGCTTGCGTCCCATCGCTTCCTTCACTCCTCAGCTTTTGGACCATTCCAGCACGATTCCCAGGAACGGCTCCGTTTTGTCCATAATGAGCTGCCAAGCTTCTGCGGCTTTTTCCGCCGGGAAACGGTGGGAGATTAGCGGAGTCGTGCTCAGCCAGCCATCGCGAATTCCAACGAGCGTGGCGTCCATCCGCGCCGTTGTCCACCCGGAAGGACTGTGCAGCGTAATCTCCTGCGGGCGCAGCTCCTGAATGTCCACCATGCCCTCCGCGCCGAGAAAACCGGCGGAGACGAGGTGGCTGTTCAGGCGCATGGCCGGCTTCAGCTCCCGGAACGTTCCCATTGCGCCGACGGAATCGACGACGACGGCGATATCCCCGCGGTCTCCGGTCCAATCGGACAAGCTATGACGCTTAAGATTATAAGAGCGAATATGGGAAGGAAGCAAGGCTAATCTATCGTCATGCCTGCCGAGAACGGATACGTCAGCTCCGCGATGGGCCAGCGTCTGGGCCGCCCATTGGCCGACCATGCCGTCGCCGATGACGACGGCGACATCGCCCGGCTCCACCGCAGGGCGGATGCCGCAGTTGTACCCGACCTGCGTCAGCACCATGCCGCTGTAGGCGAGCGGGTCGCAGCCGTCAGGAAGCTTCCAAACTTGACTTGCATCGGTGACAGATGGATTGATATGACCCCCACTGTCGAACTTCATGCCGTTTACTTTGCTGATGGAGGCGAATACCCGATCCCCGATCGCCAGTCCTTTAACCTTTTCGCCAACGCTTCTCACGATACCGACTTTCTGATAGCCGGCCACCTGAGGGAAAGGCAGAACGTCTCCCGGACGGGTAACCTGCTCTCCGGATATCCGTTCTCCATATAGGAAGGACGATTCCGTGCCGTTGCTGATCCAGGAGTACTCCAGATCGATCACGACATCTTCGGGCCCCGGTTCGGGCAGCTCGACCTCCATAAATTGAACCTGTCTGACATCCGTAAATACGACTGCCTCGCCTCTCATATTATCTTCCCTCCGCAGCGGCTGCGAAATCGGTCGGAGGATAGGCGTATACCTTAATCGCTTCCTGTTTTTTCAGCAGCTCAATCGTTTCGTGATAGCGATATAAAGGAACATGGTGCGTTTGCAGGCATACCGTATTCAAACCTTTGTTCGCGACAAGATCGAGCAGCAGCGCTTGGTCGCTTGCTCCGAAGCTGCGGTAGTTGTACGACTCCAGCTTAATTCCCTTGAACCACAGATGGCCGCCGTAGCGAATCTCGCCCTTCAGTACCCCGAAAATCACAACATGCGAATCGACGCGCTCCAGCACGTTCTGAACGGAAGCCGCCGCGCCGACGCAAT
Organism: Cohnella phaseoli; assembly: GCF_003386235.1. GTDB lineage: Bacteria > Bacillota > Bacilli > Paenibacillales > Paenibacillaceae > Cohnella > Cohnella phaseoli. The sequence goes on from NZ_QRDZ01000005.1 coordinate 91,549, forward strand.
CGTAGCCGAGGTCGAAGCGCTCGTCCCCAAGCTCATCGGCATGCTTCGCGACACCGATGCCCAGGCCGTTCACGAAGTCGATTCGTTCCTGCGTAATGTCGATCGCCACGACTCGCGACGCCCCCATGAGACGCGCAGCCTGCATAGCGAGAATGCCAGCCGGTCCAAGTCCCGACACGACCATGGATTTACCGCTGATCTCGCCGAATTGCAGCAGGCCGATCAATACGCATTTCAGCAGTTCGAAAGAGACGGCCTGCTTCCATTCCACGTTGTCGGGCAGCTTGATCAGCTCGTGCTCGCGATAATTCAAATATTCGGCGTAGGCCCCGTTGCCGAGCAAGTGCTCCAGAGCGGCGACGCGGTCTCCGACTTTAAGTGACGCGACTTTGGAGCCGACGGCCACTACGGTTCCGGCCATCTCGTGACCGGGGAAGCCTGGAGGAAGCGGGTAGTCCGGCTGCTTGGACGCGTCGAACATATCCTTGCCGCCCATCATGCTCATGTCCCAGCGCGGACAGGTGGAGACGATCTCGATGCGTACCGTCACCTGATCTTCTTGCGGCTGCTCCTGCGGAATTTCGATAATCTCAAATGCGTTTTCACCGGTAATTTGCAGTGTTTTCAACGATTTGTCCCGCCTTTCGGTTTCATCACTATGTCTTTCTCAGTTAAGTGTACAATAGGCGGAAGGAACAGTCTTTGCACGTTATTGTCTTTGATTGACGGTTTATATTATTTATTTTCAAGGGGGATGACGAAGAAAATGGACAGTTCATTTGATCAATATTGACATATTTCTAAAGGGGGCGGGATTCATGGCAGCGAGTCAGCAAGGGACGAAAGGCGCCTAAGAGCAAGAGAGAGCAAGAGAAGGCAACAAATGCGTCTATTCGCTGCGATCGCTTCCCTCTATAATAATGAGCATAAGTCGGCTTGAAGAAGTCGATTGGAGGACGAGCATCTGGGCCGTGTATGCAAACCCGTTAAGGGCAATATCTGCTTTCCTCGGAGTATGCATACACGCCCTAGAGGGGGGACGCAAAAATGTCATATCGCAATCGGCTGGAGATCGGACTGTGGGTGAGTCCGCCGGCTTCCGAGGCGACGTCGGCCAGATACGCCGAGATTAAGGAGGCCGGCTTCACCTTTGTGATCGGCCTAACGGAATATCAGGACGGCGGGGAGCAAGCGATCGAGCGTGCTTTGGATGCAGCGGCGGCGAACGGATTAAAATACATCGTTCACGATCCCGACTTGAAACGGCTGCAAATCGGAACGGCAGCCTCGGAGGAAGAGCTGCGCCGCCGCGTCTCGGCGTTCGCGGGGCATCCGGCCTATATGGGCCATCTGTTGAAGGATGAACCTTCCGCGCCGGAGATCGACCAACTGGCGTCCGTCAAGGCGGCTTACTTGCGAACGGCTCCCGACGGTTTGGCGTACGTGAATTTGTTTCCGCGCCATGCCGCGGCTGATTTGTTGCAGGCGGATTATGCGGATTATATTGAGAAGTTCATGCAGGTGTACAAGCCTCAGGCGCTGTCATACGACCATTATCCTTTCCTGACCGAATCGTCCGTGTTTGCCGGGGAGCGAATCACCGAGGATTACTATATCAATCTCGAAATGATCCGCAGCGCGTCCATTCGTTACGATACGCCGTTCTGGCTGTTCGTTCAGACGTTGGCTTTTAACGGGACGCATCGGGATCCGACGGAAGCGGAAATTCGCTGGCAGGTGAATACGAGCCTCGCCTTCGGAGCGAAAGGCATTCAATATTTCACGTACTGGACGCCGGAAGACGGGCGCGAGAAGTTCGGGGACGCCATTATCGCTCGCGACGGCAGTCGGACGAAACATTACGCGGAGGTGCAGGCGGTTAATCGGGAACTGGCCGAGCTCGGACCGTCTTTATTGCCGCTAAAATCCGTAGGGGTTCTATTCGGCGGCAAGCATCAGGCGATAGCGGAAGATTCCTTAGCGGGTTTCGCTCCGCTGGAGGCTGTCGAAGGCGATGCCGTTATCGTCGGCTGCTTCATGGATGAGGAGGGCCTTCCGGCGTTGTTCGTCGTGAACGGAAGCTACGAGGATGCGGCGGAGGCGTCGCTGCTTTTAAGCGGGCAGACCTATCGTCAGGCTCGGATTGTCGGCGGGCAAAACCAAAGCCAAAGCCAAGTCCAAGGCGCCGTCGACCTGACGGGAGACTCCCGGTTGCGCCTGACGCTCGCTCCGGGAGAAGGCAAGCTTGTCCGTTTTGTCTGCTAACAGCATCCCGTCGCGCCGGAATACTTGCATTCGCTTAGAGAGATCAGGAACCCGAGGCGGGTTCCTTCTTTGCATTCCTAATAGAGGGGGGAGAACGGATGAGGGCGATCTCCGGCAGTTCGATTTTTCCGAAGCTGGTGCTGATCTTTATTGCCGTTACGCTGCCGCTGTTCGCGCTCAGTCTGGTGTTGAACGAGCTGGCCAAGCAGGAGGTACGGTCGCAAATTTCGGATGCGATGAGGGCCCGGCTTCATTATGAGGTCGTTGCCCTGGAGCAGGAGCTGGAGCGTATTCTAAGCGCCCAGCAGAAGGCGGTTAACGATGCGGACCTGCTCGATCTGACCGGCCAGCTCCATATTATGACCAATTATCGCAAAACGGAGACGATCAACCGCGTATCGATCAAGATTACCGATCTTAAAGAGTCGAGCGGACTGATCGCCAAAATCGGAGTTTATTTGCCCGAGCTGAACCGGGTGATCTCGACCTGGGGGGTGGAGGCCGACGACGCGGCGATCGCCCAGGTGGAAGCGATCGCCGCAGCGTATCAAGCAGGAGCTTATCCGGTTACGGAGTGGAACGGGAGATTGTTTCTCCATTTGTCGTCTCCCGGCAAAGCCGATTTTCACAATCAACCTCCCGCTTTCGTTCATCAGATCGAGCTCTCGGTCGATGCGCTCAAGGCCAGAATGAGCCGAATCGCCGATAAGGGCAGCTCGGCGCTGTATGGCGAGGGCTGGACGATCGTCAGCGACGGGCGGGAGGCGGTCGCGGCCGGAATCGGAGCGGCTTGGCTTCCCGGCGCTTCGGAGAACGAGGCGATCCAGACGGTTAATGCGGACGGAACGTCATATTTGGCCTTTTACGAGAAATCCCCGCTGCTGGAGTCCGTGCTGGCCGTCTATATTCCCGAGGATGTCGTATTCGGCAAGCTGAAATCGTATCGCAACTGGTTCTGGCTGCTCGTCGTCTGCTCACTCGTCATGATCGTCGTATTTTCCTATGGCATTTTTCAATTGATTCAACGTCCGCTCTCTCTGCTCGTCAGGCAATTCAGGAACGTGGAGGAGGGCAACTTTAACACGGCCTTGAAGCTGAATCGGGATCGAAAGGATGAGTTCGGCTACTTGTTCCAGCGCTTCGGCAAAACGGTACAGCGGCTGAAGCAGCTAATCGACGAATTGTACGTGCAGAAGATTCGTTCGCAGCAGTCGGAGCTGAAGCAGCTTCAGGCGCAGATCGCGCCGCATTTCCTGTATAACAGCTTTTTTACGCTGAATCAGCTGATCAAGTCCTACGACATCGACAAAGCCGAGCAGGTATCGAAAAACCTCGGCGCCTATTTTCAATACGTCACGCGCAACGGAGAAGGGGAGGTCCCGCTCGGCTCCGAAGCGGATCACGTCCGGGCTTATATGGAAATTCAGGGCATGCGCTTCTCCAACCGGATCGAGGTGAAGATGGAGGAGCTGTCGGACAAGCTCAGGGCGATTGCCGTACCGCGCCTCATTTTGCAGCCGATTGTCGAGAATGTCTACCATCACGGGTTAAGAGACATCATAGGCGAGGGCCGCTTGTCCGTTTCCTTCCTGGAAAGGGACGGGCTGCTGCGTATAGAGGTGCGGGACAACGGCAAGGGACTTCCGCCCGGCGAACTGGAGGAGCTGCGCCGAAGACTGGACGCGACCGCAGACGAAGGGGAGACGACCGGAATCGTTAACGTTCATCGCCGTCTTCGCCTTAGATACGGCCCTTCGGGGGGCGTATCCGTTCAAAGCGCAGAGCCGTCCGGACTGCTCGTTACGCTGACTATTCCGATAGAGGGGGAATGAAGCTATGTATCGCGTACTTATCGTCGACGACGAGCCGATTATCGTAAACGGCATCTATCAGATTTTGCAGCAGGCGATGCATTTGGAGCTGGAGCTGTACCGGGCCTATCATGCCTATGAGGCGCTGGAGAGACTGGAGCGGACAAGAATCGATCTGGTCGTGTCGGACATTCGCATGCCCGGAATGGACGGCATTGAGCTGCAGGAAAAAATTTTGGCGAGATGTCCCTGGTGCAAAATTGTGTTTCTAACCGGCTACAACGAATTCGATTATATGCAGAGGGCGCTGCGCAACGGGGGAATCGTGGACTATCTGCTGAAAAACGAAGACGACGAGTTGATCGTCCAAGCCGTCGAAAAAGCGCTTCGCCAGATCGAGCAGCAGGAGAGAGCGGTGGAGCGGGTACGAAGAGCGGACGCGAAGCATCAAAGCGCCTTGGAGGTGCTGCGGCACAGCGCGCTGCTGGACGGCGGGGAAAGAGACGCCGAGACTCGGCGCACAAGGTTCGCGGAGGCGGAAATTCCCCTTTCGGCCGACCGTTCCGTATGGGTTATGGCGCTGCGTTACGATAGCGAGCTGGAGGAGCGGGGAAGGGAGCCGCTCGAATATGCATGCAGCAATATATTCGGCGAGTTTCTTCAGCCGACGTGCGCGTACGTATCCGTTCAGCCGGAGCCGGGTTATAACATATGGGCGGTTCAGCCCCGCTCGCATACGGCGGAGGACGAATCGTCCGAAGAAGCGGAGAAGGCATGGGACAACCTGGTATCCAGAATGCCAAGCATTGCCGAGGCGGCGCAGGAAGCGTGCCGGGAATGGCTGAAGCTGCCGGTCTCGTTGGCGTTGGGCGGCCGAGTGTGCGATTGGGGCGACTTCGGCGAAGAGGCGCGCCGGCTGTGCGATTGGCTGAAGCGTTCCTCTTCCTGCGGGAGTGAGCTGTTCCTACAAGGGGAGGCAGAGCCGTCCGAATCGGACGGCGATTCGATGCCGAGAATGATCCGCGTCGTGCACGAATACGTTGCCGCCAATTTGGACGGGGAGCTGTCGCTTACCCGGTTGGCGGAGCTTGTCCATCATAGCCCGACCTATCTGTCCAGAACGTACAGAAGGCTGAGCGGAGCGACTTTATTCGAATATATCGCGGATCGCAGAATGAACGAGGCGAAGCGGCTGCTTGCCGACGGAAAGCTGAAAATCCACGAAATCGCGGCGGCCGTCGGCTATGAATCGGCTCCGCATTTCACGCGGTTCTTTAAGAAGCAATTCGGACTTACGCCGCAGGAATACCGCGACAGGGGCGGCGACAAGTAGGCAACGAAAAGCAAAGAAAGGCAACAGATGCGCGTAGTGGGAGCTCCCCATGCCCCGATATAATGAGGGCGTAACCACATTTTCAGTCAGGGGGAAGAGCAATGAAAGCGTATAATCGTAAAATCGTCGTGACACTGATCGCAGCTATGCTGACAATGTCGCTCGCGGCTTGCAGCTCGTCGAAGGAAAACGGAGGGGCGGCAAGCTCCGCCGCTCCAAGCGCCTCGGAGTCGGCCTCGGTCGAGCCGTCGCCGGCGGAGGAGGCAGCCGATCCGATGGGCAGGTTCGATCCGCCGATCGAGGTGACCGCCGTTCGTTCCGTTGCGACGACGATGAAGTTCGAGAACGGAGACACGATCGACAACAACGCCTGGACAAAGCTGTACGAGAAGGAGCTCGGGATCAAGCTCAAATATTTGTGGGCTGTCGATCCGAGCCAGTACGAACAGAAGCTGAACGTAATGATGACGACCGGGAAGCTGCCGGACATTATGCCGGTATCCGGCGCCAAGATGAAGCAGCTATACGATGCCGGGCAGCTTGAAGATCTGGCGGAAGCGCTGGAGAAATACGGCTCGGAGAGAACGAAGGAGCTGCTGAGCAAGGACGGCGGCGAAGGCTTGAATTCGGCGACGTTCAAAGGCCAACTTGTCGGCCTGCCGCTCAACCCGGGCTCGACGGATACGGCTCCCCTTCTGTGGCTGAGGGCCGATTGGTTGAAGAAGCTGAACCTGCCGGAGCCGAAGACGATGGACGACGCGCTGGCGATTGCCGAAGCGTTCGCCAAACAGGACCCGGACGGCAACAGCAAGAACGATACTTACGGATTGGGCATCGCCAAGGAATTGTACGGCTTCTTCGCCGGGCTCGAAGGCTTCTCGAACGGCTACGGCGCCTATCCGGGCATTTGGGTGAAGGACGCCTCCGGAGCCTTGGGATACGGAAGCATCCAGCCGGAGATGAAGACGGTGCTGGCCAACCTGCAGAAGCTGTACGCCGCAGGCGGCGTCGACCAGGAATACGGGGTCAAAAATGCGGACGTGCTCATTCAGGACGTCAACTCAGGCAAGCTGGGCATGCTCTACGGCGCGCACTATATGCCGCTGCTGTTCCAGGAAGGCAAAAACAAGGACCCGAACTTCGACTTGCGGCCTTATCGGCTTCCATCGGCAAGCGGAGAGGCAGCCAAGCCGCAAACCGCCTTCAGCGTCGCCGAATATTACGTCGTGCGCAAGGGCGCCGAGCATCCGGAAGCGCTCGTCAAGCTACTCAACGCTTTTAATACCGTCTGGCCGAAGGAGCAGTATCCGGCGGAGGAGATCGGCGTCAACGGCGCGGTCGAGAAGTGGCAGTACGCGCTTGTGCGCGGCTCGAATCCGACGGCCAACTTGGACAACTTCGAGATATTGAAGCAGGCGCTGGAAAAGGATGACGAGAGCGTACTCGACAAGACGACCGGACAGCCGTTCATTTTCAAGACAATTAAAGACTATCAGGCGGGGGACAATCTCGGCTGGGGATACTCGCTTGTGTTCGGTCCCGGCGGCTCCCAAGAGCTGCTGGCGGATTACAACCGGAACAACGGCTTTAAGCCGAACGAGTTTCTGTCCGCTCCGACCGAGGTGATGTCCCAGAAGCTGGCTTCGCTGAACAAGCTGGAGCTGGAGGCGTTCACGAAGATCATCATGGGCTCGGCGCCGATCGACTCCTTCGACGAGTTCGTCGCGAACTGGAAGAAGCTCGGAGGAGACGTCATTACCCAGGAGGTGGCGGCCTGGGCGGCTAGCAGGTGAAGCCGATGAAAGCTATGAAAGCGCTGCGGGAGCTTCCGCTCCACCTGATGCTGCTGCCGGGAGCGCTGATCGTCTTCGTCTATTGCTACGTGCCGATGGTCGGCGTAACGATCGCCTTCCAGCAATTCGTTCCGGTCAAAGGGCTGTTCGGCTCGGAGTGGATCGGTCTGGACAACTTTCGCTACGTGCTGAATATGCCCGATATCGGGAGAGTCGTCTGGAACACGCTGTTCATCTCGGTCATGAAGATCGTCGCGGGCTTGACCGTTCCGATCGCCATTGCCATATTGCTGAACGAGGTGCGGCTCCAATTTTTCAAGAAAACGTTCCAGACCCTCGTCTACCTGCCGCACTTCCTGTCGTGGATTATCATCAGCGGCATTTTGATTGATATTTTGTCTCCGTCGGAGGGGGTTGTCAACCGGATCGTGCAGGCGCTGGGAGGCCGGTCCGTCTTCTTCCTCGGCGACAACGGCTGGTTTCCGTTTACGCTGGTTGCCTCGGACGTATGGAAGGAATTCGGCTTCAGCACGATCGTCTACCTGGCGGCGATTACCGGCATCAATCCGTCTTTGTACGAGGCTGCGGTTATGGACGGGGCCGGCCGCTGGAAGCAGATGCGGCACGTCACGCTGCCGGGCATGCTGCCGGTTATCGTTCTGCTGGCGACGCTGAGTCTCGGCAACGTGCTGAACGCGGGCTTCGAGCAGGTGTTTAATCTGTACAGCCCGTCGGTGTACGAGAGCGGCGATATTCTCGATACGCTCATCTACCGGATCGGCATTCTGGACGCCCAATTCGGCGTGGCGACGGCGATTGGTCTGCTGAAGTCGTTCGTATCGCTGATTCTGATTTCATTGTCTTACTTCCTGGCCTACAGGCTGGCCAATTACCGAATATTCTGATCCGAGGGGGAGAGCCATGCATACAAACAAGTCGCTTGGCGGCATTGCTTTTACGGCCGCGAACTACGGCTTTCTGCTCCTCGTCTCCGTCGCCTGTCTGCTTCCGCTTGTGCATGTGTTCGCGGTGTCGCTCAGCTCGAGTACGGCGGCCTCGGCGGGTCTGGTCGGAATTTGGCCGGTCGAGGCGACTCTGGCTTCCTATGATTATATTTTGCACAAGCCGGAGTTTCTGCGCGCATTCGGCGTTTCGTTGGAGCGGGCGGCGCTCGGCTTCGCCCTGAATATGACGCTGACGGTGCTATGCGCCTATCCGCTGTCGAAGCAGACGAAAGATTTCCGGCTCCGCACCGCGTACGCGTGGTATTTCGTGGCGACGATTTTGTTTAGCGGCGGATTGATTCCCTGGTTTCTGACGATCAACGCCACAGGACTTGTGGACACGGTCTGGGGGCTGGTCGTTCCGGGGGCCGTGCCGGTGTTCAACGTCATATTGATGCTGAATTTCTTCCGCGGGCTGCCCGGGGAGATCGAGGAATCCGCCTTTATGGATGGAGCCGGTTACTTCACTGTCCTGTGGAGAATCGTCGTTCCGCTGTCCATGCCGGTTATCGCGACGGTGGCGCTGTTCACGCTTGTCGGACATTGGAACGCTTGGTTCGACGGTCTCATCCTGATGAATTTTCCGGAGAAATATCCGCTGTCGACCTACCTGCAGCTGATGGTCATCAACAGCAACCCGCTAGCGCTCAGCGGCCTGAGCTTGTCCGAGCTGTCGGAGATTTCGCAGCGCACGACGCGAGCGGCGCAAATTTTCGTCGGGGCTTTGCCGATTCTGCTCGTGTATCCGTTCTTGCAAAGGTTTTTCGTGAAAGGCATCGTGCTTGGAAGCGTAAAAGCGTAATTCCTTAATTCGATTGAGGAGGCTGCAAAATGGAAAACAAACGAAGCAACAGCAAGGGACGAATGAAGCTATGGAGCGCGGCGATGGCGGCTTTGCTGGCATTGGTGCCCGTCGGACAGGCGTCCGCCTCTTCGGCGGCGTTCCCGATCGGAATTTTCTTTCCACCGTCCCAGGAGCATACGACCTCTGCCGCCTATGCGGATATTGCCGCGATGAACGCCAATGTCGTCATCGGCGCAGCGGTTATCGTTACGCCGGAGCATAATGCCGCGGCGCTCGACTTGGCGGAGGAGAACGGACTCGAAATTTTGGCGACCGACTTCCGGCTCCATTGGACGGATCGCCATGTCGCGCAGAACGTGAACGGCGGCGGTTATTTCGTCAGCAGCGGCAATCGGCTCGGTCAGACGTTCAAGTCGCCGACGACGGGCACGGCCTGGTACATCACATCCGTAAAGCTCAATATCGACAAGGATTATTGGCCAGAAGGGGTGACGTTGACGTTAAACGTGTATGACAGTCCCGCCAAAAACACGCTGCTCGGAGGCGCTTCGATCACCGGCCGTCCGGATACGTATTTCCCGACGTTTTCGTTCAGTAGGCCGGTTCAGACCGATCAGTCGTATTATATGGAACTGACCAGCGACAGCACGATCGCAATCGGCTGGGTGGCGACGAGCACGGGCGACGCCTATGCGGACGGTTCGGCTTATCAGGAAGGAATCGCGACGGGAAGGGACCTGTGGTTCGACGTTTCCTTCGCGCAGGAAGCCTATAATGACGGTAATCGGCCTACAGACGCCATTGTCGATACCGTTGCGGATGCGTACAAGAGCCATCCTGCGCTGCTGGGCTATCATCTGTACGACGAGCCGGGCTCGGGGCTGATGGGGCGGATCGAAGCGGTACGGGACCGGTTCAGGGCGCAGGACCCGGGAAGCATGACGTTCGTAAACCTGTTCCCGGTCAATGCGACGCAGGAGCAATGGGGAGTGCTCGATTATTCCGGGGATTTCGTCAGAACGAATCGCAGTCTCGGGCAGACGTTCCGGACCTCGCCGGGACAGACCTCGCTAGGGACGATCCAGCTATGGATCGATCGGCTGACCTGGAGCGCCGGAGAGTCGCTGACGCTGAAGCTGTGGAATTCTCCGGCAAAGCAGACGCTGCTTGGCTCAAGCACGCTGGCTTCATCCGCCGACAACTTCCCGGTTTTTACGATAAACGCGACGGTCGCGCCGTCGACGGAGTATTACTGGGAGCTGACGCATGGAGGCGGGGGAGACGGCTCCGTCGGCTGGGTGGTGCAAGCTCATGCCGACAAGGACTGGACATCGTCCGGCACAGGCTACGCCAACGGACTGCCGAGCGGCGGGGATTACTGGTTTGTCGTCGATCAGCAGCTCGTCGGGGGCTCTTACGAGGATTATGTCTATCGGTGGGCGAGTAAAAAGCCCGACGTTCTCGCGTTCGACCACTATCCCTTCCTGTACGACGGAGGCTTCCGGAACGATTATTATACGAATCTGGAGGTCATTCGCAGCCAAGGGCTGAAGGCGGGAGTCGATTTCTGGTCGTACATGCAGTCGGTTGGCATTACGGGGCAATTAAGACAGCCGACGCAGGCGGAGATGAGCTATCAAATCTATACGAATCTGGCCTACGGGGCCAAGGGCGTTCTTTACTTTACCTACTTCACTCCGGGCATCGAAGCGAGCGGAGCGCCGTTCTTCGGCGGATTGATTTTGCCTGACGGAACAAAGAATGTCACCTACGGTTATGCGCAAGGGCTGAACGCGGAGCTGCTGAAGCTCGGGACAACGCTTACCGGGCTTACTTCCCAGGAGGTTTACCACACCGGGACATTGCCGCCTTCGACGCAGGCGCTGCCCTCCGGCTTCTTCTGGCAGCTTGCGGACTCGTCGAAGCCGGCGGTCGTGGGCTACTTCAAGGACGATGCCGGGCGCAAATACGTTATGGTCGTCAACCGAGATTACGAGAACGGAAGAACGTTGAGCTTCTCGTTGCCCGGTAAACCGTCTGCAGTGACGGAGGTGTCCAAGTCGACGGGGCTGGAGATCGCCACCGATTACAATTCGGCAACGGGAACGCTTTCCGCTTCCTTCGCCGCGGGAGAGGGCAGGCTGTTCGCGCTGCCTTCGGGGTATTGAGCTTGCAATAGATAAGGCGGTGCGGGGAATTTGTATCCCCGCACCGCCTTATAGCGTTTACAGCAGCAGCTTCTTGATTTCCGCGTCCGGCTCTATCCCCAGATCGGTGCGCAGCATAGCTTCCAATTGCCGATATTGCCTGAGAGCGTCGTTTTTGCGGCCCAGCTCGAGGAAAATGCGGATCATTTCGCCATGGACATCCTCCCGTATGGCGTCCAGCTTCAAAATTTCGCCATAGCCGTTCAGCGCCTGAAGAAGCTGACCGCGCTGGCGGTAATGGCGAGCCTGCAGCTCCAAGAGCTCGGTGTATTGCCGTTCGAGGCTGAGAGCGTACTCGCTGGCCCAATCGTATGCTTTGCCCCTAAGGAGAGGTCCGGCGTACAGCGCTTCGGCTCGCTTAAGCAGCGGCGTGTTCCGTTCCGGATCGCGCCTAATCTCCTTCAGCAGATGCTCGAACTCGTACAGATCGCAGTAAAGCTCGTCCGTATTGATCCGAATTTCGTTGCCCGTTACGGTGATTTCGCTTTTATGTTCGGTCGTATTGATCGCCTTCCGAACGTAATAGAGAGTGGAATTGAGGTTTTTCCATGCTTTATCGGGCACAAGTCCGTTCCACAACGTATCGATAATTTCCTCTCTAATCACGACGCGCTTGCAGAGCAGAAAAGCGAATAGCTCTTCGGTTTTCGGACTCCGCAACTTAACGGCTTCTCTTGCGCCTTCGGCGGTCCGAAGATTCAAATTCATTCCGTTGAACAGGAATACCTCGAGCGAAGGCTTTGCCGCCGCAGTCGCCTGATTCTCCGTTCCGATCCTCTTCATCGTGACGTCGAGCCTCTCCGCGGTGATCGGCTTCATGATGTAATCCAGGGCGTTCAGCTCGAAGGCGCGAACCGCGTACGTGTCATATCCGGTGACAAAAACGATTTTAGTCGTCTCACGAGTGTCAGTCAGCAGCTTCGACAATTGCATACCGTTGACGTCGGGCATGGAAATGTCCAGAAAAGCAACGTCGACGGGATGCGCTTTGGCATATTCGTACGCTTCCAACGAGTCCAAAAACATGATGGCTTCGCTTGGCTCGTCGCGCTCGGACAAGATACGCATCAAGCGCATCGCCGCGAGTTCCTCATCATCTACAACCATGATCCGCAGCATACGTCAGCTTCCTTTCGCAATCGCATTTTCTCCCGGCAGTACAATTTCGATTCGCGTGCCTGCGCCTTCCCGGCTTTCAATCCTCATATCCGTACCGTATAGAAGGCGCAAGCGCTGGCCGATGTTCCACAGTCCGATGCCCTTTGCCGCCGAATTCGGGTTCAGCACGTGATGCAGCTTCTGCGGACTCATTCCGCAGCCGTTGTCCTCTATCCGCAAAGTAACTCCATTTCCGACGCTTCCCTTAACGAACAGACTCACAACGCCGCCCTTGGAGTTGGACATGACGCCATGCCGAATTGCATTTTCCACCAGCGGTTGAATCATAAGAGGAGGAATCAGCAGGTTCGGATCGGCATCCACTTCGTATTCTACACGCAGCCTGGCGCCGAACCGGGCCTGCTCAATCCCGACATAAGCCCGGACCAATGCCAGTTCGTCGTTTAGCGTCGTCATCGTGTCCAGATGCTTGAAATCAAAGCTGCTGCGCAAGTAACGCGACAATTGCAACGTAACCTCCTCCGCCTGCCTGGGATTGGTCATACATAGCTCGGCGACCGCGGTCAGGGCGTTATACAGGAAGTGGGGCTTGATCTGGGAACGCAAAAAGGCGATTTCCGCATCTCTGGCCAGCTTTACAGACGATTTCAGCTTCGACAGGCTTCTAACCCGGGCCATCAGCTCTTCGGACTCGAACGGCTTGGCGACAAAATCGTTGGCCCCCAGCTCCATGGCCAGACGAATATCCTCGCTTCGGCTTCTTGCCGTCAGCATCAGGACGGGGAGCTCGAAGGGAGAAAAGCGTTCGCGGATGCGTCGCAGCACCTCGAAGCCCGATAGATCCGGCATTGCGATATCCAGCACGACGAGGTAAAACTCCTGTCGGGAAAAGACGGTCCGCAGCGCCATCTCTCCGCGATTGACGGCGACTGCCGTTTGATTTTCCAGCTTAAACAGGTTGATCATGCTTTGCAGATTCAGCGCATTGTCGTCCACGATCAGAATGGACTCCTTGCTTTCTCCCTCGATATATAGAGGATATTCCTGATGAGCTAGATCGCCGCCGGAAAAAGGAGACTTGTCCGCAGGCAGCACCGCTCCCGATTTGGTTGATTTGCCGGGGGCGACGGGCAAGGTGAAGGTGAACGTTGCGCCGTGTCCGGGAGTCGAGCGGACGCCGATGCGGCCTCCGTGCAGCTCGACAAGCCGTTTCGTAATGCTTAATCCGAGCCCCGTTCCAGCATACTGGGGCGCACCCGCATGCTCTCCTTGCTCGTAATCCAGAAAAATCCGTTCCAACATATGGGGTTCGATGCCGATTCCGGTATCGCTGACGCGAATCTCAACCCATTCTCCGGCAACCGCCGCGTTTACCTCGACAGTTCCCCGATCGCAAAACTTGACGGCATTGCCGATCAGATTATGTAAAATTTGCGTAAGCCGAATGCCGTCAGCGTGAACGAGGGGGAGGTCGTCCGGCACGCGATTGACAAGCGTCGTACTTCTTCCCTCCAGCAGGAATTGATGGATGCGCATGACCGATTCGACGTAAGCATTCAGAATCAGACGGCTTTTGTTCAGCTTCAAATCCCCATGCTTCAGCTTGGAGTAGTCGAGCAGCTCATTGACGAGATGAGTCAACCGTCGACCGCTGCCAACGACAAGCGACAGGTTCTGCGCCTGTTCGCCGTTGACCGAGCCGCTTACTCCTTTAAGCAAAGTTTCGGATATGTTGACGATGGCGTTCAGCGGCGTTCTCAGCTCGTGAGAGGTGTTGGACAGAAAGTCGTCTTTGATTTTGTCCAAGCGCAGCAACTGATCCTTCATTTCATTAATCGTATGGTACGCCTCGAAAAAACGCAGGACGATGAGAAGCAGCATGCCCAGGTTAAAGGCGATAATGCAGAACTGACTGAATTGAAGGGACGAACTAACACTGAGTGCAAACAAAATCGTATCGATAGAGTACAGGTTCATCGGCAAAATCGCCATGCACAGCAGAAAATACTTCCAACGCTGACCTTCCTTCTGACGGATATAAAGATAAGAAGCTCTGATGAAAAGCCAGATTAGCAGCAGCTGGTACATAATGACGATGTAGTATTGAATGGGCGTGTAGGCGCTGATAGGGAGAAACACGATTAAAATTGCGAAAGTTCCCAGCACAAGCGTAACGGCCAGCGTTAGTCTAAATGAAATGATGCTCTTCTGCAGGTGGTAAAAGGCCAAGGCTACGGACATGCAGGTGAGAACCGATGCTACATCTTTGATTTTGTACAGCATCGCGAATGAGACATCCGGAATTAACAGCAGCAGCGAGCGTTCTCCCATCAGACTGTGGTAGATTCCGGCCGATGCGCACAGAAGCGCAAGCATCAGCAAGGAATAATCCTTCCTGCTGTACATCGCCGCTGCAATGAAACAGATCACATAAATCAGCGCCAACGTTCCAAGAATCGCCATAATGGCGATTTCTCGTGCGATCGTATTCCGCTGAATCGAGATCAGCGTCTCGTCCTTCCCGAACAGAAGGGGAACGACAAAGCCGGAATTGATGTAATCGTAGTTGGCGGCTTGCACCACAATCTCGACATCGCCGCCTTCGCTATAGAAGTTGTTCAGCTTGGGCCGGTTGCCGGGTTCGTAAGCGCTGTCTCCTCCGTCCGGCAGGCCGTCCGTCAGAAGCTCCTCGCCGTTCACGTAAATCCGGCTCGAGAATCGGATGTTCGATTTCTTCAGGGCGTAAATTCCGGGTGTTTGAAGGTCGGTTAGCACCATTCGGTAGGTTGCTTCGCCGTATGCGGGCAGCTTTATGCCGTTCACGACTTGTCCGTTCCAGGAAGAGGGGACCGACATATAAACGGCGCTGCCGGTTAACGCTTCCCCTTGCTTGCGAAAGTCTTCGGGAGATAAAAGCTGATTCCAATAAAACTCCCATTCGCCGTCCAGCTTGACCGAACCCTGATCGGGACTCCAATTTTTCAAGCTCATTGTTCCGCCGCGCACTTGCGGGGAAGCTTCCGAGCCGCCCCCGTTTCCCATCAGCGAGAGAAACAGGAGCGAGACGAGCACCAGGCTGATTACGCCGATTGCCGCCGCTCTGCTCAGCGGTGTTTTTCCGGGCAATGTCGCTTCCCCCTTCCCATGTCATTTTATCCTATCAGTTTATCCTATTGGAATAAACAGATTGTAAACAAGGGGGGAATAGCCGGATGGAGTGTCGTACGCTGTCGGGATCACTTGATTTTAACGATTACCTTGCCTTTGGCGCTACCGCTTTCCAGGTAATGAAGCGCCTGTCCGGCATCCTTCAAATGGAACACTTTATCGATAACGGGCTTAATATGCCCTTGTTCAATAAGCTCTTTAATAATCCGCAATTGCGCCCCGCTCGACTTCATAAACAGAAAATGGTACTTCGTACGGGTTTTCTTCTCCAGCGCAGCGAGCTTGCGGCTTACGAGGGACAAGACGGCCGTTTTCATCCAACCCAATTGGGCTTCTCTTCCGAATCTGGCGTTCGGCATGCCGGAGACGGAGACGATTTGTCCGCCCGGCTTCAGGATGCGGAATGATTTTTCCAAGGCTGTCCCGCCTAAAGTGTCAAAAACAGCGTCATACCCGGTAAGCTTCTCCTCGAAATTTTCTTTACGATAATTAATAATCAGATCGGCACCCATTGATTTGACCAAATCATAGCCTTTATCGCTGGCCGTCGTAGCGACAAAAGCGCCCATCCATTTCGCCAATTGAATAGCGAAGGTGCCTACGCCTCCCGAACCGGCGTGAATCAAAATTTTCTGACCCTTTTGCAGCTTTAGAATATCGGAAAAGGCTTGGTAAGTTGTAAGTCCGACCAACGGGATCGAGGCCGCTTCTTCAAAGCTTAGATTGTGCGGCTTCAGCGAAATGTCGTCCTCGTGAACGGCAATAAATTCGGCTAATGTGCCGATTCGGCTTTTGCGGGGTCTCCCGTAAACTTCGTCTCCGGGTTTGAACGCGTTCACCCGTTGGCCGACCTTGACGACAACTCCCGAGAAGTCGTTTCCCAGGATGAGAGGGAACTTATAGCTCAATAGAAGCTTCACTTTTCCTTCTTTGATTTTATAGTCGATGGGATTCAAGCTGGCTGCATGGATTTCAACGAGCACATCGTGTTCTCCGACAGCAGGCATAGGTTGTTCGGTTACAATTAATGGAACGTCTTTTCCGTATTTCTCGATGATTGCGGCTTTCATGATCCAATCACTCCTATTATGATTATTGGTTTAAACTAATGAACCAATCGTGCGAAAAAAAATCTTCTCCAAAGAGTATTTCCCGTAAGTGAGCGGGTAGTCATTGAATAGTCATTGAGCTCCGTTGCACTCGGCCTCAACGGCGGTAATTAGCGATTTGAGTTGTTCCAACGGCTTGCGTAGAGTTAATACATAATAATTTTCTACGCCTTTTTTTTCCAAAGCAATAAAACCGGACTGCTTCAACACCTTTAGATGATGGGAGACGGCCGGTCGGGACAGGTCGATGTGGCTCGAGATCGCGTTAACGTTAAGCCCCGATTTGTTTTGCGCGAGTAGCATAATAATGGCTTGACGATTCTCGTCGGTCAACACTTCGAGCAGAGGAATACACTCTTTGAACTGTTGCAGCGTGTGTTCGGTTTTCTGGCTCATATGACCACCCTTTCGTTCATTGGTTTAATCCGTTGAACATAATTATAATCATTCGCTTACAAAAATCAAGCAACAAAAGGCGTGTCAAATTGATAGTCAATTTGCACGCCTTTTGTTCATGATTCAGCAATCCATGGAGCCATGGACGGTATAAACTCGATTACGAAATAAATTCCTGAACCCATACGCCGTTGTAATAAGCGACGCCGATCGTCGTAAAGTTGGCGCTCAGGATGTTGGCGCGGTGGCCCGGGCTGTTCATCCAGGCGTTCATGACCTCTTGCGGAGTGCGCTGGCCTTTAGCGATATTTTCTCCCGCATAACGATAATTAATTCCGTATTTTTTCATCATATCGAACGGCGAGCCGTAAGTCGGCGAATTGTGGTCAAAGTAACCGTTGTTGTACATGTCTTTCGCTTTGTCCAGCGCCATCTTCGTCAATGTGGCGTTCGTGGCGGCCAGTGGCTTCAAGCCTGCTTTCGCCCGTTCTTGGTTAACGAGCGTGACAACCTGCGTCGCGAAGGCCGAGTTGGACACTTCCGAGCCCGTATTGCCGCTACCCGTATTTCCCGTATTCCCGGTATTTCCGGTGTTTCCTGTGTTACCAGAGCCAGCATTGCCGTTATTGCCTGTGTTAGGCGTCGAAGGCTTAGAGGGTTGGGACGGCTTGCTAGGATTCGTCACCTGGCCGTTGCCCGTATTGCCCGGATATTGCCCCTGCATAATTTGCTGCAGCAAAGAATTGAAATCTATGCCGAACCGTCCGGCGAGCTGCGCCAGTTGGTCTTGTGTGATGACGTTGCCTACAGGTGCTGCGGACGCCGCTCCTGCTCCTACGGGAACGGAGATCGCGAGCGCCAACGTACCCAGCATCAGAGATTTCTTCAAACCTTTTGCGTTGAACTTCATGAATCTGTTTCCTCCCTTTGGCTTGGAATATCTCAAAGTCTATCAGCCTGATCGGGCGAAAACATGCTATAAAATCTGCCATTCGAAATTATGAGAATCGCCAAACAAGCTGCGCCAAGGCGTCAACGCCAAAAATAATATTATTCTCATAAAGCCGTTCGGCAGGAGAATTCATCGAAAAAAGCGAATGTATATTCGCATATATAGGAAGGAGAATGCGAAAATGATATTGGAAACCCGCATCGTCTGGAAAGAACCTTTCAAAGCAGTGGGACAGAAGATCCGCTATAAGCCGAGTCGGGATATTGCCCCTTCGGAAAATGAAATAGCTCGATTATGGCAGCGCTTTAATCCTCGCTGCGATGAAATTCCACACAAGAATGGCGAATGTTACGGGTTATGTATCATTGAGCCGGACATGCACCCCGGCGACGCGTTCGACTATGTCGCAGCTGTCGGCGTTACCGCCTTCGCGGACATTCCGGAAGGGATGGTTGCGGACACGTTCGAGGGAGGACTGTACGCGGTAGTGACGCGAAAAGGGCCGATCGACGAGTTGGGCGCGACGTTCGATTATTATCACGGGGAATGGCTGCCGAACTCGGAGTACACCTGCAGGGCGGGGGCCGAGGTCGAGTTTTACGACAGTCGTTATTTGGGCAACGACAACCCCGAATCGGTCATGGAGCTGTGGTTTCCGATACGCAGCAAGCGGGAGCTCCCGATCGAGAACCGGGTGGCGAGCCTGTTCGTTCATGTGTCGGATCTGCGGAGAGCGGCCGAATGGTATTCGCAGTTGCTCGGACTGCCGCTTATCGAAGAGCGCCTGAACGGAGGTCCTGTGTACTGGCTCAGTCTGCCCGGCACGGGAATCGTGCTCGATTCCGATGCCTACAATCGGCAGAATCCGGACTGGCGAGAGGAGATGCAGCCGCTGTTCATGCTGGCGGTCCCGGAGATCGACGAAGCCTATGCCTATGTTGTCGAGAGAACGCAAGTATTCGGCGAAATCGAGCGGCACGGAAGTATGGCTTATTTCAACTTCGCGGATTCGGAAGGCAACTCCGTCATGGCTTGCTGGAGCGCGGACGCGGGACGCGAGGATAGGTTGAACGGGGATAGTCCCGTAGCCGCTCAAATAGCCGGGGTGTTCGTCGACGTCACCGATATGCGCCGGGCGTCCGGCTGGTATACGGATTTGCTCGGACTGCCTCTGGACGAGGAACGCGCATTGCAGGCGGTCTATTCCGTTCCGGTCGCGAAGGGAGCGGCGCTGCTTCTGGACTCGAATCGGCATGCGCAGGGGCAGAGCTTCTCGATTCGCTGCATGTTCGATACGAAGGATATTCAGACCGCTTGCGCTTATGCCGAGAAACAGGGATTTGAATTTCATAGCGGGATTGAGGACCACGGCGCCGTCGCGTTTTTCGTGCTGAAGGATCCGGACGGCAATCTGATTATGGTTTGCGAGTCGCGCGGGTAGCTTAACAGTCGATTTATCGTCTTCCTAAGTGGGAGGTCATTTTTACAGTATCCGATTGCGAACAATTTTGCATGTTCGGGCGCACCCCGATATAATTAGAGCAATAATGAGGAAATGGGGTAGCGCCGTGTCGTCATTGGACGAATTCGGCCGCATCCGCCTCTGGACGGAAGGGCGCCAGAAGGCCGATTTTCTGAGTCGCGCCGGCGTTGTGTGCGGCATTGGGGACGATGCGGCGGTCGTGGCGGGCGAAGGCTCGGGAAGCGAATGGCTCGTTGCCGCCGACGCGATGGTCGAGCAGGTTCACTTCCTCGACGAGACGATGGGGGAAGCCGATGTCGGCTTCAAGGCGCTGGCGGCCAATGTCAGCGATATTGCCGCAATGGGCGGCGAGCCGAAGTTCGCCCTCGTGTCCGTCTGCGTGCCCCCGGCCTGGAACGAGGAGCGGATGCGGCGGCTGTACGACGGATTGTACGAATGCGCCGAGCGTTATGGAGTGGCCGTCATCGGAGGGGACACGACTTCCGCGCCGCGGGATCTTGTCGTAGCCGTCACGGCCATCGGTACGGTTGAAGCCGGGCGGGCGATCCGCCGCTCCGGGGCGAGGTCGGGGCAAATCGTGTTCCTGACCGGGCCGACGGGCCTGTCCGCTGCTGGGCTACATGCGCTGCAGCGGATTGGCGCCGCGGAAGGCGCGGAGCGAGCCAGACTGGCCGACCTGCTGCCTCAACGGCTGGTGCAGGCCCATCGTCGTCCCGTTCCGTCGGTGAAGGCGGGGCGGATTTTGGCGCAGATGGGCTGGGGCGCTTCTTTGAACGATGTCAGCGACGGCGTAGCCAGCGAAGCCTGGGAGATTGCCGAGGCGTCGCAGGTTAAACTGGTGTTGAAGGAGAAGCTGCTGCCCTTGTCCGGGGAACTTACTGCTTATGCGGGGGACAACGGGCTTCGAGCAGCCGATCTGGCGCTGTTCGGAGGCGAAGACTACGTGCTGCTCGGCACTGCGGACAAGAGCTGCGAGCAGGAGATGCGGGAGCGGCTGCGGGCGGAAGGCATTCCGCTGTTCGTCATCGGCGAGGTCGAGGCGGGTCAGCCGGGCGTGGAATTGGAATCGGCCGATACCGGGCTGCGCAGGCCTTTGGCCAAGCGGGGCTACAATCATTTTTCCGAAGGGACTATGCAGACATGAATTCGAATGGAACGGGAGACCCGTCGAACCGATACGAGCTGGACATCGCCAGCGAGCGGGCCACTGCCGCCTTCGCGGAGGCGCTGGCCGAATTGGCGTTTCCCGGAGCCGTGCTTGCGTTGGACGGGGATCTGGGCGCGGGGAAGACGCATTTCGCCAAAGCCTATGCGGCAGCGCTCGGCGTTGCGGGGATCGTGAACAGCCCGACCTTTACAATTATTAAAGAATATGAAGGAACGAAGCTTCCTTTCTACCATATGGACGTCTACAGGCTGTCGCTGGAGGAAGCGGACGAGCTTGGACTGGACGAATATTTTCATGGGAACGGCGTAACGTTGGTAGAGTGGGCTTCGATTATCGAGCCGATATTGCCGCCCGAGCGGCTGCATCTTCGGCTTGAGACAACCGGCGCCGAGTCGCGGCGAATCGTCTGCCGTCCGGTAGGGCGGCCGTACGAAGCGTGGTGCGCTCGGCTTGGGCTCCGTCTGACGGAGGAAGGGGGACATTCAGCATGAAAATAGACGAGGAATTGATCGGAGACAGCGGTTCCGTCACGGTGCTTGCCTTCGATACGTCGACCGCCGCTTTCTCCGCCGCAATCGTCAGGGATGGTTCGCGCGTCGACTCTGTCGCCTCCTTCGCCGAACGCAATCATTCGGTGCGGATTTTGTCGGAGATCAAGGAGCTGCTGAGCAGGAACGGCATGACGGGCGCTGACATCGACGCGATCGTCGTAGGGCAGGGCCCGGGTTCCTATACGGGCGTGCGAATTGCGGTCACAGCTGCCAAAACGCTTGCCTGGACGTGGAGAAAACCGCTGCTCGGCGTCTCGACGCTGGAAGCGCTGGCGCTCGGAGCCTGGCGCAAGCTGCGGGAGGAAAACGAGGACATGGCGGACGATCTGGACGTCTGGATCGTGCCGATTCTGGACGCAAGGAGAGGCCAAGTCTATACTTCCCGATACGCGACCGATCATTCCGGCGGCTGGCGGACGATCGATGCCGACGCAATCCGTCTCATCGTCGAATGGGCGGAAGAGATCGAAGACGAAGGCACGGAGGATTCTCAGGTGGCGGCGATCTGGTTCGTCGGTGAGACGGAACCTCATCAGGCCGCGATCGAGGCTGCGGAGCAATCCGGAACGAGGCTGCGGACGCTTGCTTGGGATATGGACGCGACGGCGCTTGGGCTGCTCGGGGAACTGAGGTTCCGTCTGGGAGAGCGGGATGACATCCATTCGTTCGCTCCGAATTATACGCAGTTGGCCGAAGCGGAAGCGAAGCTGCTGGCAGCGTCGCAGGGAGAGTGACGAGATGGAATACCGTTTAATGAAGTTGGACGATATCGCCGCGATCGTGGAGATCGAACAGGAAGTCTTTACGGCCCCGTGGACGGCCGAAGCGTTTCGCAACGAACTGACGAACAACATGTTCGCCAAGTACATGGTGCTGGAGATGGACGGCGACGTCGCGGGCTACGGAGGGATGTGGCTCATTATTGACGAGGCCCATGTGACAAACATTGCTCTTCGGTCGCAATATCAAGGGCAAGGCTACGGCAAAGCGCTGCTGCGCGAGCTAATGAAGACGGCAAGTTACCTCGGAGCCCGGCGCATGACGCTGGAGGTGAGGGTGTCCAATGAGAGAGCTCAGTCTCTCTATCGAAAAATGGGCTTTGCTCCATCGGGAGTGCGCCCGAATTATTACTCGGACAATATGGAAGATGCGCTCATTATGTGGGCGGATCTGATTCCTGATAATAGAGGAGAGTCGGAGACGGCGGGAACGTTGGAAGGGGGAGAGGCATGAGCGCGCAATCGAACGAAGCGACGGAAGGCGGCCTGCTGCTGGCGATCGAGACAAGCTGCGACGAGACGTCCGTAGCCGTCGTGCGGGGCGGCCGCGAAGTGCTGTCTAACGTCGTCTCCAGCCAGATCGACACGCACCGGCAGTTCGGCGGAGTCGTGCCGGAGATTGCTTCGCGCAAGCATGTCGAGTCGATCACGATCATTATTGAAGAGGCGGTGCGCGAAGCGGGCATCCGTCTGGAGGATATCGACGCCGTGGCGGTTACGCAAGGCCCCGGCTTGATCGGGGCGCTGCTCGTCGGCGTTGTTGCCGCGAAGAGCTTGGCGCTGGCGCTTGACGTGCCATTGATCGGGACGCACCATATCGCTGGGCACATTTACGCGAATCGGCTTATTGGAGAGATTTTGTATCCCTCCCTCGCGCTTGTCGTCTCCGGGGGCCATACGGAGATCGTGCTGCTCGAAGCGGAAGGGAAGTTTCGCATCATCGGCAGGACGCGCGACGACGCGGTCGGGGAAGCCTACGATAAAGTCGCCAGAGCTTTGAAGTTTCCGTATCCGGGAGGGCCGCATGTCGATAAGCTGGCTCAGGAGGCGACGGAGGAAATCGTGCTGCCGCGTTCGTGGCTGGAGCCGGACTCGTACGATTTCAGCTTCAGCGGGTTGAAATCCGCCGTGCTGGCGGAAATCAACCGTTCGCGGATGAAGGGCGAATCGCCGGATTTCTCGGCGCTTGCCAGAGGGTTTCAGCAGTCGGTGATCGATGTCGTCACCGGCAAAGCGATTCGCGCGGCGAAGGAGTTCGGCGCACGCCAGATGATGCTATGCGGCGGAGTTGCGGCTAACCGCGGCTTGCGCGAACGGCTCGCCGCGCTGTGCGAGGAGGCGGACCTTCCGCTGTTAATACCGCCGCATAATCTGTGCACCGACAACGCAGCGATGATTGCCGCCGCCGCCGACCTGAAATGGCGCCACGGGCAGTTCTCGTCGCTCGATCTGAAAGCCGAAGCGGTCATGTCCTTGGAGGACTGGTCGCTATAAATCGCCATCTTCGGCAATCGTTCTTCCTCATTGCAGGAGGGCGATTGCTCGGGGATGGCTTTTTTCTTTCTCAAGGGGAGATGAGCAAGAACGGTCAAAACGGCGTGCCAGGCGGCATGTACAATAAAGTCAGAAAGGAGGAACCAACGATGGCGCATACGGATGAGGAAGCGGACGTGCTGAAGGTGGTCGAGTGGATCGAGGGCCGTCTGGCCGGGGAGATTGTGTTGGAGGAGGCGGCTCGTCTGGTCGCGGTATCGAAGTATCATTTTCACCGCGTCTTTCACGCTCATATCGGTATTCCGTTCGCGGAATACGTTCGGCAGCGCAGATTGGCGAACGCAGCAGGGGAGCTTGCCGTTACGAATCGTCGCATACTGGATATTGCCTTCGATCATGCGTTCGAGTCTCAGGCCGCGTTTACGAGAGCGTTCAAGCGGACGTACCGAATGTCTCCAGGACGGTATCGGCGTTATTTCGGAGCGTTTATGGATAAAGGGAAACAACAACAATCGAAGGAGGATGCGAATATGAGACACGAGGAATATGCGAACGGACCAAGCGGGTGGATTCTGGCAGGCTCGGACCCAGGGGATTATGACATCGGAGTCGACGTGGCGACGGTGCATCGGGGACGGGCGTCGGGTCGGTTGCAATCTCGTACCGAACGAGCGCAGGGCTTCGCAACGATGATGCAAAGCTTTCGCGCGGAGCTGTACCGGGGCAAACGCTACGAGCTGTCCGCATTCATAAGGACCGAGGAGGTGGCGAGTTGGTGCGGATTGTGGATGCGTGTGGACGGGAAAGGCGAAGACATGCTGCAATTCGACAACATGGGCAATCGTCCGATTACGGGAAGCAACGGCTGGAGCAAGATCAGCGTCGTGCTGGATGTTTCGGAGGAGAGCGAGTCGATCTCGTTCGGCGTACTGCTCGCGGGAACGGGCAAGGTATGGATCGATAGCATCCGATTCGAAGCGGTATCGCTTGAAGTGCCAAGTACGAATCTTGAAGAGCCGATTGTGCTGCCGGATCATCCGGTCAACTTGGATTTTGAGGACATGGGGGAGTCGGCGACGGGCATGTAATCGTGTGTGGACGATGCTCCGTCTGGCGATAAAAGGCGGGGAATGGCTTTCAAATGCCCGGTTCGGGAGCTTGGAAGCCGTCCGCATGGTCGCGAAGGAGAAAACTTTGCATGGAGAAATATAAAAGCTTGCCAGATTGCGATTGTTCGTGGTATGATCCTATTTGTGTCTAAGACACATATTGTCACAGTGTGGAGCCGTGGTGTAGAGGCCTAACATGCCTGCCTGTCACGCAGGAGACCGCGGGTTCGAATCCCGTCGGCTCCGCCATGATTTTACGACTACATAGTTAACTAGCAAGGAGCAGAGCGAACTCTGCTCTTTTTTTGTATCATGCGAGGAGGTGGAGAGGGTGATCCGTCGCGGAAGATTTGCGCCTACGCCTTCCGGGCTGCTGCATATCGGCAACGCGTTCGCCGCTTTGGCCGCCTGGCTGCAAATTCGGCAAGCCGGGGGAGAGTTCGTGCTGCGTATCGAAGATATCGACAAAGCCCGGTCGCGTCCTGCTTTCGCCGATCAGATGCTGGACGACTTGCATTGGCTTGGCCTTGACTGGGACGAAGGTCCGCGGGAGGGAGGGCCATACGCTCCGTACGTGCAAAGCGCTCGCGAGCCGCTGTACGAAGAAGCGTTGGAGAAGCTGCGGCTGGCCGGCCGGCTGTATCCGTGCTATTGCAGCAGAAGCGATCTCGCTTCGCTGGCTAGCGCGCCGCACGGCTTGTCGAGCGAGGGCGTCGCTTATCCGGGAGTATGCCGCGCTCTGACCGCTGAAGAGCGGGAAGCTAGAGGCGCGTTCAAAACCCCCTCGCAGCGCTTTATAATGCCGCAAGGCAAAGTAGAGTTTGACGACGGATGGAGAGGACCGCAGTCGTTTGAGGGCTCGGCTCTCGGCGATTTTGTCGTGAAACGGGCGGACGGGATGTTCAGCTATCAGTTGGCGGTTGTCGTGGACGATGCGGCGATGGGAATCACCGACGTGCTGCGCGGGGCGGATCTGCTCGATTCTACGCCAAGGCAGCTTGCGCTGTACGAGGCGTTACAGCTGCGCGCCCCGGCCTTCTCGCATATTCCGCTGCTGGCCGACGAGCGCGGAAGCCGCCTGTCGAAGCGCGACAAGTCGCTAACGCTGCTATCTTTGAAGGAGAGCGGAATCGCCTCCGAGCGCTTGTTGGGACTGCTTGCGGCCCTGTCCGGTTGGATCGATCGGCCGGAACCGGTTGCGGCGGCGGAGCTTATCCCGCTGTTCAAGCCGGTTCGCGGCGAAACGCTGATTTTTGGGAACGATCTGCGAAGCTGGTTGTTTAAGCAATAGAGGTCATCGCGTAGATCCATGCGCGGTGGCTTTTTTGTTAGCAGGAGGGGGGATGTGGACAAAGTTATCCACAGCGCATGTGCATAATGTGGATATATCGGCGAAAGCGTTGGCGCGCAAGAGGTCGCTTATGAGGGGAGCGGGGGATGAGTTTTTCACAGCTTTTCTGTGGATAGTGTGGGCAATGTGAATAAAATCGTGAAAAACGGATCCGGATTGCAGGGGTTTAACCAAAATGCTTGCGTACCAACCGATTGGAAATTATCAGAATATTAATAACCATCTGAAAGGTGTCCGCAGGCTGTGTATAACTATGTGAATAAGAATGAAGGGTATGCAACCTTCTCCGAGTTCAAGAAGGCGCATACCCCTGACCTACGTTATATTCTATTCTTCCATTAAAGCTTCCCAAACCTGATAAACCTCGTCCAACTCCGCTCGCTTGGTCTCCGCTTCCGTCTGCTTTTCTCTGAGCAGCATATAATTGGTCGCCATTTCGGGAGAAGCCATCTGCTCTTCCAGGCTGGCGATTTCGCTTTCCAGTCGGGCAATATCCGCTTCGGCCTGCTCGCGCTTGCGCGCTTTCGCCCGATCCTCTCGCTTGGCCTGCTTCTCGGCTTCATAGCTGGTCACCGCCGTTTCGGACGGGGAGGCGTCGGCGCCGCTGTCGCGATTTGTCTCTTCCCATTCCGCCATTTGCTGTTTTTTGGCGATCATTTCGTCATAATTCCCCAGGAAATGTTCCGCTCCGTTCGCGGACATTTCTACGACCCGATCGGCGATTCGATTCAGAAAATAGCGGTCGTGGGAGACGAAGACAAGCGTTCCGTCATATTCCTCAAGCGCGGCCTCCAACACTTCCCGGCTCATTAAGTCGAGATGGTTGGTCGGCTCGTCGAGCAGCATCACGTTCGCCTTCATCAGCATCAGCTTCGACAGCGCTACGCGCGCTCGCTCGCCCCCGCTTAAGGAGCTGATCTTCTTGCGCACGTCCTCGCCGCTAAACAGAAAATTGCCCAGCACGGTGCGGATTTCCGCTTCCGGAAGATGCGTATAAGAGCTCCACACTTCCTCGAGTACGGTATTGGCCGGATTAAGCCCCCGCTGCTCCTGGTCGTAATAGCCGAGAGAAATGCCGACGCCCCATTCGATCGCGCCGTCTCGCAGCGGCAGCTGGTCCGTCAGCGCTCGAAGCAGAGTCGTCTTGCCGACGCCGTTGGGGCCGAGCAGCGCGACGCGCTCCCCGCGCTTCACCTCGAACGAGACGTTGCGGAACAGCGGCGACATCTCCGCATTCGGCGCCGCGGAGCAGCGAATGAGCCGCAGCACTTCCTTGCCGCTGCGGCGCTCGGTCGAGAACGAGAAGCTCGCCTGCTTAAGCGCGTTGGGCTTCTCTAGCCGTTCGATCCGTTCAAGCGCATTGCGCCTGCTCTGGGCGCGCCTTGTCGTCGAAGCTCTTACGATGTTCTTTTGGATGAAATCCTCCATCCGGGAAATTTCTTTGCGCTGCTGCTCGTACAGCTTCAACTGCTGAGCGAACGCTGCGGCTTTCAAATCCATAAACCGGCTGTAATTGCCTGTGTATCTCGTCGCCTGGTGGCGCTCGATCTCGACGATGGACGTTACCGTCGCATCGAGAAAATAGCGGTCATGGGAGACGATGACCATCGCCCCCGCATAAGATCGCAAATACTGCTCGAGCCAGGTTAGCGTCTGAATGTCGAGGTGGTTGGTCGGCTCGTCGAGCAGCAGCAGCTCGGGCTGGACGAGCAGCAGCCGCGCCAGCGCCAGACGGGTTCGCTGCCCTCCGCTTAAGGAAGCGACCTCGGTGTCCGGGGCAAAATCGCCAAAGCCCATGCCGTGCAGAACGCTCCGCACGCGGTTGTTCATCTCGTAGCCGCCGTTCTCGCGGAATTTCTCGCTGATGTCCGCATACTGTGCGAGCAGCGCTTCATAGCGCTCGGAGTTGTCCAGTTCGCTGGGATCGGCGATGCGAGCCTCCAATTGCTGCAGCGCTTTTTCTTGCTCCAGCAAGGGGCCGAAGGCGGAATTCATCTCTTCCTGAATCGTGCGGTGCCCTTGCAACCCGCCGTTCTGCGCCAAATATCCGATTTTAAGCTCCCGCGGCTTCGATACCGAACCGGTGTCCGGAACGATCTCTCCCGCGAGCACTCGCAGGAAGGTGGATTTGCCCGCGCCATTGACCCCGACGAGCCCAACGCGGTCGCGTTCGTTGATCTGCAGCGAGATGCCTTCGAGCACAGGAGTCACGCCGTAATGTTTGGTAATGCCAGATGCTTGAAGAAGCAAGAGGAATCCCTCCGATAAGTCTTGTTGAACACACCTTCAAGTGTACCGTAAACTTGCCGGAAAAGTCCAAGCGTTATCCTTTGGCGAAAACAGACATTCAATGTTAGAATGAAAATAGAGTTTTCATAGATTTTCGAAAGCAGGGTTTCGTTCATGGAAAATAGAGCGGCCGGCGCCGTTAAAGACGAATGGCGCCGGCGGATGGCGGAGGTACGGGACAGGCTGTCGCAAGCCGAACGGGATCGCATGTCCGCGAAGCTGTGCGCTCTGCTGGAAAGCGGAGCGTTATCCCCGTTAAGACGGGAGCTTGGCCGCCCGCTTGGCGTATGCGCTTATGCTCCGTTTCGATCCGAAGCGTCGCCGCTGCCGCTCGTAGAGGCCTGTCTGAACGCTGGCGATCGGGTATACGCGACACGAATGAGAACGGACGGAGAAGGGCTGGAGCTGCGCGAGCTCGGCGGTCTGTCGGATTGGGTTGCGGGGAAATGGGGAGTGCCGGAGCCTGATCCTCTGCGCGCGCCGTTGATGGAGGCTGCCGCTCCCCTTGATCTTGTGCTTGTTCCCGGAATCGCATTTAACGCGATCGGCGGAAGACTCGGATACGGCGGAGGCTATTACGACCGTCTGTATGCGGAGAGGCGGCGCGAGACGCAAGCCGGAACGCTGTGGATCGGGTTTGCCTATTCCGCGCAAATCATCGAGGAAGCTTTGCCGTCGGAAGCCCACGATCTCGAGTTGGACGGGCTGGCCACGGATGAAGGCATAGTATGGTTCGGCAGGAGGGATTCGTAATGGCACAGGCGGATGAGCGGCTGACTCATTTTAACGAGCAAGGAAGAGCCCGCATGGTAGATGTTTCGGACAAAGCCGATACGGTCAGGACCGCGATAGCGGAAGGCCGGGTCAAGATGGCGCCCGAGACGCTTCGCAGAATTCGCGAACGTTCGGTTGCCAAGGGCGACGTGCTCGCCGTAGCGCAGATCGCGGGCATACAGGCGGCGAAGCGGACGTCAGACTGGATTCCGATGTGCCATCCTCTTCCGTTGACCGGTGTAGACGTTCGTTTCGAAGATAACGGCGAGGATACGCTGACGATTACGGCTGAAGTAAAGACGACCGGGAAGACGGGAGTGGAGATGGAGGCGTTAACCGCCGTCTCCGCGGCCGCGCTGACCGTTTACGATATGTGCAAAGCGCTGCAGAAGGATATGGTCGTCGAGTCTGTGGCGTTGCTCAGCAAGACGGGCGGCAAGAGCGGCGACTATGTCCGTTCGGCGGAATAAAAAAAGACAGATTTAGCGATTAGGGGACGGAGGGATGGAGCTATGCGTTGGAAGGTGGCCTTGTTGACGGCTAGCGATAAAGGCGCTAGAGGGGAACGCGAGGACACGAGCGCGCAGGTCATTCGCGAGTTGATCGAGGAAGAACTGCACGGGGATATCGTCGATTATCGGATCGTTCCGGACGAGCAGGATGAAATTCGCGCTGCGCTGATCGAGATGGCCGATTATTTTCAAGCGGATTTGATTCTGACTACAGGCGGTACGGGTCTCGCCTATCGCGATGTTACGCCGGAGGCGACGATCCGGGTAGCGGAGCGCATCGTTCCCGGCATACCGGAAGCGATGCGCGCGGCCGTATCCCAGCGTTCGCGGTACGCTGCTCTGTTTCGCGGAGTGTGCGCGATTCGCGGCCGCACGCTGATCTTGAATCTTCCAGGCGAACCGCGGGGCGTTCACGAGCATCTGATGGCCGTGATGGATTTGCTTCCGGAAGCGCTCGACCAGGTCAAGGGAATGCGGGGAGGATTGGAAGAATGACGTCGCCGGAGCGCAGCCGGAATGACGGGACGACTCTCATCGGCTCGTCGAGGCTGAGGGAGGTAAAGGTCGAGGACGCCGTCGGTATGGTGCTGGCTCACGATCTGACGCAGATTGTTCCCGGACAGTTCAAAGGACGGCTCTTTCGCAAAGGACATGTCGTCACTTCGGAGGATTTGCCGCGGCTGAAGGATATCGGGAAGGAGCATCTCTTTACGATCGAGCTGGCGGACGCCGATCTGCATGAGGACGATGCGGCGGTGCGGATGGCGCGGGCGCTCAGCGGAGATCACGTCGCTTACGGAGAGCCGGCGGAAGGCAAAGCGAGCCTGAAGTCGACCGCGCACGGGCTCGCTTTCATCGCCCGAGAGATGGTGGACGAGATCAACCGTCTGGGCGATATTGCGCTCGCGACCGTCGTCGACCGGCGCGTCGTGCGTACGGGGGAGGCTTTGGCGGCGACGCGGGTCATTCCGCTGATCGTCCCGAAGCTTAAGATCGAGGCGGTTGAGGACATCGTTAGCGCTTATCGCGCCGCGCACGGAATCGCTCCGATCGGCGTAAGACCTTTTCGCCGGATGACGGCCGGGCTGTTGACGACGGGAAGCGAGGTATATTCCGGGCGCATCCAGGACAAGTTCGGCCCCGCCGTCTCGGCCAAGCTCGCGGAGTTCGGCTCGGAGGTCGTCGAGCAGCGATTCGCGCCGGACGACCGTCATACAATTGTCAATGAAATTCACTATTTAAGGAAACAAGGGTATGATATGATACTTGTAACTGGCGGTATGTCGGTAGATCCCGACGACCGTACGCCGGGAGCGATCGCGGAAGCCGGAGCCGACATTGTCAGCTACGGAACGCCTATGCTTCCGGGTTCGATGCTGTTGTTCGGTTATTTGCAAGGCGTGCCGATCTTCGGATTACCCGGCTGCGTCATGCATGATCCTTACACTTCGTTTGATGTTTTATTATCCAGAGTTTTGGCTGGAGATACGATAGCGAGAGAGGATATCGTCGGGATGGGATACGGCGGTCTTCATCGCAGCTGAGCATTCGCACGACTTACATCCGAGAGGAGGTTTTTGCACATGTCAGGCATTGGAGCATCAGGCATTATTTTGCTCGTTCTGATCGCGCTGCTGTTGTTCGGCCCGAACAAGCTGCCGGAGTTGGGCCGCGCTTTCGGCCGCACGCTTCGCGAGTTCAAGAAGGGCGCCAACGATTTGATGGATGATCCGAAGGACCGGGGAGCTCAGAGGGTGGACGTATCCTCCGACGAGATGGACAAGCCTAAGGCGGATCGTCGTCTCCCGGAATAATCGGGACGGACTGGAACATGGATAGGGGCTGTCCCTCGGCGCAGATGTAAGATTTGCGGAAGGGGCAGCCCCGTTGCTGTATGGAGGCGAAGACAAGCAATGAAAGATAAGGCCGCTGAGAAGCGGGACTCAGAGTGGATGCCGCTGACGGAACATTTGGGCGAGCTGCGCAAAAGACTGATCTATTGCCTGATCGTATTCGTCATCGGGCTGGTTGGGGGCCTATTCGGCTCGCAGCCGCTGTTCGATTATTTGGTCGCGGCTGCGCCGATAGACAATTTGGATCTTCATGCTTTCTCCCCGTGGGATGCGATCGGCCTCTACATGAAATTCGCGATTCTGATTTCCTTCATCATCGCGATCCCTTTTGCGATGTACCAGCTTTGGGCATTCGTGCGTCCGGCTCTAGGGCCTAAGGAGCAGAGAGCTACGCTGCAATTCGTACCGGGAGCGCTGGTGATGTTTCTCATCGGCCTCGCGTTCTCTTATTTTGTCGTTTTTCCGATGGCTTTCCTGTTTACGGAGAAGGTGACGGGCAATCTCGGATTGGAGCAAACCTATGGCGTGACGCAGTATTTTTCGTTTCTGTTCAACATTTTGCTGCCGATCTCCTTGTTGTTTGAGCTGCCGCTGCTCATTTTGTTCCTGACGAGAATCGGGATCTTGAATCCGACGATGCTAAAAAAAATGCGCAAGCTCGCCTGGTTTATTCTGATTTTCATCGGTGTATTGGTCACTCCGCCCGACGTCGTGTCGGATTTGCTCGTCGCCATTCCGCTGATTTTGCTGTATGAATTTAGCGTTCTCCTGTCCTCGATGGCTTATGGAAAACGAATGAAAGCGCAGCAGCGGCGGGAATCGGAGTGGGAGCGGGACGAATAGGAAAAACAGCCCGGGCCTTCCAGGACTCCCGAATTAAACTAATCTGCCGAACAAGAAGCAAAAAGTGTCATTTTTCGATATTCCAAACGGAGTAATTATGATACACTGTTTCAAGTAAGTGCTTACATGGTTAGAATGTCGGGAGGGACAAGAATGCGGGATATGACTTTGGGACGAAAATTAACGATTGGCTATGCTGCAATGGTAGTTCTTCTGGCGGCCGGATTCATGCTGCTGCTGGCGGGAACGGATTTGACGAGCCATTCGGGCACGTTCATCATGATTATCGTCATTTTCTTGTTGATCATCGTTGCGGGAGGCTGGGGCCTGAAATGGCTGACCGGCAACCTTACGGCCGCAATCGGCAACGTGACGGCAACGCTCAGGAACATTGCTTCTTCGGGCGGGGATTTGACGAGGCGCATACATATTCAGTCCACCGATGAGATGGGAGATTTGGCGAACGCCGCGAACCAGATGCTGGACGGCCTTCAGAAGATGATGAAGGAACTGAAGGACAGCACGGCGGAGCTGGCGGCTTCGGCCATTTTGCTCAAGCAAGGCACGGAAGAGAACGCGCGTGTCAGCAGCGAGGTGTCCAAAGCCGTGGAGCGAGTAGCTTCCGGATCGGAGACGCAGGTCGCGCAGACGCAGGAAATTTCCGCAACGATGCAGGAGACGTTGGACGGTCTGAACCAGGTGGCAGGGACGACTACCACAGTCTCCGATGCCGCGCAGACGACCGTTAAGCGTGCCGCCGCAGGCTCCGAGCTGCTGCAGTCGACCTCTACGGAGATCGATCAAGTGGGCAAGGCGTTCCGTTCGCTGCAGGAGGTCGTCAGAGGGCTGAACCATAAATCGGAGCAGGTTCGCGAGGTTATCGGCTATATTTCCGAAGTCGCCAATCAGACGAACCTGCTGGCGCTTAACGCCGCGATCGAGGCTGCGCGCGCCGGGGAGCACGGACGGGGCTTTGCGGTCGTTGCGAGCGAAATCCGCAAGCTTGCGGACCAGACCCAGCAATCTGCCGTGCAGATCGGCGATACAATCGGAACGATGTCGGGCGACATCGTGCAAGTCGCTACGATGTTCGAGCAGAGCGCGGGCCAGGTGTTCGCGGCTGTGGAAGGGATGCAGAACGCGGAAGAGACGTTCCGCGACATTGTAGACCATGTCGGACAGCTCAGCTCCAACATTACGGAGGTCGCAGCTTCCGTGGAGCAGATGTCCGCCGGCGGCTCCAACGTCGTTCGTTCCATTCAGGATATCTCCCGGATTACTGAGGAGACGGCTTCCTTCACGGAGCAAGTATCCGCGATGACGGAGGAGCAGCTGTCTTCGACCGACGAGATGGCGCGAACGGCCGATAACCTGAGCTCGATGGCATCCCGCCTGAAAGGCTTGGTCGGCAATTTCAAGGCGTAATTAGCCGGTTTGCGTGTCAGTCGCAATAATAGATGGGGCTGTCCCATAAGCAGAGTTGCTTAAAATAATCGATAAATAAAGTAAGGGGTATGTACCTCCCGGAGATTGCCTCATACGCTCTTGAAATCACATTGTAACGGGTTAACCCATTCAGATTTCAAGAGCGTATAGCATCGGAGGGAGGTACATACCCCTTGCCGCTTTATCATCGATTATCTTTTACAGCAACTCGATGTGCTTATAGGACAGCCCCATTTTTTTGTGCAGGTTTAACGTAAAAGGACTTGAAAAGCGTCTTTAAATTCCGTATCATAGAAAATGGTTATTAGCACTTGAGACAATTGAGTGCTAACAAAATAGTTTCAAATCCAAAAAAGCAAAATTTAGAAGGAGGCTACTTACATGATTAAACCTCTAGGGGACCGCGTTCTCGTGGAACCGAACGCCAAGGAAGAGAAAACGGTTAGCGGCATCGTATTGCCGGATACGGCTAAGGAGAAGCCGCAAGAAGGAACGATTGTTGCGGTAGGCATCGGATCTTTGACCAAAGATGGCGAGCGGGTTGCGCTGGAAGTGAAGGCGGGCGATCGTGTATTGTTCTCTAAATATGCGGGCACGGAAATCAAATACGAAGGCAAAGAGTATTTGATTATGAAGGAAAGCGACATCCACGCGATCGTCGGCTAATACTTAGAATACTCAAGGAGGTTATTAAAAGATGGCTAAAGAAATTCGTTTCAGTGAAGACGCTCGCCGCGCGATGCTTCGCGGTGTGGATACATTGGCGAACGTAGTTAAAGTCACGCTCGGACCGAAAGGCCGCAACGTCGTTCTGGAGAAGAAGTTCGGCTCTCCGCTGATCACGAACGACGGCGTTACGATCGCTAAAGAAATCGAGCTGGAAGACGCCTTCGAAAACATGGGCGCACAGCTCGTTAAAGAAGTTGCAACGAAAACGAACGATATCGCGGGCGACGGTACGACAACGGCAACCGTTCTGGCTCAAGCGATGATTCGCGAAGGCTTGAAAAACGTTACTGCAGGCGCTAACCCGATGGTTATCCGCAAAGGGATCGACAAAGCGGTTAGAGCGGCAGTTGAAAGACTGAAAGAAATCTCCAAGCCGGTCGAAGGCCGCAGCAACATCTCCCAAGTCGCAGCGATCTCCGCTGCTGACGAAGAAGTCGGCGAACTGATCGCAGACGCAATGGAGAAGGTCGGCAAAGACGGCGTTATTACGGTTGAAGAATCCAAAGGCTTCAACACCGATCTTGAAGTGGTTGAAGGTATGCAGTTCGACCGCGGCTACATCACTCCGTACATGATCACGGATACGGACAAAATGGAAGCTGTGCTCGAGAACCCGCTGATCCTGATCACGGACAAGAAAATCTCCAACATTCAAGAAATCTTGCCTGTGCTGGAGAAAGTCGTTCAATCCGGCAAGCAATTGCTGATCATCGCTGAAGATATCGAAGGCGAAGCGTTGTCCACGCTGGTTGTTAACCGTCTGCGCGGCACGTTCACTTGCGTTGGCGTTAAAGCTCCAGGCTTCGGCGATCGCCGCAAAGCGATGCTGCAAGACATCGCGGCTCTTACGGGCGGCCAAGTGATCACGGAAGAGCTCGGCCTTGAGCTGAAGTCCACTTCCCTGCAACAGTTGGGTACGGCTCGTCAAGTGCGCGTAAACAAAGAAAACACGATCGTCGTTGACGGCGCTGGCGAGAAGGCCGACATCGAGGCTCGCGTAAACCAAATCAAAGCGCAAATCGAAGACACGACTTCCGACTTCGACCGCGAGAAGCTGCAAGAGCGTCTGGCTAAATTGGCCGGCGGCGTTGCGGTTATCAAAGTAGGCGCAGCTACCGAGACTGAGCTGAAAGAGCGCAAACTGCGCATCGAAGACGCTCTGAACGCAACTCGCGCTGCTGTTGAAGAAGGCATCGTATCCGGCGGCGGCACGGCGCTGGTTAACGTTTACGAAGCGGTTGCTTCCGTTCAAGCGGACGGCGACGAGAAAACGGGCGTTAACATCATCCTGCGCGCTCTGGAAGAGCCAATTCGCACGATCGCTGCTAACGCAGGCCAAGAAGGCTCCGTTATCGTTGAGCGTCTGAAAAAAGAGCCTGTAGGCACTGGCTACAACGCTGCTAACGGCGAGTGGGTGAACATGTTCGAAGCCGGCATCATCGATCCGGTGAAAGTAACGCGTTCCGCTCTGCAAAACGCGGCATCCGTAGCATCCGTCTTCCTGACAACCGAAGCGGTTATCGCCGACAAGCCAGAGAAAGACAAAGCTCCTGCCGGCGGCATGCCTGACATGGGCGGTATGGGCGGCATGGGCGGCATGATGTAATATAGGCTGTAAAGCCTATAGCATCAGGGGTTCCTCCTCTTCGGGAGAACGCTGTTTGATTACATTTTGACCACGTGAATTAAAAAAGGCTTCTCACGAGTTCAGTCGAACTTTGTGAGAAGCTTTTTTTATTATGCGTTGCGTAGTTCATCAAGCATTTGGTTAAGCTTCTTGTCAAAAGTGAGGCAGAGAACAAGGAGTCAAAAAAATCGACATTGCCAAGCGCCTCGAATGAAAACAGTACGTGTCTTTACTGCGTTGCAAGCTCGAACTTAAAGTTTTCTTTACATTTCACAAGTAGGTGAATCAAGCATGCTAAGATAGAATCACTAGGGTATTTAGTATCACCTTTTCGTGAGATGCTACGAATGCAAAAGCATTCACTTATGAGGCTCCCTATTAGGAACAGCGGTGTAGAATGGTGTTAAAAGTGATCGCAATTTGTGCGGTCTCGCTCTAGGAGTGAACGCCTAATCATAATGGAGGAGAAGCTGTTGAGACAGATCAGAAGCATCATAGTTTCCATTTTAGTTGTTTGCCTGGCTTTCACGGCCGGAGTACCTGTCAGTGAAGCGGCTGGCAGGGGAAAGATAGGCTTCGTCAGCGATATCACGGGGAGCCCCGGAGATACGATCACGGTCAAGCTTTATATAGACATGAACACGGTGAGTGAAGCGTGGGAAACCAATCCTTCTGTAGACCTTGAAGGATTGGGCACCGCCTTTTCCTTCTTAGGCTGGGGACAAGATTGGGTTCAAGACGGCAATCAGGAACTCTATTTCCGCGATATAAACTTGAAAATAGAGGAAGATGCCGATCAAGGCGTATACCACATTACCATAAACCGGGAAGACACGGTGTATAAGGTGAATGGCAGCGTTTCGACGAGCTATGATACGTTCGACAAAACGATCACGGTTCTAGGTTATACGGTAGCGCCGATTGCCAACCAGACGTTGAGTCCGCTGATCGAAGGGTATGATGCCGGTTCTCAGGAAACAAGACAGATGGACGCGATACGTTCCGGCAGCGGCGATCTGGCCAATGTGCAAGCGCAGCTCAGCGGCGCGAACGCGAACGATTTCGTCTTGACGCAGCCGCAGCCGAATATGTTGAATAACGTAGGGGATGCCGCTTCCTTCACCGTCAAAGCAAAAGATGGCCTTACCCCAGGCACGTATACGGCGACGGTCACCGTATCAGCCAACAAGATGGCAGCGGGAGCAACCTTTACGGTGACGCAGACTGTGTACCAGCGTCTGTCGATTACCGGCCATCCGCAGAACAAACTCGCCAAAGAAGGCGACAGCGCAAGCTTCGGCGTAACGGCGACAGGCGGGAATCTTACCTATCAATGGCAGGAAGATACGGGGGAAGGCTTCACGAGCATGGCGGGTCAGAACGGAGCGGCGTTGAATCTGTCGGCGGTAACTGACGATATGTCGGGACGCCAGTATCGGGTCATAGTCTTTGCCGCCGGCGGGCAATCCTACATATCGGATACTGCGCAGCTCACTGTGAAGAACGTGCCGGGTACCCTCGAGCTTCTTGGAGCTTCGGGATCCGACGCCAAAGTTACGTTGACCTGGACGCCTTCAAGCGGTGCGACCTTTTACAAAGTATACAAAAGCGAGACAGCAGGCAACTATGCCGGAGCGGAAGAACGCACAGTGGCGGCTAACGTATACGAGTACGAGTGGTCGGGATTGACGAATGGCGTGACCTACTACTTCAAGGTGACAGCCGAGAACGAGGTCGGAGACAGCGAATCAAACGAGAAGAGCGCAACGCCGCAGGTTGCAGCGCCAGGAGCACCGATACTGGGCCCTGCTATATCGGGAGATGCCAGAATCAGCCTGACGTGGGATCCGGTGATCGGTTCCACGGGGTACAAAATATTCAAAAGCACGACCCCGGGCGCGTATGGAACCGAGGAAGTGACGGTAAGCGACTCGGTATATGGCTATGACGTAACAGGATTGGCGAACGGCACCGCTTACTATTTTGTCATCAAAGCGATAAACCCTGGAGGAGACAGTGCTGCGTCCAATGAGGCAAGTGCAACGCCAGGTACAGTTCCATCGGCTCCAACCGGTGTAACTGCGACAGCCGGCAATGGACAAGCTACGGTAAGCTTCACTGCCCCGCCAAATGGTGGAAGCATCATTACTTCCTACAAGGTTACGGCTATGCCGGGAACGATAACTGCAACAGGGACGGGGAGCCCGATCACGGTAACAGGGCTATCTAACGGAGTTACGTATACGTTTACGGTGCAAGCGGTCAATAGCGCAGGCAGCAGCGCGGCTTCCGACGGCTCTAATTCCGTGACCCCGAAAAGGCCGTCCGGCAGCAGTAATACATCGACGCCATCGACACCTACTTCAACACCTGATCCGGCACCGACGCCTGCTACTCCAGAGCCTACGGTTGATGTATTTAACAGTAGCATTGTTAATGAAGCCAATTTAGTAAAGACGATCGAATCGAAAGTAGCGGAAGCGAAGGAAGCAAACGCTACTGTTGATTTTGCTGACGCACAGGGGCACTGGGCTGAAAAGACGATCGATGTTTTCATCAAATTGCAACTGATTAAAGGCTACGAAGATGGTACGGTTAGGCCGAACAGTCCGATCACACGCGCTGAGTTTGCAGCGATTCTGAATCGCGCGTTCCTTATCCAAGGTGGCAGTATTACGAGTGTTGTATTGAATGACATTGGTGGTAACTGGGCAAAAGAAGCGATTGAGAGGCTTGTAGCTGCAGGGGTAATCAATGGCTACGCGGACGGTACGTTCAAACCGGATCAAACGATTACACGTGAAGAAATGGTCATCATGCTGTCCCGTATCGTAGACCTCAATAACGTGGCGAAAGATACAACAAAAGGAAATTTCAATGATCTGAATGGTGCTTATGCAGCTAGCGGGATCATAGCAGTAGCGCAGGCGGGTATCGTTAGCGGTAAAGGGTATGGAAGATTCGACCCCAAGAGCAATGCCACGCGTGCAGAAGCGTTGCAGATCATCTTGAATGTGCTGGAGCTTAATCCACAGTTGAAGACGTTATTAGATTCGCTTGTGGAGTAGGCAGATCGAAGGCACCTAGTCGGGCGCCTTCGATTTCGCCTTCGAAACAAATACCTGAATAATTCCCGGACAGGGACTTAAAAATAGACGTAGTTTTGGTCAAATGGACAAACCGTATCGATCCTCCTTTCATAGATTGAACTATCTCTCAATTAGAGGAGGAGTTCGATTGATTAACAGGAAAAAGCCAGTTCCGAAGAGAGTAGGTACTAAGGCGGTAAATCCCTTTTTGCAGTTGTTTTCAGGGACTAATTTTACGGGCACAGTCAGAAGATTTCGGGGAAGTCTCGGAATTAGAAATTTGTCGTCAGTCGGTCTGAACAATACCATTGAGAGTCTCAGATTCACTACCGGTGCAGGTTTGACGGGGACTGTCGTTTTATTCGAAGGCACCGGATACTCAGGTGACTTCGTTAAGTTTAATCCCACTGCGAACATTCCGGACCTATCGACTTTGAATTTCGATAATCAGGCTTCATCGCTCGTTGTATCCTCGCTTGCCCTGTCCGATGCGGAAATCGCAGCCATTCAGGATTCGGGCACAGACCTTGCAGAGGTTCTCAGAAAGATTCGCGCCGCCAGAAAGCGTCGCGCG
This sequence comes from Cohnella phaseoli, assembly GCF_003386235.1. Lineage (GTDB taxonomy): Bacteria > Bacillota > Bacilli > Paenibacillales > Paenibacillaceae > Cohnella > Cohnella phaseoli. The sequence continues at coordinate 131,182 of NZ_QRDZ01000005.1, forward strand.
GCCAAGCGTATGGGCAAGAAATAATCCCCATGCTATAAACTGATACCGGTATTCAACTGGTATCAGTTTATTTAGTGTGCGCCCGGCATACACACACATCATATTCACTTGGATATATAAGACTGATTTCTGAAGAAAATCGGATTGTATACACAAGAAAAGACTCAAAAAAACCATATCAACACATCGAGACCGATGGGGACCCTACGGGGTCCCCTCAGTTGCGCGCATTACCGGCCTCACGATAGCTTTTTGGCGTTATACCGGTTGCATTTTTGAACAGCTTGGTAAAATACCGCGGACTTTCATAGCCGACCATTTGGCAGATATCATACACCTTTATCCTCGGATTAAGGAGAAGCTCCTTCGCTATATTCATCCGGACTTCGGTGACGTATTCGACAAAATTCACGCCGGTTTTTTCTTTAAATAGTCGACTCAAGTAAATCGGATGGAGGTAAAATACGCTCGAAAGCGAATTGAGCGTAATATTCTCCGCATAATGCTCTTGTATATACCGCTTCACGTTAGCGATTACATTGCCGGATTCCGAATCGTTCCCGTTCTTGGCGATTTCCGCAGCCAGCCGTTCTAACCAATCAGACATGGATTCCTTGATGCCGGATAGGTGAGATGCGAGCAACAAGTCTCGAATGGGCGGATGTAAGTGCTCATCGGTTATGAGCTTGGACTCGCGAAAGCTCTGCAAGTGCTGATTAAGCATCAGCATGACTTGGATGCAGAAGGCTTGAACCTCTGCGACGCTCAGTTCCTCTTGTCCGGCTATGGCGTCGATTCTGCACAAAATGTACGCGGCCAGACTGCCGAGTTGTTGCGGGGAAGACAACATACGCAGCAAATCCATACCGAACGACTCATCCAATTGTCTTTCGAAGAATGGAAGGGCCTTGATTTCCTGGTACATCGCAGCGCGTCTTTTGCCATAGATATAGAGAGATTGCAGCGTCTTGCCGGCTTCTTTGTAGGCTGCTTGTACATAACTTGCTCCGTTATGAATATCGCTGAGACCAATCATTCCCTCGGCCTGAAAACGATCGAGCTGCGACTGCAAGGTTTCGATGAACGGGACAGCTTTCGGAGATTCCTCTGTGGGGAAATACAGAAAAGCAAACTCGTTAAGCTCATTGTTGAACGGGAAGACCGTTCCATCGTGCTTGGAGAAATCTTGCGTTTCATATGACCAGTAGGATTTGAAGGCCGCAATTCCATCTTGCCGGCTGGATGGCGCCAGGAATCGCAGCCGGATCAAATAATAGTTTCGATAAGATAAATAGGGCTCCAAAACCTGCGCATCCTTACCGGTATAACCGTCCGCATATCCTTTAGCCAAATTGTTCAATAGGAGGTTGAATTTCATTTGTCTGTATTCCTGCCGTTCGAAAACTTCGATTCGTTCCGCCTCCAACTTGGAGCGGACGGATGCCAGCAGATGCTTCAGTTCCCCGAAATTCACGGGTTTCGTAAGAAAATCGGACGCTCCGAGGCGAAGCGCCTTCTGGGCATATTCGAATTCCCCGTATCCGCTTAAGACGATCGTGCGGATATCCGGATAGTCTTCCTGAATCGCTTCAAGCAGCTGAAGGCCGTTTCGAACAGGCATCCGAATATCGGTGATAACTAGATCAATTGGACGCTGCTCCAGGCACGAGAGTGCCTGATCGACGGAATGCGCAACATCGGTAACTTGATATCCGCACGACTCCCAATCCAGAAACCGGCGCAGGCCGTTGCATACAATCTCCTCGTCATCCACCAGAAGGACTTGATAATACATGCAGATTCCACTCCTCCGTTTACTGGTTACTTTCCTTATCCGATCGTTCTGCCGGGAATCCTGATGGAAATCTCGGTTCCTTCCGACGGGCTGCTGTCAATAGACAAACCGTACCCTTCTCCGAAGGAAAGCTTTAGTCGTTGGTTGACATTATCAAGAGCAATTCCTTTCTTGGCCGGCCCGCCGCGTACTAACGTCCGTCGGACATTGTCCAATGTAGCAATATTCATTCCTTTGCCGTTATCTTCGACCCGGATCAGGAGGTCGGTACCGTGCAAGCTGCCAGTGATCCGGATGGCTGCCTTCTCTATATTTTCATCGAACGCATGCAGGATAGCATTCTCCATCAGCGGCTGTAGCGTGAACTTGGGAATCCGATAGGCGGCGGGATCGAAGGCCATTTGAACGTGAATCGAAATTTGGTCCTGATGTCGGAAATTCATAACGCCGATATAGGTCTCGGCATGATTCAGCTCGCTAAGAACTGAAACCATATCCTCGTCTGTCTTGATCGTCATCCGCATCAGCCGGCAGAAATCCTCGATCATCCTGCTGACCGTGCTTTCTCCTCCGGCCTCATACATGGCTTCCCAGCGGATAATGTCCAGCGTGTTGTATAGAAAGTGCGGATTAATCTGCATCTGAAGCGCGTTCAATTCCGCCAGAGACTTGCTTAGCTCCAACGATTTCTCTTTGATCTCCGCAATATAAATCTGATCGATCAACTGTTTGGTGTTCGCCGCCATCTCGACGAATTGCTCCCCGAGCACGGTAACTTCATCGCGTCCGGAAGGGGAATAATTCACGGTAAAGCGGTCTTTCGTAAACGCCCTCATGGATTTCATTAGCTTATGCAACGGCTTGGAAATGCTGATGGTTGTCCAATACAAGACCAATAACGAGACGAAAATCAGAACCCCTACGAGCGTTAAACACAGATTGCGAATTTGATAGGCATTATTCAGCAGCTTGTCTTTGTTCACGATGTGTACGACCGAAAGGTCCGTATACGGCACTTGCTTGTAAACCAGGAAAACGTTGGTGCGATCAAGTCTCCCGCTGTAGCTTCCTTCCCGTCCGCGTTCGAGTACTTGGTTGATGCTGGGCAGTTGGGACAGATAGGGGGCGGACAAATCCGAATTAATTCCCATAATGACGCCGTCCTTACCGAACAGAAACGTATTGCCGCTTCCATAGAAGGCATAGGATCGCAGCGATTCCGTCAAGTACTCGATCTGTAGGTTAATCACAAGAACGCCGAGGAATTTGCGGGTTTCCGTATTGTAGATCGCTTGGGTCATGGTCATAATATCGGACATTCCGAACATGGCGGTCTGGCTTTTGTAGAAGAAGTCGGAAGTTTTGCTGGTATCGAACCAGACCGGATACCCATGCTGTTCGATGGCTGCCTGGTAGTATTCACTGGTTCGAAATTGGTCCAGGTTTCGGATGTAACCGCCTCTTCGGTATCCGTATTCGTCCTGCATGAAGTACTGGTCCTCCGGGGTCACCACTTGCATATTGACGATGTATTCGTTATGAATGGCAATCTCTTGCAGCTTACGTCCTATAATCGTTCCATTGTGAACGAATTCGTCGTTATGCCCGGACATAGCGGCATTATTTTCGAGGTCGTTGATGGCATCGGAATCCGCGTAAAATTGAACGGCTAACCGTTCAATAGAGGAGAATTTGTCTAGAATTTGCACGTTCACATTCTGCACGAGCAGGGATATGAAACTCTCCATATTCTTCTCGATTTCGTTCACATATTTGCTGTAAGTAAACAGCGTAATAAAAACGGTAGGTACGAGCACCAGCAGCATGAAGGCTACGATCAGTCTTTGAAAGATATTGATTTTCCTCAGCAACCGAATCGCCGCATTCGATAAGCGCACGAAGAGGTTGCGTAACGTCTTGATCATAAAGTAGCCACCTGCCGTCCACACACATTTATCATAATGTAACATCAAATGAGTAACGCATAAAGAGAACTGCGTGTTACAGTTCTCTTTATGCGTTACTTATGCTTACTCTTTGGCTTTGCTATTAAAGCTGTCGAGCGCTTCAGAAGTTGCCAACTTCTGCGCGGCTTCGAATTCCTTGGCGGGATCGGCATTCGGATCGGTCAGGATTTTCTGAACTGCGCGGTCTACGTAAATTCCGAATTCCGCTTTGCCGTAGAATTCCAGCCTTCCGGCTGTTTTGACCTCATCCAGCACGGCGGTGTATTCCTCGGGAAATTTGAAGTAATCGGTGATTTTGATGTCGCCGCGGACGGACACGACAGGATTTCCCCCGCCCTTACTGGCCTTATCCTCTAAAATTCTCGTTTTAACTTGTTTGGAATTATAGAACTTGATGTATTCCCAGGCGGCATCCTTTTTCTCTTGCGAGGTTTTGGCGTTAATTACGGATGCTGATCCGGCGATGGCTGTTGCCCGAGAGCCGGACGGACCTGCAGGCGGCAGCATAAGTCCGATGTCTTCCGGTTTCATGCCGAGGGAAACCGCTTTAGTTACCCAATCGCCTGCGAACGGCATCATCCCGATTTTACCTTGTGCGAATTTCTCTATTAAATCATTGAACTTTAGCGTCAAATCCGACTGCATGACTTTCGCGGAACGCAATTTCTTGTAGAATTCGGCTGCTTGAATGACGGCAGGATCGGTGAACGTCAATTCGATTGTCCCGTCGGGATTCATCTTCGTCAGGTCGCCGCCGGCTTGCCAGGCGTAATATTGGAAAAACCATTCCGTCCATTCTGCGGACAATGTGGCGTATCCGGCAACCTGGCTGGTGGGATCATTGATTTTCTTGGCGATCTCGATCGCGTCTTCCCACGTTTTGGGCAGGTCCGTAATGCCCGCTTTGGCAAAAAGCGCTTTGTTATAGCCGAACAGCATAGGCGCTACGGAATACGGCAAGCCTAAAACGTTGCCGTCCTTCGTGAACATGTCTACGTACTCTTGGGTGTAGTTGCTCCATTCGTCCCACTGGTCGAGATAGGGGTTAAGGGGCTCAAGAATGCCCGCTTTCATATACTTGTTCATCATGGTGAACGAGACATCTACCAAATCCGGTGCGTTGCCTGCGGCGACGGCCTGATAAAATACGTTGCCTGCGTCGCCTTCCTTCACGACTTTGTTCAAAGTAATATGAGGGTTTTTATCCAGAAATTCTTTTTCCAACTGTTCCCCAATGTCGTCCTTCTCCCGACTGGTTACCCAGAGGGTAAGCGTTACGGGATCCTTCTTGGCGGATGAGGGAGAGGGGGAAGTTGAAGGCGAGCCGCTGGGGGAACTGCTTTCTTTCGCGGCGTTATTAGATTTGCTTCCCCCGCAGCCGCTGATTACAGAGATTGCTAGCATGGCTGCCAGCATGACGCTTACCGCTTTTCTTTTTGTCATTTCGATAGACCTCCTCGTTATTTGAGCATCCATACCGAAGTTGTGATGTTCGATTTGAATTATATCGGAATCTCGAGTTGCGCGTTGGTCACAAAATCAAGGGTGTAGGTCTACAATTTCAACAATTGATAGCGCTTACCTCAGGGAAAGTTCCGACACCCTCAGATTTGTAAGCGGTTTAAAAAGTTGAATTTGTATCCCCACAATGTCAAGATCGTACGGTTTATCCTCCTATTCGAACCTGATAGTCTTTGGATACACAGAACGCAATGGAGGGTATTTCATGAATCGATTGTTGCATGCAGGCATGAACGCCGGCGGATATAGCCTAAGAAGAAAGCTGGCGCCCTGGCTGCTGCTCGCTCCACCGATCCTGCTGACGGCATGGCTCAAATATTATTTGATCTTGAAAGCTTTCTATATGTCCTTGTTCGATTACGATCCGATCCACGCACCCGGTCCATTCGTCGGATTCGACAACTACGCTCGCATGTTCTCCACTCAATATTACTGGGATGCGTGGAACAATACGTTCGTTTTTCTATTCCTTACCTTAATCATGACTTTTCTTATTCCGATCCTTCAAGCGTTATTTCTTAACGAATTGATCCGGTGGCGCCATGTGTTCACGACTTTGTACATTGTTCCGGCCCTCATTCCGTCAGCCGTCAACATGGTCATCTGGAAATGGATCTGGCATCCGGATTACGGAGTGGCGAACCGAATCCTCCTCTTCTTCGGGGGCCAGCCGCAAGCGTGGCTAAGCGACCCCTCATTCACAAAGTTCTGTATCATCTTCCCGGGCGTTCTGGGCGGCGGTCTGTCCGTGCTGCTGTATCTTTCGGCCATCCAGGGCATTTCGTCGGACATCGTCGAATCGTCGCAGCTCGATGGCTGTGTGGGTTGGAAGCGAAGCCGCTATATTATTCTGCCGAATATCCGCTTTCTCATTTTCATTCAGTTGGTGATGGCCGTAATCATGACCATGCAATTGCTGGATACCCCGTATATGTATACTTCAGGCGGTCCGGGCGGCGCTTCCACGACGATGGGGATTTATATCTACAATACGTTTCAACAGGATTTTAACTATGGACGAGGCTCGGCGGCTTCGATCGTCTTGCTCTTCGTGATCGCTATGATGTCTGCCATTCAAATGAAAATGGACCGATCGAGACGGGATTAGGAAGGGGTACACACAAAATGTTTAGGAAATCCGGCAGGTTAAAGCTTTCGGCGTCCGACCGGACGCTGAAAATTACCGCTTACATATTCACGGCGCTGTTTGCCTTACTGCTCATGTATCCGTTTTTCTATACCGTCAGCAATTCCGCCAAGGACAATGTCAAAATCTATGACGTACCTCCCAAAGTGATGCCGGAAGCGGCCCGTAGCTTGTCCATCGTCCTCGACTATTCGGGGCTAGGGACGGTCGGTGAAGAGCAATTGCTGGATAAGATGAAACGGGACAACATACTCGCGATGTTTTCCACCCTCTCCGAGTACCCGAGGGATTCTCTGTTCGAGATCAAAACTTACGGCGTCCGGGACGGGAAGACGGTGTTTTACTCTCGTGCCCACAAGATGAAATTGGAGCTTCAGCGCGATTTCGGCGTATACCAGGGCTCTGCTGTCAAAAAAGAGGTTCTCCTGTATGGCGACCGTTACGTGAAGGCAAACGAAGCGATCGGGTACGAATTCGATCCGGCAGGCCTAAGTAGAAATCCCGATCTGCCGAAATCGGGTAGCAAATATGATTCCCGGTTATTGTCCATGTTCGCCGATACCTATAAAACCGAAGGAGCGTACGTCGGGAGCGACGTGACAACCAAGAACGCCCTGCTTCTCGAAAGCTACCGCTACTACTTCCAGCTTCCTTCTTACGTTTACGCGAATAACCACATCATCGCCCGGTACAGCTTCATGGCGTTCTGGTTCAACACCTTGCTCGTCATCGGGTGGGCAATTCTGACGCAGGCCGTGCTATGCTCGCTGACCGCATTCGTCATCTCGCGCCTAATCGGCCGCAAAGCCGGGAACGCGGTTCTTCTCTACTTCCTTGGCGCAATGAGGATTCCATTTGCTTCTATTATGCTTCCTCAACTGGTCATGTACAAGGAAATGGGCTTTTATAACAATTATGCGGCGCTTTTGCTTCCTTTTCTATATCCTTTCGGCTTCTTCGTGTACTTGTTCAAGGGCTTCTTCGACCGGATTCCGGGCGATTATTTCGAAGCGGCCCGCATGGATGGCGCCTCGAACCTGTACCTTTACGCCAAGATCTGTATGCCCCTCTCGAAGCCGATCCTGTCGCTGATTGTTCTGCAAACGTTCATCGGCAACTGGAACGACTTCTTCTGGGCATGGATGGTGACGGAAAAGCAGAACCTTTGGACGCTTAACGTGGCTCTATATAATTTGTCGTCGAACGGCAGTACGAAGCAGAACTTCATCATGGGGCTTTCCGTCATTATGATTATTCCGGTCATTCTTCTGACGGCCTTCAGCTCGAAGCAATTAAAACAGAGCTTTGCGGCTTCCGGTGTGAAAGGGTGAGACAGGTGAAGCATTTCGCAATTGAACGACCGTCCGCGCAGCTCGCGCTTAAAGTCAATGTTTGCGACTTCGGCGCTATCGCGGACAGGGGAGCCTGCAACGGAGAACCGTTCCGGAAGGCGATCGAATTCTGTCGGCAGTGCGGCGCCTCCCATCTCGTGATTCCCCAAGGCACCTACTACTTTCATAATGATCCGCAGACGGGTGCGTATCTCGATTTGGACGGATTCGAAGACTTCACGATCGAAGGAAACGGATCGGAGCTGCTGTTCGGCCGACCCAAGTCTTATCTCCGCATCCGGAACGGCCGGCGCATTCATATTACCGACCTGATTCTGGATTGGAATTGGGATGTCGCGCCGCTGTCCAGCGTAGGTGTGGTCACTGCTCTTGATTCCCGAGGCGCTTGGTTCGAGATGTCTTTTCCGTCGTACGAGAACATCCCGGAGCAATGGCCAATCCGAATTGTCGGTCCGTTCGACCCCCTTCGCTACACGCCGGGAAGCCAGGGGGGGATCGAATTCCGCCCTTATAGGAAAGAGCTGCCTCCAACGAAAGAAAATGGAGAAACCGATGCCCGGATGGAGACGATGGTGAGGGAACTTTCGAACGTCATTCTAGGTATGGAGAAAGTCGGATCGTCGACGATGCGCTTCTACGCAATGGACCCTGCCTGGACGGCGAAGAGGCTGAAGACGGGGCAGGTCTATCATTTACGGCACTACGAATACGATACGGTTGCCCTAATGCTTGAAGATAGTCGGCATACGACGATAAACGATGTCACGTTATATTCTTGCCCGGGCAGCGGGATCGTGGGTAACGGGAATCTTAGTCACTTGCACGTTCTGAATTCCAAAATTACGGTTCGGCCAGGTACGGATCGCGCAATCTCTACAACGGCCGATTGCTTCCATATCAGAAATTCGCAAGGGTTTATCATCATCGAGAATTGCGATTTCGGTTATGCCGGGGACGATTGCATCAATATCCATGACAATACGTCGATGGGCGTGCAACGAATCAACGATAATTCCTTAATCGCGTTCCGCGTGAGCAAGGACTCCGTCTTGTTCGAAACGGGGGATACGGTTGAGCTTCGTCATCCGGACTTATCGCCGATGGGCTTCCAATCCGAGCTCATGGCAGTCTGCTACGACGAGAGCCTTCGCAATTGCGAATTGACGTTCAAAGATAGACTGCCGGAAGGGCTGGTCGAAGATACGATTCTGTTTAACACGCGGTTTGCTACACGTCATTTTATCATCCGAAATAACCGCTTCGCGAACAACCGGGCCCGCGGACTGCTTATTCACGGTTCCGACGGCATCGTTGAACATAACGTGTTCGACAACATACAGGGAGCCGCGATTCAGATCGAAACGGGATGCGAGGTCCGTTGGTCGGAGGGAACCGGCGTCCGCAACGTCACGATCCGCAACAACCAGTTCCGGAATTGCGACCTGAACGCCTGGCAGATGGCCGTATTGTACATGGGAGTCTATCTACCCGGAGGAAGGACCGCGTATCCCATTTTTGAGAACATCCGGATCGAAGGAAATACATTCGTGAATTGTCCCCGAATGGCGATGTTTTTGTCTTCCTGTCGGAACGTTCAGGTTGTCGGGAACGCGATCGTCAACGCCAATCAGATCCCGCTGGATTCGCCTACATACGGCTCCAGCCAGCAGGAGAAGCCCGTTTACGGCGAACAGTATAGCGGTACGATTTATCTCCTTCATGCCAGCGGCGTGGAAATTTCGGGCAATAAGTGCTTGTCCACAATCGCCGGCCAAGAGTGCGGGATCGCATGGGATCCGGCGACGACTCGGAATATCACGATCCGTGATAATGTCGGTTTCAATTAACAAGGGGGGCACCACCATGTTATTCGATAGGGAAAGATTCAAAAATCCTGCAGCGGATGACCGCATCCACCCTTTTTGGTTTTGGAACGGGGAACTGGAGGACGAGCAGCTCATCTACCAAATCCACGAAATGGCAAGGCAAGGCTTAGGCGGATTTTTCATTTGTGCGAGACAGGGGCTTAAAATTCCCTATTTATCGGATTCGTGGTTCCAAAAAGTGCGAGTTGCCGTAGAGGCAGCTAAAGAATGCGGAATGCATGTTTGGTTATATGATGAGTATCCGTATCCAAGCGGCATTGCCGGCGGGGAAGTGATTTTGGAGCATCCTGAGGCTAAGCACTATACATTAGCCCGCACGTCATATCGAGCTATAGGAGGCGAACGTCTGTCGTTGGAGCTGCCTTGGGCGCGAATTCTATATGCCAAAGCCGCGCCGGTGACAGCCGATGGTACGCCGCAATGGAACCAGGCGATGTCTATTCGTTCTTTTATTGGAAACTATCAGGCCGATCAGATTTTTCAAAAAGCCGGGTTGACGGCCTATAATCAAAAACGTTTTTTTACTTATCGAACGATTCAAAAGCTGGATTGGCAGGTTCCTCCTGGAGAATGGGAGGTGTTAATCGTACAGGAAAAGGAATTGGATGATTTCAAATATTATGGAACATTCGTAGACCCGTGCAACAAGGAAGCAATGGCAACCTTTATTCGTTTGACTCATGACAAATATGTTGCTTACTTGGGCGAATACTTGGGGACGACAATAAAAGGGATGTTTACAGATGAAATCGGATTGTTAGGCGATATTCCGTGGTCTCCCCAACTGCCGGCCTATTTTAAGGAACGCTGCGGATATGATTTGTTGGAGCATCTGGATGCGCTGATTAACCCTAATACAAATGAAGGAGTCAAGATCAGGTACGATTACTATCAGTCCGTTCATCTGCTGCTGCGGGAATCTTATCATCAGCAGGTTCATGATTGGTGCGAGCGGTACGGGCTGCAATATGTATCTGAAGTACCGTCTGTTCGGCATACAACTCAATTATTCAGTCATATTCCGGCAGGCGACAGCGCTCATGAGAAGCTTGGTCGTTCACTGGACTGGATTTTGAATGCGCAAGCGGATAACTTTCGCAGCAATGCCAAAATGATCAGTTCTTTGGCCAGACAGTTGAATCGGGATCGGAATTTGATTGAATGCTTTCACAGCGTGGGCTGGTCGATGACCTTACAGGATGCTCGCTGGATGATTGACCGCATGGCTGCGCAAGGAACGAACATGTTCAATTTCCACGCTTTTTTCTATACGATAGACGGGCTTGTCCAGCATGATGCGCCGCCCTCACAGTTTTTGCAAAACCCGTATTGGAAGCATTACCGCAAGCTTAGCGATTATGTAGGCCGCATTAGCTATGTGATGAGCAGCGGAGAAGCTGTTATTTCGGCTGCGGTTTTGGAGCCGGTGACCTCGTTATGGACGCGATTGGGCAATCCGTTTAACGGGTTCTCTTATAGCGGCGAGCTTGCTGAGGAAAAAGCGCAGTTGGAGCATTTAAAGCATTGGTGGATGAGCATCTGCAACCGGATGACGAAGGATGGCAGAGATTTCGATCATCTGGATCCGGAATTGCTTGCGCAAGCGGAAGTCGAGTGCGGCAAAATCAAGCTGGGTAAAGCATGCTATTCGCTGCTCGTGCTGCCTCCGATGACAAACCTGGAAAACAACGCATGGGAGAAATTGAAGCAATTTGCGGAGCAAGGGGGAGCCGTAATCAGCATGGGGCTGCTTCCTTATGAATCCATTGAAGATCAGGGTGCTGATCGTTCCGGGATCGAGCATGCCTTCGGTGTACCGGGGAGCTGGGAAGCGAAATTTTGGAGTCCGCGGCGGGACGATCCGCTTAGTTGGTTCAAGGGGGATGGTGCTGCCTATCATTTGCCTTTTTATGCGGAGGATGCGCTGGAACAAGTTATGGAGATGTTCTCGGCACAGCTACATAAGCTTGAACCGTTACTCGTTCGATTGCTGCCTGTTTGTGGCGAATGGGGACTGCTTATGCAGGCGAGACGTATTTCCGCGGACAAGGTTCTAGTTTTCATAAGCAACCAGGAAGAATCGCTTCGGGATGTCCAGCTTCAGGTGAATCCGCGATTATGGGGGGGAGGAGAAGATTACCCATTCGTTTTTCGAGAGCTGTCTCTCGATGATGGCGATGTTGTCGATCTTATGTATCGGGATTCCTTCGAAAATGTATGCCGCATAGATTTGCAGATGGAGCCTTACAGTGCCAGGCTGATTGAGATTACCCGCAGCGAATTGCTTGATGCTCTGCCGGTAGACGACAAGGGGGAGGTGGACCATTATAAGTTGAATATGGATGCGTCAGCGCTGTGGGAGCTGTGTCCTTTGTCTTCTAATGCAGTTCGGTTTGACACCTTCAGGATGACGATGAGCAGCAAGGAGGGGGCGAATAAAGCATTTACGGAAGGAACGCTTGTGCAGGCAAAAACCTTCATCGATCAATGCGCGGATTTGTCAGAAGTTGGCGCTTTGCCGGTTACCCTGCGGCAAACCTTCGGCACACCGATGAAGCTGTGCATGAACTACCCGCTGTTGGCTCATTACGAGACCGAGTTTATCGTTGAAGAATTGCTGGAGAACAGTGAATTGTTAATGGATCTAGGCGCAATTTCCGGCAAAGCTGCGATTAGAGTGAACGGGCATTTGCTGAATGTGGGCGATTTCCAACTGAATTTTCTTTATGATCACAGAAACATCTCCCATGAGATCAACGATTATCTGCAAGCAGGCGTCAATTTGCTTGAAGTCGAAGTCGAAATCCGTCAAGACGGAGACGGTCTGGTCGACGCCTTGTATATAACCGGGCCCTTCCAAGTGTTGTTTGACGATAAGCAGCGGCCTGTTCTCGGTCCTGCTTCGATATCCATGCAGCCTGTACGGGGCGGCCCCTGCAAAGGTTTTCCTTATTACGCCGGCGATTTATCCTTTAAACGAACGTTTGAGCTGTCGACATTGCCGGAAGAATCGAGCTTTGAGTTGATCTTTAGCGGCTGGGACGCTCATTTTCATGACTGTGCAGAAATAAGGGTGAACGGGCAATCCCTGGGCGTCCGAACTTGGTTGCCTTATCGTTGGACGGGGAATACGGAATGGCTGCGCGTTGGCACAAACACTGTAGAGATTATCGTAACGAATACGTTAAGCGGATTGTTGGAAGGTAAATATTTCGATTATGATGAGCACGTTAGCAAACCGGTAAAACGTTGATGCGCTTCAAATGAGCGAAGAAATGACGAAAGCTGATTGGGCGCGGAACGGCAAAAGAATTTATCGAGAACGCTTTCATTTATTAAATGAGGGAGTGGATGAATTTTGAAAACGAAAAAGCGGTTGGTTAGCTTGGTGCTGGTTCTGCTATTGTCCTTCTCGTCTATGAACGGACTTCTGTCGGGAGGAAAGGCGACAACGGTTCACGCGGCTGAAGCATTGCAAAACGAAAACGTAACGATCGGTAATTTCGAAAGCGAGGAAGAGGTTTGGAGTTTCGGTGCGGGGACCGAGTTTCCGGGGGCACAAGGCGCGTATGAACGGGATGCGTCGGCTCCAAGATCAGGAACCTATTCGGGGAAGCTGCACGGCGATTTTGGCGCGGGCGGCAAATATGTGTCCGTCGGTAAAATGTTTCTGCCCTTGGATATGCAGAAGCTGGAGTTTTGGCTCAAGTCGGCCGACGCCTCTGGGGTCACGCTTAGGTTGATTGATTCAACTGGACAGGTGCATCAGCGGAAGATCGCTTTGGCGAGTGCCAATTGGCAGAAGATCGAGATCAGTACGTTTAACATCGGCACGAACTATTTGCATTTTGGCGGCGCCAATGACGGCAAATGGCACGGTCCCGCTATTGGAATCTCCTTTTTGCTGGAGAAGTCCAACTTAATCGGTGGCAAAACGAGCGGAGACGCGTGGATCGACGACGTGTCGGCAACGGCTCCTCCACAGATGACCGTTTGGGATAACGCAATCGGTACTTTCGAGAACGGCTTCGATATCTGGACGCTGGCCTCGCAAGGCGGAGCCAAGGGTGAATATATAAGGGATACGGCAGAGGCCAAATCGGGGGCTTATTCAGGCAAAGTGAGCGGAAATTTCAGCGCCGGCGGGCTGAATGTTTCGCTCGGACGAAGCTTCTCTACGCCTATGGACCTGAAGAGGCTCGCATTCTGGGTCAAGACGGCCGACTATTCTACGGTTTTGCTGCTCATCAGGGATTCGACCGGACAGGTGCATCAGCAAAAACTCGCCTTGGCGCCAACCTCCAATTGGCAAAAAATCGAAGTGTGGACCTTTAACGCCGGCACAGGCTATCTGCATTACAACGGGGCGAACGACGGGATATGGCATGGGCCTGCCCAGGCAATCGGCCTCTTGGTGGAAAGGTCCGGGTTGATTGGGGGCAAAACAAGCGGAGATATCCGCTTCGACAATATCGTGGCGACGGCTTCCGTGCCGGATTTGGACGTTCAGCAGTCCCGGATGGGCAATGTATTTCTGGCAAACGAGTCCGCAGCATTCCCTCTTGCGACAAGAGGAGATACGGTCAGCTGGAGCGTATACGACCATTTGGATCATCAAGTATTGGCGGGCAGGGAGACTGTGCAGGGCGGGCAGCTGAATTTGTCCATTCCTCTTCAGCAGCTCGGCTACTTCAGGCTGGCGCTCACCGCAGAGAAAGACGGCCAAACGCTCAAGGGGACGGACGTTTCCTTCGCCCGCCTGTCCACAGACGATCCCACCGCGACGGCCGATAATTCGTTCGGGGTTTCTACCCACCTTGCAAAAACGGATACCGGGTGGACCCCCGAATTGAGTACGCTGCTTAAGCGTGCGGGAGCCAAAAACTTTCGGGACGAAATCACCTGGGTGGATGTCGAATATGAAAAAGGCAAATACCGCAAACCCGCGAACCGCGATGCCTTTATGCGAAGCACACAGCAAGACGGCCTGAAACCGTTCATCACGCTCGACTTCACCAATCCGTTTTACGATCAGGATAGTACCCCCTATACGGATGAAGGTCGCGAAGGGTTTGCAAATTACGGTAAGGCTCTCTTGGATCTATACGGTAGCCAGATGGAATGGGTAGAAGTGTACAATGAGTTCAACGGCGGCTTCGGAGACAGAGGGAACGGTCCCGCCGATTCTCGTCCCGACTATTATTTCAAGCTGCTGAAGAAGACCTTTGAGACGGTGAAAGCCGCCAGGCCCGACGTCACGGTTGTCGGCATGGCGTCGAACGTAGACATTCCCTGGATGGAGGAGGTATTCCGGCTCGGCGGGCTGCAATACATGGACGTCGTTTCTATCCATCCGTACAATCGATCGCCGGACGGCATGCTTCAAGCCGTGCTCGATGCGCAGAGCTTGATCCGGAAATATAATCAGGGACAAGACAAGCCGGTTTGGATTACGGAGGTCGGCTGGCCGACCGGCACCGCGGGAGTGGAGGAAAAAACGCAAACGGATTATTTGGTGCGCGCTTATGTGCAAGCATTGGGAGCCGGCGCCGAAAAAGTATTCTGGTACGATTTAATGAACGACGGGATGCAAGCCGATTACGGCGAGAATAATTTCGGACTCATTCGGCACCAGAACGACCCTAAAGGCCAGTTCTCGCCGAAGCCTGCTTACGCGGCTTATGGGGCGATGACCCGAGAATTGATAGGCGCCTCATTCGTAGAACGGGAAATATACGATGCGGATATTTACAGCTACAGGTTCGATAAAGACGGCCGGAAGCTAAGAGTCGTCTGGGCCAATACCCCCGTGCAGGCAGCGATTCAAACGAATGCGCCTATTCAAATCACGGATATTATGGGGAACACGGAAACTTTCACGCCGCTTAACGGCAAGGTGTACATGACGCTAACTTCGGAGCCCGTCTACATCCAAAGCGACATCTATGGCATTGCGCTCGATTCGACGTTCGCCCTCAAGGGGGCAGAGGCGGTTACCGCCGAGCCCGTTGCGCTGACGGTGGAAGCCAATAATACATCCGCATCGCCTCTCTCCGCTTCATTCACGGTGGAAGGCTCGACCTATTCTTTGAACGCGGGAGCAGGTGAGGCCGCCTCACAGCCGATTGCATTGCCGGGATTGAGCCAGGAAGGCATTCGCTACGTAACCGGCGATTTGACAGCAAACGGGAATCGAATCGGAAGACTGAAGCAGGCCATTCAGACACTCCCTTCTTACCGGGTCAAAGTCATTCCAGTTATTACAGATGTGAATACGCAGGCGGAGACATTGAAAATACAAATTCAGAATTATTCCAAGCAGCAAGGGCTAGCGGTCAAGCAAGCCGATTGGCAGTTCGGGAACCAATCAGGTACGCAGGATTTGACCTATGTGATTCCCCCGGACACCGCCAAAACGTTCGATATTCCATTAAGCGGCTTTGATTACGGAGTCAGCAACCAAGCGCAAGTAACCGTCCAATTTGACGGAAAATCATCTTTCAATTACGTAGGGAAGTTGGATTTTAATCCGATCTTACCCGGAACGGTACAAATTGACGGCTTGGCTGACCCTGCTATCGTAGCGTCTCCGCCGCTGGCCCTTTTGTCGCAAGGTACGATAAAAATGCAAAACTATGCGGGCCCATCGGATTTGGACGGCAGCGTATGGTTAAATTGGGATCGGGATCAGTTCTATCTGACTGCAAAGATCAGAGATGATATTCATTTCACTCCCGCAAGCGGAACGGAGATCTGGAAAAATGATAGCCTCCAGTTTGCGGCGATGGCAGGTATCCCCGGCGAGAATTTGGGATGGTATGAATATGGGATAGCTCAAACGCCGCTGGGTCCGCAAATCTATCGTTGGTTTACGCCTGACGGCAGCAACCAGGGACCTGTGACGAACGGTACCTTACAGATTTCGCGAGACGAGGATCAGAAGATCACGGTCTATGAGCTTGCGCTTCCATGGTCTGAGCTTGCACCGATTAAACCGGCAACGAATAGTGTCTTCAGCTTCTCGCTGCTCGTTAATGATAATGACGGTGCCGGTCGCAAAGGGTATATCGAGTGGGGCTCCGGCATTGGCCAAACGAAAGACACCAAGAAATTCAGAACCGTTCAGATCATCCAAGATTCGTCTCCTCCCGTTATAACCATCGAAGGGGTCGCGGCTGGAGAGAGCTACACGGATCAGGTGATTCCGGTTGTGCATGCCGAAGATGCAGACGGCGATCTGCAAACCGTTCGCACGCTTTTGGATGAGGAAATCTGGGCATCCGGCACGCCTATAACCCGCCAAGGGAGTCATACGTTGTTCGTGGAAGCTGCCGATCAGGCCGGGAATAGGGTCGAGCAGACGGTTCCTTTCAAACTCTACCATAGCACGGCACTGGCAGCCTCAAGCGCGGAAGGGAAGCTGAACGATACAATTGAGCTCAAGGCAACGCTGCAGAATAAGAACGGTCAACAAATTGCGGGGGAAACGGTCTCCTTCGCCGTATACGGGAATACGGTCGGAACGGCCGTTACCGATGTGAACGGGGCAGCGGTTCTGAACTATACCATCGATTTGGAAGCGAACGCGGATCAGGATCGGGTTTACCCGGTTCAAGTCTCGTTCAACCAGAATGATGCGACGTATTTCCTTAGCAGCGAGGGGAGCGGGACCGTTACGGTGAAGCCTTCGTCGAACTCGAATGCTGCGGATGCTCCCGGAAAAGCGGTTTTGTCGGATGATAATGGATATGGCACGGGAATCAAGGGCGGGAAATATTCGGTGACCATGAATATGTGGTGGGGAAATAACGCCAGCACGTATAAGCTTTACGAGAATGACGTGCTGATCGATACCCAAACCCTGACGGCCCATTCTCCGAATGCCCAAAGCGCTGTGACAGCTGTTACAAACCGGAATAATGGCACCTACGTCTATTATGCTGAACTCTCCAACGCATCGGGTACGACAAGAAGCGATATTCATACAGTAATCGTCACGCAAGCAGCACCGGCTGTTCCGGTCCTTTCCCACGATAACTGGAACGGTGGCGGAAGCTTCAAGATCAGCATGAATATGTGGTGGGGCACTAACGGTACGGAGTATCGCCTGTATGAAAACGGCATGCTCATTGATACACAACTGCTTACCGATCGATCGCCAAGCGCCCAGTCGGTCACAACGGCGATCAGCGGCAAACCTAAAGGTACGTATGAGTATCAATGCGAGCTTCTTAATTATGCCGGAGCGACGGTTAGTGAGAAGATCATTGTGATAGTGAAGTAAAATGAAGGGGAGGGCTTGGAAAGTGCCCAAAGTCATGATGGCTTTTCCTCAGGGAAAGCATAAAGTTTTGACAATGAGCTATGATGATGGCAAAACCGCTGATATTAGGCTAGTGGAGATTTTCAATAAGTATGGAATTAAAGGAACGTTCCATCTTAACTCGGGGATGTTTGGTTCAGATGACCGTATATCGGAGAAGGAGGCTGCAGCGCTGTATCGTGGACATGAGGTATCCGCTCACACGTTGACGCATCCTACGATTGCAAGGTGTCCGAAGGAACAAATCATAGAAGAAATCTTCGAAGACAGGAAGAGATTGGAGCATGTGGTCGGCTATACAGTAAGAGGCATGTCCTATCCTAACGGTTCTTACAACAAGATAATAAAAGAGAAATTGCCTTATTTGGGAGTCGAGTACGCAAGAACAGTGCATAGCACGGGGCAATTCGCGATGCCTGACGATTTGTTGGAGTGGGATCCTACATGCCATCATAAAGCGGACTTAATGAATGTAGCGGAAACCTTCGTAAATTTGAATAAAACGCAATATTTGTACATGATGTACGTATGGGGGCACAGCTATGAGTTCGATCAGGATCAGAATTGGCCCTTGATAGAAAGCTTTTGCGAGTTTGTTGGGAACAGGAGAGAGATCTGGTATGCGACTAATATAGAGATCGTGGATTATCTAAAAGCATTTCAAGATCTCAAATTCTCAGCTTCATGTCAATTCGTGTATAATCCCTCCGCGTTATCCGTATGGCTTCAAGTCGACAATCAAATTGTTGAAGTAAAAGGCGGCAGCCAAATCGCATTTACGAGTTAATCTCTGAATTAACAACAAAGCAGCTGTGAAGTTTACTAGGCAGCTGCTTTGTTGTTTTATTTTTCATTGAACTATAGTCGGTGCAGCGCTTTTTTGTATTTGCCGGGACTGCTGCCGTACATCGATTTAAAAAATCGGATGAACGGATACGCATGGTCGTAGCCGATCCGATTGGCGATTTCCCCCATCGTCAAATCCGTCGTAGCCAGCAAATATTGCGACTTCTTCAACCTCTGCGCTTGGATATACTGCAGCGGAGAAACTTGGAAAGCTTGTTTGAACTCTTTGTGGAAGTGGGAGGTGGACAAGTACATCAGCTCGGCCAGTTGAGTCACCTTTATTTTCTCGGCAAGATGCTGCTCCACGTAATCGAACACGGGCTGAAACCGTTGGAACTTCCTTGTATCCTCGAAGCTGCCGATTTTGTACCGGGAGACGGAGAGAACAATTCCCAGCAGAGCGAACATTCGCTGCTTGACCTGCGCCATCTGGTACAAGGATGTGCTGGCGTCGATCGGCTCGGCGTTCATCAAGGCGGTTATTTCGGATTGAAGCCGGCCGATTTTGTTTCCAACGTCTGGAGAGGTGACATAAGGAGCCTCGATAAAGTCGAACAGTTGAAAATGGTCAAAAAGAGTGATGTCCAGATTCAGCCAATGCGTAACGAATTGAGGCTCAAGCATGTCGATTTTATATTTGATATTCGGCGGGATAATCAATCCCTGCCCGGGCTCTACCTTATAGCTCGCATTCCCGAGGTGAAGCAGCAGCGGGCCGTCCATAATTTGGGAAATAAGCGTGAATGGCTGATCGAAACTATGAGAGTTCTTCACTTCAAATCGCGTGGTATTGCCCTTCAAATAAGTGAAATTAAGCGAATTCAGTACCGTGACTAGAAACTGGGGATCAGTCATACTTCATCCGCCTTCTTGGAGTAATACATTTATTATAGTGCAATGCGCAACCGAATCAAACGACATGAAACAGGCTTCGAACAAAGCGTGTATAATATCAGACGATTTGTTATTTCTACCTTCTATTACCCGGTGAGATAATGTTCCCGTGATAGAAATCATGAGGGAGCTGAACCGGAAATGGGCGCTAAACTGAAGATCGGTATTCTGGGCGGAGGGGGCATTCTCACTGCGCATGCCCCAGGCTATACGCGCCTGGCGGATATTTGCGAAGTCGTTGTGGCCGAGACTGACGCAAGCCGCCACAGCGAGATCCGAAGACTGCTGGGCGAGGACGTTGCCATTGTAGGAGATTATACCGAGATTTTGGCCGACAAAAAGGTGGCTGCAGTTGATATTCTTCTTCCGCATTATTTGCACGCGCCTGCGGCAATTGCGGCAGCGGAAGCAGGCAAGCATGTGCTCACCGAGAAGGTGATGGCCCGCAATGTGGAGGAGTGCGATCTAATGATCCAGGCTTGCGAGAAAGCCGGCGTATCGCTTACCGTCTGCCATGACCGACGCTACGATTCCGATTGGCAGGCGCTTAAGCAGGTGGTCGATTCCGGCGAACTGGGCGATATTTTGTTCTGGAAGTTGGAGCACAATCAGAACGTCGTTTTCCCCGAGCGAAGTTGGGTGCGGTCGAAGGAAATGCTTGGCGGAGGTGCCATCATGAGCTGTCTCACCCATCAGATCGATTCGCTCAGATGGTATGAAGGCGAAGTGGATCAGGTGACTTGCATGACGAAGACGGAGCCGGATCGCATGGAGGGGGAAAGCATCGGAGCCGTATTGGCCAAAATGCGATCGGGAGCGTTAGCTATGCTCTCCATTAACTGGTATACGCAATCGCATCACGCACCGGACGGATTATGGTACGAATTCAATCATGTCACCGGCACGAAAGGCGAAGCTTATTATATGAGCGGCAAGGGCACATACGTCAAAATTCATGACGGATCCTCCAAGCAGTTTCACTATGACATGAAGGGCGAAGGAAGCTTCGTCAAGGTGGACGTCAAGAAAGAAATGACAGGCCATCAGCGCTGCATCGAGCAATGGGTGAAAAGCCTGAGAGGCGAACAGGCGGAAATCTTGACCGACGGGACGGACAGCCGTAAAACGGTAGAAGTGGCGGAAGCCGCTTATCGGGCCGAGGAAACGAGGGCGGTAGTCAGCCTCCCCCTGCAACCGGTACGTTGAGAGCGGTAGGCGGACGACTAAAGGAGGACTGGCCTTGAGGATAGGAATCGACAGCTTTACGCTCCGGGAATTGAACCTGAATCCTTATCAGTGTCTCGATTATGCCAATAAACGGGGATTGGAAGGCGTGCAGTTTGGCGGCATGGACGGATTAAGCAGCAAGCGCGATGTAGGTGAAATTCTGCACTTAAGGGATTACGCCGATTCACTCGGAATGTATATCAACGTTTCCGTAGATACGTGCAACCCGTTTCTGTTCCGCCAATCGGAGGAGGAAACGAGAAGCGCAATCGCTCGTGATATTGAAATCTTCGCCAAAGCCGGCTGGCATGAGCTGAGGAGCGTAATCAGCCACAGTGACGAACGATACAAGCACCCCGTTCCGTGGAACACTCATTTATCGAGAAGCTCCGATTTCGTACGAAGTCTGAGACCGGTGTTGGAGGAGTGCGGCAGTCGGATCAATATCGAGAATCACGGCGACTCTACCTTCGATATATTGCACGTCGTTGAAGCCGCCGGCGCGGATATATGCGGCGTATGCCTCGACACCGGGAATACGCTCGTGAATGCGGAAGACCCTGTACTGGCGGCTAGACGGGTTGCTCCCTATACGCACTTGACCCATATCAAGGACGGAATCGTCTTCTTCTCGGCGAACGGGGTCAGCAGGCAAGGAAAAGCGCCCGGCCAAGGGAGTGTCGATTTTGCGAGCATCATTGCCATTCTGGGGGAATATAACCCGGATTTGCCTTTGTCGATTGAAGATCATAAGTGGATTTTTGAATTTCCGGTGTTCGAGCGGGATTGGTTTGCTCCCAATCCGAACTTAACGCCCTATGAATTCGGGCAATTTATCAAGCTGACATGGGAGGTAGAGCAAAAGCTTGCCTCCGGAGAGCTGCCGACAGTCGAGGCATACGAAGCAATACCTTATTTGGAGCAAATGGAAGAAAGGATTGCAAGCGGCGCCGAACATTTGCGGGGGATTCTAGAAAAATTGCAATTGCAAAGCGGCAAATAAAAGCAGGCCCGTCATATACCGAATATGATGGGCCTGCTTTGTATGCAGTAAGCGCTCCCGCCATCGAGCAGTCAAACGGGCCTTCGTCCGCTACGAAGGGATCAAACCCGACGAGTACGCGCAATTGGGGGAATAGACCCAATTCAGCCCTCCCAGGCTTCTCACAAGTTCGAATTGAACTTGGCGAGAAGCCTATTTGTTATGCGTTGCATCGCTCATCGGGCACTTCCGACTTCTAAGAATTGTTATGCAAATCTACAAGTTTTTGACCTGCTGACGACGTTTGGGAGTGTGCTAAAATGAAGGTTACGTCTGAGATACTTGGATCGATAGAGGAGTGACCGAACGATGCAGAACTGGCGAAGCTGGCTCCCGAACACGTTGAAGTACAGACTTTTTATCGCGTATATTACCCTTCTGATGCTGCCTTTGTGCATCGCGATTTATTATCTGTTCCAATACTTCGAAACGACTCGGCAGAACGATATGATCGACCGCATGTCCGAGCGCATGCAGCAGGTGTATATTTCCTTGACGGATATGATGGCCTTTGCCTATAAATCGAATACGATTCTGAGCCAGGACGAAAGCCTGATTCAGATCATGCACAATCCCGACAAGTATGATCCTCTTGAACGAAAGAAAATCGTAGAAAGCAAAATGTTCGGCATCAATAACAGCTTCTTTTTCCACCAGACGGAGCTGTATTTTCGTTTTATCGACCGCAACGGCAACGTATACACCTCCTATGCGCCCAATAACCAGTTAACGAATGAATGGGAAGAATTACAGGAATGGCAAACGAAACTGCAAGCCGGCAGTCGCCCTTACCGCTGGGTAGCGGACGATTCGAACGATGTCAGAAGCAGCCAGGGCAGCAAGCTGCTGAGTTTATATCTGATGCTGAATGACGAGCTGCGCGGCAATTACGGGCTGGCGCGAATCAGCATCAATGTGCAGGAATGGTTTCACAATACGTTAAAAGATAATCCGGCCAATCAGGGGCTGACCATTTTCACCGGACGGGGAGAGACGGTGCTGCAGAACAAGGAGGCCGCTTTCAGTCTGGACAGCATGAAAAGAATTATCTCAGCGCAAATGCAAAACGGCCACTACAAGGATGAACGGACGCTGTCTCTTGTCAATTACAGCTATATTGAAGAGTTGGACTGGTACGTCGTTAGCCAAATGCCCTTAAACGAGCTGCAGCAGGAGGTTCGGCGTTTAAGGCTGATGATCTATATGTTTCTAATTTTTGTAGTAACCGCTTTCATGTTGGTGACTTTCTTTCTGGCGTCGCGCATGACCCAGCCGTTGTCCGTTTTGAAGCGGAGCATGGAGGAAGCTTCGGACAAGAAGCTTAATGTGAAAATATCGATCAACAAAGGCGCAACGGATGAGATTCAATCGCTCAGCGCAAGCTTCAATCGGATGATTGACGACGTTGTCGAGCTCATTGCCAAGCTGAAGCAGGAGGAACGGCAAAAACAGCTGGTTCGTTTTCAAATGCTGCTGTATCAGATGAATCCGCATTTTCTGCTTAACACCTTGAACACGGTCAAATGGATGGCCAGAAAAGAAAAACAGGAGGAAATTTCGGGCATCTGCACTTCGCTGGGCTTAATTCTGGAGGCGAGCCTGAATTCGGATATCGAGCTGATTCCGCTCAAAGACGAGATTCAATTGCTGCGATCCTATGAATCCATTCAAGCGTTTCGATTCCGCGAGCAATTCGCCATCGTCTATGAGACGGAGGAAGCGGTACGTTATGCGCTTGTTCCCAAGCTCAGCCTGCAGCCGCTGGTAGAGAACGCGATCGTCCATGGCTTTAACCGGGTTGAAGGCCACGGCACCATATGGGTCAGGGCGCGAGCGGAAGGAAACGAGCTTATTCTGGAAGTGGAGGATAACGGCATCGGTATGGAAGAAGCGGCCCGCAAGCCGGGAAGACGCAGCGGGCACGGGATCGGGCTGAGTAATTTAAGGGAAAGGGTGCAGCTGCTTTTTAAACAGGAGGGAGCTGTTGAACTGATCTCGGACGGGAGCGGGACTCTGGTAAGGATTCGCTTGCCTTTACTGATTGCAGCGCCGTATTCGCAGGAAGGAGACGACCGGCATGTGGACGATTTTATTGGTGGAAGATGAAGGATTTGTCCGTGAAGCTATCCGGGAACTTCTGGATTGGGAGAGCCACGGGTATTGCGTTGCGGGAGAAGCGGGGAACGGCGAGGAAGCGTTGGCAGCGATTCTGGAGTTGAAGCCCGACGTCGTAATCGCCGATATTGTCATGCCCGGAATGGACGGAATTGAACTGCTGAAGGAAACGCGGAAGGCGGGAATACGCAGCCGTTTTATTATGCTGACGGCCATGAATCATTTCGATTATGCGCGGGACGCCTTGCAATATGGGGCTTCCAACTATTTGCTAAAGCTGTCTTTGAACGATGACGTTCTGCTGGAAAGCCTGGGAAGGATCAAGGAGGAATTGCTAGCCGAACTGAGAGGAGCGGGAGAGGCGCTCTACCCTTTCTATCATCGCATCTGGGCGGGAATTCAAGGGACAGGGGCGGCAGTCCAGGCAAATTTGGCCGAACTAACCTCATCGATGGAGAAATTTCGCAATCTGAGTCTGGATATTGTCGTTGTGCTAAGCGGGGGCGTTCCCGCTAGTCTCGATCAGGCCGGTATATGGCAGGAAGGCTATCTGCTTGTCCAATCCTTTCACGATGCGGGTCAGACGACTTTCTTTTGCTGGAAGTTTCGGAAGAAGGGAGATTCGGCGGAAGGCAACAGTTTGGTTCGTCTGCCCGATGACTGGCTGCAAGCGGTGAACCGATTAAATGGCGATTGGTACGGCCAAGAGGCTTATCCGGCTGCGAGAGAAGGCGTGACACCGATCGAGGAGTTGGAGGTTGAGCTGATCCGCAGTTTTGAAGAACTGAATGAAGCCAAATGCGCGGAGGCGGCAGCGCAAATCTGGGAGGGCATGAAAGCTTCGTCCCTGTCCCATGTGGAAGTAAAAAAACGCGCGACCCATCTGCTGCACATTTTGACGATGCTGGCCGGACGGAAGACGGAGGATGAGACGGAAGTCTATTCGGCTGTAAGCCATGAATCGCTGCTTGCGCATGCGCTGCAAGCCATACGAGAGCTTATTCGGCATAAACGGGAAGAAGATATTAGCTATACGGACCATCCGGAGGTGAACCGGGTGATTCAATATATGGCGGAGCATTACAAGGAAAATATCAAGGTTACGGATCTGGCCAGACTGGTAGCCATTAACGTGGACTACTTGAGCACTGTATTCGGCAAAAAGACCGGCCTGACGCCCATCGCGTACTTGCGAAATCTTCGGATTGAACAAGCCAAGCGTCTGCTGCTGCATTCCAAGCTCAGCGTAGAAGAGATCGCGAGTCAGACCGGCTTTACCGACGACGCGTACTTCATCAAAACGTTTAAGCGACTCGTCGGACAAACTCCCAGCTCCTTCAGGCGAGAGAAAAAGGACTAAGTTTTGTACGGTCAACCTGCAAGTTTCGTCCCTTATAGGCCCATGAGCGAATTGATATAGTTGGGATGAATCAAACACCAGCTTAGGGAGGTTGCAAGAAAGATGAGAAAAGGAAAGCGGTTGGTCACAGGCTTGGCATCGGTTGTAGCGGTATCTCTGATGCTTGCCGGCTGCAGCGGGAACGGAAATAACGGCAATGGAGGAACGGCGTCTTCCGCCGCGCCATCCTCCGCGCCATCCTCAAGCGTCGAGCCCAGCGCAACGGGGAGCGCAGACCCGGTCAAGCTGACCCTATGGGGAGGCGTACCGCCTGAAAACGGCCCGCAGGAGGTCGTCGACAACTGGAACAAGGAAAATCCGGATATTCAATTGGAATACGTGCGGTTCGTCAATGACGACGCCGGCAATCTGAAGCTGGATACGGCATTGATGTCCAGCCAGCCCGTGGACATGTACGTCAACTACGACTACAGCTTATACGAGAAACGGATTAAAGCGGGGAATGCGCTTGATCTGAGCACATTCTCCGATTACAGCGTGGATGAGAAGATGGGCGAAGGCGCCTCTTTCTGGAAAGCGGACGACAAGTACTACGGGGTTCCTACTTCGAAAGGTCCATCGTTAGTCTGGTTGAACAAGGATATGCTCGACGCCAAGGGGCTGCCGGTACCGACGGAATGGGGACTGGACGAGCTTAGAGATTATGCCGCCAAGCTGAAGGATGACAACGTTTGGGGACTGGCGCAAAGCGATTATTATTTCAATGTGCCGATCAACGGCTCCATGAGAAAGCAAAGCTTGCAGTTGACGAACCCGGACGGAACCTCAGCATTCGATAATCCGTTTACGGTTAAAACGCTTCAGGTGTATTTGGACATGATGTTCACGGACAAGAGCTTGATGCCTCACACAGAGCAGATTACCTCCAAGCCTGCCCTGGATCAAATGTTTGTCAAAGGAGAAGCGGCGATGCTGTTCTCGACGAACCAGATTTTCCGTACGACGAACAATCTGACGGAATTTCCGCGGACGTTCAAGGTGGCGGCGGCTCCGGCTCCTAAGGTGGACAAGGATCAAGCCGATTATATTTATGCCGGCGG
The DNA here is from genome assembly GCF_003386235.1 of Cohnella phaseoli. Lineage (GTDB taxonomy): Bacteria > Bacillota > Bacilli > Paenibacillales > Paenibacillaceae > Cohnella > Cohnella phaseoli. The sequence goes on from NZ_QRDZ01000005.1 coordinate 157,757, forward strand.
CACGGGAGACGTCATTTCCATCAATCCTCGCACCAAAAATCCGGAAGCGGCCTGGAAATTCATCAAGTGGTATGCGGACGGCGGAATGCTCCCAATGGCGGCAGGCGGCCGAGTGCCTGCATCCAAGGACTTCCCGATCGATGAGGCCGTTGCCCTTATGTTCAAAGGCGTGGAGGACACGTACGATCTGGAGTCGATTAAGCGGGTTATATTCGGGGACCTTCCGCTGGGTCTCAGCCGTTTGGATCGGAAGACGGGAACCGAGCAGCAGGCTGTCTATGACAACATATTTTCACGCAAGCTGACTCCGGAGGAAGGCGCGAAGGAACTGGCTCGGGTGCATAACAAAAATTTGCAGGAGTCCTCTCAATAAAGTCGCCGGAACCGGAGGGAGACGGGGGTTAGGCGCCGCCTCCCTCTTCGGTGACAGCGGCATGAAGATTCAAACTTACACATGATACAGAGAGAAAGGCGGTGACCGATCGTGAGCTGGATGAAGCGGCAGAGGCTGATTGGTTATGTATTCATTGCCCCCAATCTGATTGGAATGACGGTATTTATGCTCATTCCTGCCCTGTTCTCCTTTTATTTAATGTTTACGGATTGGGTATTCGCTAGCGGGCAAAGCCCGCATTTTGTCGGATTGGATAATTTCAGGATGATGGTGAGGGACGATTTATTTGCTGTATCGGTCAGAAACACCTTACTGGTGTTAATCCCCGTACCGATTTCGATTATGCTCGGATTTCTGATTGCGGTCATGCTTAATAACCGGACTTATTTTCAGAGGACGCTGCGGGCCTTCTTCTTCGCTCCGTATTTCACCAGCGGCATCGCCATTGCATTCGTTTGGATGGTACTGTTTCAGCCCACCAACGGCCCGATTAACGCCTTCTTGCGATCCGTGGGCTTAAGCGAGCCTCCGCTGTGGTTCGCTTCGCCGGATACGGCGATCTATGCGGTGCTGATCATGATGACCGCCGGCGGCGTTGGATACAACATGATTATCTATTTGGCCGCGCTGCAGGAAATGTCCTCGGAGCAGCTGGAAGCCGCCAAGATGGACGGAGCGACGTTCGGGCAGCTGCTGCGTTTGATTATACTCCCGTTGGTCAGCCCGACGACCTTTTTCCTGATGATTACCGGCTTCATCGGCTCCGTCAAAGGCTTTGGCATGATCTATGCGATTACACAAGGAGGCCCTGCCAACAGTACGACGGTTTTCTCTATTTTCGCTTATAAGAAAGCGTTTAACTTTTATGAAATGGGCTACGCCTCCGCCGTTTCGTGGACCATGTTCCTGATCATCCTCGTCATCTCGCTTATTCAGTGGGCTGGCCAGAAAAAATGGGTCCATTACTAACGGAGGGGAAGACGCACAATGAATACAAGAAATGCCAGAGTCATCAAAGAACAAGCGCTTAAAGGCCTCAATACGATCCTCATGGCGCTGGCCAGTCTGCTGCTGCTGTCGCCCATGATCTGGATGATCAGCACCTCGTTCAAAAAAGCAAAGGACGTCTTCACCTATCCGATTCAGTGGATTCCGCTCGATCCGGTGTGGACCAACCATATTAAGGTGTGGACGGCCGGAGACGGATTTCTGCCGTTTTACTTAAACTCGCTGAAAATATCCGTGATTTTGATGATCGGGGCTCCTTTGTTGGCCGCATTTGCCGCCTATGGCTTCAGCCGCATCCCTTTCAAGGGAAGGAACGTTATCTTTCTGTTGTATCTATGTCTGATGATGATTCCGCAGCAAGTGCTGTTTGTGCCGAAATTCATTATGTTTGATTGGATGAAAATCTACAATACCCATTGGGCGCTCATTCTGCCGGGCTTGTTTACGGTATTCGGCGTGTTCATGATTCGGCAATTTTTTATGAGTATCCCCCATGAAATATCCGAGGCGGCCTTTATTGACGGAGCCGGTCATTTCCGGATTTTCTGGCAATTGTTTCTGCCGCTTTCCAAGCCGGTTCTAGCCACCTTCGCGATTATTGATTTTACATGGACATGGAACGATTACGAGAACGCCTTGATTTTCCTGCTCGACAAAAAGCTGTATACGGTACCGCTTGGCATGCAGAATTTTATGCTGGAAGCCGGGGTGGATTACAACATGATGATGGCCGCCGCCACGGCGGGAGTCGTGCCGCTGCTCGTCGTCTTCTTCCTCGGTCAGAAGTATATTATTCAAGGGTTCTCAAGCTCCGCTGTTAAGGGATAGACGATTTAAAGCTATGAAATCGGATATGAAAATCCTTTAAGGAGGAATGAACGGCGTATGCTTAAAAAGTTGGGTGTCATCCTTCTGGTCATTTGTCTGTCAGGCGTCTGGGACGTTATAGACAATGGGAATACGGGCCATGCGTTTGCGGCGGAAGAAACCGACTCCGCTCGTACGGCAGCAGATTTTAATTACGTCATCAGCGATTTCGAGCAAGGAACCGATGATTGGGTTTTTAGTCTCGGCGATACGCCAGCCGTACAGGGAAGCTTCAGCGTGATCGAATCCGTGTATAGCGCCCAAGGGAATTATTCGGGGCAATTATCGGCGGATTTCCGTCAAAGGCCGACAGGCTCGCCGTATGTGCTTATCAAAAAAGACATGGCCGGCCTGGACATGACCCAAATGGCGTTCTGGATCAAAACCTCGGATCTGAAGTCCATACGCATCCGAACTACGGATTCGACGGGACAAACCTTCCAGCAGCGGATGACTTTGCAGGATACATCCGATTGGCAGCAGGTCGTCGTCAGTGAAATGGGGTCAAGCTCGGTAGAGCATTGGAACGGGGCCAACGATGGAGTATGGCATAAACCGACGAACAACATCGCGATCCTGTTCGACCGATTTGACATTAAGAATGGCGCTCTAACCGCTGTGGCGCTGGTCGACCGAATTACGGCCGAAGTCTCTCTGCCAGCGGATTTGCCTAACGTTATCAGCGATTTCGAGCAAGAAAACGATGAATGGATCTTCAGCTTCGGAGATACGCCGGCGGTCAGGAGCAGCTATCAGGCGATCCAATCGGCCGAGAGTTATCAAGGAAGCTATGCAGGGAGAATATTGGCGGATTTCAGCCAAAGCCCTACGGGTTCGCCCTATGCCTCCATCAAAAAAGAGGTAGATGAACTCGACATTGAACGTATGGCTTTCTGGATCAAAACCTCCGATCTGAAGTCCGTGCGTATCCGAACCACCGATTCGACGGGGCAGACGTTCCAGCAGCGGATTACGCTGCAAAATACATCGAATTGGCAGCAGGTTGTGATTAATGAAATGGGCTTACCGTCGTTTGAGCATTGGAACGGAGCCAATGACGGGGAGTGGCATAAACCGGCTGCAGCGATTACGATCCTGTTCGACCGATTCGACGTTAAGAATTCCGCATTAACCGCCACGGTGCTGATCGACCAGCTTACGGCTCAGATCGGCGACTGGCTTCCGGAGCTGAAAATTCAGCAAACTACGCTTGGTAATATATTTCTGGATAGTGAGCCTAGCACCTTTATCGTCAAATCATCCTCTGCAACGATTAATTGGGCCGCTTACGATATTTACGGAGAGCAAGTCGCAGCGGGAAACGAGAATACGAACGCTGGGCAAGCCGGAATTACGGTGCCCTTCCGCAAGTTGGGTTATTTCACATTGGAGGTTTCCGCCGAGCGGCCCGGCAGCGACCCGCTGATACGGAAAACCGCTTATGCGGTCGTTTCTTCGGCGTTGCCTCCAGGCAACGGCGACTCGCCGTTCGGCATCAATACGCATCTGAACAGGATCGCCGGCGGGTGGAGCAAAGAGCTAGCCAAATTAGCTCGGTATATGGGCGCTTCCTTCGTACGGGACGGCGTGGAGTGGATCAGTATCGAGAAGGAAAAAGGCGTCTACACCTTCGAGCCTTCGCCGGAAGACTACATGAGGAAGCTGGCGGAGAACGACCTCAACCTGCTTCTCGTAGGGGCTTTCAACAATCCGTTCTACGACAATAACGGCACGCCCTATACGGATGCGGGAAGAAAAGGGTTTGCCGAATACGTCAAAGCCTACGTAGGGCGATATAAGGATCGGCTTATCGGATTTAACGTCTACAATGAATTCAATGGCGGCTTTGGCAAACGGGGCAACAGTCCCGCCAATTCGCAGCCGGATTATTACTTCAAGCTGATGAAAGAGACTTATAACACAGTCAAGCCGGCCTACCCCGACGTACCGGTTGTAGGCATCGTCTCCGGGGGCATCGATCTGGACTGGATTGAAGGCGTGCTGAAAGGCGTGGGAGAAGGCGCGGATCAAAATGCCGGCCTGAACTATCTGGATGTCGTGTCCATACAGAAATACATGGATCCGAACGCTCCGGACGAAGTGTTCGACAAGCTGGAAGACTTGAAAACGCTGATTAAACAATATAACGACGGCCAGCTTGTGCCGATCTGGGTGACGGAATTCGGTTCGCCGACGCATCAAGCCGCCAAAGGAGTCGATGAGAAGACACAGGCCAATTATTTGCTGCGGGCGTTTGTGTTGGGATTAGGGCATGGAGTGGAGCGGATGTCCTGGTACGATTTAATGAACGACGGGCTGCAGCCCGATTACAATGAAGACAATTTTGGTTTGATTCGGCATAAGAACGATCCGATGGGAGCTTATACCCCCAAACCGGCTTATGCGAGCTATGCGGCCACAAGCAGGATGCTTGCCGGCGCGGCTTTCCAGGAGATCGAATCGTTCGACGGCGCGATCTCCAGTCATCTGTTTGCGAAGGACGGCGAAGCGCTCCGGGTCGTTTGGGCTCAGCAGGAAACCCAAGCCGTGATCGAGACGAACAGCAGCCTGAGAATTACGGATTTAATGGGCAATACGGAGATTTATATGCCGGATAACGGCAAGATTTATATGACATTATCGGGTGAACCTCTCTACATCAAAGGAAGTCTGGACAGGATCGTGCCGGACGATACGTTCGGGGTTGCCGGCGAGCAAGCGGCCATAGGCGACCCGTATACGTTCACCGTAACTATGAATAACGAAGCCGGATCGCAGCAGCTTGAGGCAACGGCGATGATGCAGGAGAGCAGTTATGCCATTGCGGCTGCGCCGGGGCAAACGGCAGAGCTTAAGTTGTCCATCGGCGAGACGCGCGAGGGCTTCCGCTCGGTGGCGGTTTATTTGTTGGACGGAGCGGGCAACAAGATCGGCAAGCTGCGGCATGAGGTTGCAACCGGCGTATCCCACAAGGTGACGATCAGACCGCTGTTTCAGCAGCTGGAAGGGGCATCGACTCAAGTTCTGAATGTAGACGTAGAAAACTTTAGAAAAGCCGCAGGTCTAACTGTCGGCGGCATAACCTGGAAAGTCGGCGGACAGTCCGGCCAAGAGCTCGTCGATACGACGATACCGCCGGGCAGCAAACAGGTCTTCAGCATTCCGCTTAACCCGATTGCGCTTGGAAGGGACCAGCAGGTCTCCGTTCGCATCGAGTTTGCTCAGCAGAAGCCCTATGAGTATGCGGGAAATCTCGGCTTTAACCCGATCAACCGGGGCACGATAGCCATCAATGACCAGATCGAGCCGGCCATTGACGCGAGTACCCCTACGATCGATTTATCGCAAGGAAAACCCGTGCTGCTATCCGGTCATACCGGCACCATTGAATTGAGCGGGCAAGCTTGGCTCCACTATGACCAGGATAATTTGTACATGACCGCCCGAATAAAGGACAGCGTTCATGCGACCCCGGCCTCCGGTGCCGACATCTGGAATAATGACAGCATCCAGTTCGCCTTGTCTGCCGGCATTCCCGGCGAGAGCTTGAGCTGGTATGAGTACGGCGTAGCGGATACGCCCGAAGGTCCGCAAATATACCGCTGGACAACGATGGGAGGATTGCCGGCAGGGCCGGTTCGCAGCGGCCAAGCTGAAGTAACAAGGGATGAAGAGCTGAAGCAGACGATCTATAAACTTGCTCTGCCTTGGTCGGAGTTGACGCCAATCCGGCCTGGACGCGGAGAGCTGATGAGCTTCTCGATGCTCGTGAACGAGAACGACGGCAACGGCAGAAAAGGCTGGATGGAATGGGGCTCCGGCATTGGGCTCGAGAAGAGACCAAGCCAGTTCCGATCGATGCAGTGGATATTCGCGCAGGCCGTTCCAACCGTCCGCGATGCCGCATATACCGTCAAAACCGGTCGGAGCGTGCAAGGAAACCTGCAAGCGGAACAGGCGGAAGGGACGAAGGTTACATTCGAAATCGTAGCTAACGGAACGAAGGGGACAGCCATACTTGCCGATTCGGCGGAGGGCAAATTCGTCTACACAGCGGATGTCGGTGCCTCGGGAGAGGATACATTTACGTTCCGGGTATATGACGGCTATGAATATTCCAATCTTGCGACGGTAAGGATCGAGATTGAAAAAGCGGATGTAACGCCTCCTGATCGGGGCGGATCCGGCGGTAGCCCGAGTTCAAATTCCTCGCATGCGGGGCAATTGGATTTGCGGGGTAAAGCGGCAGGGGAAGTGAGCTTGGGAGAGATCGCCAAGCTGATCATTGCCGAGAATACGACAGACCGAAATCTGAAGCTGTCGCTGCTTGAGCTGGATGAGCAGGAGATCGGCGGCCAGTCCGGTTTGCCGCATCGGGGGATCGGCGCGCTTATTGAAATACGGGGCGAAGGCGAGCAGCAGGAGGTTAAGCTGAATAAACCGATGCTCTTGAGTCTCTCTTTCGATAAGAAGAAGCTGAGAGAGTCTCAATACCCGTCAATCTGGCAGTACGACGAGAAGCAGAAGAAATGGATTGAAATCGGCGGGGAAGTTGAGGGAGATAGAATCAGTGCGGAGATCGGCAGCTTTGGAAAATTCGCCGTGTTTGCCATGGAGCGGACGGCAGAGCAGCCGGAGCCGAAGCAGGATTCGTTGACCGACATTCAAGGGCATTGGGGTAAGGTCTGGATCGACCAAGCCGTGCAGCTCGGGATCGTGCAGGGCTATAGCGATCGCTCCTTCCAGCCGGATAAAACGGTAAGCCGCCAGGAGTTGATCTCCATGCTCGTTCGTGCGCTTAAGCCGTCGAATGAAGCGACAATGACCGACTTTGCAGATCAAACGCAAATCGGCGCATGGGCGGCCGATGCGGTGAAGTCCGCTGTGCAAGCCGGCTGGATTACGGGCTATAGCGATGGCAGCTTCCGCCCTCAGGCCCATATGACGCGGGCCGAGCTGACGGCTGTTATTGTCCGAGCGGCGAATCTGTCGGTGAAGAGCGGCGAGAATACCGGATTCGCGGACGACGAGCGCATTCCGGTCTGGGCTAGAGGCTATGCTGCCACTGCGGCAGAGGGCGGCTTGATCGAAGGCCGCGGAGGCAACCGTTTCGTTGCAGAGGGCTTGGTCACCCGAGCCGAAGCGGCGGTGATGATCGTCAGATTGCTGGAAATAACAACGTCATTAAATTAAATTAATTTATATTAATCTCAAAGACTGGACCGGGAATAAAAACGGAGTCCGAAACGGCATGGGGAAACAACGCCCTGTGCCGTTTCTTTTTTTTGCAGGCAACTCGATTCATCGTCATCTATTGAATTGCAGCATCCGTTAATATAAACTGTGTTGAATCCGCTTACAAACAGAGGTGAACACGAGTGAGGCCGTTAATGCCGTTGAAGCGCACCCCATTATTCGTCTACCAGAAAATCATCATCGTGTTTTTTGTATTGATGATTCCGGCTTACGCTATCCATATCGGAATCAACTATATGGGCTTTTCGTTCGTCAAGAAACAGATTTTGTCTTCCCATCTGGCGAACGCCAATTTTTACGCCGTGCAGTTGGAAAGCTCGATCGATTTTATCCGCGGCCGGCAGTTGGAGTTTCTGAATGATTCCGACTTGCAGAAGCTTGGATTTATGTCCGATTCGCTCGACAAATTCCAAGAAATCATGCTTGTGAAATCCATAGGCGAAAAGTTGGCGACCATACAGAACGCGAGTCCTTACGTCATCAATTCCGGGGTGTATATTAAATCCTACGGCAAGACAATCTCCACGCGAGGCGGAGTGAAAAATTTACCGAATGACGAATGGAGCTCGGTGAAGTCAAGAATGGAATCCGGCATGAACAAGGCGGTGTATTACTCTAAGGACACCATTATTTTCGTCAAATCGTCGAATAACGATAACTTCGTTTCCTACTTGGAACTGTCCGTCAGCCGGTTTCAACAAACGCTTCAGCAGCTCGTCCAAGGAGGCAGCGGCGCAGGGGTAGCGATTATCGACGAACCGTTACGCACCCCAGTGATTTTCGATGAAGCCGACGCTCGGATTATCGGAACGATGATCGAGCAATTGCCCGACAACAAGATCGGGGAAGTGCATGAATATTTGCAGGTCCGGGCGAACGACGAGACTTATTTAATATTGGTAACGGCCCTCCACTCCTATGGGTGGAAATTACTGACCTATGTAACGGAAGAGCAAATTACCGGTCCGCTGAAAAAGTTCAATACGTGGTTTTTCGTTCTGTTCATCGTGTCCTTTATCGTTATCTTCCTGTTTTCTTTCTCGGTTAATCGGATGATTCACAAGCCGCTTTATAAATTGATCCAGTCGTTCCGCAAGACGGAACTCGATCATCTGCATATGTCCGCCCCTCCTCAACGGGATAACGAGTTCGATTACATTTATCGGAGCTTCGACAACATGATGAAGAAGCTTAACGTCTCGGTCCGGCAAAATTATGAACAGAAAATGGCGCTCCAGCAGTCGGAACTGAAGCAGCTTCAGTCGCAAATCAATCCGCACTTTTTGTACAACGGCTTTTATAACATTTACCGCTTCTGCAAATCTGGCGATCAGGAGACCGCCGCGACGTTGGCGCAGAGACTGGCCAGCTACTACCATTTCATCACGAGAAGCGGTTCGGACGAGGTCGCCTTGCGAATGGAGTATCAGAACGCTCTCGATTATTGCGAAATTCAACGGATTCGCTTCTCGAACCGGATCGAGCTTCAATACGACAAGCTGCCGCCTCATCTGCATCCTATTCAAATCCCGCGCCTCATTTTGCAGCCGGTCATCGAGAACGCGTTCGAGCATGCGTTCGAGCATAGCTCGAAAGGCGGCGTCCTGCACGTGCGAGTTGTCGAAGAGAATAGCCGTATCGTTTTCCGTATCGAGGATGACGGCGCTCATTTAACGGACGAACAGATCCGGCTGCTGGAGGAACGATTGAAGATGACTACCGGCGTTTCGGAGAAAACGGGCATTTTGAACGTTAACGGAAGAATCAGGCTTAAATACGGCGAAGAGAGCGGCGTGGCCGTATCGCGAAGCCCGCTCGGCGGTCTTCGCGTTGATGTGATCATACTCGTCCAAGGGGGATGGAAAAATGTATAGAATGCTCATTATCGATGACGAGCCGGCGATCGTGAAAGGCTTGGTGCAATTGTTCTCAGAAAGCGAAATGGAACTTGACGTGTGGGAAGCGACTTCCGCTTACGAGGTTATGGATATCATTCAGCAAGTGAAAGTGGATCTCGTATTGAGCGATATACGCATGCCGGAGATCAACGGTTTGCAGTTGATCGACGAAATCTTATTTTATTGGCCGTCCTGCAAAGTCATCTTTCTGACCGGTTACAGCGAGTTCGAGTATGCATATGCGGCTTTTCAGAAAAACGTGGAGAACTACATTCTGAAGCACGAGGATGACGCCACACTTCTCGCCGCCGTTCAGGCCGTAGTCGATAAGCTGGACGCCGAGATGAAGAACGAGGCGCTGCTCGAGCAAGCGCTAAAGGAGACGGCGTACGTTCAGCCGCTTATCAAGAAGCAGTTTCTGGAGGCGCTGCTCCTTGGGGAACCGCTTCAAGAGCTTCTTTCGCGGGAGCCGTTTTGTTCGTTAACGTTCCGGATTCGCACGGATCTTCCCGTTATTCTCCTATCCGGATTCGTGACGAAGTGGGGAGAGGGAAATAAGCTGCACGCTTACCATTCGATCCAACGCATCTTTACAACGGCGATGACCTCGTTGCTCGCAGCGGAAGAGCTGCTGTTCGACAACTCCGCGCTCGTTTGGTTAATACAGCCGAATCCGGATTCGCAGCGTTTGACGTTGCCGGATCGGACTCCGGATTGGAAGGCCGCAGCGGCGTATTTGAAAGGGATGCTCGAATCGGTGCAGAACTCGTGCCAGGCCACGTTGGGCGTCGACGTATCGTTCATGATTTCCGGGACGGCGTTGTCTTGGAATGAAGTTCATCAAGAGCTGGAGAAGATGAAATCCTGGATCGGCAAAAACGACGGGCTGACGCCAACGATGACGATCGTCGATATGGGAAGTTTGCATAGGAAGGAACCGGTGCAAGGGGAGCATGCGCTCATAGAGAAAATACACCGTTTTATCGATGAGCGCTTGGGCGAGGATTTGTCTCTGATCAAGATGGCCGACGTCGCATTTATGAACCCTTCCTATTTCTCGCGTTATTACAAGCAGCAGACCGGGCGCAACGTTTCCGAATATATTCAAACCTCGAGGTTGAAGGAAGCTAAAGCGATGTTGGCGGACTCGAGATGGAAAGTGCAAGACATTGCGCAGCGCCTCGGGTTCGCGTCCCCCTCCTATTTTGCTATCTTTTTCAAGAAAATGACCGGTTTGACACCGCAGGAATTCAGGGAACGGTTATGAAAACGGCAATGAAGTAAAACAAGTAAAAGAACGTAAAGAGAACGAGATTGTAAGCGCTATTAGCCGAACCTACAATGAAACTATAATTCTCGAGAATTAGTACGACATCCAACCAGGGGGAATAGCATTGAGCAGAAAACGGCTTACGATCGCGTTAGTTGTTTGCATGTTACTCAGTTCGATATTATTGGCCGCATGCGCGAAAGAGGAACCAAGCGGCAGTCAGGAGACGACACAGACCGGCGAGCCGAACGAATCGGCTTCGAATGGAGGCGATTCCGAGGCGAGCAAGGGTGAGGCGTCGGAAGCTAAAGATCCGCTGGGGAAATACGAGGAACCGATTACGGTGACTCAGGTGCTGGGATTCGCTCCGCCGCAGGATGCGAACACGCCGAAGAGCACGACTCCGGAAACGAACGGATACGTGACGAAGCTGAAGGAAATGTTGAACATCGACTTAAAATATTTGTGGACGGTGCCTACGGATCAATTCGCGCAAAAGTTCTCGCTCTCCGTCGCCTCGGGAGAGCTGCCCGATGTGATGGCGGTGAGTCAAAGCGAATTTGAGAAATTCAGGGAAGACGGCCTGCTGGCCGATCTAACGGACGCCTATCGCCAATATGCGTCGCCTGCCTTGAAGGCCTATGTGGAGAAAGACGGCGGAACCGCGCTCAAAATGTTTACGGACGCCGACGGCAAAATCCTCGGTCTGCCGAACTATCTGGATCCTTACTCGAGTTTGCAATTGTTATGGATTCGTACCGATTGGCTTGAAGCCCTGAACCTGGAAGTGCCGCAAACGATCGAGGAGTTGGAGAAAGTCGCCGAAGCGTTCGTGAACGACGACCCGGATCGCAACGGGAAAAAAGATACGTACGGCATCACGATGAATAAGGCTCTGATTACTTGGGGGTTCGATGCCAGAGGTCCGTTCTATAGCATGGGGGCGTATCCGAAAGCATGGGTCAAAGGCAGCGACGGCACACTGGTCGCCGGCGAGACGCAGCCGGAGACGCGGAAAGCGCTGGAGAAGCTGCAAACCTGGTACAAGAAAGGAATTCTCGATAAAGAGTTCGCGTTTAAGGATATCGACAAAGTCGTGGAAGACGTGGTTGCAGGCAAAGTCGGCATTTCCTTCGGCGAATGGTGGTACCCGGAATGGCCGTTGAATTTGAACAAAGACGGGGATCCGAAGGCCAAATGGCAGGCCTATCCTCTTCCGTCCTTCGAAGGAAAACAGGGTATTCCTCTGATTCCCAAAATGAACGTAACGAAAATTCTAGTCGCGAACAAGGATATGAAAAACCCCGAAGCGTTAGTCAAAATGGCGAATTTCTACGAGGAAATTTCTTCGCCGAAATATGCGGACGAAAATAAACCGGAAAACGGGTACGTCTACAATTGGTTCGAACCGCGATTCTACAATCCGACGGCGATTGCGGACACGTATAAGAGAGTTAACGAAGCGCTGACATCGAAAGATGAAAGCGGTCTGGATCCCGGCGACAAACCCATCTATGACGGGGCGGTCCAATATTTGGCCGGCGACGCGAGCAAATGGGGACATTTCATGAGCCGTGTGGCCGAGAACGGCGGTTGGGGCTTAACGGAAAGGATGAAGGCCCAGCCGGTCGTCTACAACGAATTTGCCGGCGTGCCGACGCCGACGCAGGTGGAGAAAGGCGCGTCGCTCGAGAAGCTGACGGACGAAACTTTCCTTAAAATTATCGTCGGTTCCGCTCCGATTGCCGAGTTCGACAAATACGTGGAGAGCTGGGGCAAGCTTGGGGGCAACGACATCACGAACGAAGTAAACGACTGGTATGCGGAGCAATCGAAAAAATAAGCAAGAAGCGGGGGAGAAAGGTCAGGTTTCTCCCCCGTGTTCTTAAACATGGGCAAAATGCCTTAGCGGAGGACCAATGAACAGAAGGAACTACGGACTCAAACAGTTTAAGCTCGAGTCGCCTCTTCACTTGATGCTTATACCGGGAGTCATCGCCACGTTGATCTATGCCTACGGGCCGATGGCGGGTATCGTCATGGCGTTTCAGAAATTCCGGCCGACGCTGGGCTTTCTGAAGTCGAAATGGATAGGCCTCGACAACTTCGAATATGTGTTTCATTTGCCGGATTTCATGCAAGTTTTATGGAATACGCTCATCATCGCCGTATTGAAAATCGTGTTCGGTTTGCTGATCCCGCTCGTATTGGCGCTGCTTCTAAACGAGGTGCGCAAAATGGCGTTCAAAAGAATCGTGCAAACGAGCGTGTTTTTACCCTTTTTCTTGTCCTGGACCGTTCTGGCCGGCGTTCTCTTCGAAATCTTCTCGCTGAAAGGTCCCATGAACGGTATACTTGCGGCAGTCGGTCTGGAACCGATCATGTTTATGGGCAGCGACGGATGGTTTCGAGCGATTCTGGTCGGTTCCGACGTGTGGAAGGGAATGGGCTACAACATGATCATTTTCCTGGCCGCCATTACCGGCATCAATCCAAGCCTGTATGAAGCCGCCGTCGTCGACGGAGCGGGGAGATGGAAGCAGATGGCGCACATTACGCTGCCGGGCATGGCCCAAATCCTTATTTTGATCTCGACGTTGAGCTTGGGCGGCGTTCTGAACGCGGGCTTCGAGCAAATTTTGCTCCTGTACAATCCTACCGTATACGGCAGCGCCGACATTATCGATACGTTCGTCTACCGGATGGGGTTATTCGATCAGCAATACGGACCGGCTGCGGCAATCGGATTGTTCAAATCCGCGATCTCGCTCGTGTTGGTCGGACTGTCCTATACGTTAGCCTACCGGTTGAGCAACTATAGAATATTTTAGAAGATTCGGGTGGTTCTCTATGGTGTATAAAAATTCGTTCTCCAGGAAATTGTTTATCGTCTGCAACGCGCTTCTGCTGGGGGCGATTACGTTCCTATGCATCGTGCCTTTCGTGCATTTGCTGGCCGTTTCGTTAAGCTCCAACACGGCGGCGATGGCCGCCGAGGTCAAGCTATGGCCGATCGGATTTACGCTGGACGCCTATGCGTATCTCGGACAGAAAGTCGAATTTTTCCGGTCGCTGTGGGTCACGCTGCAGAGAGTCGTATTGGGAACGGCAATCAATATGCTGCTGGTCGTATTGTCCGCCTATCCGCTTTCCAAGGAAGCGAAGCAATTTCGGTTCAGAACGTTATATGTATGGTTTTTCGCCGTGACGATGTTTTTCGGCGGCGGGTTGATTCCGACCTACATTGTCGTCAAGGAAACGGGATTGATGAACTCGATCTGGGCGCTCATCTTGCCGGGGGCGTTAAGCGTATGGTACATGGTGCTGCTGCTCAATTTTTTCCGGAACATTCCGAAGGAGATGGAGGAGGCGGCTTTCATAGACGGCGCCGGCCACTGGAAGCTGTTGTGGAGCATTTTCCTGCCGGTTTCCAAGCCGGCGATCGCCACCATTTTCCTGTTTACGGTGGTCGGGCATTGGAATTCGTGGTTTGACGGCATTTTGTATATGAACTCCCCTGAGAAGTATCCGCTTCAAACCTATTTATCGACGCTGGTCAATTCGTTGAATAAAATCAGCATTACCGTTGACGACTTGAGCCTGCTTCAAAACTTAAGCGACAAGACGTTGCGAACCGCGCAAATTTTCTTGGGCGCTTTGCCGATTATGCTCGTGTACCCGTTCCTGCAGAAGCATTTTACGAAGGGGATTACGATTGGAAGCGTGAAGGGATAACAGCGGCTGTGGAAGCCGAATTCATGACGAAAGGGGAGGGATTTCGATGTCCGTTTGGAAAATAAAGCCCGTCTTCTTGGCGATCTGCATGAGCGCGATTCTAACCGTAACCGGGGTTTGGAGCGGAGGCGCAACGGTCTTGGGAGCGGAACCCGGGACCGCGCAAACGATTACTCCGACCGAAAATACGGACGGGCTGTTGAAAAATCCGGCAATGGGCTGGATGCTGTATGTCGACAATACGGCCGATGCGTTCGAGGATCCGGATAAGTATTGGGCCGACTTCGGAGTAGCCGCCGACCATGCAAGCATCTTGCTGATTCGCGCCCCTTGGTCGCAGTTCGAGCCGGAAGAGGGGCGGTATGCCTGGCTGTACGACGACAAGTATAAGCGGCTTATTCAAGGCGCGAAAGATCGGGGAATCAAGCTTGCGCTCGAGGTGTTCGTGAATTCGCAGGATGCTTACAGGCAGGCGACGCCGGATTACGTTCGCGCAGCCGGAGCGGAGGGCAAGTGGCTTCCGTTCGGCAGAGGGATCAAGTCTAACATCCGCTCGGTAACGACGACGGCCGGCAGCTATAGCGGGTCGATCTCGGACATCCTGGACAACAGCGAAGCGACATCCTGGACGTCCGCATTAAACGTGTCGTTTCCGCAGTACATTACGTTCAACTTCGGCGACGATGCCATTATTGGCAACACCATATCGATCGTGTCCGAATACGGCTCCGGCCAAGGGATTACGAAGGTAGACGTCGAGTACTTGAACGGTTCCGATTGGGTGACGGCAGCCGCGAACGTGCCCATCGTCTGGGGGACGAATTCCGATACGGAGGAAGTGCGGAACGTTAGCTTTCCCGCCGTGGAGTCGACCGCCATTCGTCTGAAAATTACCGATGCCAATAAGAAATACGGAAACTTCGGAATCAGCGAAGTTTACTTGTCGGACAACAGTCCGACCGAGCAATACTGGACGCCTTACGAGGACGATCCTGTCTTCCGCGAGAAGTTCGACGTTTTCCTTGATGCGTTCGCGGCGGAGTATGACGATCCTGCGATTACCGATTTCGTGGACGTATACGGATTGGGATGGTGGGGCGAGATGCACAATCTGAATCTGAAGATGGAAACGGAGCAGCAGGCGGCGAACTGGCTGACGGATAAGTTTACGTCCAGATTTTCCCGCGTCTTGCTCAATTCCGTCGAAGGCGGCTATTTAATCGATTTGGCGGATCAAACGGCCATCAACGGCATTACCGCAGGCATTAGAAGAGCCAGCTATGCTTCGCCGCAATATCTCCCTCAGGAAGCGAAAGATAAAATCGTGTCCGTCTGGAAGAAGGGTGTCCCGGTGTTTGCCGAAAACAACTTTCAAGTATACGACACCTGGAGAACGACGTGGTCGCCATTCTATCCGAATGTGGGAACGATGCTTCGGCAAGCGGTTATAGAAGCCATTTACACCCATTCGAACGTCCTGGATTTACGCCGCCCGGACGACGCGACCACATGGATCACGAGATATCCCGAGCTGGTGCATTACTTTAACAAATACGGCGGCTATCGTTTCGTGCTCAATTCCGTCAAGCTTCCTGCCGAGATTGACTCCGGCGCAACTTTCGCGATCAATCAATCCTGGAAAAATACGAGCGTCGGCCTATTCCCGAACAAGAGGCCGAATTGGAACCATAAGTACAAAGTTGCTTATGCATTGCTCGACAAAACGAATGGAACGAAAGTCAGTCATTCTATCGTGGACGATGTCGAACCGGGGGACTGGCTCAGAGGACAGGATTACGCATACAGTTCCGAGATCAGCTTCCCCGGCGCGAGCGCAGGGGAATACGACTTAGGCGTGGCGATTGTCGATACGACGCTCGGAGATAAGCCGGCGATCCAGTTGGCGATCATGAATGCAAAGTCGGTCGAAGGTTGGTACAGCATCGGCGAAATCCTCGTACGGTAGTTTCATATTGAAAGGAGGCGGAGTTCGTTGAGACGATTATGGAGGAAAGCCGCGCTTTCCGCGATGTCGATCGTGTTGACGGTTGCAGCGTTGTTTCCGCAGCTAACTGCGGGCGCTAAAGACGACCGGTATGAGCGAGAGGCGGAAGCGCTTCACCAGTTAGGCTTATATAACGGGATAAGCAACCGGTTATTCAATCCCGATCTGGATGGGAGACCGACCCGCGAGACAGCGATCCTGTTCCTGTCCCGACTGTTCGGTCATAAGGTTCAGCAATTGTCATCCGAGAAAACGGATCGTCTGTTAGGAAGTTATCGGGATCATGCCGATATTTCTTCCGGTGCGCGAGCCCATTTCGCCTATGCGATTCAAGAAGGGCTGGTGAAGGGCGAATCGGCAAGCCGATTGGGTCCGAAATCTCCGATCGGCCTGGAGCAATATAGTACGCTCGTATTGCGTTACCTCGGTTTCGATCCGGTCTACGGAAAAGCGCTGGAGCAATTGATCGAACGCGGCATCCTTACGAAACAAGAGGCATCCGGATGGGGAAAAGCGAATTTCGATAAAGCTGCGATGATCGGGATCGCCTATCAAGTGTTGACAGCCCAGAACAGCAAGAATGTAAAAGTGATAAACATGCTGGTCGAACTTGGCGCAGTGAATTCGGAAATAGCTGGAAAACTGGGGATATGGACGCCGGAAACGGAAACGGAAACGGAGCAGGTGCCCGGGACGCCAACGTCTTCGCCGTCGTCATCGCCATCACCATCGCCATCACCATCGCCATCACCATCACCATCGCCATCACCATCGCCATCACCGTCATCGCCATCACCATCATCATCGCCATCACCGTCACCGGAGCCAGAACCGGCGGAACAGCCTAAAAACTATGCGCCTTGGGCAACGGCCTCAACCGGATTCGGATCGAAGACTCCGATTACGATGTTGAACGACGGGAACGACGAATCGGTATGGAGCAGCAATGTGACGCCGGAGTTCCCGAATTGGATCGTTCTGGATCTGGGCGAATTGGCCATCAAGACGAGCAAGATCAGCGTCATCACCTGGTTTGCCCAAGGACAGGGAATAACCGACATAGACGTCGATTATTGGGCGGACGGCCAGTGGAAAACGGCGCTGCAGCACGTATCGCTCGATTGGCAAACGAACGATGTAACGAAAGAAGCGAAACCTATCGAGCTGCCCGACATCGTGACGAGCAAAATTCGCCTCACCGTCCATGCCGCCAACACGATTTGGGGGAATGTGGCGATCAACGATATTCAATGGTGGGGAGTCGAGCCGCCTCCAGCCGTCGTTAACGTCGCGCCGGAAGGCGAGTTTACCGTATCGGGAGTCGCGGATTCCGCCGGAATCGACCGGTTAAACGACGGGAACGAGCAGAATGTATGGGTAGGTGTTCGCAACGGGCAGACTCCCGTTTATTTGAACCTGGACATGGGAGAGAACAGGGCCCATGTCGACAAGCTTACTATTCTATCGTCGGACATCTCGAATCAGGGAATACGAGAGATCGATATGGAATACTTCAACGGCGATAGATGGGTGACGCTTAAACGGAACGAGCCATTGTCGTGGATACCCGCGACGTCGGGAACCGACCAAGCCGAAGTGGCGTTCGATCCGGTCTCGACCCATAAGATCAGAATCAAGATTAATCAAGTGGCGGCTGCGGATCACTCGTTTGCCATTCATGAAATCAAGGTTTGGGGCTATACGAATCGACCGCCTGAACTGCAGTCCAATGCCAACGCGGCGGTGGGAGCGGCGATTTCTTCCGATCTGTCGGGCATTCCCGGACAATCTCTAACGGCTCTGAACGACGGAGATCTTACGACAAGTTGGGCGAGCGCGACGGATCAGTCCTTCCCGGGAAAAATAACACTAACGTTCGATCGAGAGATCGCGACGAATAAAATCAGTTTGATCGCTTCCAACGGGAGAACGAGCGGCGTTGCGAACGTTACGGTCGACTATTTGAACGGTTCCGTCTGGGAAACCGCTGCCGCCAACGTGTCGATGACTTGGAATTCGGATACGGAGACCGTCGAGTATGGGGATATTCGCTTCAGCGCCATCACGACGAGTACCATCCGGATTCAGGTAAATGCCGGTTATTCAACGCAAGGGCAGATCGGTCTTCATGAAATTAAAGTTTGGGAAGCACAACGTACGATGCCGCAAGAACCGCCGCTGCCGCCTATGCCGCCGCTTCCGGAGCCGGAGATTCCGTCTGTCGAACCCGAACCGGTGAACGTCGCAGGCACGGCAACGGTCAGTACAACGATTCCGCTGAGAGACGGGTATGCCATCGATTTGATCAATAACGGCAGCATGGAGTCCGCCTGGAGTTCCGGCGTCGGCGTCACCTTCCCCGGAACGATTACGTTGGACTGGGGAAATCAGGCGATCAAGACGGACAAAATGACGATTTATACGTGGTATGGTCAGGGCCAGGGAATTACGAATGTGGACGTCGAGTACGACGTGGATGGCGCATGGGTCACGGCGGCCGCAAATCAATCGCTGACCTGGACGACGAACGACGGGACGATCGAAGCGCTCGACATCGTTTACCCGTCTATCGAAACGAGTAAAATTCGATTAGTCGTTCGAAATGCGAATGTGTCATGGGGGAATATCGGCATCAATGAAATGAAAGTATGGAGTAAAAGCTGATCGAATCTACTATTATCTTTACCGTGGAGGATCCAACATGGCTGCCAAGATCGTAACTTATCCAGGACCGCCGGAGGAGGCGGCATCGTCGGACTATACCGTGACGGTGAACGGAGAACCTGTTTTTTGCTATACGAGTTATAGATTCAATAAGGATCGACCCGAGCGGATCATTAACGGCAAAGGGATGAAAGATCGGGAAGTATCGCCGATATCGTTCGCTTATTTCGATTTTGAAGGCGAGGTCACCGTGTCGATTACGGCGGCGCGTGACTTCTCCGAAGTGGCGATCCGGCCGCTCTCCCTGCGCGTCGAGCCGAAAGAGGCCGGGAATGTCATCCGGTTTACGTTGAATAAGCCGGGGACCTATATCGTAGAACCGTACGGACCGGATAGACCGATTCATATTTTCGCCAATCCTCTCGAAACGAACGTGCCGAATCCCGTAGATTCGTCCGTGCGCTATTTTACGCCGGGTATTCATTACATTGACCCGCTTAGCCTGAACGACAATGAAACGGTATATATCGCAGGCGGCGCCATCGTGTACGCCAACATTCAGGAAGAGGATTTGTCGGAATGGGACGATATGACGTTCCAGAAGGCGACGTTCGGCGCAACCGGCAAAAAACGCGTTAAAGTGACGGGCAGAGGGATTGTCTGCGGCAGAGACTCTCTTGAAAAAGGGCGCAGGCATAAGCTGCTGGAATTCACGAAATGCGAAGACGTCGAAGTGGATGGAGTCATCTTAAGAGAGTCGTCGGGCTGGTCGTTCGCCGTATTCGAGTCCGAGCGGGTGAGTATCGACAACGTCCGAATCGTAGGGCACTACATCAACAATGACGGCATCGATATATGCAGCTCGCGCCATGTTCGGGTCAAGAACTGCTTCTGCCATAATGCGGATGATTCCTTCCTCATTAAAGCCCATCACGCTCCGGTGGACGACGTCGTGTTCGAAAATTGCGTCGCCTGGAACGATGTCGCAACGAGCTTCGGAATCGTTTGCGAAACCGCCCATCAAGTGACAAATGTTTTTTTTCGGGATTGCACGGTCGTTCATTCCACCTTTCCATGCTGGATTCCGGATGCCGGCGGCGTTCTGGCCGTCTGGAACGATTATGGGGGAGACGTTCAAGGCATTCATTATGAGAATATCGTTATCGAAGACGCATGCGCAGACAAGCAGGTCGTCAAACTCAATATTACGAACGTTCACGGGCTGAACGATTCGCAAAGAGGGAGCATTCGCGACATCTCGTTCCGCAATGTCGAGGTTCTCCATACAAAGGATGAGCGGATCGCGTTCTTAAGTCCGTTCGAACAAGGAGCGGTTTCCGGAATTGTGCTGGAGCGGGTAGCAATCAATGGGAAACCCGTCAACTCTGCTCAGGATAGCCGGATCGTGAACGAGGGAGCGACCGATATTCGAGTGAGGGGTTAAAGGGGAGGAATACCGTTGATCCAGATGGAAAACGAGCATTTGCGCGTAATCGTCGACGAAACGGACGGAAGCATGCAAGCTCTTATCGTAAAGGGCGACAAGTACGGGATGAACTGGCTGCCGGATCAAGATGCCGAGCCGTGGATCCCCGCCTGGAAAAAGTGGGGACTCGGATTCGTTACGATACAGGACCGCAAATATCGTTGGGAGAAGGGCGACCCGGTCGGCGGCGGTTCCCGATCCGTCGAATACCGATACCGGTTGGCAAACCGAGGGACGGAGGAGGAGGAGGACGGCGAGTTCCGCGCCTTGACGCTTTCCGTGCTAAGAAGGCTCGAAGGCGAAGCTTTGGAGGAAGAGTTCATATTCGGCAACGCGGGCGAGCGTTACATGCTGCTGGACGAGATCGGGATTTACTCGACTTTTTACGATGCCTATCCGGTTGTGTCGGGCGACGCCCTTTCGAGGAGAGCTCATATGCACATATGGACAGGCGGCGGTGTGTCTTATGTGAAATGCATCCGGATGAGCGCCGAGAAGCCTCACTTGGCCATGTTGACCGTTGCCGGCGAGGTTCAGGAATATCAAGTGGAGGAGAAGCATAGCTCCAATCAGCGGGGAGTTATCGCTTTAACGGGCAAACACATCCGGATCGCGAGCGATAAAGCTTACTCCGTCAAACGAGTTTTTTTCGCTTATGCAGACGAAACGGATTTTCACCGAAAAGTAACGAAATACAGCGGCTACCCGTATTTGGAATTCGATCTCATGGCCGCGTCTGTAGGAACGCGCGTGCAAGTTGCCGTTAAGGAAGCAGGCGATCTGGAAAAGCTCGTCATCGGAGAAAATACGTATAGGCCGCGCGAGGGGGAAGTTGTCTCCTTCGTTCTGGACAAAGCGGGGACGATCGAGGGAAAAGTTTTTTTCGGAGGCAAGCAATCCGCGATTCGATGGTATGGCATACCGGCCATAGACGAGCTGATGAAAAGACGCGCCGAGTTTATCGTATCGAAGCAACAGCTGCGCGAGGACGGCGATATTCGGAATGGGGCGTTCCTGCCCTACGACCGGGAGGCCGACCGTCTGATCAAAGTCGAGGACATCGAAGAGTTATACGCAAGCATCCCCGACCGTAACGATGCGCGGGAGAGAGTCGGGATGGGGGCTTTTTTGGCCGCACATTGCCGGCTCCATCCCGACACCGCGAATAGGGAGGCATTAACGCGCTACTACTCATTTATTCGGACCCATATAATATCCGAAGATTACGGGATATGGGACAGCTGTTTCCGGGAACGGACAGCCAAGTACTACGGCGAAACTGTTCCCGGCACGAAGGACATGACGTTCAGGGGGTTCAACTATTTTTTTGTCGGCGTTTTTTTGCTGAAAATGTACCGGCTAACCAAGCAGCGGATGTACTTGGACGACCTGGTCGGCGTGCTGGGCAAATATTTCGGCAAGTTTCCCCTATCCGATCTGTCTTTCGGGCTGAATCCGCGTGAAGTCGATATTGCGCTGAAGGAAGCAGGCATGACGGAAGAGGCGGAGCGGCTAGCATGCCATTTCAAGGATAAAGCGTATGCTTTCGTCCGAATGGAGGAGCAGTATGCGCCGAGCGAGGTTAACTATGAGCAAAGCACGGTCGCCGGCGTAGTTATGTTTTTGCTCGATACGTATCGGTTGACCGGAGACCGGCACATCCTGGAGGGGGCGCATAAGCATTTGGCGTTGCTGGAAGGTTTTGACGGCTGCCAGCCGGATTTTCGAATGCACGGAGTAGGGCTCCGGCATTGGGACGGGTTTTGGTTCGGGCATTACGAGCTATGGGGGGATACATTGCCTCATCAATGGAGTACGCTGTCCGCCTATGCGTATTATCGATATTACCAGATCACGTCGGACAAAACGTATTACCATAAGTCGATTCGAAGCCTTAACGCAAATCTTTGCTTATTTCGGGAGGACGGATCGGCCGATTACGTCTTCATCTATCCGCATAAAGTAAACGGAAGATCGGGTCATGCGTTCGATCCGATCAGCAACGATCAGGATTGGGCGCTCTATTATTATCTGGAAATCGCCGGCGAAGCTTGAGGCGTTCGCCCTCGATCGATAGGCGGCCCGGTACTACGGATGCTCTCGTCGTCCAGAAACGGATCCCGCCTTCTGGCGTAGTAAATCGATACGTAGCGAAAACGGAACCTCTCAGGGGGTTCCGTTTCTTGTATATACGTACCTCTCAGCCCTCCAAATATCACTCCAAAAGAGGGATATGCCTCAAGCCTGCATTATGGTTATATAAAACTAGTATTTTTATGTTCATTTGGGGGGACTGAAATGTCGAAGCTGCTTAACTACAAAAAGTTGGCTCTGCTGCTCGCCATAATCGTATTTACGACTGCAGCGCTGCCGTTAGGTGCACCGAACAAAGCGTTGGCATCAACCTGCGACGGCGTAACGCCAGGAACGACTTCCGCTTGTCCCATTATGATTTTCGGCGCCGTTGGGTTGGCTGCGATGGGAGGCAACGATAATCTGGAGTTGCATTATGCGCTCGGGGCGGACATCGACTTATCCGCTTATTTAAGTCCGGGAGGCGGAGGGTACAATGGTGGGGACGGCTGGAAGCCGGTCGGGTCCAGCGGCGGTCTTTCAAATGCATTCAGAGGCACATTTAACGGAAACGGCCATACGATTTCCAATCTGAAAATCAATAGCACTGCAGGGGCAGTCGGGTTATTCGGCGCAACCTCAGAAGCTGTTATTCGAAATGTAGGCTTGATCAATGTCGATGTTACGGGAACCGGAGCGAATAGCGATGTCGGCGGTTTGGTTGGAAATCTGAATAGCTCGACACTTGAAAACGTTTATGTTACCGGGTCGGTTGAAGGTGTGGATAATGTAGGCGGACTGGCCGGATATGCCGTTGGGATTCAGATAGCGCCCAGCGCAATCCGTACTTCTTACGTGTCGGTCGAGGTAACCGGAACTGGATCCAGCGATGTTGGAGGACTCATCGGTTATTGGCAAGGCGACGCGATTAACGTGTCAGCATCCTATTACAATAAAGAATTGGCCAACTCTTCTGCGATCGGTATCGGTTTAACAACAGCACAAATGAAGTCTGCCGCGAGTTTCAACTCCTTGTGGGACTTCTCCGAACAAGGGCAATGGGGCATTGTTGAAGGCATGACATTTCCGATGCACCGCACAACGCTTGACCAAATTGTAGTGGACGAATTGACCGTCAATGATGGCGCAATCGCATACGAGCCGGCGTTTGCCCCTCATACCTCGACCTACTCAAGCCGGGTAACGGGCGAAGTAGATCGTGTCACCGTATCCGTATATTCAAGCAGCGGCCGCATGAACGTATCGATTGGCGGCGAGGATACGGACTCGAAAGTTATTTCGCTGATTCCCGGTGAAAACAATGTCAACATCGCGGTTTCAACTGACGTTACCGTGCCAGGGGCCGATACCGATCCGTTCGAAGCGATCTATACGCTTCAAGTGATTCGCGAAAATGGAACAGATTACCGGCACCGTATCACAACCGCCTCACAGCTTGCGGCGATCGGAGCCGCTTCTTACGAGTTGAGCGACAGTTATGAGTTAATGAACGATTTGGATCTGACAGGTCTGAACTGGGACCCGATCGGAGACACTGGTCAGCCGTTCACGGGAACCTTCGAAGGCAATAGATACATCATCCGCAATTTGAATGTGGCTGGGTCGCATGACGACGCAGGGTTATTCGCGGCGTCTTCAGGTACGATTCAAAATATCGGCTTGGAGAATGCATCCGTATCGGGCGGCGGCCGAGTCGGAGGATTGGTCGGCAACAACTCGGGAACCATTTCGAATGCCTATGTAAAAGGCAGCGTTGTCGGTGACGAGCAGGTCGGCGGATTAATCGGATTTAACGGCGGAACCGCAACGGTGGAATATACCTATGCTGCAGGGCATGTTAGCGGAACAGATCATACTGGGGGACTGATCGGAGAAAGCTCTGCCGGTATGGCGACCGCCTCTTACTGGGACGCCGAAGTCGGCGGACTTAACGCTTCTGGCGGCGGAGAAGGGAAAACAACCGCTGACATGCAACTTGAGAATACTTATTCGGGTTGGGATTTTGCCGGAACCTGGGCGATGATTAACGGGACAACGTATCCGATGTTTAATCGTCATATTGACAATCTAAAGCTCCAAGCTTTGGCTGCAACGCCCAATGCCGGCGTGTTATCTTGGAATCCCGCTGTTTTTGTACCGGATCAAGGCGCATACGTTCTGGCGGCGGATCGATACATTAAAACCGTTTATGTTGCCGCCAATCCCGCCGATTCAAATACGACAGTGACGATTGGGGCAGTGGAATCGGCTTCGACGCAAGTGGCCGTAACACCTGGGAGCAATGCGATCCTGATCGGAACGAAGGGGATAAACGGCCAGCCGAATGGCGCATACCGGCTGACGGTCGAGGTTCCCGCTCCCGAACTGACCGGACTTGTCGTTCCGCCCTCCCGATATTACGGCATCGGCGACGCACTGACTTTCACGGTGAGCTATGAGGGAGACATCGATGTCGTGAATACCCCGGTCATTCCCGTTACGATCGGAGAAGGGGCGGACGCCACAACGGTTTACGCAGCTTATGTCGGGCAACCTGCCGGTGAGCGGAATAAGCTGATTTTCACGTATGTCGTTCAGGAGGGGCTTGTCCATTCGACCGACATTGCAGTTGGGACGCACATTCAATTGCCGGGTGGCGCCGGGATCAATGCCGCTGCGACGACCGTTGCAGTTCCGCTTGCCTTGCCGGCTGCGGCAACAACGGGCATTATGATCGATTCCGTAAGACCGGAAATTATGTTGACTCAACAGCCAGCGAGCATGGTAACGACCAATAGCCCGGTGACGGTAACGGCAACCCTGGACGGTACGGGAAGCGATATTGCCGCGGCTAAGTGGGCGGAAGGAGCGAGAGCCGCCGATTATTTTGCTACAGACGGTCAGTTGCTTTCCGGGGGGAGCTTCCAGGTTGCCGCTAACGGAACGTATTCGGTGTATGCTATAGACGAAGCGGGCAATGAAGCCGTGGCGCAGATTGCGATTTCGAATATTCGCCAGCCATCAAATGGATCGGGAAGCTCGGGGAACTCGGGAGCTGCACCCGAACCGTCGACTCCTTCCACAGGTCCGGCATTAACGATCGATTCCGATGGCGGGATCACGCTGCGGGTTGATCCTTCATCTATCGTTAAGGAAAAGCTTGAGGACGGCACAATTGTCGAGCATGTCGCATTAACGGATGAAGTTATGGGTCGAGTGCTGGAACTGCTCGGAAAAGCGCGAAAACCGTTCGTCACCGTCGTGATCGGCGACTCGGGGCAGGCTGTTCAGACGCAGTTTTCCTGGTCGTCCCTGGCCAAAGTGAAGAGCGCCTATCCGGATACCGTTTTCAAAGTCGAGCTTAACGCTTCCAGCTATGAGCTTCCGGTGAAAGTGCTGAATCCGGGGGCGCAGGCGACACATGTGAATGTCTTCATTTCCAAGGTGGTCGGACAAGAGAAGGAACGGCTTGAGCAAGCGGCAAGCAGCGCCGGACATAAGCTGATTGGGGATGCGTTGGACTATAGAGTGACCGTGTCGGTGGACGGCAAAGAGACGGAAGTCAGGGAGTTAGGCGGAACGTATAGGGTTCGAGGGATCGTGCTGAACGAGGGGATACCCGCCAAGCAAATGACTGCGGTTCTGTACGACCCCGCAACGCGGACGTTTTCCTTCGTTCCGGCCGTGACCGCGACAAGGGTGGACGGCAAACGGGAAATAGCGATCAAGGTTTCGCACAACAGCATTTATGCCCTCTTGGAGACAGGCAGCAGATCATTTTCCGATCTTGACGGCCATTGGGCGAAAGGCGCAGTAGAGTTGCTTGCAGCCAAGCTGATCGTAAGCGGAGTGTCGGATACGGACTTTGCGCCGGGCGATTTGATTACGCGAGCCGAGTTCACGGCCTTGCTAGTTCGCGCATTAGGATTGCAAGTCGAGCCGACTTCCGGGAGCGGCCACTTCGTCGATGTTGCCAAGGAGGATTGGTTCGCGCCTGTAGTGGATGCCGGAGTAAGAGCGGGATTGATCAAGGGCTTATCGAAGGATAAATTCGCTCCCGGCGTCCGCATAACACGAGAACAGATGGCCGTTATGTTTGGCAACGCGCTTGCGCTCGTGGGTCATTCTGCAATGGATGCGGATCGCGTGGCGACCGCTCTAGATAGGTTTGAGGATAACGCTGGGGTCTCCGCATGGGCCAGATCGGCGGTTGCCCAGTCGCTAGCCGCAGGAATCGTCACCGGAATGACGGAGGACGCGATCGCGCCGTCCGCTGCTGCGACCAGAGCGCAAGCCGCGGTCATGCTGAGGCGCTTCCTGCAATACGTCAAATTTATGGACTGAATTGAATATGCAACTGGCGAAGCGGGGCTGTCCTATAAGCGATATTGCTTACAGGATAGCCCCGTTTTTCCACGTAGGGACGGGAGGGAAGAGCTAGTTCGTCATACGGGACGCTTGCTCGAAATGAGCCCGGACCGCGCCGCGATTTTTAAGCTCAAGCTTTTTATAAATATTTTTGCAATGGCTTTTGACGGTTTCGATCGAATTGTTCAGGCTGCCGGCGATGAAGGCGTTCGAACGGCCTTCGAGCAGCAATTGGAGTACCTTGTATTCGGCGGGGGTGAGCAGATCTGCGGCTTTGCCGAACCCGTCCGCATTCGGCGCTGCGGATCGGGGCGTCTGCAGCAGTTGTTCGTAGAACACGGCCGTATCGCCTTCCTCCTTAAGAGCCAAACGTAGCTGCTTCTCGTATTTCGCGAGCAGAGGGCCGATCCGTTTCCAGTCCTTGTAGAACAATTGGACATAGCCTTCTTCATGAACGATCTGCAGCGCCTGCTCCAGGTGAAGAACGGCGGAGGCGATGTTTCTCGTTCTATCGCTGAACAGGGCCAGCAGCAGGTGCAGCTCCGCTTTATAGTAGTGACGGTACAAGCTTTGGCTGTAATGAAGCAGGCTTTCGGCAAATGCGCCGCCCCTATCGAATTCTTCCGTATACAGCCAAGCTCTCAGCAGGGTTAAATACTTGTACATGTAGTTGTGATCATGCGTTCCCGTCGTACTCTCTTCCTGATCGGCAAGCCATCGTTTTACCGAGTCGGCAGCGCCGGTTTCCATGCCAATCCGCGCCTTGCAGGCATCAAGCAGCCATGTTGCTTCCGGTTGTTCGGCCAACAGGGTTTGCGTCTCCTCAAGCAGTCTCTCTGCGTTCGTCGCATTTCCTTCATTTAACCTTATCTGAACGAGCGTTAGCGTCGTTGGAATCAGCAAGCCGGGATCTCTGCGGTCCAACCCGATTCTGCGTCCGATCAGCAAGCGCCTCTCGGCGTCGTCCAGTTGATGGCGTTCGTAATAGCACTCGCCAAGCAGCGCCTGAAAATAACCGTATCCTACGCTGTCTCCCCGCCACTTCTTTTCCGCATATTCGCACATCGTAATCGACTGGTCCAACGAACCCCAGTGACCGAAGGCGCTCTTGAACAGAGAGCCGACGGGTTTGCTGATCGAGCTGGTATGGCAATAGATCAATCCCCGGCCGTTCAGGCGGGATTCCGTCTCCTGCATAAACGCCGTGCCTTTCTCCTTATCGTGGCGCAAGTAATAAACGATCGAGTGAAAGGAGGCGATATAGCCGCGCAAATCCTCTCCGGTGAGTGAGAACAGGTAGACCTGGTCCTCCCGCATGCCGGCTTCTGTCTGATGGAGGACCGTTTCCGCTGTTGAAATCCTCTGATCAGTAATCAGGAACCACGCGTACAAGATCGCCGCTGTAGGCGATTTGATCAGTTCCTTGAGGGGGAAGGCGTCTAGCGCTTGGAGAAGCTTTTTGGTCGGATGGGAGAAGAGAGACGGGATATCGGCAAGCAAAGCGTTCGTCGCCCGTTCATAGTTCGAAATAGGCAGCCAATGCCGAACGGCGTCGAGTAGAAGGCCTTCATTTTCCAGCCACGAACCATACCGGTTGTACAGTCGTTCATACTCCGCCGGCTCGGTTTGTTTGAAATGACGGCGCAGGAAATCGGCATATAACGGATGATAACGATAGCGATCGGAGGCCTCTTGGAACAGAAATAGGCCGCTTCCTGCAATATGCTCGATGGTATTGACCGTCTGAGAGTGTTGCGTTAACGCGAAAGCGAGGTCTGCATCAAAAAAGTCGGGCAGCGCTGTTTGCAGCATAAAGGACTGTATTTGGGGGGATTGCCATAAAAACACGCGATGCAAAAAATAGCTATGCATGTCGGGTACAATCGCGTCGAGGGCTGCGTCCGGCTTCCATCTCTGGGCTCTGCTTCCGTCCAAATACGAAATAAAGCCGTTTACGGCCGGCAACCAGCCCTCGGTTAGATGCTCCAGAGATTGAATGACGCGGTTCTCCAACTCGATGCCGGTGCCTATGCGTACGATTTGCTTCATCTCGACGGCATCCAGCTTCAAATGATCGGAGGTAATAACGAGCAAATCCGAATGAGGAATCCGGGCGTCGCTGAGCAGAGGCGTCACGTCCCTACCTGCAATGTATAAGCGAACGTGCCCAGGGGCTTGGACGATCAGATCCGTCAACATATCGCGAATGTCCGCTTCATGAATGGCCTCGAACCGGTCAAGGAATAGACGGATTTCATCCCGAGCGTAGAACGATCGTACGACCGCTTCTAAAGAGGGAGGCCCCTCAACTTCCTTTTCAACCGGGAGGATCGCAGCCAAGCGATCTAGCAAACGCGCTCGGTCGTTGTCCGATTCCTCCAGCGTTAACCAACCGGTAAAAATTGCGGGAGACGTCGAGTTTGACCAATCTTTCATAAGCGCCGATTTACCGTAACCTGTCGGTGCGGTAAAAAGTGTTAAGGAGCGATGCGATTCGCGCTGCAACAGTTGCAGGCAGCGGGAGCGGGGGATTCGAACCATGCGCATGGTCTATTTCCTACCTTTCTTCGCGCATACGATTTCCCAAATTATATCATAATCAAGGTTTGGAGGATGGAACAGGCGAGCATCGAAAATGCTTTAGTGGCACACATCCTTTGATTATGGTCGCTTTATATGATTTTTCCTACAAACGTTCGTCGTTTGAGCCTGGGTGGAGTCACTTTGTACGATTATTCCTACAAATGTCCGTCGTTTGAGTCTGATTCGAGCTGCGTTGTACGATTTTCCGGCTAACTTCCCGCACGGAAGTTTTTTCGCTCGGCGTAAACTTTACTTATGACGCAGTCCCCTTGTGCGAATTGAGATCTCTCGTTTATCCCCCGTCCACAAGCCCCTTCCGATATTCCCGAGGCGTCATGCCTGTAAGCTTGCCGAAAATTTTGCTGAAATAGCGGCCGTCCTGATAGCCGACCATCTCGGCCACCGCCGCAATCGTATACTGATCGTTCTGGAGCAGCACTTTGGCGTTCTCGATGCGCACCCGTTCGATGTATTCGGATAGATTTTCGTTGTACACCTGCTTGAATCTGCGGGACAAGTACTCCCGGCTAAGGAAGAAGCGGCTTGCGATCTCCTGCAGGGACAGCGTTTGACGATAGTGCGTATCGACGAACGCTTTGACGGCGTGGATCGCATTGTGCTCCTGCTGCCGATTCAGCTTCAACGCCTCGGCGATGCGCATCAGAGCTTCCGTCCATTCTCGGCTCCATTCCGGCAAGGAAATGCTGCCGTCCTTCTCCAACAGGAATAGACGACGAGGCAGCGGCGGAGGCGGATTATCGCCGGCGTAGTCGAGCTTTTCCAGCAGCCGGTTGTACATCAATTCGAATTCGTACCGCCAATATTTGAGGTGATCCCAGGTGACGGCCTGAAGCTGTCCGATCGCCTGCATCCAGTTGGTCAGTGCAGTTTCGATCCGCTGCCGATCTCCGCTGAAGACGGCGACGATCATGCTTTCGCTGTACTCGGCCAGCACGACGCGCTTCTCGGCGGGAGCAGCCGTCTCGACGTAAGGACGAATCCAGCGACCGTCGCCGCTAAACGATACCGAGCGGGCCGTCTGCAACGCTTGGGAGAAGCCTGCGACGATCCGATCCGGGAACCGCTGAGCCGCGCCGCAGGCAAAATAGAACCGCGCGTCAAGAACGCGGTAGAGCGCTTCGTTCATCGTTGCGAGCTTGTCCGGCAGAGAAGCGAGATCGCCCGTACACAGCAGCACAATGCCGTAGTTCGGGTCGGTATGCTTAAACGCATAGCCGTTCTTGGCCGCGCCGAGAATTTCGTTGCAGATGTTGGTCATCAGAAAATAGAGCAGGTCCGGGTTATGCCCGAACTTCTCCATCATGGCGCGCGGCAGCGGATCGGTCAGCAGCATAACGAGCTGGCACTCGCGCACGTCCGCCCAGCCGAAAGCCGA
Organism: Cohnella phaseoli; assembly: GCF_003386235.1. Classification (GTDB taxonomy): domain Bacteria; phylum Bacillota; class Bacilli; order Paenibacillales; family Paenibacillaceae; genus Cohnella; species Cohnella phaseoli. The sequence goes on from NZ_QRDZ01000005.1 coordinate 188,760, forward strand.
TTGCAGCTCCTCGGCAACGGTTCGATAATAGCCTTCCTGCGAGACCGCCTTCGTCAGCACCTTGTCCCAATAGACGGGTTTGGTCTGATTAATCTCCACGTTTTTCTGAATCGTTAAGCGACGGTTCTCCTCCGCCTGCCGCCAAGAGCTGACGGCATTCCGCAGCGCCTCCAGCAGCTCGCCTCGCTGAATCGGCTTCAGTAAATAGTCGAGCCCGCCATGCTTCATCGTCTTGCGAATAAACATCGAATCGTCGTAACCGCTGACCGCAATGCGTTTGGACTCGGGGGCTTCGGTCTCGATCCACTGCAGCAGCCCGATTCCGTCCACGTTCGGCATTTTCATATCGGTAAAAATAATTTCCGGTTTCTCGCTGCGAATCAGCTCCATCGCCGCCGCGCCGTCGGAAGCCTCCAAGATGTGCGTGATTCCGAATTCAGCCCAATTAACAAGCAGCCGGATCGAGTCTCTTACATCCTGTTCATCGTCGACAATCAGCACCTTCATGTGGATGAGCCCTCCTTTCTGACCGGGATAATCAAGGTGACGGAGAAGCCGGCCGGCTCCAAATTGCGGACGAGCAATTGCGACTCCTCTCCATTGTACAGCCGCAGCCGGGAGATGACGTTGATCAGGCCGATGCTGCCGTCCGAATCGCTATCGGTTTCCCCTTGTCCAATAGTCTCGACAAGCTGCCGCATGCGTTCCGGCGGAACGCCCAGCCCGTTATCTTCGATGACGATTCGCAGCGCTTCGTCGTCGCTCCGGCAGACAAGCGTAATTTCCAGCGGCCCGCTGTTGTTTTCGAAGCCGTGTTTAAAGCAATTTTCCACGAGAGGCTGCAAAATCATTTTCGGCATCTTGAATGCAAGATCCGCCCCCTCGGTCACCATCCGGAAGCTCAGCCGTTCTTTGAACCGTTGTTTTTGCAATTCCAAATAGGCTTCGACATGCGAGATTTCTTTATACAGCGGGACAACCGACTCTTCCGTGTTCATGTTGTAGCGCATCATCGCTCCGAGCGAGGAGGTCAGCTCGTAAATTTTGGGCACCTGATGATGCAGCGCCACGGAGCCGATCGATTGCAGCGAATTGTAAATAAAATGCGGGTTGATCTGCGCTTGCAGCGCCTTAAGCTGATTGTTTTTGTTGGCCAGCTCCAGCCGCAGCTCGCGCATGATCAGATTATCGATGGTATCCACCATATTTTTGATCGTATGACCGAGCACGCCAACCTCGTCGCTGCGATCCGAATAGATGTCGAGCTTCAGCTTGCCCAGCTTGATTTTCTTGATCGATTCGGTCAGTCGTTTGATCGGAGCGGTCAGCTTAACGGAGACGAACAACGTTGCCGCGATAGCCACGACCAGAAACGACACCAGCAAAATCATATTGATCCGCAGCACCCGCGAGGCGTTGGAGTAAAGGTAGTCGTTCGGAATTTGCTTGGCAATCGTCCACACCCGGCCAATTAGCTCAAATTTCTCATAAATCACAATTCCGTGAAAACCGTCATCCTTCCAGTCAAAATAGCCCGATTGAAACAAGTTGTAGCGAGCGTGCTGCAGCCAGCTATGAGGCGGTTTCTGTCCGATCCACTCAGTCTCGGAGGAGTAGACGGTCGTACCGGTGTCGTCAAGCAGGTAGAGATGCTCGTTGCCTTTGTCATACAGCATATCGCTCAGGTTGCGCAGCCTGTCCAGCTTAAAGTCAATCGATAGCACCCCGATTCGCTCCTTCAGCGGGGCGCGATACACCGGACGATGAATCGTCAGCACTGTGTTGACCGGACTATAGGGAAACTCCTCCATCCCGTAGTTATGGGAGACATGCGGCGGCTCGAAATAAGGATCGTCCTTGTTCAAGGGCTGGACATAATGGCCTTCAAGGCCTGTCTGGCCGACATCGCGCTTCAGAAAACCGTTAATGAGCAAATACGATTGATCGGCCAGATCGGAATACAAATACACTTGCTGAACTTCCTTTGCGGATTGCTCGATGGCGTGCAGGCCGGAGTAAAGGTTCCGTTCGACCATGAAGTCGCTGCGTCCCCGACTGAGAATGTTGTACAGACTGCTGGACTCATGGACATTCGTATAGACGGACAGGGACAGATTGTTCATCTGATTCAGTTGACTGATCAGACTGGTCGCGCCCTGGTGTACGATATTGGAGTTTTCGCGGATGGCGTCTTCCTTCAGGGAACGCTTAGTGTAGAAAAAGGAAAGGAAGATGGAGGCGGCGATCGGAACGATGATGGATATCAACAGAAAAACGCTCAGCTTGTACCGGATGCTGCTGCGGATTTTCATAGCGGTTCTCCTGTCTGCGGAAGTTGGCTTTCAGTCTAACACCGCCTCTTTTAAAGTTCAAGGCACCTCACAATCTTACACATTTTTGATCAATATCAGTTGTATTTTCGCAATTGCCGCTCTCCTATACTTGAGTTGTACGAAGCGCTCCGGACCTTCCGGGTTCGCCGCGAAGTTCAAAATGAAAAGGGAGAGAATACACGTGAAAAAGACAACATCCTTTGTTTTGGCAACGATCACGGCATTTGCCGTCCTATTATCGGCCTGTTCGAGTTCCGGCTCCGACAAGGCCTCGACCGGCACCGGAGCCGCTTCGTCGAGCCCCGCTTCCAGTTCCGACAGCAAGTCGGAGGGTAAGGATGAGATTACTCTCTATACCATCCAGTCTACCAAGCCGGGCTTTCAGGAGTGGCTGAAGGAAGCGGAGGAGAAAAGCGGCGTCAAAATTAACTGGGTAGCCGCCCCGACCGATTCGGATACGCGTCAGCAGAAGGTTTCGACCATTCTGTCGTCGGGCGACAGCTCGGTAGATATTTTAGAGGTCAACGACGAGATGGCGACGTCCTTCAAAAATGCGAACTGGCTGGAGCCGCTGCAGGATACCGTTCTGACCGCGGACGTCTACAGTCAGCTTCCCAAAGGCTATATGGAGGATATGCTGACCTCGTCCAAGGGCGACGTGATCGGCGTGCCGAGCTACTCCGGATACCTCGGCCTATGGGTCGACCAGAAGAAGCTCGATGAAGTCGGGATGACTTCGATCGAGAACGAAGAGGACTTCGTCAAATTTTTGAAAGCCACGACAAAAGACGGACAATACGGCTACGGCGGTTCTTGGGAAAAGACGTACGTGTTTAACGAAATCGCGACTTTCGTGAACCTGTTCGGCGGAGACTACTTCGACTGGAGCAACGAGGGCAGTCGCAAAGCCGTTCAGTTCATGTACGATATGGCCAACACGTGGAAAGTAACGCCGGTCGATCAGATCGCCGACAAGTACGAGCAGATGAATCAGAAGTTCATCGACGGCAAATACGGGATGGTATTTATGTGGGGCACAGGTACGGATTATGAACAAGCTGGCCGCTACGGTAAAGACCAGATCCATATGATCAACATGCCGCAATTCGCCAAGCGCAGCATTTTCACCGATTCGTGGAGCTTTGTACTGAACTCGTCTTCGAAAAATAAGGAAGCGGCGACCAAGTTCCTGAAATATGCAGCGAGCGTAGACGGCGAATTAAGCGGCTGGAAATACTTCGGCAAATATCCGGCAAGAGCCGATGCCGCCGCCAACGAAGCGGTGTCCGGCGATATCAAGGAAGTGTACACGCAGATTCAACAGACAAGCGAAGTTCGCGGCCGTCCTATGCTTCCGCAGACGATGGAGTTCATCTCCGAGATGGGCACGCTGTTCCAAAACTACATTCAGGACAAAATTACGCTGGATGAATTCTGCGCGAAGGCTCAGGAAGCCGTCGAAAGATACAAATAAGGCAGGCTCGACAGGCGCGGTTCCGCAAGGCAATCGGCTGTAGGCTGATCGAAGCAACGATTGCTCACCCAGCCCTTGCCTGCGAGCCGCCGCTCGCATCGATACTCCAAAGGAAAGGCGCTTTGCCATGTACTTGAGCAGAAAATATTTGACCCTGGCTTGGGTCCTTGTCCTCCCGGCGCTGCTGATTCGATTGTTTACCACGATTTACCCGATCCTCGAGACGTTCCGAGTCAGCTTTTACGACATTAAGCTGCTTCGGGGACTGCACGAATTCGTCGGCTTCCGCAACTATATCGATATATTTCACGATTCCAAGATGCTGACTTCGATTGAGTTTACGGTCATTTTCGTGGTCGGATCGATGATCGGGCATCTTGTATTGGGCATTGCTCTAGCACTGATTCTCAACATGAAGATCAAAGCCCAGAAGGTGCTGCGCACAATCGTGCTGCTGCCTTGGGCGATGCCGATGGTCGTCATTGCCATGGCTTCGAAATGGGCGTTCAACAACGATTATGGCTTGATCAACGATTTCGTACGGTGGTTTAACCCGTCGTTCAGCATGGACTGGCTTATTCATACGAATACAGCTCGCTATGCCGTCATTGCCGTCGACCTATGGAAGGACTTGCCGTTCTTCGCCATTCTCATTCTCGCCGGCTTGCAATTTATCTCTTCGGACATGTACGAAGCGGCCAAGATCGACGGTGCAGGGCCGATCCGGTCCTTCTTCCGCATCACTTTACCGCTGCTTTCGAAAAATATATGGGTGCTCAGCATCTTCTTCACGATGTGGAGAATTACTTCCTTCGACGTCGTTTACGCGATGACGAGCGGAGGGCCGGGCGAGAGTACCGCGCTTATCGCTTATCGGATAACGACGGAGGCGTTCACGAACCTGAATACGGGCTATGCGGCTTCGATCGCCGTCGTTCTCTTTATCGTGATGGCTCTGCTCAGCGGTCTCAGCATGAAGGCCGCCAAACGCGTCGATTATTAAGGAGCGAACGAATATGGTTTCCAAGTTTTCACGTCCATTGATTCTCCGTGGATTCCAGTGGTTGCTGGCAGCCGTTGTGGCGTTTCTCATTCTGTTTCCGCTATGGTGGATTTTCATTTCCTCCATTACGCCGGCGGGTGAGCTGTTCTCCAAGCCGATCCGGTACTGGCCGCTTCATCCGACGCTGGACAGCTACAAGTATTTGATCGACAACGTCGGTCTGATGAAGAAAATCGGCAGCACGGCGATCATCGTCGGCGTTTCGATTCTCGTCGGGATGGTGATCTCCGTGATGGCTGCCTTCAGCTTTGCTCGCTTCAAGAGCAGGTGGTTAACGCTTGCGGCGGCGTTCCTGCTAGCGTCCATGCTTATTCCCGATATCGTCACTGCGCGTCCGCTGTACGACTTTCTGCGTTATGTAAATTTGTACGACACGTATTCCGGATTGATTGTTTTGTACATTAGCGGCATATTGCCGTTTACGATTCTCATCCTGCAAAACTATCTTAAGGATATTCCGGTCTCCATTGAAGAGGCGGCTTCGATCGACGGCTGCGGCTTTTTCCAGTCGCTATATTATGTGACGCTGCCGCTGCTCCGACCGGCGCTGGCGACCGTATGTATCGTGAACTTCATAACGTGCTTGAACAACTTCTTTACGCCGCTTTTCTATTCCAACGGCATCTCGGTGCTGTCGACGGCGATTACGCAACTGCCGCTGCGAGACAATATGTACGCCGTACCGTGGGATCTCGTCAGCGCGATGGGCTGGATTATCATTTTGCCGATTATTATTTTCGTCGCCGTATTCCAGAAGCAAATCATGGAAGGCATTATGGCGGGCGGCGTCAAAGGGTAATCCCGTTTAATTATCTCATCTAAAGGAGACTGCACATTATGATCGACAATCCATTCATGGGCGGCCTGACTGCGCTGCCGCTGCTGAAAAGCGGAAGAAGCCGGGCCATCAACGCGGAAAATCCCTACGGGGAAAAAGGCAAGGGCGGCATGGCCGCCAGTCATCTCGGTCCTTCCCGCAAAGGCTCGCCTTGTCTGCGGGACGTTGCTGCCGGCGCAACCGTCACTTTGGCGGAAATGGAAGGCCCGGGCATCATCGAACACATCTGGGTGACCGTAACCGACCAGACGGAGAAGGATACTTACGTTCTGCGCGATCTGGTGCTGCGGATGTATTGGGACGACGAGACCGAGCCTTCCGTGGAAAGCCCGCTCGGGGACTTCTTCTGCAACGGCTTCGCCAGAGGCTGTACGGTCAACTCGATTCCGATTGTCGTGAATCCGACGCGCGGCTTCAACTGCTACTTCCCGATGCCGTTCCGCAAAAAAGCGAAAATTACGATCGAGAATCAGCACGAGTCCGCGATCCCGGCTTTCTTTTACCAAGTCGATTACTGCCTGCATGACGAGCTTCCGGAGAATACGGCGTACTTCCATGCGCAATGGAAGCGGCAACGGCTTACCAACAAGCAGGAGGACTACGTCATCCTCGACAATGTGAAGGGCCGAGGTCAGTACGTCGGGACTTACATGGCGCTGACGACGCTGGAACGGCACTGGTGGGGCGAAGGAGAAGTCAAAATGTTCATCGACGGCGACGACGAGTATCCGACGATTTGCGGCACCGGCACCGAGGATTACTTCGGCGGCGCATGGAGCTTTGCCACGCAGAAGGACGGCAAAACGGTCGAAAACACCTATTGCACGCCGTACATGGGCTACCCGTACTACTCGAACCACGACGATCTTGTGCACAACCCGTATCATAACGACGACGTTCCGCCGATGCGCGGCTTTTATCGTTGGCATATTCTCGATCCGATCCGTTTTTACGAGGATATCAAGGTGACGGTTCAGCAGATTGGCGTGTACAAGAAGGGATTGTTCGAGAGGCAGGACGATGTTGCAACGGTCGCTTACTGGTATCAGAGCGAGCCGCATCAAACGTTCGCGCCTTTGATGAGCAAGGAAGAGCGTTGGCCGCGATAATAGGGCCTGGAAGGAAGGGAAATAAACGGTAACGCAATAAATAGGAAGCGAGGGGCAGGCCGCTGTTGCAGCGGTTTGCTCCTTATTGCCGCTGTGTGGGAGTTGACGCTGGGCGGGGCAGAATGATTTGCGGGATGCAACGTGTATAATGTAGGTACGAAAAAAATGAAGGCACGGAAAACGGGAAAGAGGGGCGGCAGACACAGATGCGGATGCGCGGCTTGGGAATTTGGACGGTTGTTCTGCTGTTGCTCGCTTTGTCTGCGTGCGGCTTCGGCAGAAGCGAGGGACAAACTCATTTCGGAGACGGCGCCGGAACCGATCAGGAAGATCGGAAGGGGACCGTAATCAAGCTCTACAATTTCAAAGTGGAAATGTCCGAGCAGCTTGATGCGCTCGTTAAGCAGTACGCGGTGGAAACCGGCGTAAATATAGAAGTCGAGACGTGCGGAGGCGGCTGCGATTACGGGGCCGGGCTGAAGACGAAGTTCAACTCCGGCGACAGGCCGGATATTTTCTTCGTGGCGGGCTATTCCGATCTCGATCTTTTTCAGGAGCATTTGGAAGACTTGACGGACCAGCCGTGGGTGGACGATATGCTGGAACTGACAAAGCCGGCGATTACGAAGGATGGCGCGATCTATGGGATGCCGCTCGTAATCGAGGGTTGGGGGTTTGTCTACAATAAAGATTTGTTTAAACGGGCCGGTATTACGAAGCTTCCGGTGACGCTGACAGAGCTGCGGGATACGGCGATCAAGCTGAAGAGGGCGGGCATACAGCCGTTCGAGAATGGCTACGCGGAGCGGTGGGTCGTCGGCAATCATTTGGTGAACGTGGCTTTTGCGTTGCAGCCGGACCCGATTGCCTATGTCGAGGATGTCAGAACGGGGCGGGAGAAGCTGACCGCTAACCCGGTGCTGCGCAATTGGACCGACTTGATCGACCTGACCGTGGAATTCGGCCAACCGAACCCGCTGCAGACGGACTATACGTCGCAGGTCACCAACTTTGCGGAAGGCAAAGCTGCGATGATGCAGCAAGGCGTATGGGTGCAGGGAATGATGGACAAGCTCAATCCCGGCATGGACATCGGCTTGCTACCGATGCCGATCAACGACAAGCGCGAAGCGATGGACAAGCTGCAGGTCGGCGTGCCGAACTATTGGGTCATTAGCCGCAGTTCCAAGGTGAAGCGGGAATCGAAAGCTTTTCTGAACTGGCTCGTCTCTTCCGCTGAAGGGAGGAAGTTTTTCGCCGATGTCCGATTTATTCCTCCTTTTAAGAGTATCCCCTTCAGTAAGGAGCAGATCGGACCGCTGGCGGCAGACGTCGAGACCTATATCGAGCAGAACAAAATCCTGCCATGGATGTGGCAGCGCTATCCCGGCTACGAGGCCAACACCTACCAGATGGCCGTCCAGGTTCAGGCGTACATCGGCAAGCGGATCGGGCGGGAGCAGCTCTTCCAGGACCTTCAGAGCACTTGGGACGATTATTCAGCGGAGTAAGGGAGTGCGCTAATTGTTGCGGGGGAGTCGTTGGCTAGTTTGTGGCTAGTTTTTGGCTAGTTTGTAGCTAATTTATGGCCGATTTATGGCTGGTATATGGTCTGCGGGACTGTTAAAGGTGCAGTTGGTGGAGGTTTTGGAGTTGTAAGGGTCTGACGGACCGTTAAAGGTAGAGTAGGCGGAGTTTTTGGAGTTGTAAGGGTCTGACGGACCGTTAAAGGTGCAGTCGGTGGAGATTTTGGAGTTGTAAGGGTCTGACAGACCGTTAAAGGTAGAGTAGGCGGAGTTTTTGGAGTTGTAAGGGTCTGACGGACCGTTAAAGGTGCAGTCGGTGGAGATTTTGGAGTTGTAAGGGTCTGACGGACCGTTAAAGGTAGAGTAGGCGGAGAGTTTGGAGTTGTAAGGGTCTGGTGAACCTTTAGAAATAAATTGGTAGGGATGAATCCAAACGGTCCTTAGATTGTTGTTAGTGCGAATTATGGTGCGAATGTGAGGCTCACATGATTTTCCGGGGGGATTCGCACCAGAAAAAGGCGAAATTCCTTGGTGGAAATTTACATTCTGAGTGTGTTAGGCTTGGATTAGATTGTATTTTTGCGTATTTTGGGTACAAAACGGGTGGTTTCTACGTTTGTAAGTCTCAAAATCGCTGTCGCATCCCTCGCGGATGCGTGGATTGAAATGTCCGTCAGAACACCGCATTTATCGGACATGTGCGTCGCATCCCTCGCGGATGCGTGGATTGAAATGTTCCTAACGCGCTTTGCATTAGATTATATGAAGTCGCATCCCTCGCGGATGCGTGGATTGAAATCGATTCTGCTCTATCCATCTCTTGAACAAAGAGTGTCGCATCCCTCGCGGATGCGTGGATTGAAATTTCCTCGCCTTTGAACAGGCTGAATTTGTGTTAGTCGCATCCCTCGCGGATGCGTGGATTGAAATCGGCATCTGAAAACGAATCGGCTGCCGGATCGCAGTCGCATCCCTCGCGGATGCGTGGATTGAAATGTCCTCGACTGGTCGCATAGGAGGGGCTTTGATGTCGCATCCCTCGCGGATGCGTGGATTGAAATTTCATGCCCTGCTCGTAATTCTGCGAGGCCATAGTCGCATCCCTCGCGGATGCGTGGATTGAAATCCTTTGCGGCTTTTGCTCTCAAATGGCTGCTCTGTCGCATCCCTCGCGGATGCGTGGATTGAAATTCCGATAAGGGCGGCCGTCCAGCAAGATTACGTAGTCGCATCCCTCGCGGATGCGTGGATTGAAATGAAAGAAGGATGGAAAGAGCCGCCCACGGATGTGTCGCATCCCTCGCGGATGCGTGGATTGAAATTATCAGAGAGTGTTTTACAGAGTCTACCAGATCGTCGCATCCCTCGCGGATGCGTGGATTGAAATTCGACCTGGCAGATGATAGGCACAAAATACTTGTCGCATCCCTCGCGGATGCGTGGATTGAAATCGGTTGATGTCGACCTCCTGTATCGTGACTTGCAGTCGCATCCTTCGCGGATGCGTGGATTGGAATACGATGCGACAATCAACATGATATTGCGGCGATCAGTCGCATCCCTCGCGGATGCGTGGATTGAAATTTGCCGCTCCTGTCAGAGTGCCATAGCCCTTCCAAGGCGTATCCCCCGCAGCTGCATGAACGAAATGCGTCAGCGTCATCGCCAGGAAAATAAAAAAATCCCGAGGCCATCGGTTCTGATGACCTCGGATTTTTTTACCTTCTGACAGTTATCACTCGCAAGCGACTCCGTCGCCGTCCCGGTCCAGCTTGAGGGAGTAGCCCGGATCTCCTTTGCGAAGAGGCGATTTACCGGCTTTGCGTACTTCGGCGCAGCTTGAGTAGACGACGGTTTCCTTTGCGGGAGACGATTTGGCGGGAGGGTTCGCTGTTGCGGGGCTAGGTTGATCCGGGAACAGCTTTTTGGGCTTTTCAACGATGAACAAAACTTTCGTGCCGTCCTCATAAGCCGATAGTTGATGTCCGACCCAGCTTCCCGCGCCGCGATTGTCGCGAGATTCGACGTAGGCGACGCTAGCGCCTTTGCCGCCCTCCTGGCACATAGCCATCGGCCATTCGTCCCGATCGTATCCTTTGCGTGTATCGATGCCGGCCAGCGATTGCTTGCGGTTGTCCCCCGCGCCGCCCCGGTCTATCGTACAGACGCTGGAATAGCCCTGTTCAATTGCCCCAAGAATGTGCAGTGCCGTTTCGGGATAGGTGTCGCTAGGGAAAATAAGTTCATGATCATATTCGGTTTGTGCCGCTCCGCTTGTGAGCGTTTTTTGCGACAGTACATCGCTGCAACCGGTTAAGGCCAGAGCAAGAACGAGAAGGAAAAGTAAACGCAGTTTGCTCAAGGATGTCGCTCCTTCCAAGATTATCCCTATTACAATAGCAGAATTCGCCAGGGAAGAACAGGCGAACAAAAAAAGGCGGAGCAAGGAGCAAAGCTCCCCCTCCGCCTCAATTATGCGTATTCGCAGCTTAATCTAGGTAAGCGGTTCTATCTACAGTTTGAAGTAACGAATTGAGCCGTTCAACTGACCTACGATGTCTTGCAGCTGCTCCGAAGCGGAGGCGATGTTCTCCGAAAGGGCAAGCTGTTCCTCCGTAGCCGCGGATATATTTTGGGCTTTGGCCGATATGTCCATCGCGGAGGTAGCGGACGTATCCAGGCTCGCGGATACTTGTTCGGAGCTTGCGGACATTTGCTCCGTTACGGCCGAAGTATCGTGGAGCTGCCGGGAAATTTGTTTGATCGACGATACGATGGACTCGAAGCCTTGCGCTACCTCGGACAAGGCGCCGGCTCCTTGCTCACTGCGGGTCACCGTTTCTCTCATATGGGCGGACGCTTGGCCGATTTCGCCGCGCGTATCGTCGATAAGCTGGTGAATGGCCTGCGCGGATTCCAGGGAAGTCGCGGACAGCTTGCGAATTTCCTGGGCGACAACGGCAAACCCTCTGCCGTGCTCGCCGGCGCGTACAGCCTCGATCGAAGCGTTGAGCGACAAAATCCCGGTCTGGTTGGCGATGGCGGTAATTTTATCGGTAACCGAGCCGATTTCGTCCGACTTCTTGCTGAGAATGGCGACGCTGACGTTCAGGTTGGCGATGGTCGTCGCCATCTGTTCCATCTGCTGGATCAAAGCGGCCAGCATCGTTTTGCCATTGTCGGCCATTTCGTTCGTCTTCGCCGAATGATCGGAGATGACGTTGGTGCTGTCGGCGATTTTCTGAACGCCGATCGCCATTTCCTCCATGGCCATGTTGGATTCGCGAGCAATGCCCGTCTGGGTCTCGACAAGCGTAGAAACGAGTTGGATGTTCTCCGCTACGTGACTGGAAGCGGAAGCCGATTCTCTGGCGCTATCGGCCAACTGATTCGATGCGCTGGCGACTTCTTCGGCATGTCCGGCGATTGCGCCGATAAGCCCTCTCATTTTGCCGATCATGCTATCGACCGAGAGCAGAATTTGCCCTAGCTCGTCTTTGTCGTATTTGGCCTGAGGCTCGTAGCGCAGATTTCCGTCCGCTACTTGTTTTGTCTTGGCCTGCACAATAGCAACCGTACGGCTGATTTTGCGGATCATATAGAAGCCCAGCGATAACAGCAAAATCCATTCCGTGATCATGATAATATAGGTCATCAAAGTCGTCTGCCCATTATCATCCTTGATCGTTTCAACTTGCTGCAAAGCATAATCTTCGAGGATTTCTCCGAAATCGTTAATGTTGCCTCGCGCTTCATCAAATTCCCGCTGCAGCTCCGCTTCTTTCGCAATGGAGTAGTTTCCGGCTTGAATTTGGGCTTCTGTATGCTTGACCCATTCATTAAACATGCGGTCAACCTCTGTAATAGTGTCGCTGATCGATTTGCCGCTATTGGCGTGGGTGAGATGAGCGATGCCTTGCTCCGTCACGATCTTCAGCGCTTGGTCGATGCGATCGTTCGTTTGTTGCACATTTTCGGCGAAATCGGCTTTGGCCTTTTCTTTGTCCTCCGGGGATACAAAAGCGGAGCTTAGCTGCTGGTAGGCGGTTAAAGCCTGATACATATCTCTGTCTGCGTTAAGGACAAGAGTGAGCGAGCGGGTGCTCGTCGCATAAAGCACGTTATCCAGCTTGTTAATATTCGACGCGTTCAGTTGGAGTAAATAAATTCCTGCAGCTGCAAATAAAACTAAAGGGACAAGCAGTAAAACGAGCAGCTTGGTCTTGATCGAGATGTTGTTCAGCATGTTTTTGTCTCCTTATGACCGGCGTCGGATAGTCTTATGACATATATCGGATAAAATGTACAAAATACATAGAGACAGCTTCGAAAAAAACTCCTCTACTCCGAAAAGTAACGGAATAGAGGAGTCGGTATGCCGGTTTAGTCGGAGAGCTTGAGCGCGCGCAGCATTCTCATAACGGCAACGGTCGCTTGCGCCTTGGTTAGCGTTCCTTTGGGTGCAAGAGCGGTCGGCGATACGCCGTTCATAATGTCCTCTTTGACCAGAAGCGCCAAGGCAGAGCGCGCGTACGGAGCGACGTCGGAACGATCGTCGAACGGCGACAGCACCTCCGGCGTAGCGTTCGTCTGGGAACCGGCAAACTTCATTGCTCGTTCAAGTATGGCTGCCATCTCCTGCCGCGTAATCATTCCCATCGGATCGAAGGTATTCGCCGTTTTGCCGTTGACGATACCCAGATTCGAAGCGGCACTGATTTCCCATCCATACATGGTGTGACCACCGACGTCCTTGAACGGCGAACCTTTTTCTCCCGGAAGGATCCCCAATCCGTTCACGATCAAGGAGACCAGCTCTCCGCGCGTAATATCTTTTTTCGCTCCGAACACTCGGTCGAAGTCCGCGGTAGCAATGTCTCTGGCAACGGCTTTTTCGATGTCGTCTTTGGCCCAGGGGAGATTCGCGTCGAGGAACATCGACTGCTTCGCCTGTACGATCCCGTATATGCTGTTGCCCGTTCGTTTCAATTCGGCCGTCGCCGTTCCATCGGAATGAATGGTGAAGAGGGTCGGCACGTGACGATAAGATTTTGCTTGCGGATCATATAGCACGCCTGACGCAAGCTTTGGATTCACTTTCGTTTTGCTATCCAAAGTGAATATACGGCTGACATAGACCGATCCGAAATCTTTGATCTCGGCAACCTTATCTCCGGAAGAGACGGCTTCGACCTTAAATTCCAGCGGACCGGCAAGCACGGACGCTCCTCTTGCTTTCGCGGCTTCGCGCAAACCGTCTATTGTCGCCTGATCCGGCGTGCCAATCGTAATTCGTACGCTGATCACGTCTTCACCGAGCTTTAACGCCCGAATCGGGATGCTGAATTCGACTCCGTTCACGATCAGGGAGAGCAGGCCGGAAGGCCCTTTGTCGCCGATTGCCTGAATCACTTCCTTGGAGATCAAAGTCTCCACAGCGGCTGCATCGGATACAACGACAATTTGTGATTTCGCCGATTTAGCTTCCTTGATTGCTTTGACAGCCTCGTCGGTTTTTAAGCTTACGATCGTCTTGCCGTTTTCCGTCTTCGTCGTCGACTTCAACCGATTGGCGTCAGGGTCGCCGATGCCGCTCGTATCCGGTTCGGATGGAGCTCCGCCGCCTCCCCCGCCGCCGCTGCTAGAGGAAGGCGCCGCGGTGGTCGTGACCTGGATTTTATCGGCAGGGGAAATTGCCGTCGTCTGGCCATTGTCCTTAGCTACTGCGAACACTCGAATTTCATAGGTTGTTTTAGGCGTCAAGCCTGTTATAGTGAAGTCGGTCCCGGTTGTATAAGTAGTCCGGGTACGGTCCACATAAACCTCATAGCCTGTCGTGTCATCGTCTGGGGAGGCGTTCCAGGCAAGGCCAATCTTGTTCGCTCCTACAGTCGTTGCTTTCAAACCTGTCGGAGCGGCCAAGCCGATTGACAGATCGTCGGCGATAGCTGTCGTCAGCGTGCGGTTGCGGTCTCCGCTAATGTCCCAGCTCATGACTCCGGCCAGATCAAGCGATTTGACGAACGAGGTTTTATGAAAGAAAGACTCCGCATCGTCGTAGGAAATATAACGTTTCTTCTCGCTATTATACAAATACGGAACCTTCGCAACGTCATTCCAATACCTGACGTAACCGTTCTTGTCTACATAGTTTTCTTCCAGGTCGGTGTAATCGAAAGCGAATGTCTCGTAAGTACCGAATTTCTCTCCGGCAGGTACGTCACCGCCTTCGCACACTTGGAATTGACCCGGCTCTGGACAGTTGAGCCATCCCGGTCCGTAGAACGGTAGACCAAGCAGGAGCTTATAGGGAGGAACTCCTCCGTCTAAATGCCCTGCGACGCCTCCGGCGACATTAAGCCGCGGTCCTGAATCCTTGGGATGATTCGGGTCGTAGTAGAGCGGTGCGTTATGGAGGGCAAGTTGCTCCCACTTTCCAGCATAATCGTAGGTCATAATATTAATAAAGTCGAGATAAACCGAGGAATTAGCCAAATCGGCATTTACGACGAAAGCGTCCGATTGCGCAGAGGCGATCGTAAGTAAGTAGTATTTTCCGTCTACGGTGCCTGCTGCATCAAGCGCCTCGCGAAGGACCTTCATCATCAGCGGGTAGTTTTCCTTATCCTTTGGATCTCGGGAGTTGTCTGGCTCGCCATCTGCGACGGGATATTCCCAGTCGACGTCAAGTCCGTCCAGATCGTATTCCCGTAGAAAATCAACCACGGAGTTGGCAAAGGCGCGGCGAGTTTTCTCCTCCATGGCGATACGGGAGAAATGATCCGACCAAGACCAGCCGCCAACCGATACAATCAGCTTTAAATTTGGGTTGTCGGCTTTCAGGGCATTCAGCCGGGCCATATTATCGATGTCGACTTCCCCGTCACCGATAACCATTTCTCCATCGAAGACATAGTCGGCTTGAAGCGGAATGTTCGGATTCTGACAAGGACGGCCACTGGAGGAGAAGCCCTTCCAGCATAAATCCGAAAAGGCGTAATTGATATGGGTTAATTGCGTGACATCAACATCTTCCGGCATGAAATTGCGCTCGAATACGGACCAGGAGGTGTAGTAGGTGACGATGTTGTAATGGCTTCCCGGTTTAACGATGCGGCTCTCACTGTCTGGCGAGCTCCAGAGCCGATTTTTTGCAATGACCTTGAAGGAATAGGATTGATCTTCCGTCAAGCCGACGGCGACATAGCGGTTCGAATCGCTAGTGCCGATCAAAGCGCCATCGCGATAAATATCATAGCTGGTAGCGCCGGGCGTTGGCGCCCAACCGAGCATAGCAACTGACTTCGTGGCCGTAATCACCTGAAGATCGTGCGGGGCTTCAAGCTGTCCCAACGTTAAGTTGATTGCATTGCTGGGTGCCGAGACGGCAGGGAGATTCTGGGCTGAGACGTAGAAAGAATAGACCGCTCCAGTGACCGAAGTATCGACGGGAAACATGTAGCTGTTGGAGCCATCCCATACGCCTGTCTTCCAGCCTCCGTTGACGTACACGTCATAGCCGTTTGCGCCGGGAGTGCCTTCCCAGTTAAACGTGATGCCGGACTCGGTAACGTCGGTCACTCTCAAGTTGTGGGGCGGGAGCAAGGGAGGCTCCGGGTAGCCGCCTGGGTCAGCCTCGGTCGTTACGGTAGCGATGTTGCTTTTCAGACCGGTTAAGCCTGCGGTAACGTAGAATGAGTATTCAGTTTCAGCTTTCAAGCCGCCGATTACTGCCGGTGGTTCTGATATCCATGTATAATACTTGCCGTCTGCTCCGTAGACGTTATAGCCATCATCGGGAGTATTCCCATCTACCAAATCCCAGGACAAGGTAACGGTGTTATGCGTGAAGCTATCTACCTTAAGATTACTTGGAGGTGAAGTAGCTTCCGCAGAGGCCGTGGAATCCGGCAAGAACGGTAAACCCGGGGAGAGAATCAAAACAAAGCTCAATATCAGTGCCGTTATTTTCGCGTATGTAACGCGAGAAAGCCGATTAATCATAGCGTCATTACTCCTCTCTTCATAAACGATTAATGGGATTAATTAATGTAAACGCTTACAGAGTTTTCGACAAACACCTCCCGTTTCCGACGGATGGAATGCTGTGTCTGTTTGCTATGCAGCCTGGAGCCTGTTCATCGGCTTCGGGACTAGAGGGGATGCGTTTTCCCGTAAGCATGTGAGATTTTAATGGACATGGGCATAGAAAACGAGAGGACAAAAAAATGATTTTTTACATTTTTTAACGTACTTCAGAGTAAAAGGAGCGGAATGCGTCATCAGACGGCTGCAAACGAACGCAAAAAGGCCGGGAGAAGAGATGCTCTGCATCCTTCACCCGGCTAAAGCGGTGCTAAACTAGGGCTGAAAACGGATAATCTAACCTTGCAAATTCGACAAAGTTTACGCCTGACTCGCCGCGAATTCCTCCTTGATGCGACGAAGCAGCGAAGCGTCCGTCAGTACGTCGCAGGCGGTGGAAGCGAGCATCTTCGCTCCGAAGACCATTGCTTCGTAAGCTGGATCGGTCTGGGCGGCATCTCTGAACTCGATCGTATGCAGCTCGTAGGGAGCGTCTACGACCTTAATGTAGGGATGCGCGGCGGGACAGCGCAGGCTTACGTTGCCGAGATCGAGCGAGCCGTTGTCATGCGCGCTGTGAATGTCGGCTTCCGGGATTCCGTTTGCGAGCAGATTTGCCGTAAAAGCGCCGGAAAGCGCCTCGTTCGTCCGCAGCTCGTCATAGGAATATTCATAGTTGCTGACGGACAGCGAGCAGCCGGTTGCGATCGCGGCCGCTTCGGCGCAAGCTTTGACCTTGCGGGCGAGCTCGTCGGCATAGGCTCGCGTCGCTCCGCGAACATAGAAGCGAGCTTCGGCATAGTCCGGAATCATATTCGGGGCCTGCCCCCCGTGCGAGATAATGCCGTGAATGCGGGCGTCGCTGCGAGTTTGCTGGCGCAGGGCGTTCACCGAGTTGAATAGCTGAATCACGGCGTCCAGCGCGTTGATGCCCAGCTCCGGATTTGCGGCCGCGTGGGCGGATTTGCCCCGGTATTCAAATTGCAGCGCATCGATGGCCAGCGACGAACCGGAACGCTCATAGCTGTGATAAGGGTGCG
Organism: Cohnella phaseoli; assembly: GCF_003386235.1. Classification (GTDB taxonomy): domain Bacteria; phylum Bacillota; class Bacilli; order Paenibacillales; family Paenibacillaceae; genus Cohnella; species Cohnella phaseoli. Next base: position 206,228 of record NZ_QRDZ01000005.1, read on the forward strand.
CCATAATCGCGATGTCGCAATCGTCGAACAGGCCGGCTGCGGCCATGTCGACTTTCGCGCCCTTTGTTTCCTCTGCAGGCGTGCCGTAGACGCGAATCGTGCCTCCCGTTTGATCCGCCACCGCGCGAAGTCCGGCGGCAGCTCCCAACGCCATGGTACAGATCAGGTGATGGCCGCAGGCATGGCCGATTTCCGGCAGCGCGTCGTACTCGGCAAGCAAGGCGACGACCGGTCCTGGCGCACCGGAGGCGTATTCGGCGATAAACGCGGTTGCCAGCCCGAGCACGCCCCGTTCGACCCGGAAGCCCAGCTTTTCCAGCTCGGATGCGAGCAGAGCCGAGGCTTGCTTTTCCTCGTGTCCCAGCTCCGGGTTCGCTCCGACGAACGAAGCGATCTCCTTGAGTCGGCTTGAATAGGCTTGTATATGGTCGTGAATCCTCGTTTTCAGTTCATTCATGGGGGAAATCTCCTTTGGCGAGTCGGATTAGTTGCTTCCTTTCATCGTATCCCTTCGCGCGAACACAATCAAGAGAGGGTCTTTTCATGATTTTATGTCGTTATTTTATAGTTTAAATGGCACGAAAACTCATTATAATAGCAATAAAAGTTGTGTAATCTGATCGTGTTGTCGTATATTTTAAGTCAATAGCCAAGGAGGCTTACGATGATTAGAATAGGTAAAATCAGTTATTGGCACGTTCACGCAGACGATTACACAAGACAGGCGCTGGAGCATCCCGGGACGGAGCTGGCGGCGATATGGGACGAGCAGCCGGAACGCGGACAAGCCAAGGCGGAACAGTACGGAGTGCCGTACTATGCGTCGCTTGACGAGATGCTGGCTCAGGACGGGATCGACGCCGTTATTGTGGACGCCCCGACGAATATTCATCGCGAAGTGATGGTAAAAGCGGCGAAAGCCGGCAAGCATATTTTTACGGAAAAGGTTGTCGCTCCTACGGCGAAGGAAGTGTCGGAGATTTTGGCGGCGGTTCGCGAAGCGGGCGTTAAGCTGACGGTTTCCCTGCCGCGCCTCTACGACGGCTATACGCAAACAATCGACCGCGTGCTGCGGGACGGCAAGCTCGGCAAGCTGACGATGGCACGGGTACGTTTATCGCATAACGGCGCGACTGCCAATTGGCTGCCTCCGCATTTCTATTCGAAGGAGCAGTGCGGCGGAGGCGCTCTGATCGATCTCGGCTGTCATCCGATGTATCTTGTCCGTCATTTCCTGGGCATGCCCGAAAGCGTTAGCGCAAACTTCGGCTATGTCACAGGCAAAGAAGTCGAAGATAATGCGGTATCCGTACTGCGCTATGCGGATGGCGCTGTCGGCATCGTCGAGGCGGGCTTCGTGAACAGCCATTCTCCGTTCTCCATCGAGCTTCACGGAACCGAAGGCACGCTGTTGTACGGCTTCCCGGATGAGGTTCCGGTCGTTCGCTACAATGGCGGAAGCGATCAGTGGGAGAAGCTGCAATTGGACGACAGACTGCCCTTCGCATTCAGCCAGTGGGTGGAGCATGTCAACCAAGGTACGGACGCCGTGGAAAACATCGCCGCAGCCGTCGATCTGACCAAGCTAATGGAGGCTTCCACGATTTCGGCGGCACAAGGACGCGCGGTTCGGATCGACGAGTTGGCGGAATAACGAACGACCGGCGGAAAAGGGGGAAGCGACATGCATACGGATCAGCGCCAGGACGGACGCGAATTGAATCGCAAAAAACAGGCGGATCGCAAAGCTTCCGGAAGCGCGGGGCCGTTCCCTTACGCCCGAATGGCGGAGAGACAGGATGCGCTTGACCGGCTGGATCTGCAATTTCGTTGGGGCGGCTACGGAATTCGCGTGCTGCGCTGTCATTTAGCCTCTTTTCCGCCCGGACATATTATTCCCTTTCATAAGCACTCGGAGTACGAATTTCATTTTATTCCGAAAGGCAAAGGCAAGGTTATCCTCGGCGACCAGGTTTACGACCTTCACGAGGGCCTGTTTTATCTGACCGGACCGGATATGCTGCACTACCAGGAGTCCGCCCCGGACGAACCCATGCATGAGCTGTGTCTTCATCTGGAAATTGTGCCGCTGGAAGCGGATGTTCAGCCGACCGGTTGGGGCGACGAGTTGGAGGCGGCGGAGGCGAGAGATTGTATCGCTGCGCTGGGCCGTCTTCCGGCTGCGCCGGTGGTCGACAGGTTTCATGCGATGAACGGGTTTCTGGAGGCGTACCGGATCTGGGAGGAACAGCCGATCGGCTTCTATACGCTGCTCAAGCAGGCGATCGTGCAAATCCTGCTGCGCACCGTTCGCGCGCTGGACGGAGCGGACGGCAGAACCGGAATTCCGGAACGGGATATGGGCTTTCACAGATACCAGTTGGCTACGCAATACATTCAAGACAACGAGAGTATGCCGATTTCCCTGGAACAGGTCGCAGAGGCGATCGGGATCAGCTCGCGACAGCTGCAGCGCATTTTCCGCAGCGAAGGGCAGACGACGTTCCGCGATTATTTGGAGCATACCCGATTGACGGCGATTTGCTCGGAGCTGCTGCTTACGGACAAGGCGATCGAAGAGATCGCGATCGCTCACGGCTATGCCAATCCGAATTATTTGTACCCGGTGTTCAAGAGCAAATACGAAGTGACGCCAAGCGCATACCGCAAAATACATGCCGGAGAGCATGGTGCGGCGTCCCATTCCCATTGAGAAAAGGAAGCGAGCATATGAGCAAACATCTGCGTATAGGCATTATTGGAAGCGGCGGCATTGCCAGAGCCCACGTAGCGGCATATCAGAAGCTGCCGTTCGTAGAAATCGTCGCGGTCGCGGACGTCATTCCCGGCAAGGCGGCGGAATTCGTGGAGTCGCTGCAGCTTGTTGGCGCGGCGGCCTACGACGGTCATCAGAAGCTGCTGGAGCAGGACCTGGACGGCGTCAGCATCTGTACGCCGAACGTCTCGCATCACATCACAACGGTTGACTCTCTCAAAGCCGGCAAGCAAGTATTGCTGGAAAAGCCGATGTCGGTTACTCTGGCCGAAGCGCTGGAGATGACGCAAGTCGCTCGCGAGACGGGCAATATGCTGACGATTGGATTCCAGCCGCGCTATGACCCGAACATGAAGCTGCTGCAGGATATCGTGCAATCCGGACGGCTCGGCAACGTGTACTACGCCGAGACGGGCGGAGGCCGTCGTCGCGGTATGCCGGGCGGAACGTTCATCAGCAAGAAGCTGGCCGGAGCCGGCGCAATGGCCGACATCGGCTGCTATTCGTTGGACATGGCGCTGAATGCGCTGGGCTACCCTCGTCCGTTGACCGTTTCGGCTTTCACATCGAACCATTTTGGCCGTAATCCCCTCTACCATCCTGAAGCTTCCAAGTTCGAGGTAGAAGACTTCGGCGTGGCGATGGTGCGCTTCGAGAACGATCTCGTGCTGCAGTTCAAAATTTCGTGGGCCATGCATATGGATTCGCTCGGCGCGACGATGTTCCTCGGCACCGATGCGGGACTCAAGATCACGTCGGCAGGCACCGGTCCTTGGTCCGGCGTATGGGACGGCTCGGTCGGCTCGATTACGCTCTATCACGACGAATACGGCGGCCACACGCAGACGCCGATTCCGTTGATCGAGCACAAGCTGAACCTGTTCGACGAGAAGGTGCGCGATTTCGCCGAAGCGGTACGCGACGGCCGTCCCGCTCCGATTCCGGGCGAGCAAATTCTGATCCAGCAGGCAATCATCGACGGCGTGCTTCGTTCCGCCGAATCCGGACGCGAAGTTTCCATCGAGCTGCCGCGCAACTAAGCGGCTCATTTGCAGGCTTTATCCAAACGGCTCCCGCCTTTCCGGCGGGGGCCGTTTTTTCTTAAGCAAGCACCTCTGATTGGATAGGAACGAGGGCGAGGGAAAGGACGCGGGAATGGGACCGGGCATATTGTATGTTCTTTTCGCACAAGTTGGGTTGGCACGGTGCCGAATTTATGAGTTTTGTACGATGCGTCATACAAATTAGCCGAGACCGGCCGACATAGGTTGGCTTTTTATACGAGGAATCATTCAATGTGCGTTAAACCTGTGGCTCGAAGCTGGAGTATATACGAAAAATCGTACAAAAAGGCTCGGCGGCCTACTGAAGCCAGGTTCTGAGTTTCCGATTTACTGCGCTCAGACACTTTACAAAAATAGTTGCCAAGAATATAATTGTCATAGCAACTATTTATGCGAGGGTGAGTAGGAGATGACAGACAGCTCTAGTTACGATCTTCAGCGTTCGGTCGGTTTTATGCTTGGAACGGCGTATCGCAAAGCGTCGGCGCTGTTTCAGAGCAGGCTGAAACGCTTCGACATTACGCCGGAGCAATGGTCGATTTTGTATCAGGTAGATCTGGCCGACGGCCTCATTCAGAAAGAAATCGCCGAGCGAGCGGGCAAGGATCGCCCTACGACAACGAGAATACTTGATCATTTGGAACGGAAAGAGCTTGTAGCCAGACGTACCGACAAGCGCGACCGGCGCTCGTTCCAGGTAGGCATTACGGACAAAGGACGAAATTTGATCCGGGAGACGCTGCCGATCGAGATAAAGTCGAACGAAGACGTTCGAAGCTGCATGAGCGAGGAAGAATACGAAACCTTGATGCGGCTGCTGATCCGAATCGATCATTATACGAAAGACATCTTAGAGAGAGAGTAGGAGAAAACATGCAACGTCAGCAACCGAAAACGCAATTATGGACGAGAGCTTTTATCGCTCTGACGATAAGCTCTCTCTTGTTGTTTCTGAACCTGCAAATGATGCTGTCCGCTTTCCCGACTTACGTCAAAAACGATTACGGAGCGGGTGATCTTACTGTAAGTCTCGTGACGAGCTTGTTCGCGTTGTCCGCGATCGCGGCCCGTTTTCTGACGGCGGCATTGATGCGGAAATTCGGCAGAGGAGCACTGCTGTATACGGGAATTGCAATCGCGGTCGTTTTTACCGTAGTCTACGTTCTGGCCGATTCAATCGGATCGCTGCTGCTGCTCCGCGTCGGCTACGGAGTCGGCTTCGGAATGGCGAGCACGGTGCTGCCGACGCTAGTGTCGCAGATGATTCCGTCTGAACGAATGGGTGAAGGAATCGGCTACTTCGGCTTGTCCACAAGCCTGGCAATGTCGATTGGTCCGATGATCGGACTGAATGTTTTCCGCGAGGCAGGGTTTAATGCGCTTGCCTTCACGGCGGCGATTACGCTGCTGCTCGTATTCCCGCTGCTGCTTCTGACGCGTTCGGTCCCGGCGAAAGGCAGACAGGCAGTTGCGAGGAGCGCTTCGGGAAAGACGGGGATCGACCGGCGCTTGCTGTTTCCGGCGTTCCTGAACGTCCTGCTGGCGGTAACTTATGGGGGCGTGCTGAGTTTTATCGCGCTGTACGGAGAGTCGGTCCACTTGGACCAGATTGGACTTTTCTTCCTGTTTAACGCAGTGACGATCATTATCGTACGTCCCGTCTCCGGAAGGCTGTTCGACCGCAAAGGACATGCCGCCGTGTTGATTCCCGCCGTCGTCTGCGTCATCGCCAGCTTAACGGTGCTGTCCTATGCGACGTCGCTGCCGATGCTTATCGTATCCGCGCTGCTGTACGGACTCGGCTTCGGGGCAATTCAGCCGACGTTGCAGGCATGGATGCTGCGCTCCTCCTCTCCCGAGCAGTACGGAGCGGCCAACAGCCTGTTCTATAACTCGACCGATCTGGGCGTTGCCGCGGGAGCGTTCGTGCTGGGCGCGATTGCGTCCACGGCCGGGTATGGGGGGATGTATCGCTACGCTGCAGGATTCATGGTCTTATTCCTCGCCTTCTATGGTATAATGCGGGTGATTGAAGCGTTTCGAGCACCAAGAAGGTTGGAGGAAGCTAGGGAGTGAGGAACGGAGTGTAGGAGGGCCTACATGAGTACCGGAAGGCCCGGCTGAATTCAAGCTTCGATATACCTCTTAAGGAGGGGATTGTAATTAAGTCATGGCTCCGCGTGGCCCTATTCCTCGGAATAGCGGCATTCCTTACCCGATTGATTCCGTTTTCGGATTTCTTCCGCAACGTGGACACGCTGGCGCATGAAATGTGTCACGCGCTGGCGACCCTGCTTCTGTCCGGAGACGTCCGGTATATCCACTTATACTCGGACCAAAGCGGATTGACTTACTCCGCTTACGCCGGTCAATGGAAGTCCATTCCGATTTCGCTTGCCGGCTACTTCGGCTCCGCCTTGTTCGCGCTGCTGCTCTTCTTCCTTCATTCCCGTCGCCGCGAACGGACGGGACTTATCATCATAGCGACAATTGCGGTAGTCGGTCTCGCGCTGTTCGTCCGCAACGGCTTTGGCGCGGCATGGTGCGCGGGCTTTGCGATCTTAACGATCCTGATCGTCGTGCTGTCGCGGCCCGGACTCATTAAAGGCTATTACTTGCTCGTAGCGTTCATCTGCTTGGTAGAGTCCGTAATCAGCGCTCTGATTATTCTGTCCATGTCGCTGCAGGAGCCGGGGGCCGCCGGAGACGCGACCAACCTGGACAGAGCGACCTACATACCGGCTCTCTTCTGGGGCCTGCTGTTCGCGATTTTCTCGCTAGTGTGCGCACGCGGCTCGATTAAGTTGTTTTATAAGTGCGGGTTCGATTGAGTTCCCTAATTAAAGTTCCTACGGGCCGTCCGGCTGTCGAAGTCGCCTTCGATGTTTGCCGGGCGGCCCGTCGCCGTATCGGAACAGTTGTGGCAAGCCGGACATCCCGATACAATAGGAAGCAGACGATAAAATATAAGCAGGGCGGTGGACTGTTTCCTATGTATCGGAGTTTGGAAGAATGCTTGGGGGATTTGGAACGTCACGGTCATCTGGTGCGAGTTCGCGAAGAGGTCGATCCTTATTTGGAGATGGCTGCCATCCATAGACGGGTATACGACGCGAGCGGTCCCGCATTGTTATTCGAGAACGTTAAGGGCTCGAAGTTTCGGGCCGCATCGAACTTATTCGGCACGATTGATCGCAGCCGGTTTATTTTCAGAAGTACATGGGAAGCTGTGCAGAAAGTCATGACGGTGCGCAACGACCCGATGAAAGCTTTGAAGAGCCCGCTCCAGAACATGGGAGCGGGCCTCACGGCTTGGAAGGCGCTGCCGCAGCAAACGCAGAGCAACCTGGCCACTCCTGCAAACGAGGTGCGCATCTCCGACCTTCCGCTCATCCAGAGCTGGCCGATGGACGGCGGCGCTTTCGTTACGTTGCCGCAGGTCTATTCGGAAGACCCCGACAAGCCGGGGATTATGAGCTCGAATCTGGGAATGTATCGCGTTCAGCTAAGCGGCAACGATTACGAGCTGAATAAAGAAATCGGCGTCCATTATCAAATTCATCGGGGAATCGGCATTCATCAGACGAAGGCGAACAAGCGGGGCGTTCCGCTGAAGGTGAGCTGCTTCGTCGGCGGCCCTCCGGCGCACTCGCTTGCGGCCGTCATGCCTTTGCCGGAGGGGCTGAGCGAGATGACGGTAGCCGGGATGCTGGCGGGCAACCGGTTTCGCTACAGCTACTCAGACGGCTTCTGCATTAGCAACGATGCCGATTTCGTCATTACGGGTGAGATTTATCCGGGGGAGACGAAGCCCGAGGGCCCGTTCGGAGATCATCTTGGCTATTACAGCTTGACGCATCCGTTCCCGGTTATGCGGGTGAACAAGGTGTATGCCAAGCCGGGCGCAATCTGGCCGTTCACGATCGTCGGCCGGCCGCCGCAGGAAGACACCTCGTTCGGTCAACTGATCCACGAATTGACCGGAGACGCGATTCGCCAGGATATTCCCGGCGTACAGGAGGTTCATGCCGTAGATGCGGCCGGAGTACATCCGCTGCTGTTCGCCATCGGCAGCGAGCGCTACACGCCTTACAGCGCTGAGAAACGCCCCGCCGAGCTGCTGACGCTGGCTAACCGCATTCTCGGAACGGGGCAGCTCAGTCTTGCGAAGTATTTGTTCATTACGGCTGAGGATGGGCAACCGCTGGATACGCACCGGGAAGAGGAGTTCCTGAGTTATATTCTGGAGCGAATCGATCTGCGGCGGGACATTCATTTTCAGACGAATACGACAATCGATACGCTCGATTATTCGGGAACCGGGCTCAACTCGGGCAGTAAGGTCGTGTTTGCCGCTTACGGGGACAAGCTGCGCGAGCTGTGCAGGGAAGTGCCGGCGGAGCTGCAAGGTCTTCGCGGCTTTGAGGGCGCGAAGCTGGTTTTGCCGGGAGTCGTGGCGCTTAAGGGGCCTGCCTTCACCAGTTACGACGAAGCACAGCGGGAGATCGCTGATTTGTGCGCCGCAATTCGGGACAGAGGGCCGATATCTTCCTGTCCGATGATCGTTATCGCCGACAATAGCGAGTTTTTGAGCGCCACGTTGGCCAATTTCTTATGGGTTACGTTCACGCGCAGCAATCCGTCCCATGATATTTACGGCGTGAACAGCGCTTATGAATTTAAGCATTGGGCTTGCGACAACGTCATTATCGACGCCCGCGCCAAGCCTCACCAAGCTCCTCCGCTCGTTGCCGATCCGGCGATCGAGCGGCAAGTCGATCGCTTGTTCGTTCAAGGCGCAAGCTTGGGCGGCTTAAAGAATCTATAGCCTGTCATTCCGCAGCATTAAGAGGCTGTCCCCTGAGCAACTTGGTTGGCTTAGGGGACAGCCTCTTGCCGTATCGGCCAGCGAATGACGATCGTCGTGCCTCGCCCCTCGGCGGTGTCGACGTCAATGACGCCGCCTAGCCCTTCCGCCAGCGCTTTCGTAATGGCCATGCCCAGTCCGCTTCCTTCCGGGCGGGCGTCCGTATCCGTTCCTCTATAATAACGTTCGAACAGACGCGCTGCAGTCTCTTCGTTCATCCCCTTGCCGTTGTCGGATACGGTCAAGCTCGCCCATGCAGATCCGATGCGGCGGACGGAGATCGTAACAGTCGTGCCCGGCTCGTTGTGCAGCAGAGCGTTGGCGATCAAGTTGTCGATGATGCGCTGAAACCACGGTCTGAACGTAGAGATATACACCGGGTTTGCCGCAGCCGAAAAGTGCAAGCTGTTGGGCAGATAACGCGGATCCTTGGCCGCGTCCTCAATGGCGGATGCCGTGCATTCGTTCAAATCCGCAATTTCTGCTTCGGGAGCGCCTAGTCCGCTCTTGAGCCGGTAGGTGAGCGCAAGGTCGTTGATCAAATCGTCCAGATAAGCCGACTTCTCCGAAATAATCCGGGCAAATTCCCGCGCTTCTTCCGCAGTCCATTCGTATTCCCCATTTTCCAGCAGATGAGCGTAGCCTTTAATCGATGAGAGCGGAGTTTTCAGGTCGTGGGATACTCCCGCGATCCATTCGTTTCTTAGCCGCTCGGTGTCGGCCGCCAGTTTCTCGTTGCTTTGCAGCGTCCGCGCGAGCTGCTCCATCGACTCAAGGACGTCTCCGTAGACCCGGTATTTGCGTCTTCTTCTCCCTCTCCGATCGCGGCTACGGGCGTCTCCACGCGCATTGGCCGGCTCCTCGTATCGTCCCGCCCCCAGCCTGCGCAGCCACTTCAGCAGGTGCACGATCGGAGCGCCGAACCTTTGGCCGAACGCGTAAGATACGAGGACGAACAGCACGATCGCGCCTAGCACGAGCGTGCCGATGCCTATGGCGAGCACTCGGTTCTCGGGAGTGAGCGTCGGTTCTTCTCCTGGCGTCGCGCCGGCCAGAGGTCGACTGATTACCCAAGTGAGGCCGGACTCAGAGTCGTAATGGGAATCGATTGCGGCTCCGTAACGATCGGGATAGATGGAGCGCAAAGCAAGCTCCTGCGGAGTGTAATCGCCTAATGCGCCCTCCGGTTTGTTGAAGGAGGCCAGCTCGCGGCCGGAAGCATCCAACAGTTGAACCCAGGAGGAATCTCGAACCAGCGTGCTGGAGAGCGGCTCGGGAACGACGAGGAGCCGGTCCTGTACGGATGACTCCGCGACAATCCGCCTGAACAGATCTCCGCTTTCATTGCGCATGCCGTAGAGCAGCGTGTAATTGACGCCGTCCTTCTCTTGAATCCACAAATACAGCGCATAGGGGAACGGCTTCTTGCCGAGCCAGTACGCGGTCAGCTCTCCCGGACCGTACATGGTCGGCACATCGTCCGGCGTATAAAAGGACTCCGTCACGCGACCTTGCTCGTCGAGGCTTTGCAGCCATCCGCCATGCTCGCGGACGAGCTCCAGCAGTTGGGGATCCAACCTCAACTGCCCTCCTTCGCTTTGAAGCGTACGAATCAGTTCGTAGAGTCCTGCGCTCTCGAACTGTCTCGTCGCCTCTATGCGCGAGAGCTGATTGTTCGTCCAATTCAGCATGACGGCGGCCAACGCGAACAGCAGCACGCCGGCGACGGCCAACCAAGCGACGAGCCGGACAGCGAGTCTGCTCTTAACGGTCATCGGCGGCCGCCACCCTTTTGATCATTTTGTATCCCAGTCCTCTTACGTTTACCAAAAACTGCGGATTGCTCGGATCGGATTCGATCCGCTCCCGAATGCGATGGATATGAACCATTACCGTATTATCGTCGCTCCAGTTGTCCACGCCCCATACTTTTTCGTAGAGCTCGCTTTTCGTGAACACCCGGTTCGGATTTTTGCACAGAAACAGCAGCAATTGGTAGACAAGCGTCGGGCAGGGGACGGGTTTATCGTCGACGAACAATTCCGCGGCATCCTCGTCGATTCGAAATCGGCCGAATTCCAGCGCTGCCGAAGGAGCCGGAACGGTCGAAGCGGACGGGGCGGATCTGCCGGATCTGCGCAGCAGCGACCGGGCTCTCGCGACGATTTCCAGCGGATTAAACGGCTTGGTGACGTAATCGTCTCCTCCAACGGCGAAGCCGGTCAACTTATCGAAGTCGGTCGTTCTTGCGCTAAGGAATAGTATCGGAGCGTCGGTTAGACGGCGAATGAAGGGGCAGGCTTCTATTCCGCTCATGCCGGGAAGCGCGACGTCCAGCACGATAAGATCGTAGCTGCGCTTCTCGCAGAGAGCGATCGCTTCTTCGGACGAATGGGCTTTGTCAATATTGGCGAATCCTTCCTTGCGCAGGACGGTTTCCAGCAACTGCAAAATTGCATGCTCGTCGTCCACCAGCAAAATACAGGCGTTGTTCATCGTGCTTGTCTCCTTTCGCAACTTTTATTCTAACATGCTCCGAAGAACGGAGGATGCCGCGTTATCTTAACGCTGTCTTAATTCTTGCCCGCGAATTTAAGATGGCCGTAAGCCGGCGTTTTCCGACACATAAGGTTAGGCGCTCATAATGGAGTTAGAGCCAATAGAGACAAGGACAAGGACAAGGAGTGGAGCGGTATGTTGAAAAGGCTGGCGATAACTATTGCGGGATGCGCGCTGCTGTTGACGGCTTGCGGAGGCAATGGGGAGAATGGAGGAAAGGGGAGCGGAAATGGGCAGACGCCGATACCTTCTTCCGTCGCAGTTCCGTCGCCTTCGGGAGCGAACGGAACGGGTGCCGTCGAAAGGCTAAAGCCCGAGCAGCTTGCACAAGCGCTGTTAGAAGGGCAGTATGGCCGAGTTCATGCGCAGATGAGCGAACAGTTCCGAAGCAACGTTACCGAGGAGCAACTGCAGACGGTATACGAGGAAATTAAGGGGAGCGCGCCCGAGTGGAAATCCGCTGCGAACATGCAGCTTAACGAGGGCAGATACCTCGTCTGGACCAACCCGGACGAACGCTTAGGCCTGCTCGCCACTTTCGATTCAGAAGATACCATTACCGGACTTCAGATTATGCCGCTGGACATTTATCCCGATACGGACAAACAGTTCACCAAGCTTGCTTACGGTCTGCCGTTCGAGGGGGAATGGTATGTGTTCTGGGGAGGCAGGAACGTGCTCGTCAATTATCACTACGAGTATGCCGGACAGCGATACGCGTACGATTTTATTCGCACCCAAGACGGCTTCTCCTATAGCGGCGATCCAACGAAGAACGAGAGCTACTACGCCTTCGGCCAACCGATTTTGGCCCCTCGGGAGGGAAAAGTCGTTCACGTCGTGAACGACATTGCCGACAATGTTCCGGTAGGAAAGATGAACGAGGAACATCCGGCGGGCAATGTAGTGGTCATCGATCATGATAATGGGGAGTTCAGCTTCCTTGCGCATCTTCAGATGGGCTCGGTCAAGGTAAAGGTTGGCGATCGGGTCGCCAAGGGCGACACGGTCGGTCTATGCGGCAATTCGGGCAATTCCAGCGAGCCGCATTTGCATTACCAGGTGTCCGACAAGCAGGATCTGTTCGAGGGCAAGTCGATCCGCATCCGCTGGGACAACGAGCTTGATCCGCTGCAGGGCACTTTACTTGGGGAAAAATAAACAAAAGAAGCCTTCCCGGTCGTCATCCGGGTAGGCTTCCTTTGTTTGACAGGGGGATGGGCGCAATGTTGTTAGGCTAGGTTAAAACCTGTCGCTCCAGGCCCCTAGGCGAAAAGATTATGCTTTAATGGGATAGCATAGGCCAAAAAAGTGCCTCCCCGCTCCCCAAGCGGGGTAGCATAGGCCAAAAAAGTGCCTCGGCGCTCGCCAAGCGGGGTAGCGTAGGCCAAAAAAGTGCCTCGGCGCTCGCCAAGCGGGGTAGCATAGGCCAAAAAAGTGCCTCCCCGCTCGCGAAGCGGGGTAACGTAGGCCAAAAAAGTGCCTCCCCGCTCGCCAAGCGGGATAGCGTAGGCCAAAAAAGTGCCTCGGCGCTCGCCAAGTTGAGTAGCATAGGCCAAAAAAGTGCCTCGGCGCTCGCCAAGTTGAGTAGTATAGGCCAAAAAAGTGCCTCGGCCGCTCGCCAAGCGGGGTAGCGTAGGCCAAAAAAGTGCCTCCCCGCTCGCCAAGCGGGATAGCGTAGGCCAAAAAAGTGCCTCCCCGCTCGCCAAGCGGGGTAGCGTAGGCCAAAAAAGTGCCTCCCCGCTCGCCAAGCAGGGTAGCGTAGGCCAAAAGTGACTTAATGTCCAACGCCTACGTCACGGCATAGTCCATCTAACCTGACAACATTGCGCTCTAGCCCGTTATCGTTCGACCCAGATCGGCCAGCTTGACGACCGTGTTCCAGTTTCTCATCGTCATCGTTTTGCCGATCTTCTGCAGGCTGTTCGCCAGCTTGGAATCCAGCATGCTCTGCCGGAACAGGAAATAAATTTCCGAATCGGTAAGGGTGTACTCGTCGGGATCGACCTTATTGGCTTCCAGAACGCTCAGCGCTTTGGCGGACAGCGGCTCGGTCAGGAAGGCGACCTGGATCGTCTGCTTTTCCTGAAGCGCCTGCGCGTCATAAGGACAGCGGGCCATCACGCTATCCAATTCCGCGGCCGTGCGGACGGCAACGGCCGCCGCAATGCCGAAGCGATCCAGAATGGCCTTCTCCAGCTGCGGCCGCAGCTCCTCCGCGCTTAACTCCGATGCAAGCACAACGTTGCCGCTTTGAATGTATGTCTTCACCTGCGTAAGCCCGATTTGCTCGTAAGCCTCTCTTAGCTCTGCCATCGGGACTTTATTTTTGCCGCCTACGTTAATGCCTCGAATCAGTGCAATATAGACCGTCACTTTTTTCTCCTTCTAGCGGGCAACGGCCGTGCGGATAAGCTCCGCCGTCCGATCCGCATTCACATTTTCAAACGTATATTCGCACTTGCTGCGATAGGTCACTTCTTCGGTGTAACTGTCCAAGTAGCGTTGTACCGTCTCGTAAGGCGTTCCCTTGCTTTCCAGCCGCTCTCGCACCGTTATTTTATCCACATAGATGAAAATTCTAATTGTGCAATCCCCATATTGCTTGCGGATCGCTTCCGCCCCTTCCCGATTGAGCACGAGATATACGGAATTGCCTGCCGAGAGGGCGGCTTCAAGCTCATGCCTCGGCACTCCGTAGCGATTGCCGTTGATGCTTGCGGTTTGCGCAAACTTTCCTTCGCTGTCCCACTCGTCGAATTGCTCGCGGCTCATGTAACGATAGTCTTTGTCCGGGGCGGCAGGATTTCTCGGTTCGCGCGTCGTGCAGGAACGAACCGCCATCCAGTTGAGCGCCTCTCCCACTTTGCGGGCTATCGTTTTGCGGCCGGCTCCGCTTGTTCCCGTAAATACAAAGATGGATGGTCCCAGCATGCAAACCCCTCCCCTCTCGTTATACCTTTTATATCGGCAAAACCCCGCTTTTTCGAGATAGACGGTAGAGGACATTGACTACTCTTTCATAATTCTTTCACAGGCCCCTGATACACTAAACGACAGGCGTAGACGTTGTCCGTCATAAAAACACAGAAAAGGTGATCAGAGCAATGAAGCGAGGAATCATTCATAAGTTGGGCGTATATCTGCTGGCGGTGTCAATGATGCTGGGGAGTCATCTGCTGTATGCTGTACCGAGTGCGCAGGCTGCTATAGAAGGAGAGTATGAATACTTTCCGGTTGAAGATGGAAGCGCCGTCCGGCTCTCAAGTTATAACGGAAACGATGAGGATGTGGTTATCCCTGCCCAATTGGGCGGTTTGAACGTAGTTGAAATTAGTACCGGCGCGTTCCGAAATAAGCAACTCAAGTCAGTGACCATTCCGAACACGGTAGAGAGATTCGGTTATGAAGCGTTTGCGAATAATCAGCTCACGGAGATCATCATCCCAGACTCGGTAATGGATCTTGGCAGACTTACATTCTCGGGAAATCAATTGACCGATGTGGAGATTCCAAGCGGTGTAACGTCAATTGGCGAGCGAGTATTCTTAAACAACCAGCTAACGTCGGTGACGATCCCGGATACGGTAGCGGAGATTGGGCCACAGGCATTTTACGGTAATCAATTGACCGCTGTGCAACTTCCAAACAGCTTAACAACAATCCGTGAGTGGGCGTTCGGAGACAATCAGCTCGCATCCTTGATCATTCCCAACTCGGTAACGGAGATCGAGTGGGCTGCTTTTAGGGACAATCAGTTGACGACTCTGGGCATATCAAACAGTTTAACAACGATCAATTCAAATACATTTGCCAACAATCTGCTAACGACGGTGAACATTCCAAGCTCGGTAACGACGATCAGGGAAGACGCATTCCGGGGAAATCAGCTATCCACGCTGGCCATCCCCAATCATGTAACGGAAATCAGCACAGGAGCGTTCAGTGACAATAATCTGACCGAGGTGACGCTCTCTAATGGTTTAACGACAATCAGTGGCGGAATGTTCAGAAACAATCAACTCACTGAGGTGATGATCCCGAACTCGATAACGGAGATTGAAGGCGGGGCATTTGCAGACAATCAAATCCAACATCTTGAGCTTTCGAGTACAGTAACGAAAATCGGTGAAAGTGCATTCGAAGCCAATCAACTGACGGAACTGGTCATTCCGAGCTCGGTAAGGGAGATCGACCAGATGGCTTTCGGCCAGAATCAAATCAGCGAGTTAACGATTGAGGAAGGTCTGGAGACAATTGGGGCCGCTGCATTCATGGAAAACCAATTGACGGATTTGACGATTCCCGGCAGTGTAAAATCGATTGGTCCATCGGCATTTAATAAGAACCAACTGACCAAGCTGACGATTAAAGACGGAGTAGAGACAATCGACCCGTATGCGTTCGTGTACAATCAATTGACGGAAGTGACGCTCCCTGCCAGCGTAACGTCGGTGGGAATTTCGGCCTTTGGCGCTAACGAAATTCGTGATCTGATGATTCTTAATCCAAATGCAATATTGGGAGACAACCTTTTTGATATCGTTTTTGGAGGGGATATTATTTATGAAAATACCTTCGAAGTGACGATATACGGCGAAGATCCTTCTACTGCAAGGACATACGCTTTGAATAACGGTCATTCTTTTCAGGAGATTAGTGCGGAGTTGGAAAATTTGGAATTGGATATACCGGGACTGCACTTCGATCCGAACGAACGAAGCTTCAGCCTGGTGACGAATGCATCCTCTGTCGTGGTGACGCCAACCCCGGTTGTCCCGCTCGCGGAAGTTCAGATCAATCAGACGGTCATTCCTTATGGAACAAGCTCAACATTGATCCCTCTTGATGAGGGGCTGGAGACGATTGTTGTTGATGTGATAGCATCGGAAGCATGGGCTGAGCAATATCAAATCGCCCTGACGGTGGATCGCACCGATCCCGCAATCGAGTTGACGCCGAACCCGGTCAGCGCAACTAACGGCGATGTAACGGTGACCGCAGATGTGGACGGCACAGGCTGCGGAATCGCTAGCCAAAAGTGGGCGGACGGCGAGAGAACGGCGAATTTTTTCACAGCAGGCGGAACGGACTTTGCTGACGATTTCACAGTGATCGCAAACGGTACGTATACGGTTTATGCACGGGATGAAGCCGGGAATGAAGCGGTGAAGACGATTACGATCGGGAACATTCACCGCGACGGCCCCACGATTCAGTTAATAGCCAATCCGACCGGCCCGACGAACAGCAATGTAACGGTGACTGCTGCTGTGTATAGCACAGGCAGCGGAATCGCTAGCCAAAAGTGGGCGGACGGCGAGAGAACGGCGGATTTTTTTGCAGCAGGCGGAACGGACTTTACCGGCGATTTCACAGTGAGCGAAAACGGTGCTTATACGGTTTACGCACGGGACGAAGCCAGTAACGAAGCGGTGAAGACGATTACGATCGCGAACATTCACCGCGAGGGCCCCGTGATTGATTTAATAGCGAATCCGACTGCCCTAACGAACAGCAATGTAACGGTGACTGCTGTTGTCTATAGCACAGGCAGCGGGATTGACAGTCAAAAGTGGGCGGACGGCGAGAGAACGGCGGATTTTTTCGCAGCAGGCGGAACGGACTTTACTGGTAATTTCATGGTGAGCGCAAATGGTATGTATACGGTCTATGCACGGGATGAAGCCGGGAATGAAGCGGTGAAGACGATTGCGATCGCGAACATCGGTATTCCAAATACGCCGTCGCCATCGGGGTCGAATCCAGCAGGGCAAGCTCAGCCTGTGAAAGACCCTGAACCCAAAACTACTGTTCTCATAGACAAAGGAATTATCGTTATTAAGGTGACCCCGAAGGATATCAAAGAAGTGAAGCAGCCGGATGGCCGCGTCGTCGATGTGGTGGATTTGCCCAAAGAGATCATCGATCAACTGCCGAAACTGCTGGATCAAGCGGATCGACCGTTCGTGCGCGTCGAGATCGATGACAGAAATCCTGAAGTACGCTTGCAACTGCCCGCAGGCCCATTGGGAGATTGGACGTCCCAACATCCGGATATCGCGTTCGAAACCCGCTTAAACGGTTCAAGCTTCCAACTGGAGGTGAACGTTCTCGATCTGAAGCAGTTGGCCGCACAATTGGGCGTGGATGTGAATGATTTGCTGGTGAGTATCAACATCAAAACCTTGGAGGGGGCTGAGCTGAACGCACTGGTACAAGCCTCAAATAAGCAGGGAATGAAACTGCTTAGCGAAGCAATCGAGTTCCAACTGATCGTGTCGGGAGGCGGACAGACATTGGAGGTAAGCGACTTCGGCGGCACGTATATGATGAAATCCATTGTGCTGGACGCAGGCGCGACGAAACGGAATAATACGGCGGTTCTGTACGATCCGACTGCCCAAACCTTTACATTCGTACCGGCGATCACCGCTAATCTACGCGACGGGCGTGCGGAATCGGTAATGCGGGTGCCGCACAATAGTATATATGCCGTCATGGAAACGGAGCCGGTCAAGTTTGCCGATATGACTGCACACTGGGCGAAGTCAGAAGTTGAGCGTATGGCCTCCAAGCGGATCGTCAGCGGTGTGTCGAAGACGATCTACGCTCCGGATCGCCCCATTACCCGCGCGGAGTTCACGGCGTTGCTGGTGCGGGCGCTGGGCATTCGCACGGAAGCGGCGGCTGCCGGGAATGTGTTCGAGGATGTTCCGGCAAGCGCCTGGTATGCAGCTGTAATAGAAGCGGGGGCCAGGTCTGAACTCATAGCCGGGGTGAGCGGGACGCGCTTTGCGCCGGATAACCGGATTACGCGGGAGCAGATTGCCGTAATGCTGGCGAATGCTCGTATGCTCGTGATTGACGGGGCAGCGAAAACGAAACAGCCGACGAACGCGCTCAGCAAATTTGACGACGCTGCGCAGATCTCGTCATGGGCCAGGGATGCGGTAGCAGAAGCTGTTGCCGCCGGCATCATTCAAGGCGTGGACGGAGACCGGCTTGCGCCCGCCGCAACGGCGACGCGAGCGCAGGCGGCGGTTATGGTGGAGAGATTGTTGCGGGAGATTGGATTTTTGGAATAGATTGGCTATTTGACGCTCGCGATGCGGAGATTCCCATTTACACATGATTTTTTTCCAGGCTCGTCAAGATTGTCCGAATAAATGGTCAAGTCCCCCCATAAACATGAAGCATGGATTGATTAATGTGCTGAGGGGTGGATCGCATGCATCGTCGGATTTCATGGATCGCAGCCGTTGCCGTCGCAATGGTCGTATTTTTGGCCGGTTGCGGCAGCAAGAACGCGGAGTCGATCGTGAAGGACTTGGACAAAGTTGTGGACAAAATGGAGAGCTACGAAGGCAGCGGTACGATGATCTTGCATACGGGACAGCAGCCGCTGGAGTACAAAGTGGAAGTATGGTATCAGAAGCCGGACATGTACCGGATCGCCTTGACGAACGCCAAGCGCGATATTACGCAGATCGTGCTTCGCAACGAGGATGGGGTGTTCGTGCTTACTCCGCAGTTGAACAAAAGCTATCGCTTCCAAAGCGACTGGCCGGACAACCAAGGGCAGGTTTACTTGTACCAGACGCTGGCGGACAGCATCATCAAGGATAACTCCCGCCAGTTCGCCACCGACAAAGACACTTACGTATTCGACGTGATGGCGGGCAATTATCAGAACGGCTCGTTCGCCCGGCAGAAAATTTGGCTGGCGCAGGACGATTACTCGCCGAAGCATGTGGAAGTCTCGGACGCCAACGGCAACAAGATGGTCGAGGTTATTTTCAACACATTCGAATTTGGCAAGAAGTTCGATAAATCCGCCTTCGATATGGATTCGAACATGGGAGTGACCCCAGGCTCGAACTCCAAACCGTCGGAAGGCGCCCCAAGCCCGGGAGCTTCGGCTTCCCCGGACGCAAGCGCCGCTCCCGATGCGACCGCTTCTCCGGATTCCACAGAAGCTCCTGACGCGACGGCATCGCCGGACGGCCAGCCTCCTGCGGAAGAGGAGCCGACTCCTGCGCAGAACACTTCGTTCTCGCTGATCGAACCGGACATCGAGGCGCTGCCGGCAGGCGTGGAACTGCTCGATCAGACCGATCTGCAGTTGGTCGACAATCCGGCATATATGCTGCGGTATACGGGAAGCTACGACTTCACGATTACGGAGACCCCGGCCAGAGTTGAAGAAGTGGCGATGAACGAAGGAGACATGCTTGACCTCGGGTTTACGCTCGGCCATATGACGGAAGGCGCCGTGAGGACGCTGACCTGGACATACGACGGCATCAAATTCCGCTTGACCAGCGAGGATCTGGAAAACCCCGATATGGTGCGAATCGCTCAATCGATGGTCGATTCGTCGGGCAAATAATAACAAACGCGTGAACGGGCTGCTCCGCCGGCCGTCGAGAGACGGAGGCGGGCAGCCCGGTTTGCTTCGGAAGGCGGCTTCCGTTCCGCGGCTTAATGTCAAAGGTTGCCAGCCCAAATATCGTTGACAGTCCTACGCTCGCCCGGTAACATTGATTTATTGCAGTTTTTGCGCGAGCAGGGAGTGAACGGTCAGTGAACTGTTATTACCGGCCGACCGTGGCTGAGATTTCCCTTGACGCTCTCGCCCATAACATCGGGGCGTTCCGCGAACGCTTGTCCCCCGGGACGAAGCTGCTCGCATCGGTCAAAGCGAACGCATATGGGCATGGAGCGCCGGAAATCGCGAGCAGAGCGGTAGCGGCGGGCGTCGATTACTTGGGAGTCGCGTTTCTGGACGAAGCTTTGCAGCTTAGAGCCGCAGGGATTGAGGCGCCGATACTGGTGCTGGGTTATACGCCTCCGGCAGGTTACGCGAAGGCGAGAGAATTGGGAATTACGTTAACGTTATATCGGGACGAGATGCTGGAAGCGGCGGCGGAGCTTCCGGTCTCCGGACGCAAACTGAAAATCCATGTAAAAGTCGACTCGGGCATGGGTCGTCTTGGTCTGCTTCCGGGACGGCAGGCGGAGCAGTTTCTGGAGCGCGCTTGCGCTCTGCCTCAGGTGGAAGTGGAAGGGCTTTACACCCACTTTGCCCGTGCCGACGAGACGGACAAAGCGTATACGGAGATGCAGATCGAGCGGTTCACCGCAGTATCCGATTATGCGCGCAGGGCGGGCATGCCGATCTCCATCGTCCATACGGGCAACAGCGCGGCGGGAGTCGATCTGCCGGAACGAACGGGCGGCATGCTGCGTCTGGGAATCGGCATGTACGGTTTGTATCCGAGCGACGAGGTCAACGCCGATTCGGTCGCGCTGAAACCGGTAATGTCGCTGAAAACCTCCGTTGTACACGTCAAACAGCTGGAAGCGGGAGAAGGAATCAGCTACGGTACCCGTTATTTTACCCAAGGCAGCGAGACGATTGGTACGCTTCCGATCGGTTACGCCGACGGCTTCAGCCGGATGCTGAGCGGCAAGGCGGAGGCGCTTGTGCGGGGACGCAGAGTTCCGGTGCTCGGAACGATCTGCATGGATCAATGCATGATCCGTCTGAATGACGCTTTCGTCGAAGGGGAAGCGGCCATCGAACCGGGAGAAGAAGTGGTGCTTATCGGCCGTCAGGGCGAGGAAGCGATCTCGGCCGAGGAAGTGGCGCAGAAGCTGGGAACGATCCCTTACGAATTAATCTGCATGCTGGCGGCGAGAGTCCCTCGAGTGTATGTCAGCGGCGGAGAGATCGTATCGGTCGTTAATCCGTTAATTGCGCTTGGTTAATATTGGATGTGGATTTTGTCCGACTTTGGCAGGAATGTCGCCTTACAATCTAGAATATCTAGAATAATTGTTACCAGACTCATCCATACTGGAAAAAAGGCGCTTGTTGGAAAATCTTTGGGGGTGTCCGTTCGGTGGCCAATTTACACAATACGAAACGCATTATGATCAGTCTCCCCGATCATTTGCTGCGCGAAGTCGATTTTGTCGTCGCCAAGGAGAACACTAACCGCAGCGAAATCGTTCGTCAGGCGATGAAGCATTATCTCGTCGATCGCAAGAAGCGGCTCATTCGCGATGCGATGCAGCGCGGGTATTTGGAAATGGCTAAAATCAATTTGCACATGGCATCGGAAGCGTTCCACGCGGAAGAAGATGCGGACAACATACTGGGTCGCCTCGTAAGCGGGGTGTAAACTTTGATCGTAAAACGCGGGGATGTGTTTTATGCGGATTTGTCGCCGGTCGTCGGCTCGGAGCAGGGCGGAGTGCGTCCGGTTTTGATCATTCAGAACGATATCGGGAACCGGTTCAGCCCGACGGTGATTATCGCGGCTATCACGGCGCAAATCCAGAAGGCGAAGCTGCCGACCCACGTTGAAATCGAAGCGAAGACCCATGGCATGGAGAGGGATTCCGTCATTCTGCTTGAACAGATTCGCACAATCGACAAGCAGCGGCTGACGGATAAAATTACTCATTTGGACGACGAAACGATGCACAAGGTGGATGACGCCTTGCAGATCAGCGTCGGCCTAATCGACTTTTAAAACGGAAATTCGGACAGGTGCCGCTCGGTCAGAGCGGTTGCTTGTCGTTTTTGCGAATTCAATTCCAGATGAAAACGGAGTGTTGTGACCTATGACGAATTTGACGCAAAAATTGGACAGGTATGCGGAACTGATCGTACGCTTCGGCGTTAACGTGCAGCAGGGACAAGAGGTGTTCATCATCGGCTCGATCGAGATCGCCGATCTGGTACGCCGGGTAGCGGCCCAAGCCTATGAGGCTGGCGCAGGCAACGTGCATGTGGACTGGTCGGACGAATATTTGACACGCCTCAAATACGAGAAAGCGTCGGACGACGTATTCTCCCGGTTCCCGGAATGGGAGACGGCCAAGCGGAACGATTTTGTCGCGCGCGGCGCGGCTTTCATCTCCTTCTCCGCTCCGAATCCGGACTTGCTCAAGGGCATCGACGCTTCGCGCATTGGCAATTACCAGAAAGCCGCGGGCCAAGGACTTAGCGAGTTCAGAAGAGCGATTCAGTCGGACAAGGTGAGTTGGACGGTAGTAGCCGCCTCCACGAAGGATTGGGCGATCAAAGTATTCCCCGACAGCGCTACGGAGCAGGAAGCGGTCGACAAGCTGTGGGATGCAATTTTCAGTTCGGTGCGCCTGGATGCGGGCGACCCGGTGAAAGCATGGAAAGAGCATGACGCGAATTTACATAAGAAGAGCGACTGGCTGAACGAGAAACGGTTCGCGAAGCTGCACTATCGCGCTCCGGGCACGGATCTGACGATCGGCCTGTCGGAGAAGCATCTGTGGGTGGCGGCAAGCAGCGTGAACGAGAACGGCGTGCCGTTCATGGCGAACATGCCGACGGAGGAAGTGTTCACCGTCCCATTGAAGACTGCAGTGGACGGTTATGTGTCCAGCACGAAGCCGCTCAGCCACGGCGGCAATCTGATCGACGGCTTTAAGCTGACGTTCGAGCAAGGACGCATTGTAAAAGTAGAGGCGGAGCAGGGAGAAGAAAATTTGCGTCAACTGGTCGAGAGCGACGAGGGCGCGCATTACCTGGGCGAGGTAGCGCTTGTGCCGCACGAATCCCCGATCTCGCAATCGAACGTGCTGTTCCTGAACACGCTGTTCGACGAGAATGCGTCGAATCATTTGGCGATCGGCAGCGGCTACGCCTTTAACGTGGAAGGCGGCAAGAAAATGACGCAGGAGCAGCTTGCCGAGGCGGGAGTCAATTCGAGCATCGTGCACGTCGACTTCATGATCGGCTCGGCCGAGATGGACATTGACGGCGTATGCGCCGACGGCACGGTCGTTCCGGTATTCCGTAAGGGCAACTGGGCGTTCTAGGAATGCGGCGGGCATTGATCTAAGCAGCTGCAGTGTTATCTATACGAATAAGCCTATCCGTAAGCGCCTGAAGGCGGCTTGAACGGATGGCGAGAAGCAGTCCGGGCGCCCTACGCGTCCGGACTGTTTGCCATATCGGGGGTCCGTCGCATTACTTACGTAAGATCAGGTGGAGTGACAATGGAAGCGCTGTCTATAGGGGACTGCCGAGACTTCGACAAAGGTGTAGTGAAGGGAGGAGCAGCGCGATTCGCGGATAGTGTTTAGGGTATCGTCGAACAAAAACGGATGTGAATTCCGATTTGCGGAGAATCGCAGCATTGTTATCCGTTTAATGGATAAATTTGTCCCGTGACGCGCGAATTGGTTATGATACACTAAACCTAATAGGCGCTATTTCGTACGGTATATGTATAATGACGTTTGATCAGGCACAGTATATCGTACAATAATAGTTATACGACATTTTCCGCCAAAGTCCTGCATTCTTTTTTAGAAAACAGGAATTTATCAGGTCTAAAGACCTATTTTCTTGGAAAAGACTGACTGCAAACGCTCATTTCCAAATATATTCATGAAGGCAGTCCTGGACGAAGTCCGGGGCGGCCTTTTTGATTTGCTCCACCGTATGCATGTATCTCTGGGTCGTGTTGATATGGGAATGACCAAGTGTTTCCTGGACTTGCTGCAGCGAGGCGCCGTTTAACAAAGCAAGGGTTGCGTTAGTATGTCTTAGCCAGTGCGGAGACGGTCTTTTGCGAATTGCGCTTCGTTTTCCGGCATCGCTGATGATCCGTTCGACCTGTCTGGTCGATAAGGGAAACAATCGGCGCTCTTGAGAAGCTCCGGCACTCTGAACATAGCTTCCGATGTAGCTTTTGAATAGCTCCCATAACTCCGAGGGCACTTTGATCTCCCGATCTTTTCCCCCTTTGCTGTGTTTGACGGACAGCCATATCCCCCTATCCTCGGGATCCGGGTAGAAATCCGCTGTCGTTATGGACACCAGCTCCGAGACCCGGGTACCTAGCATGACCAGCGATAATCCAATCAAATAGTTGCGAATTCCTTGCTTCTTGAGGCAAAGCAGCAGCTTGCCAACCTCCGATTTGGTCAAATATCTGCGCTTGCTCGTTACAGGTACGGCAGGCAAACGAACGCTGGTTGTCGGGTTGTGCGGGAACAGGGCGATATTGGCGTCGCTTCCCCATTTGTAGAGCGATTTAAGAGGAGCAATATAGGCGGCCACGCTGGCCGGAGCAAGCGGCAGCTCGGAATAACTGTAGCCCCCGGCAATCAAACATGCCTTAAAAGCTTCGATTTCTCTCCAAGATACTTTGGACAAAGGTTTATAGGCCACGAAGGCGCGAAATCGATCGATTGCTCGCAAGTAATTGCGGACGGTATTCGTCGATAGGTTGCATGAAGACAGAAACATGCGAATGATCCGGCTGTCGTTATCCTTCATGTCCTGGGCCTCGTGATGATATACTAGGCTGTTTTCTTTTAAGTATGGAACCGTTGACATGTTCTCTGTGCCCCCTGCCTGATGTCGTATAACTATTATTGTACGATATGTATCTCATGATAATCGAGATTATCGTTTGAGAGGAGGCCGCAAGTACGAGAAGCTGTTAACCCTGTTGTGTTTATCCGGGAATCGACGCGGAAGAGGTGGGGCATGGAATACATAAGCGCGGGCCTCAATTGGCAAGTGCGGAATTCGGCCATGCCGGGAATTCCGACTGCCAAATGGATGAAAGACTTACGGTCAAAAAGCCCGGAGACCTACGACCACTGCGTTCGTGTCGCGCTTTTGTCCGAACGGGTGGCGGTACGATTGAGCTTGAGCTCCGAAATGAGCATGAATTTGATGCGCGGATGTTTCCTCCATGACATCGGAAAACTGTTTCTCCCAGTCAACGTGCTGAATCATTCGGGGCCGTTAACGGAATCGAAATGGCGCATCATGAAGCTGCACCCCGTTCTAGGGGCTCATATTCTGGAGGCGGACAAGGGCATCTGCGAGAAAACGCAGGAGATCGTAAAATACCATCACGAACGCTGGGACGGCCAAGGTTATCCTTTCGGTCTTGCGGAAGACGATATCCCGTTTCTAGCGCGCATTTGCTCGATCATCGACGCGTTTGATTGCATGATTGCAGGAAGGCCCTATCAGAGCAGTAAAGGAATTCAGGAAGCCAAAGAGGAGTTGCTTCGGCATGCAGGCACCCAATTCGACGGAAATCTGGTGAACGTATTCGTGAATTTAATTAATGAAGGGGAAGGTCTATTCTGGCGAGGGTGAGAAAGAAGAAGCCGGCAACAAGGTCATGCGAGGGGGAAAAGAAGGAATGAATTCGGCTTCTACGGAGCAGCACATCGAATTTGGAATCGGCGATGAAAGTTACGCGATCCGAATATCGGACATCCACGAAATTATCAAAATGCAGGAGATCACGGATATTCCGAATTGCCGAAGCTATGTGCAGGGGGTCATTAATTTGAGAGGGAGGATTATACCCGTACTCAGCCTGCGCAGTTTATTCGGTCTGAACCCCGACACTGCAACCAAATCGACTCGCATCATCGTCGTTACGCATCTTGAGGAATCGGTTGGCATTATTGTCGACAAGGTGAGCAAAGTCACGACGTTCGCCGACATCCAGGTTCCGCCGGACAGGGTCGGAGGGCTGAACGGAAATTATTTTACGGGAATCGGTCTGACCGCCTCCGGGCTTGTCGGTATCCTGAAACTGGATGAAGTGCTCCTATATGAGTAAAGGTGATCCTACATGTCGGAGTCGTTAGAACCGAAAGCCAAAGGACAGAGCGTCAGAGTCGACGTAAGCAAGCTGGAACAAATGATGAATATGGTCGGCGAGCTGATCATCGATCAGACCCGTCTCCGACTGCTGGAAAAGCAAATCCGCCGGGAGGATGAAACAACTCAGGGAGCCGAAGAGCTTCGACATGTTGTCGATCGCTTGTCGATCGGAATTGGCGATCTTCAGCAGTCAGTCATGAAGATTCGGATGCTTCCGGTCGACCAATTGTTCAATCGGATTCCCCGGATGGTTCGCGATTTGTCCAAAAGCAGAGGCAAAGAGGTCGAACTGATTATGGAAGGCAGCGAGACGGAACTGGATCGCACTCTCATCGAGGGACTTCTTGATCCGCTCGTTCTATTGGTCCGCCATGCTCTCGACCACGGGATCGAGTCGCCGGAAGAACGGATGGCGGCCGGAAAACCGGTTAAGGGTACGCTTCGACTTAGCGCCAGACGCGAGAACAATCAGGCGTTGGTCATAGTCGAAGACGACGGGGCCGGCATAGATACGGACATGCTGAAGCGCCGTATTGCGCATGATGGAAAGCCAGGTTCGGAAATGGTCACAACGTTCAACGATCAGGAAATCGCTGAGCTGATTTTTCACCCGGTATTGTCCGCATCATTAGCTAACGAGTTTGGACTGAGTGCCGTAAAAGCCGAGATCGAGAAGATTCGCGGACGCATTCACATCGAGACGAGAAAAGGCAGCGGAACCCGGATCGAAGTGCGTCTGCCGCTTACCCTCTCCATCATCCAGGGTCTTCAGGTCGCTATTGCGGACCGCTCGTATATTGTTCCGATGAACGGGGTTGTCGAGATTGTTCGGACGACCGCGGATCAGATAAAAAACGTACAGGGACGTCCCGTCATGGTGTTGCGCGACCGTATTCTTCCGATCTTGTGGCTGCGCGATTATTTTCGCTTGCCTCGCGGCAACGATTTCGGAAGTTTTGTGTCGCTGCTGGTCGTCGGTCATCAAGAAGAACGCGTAGCGATTGCGGTAGATAAGTTGATCGGCGTTCAGGATGTTGTCGTCAAATCTCTGGGGGCGCTGCTCGGTCAAGTCGAAGGCGTCTCCGGCGCAACCACGCTAGGCAGCGGTAAAGTGGCGCCTATACTGGACATGGAAGCCATAAGCGTCAAGCTTCGACCCCAAATTCCAAGAGGACCGATTAAGGGCGATCGGTTATCGGCTTCTCAAGAGTCTTGCCAAGAAACCTACAACTACGAGGTGAACGGTCATGAAATGGTTTTATAACTTGAAAACAAGCGTTAAGCTGGTGTCCGCTTTTCTGTTGATTGCGGCGATAATGGCTTTCGTCGGACTCTTCGGGCTGAGCAATATGAGCAAACTGAACGAAAATCTGAATGACATGTACAACAATCAACTATTGTCCGTCAAAAATTTGATGGAAGCGCAAACCAATTTTAATGAGATGAGAAACAGCTTGCGAAAGCTCTACATGGTGGAGGACAAGAACTCTATTCAACAAACGAAGGAAGCTGCAAACCGCGCAATGACTTCCGTCAGCGACAGCATTGCCGCGTTTAGGCAAACTCAGTTGTCCGCCGAATCGGAAGAATTGGAGAGGTCGATCGACGCAGCTTTCGATACCTATGTCAAAGTGTTCAACGACGCGGTGGCGCTGAGAGACGCCGGGAACCTGAAGGATATGGCAACGCTTATCGACGGTGACTACCAGACGGAAACGAATAAACTCAAGGCCATTATTGACAAGCTGATCGAAATTAATGTTGAGGAGGCGGACCAGGCGCAGAAGGATGGAGAAGCGACCTATTCCTCCGCAAGTACCATTACGATCGTAATCGTGGTGATTGCGGTATTGCTCAGCGTTCTGTTCGGTTATCTCATCTCTCAAGTGATTGCGAAGCCGCTTCGCAAAGTCGTGCAATTGGTAGCCAAGGTAGCAGAAGGCGATCTGCGCCAGACGGTCAACCACGGAACCAAGGACGAAATCGGCATATTGAGCGAATCGATCGACCAAATGGTATTGAATCTAAGACAGTTGGCCTCCTCGATTATCGGCCACTCCCATAATCTGTCGGCTGCCGCAGAGCAGATTTCTTCCAGCACTGAGGAAATCGCCAGCGGCAATACGACGCAGGCCAGCTCGGCGCAGACGATCAGCGAGCTGTTCAAGGAGCTGTCCGCAGCGATCCATTCCGTCGCCCACAATACGGAACAAGCTTCCTCTCTCTCGGAGGCGACGATGAAAATCGCCGGCGAAGGCAACGAGATCATTCGCTCCTCTATGGAAAGCATGAACGAGGTCAGCGGCAAAATGTCGCGATTGGAGAACGATTCGCAGCGAATCGGAGAAATCATCGAGGTGATCGAAGACATTGCCGACCAGACGAATCTCCTCGCTTTGAACGCCGCGATCGAAGCGGCTCGCGCCGGAGAACAAGGAAGGGGCTTCGCGGTCGTGGCCGACGAAGTACGCAAGCTCGCCGAAAGAAGCGGAGAAGCGACGAAACAGATTACCGGAATCATTCGCGGCATGCAGGATAATACAAGGTTAAGCGTCAAAGCTGTGGAAGAAAGCGTCGATCTCTCCAAGAAGACGGGAGAGTCGTTCAGACAAATCGCGAACATGGTCAACGAAGCGGGCCAGAAGGTCACCGAAATCGCTGCGGCCAGCGAAGAACAGGCTGCGCAGGCTTCCACCGTTCTGGATTCCGTAGAGAATATCTCAGCGGCGACGGAAGAAGGGGCGGCCGCCAGCCAGGAGACGGCGGCGACGGCGCAATCGATGGCCCACTTGGCGGAACAATTACAGACGTCGGTAGGAATATTCAAGCTGTAGCTGTAGCCGTGGCCGTGGCCGTGGCCGTGCGCAACTGATCGCAACCATGCCGGACTAATGTTTCAGATGCTCTCGGGAATATCTTAGTCGCCGTGAATAGGACGGTGTTTATCGGAGTCCCCCGCTAAAGTTAGGGTAGCGCGCATCCTTCGCGATCCGCATCGTGGATAAGCTTGCCTAACCGGGCGCAGAACGACATAATAAAAGGATACATACAGGTTGCGG
Organism: Cohnella phaseoli; assembly: GCF_003386235.1. Taxonomy (GTDB): domain Bacteria; phylum Bacillota; class Bacilli; order Paenibacillales; family Paenibacillaceae; genus Cohnella; species Cohnella phaseoli. The sequence goes on from NZ_QRDZ01000005.1 coordinate 235,251, forward strand.
GGGGCGCGAATCGATGAGCGTAGGAAACGAGAGTGCGGTAATGGACGCACAGGAAAGAATGATTAAACAGATTGCGGGCGAGCTGGGACTGGGCCTGGGACAAGTCAGGACGGTCGCCGGGCTGCTGGACGACGGGAATACGATTCCTTTTATCGCCCGATATCGTAAGGAAATGACCGGAGAGCTCGATGAGGTGCAGCTTCGCGCGATCGACGACCGCCGGACCTACTTGAAAGGGCTGGAGGACCGCAAAGGCGAAGTGATTCGTCTGATCGATGAGCAGGGCAAGCTGACGCCGGAGCTGCAAGCGGCAATCGAGAAAGCGATCAAGCTGCAAGAGGTCGAGGATCTGTACCGGCCGTACCGGCAAAAGCGTAAGACGAGGGCGAGCGTCGCCAAGGAGCGGGGCTTGGAGCCGCTTGCGCTATGGCTGCTGTCGCAGCCGAGACAGGGCGACCTGCGTGCGGAGGCGGCGAAATATATCAACTCGGAGAAAGGCGTTGAAACGGCCGAGGATGCGATCCAAGGCGCCTCGGACATCGTAGCGGAAGGATTGGCCGACGATGCCGCTATTCGCCGCTGGGTACGCAAGTTCACCTGGGATCAGGGTGTGCTGATCAGCAAAGCCAAGAACGCCGAGGCGGAATCCGTCTACGAGATGTACTATCAATACTCGGAGCCGGTGCGGCGCTTGCCTCCGCATCGGGTCCTGGCGATCAATCGGGGGGAACGCGAGGAGTTTCTGTCGGTGTCGATCGACGTGCCGACCGACCGGATCGTGGACGAAATCAATCGCAGGACGATCAAGGGGGGCGGCCCGGCTCGCGATACGCTGGCGGCTGCCGCGGAGGACGCCTATAAACGGTTGATCTCCCCGTCGATTGAACGGGAGCTTCGCGGTGAGCTGACGGAGAAGGCGGAGGAGCATGCCATCGGCATTTTCTCGGAAAATTTGCGCAATCTGCTGCTTCAGCCGCCGGTGAAGGGCCGCGTTGTGCTTGGCGTCGATCCGGCATATCGAACGGGATGCAAGCTGGCGGTCGTTGACGATACGGGCAAGCTGCTGGAAGTGGCGGTCACGTATCCGACTCCGCCGCATAACAGGAAAGCCGAGGCAGAGGTTGTGTTCCGGCGGATGATCGACCAGTACGGCGTAGGGCTGATCGTTATCGGTAACGGAACGGGCTCGCGCGAGACCGAGCAGTTCGTGGTGGGAATCATCAAGGCTTTGCCCGAACGGGACCTACAGTATTTGATCGTGAACGAAGCCGGAGCAAGCGTCTATTCGGCGTCCAAGCTGGCTGCGGAGGAGTTTCCGGATTTGGACGTGTCGGAGCGCAGCGCGGTCTCCATCGCACGTCGTCTCCAGGACCCGCTTGCCGAGTTGGTTAAAATCGAGCCGAAGGCCATCGGAGTCGGCCAGTATCAGCACGACGTGACGCAGAAGCGGCTGGACGAGAGCTTGACCGGAGTTGTCGAGTCGGCGGTTAACCATGTCGGAGTAGACGTCAACACCGCCTCTCCGTCGCTGCTGTCCTATGTGTCGGGCATCAATGCGACGATGGCTCGCAATATCGTTAAGCTGCGCGAGGAGAAGGGCAAGTTTACGGATCGTGCGCAAATTCAGAAGGTGCCGCGGCTTGGCGCCAAAACGTTCGAGCAATGCGCAGGCTTCCTGCGCATCTCGGACGGAGGGAATCCGCTTGATCGGACGCCGATCCACCCGGAGTCTTACGACGTGGTCGGCAAGCTGTTCAAGGAGCTGGGGCTGAAGCTGGCGGACATCGGTACGGAGCCGCTCAAAGCCAAGCTTGGCGAGGTGCGTCTGGAGGACGTTGCCGAGCGGCTTGGCGTCGGCCTTCCGACGCTGCGCGATATCGTGGACAGTCTGCAGCGTCCGGGACGCGATCCGCGCGACGAGCTGCCGCCGCCGATTTTCCACACCGACGTGCTCGACATCGAGGATTTGAAGCCGGGCATGGAGCTGCAGGGAACGGTGCGCAATGTCGTCGATTTTGGCGCTTTTGTCGATATTGGCATCAAGAACGACGGTCTTGTTCACATTTCTCAAATTAGCAACAAATTCGTCAAGCATCCGACCGAGGTGGTCGCCGTCGGCGATACGGTCACTGTCTGGGTGCTCGGCGTCGATCTGAAAAAAGGACGCGTCAGCTTAACGATGCGTCAGCCGTAAGCAGCGAACAGACGACGATCTTGCGGATCGATCCGAATGTGGCTTTGGGAGCTGGGCATGAATTTGCCTCTTGCCCCAAGGCCGGCATTCCGGTACAATTCAAGCCATTGGAGGCGATTGTATGAATCCGGAGAAGTGCGTCGGTTCCTACCATCCCAAGTGGTTCGGACTAGCTTTGCAAGCGCTCGTAGTCCTGTCGAAGGATTGCGTTCGCACCTGTCCTAGCGCAGAGCTCGCCAAAATGCTGCAGTCGGAAGCGACTTTGCTCAGACGCATTCTGTCCCTTCTTGCGAAGGGCGGCATTCTGGAAACCCGCGAAGGTCGGGACGGCGGATACCGATTAAGAAGAGAGCCGAATTCGATTACTCTAGCCGAGGTGTTCTCGGTTCTTCAAGTTGCCGATCCTCTCTGTTCTGGCATACGGGAGACGGCGGGCGATCATGCTTTCGGCCAAGAGATGAACGCGATTTTCGCCGAGGTGACGGACGAGATGGATCGCGCCATTCTGGATGTGCTGGAACGCTATACGATCGGACAGATCGCCGAGCGCGCCGGCAGCTGCGCGAGCTTAAACGACGAATAAGGTAAATTGCGCACAGGAGCCGGACAGCCATCCGACTCCTTGTCTAACATTTTTGGGTGGGAAACCTCCAAAAGAATCAACAAAAATAACCCGTTTCCTTGGCGGTCAGCCTGGGGGCGGGTTATTTTTTGTGTGTATGTATGTGTGTTTGCGCTACCCCGGCCCGAGCGAATAAGTGCGCGAGGCGGCCTTATCATCGCTGAATCGCTCCTGTTCGGGCGAATAAGTGCGCGAGGCGGCCTTATCATCGCTGAATCGCCCCGGCCCGAGCGAATAAGTGCGCGAGGCGGCCTTATCATCGCTGAATCGCTCCTGTTCGGGCGAATAAGTGTGCGAGGCGGCCTTATTACCGCTGAATCGCTTCTGTTCGGGCGAATAAGTGCGCGAGGCGGCCTTATCACTGCTGAATCGCCCCGGCCCGGGCGAATAAGTGTGCGAGACGGCCTTATCATCGCTGAATCGCCCCGGCCGGAGCGAATAAGTGTGCGAGGCGGCCTTATCACTGCTGAATCGCCCCGACCCGAGCGAATAAGTGCGCGAGACGGCCTTATCACTGCTGAATCGCCCCGGCCAGAGCGAATAAGTGCGCGAGGAGGCCTTATCATCGCTGAATCGCCTCGGCCCGAGCGAATAAGTGTGCGAGGCGGTCTTATCATCGCTGAATCGCCCCGGCCGGAGCGAATAAGTGCGCGAGGCGGCCTTATCATCGCTGAATCGCTCCTGTTCGGGCGAATAAGTGTGCGAGGCGGTCTTATCACCGCTGAATCGCCTCGGCCCGTGCGAATAAGTGTGCGAGGCGGCCTTATCATCGCTGAATCGCTCCGGCCCCGTTGGGCGGTCTTCTAGCTGCAGAACCCGCTTTACCAGTTGTCCACATTTAAGGTGGATTCTCCGCTCTAGCATATGCTTGCCCAACTAACTATTCTCGGCGAAAAACCGTTGATCGCGCCCCCTCATACTTTTAGCACAGGAGGGGCGTTTTTTGCTGCCATTCCTTCTTCGGGGCTTGGGGTAAAGTAATTTGTTCTTCAACGGCATAATTGGTCTTTATATGAATCTGAACCAGCTTATAGCCATGCCATCGCCGATCGAAAGCGTTACATCGTATCTTCCAGGCGGAACGGCGACGGAGCACGATACGGTGCGCCAGATTTGCACGTTTGTCGTATTGGCTGAAGCTTCAATAGTCTGTATTATCGCTGCCTCGTATGATCCGTCGGACAAGTTTTCGAAGGTCTCGAACCCGGCGGCTTCATGTGGACTATCGGACGAGTTTTCGAAGGGTCCCAACTCGGCTATTCCGCTCGGCCCTTCGAACAAGCTGTCTACGGCCGCAAACTCAACGATCCCGTCTGCTCCCGAGAGCCGGATTTCGATACGGCCTTCTACGTTCCCAGCGATCCGCGCCTCAAAACGAGTCGCACCAACCGGAAAATCCGCATCCGCAAACATCAGCCAAGCGCCGCCGTCTTTGGCGGACACAGCAGTTCCACCTTCTGTACATTCGTCCAAGTAAGCCGAGGAATAGTCGTCGTAATTCATTGCGAGCGTTCGCTCGGTCAACTTTCGCGGCGGAATCGTTTCCCCGACGACGGCAAGCGTCGCTTCCAGCCTTCGGTCGGCGGAGGAAGGGCCGACCGCCAACGTCCAGTCCGCAGTTTCGACGCACCAGCGTTCCCGCGTTACATCCCAGAACGCCAGATCCTCCGCCGCAATGCGCAGCGGCACAGCAATCGCGTTTCCTGCCGGAACGGACACGCGCTTAAATGCGAGCAACTGACGCAGCGGCCGCTTAACGCGCGACGAACGAGCCGTACCGTACAACTGAACAACCTCGTCGCTGTCGATCTCGCTTTCGTTGCGCAGAATTACTTCGACGCTTACCGAGCTAGCCAAGCCTATCGAACCTGCCAATCCTACCGAACCTATCTCTCCGGATTCAAGCCGAAGCTCCTCATAGCGGATGTTCGCATACGTCAATCCGTAGCCGAAGGGAAATTCGGGTTCTCCCTCAAAGTAACGGTAGGTGCGGCATCCCCGGATCAAGTCGTATTCCATAATGTCGGGAAGCTGCTCGACCGAACGATGCCACGTCATGTTTAACCGCCCGGCAGGGGAGACGGTTCCTAGCAAAACATCGGCGATGGCGTTGCCTAGCTCCGGACCCGCATGGGAGGTATAGAGGACGGCTTTCGCCAGTTCCCGCTCTTCTCCTAGTGAGAACGGGTAGCTTCCGACAATAACGACAATTATGTTAGGATTGGCCGCAGCCGTCTCGCGAATGAGTCTGCGCTGCGCTTCCGGCAGCTCCAGCCCAGGCCGATCGATTGTCTCCTTGCCGTTCACAAGCGGATGGTTGCCTACGAATACGACGGCTGCCGCTGCGCCTTGCGCGGCCTCGCAAGCCTCCTTCAGGCCGTCGATTGCAATGTCGACGTCGAACGAAACCGTCCTAAGTCCGGAAGCATGAACGCTCGTCGATTTCTCCGGAACGTCGTGCTCCTCCGGTGAACCGAGCGTCGATTGCAGCACGGACCCGGTTCCATCGACGGTCAGCAGGCCATCGGCAGTCACTCCCACGCAAGCATCGTTCCACGTCCGGAGCCGCCAGCGGCGGACGTCCTCCTCCCGGTCGACGAGAAAAGCCTCTTTCGTAAACCAGCCGAAAATTTCCCGTGAATCGGTCGTCAGATGAACATCGTCCGTCGTCGCATACAGTCCTGTACTCCGGGCGACGAACGTATGGGCGCGCCAGCCCCAGTCCGTAACGGCGAATACTTCTGCCTCTGCAGCGTTGCCGTCTGCGGTAAGCCAGCCCCCCTCGCCAATGCGAACATAGCTTCCGCCCACGGACAATCGAACGCAGTCGATTCCTTCGGCGTAAGGGACGCTGCCCCCGAAAGCTTCCAGCCGCGATCGGATCGCTGCGAGCGGAGTAACCGCATAGGGGAGAGTGCCGCTGTACCAGTCGCGATAGACGACATCGGCCAGCGGTCCGATGATAGCCACATGAAAACCCGACTTGTTCGACCCGCATGAAGCCAATGATCCGCATAAATCCATTGACCCGCACGAAGCCAATGACTCGCACGAAGCCCTTAACTCGCTCAAAGTTTCAGAACCGCTCATCTCGGCTTCTGCTCCGTTCATAGCCTCCGCGCCGTCCACAGCCCCCGAGCCCCTTAAGCCATCCGACCCCCATGAGCCATCCGAGTCCCTTAAGCCATCCGAGCCCGAGCCCCTTGTGCCCTCCGAGCCCCTTGTGCCCTCCGAGCCCCATAAGCCCTCCGACACCCATGAGCCATCCGAGCCCCTTAAGCCCTCCGACCCCACCGCCAGCGGAAGAGCCCCATCGTTTTTCAAAAGAACGATGTTTTTGCGAGCCGCCTCCAGCGATACGGCCCGATGCTGCGGGGCGAGAATGGCCTCCTCGCCAATGGAGGCGTAGGGGCTATGCCCCGGCGGATCGAATTCGCCAAGCCGCATACGAACGCGGAACGTGTTGCGAAGCGCGACATCGAGATCGCCTTCCTCCAGCAGCCCCTCCGCAAGCCCGTCGCGAATCGCCTGCTTCACGATGCCATGGTCGTCGGTAATGCTGTCGATGCCCGCGCGGATCGAGGCTGCGACCGCCTGCTTGTACTCCCCCATGTACCGATGATCGTTCACTGTACCTAGCACGTCCCCCGCGTCGCTGACAACGAAGCCGTCCATGCCCCATTCCCGCTTAACGACAGCGTTAATATCCGGATTCAGATTGGCCGGCACGCCGTTGACGGAATTGTAGGACGTCATCATCGACTGGGCTCCGCCTTCGCGAAACGTAAGCTCGAACGCCTTCAAGTAAGACTCCCGCATATTGCGCGGATCGAGGCTGACGGAGCGTTCGCCGCGGCCGACCTCGTTGTTGTTGCCGATAAAATGTTTAGGAGACGCGACCGCACGCAGATAAAAAGGGTGATCCCCCTGGATGCCGCGCACGAGCGCCGCTGCCATTTTCCCCGCGTGAATCGGATCTTCTCCGTAGCCCTCGTCGGTTCGCCCCCAACGCGGATCGCGCAGCAAATCCACCGTCGGCGCCCACAGCGTCAATCCGTGCGATGCCGGGTCGCGAGCGAAAAAACCTCTCGCCTCGGTGCCGATCACCTGGCCGACCTCTCGAAGCAGCTCCTCGTCCCACGTACAAGCAAGTCCGAACGGTTGCGGGAATACGGTTGCCTCCCCAAGCCACGCGATGCCGTGCGCAGCCTCCGTACCGTGCTTATATTTCGCAATGCCCAGCCGGGGAACGGCCTCCTGGTACTGGCACATCAGATCAATTTTCTCGTCTAGCGTCAGACGGCTGACCAAATCCGCGACCCGCAGCTCCAAGGGGAGTTCGGGATTGCGGAACGGGAAGTCGGTTATGGACACGGGAAGCTCCTCCATTTTTGCGGGCGCAAGAAACCCTCTATTTTCCACCCATTCTATCATTCGCGCGAGGCTCGAAATACCTGCAACATCCGGCATAAATTCATATGAACATCTGGAAAACGCTTGCATTGTTTCAATCGCTCCCCTATAACTAGTAGTGAAAGGGGGGGGCCGGGTGAAGGGGTACGCCAGAAAATTCAACGACATGAAGCTGCGCAACAAAATGGTATGGTCGTATATGCTTTTTTTCATTCTTCCCTTCATCATCGTCGGTCTCTTCGTCGTTCAGGAATTCCGCCAGACGGCGCTAACGCGAGCGACCGAGCAGGCGGAAAGCACGGTGCAGCGGGTCAAAAGCCGCGTTCAGGAAATGCTCGGCGTGCCGGTGCTGCTAGCCAACCAGCTTTCGCTGGACACGGACTTGGAGGACGTGGCGACGACGCGTTATCAGGATGTTTTTCAGGTTGTGGACGCCTATTGGAGCTATACGAAATTCAAGGTGTTCCTCGATTTCAATTCCGAGATTACGAGAGTTAAAGTGTATGCGGACAATCCGACCTTAATCGATAACTGGGAGTTTACGCCGCTGGACGCTAAAACGGAGCAATCGTTCTGGTATCAATCGGCAATCGGACAGACCGGGCGGCTGGGGTGGTACTATTTTCCGAGCGATTCGCGTTCTTCCTCCAGTATGCTTAGTCTCGTTCGCAGCGTTTATTTTCAGAAAACCCGAGCGGTTGGTCTGCTTCAGGTCGACGTCAACACGAACGAGTTAAACGCCATTCTGGCGCAGGAGGAGCCCGACATCGTCCTGACCGACGAGCGCGGCGTCGTTGTCGCCTCCAACCGTTCAGCCCTGATGGGCAAAAAGCTGGACGAGCAGGAGTGGGGAGAACGTCTCTCCGGTCTGGAGCCGGGCAAGCATGAGCTTGCCGTCGGCGGAATCAGCTCTCAGGTCATCGTAGACGCGCTTAAGCCGGAAAACAGCTATAACGAGCTGAACATCGTGTACGTTTTCCCCCTCGAAAGCATTATGAAAGAGGCGAACCGGATCAGCGTAGTCGGCTTTCAGATTATTTCAGTCGTGTTCGTTGTTGCGCTTGTGCTGATCTATTCGATCTGCACCGTTCTGACGAACCGGCTGCTCAAATTCAGCAAGCAAATCAACAAGGTGTCCATGGGCAATTTCAATACGGAGCTGGCCGTGGACGGCAGCGACGAGATCGGACAGATCAAGCGGCAGTTCAATCAGATGGTCGGCAGCATTCGGGAGCTGATGGACGAGGTGCAGGCCTCCCACGAACAGAAGCGGCAGCTGGAGAGCAAGCAGAACGAGATCAAGCTGAAGATGCTGGCGAGCCAGATCAATCCGCATTTTCTCTACAATGCGTTGGAGTCGATTCGGATGAAGGCGCACTTGAAGGGTGAGAAGGAAATTTCCCGAACGGTGAAAATGCTGGGCAAGCTGATGCGCAAAAATCTGGAGCTGACCGGCAAAGAAATCGAGCTGGCCGAGGAGTTCGAAATTGTGCGCTGCTATCTGGAAATCCAGAAATTCCGGCACGAGGATCGGCTCGATTACGAGCTTAGCCTCGATCCGTCCGTGGAGAGGGCGGTGCTGCTGCCGCTGCTGATCCAGCCGCTGGTCGAAAATTCGGTCGTGCACGGGCTGGAGAAAGCGGTCGACGGAGGCAAAGTTTCGGTGCGGGCTTATCGGGAAGAGGAGTGGCTGCGGGTCGTCGTCGAGGACAACGGCGTCGGAATGTCGGCAGCCAAGCGGGAAAGCGTGCTGCGTTCGCTCGCCGACCAGGAAGCCAGCCGGATCGGTCTGCACAACATCCAGCATCGGCTGGTCATGACTTACGGGGAGCGCTCCGGGCTGACGATCGAAAGCGAAGAGAACCGCGGAACGCGCATCCGCTTCAGCATTCCGCTCGAAGGGGGAAAAACCTATGCATCAAGTGATGATCGTGGATGACGAGCCGCTCATTCGCGAAGGATTGCGGACGATTATCGATTGGGAGGAGCACGGCTTTCAGGTTGCAACCGTGGCCGCCGACGCGCTCGAAGCGCTGCGCAAGCTGTCCGAAGCGGTTCCCCGGCTCATGATCGTGGACATTCGCATGCCGGGAATGGACGGTCTGCAGCTGTTGCGAACGGTTCGGGAGCAGTGCCGACCGTGCCCGAAGTTTCTCATTCTGAGCGGGCATGCGGATTTCGAATATGCGCGCACGGCGCTGCAGCTGAAGGTGGACGGCTATCTGCTTAAGCCGATCGACGAAGACGATCTGATTCAGCATCTGGAGCGGATTCGCCAATCGCTGCAGGAGGAACGTACGGAGGCGACGGGCAGATGGGGGCGAGAGCACGCCATCCAGAGGCTCGTGTCCGGGGAAGCGGAGGGAATGCCTGAACAGGCCGATCCGGGTTGGTTAACCTACGAGATTGTGCTGGTCAGGCCGCTTGAGCGCGGAGAGCCGGACGCTTCTGCGGTTTCCCGGATCAAGCGGAGGATGATTGAGAGCTTCGAGACGGCTAACGAGGGAATCGTCTTCTCGGCCGAGCCGTACTTGGGTGTCATGCTGAAGGAGACGATGAATCGCCCGTCAGCCGCGAGCAAAGTCTATCGCCGAATTTCCGAGGCTTGCGAGGAAAGGGAGTTCGACGCGACGGCGGGCGGGACGGTCGCGATGCTGAGCGATGCGGGCCGTTCGTTCGAGCGCGCGCGGGAACTGATGAAGCGCCGCTTTCTGTTCGCCGGGGGCGGCATCGTAACCGCGGAGCCAGAGCTGCCAAGCATTCCCGCCGATGAGGATTCATGCTCCGCACCCGAGCTGGAGGAGAAGCTTTATCTCGCTCTCGATGCCGCGAATGCCGAACTCGCCGCGGAGGCGCTTCGCGGTCTCGGTGCGCTATGGCTGGCTGCAGGCGCGTCCGAGCAAGAGCTCAAGACCGGCTTCACGACGCGGCTGTCGGCGACGCTGTCCAAGCTGGCGCAGTCTCGCCCGGAAGCTCGCGAATTCGTGCAGTCGCTCAATTCCGAGCTTGCCTCGATCTCCTCGGAGACGAGGTACGAGCTGCTGCTCGCTCGTCTAATCTCCATCTGCGCCAAGGTGGCGGATCGGCTTCGCATCGCCGGGGCCGGACCGGACCTTCAGGTTCAGAAAATGATCGAGCTGATTCACCGCAACAGCGCGGACAATCTGAAGCTGGAAGCGCTGGCCGAGGCGCTGGGCTACAGCAGCTCGTATCTCGGCAAGCTGTTCAAGAGCGCCACAGGCGACTACTTCAACACGTATTTGGATAAAGTTAGAATCCAGAAGGCGAAGGAAATGCTCTGCAAAGGGATGAAAGTATACCAGGTAGCGGAGCAGGTCGGCTATGCCAACGTCGATTACTTTCATGCCAAATTCCGCAAATACGTAGGCGAATCTCCAGTTGCCTATCGCAAAAACGCCGCACAATCCCGTTAAGGACGACAGGGTTCCGGCGAAGGACCGACTCCAAGCCCGCATTAGCGGGACTAGCGAGCCGGTCTTTTTTTTCACGGCTTCCCGATGTCTGATTTTTACATGATTATTGATCGAATCCTCCGTGTAGCCGCAAGAATGCGTTTTCATTATGATAGATTCATACAGCAGGGAGGGAAGCTCATGAAAGCGATGCCCGATCGCCGTCCGGCTGCAGAGCCGTTGGCGCCGATCCGCAGAGGAGCGCTTCGCCGCGCGTTCCGTAACCGATACTTATATTTGATGTCGCTGCCCTTCATCGCCTGGGCGTTCGTCTTCACCTACTTGCCTCTATGGGGCTGGGTGATGGCGTTTCAGAAATACAGTCCGAAGCTCTCGGTGTGGGAGAGGGATTGGGTCGGCTTCGACAACTTCAGAACGCTGTTTCAGGACGAGACGTTTTACCTGGTCATGCGCAATACGCTGGCTATGAGCTTTATGGCTCTGATCGCAGGGTTTACGATTCCGATCGTGTTCGCGCTGCTGCTCAACGAAGTGAAGAATATGGCCTTCAAAAAAACGGTGCAGACGATTTCCTACTTGCCCCACTTCGTATCCTGGGCGGTCGTCGCCGGCATCGTCTCGAAGATGCTGTCTACGGACAACGGGGCGGTGAACGACCTGTTGATGGCGCTCGGCATTCTGGACGAGCCGATTCAGTGGCTGGCCAAGGGCAAATACTTCTGGGGCATTGTCACGCTATCCGACGTCTGGAAGGAGACGGGGTGGAACGCGATCATCTACTTGGCGGCCATGGCGGGCGTCGCGCCGGAGCTGTACGAGGCGGCCAAGGTCGACGGCGCGAGCCGCTTAAGGCAGATGTGGCACATTACGCTGCCCGGTATTCGTCCGACGATCATCATTCTGATGATTTTGTCGATCGGCAATCTGATCAACATCGGCTTCGAGAAGCAGTTTTTGCTCGGCAACAATCTGGTCGTCGATTACTCCAAGGTGCTCGATCTGTACGCGCTGGAGTACGGGATCAAAATCAACCGAATTTCGTTCGCGACGGCAATCAATATGTTTAACTCGGTCGTGGCGATCATTCTGCTCTTTGCGGCGAACGGGCTGTTTAAGCGGTTTACGAAAGAAAGCGTATTCTAGGAGGGGACTCGCATGTCGGCTCGCAGTATTCGCAGAGGCGTCCCCAGATCCGGCGGGATCGTCGACGTTCTCATCTACACTATTCTCATCGTTATGGCGACCATCACGCTCTACCCTTTTCTCAACGTGCTGGCCATTTCGCTCAATGATTCGACCGACAGCGTGCGCGGCGGAATTACGATTTTCCCGAGAGTATTCTCGTTGCAAAACTATAAAGCCATTTTCACCTACGACACGCTGCTGACCGGGTTTAAAATCTCGCTGCTGCGGACGGTCGTCGGCTCCCTGCTCGGCTTGATCAGCGCCTCAATGCTGGCTTATACGCTGGCCCGCCGCGATTTTCAAGGACGCAGATTCGTGTCTCTCTACTTGGCCGTTACGATGTATGTAACTGCGGGACTGATTCCGTTCTATATTTTGATCAAAGATTTGAACATGATGAACACGTTCGCGGTTTATGTGCTTCCCGGCATCGTCAGCGCCTTTAACGTATTCGTCGTTCGCTCGTTCATGGACGGTATTCCATACGAAGTGCAGGAATCCGCGAAAATGGACGGCGCCAACGATTTCACGATCTACTGGCGCATCATCCTGCCGATGACGAAGCCGGCGCTGGCGACAATCGGCCTGTTCCTGGCGGTCGGCCAATGGAACGCCTGGTTTGACACTTATTTGTACAACGGCTCCAGCGAGCATCTGACGACGCTGCAATACGAGCTGGTCAAGGTGCTGCAGAGCACGACGAACAATTCGGGAGATTATCGTTCGATGACGGTCAATCGGGCCGCCTCGACCGTCTCGCCTGATTCGGTCAAGATGGCGATTACCATTTTCGTCTCGGTGCCGATTCTGCTCGTCTATCCGTTCCTGCAGCGCTACTTCGTCAAAGGCTTGACGCTTGGCTCGGTAAAGGGCTGATCGCATCGCGCCCTTGAGTTTGCAACCGGTATCAGCGGGCTAACCCGTTATACAATATCGCAATCGTACATTATCGAGGAGGGTATTACATGGCAACAAAGAGAAAATGGCCGAGCCTTATTCTAAGCGCGACGCTGTTCGCCGGACTGCTCGCAGCATGCAGCGGCGGCAATGACGGCAAAGGGGCATCCAGTCCAAGCGCTTCCCCGAGCGCATCCGGTTCGAGCTCGAGCCCAGAGTCTGCGTCGCCATCTCCGGAGAAGCTTGAGCCGCTTACGCTCACCTATTACAGCGAAGACGTCAACCCGAACTGGGCCAACATGCAGGATGATCTGGGCAAAGCGATTACGGAGAAAACGGGCATTTCGATTAAGGCGGAATTCGCGGTCGGCGACGCGGAGCAGAAATCGGCCCTTATCGCCGCCAGCGGCGACTACCCGGATCTGATCATGGCCAAAACGAGCATCAGCAAGTTCGTCGACGCGGGCGCCGTGCTGGATCTGACGGATCTGATCGAGCAGCATGCCCCGAATATCAAGAAGCTGTTCGAAGGTCAAATGAATCGTCTGAAATACAGCAAGACCGACCAAGCGATCTACGTCATTCCGTCCTATGACGGCATCGGTCAGCAATATTTCGAAGCGGGCGGCGGCATGCAGCTGCAGCATCGCGTCGTGAAGGAGCTCGGCTATCCGAAGATTCGGACGGTGCAAGATTTCGAGAATGCGATCAAGGCGTATCTTGCTAAGCATCCGAAGGACGAAAACGGCAACCCGAACGTCGGACTATCGCTGATCGCCGAAGATTGGAGGATGTACATCGGCGTTACGAACCCTGCGTTCCTGTCAACGGGCGGTTCGGACGACGGCGAGTATTATGTGGATATTGATACACACGAGGTCACGTACCATTTCCGGCGGCCGATCGAGAAGGAATATTTCCGCTGGTTAAACCACATGAACGCCGAAGGGCTGCTGGATAAGGAATCGTTCGTGCAAAAATACGATCAGTACAAGGCGAAAATCGCGACCGGGCGCGTACTCGGCCTGATCGATCAGAAGTGGGACTTCGACGACGGCCAGAAAGCGCTGAAGGCCGAAGGCAAGATGGATCAAGCCTACGGCCATTATCCGGTCACGCTGTCCGAGGAATACAAACATACGGCGTTCTGGCCGACAGGCTTCACGGGCGGCTCCGGCATTGCGATCTCGGTCGACAATCCCGATCCGGTGCGTACGATCAAATTCCTGGATTATCTTGCATCCGACGAAGGCCAGGTGCTCGTGAACTGGGGCATCGAAGGCAAGCATTACAAAATGGAAAACGGTAAACGGGTCATTCCGGCCGACATCGCAGAGCGCAGACTGAACGACGGCATCAACTTCCAGAAGGAGTCGGGCCTCGGAAACTATAACTTGCTCAGCGCCCACTACGGCGACGGCGTAAAGGACCCGTCCGGCAACTATTATACGCAGAGGTTCCCGGAGCAATTGATTAGCGATTACAGCGACGTGGAAAAGGAGGTTCTCTCCGCTTACGGCGCGACGATCTGGAAGGACTTGTTTCCGAAAGAGGATGAGTTCAAGCTGAAGCCGTGGGGCGCGCTCTGGAACATTCCGATTCCAAGCGAGAGCGATCTCGTCGTCCTCGAAGAGAAGCTCAAAAACATAACGTGGAAACGTATTCCCGAAGCGATTCTCGCCAAGCCTGAGCAATTCGACGCGTTATGGGACAAATATATGCAGGAAATCGAAGCGGCCGGAGTCGAGAAAGCCGAGCAGCTTCGTCAAGAGCTTCTGAACGAGCGTCTTGCTCTCTGGGGTTCCTGATTGGATTCAAACGCCTTGCGGCCGGTCGTCTGACCGGAGCCTCAGGGCGTTTTTTTTCGCGGGTGAGCTGATGAGAATAGTTGGATGTTTGGGGATATTGACAATCGAAAAGAAGAGGAATATACTGTGCATTATTCGAAACAGTTAACTTTTTGGGTTTAACTGTGCTAAATTAAACACAATTAATTTGAGTGATGAAAATGGAGGAAAATCAAATGTCCACGATGCAAGCGGTGCAAACGAAATCCCCGAGCTTTGAAGAAGTCGTTCACGGACGCCGTTCCGTTCGCCACTACGATCCTACTTTCAAAATCTCCAAGGAAGAAATGACGGAGCTGCTCACGGAAGCGCTTCGGGCTCCTTCCTCTTCGAATCTCCAGCCCTGGCGTTTGCTCGTCATCGATTCGCCGGAGCTGAAGCAGAAGCTGCTGCCGATCGCCTTTAATCAACAGCAGGTGGCCGACGCTTCTGCCGTGATCGCCGTGCTGGGCGATGTGGAAAGCTATAAGCTGGCGGATACGATCTATAACCGTGCGTACGAAGCGGGTCATATGTCGGCAGAGACGAAGGATGCGTTTATCGCCAACACTACGAAAAACTATGGCAGCCTGCCACCCGAAATCGCGCGCAAGATCGTCTACACGGACGGCGGCCTCATCTCCATGCAGATCATGCTGTCGGCCAAAGCAAGGGGCTACGACACGGTGCCGATGGGCGGATACAACCCGCAGCAGTTTACGGAGGCGTTCGGAATCGGTGAGCGTTACGTGCCGATCATGCTGATTGCCATCGGCAAAGCGTCGCAGGAGGGCCATTCCTCGGTGCGGCTTACGGTGGACGAAGTGGTCAGATGGAACGAATTTGATTTTTAATCCGCGTTAAAAAAGGATCGCTCCGTTATGCCGAATTTCGGCAGGCGGAGGATCCTTTTTTTGGTTTCGCGATGCGGGCGTCGAAGACGTCCGGCCCGGTTCGTTCAAGGAGTGGAGCCGGCAGATTCTTTCGTTGCCTTGGATTTGTCGGGCTTGCCGCGGTAGTAAAACCAGCAATCGTTCAACAGACGGATCTGCCTGCGGTCCTTCTTCTGAAAAGCGGACATCAATTGATTGCAAAGCCATTGAGGCATCGAAAATCGTCCTCCTCCCACCATGCTGTATTCCTAGCATATGGGAGTGGGCGGATGACCGTGCAGGTCCGAATCGGATTTACTGGCCTAGAGAAGATCCTCTTCCTCGTACCATTGTTCCAATTGGGCTTGCAGAGCGCGAATCTCGGTTAACAGCGCAATCAGCGGGTAGGCGCTTTCGCGAATCGAAGCGAACGTGCGCTCCAGCTCGTTAACGTAGTGCAAGCCTCCGATCGGCGCTTGCTTCTCGTCGAGCAGCTCGAGCTTATGAAACTCGGCGATGGCCCGAGGCAGCTTCGGCACGTTGTCGGCGGTCAGCTTGGTCAGCTCTTTATGAAGACGCAGATTCAAGGCGCTAAGTTGGTAAGCGTGGGATGCGGGCATCTCGACAAAATCGAGATTTCCTTGCTCGTGCTGCAGCAGGACGTAGGACATTTCTGGCATGTAACGCAGTCTCCCCTCAACCATTTCTACTTGACAGTGTAGCCCAACAGGGGGCTACAATTCAAGTAGGTCAAGCTTGGGAAGGCGCCTTGGGGCGGCTTCGGTAAGAACCGGGGAGGGATTGCTGAAATGGAAGATCAGGAGCTGCAGCGATGGGTTGAAAGAGTGTCGTTGGCCTATTTCGACCGGCCGTTCCTGCACAAGGCTACTTTTAATTCGCGGCTGCGATCGACCGGCGGTCGCTATTTTACGCAAAGTCACAATATCGAGATCAGTCCGCATCAACTCGAAGCGTACGGCATCGAGGAGACGGAGGCGATTATCAAGCATGAGCTGTGCCATTATCATCTGCACTTGCAGCGCAAAGGATACCAGCACCGCGACGCGGATTTTAAGCAGCTGCTCGCGAAGGTAGGCGCTACGAGGCACTGCCGGGCTCTTCCCGGAGCGACAAGGCGGCTCCCGGTGAAGTATTTGCTCGTCTGTCAGGCGTGCGGCATGCAGTATCCTCGCAAACGCCGCACGGACCCCAGAAAATACGCGTGCGGCAAATGCAGAGGCAAGCTGAAGCTGTATGAAGCGGTTCCTGCGCCCGCACCTGGGGATGCGGGCGCGCGGCGCTAAGGCGACTAGACGGCGGAAGGCGACTGTTTGGCCGCATTCGGGGCCGATTTGCCCGAGGCGGATCGACCTCGCACGAACAGGGCAATGCCGAGCAGCGCGATCGCCATCATCAGCGACCCGGCTCCGAGGCTGGGCACGATATGATCGGCGAAATCCTGCGGAGAGCGAATAGCCGAGCCCGATTGAAAGATCAAACCTCCGATCGCGATGCCGAATACGCCGCCAAGCTCACGCGTCGCGTTCCCGACGCCGCTTGCCTCGCCTAAGGCCTCCTCTGGGGCGGAAGAGATCAGGCCGTGCGAGAGCGGCGTGAAGCTGAGACCCATTCCGGTGCCGGCGAGCATCATTGGGCCGAGCATCTCGATAAACGGGAAGTCAAAGCCCCGAGCCCGGATAAGCAGTGCAAACCAAGCCAGCGCGGCGGTCTGGAACAACAGTCCCGCCATTAGCACGTTGCGGTTGCCGAGACGGCTGATGGCGAGTCCCGCAAGCGGCGCAGCGATCATCGTCATCGTCGTCCACGCCATCTCTCTTACGCCCGCCTGCAGAGGCGTAAAGCCTTGCGCCTGCTGCAGGAACAGGGTGAGCAGGAAGATTGCGCCGAACACTCCGGCGTTCATCCAAAAGCCTGCGAACGTATAGAAGAAGTAAGCTCGGCTGCGGAACAGATCGAAGCGCACGAGCGGGACGCGGCGCGTTCTTTCCCAGAAGTAGAACAGAACGAGCAGCAGCAGCCCAAGCGCGAGCGAGCCGACGACGATCGGAGTTCCCCAGCCCTCCGAATTGCCTCTCTCCAAGCCGAAAATTAACCCAAATAATCCCGAGGTCAGCAGCAGCACGCCAACAGGGTCCAGCGGCTTGCGGACGCCGCGCGATTCTCCGAGCCATTTGAGACCGAACAAGAGCGCGAGTACGCCAATCGGCACGTTGACGTAGAAAATCATCTGCCACGGCGCCCCTTCCATAATCAAACCGCCGACAAGCGGTCCAACGCTGAGGCCCAGCCCGGATATTCCCGACCACAGACCGATGGCCGCAGCCCTCTTCTCAGGAGGAAACGCGGAATTCACAAGCGTCAGGCTCAGCGGCACGACGGCGGCGCCTCCGACGCCTTGGAGCGCGCGGGATAAAATCAGCGCAAGCGACGAGTCGCTGAGGCCGCACAACAGCGATCCCAGCGTAAAAACAACAACTCCCGCAAGAAATACTTTTTTCCTCCCGATTGACTCTCCCAATACGCTGAACGGAATGAGCAGGACGGCGAAAGCAAGCGTGTAGGCGTTCATAAACCATTCGAGGTCGGATAACGAGGCGTTTAAGTCGCTCTGAATAGAAGGAAGGGCGACGCCGATGACCAGATTGTCGAGCATAGCCATGAACAGTACGATACAGGTGACGACTAACAGACGGATTCGCGAAGCTGTGAACATAAGATCTCTCCTCTTTTATTTATTGATAAATAAATAAAAAATTGAAAAAAAAGGACTGTCCCGTAAGCAGAGTTGCTTAAGATAATCGATAAAAAGGTGTATATATCTCCCATAGACTGCTTCGTACGCTCCTCAGATTACATTGTGACGGGTTTACCTATTCGGATTTTCAGGAGCGTATAGCATCGAAGGGGGATATATACACTTTACTCCTTAGTTGTCGATTATCTTTCAGAACAACTAAATATGCTTATGGGGCAGTCTCGCACCACGGATTCAGCTTGGGCAGTTCCAGTACTTCAGACAAAGTAACGGTTAGCCCGGTTGCGATGAAGCTGCTTGCCTCCCATTGCGGGTTCGGGATTCCGGCTTTCATAAAACGCTCCAACAGACGGTCGTAAATGAGCGAATATTTTTCCTTCGCAAATTGCCTGACGGCCGGCTCCGGCGTTGTGAAGCTTTGCATCAGCAGCAGCATTTCGTTGCGCTGGGAGTGAAGCAAGAGGTCGAACTGCCGACCCATCTCCTTGCTGAGTTGGTCCGGAGGAGCATCGACCGCGAAAAAATGCTGCATCATCCGCTCGAACGCCTTCTCCAGGACGGCTAAGTAAAGCTGTTCCTTTGTCTTAAAGAAGTGAAACACATACGGCTGAGTCACACCTACGGCGTTGGCAACATGGGCGGTCGTCGTTTTGTAGTAGCCCTGGGAGGCGAACAAGGCTGCTGCGCTTTGCATGATCTGGTCTTTACGGCTTGCTGCGAGTTCTTCGTTAGGGCTCAGGGGGCATCGACTCCGTTGGTTTTTATTTATTAATCAATAAATAACATAAGGACAAGTGTTAGGTCAACTCATTTCGGAAAATGAGGGGCGTTTTTTCTTATGGAAAGGCCGAAAAAAAGAAAAGAAAAAAACTTCCGCGAAAGCCTTGACTTAATGTTGGGGTCATGATAAATTATTACTTGTCGCTTTTGAAAAACATTCCCTGATAGCTCAGTTGGTAGAGCACTCGACTGTTAATCGAGTTGTCACAGGTTCGAGTCCTGTTCGGGGAGCCATGGGGAGATACCCAAGTGGCTATAAGGGGCTCCTCTGCTAAGGGAGTAGACGTGTCATGCGTGCGAGGGTTCGAATCCCTCTCTCCCCGCCACCCATGGAAATCAAAAAAGACGACATAAAGGGAGTCCGCAGCCAACGCTGTCGGGCTCTTTTTGATTTTTACAACATTTTAAAGAAATAGCTTGCTTCCTAAGCTCCCTTTTCGAATGGGGCGGAAGAATTAAAGCGGAAAAGCCGCGTTGTTTTCGACGAAAAGGGGAAAAACGTCGATTTAAAGCGGAGAAACTGCTTTATTTTTCCTAAATAGGCTAAAAATTAAAAAATAAAGCGGAAAATCCGCCTTGTTTGCTTTGAAAAAGGTGCGGTCGTACATTTAAAGCGGGATTTCCGCTTTAGTCTGAGAGGTCGTCTCTGGGGGTCTGTCCGTGACAAGCGAGCAAGGTGCAAGTAGACCACATGCAAGTCAGGAACAATGCAGTTTCCCAAGAATGAGCAACTTTCGATGCCCAACCAATCGGGCGTTGGCCCCTCAACATGTTGCTATAAAACCCCATAATATAGGTCATTTTTCAACGCATCATTTGGTTCAAGTTACGTAGTCGAAGTGGCTTCAAAAAAAAGAAATAAAAAAAGTACATTTTTTCTAAAAAGGGGCTTGCCTTAGGCGAATGTTTCAGATATAATCATTTTTGTCGTCTGAAACGGACAGCGTTAAAGCGCAAGAGTAAATGGCCTATGGCCCCTTGGTCAAGCGGTTAAGACACCTCCCTTTCACGGAGGTAACAGGGGTTCGAATCCCCTAGGGGTCACCATGAGAGCCATTAGCTCAGTTGGTAGAGCACCTGACTTTTAATCAGGGTGTCGAAGGTTCGAGTCCTTCATGGCTCACCAGTGTTTCTCTGGCAGGCATTTTCCTTAATCAGACGACATTCTATAATATGCGGTCGTGGCGGAATGGCAGACGCACCAGCTTGAGGGGCTGGCGGTAGCAATACCGTGGAGGTTCGAGTCCTCTCGACCGCACCATAACTAAGAAGCTGAAATCCCTTGATACGTGAGGGATTTTTTTTATTTGCGAAAATAGATCTGCATCCGTCAAGCACTGTCATTGCCATGAAGAAAAGCGTTCAATATAATGAACTTTAAGACTTGTTTCCAATAGATGAAATGCGGAGGACTTTTCAATGAGTATCGATCTGGCGAAGAAGAACTTCATTGAACTCAAGAAAAAGGCTGATGATGTTGCGTCTAGTCTTGGACTTGGAAATCAGAAGGCAAAAGTGGCGTTAGCTTTGGATATATCCGGTTCAATGGCGTCCACTTTCAAGAACGGAACCGTTCAAAAGGTAGTCGAAGAGCTTTTGGCTCTAGGCGTTAAGTTTGACGACAATCAGGCTATCGACATTTTTCTATTCGGGCAGCATGACTATGAAGTCGGAGAATTGGTAGAGTCTAATTTCTACGGGTATGTGGATAATAAAATCGTTAAAAGTTATCCTCTTGAGGCTGAGACGAGATATGCTGGCGTGATTAATCGGATCGTAAAGAAATATACGACGGAGAAGAAGGGGTTTTTCCGTAAGGCCACAGCCATCAATGGGCCTCTAGAGGAACCGGTATTCGTTATTTTCATTACTGACGGGGATAATCAGGACAAGCCGCAGACAGAGAAAGCGATTCGAGCTGCTTCGAAATTGGGGATCTTCTGGCAGTTTGTCGGAATCGGAAATGCCGGATTTCAATTCCTTGAAAAGCTGGACAACTTAAGCGGAAGATTCGTGGACAATGCTAACTTTTTTAAGATTAACAATATTACCAAGATTGATGAAACGAGTCTTTACACCAAGCTGCTTCAGGAGTTTCCAGACTGGATCAAGACGGCAAGAGAGCATCAACTCATTAATTAGAAAGCAAATTCTGTTAAATAATTAGCTATTGTCGCAACAGAGGATGACCCCTTGAGCTTGGCGGCCGAGGAGGTCATCCTCTGTTGTCCTACCAAAGTCTTCCTACCAAAGTATTGAATAGGAAGGCGTTTATAGGTATAATGATCCTGTGTTTGACCGAGGACTTAACGATAACGGCAAACCCGCTCGAAAGACGGGGGCGCAAAGCTTCAGGCCTAAAGGACGGATTCTGTCCCATGGTAGCTGAGCCGCCGAAAATGACCGGATCTTCCACAACTTGCTTACGAACAACATGACCAGACCGTTCCTGATTTCGGAACGGTCTTTTTGTATGGTTACAGGGCCGTGTCTACGATGACCAGATCGAACTGCGCCCTCAGATCGATCTCATAGGGGGATGTTACGGGCCTTCCGTCTCCTTCCCGGATAATTTTGACGATTGGACGCTGGACGAGAGAGGAATCGACCGAAGTGATGACCGCCGTCTGCCCGCTGTTGAGAACGACGCGGCTTCCGACCGGATAGATGGAGATGTGGCCGACGAACAGCTTGACGAGCGATAAGTCGAACATGCGATCTCCGGAGCCGAGCAGAAATTCGACGGCGTCCCTCTTCGTGTAGGAGCTGCGATGGTGTCGCCGGGACACGAGCGCGTCGTAGGTGTCGGCAAGGGCGATAATTTGAGCGAACTCGTGAATATTGGAACGGCTGAGTCCCGACGGATAACCGGAGCCGTCATATCGTTCATGGTGCTGAAGGGCGCATATCGCGGCCGCTCCGGGCAGGTCGGATCGATGGACAAGCATCTGATAGCCTTCAACCGTATGGCGCTCGATAAGCCCTCGGTCGTAATCCGTCAGCCGGCCTTTCTTGGTCAGGAGTTCGTCGGGTAGCTGGGTCATGCCGATGTCGAACAGTAGAGCCGAGACGATCAGATCGTGAAGCGGCTCGATGGAGTATTGCTTGGCGAAGCCGATAATTGCCGACAGGGTGGCGACGTTGAGCGTATGCTCGAACAGCATCGGGTCCTTCATATGAAGCAGGGTTAGCCTATCTTTAATGAAGCGATGATCGGACAACTCTTTCAGTAACGTCTGATAGATGCGCACGAAGCGGTCGCCGAGCATCGGCACGGATAGCTGCTGACGGATGAGCGGGTTGCCGATGAGTCTGGCGAACGCTTCGTCGACCGCCTTTTTGGAAGCGGCGGAGTTTCTCTTCCTGTTCGGCCTCTCTTGCGAAGCGGAGGCGTGTGAAGCGATGGCTGGCGATGACTCCGCTCCCTGAGTTCTGGAAGAGGCGTCTTCCTCGACATAGATGTCCGTAATGCCCAGCGTCCGCAATCGTTCGATATATTTGTCGGTCAGCTGCGTTCCGGCCCCCAGCATAACCATCCCGTTTTTGTTCAGCACCGGCTTGGCCAACGTTTGTCCCGGACGGAGAGTAGCGGTTGGTTTCATAGTTTTCGACCTGCTTTCGGTTCGGCGCCTTTAACGATAACGCCGTATTTTTTTAATCGCGATTTCCGGAATGGAGAAGAACAGCTCGACGGAGGCCGGGTCGAATTGATGTCCACTCTGCTTTCTAAGCTCGTCCGCCGCTTCTCCCATCGTCTTGACCCGATTGTAGGACCGGGATTGCACCATGGCGTCGAAGGAATCGAAGACGGCGCACAGGCGAGCCCAAGGCGGAATGCTCTCGCCGCTAAGCCCGTCCGGATATCCCGTTCCGTCCCAGCGCTCATGATGGGAGCGCACAGTCGCGATCATTCTAGGATCCCGCCAGCCGAGCCGGCGAACAAGGCGAACGCCGAGGAGCGGGTGCTCGCGAATCCGCTCCCGTTCCCGTTCGTCGAGCGGGAGTCGTTTGACGAGCAGCTCCCGAGGAACGAGAAGCTTTCCGATATCGTGAAAGCTGCAGGCGACGGTGAACATCCGTTCTTCGTCCTCCGGCATTCCGAGCTGTCTGGCGGCGGCTTGAGCCAGCAGGCCTACCCGTACACTGTGCGAGAAAGTCGCGGGATCTTTCCGCAGTCCAAGGGCATGAAGCTCGGAGCGGATCAGGTTCGACATCCTTTAAATTCTCCTTTCTTGTTTCATGGCGGTTCCGCCGCCCGACAAGCGAGGTCGAACAATAGTGATTGTTCGAAGTTCACCGATAGAAAGGAGCCAATGACATGAATGCGGAACGCAAGCTCTCGAACGGAGCGGCCGTTTTGGACGAAGAGCAGGTGATCCAGAGCTTCCTGGCCGGGTATCATCGGCCGAATACGATCCGTAATTACGAACGGGCGCTTCGCCGTTTTCGAACGTTCATCGGGGAAACCCCTTTGGGAGAAGCCACTTGGCACGATCTGGAACGATACAAATCTTCCTTGCTGCGGGGAACGTCCGCGAACAAACCGCTGAACGCTTCAACTATCGCCAGCTTGATCGCGCCGCTGCGCTCGTTTTACAGATGGGGGAGCGACGCCAATATCGCGTTGTTCTCGCATAATCCCGCCTCGTCCATCCGGTTGCCTAAGGTGCGGGTAACAAGCGGGCATCATTTTCTGACCCAACGCGAGCTGACCGTATTGCTGACTTATCTGAGCGCCAAGAGCGTACGGGAATGGATGATGGTTGTTTATATGGTTATACTGGGACTGAGGGTATCGGAGTTAGTGCAGATGAGATGGGGCGATGTGGTTACTGACCCGCTCGAGAGCGGTGCGTGGCTGACCGTCGCGGACGGCAAGGGAGGCAAGACGAGGCAGGTGAAAATGCCGGAGGCGTTATGGAAGCTGCATAACGACCCTTCCATCCGGCTGAAGCTGCATGGCGGATCTGCTCAAGTGAACCGGCAAGGCCGGATTTTTCCAATTACGTCCCGTCAAGTAGAGCGCATCGTTAACAGGGCGAGCAGGGAGTGCGGGATTTCCAAGCCGGTGACGCCCCATTGGCTTCGGCATACGAATGCGACCATGGCGCTGCTGAACGGTGCATCGCTTCAACAAGTGCAACAGACGCTGGGCCACGTGCAGATCAATACGACGCAGCGCTACCTGCACACGGTTGAGCTGATGAAGAAAGCCGCTCCGGATTTCGTGGCCGAAAGCATGCACGGCGTGTTGAAAAATGTATTGTTATGAAGGATTCGGTCGTTTATAATGAGTAACAAAGAAGGGGTAATCTAGCAAAAAAATGTCGAACAATCACTATTGTTCGACATGATTATCATACCCTATTCGCCGGTCTTCATACATCGGCTCATAGGAAGGCGACGAAGCCGGCGGAGCGAACCCGTCGGTTTTTTGTGCAACCGGCAGTCGCATCTTTAGCAAATATCTTTGCTATGAACAAAAACGTGACGTCTCAATTAAATCAGCACTATAAAGGAAATGAACGAATTGTTATGCAAAGGATGCGGCGATGTTTTGTTGATAGAGCGGCGATTGTGTCGCTCTTATGGCAGCTGGATGTAGTTTTAACAGGCTGATGTGGCGTGAATCTAATTCAATCATGTATACAAGTTTGCTGAGATAGTCCGAGAAATCGGGCTGTTTTTTAATTTATTCCTATTTATGCATTGAATGAAATGGTTTTGGAACTGGGGGCTGACAACTGCAGGAGGATAGCACTCAAAATGTTTCCTTGGAGCACCATGGTAGTAGGGTAAGCTACTTTAAAAATACCAAACCCTTAAAATATCTATGCTCTTTTTAGGCAATGAGTTGTCTCCACGATATAACCTATGTTAAAATACCAATTAACCAAACATCCTATGTTTGATAAATAGATGAAATGAGGACTAACATATGCTACAGAAAACAAGTCGGCTGACGCTGGTCGAGCAAGTCGCATTGCAAATGGAAAGACAGATCGAATCCGGCAAGTGGGCCGTCGGGATGCGTATTCCGGCAGAGCCGGAGTTGATGGTCGAATTGAATGTTAGCCGCAATACATTAAGGGAAGCTATTCGGGCGTTGGTCCACGCGGGACTTTTGAAGACGAAGCAGGGGGACGGAACGTACGTCTGCTCTTCGAGTGTGCTGGGAGTCGTACTGCAAAAACGAATCATGCGCTCCGATTCGCTGCAGACGTTGGAAGTCCGGCATGCGCTCGAACGCGAGGGAGCTCATCTGGCCGCACAACGCAGAACGGACGAAGAGGCGCGCGAGCTTCTGCTCCAACTGGAACGCTGGGAGAGGGCGGCAGCACGCGGCGACATGGATGGGGTTGTAACGGAGGATATTCGTCTTCACCAAGGTATCATCGCGGCGTCTCATAATGAAATCTTGATCGAATTATACAACCATATCGCGGACGCGTTACAAGATTTGATTACAAGCATAACTCGTTATGAAGCCGATACGGATTTTTTGTTGATACACAGACAACTGGTCGAAGCGATTGTCGATCAAGACGCCGATCGTGCCGTGGCAACGGTTCACCGTTATATTTCGGAATCGAAAGCCGTTCTTGAGATCAAAGGAGACGAACGGCTATGAGCGTATCAAGCGAAACGAAGTCAATGATCGCGAAAAAGTCGCTGTCGGTGGGGTGGCCGATCATCCTCGGAATCGTCCTGATCGCACTGACCATGCGGTCGCCGCTAACGTCGGTAGGCCCGTTGGTCGGCTCGATTCGCGAATCCCTCGGACTGTCGAATGCTGCGGCAGGCTTGCTCACTACACTGCCATTGCTTGCTTTCGCGCTGCTCTCACCGTTCGCGCCCATTCTGGCACGCCGCTTCGGGGTGGAGCGGACCCTGCTTTATGCGCTGGTTTTACTCATGGCGGGTATCGCGATCCGATCGATGTCCGCAACCGCTTCTTTGTTTATAGGCACTGCCTTGATCGGGCTGGCGATTGCGGCGTGCAACGTGCTCATTCCAAGTCTGGTCAAACGGGATTTTTCTCATCAAGTCGGCCTCATGACCGGCGTTTACTCCGTGTCCATGAATTTATGCGGGGCGATCGCGTCCGGTATGAGTATCCCGCTCGCCCGTAACCTCGGTTTCGGCTGGAATGGCGCGCTCGCCATTTGGGGCATACTCGTTCTGTTGGTTGCGCTGTTCTGGTTGCCTCAAGCTCGGACGAGTCGGGCGTCTGCCGGGACAGCGACGAGCGGTGCGTCGAAGCGCCGAAGTCTGTGGCGTTCGCCGCTGGCATGGATGGTTACGATTTTTATGGGGACGCAGTCTCTCTTATTCTACGTTTTGATCGCTTGGCTGCCTGAAATCATGACAAGCCGGGGTTTGGATGAAGACAGCGGCGGTTGGATGCTGTCGCTGTTTCAGATTGCTGCGCTGCCCGTAGCGTTCATTGTGCCGATCGTAGCGGGACGCATGAAGAACCAACGTTTGCTGGTCATCATCATGACGGTTCTGTTGTTTGTTTCACTGGGAGGTCTTTATTTCGGAGGAAATGCCTTCATTTCGTTGTGGACCGTTTTACTTGGAATTGGCGGGGGATGTGCGTTCAGCTTGGCTATGATTTTTTTAAGCCTGCGAACGAAAGATGCCTTCGATTCCGCTTCTCTGTCCGGCATGTCGCAATCGGTCGGATATTTGCTGGCGGCAACCGGACCGATCTTGTTCGGTTTGCTTCATGATATCACAGCAAGCTGGAACCCTCCGCTGTTGCTGCTGCTTGGCGTTAGCACTCTATTGCTCCTGGCCGGCTTGGGCGCCTCCAGAAATCGCACGGTATAAGGCACATGAAGCGGTCCGTTTGCTCGGTGCTGCCCAGAAGCGGAAGCGTGCCCGGAAAACCGCCGAATGCTCTCGGCAGAGACGGACAGAACTCGCAGTTCATGTCTGTCAGGCCGGCCTTATACGGGAAATCGGAACGCTACCGCGTCGCCGGTTACAGGACGAATACTGTCCTCAATCAGCCGGCGCCGGTTTCGTAACCTTAGCCAAAGCTTTCCTATACTCAATCGGATACACGCCTACGAACTTTTTGAAAATATTCGAGAAATAGGTGACATTGGTGAACCCGATCATCGTTGAAATTTGATTCGATTTCAAAGTCGTTTGGGCGAGCAATTCCTTGGATTTTTCGATCCGTATGCGGTTTAGGTAATTGGAGAACATATCTCCGGTTGTTTTCTTGAACAATTGACCCAGATAGGCGGTACTGACGTTAAACGTATTGGAAAGGGTTTTGAGCGACATCTCTTCGGCATAATGACCATCGATATATTGCAGAATGCTTTTGATGGTGGGATGAATGCTTTCATAGGTCGTTTCCAATTGGTCCATATAATTTCCGATAAACAGCTTCAGCCACTCGGAGAGATCGGTTTTTGGATGCGCACGCAAAATATCGAATAGAGCATGACCCGTGCGACGATGGATTTCATCCATATGATTGCCGGGAAGCTGGAGCGTGCCGAAAATATGGAACAGCATTTCCGCCGTAAGGCCCAGGACGTATTCGGAGGTGACATCGGTCCTGTTTTTAAGCCGCCCGAAGATGGCATCGACGCATAGGAGCGCTTCTGTTTTGTTATTGGAGAGGATCGCGCTCTTTAAGGAATCATAATCGATGGTAAAATCATCTTCAAAATGGGCTGTATTTCTCTTTAATTGCTCGTAATTGACGACCGAGTTAGGCGGCAGCAAACGGTAATCTTTAAGCTTATAGGCATGCTGGTAGCTTTTGTGGACATAGGGATATCCATTCTCGACGGAGCCAAGAGCAACAGAAATATCTATTTTCAAATATTGATTGATTTTGAGGATACATTGCTCCAACAGCTTATGGATTTGATCTTCATCGATTTCTCCGTGATTCCAAGCAAATATAATAATCAGATCGCCGCTTAAATTGTTGAAGAGAACGGGATTTCCGTTACGTCCCAGAATTTCCTGGCAGATATTAAGTGCGGAGAACGATAAATAATCGGGATTCCGCTCGTCAACCGTTAATCTATAATGACTTGATATACTAATCAGACAAACCATGTACATGGGGTAAGCAAGATTAATCTGAAGAAAGCCGGCACGCTCCGCAAGCTCGTCATTTCGTATGGAATGAGTGACCCAGCGGTTAAGTATATTTTCTTTGACGATATTGTAGTTTTGCCTGTTTTGAATGTCCATCCGCAGCTCTTGATCGATCTTTTGGATGGAATGGAGGAGGGTATCGGACAGTTCTTCTTCTTCAACAGGCTTTAGCAAATAATTTTCAATGCCTAGCTTCGAGGCTTCTTTCACAAATCCAAAGTCGTCATAGCTGCTTAAGATCACAATCTTAATATTCAGACCTTTGCCGCGGATGGCCCGGATCAGCTCTAACCCATCCATATTCGGCATTTTGATATCGGTAATCAAGATGTGGATCGGGGTCTGCTCGACGATTTTCATCGCTTCAATCCCGTCTTTTGCGCAAGCGACGATCTCGGCGCCATGCTCCTCCCAGTTGATGATTTGCTGTAGCCCTTTAAGGATCATCGTTTCGTCATCCGCGATCAACACCTTGTACATGTGCAAGCAGCTCCTCTTTCGTTAATGCGAGAATCGTTAAAATGACTTCGGTTCCCAGATGGCGGCCGCTTTTTATTTCCAAACCGCAATGATCCCCGTAAATAAGCTTCGTTCTGGATTCGACGTTCACCAGGCCGATACTCTCTTGACTGTACATATGCAGGTTTTTCAGCTTATCGGTTAGGGTAGCTAAACGCATAGCGTCCATGCCATGACCATTGTCAGAAACGGATAACACGATGCAACCATTCGCTTTACTTCCTTTGACCGTAATCACATTGTCGTAGTTGTTGAGATTGATTCCATGGAAGATCGTGTTCTCAATGATCGGTTGCAGCAAATGTTTGGGGATTCCGTAGGGCAAAATTTCATCCTCGATATCAATGATCACTTCCAGCAGATCTCCGAATCTTAGACTATATAACTCAAGGAAGGAGCGGCAATAACGCAATTCATCGTCGACAGAAATGATCATTTCGTCCTTAACGCTGCTGCGGATCAATTTGGCGAGAATTTTAATCATTTGGCTAACCGTCTGATCTTGGGTGACGATTGCCGTCATTCGGATCGTCTCCAAAGTGTTATACAGAAAGTGAGGATTAATCTGAGATTGCAGCGCGTAAAGTTCAGCCGTCCTTTGCTTTAACTCGGCTTCCTTGCGTCGCAGCTCCAAAGTCAATTCCCGTTGGATGTAATCCTCCAGCTTTTCGCTCATAATATTCAAGTTGTGGGCGATGAGCCCGACTTCGTCATTTTTCCCCTTAAACTGGATTCGGGAAGTAAGATTCCCCCGTTGAATTTCTTTGATCGTATGCAAAACATTCGCCAGTCGTTTGGAGAAGATCGAAGACCCGAAAAAGGACAATAATAGGATAGCGGTCAAGCAGGCCAAGGTCGTCGTTAAAATAACATGCGTGAACTTCGTTATGCCCTTGTATAGATCCGATTTGGGAATCATGCCAACGACGGCAAATCCATAGTCTTCATCTCGATAAACATTGACAATGGAATGATCGATTGTAGTGGAACGATCGGGAGAAGCTATAATATCTTCGTAAGGAAATCGCTTTCCATAAAATTGACCGGAAGAATCGAATAAAACGTCGCCATCGGGAGTTAAAATCAGAATGCTGCCTATCACATTTAGTTTAAATCCCGCGAAGACAGATTTGATTGAGTCTGCATCGTAAGTGGACACCATATAGCCAACATACTGGGATGGATCGTCCGGATCTCTGAGATAATCGTAAATCGCGTACATGAATTTAGGATCTTGGCCCGTCGTTTTATTAAAAGCAGGGATATAACGAATTCTTTGTGAATTGATATGCGTGTTTCGGCGCGAATGATCAATATAATCGCTAATCGTTGGCACATGCTGAGCAAATTTCCCGTTTCGACCGGTGGATAACTGAAAGTCGAAAGACGCATTAACTAACAGCATATCCGACATATTGGAATCGCTAGGCAGCGCTCTTGCGGTCATAAAATGATAGATGTAGGCCGTTTTTTCTACGATTTCCGAAGAAGTGGCCGCGGACAGGTCGGATTGAACGGATTGCCGATATTTGTTCACATCCTGGAAGGCCTGAATGACCGAATACCCCCCGCCAGTCTCCAACAACTCCCCGTAATACATGTAATTCATCGTTTTCTTGAAATTTTTATTTTGATCGAAGAAATAGGAATTTACCGCTTCAAGAACTTGGCTATTGTAGCTGATCGCCTGCTCCTTAAGGGTGCTCGAAATATAATTAAAAATCAAAATAACTAAAACGCTTACAGTACTGATGATAATGAACGAGTTCAGGAGCAGCAGCTTGTTCAGGAAACGACTTTTGATGTATTTGGCGACCCATACTCGCATCATAAAATCACCATTTCAGCTCCCTATTTTGATTTAGGCCTACTATAACATATTCGATTTTGCTATTGAACACGCAGAAGCGCAAGTTACGAGGCAAAACGGGCATATCCATAATTTTTGTAATTAAGCGAAAATCATTGTAATTGTTGAATGTAGACATTCGACTATACAATACGAAGCAGGAGGTATTGAGCGACAATGATAAACGAATCCATGAAGAAGATCGAGCCGTACCGAACAATGGGGTTAACGGGAAAAACAAAAACCAAAGTCAAGCTGTTCCTTTGGATTTCTCCGTTCCTTATGCTTACCTTTGTGTTTTATTACCTGCCGCTTTTCGGATGGTCCTTTGCGTTTGTCGATTATATCCCGGGTGTGCCTTTACTTAAGCAGGAATTTGTGGGAATGAAATATTTCGAGATCATTTTCTCCGGCGGCAATGATTTTTTTGAGGTCATTCGCAATACGTTGGCGTTAAGCTTTCTTGGCGTGGCTGTCGCGCCGATTCCGGTGATTTTTGCGATAGCGCTTACAGAAATTCGAATTCCAATTTTATCGCGGTTTATTCAGACGGTCGCTTCCATCCCCAACTTTATTTCCTGGATTTTGGTCTACGCGGTGTTTTTCGCTTTGTTTTCTTCAGGGGACGGACTGATCAACAAAGTGCTGCTGGATACGCATTTGATCCGTAAGCCATTGGAACCGTTAATTAGCGATACCTACGCCTGGTATATTCAATTGCTGATCGGGTTATGGAAAGGCACAGGTTGGGGAGCGATTATTTACATTGCGGCAATCGTAGGCATCGACCAGGAGCTGTATAACGCAGCCAAGGTGGACGGCGCAGGAAGGTTCCGCAAAATATGGCACATTACGATTCCCGGAATCGTACCTACTTTTTTTGTCCTGCTGCTGCTTTCCATATCGAACATCCTCAGCAACGGTTTCGAGCAGTACTATGTGTTTCAGAATCCGATGAATATCGGCAAGCTAGAGGTGTTTGATACTTATATTTATCGGATGGGCATCGCCAATGCGGAATATTCCTTCTCAACGGCAATGGGAATCTTCAAATCCGTGATCAGTATTGCCTTGCTGTTGTTTGCCAACTTTTTATCCAGAGTCGTGAGGAAAGAGAGCATTATTTAATTAGGGGCAGTTGAAAGAAAGGTGTTTCTACATTGGAAAAAATCAAAAACGCGTTGTTTCAAATCGTGAATACCGGAATGCTGCTTCTCTTCTCGCTGTCCTGTATCTATCCGTTCTACTATATCATTATCAATTCCATGAGCAATCCTGTAGAGATCGCCAATGGGGTGTACTTCTTTCCGAAGGACATCACTTGGGCGGCTTATCAACAGTTGTCGCACATTCCGAATCTCTACCATAGCGTGTTCGTTTCGGTTGCGCGAACGATTGTTGGAACCGTCCTGACGGTGCTGAGCTGTGCTTTTGTCGGATATTTGGTTACGAAGAAGCTTATGCCCTGTCGCAAATGGATCTATCGATTTATTATTTTCACCATGTTCTTCAATTCCGGATTGATTCCGTGGTACATGGTCATGAAAGAGCTCCATCTGAAAAATAACTTTCTGCTTTACGTATTGCCAACGATGATTTCCGCATTCTTTATCATCTTGATCAAAACCTATATTGAATCGCTGCCAACCTCCTTGGAGGAATCGGCAGAGGTGGACGGCGCCGATACGTTCACGATTTTCGCCAAAATCATTTTTCCGTTGTCCCTGCCGATCGTCGCGTGCATTGCCGTATTTACGGCCGTAAACCAATGGAACTCCTGGGCCGATAATCTTTACTTGGTTAGCGACAGCCGCCTGGATACGCTTCAGCTTCTCTTATATCGGAATCTTCAATCCAATATGGCGAGCGTGCTGCAGTCGTCGTCGAACTCCAATGCCGCTGCCTCCTTGTCCAGTTCCGTACAGGTGACGGCTACTTCGATCAAGCATGCCATGACGGTAATTACGGTGTTGCCTATTCTGGTCGTATATCCGCTGATGCAGAAGTATTTTGTCAAAGGAATCATGCTGGGTGCGGTTAAGGGATAGTCCATTTCGATAAGAATGGGGCTGTCCCATAAGCGGAGTTGCTTAAGACGACCGATAACAAAAGGTAAGGAAGGTGTATGTATCTCCCGGAGACTGCCTCATACGCTCCTGAAATCACCTTATCACGGGTTTACCTATTCAGATTTCAGGAGCGTATAGCATCGGAGGGAGATACATACACCTGCCCCCTTTTCATCAATTATCTTTCAAAGCAGCTTAGTGACTTATAGACCAGCCCCGTTGTTATAAAAAAATCAGGAATTGGGGGATTTGCCTTGAAGAACAAAGTCGGATTTATTCTCTTATCCATCCTGTTGACGGTCGCACTGGCCGGATGCTCGGGCGGTAAGACGGAAGAAGTAAAGTCGTCCGCGGAATCTAGCACTAGCGAGCCTACGAAAGGAGAAGTCGAGGAAAAGCCGCCCGTCAAATTGAAAATTGCCGCCTTCACCTTAAACAGCGTGCCCAACGGAATTGCCCAGGATCCTGTCTCCAAATACATTGAAGACAAGTTTGGCATCACGATGGATATCACCTCGGTAGGCGGAGGCGATGACTGGCCTCAGAAGCTGAATGCTTTAATCGCCAGCAACGATCTGCCGGACATCTTCCTTGTTACGGATCCGGTGAAGCAAATTCCGCAAATGATCAAAGCCGGCCAAATCCGGCAGCTCGACGATTTGCTTGAGAAGCATGGAAAGAATATCGTGTCCGATAACTCCGGTAAAGCGATGGTCGAACTGAACAAGCAATACAGTACGGATGGCAAGCTTTATACGATCGGCATGAATCGCGGAACCTACGATATCGGCACGCAGCAGCTTGCGGGACATTTTATCCGCTGGGATCTCTATAAACAACTGGGCTATCCGAAGCTGGAAAACTTCGACACGGATCTCTTGAACGTACTTCAGCAAATGCAAAATGCCGAGCCTACGACAAAGGACGGCAAGAAGGTGTATGCCCTGGGCGGATGGTTTGCGGACGGGCAAGGCTGGGGGGATTGGACGCTGGTTTCTCCGCTTGCATTCGCGGAAGGAATCGTAGGGATTTCAGGCGGGGATAAGCTTGCGGTAGCGGATATTCTAAACAATACGATATCTCCCAATAATATGCTTACCGACGAGAACGGTTTGTTCTGGCGAGGGTTGAAATTTTATAACCAGGCCAATCGGATGGGGATTCTGGATCCGGATTCTTTCTCGCAGAAAGCCGACATCTATGAAGATAAGTTAAAAGCCGGAAGATATCTCTATACGGGGATTGGGTGGGACGTCGACCTGGTGAATAGAGGGTTCGAGGAGGCGGGGATGCCGGATAAGGGCATGGTTGCGCTCCCGGCACTGAATTCGGACACGTATACATTGATGAATATGCTGCCAGCCGGCGAGGCAAAGTATGCGATCTCCGCAAACTGCAAATACCCGGAACGAGCTATGGAGCTGCTAGATTTCCTTGCCTCTTACGAGGGTTCAAGAATCGTGTGGAATGGACCGGAAGGCGTCAATTGGACCATGGAAAACGGCAAACCGACCCCAACGGACGAGTTTCTTGCGCGGGGCGGCGAGGACGAATTCAAAAAGGAAACCGGAGCGGGCGTGTTCCATCATTTTGTTGGCTTTGCCAGCGCGACGATCGACCCTACTACCAATACGCCGGTCAACCTGTATGAGTGGTCCGATAAAGCAATCGAGAAAAAGATTAAGCCTGTTCATAAAGACATGCTAGCGCATTATGGAAAAGAAACTTTACGCGATCTGTATACCTCCAACGTGAAAGCGTATAAGGCCAACTCGCTGTTCAACCTAGGAGAACTACCGGATGATTTGAAGACTTACGATACCAATCTGCAAGCCTATATTTACAAGAATGAATTTAAGCTCATTTCCGCGAAGGACGACGATGAATTTAACAAGCTTAAGGATGAGTTTATTAAAGGATTGGATCAATTCAAAATGGACGAGATTTTCGCATACTGGAAAGCTAAAGCCGAAGAATCTTCCGTCCAAATGGCGCCGATCTACGATTTGCTGAAATAAGGAGGAGCTATGCCGACTGTACGCGAACCGGATGTCGCAATGCCCTATCGATATTTTACGAGGAGGAAGTAGGATGAAAAAAATATTAAACTTGCTGTTATGTTCCGTAATGGTGATGGTTGGTATTGTTGTCGCATCTGAAACTTCGAATAAAGCTTTTGCAGCAGGCAATGTGGCAGTCACATTCGATCTTGCGGCAGAAGGGCAGACGCTCTCGAACAAATTTACCGACGTAAACGTATGGGGCTATGGAGATAATTGGCTGGCTAACGCTACAGGTCAACCGTCCAACTATTTTTCCACGAACTACCCCTTCGTCAAGAATGTTCAGTTTATGACGGCTACCGGGGGCTGCTATGTCGGCTATTCGGGATGCAGCATCTACTATCCGAGGGATCTGTTCGTAGATCCCAGCGATACGGGCAACTTAACCGACTATGACTTTTCAAGTCTGGTCACAGGGCTTCATAACGTCGTGAATCAGGGGTTAAAACCGCTCATTAAAACCGGTAACGTGCCCTTGAAGTATACAACGAGTCCTGCAATTGGCGGAATGGCCAACAATACGAAATTCCCCGACGATTACGACGTTTATTACAATTATATCAAAGCATTGGCGGACGAACTTATCGCGGAATTCGGGATAAATGAAGTCAAGTCGTGGTCGTGGGGCGTGGGAACGGAGTTTGAAAACAAAGATTGGTTCGACGATAAGGTCAGTGCCAATACGACGAAAATCGGTTTTTTTAAGCTCTACGACTACACGGTTGCGGCGTTGGAGGCGGCCTACGTTCAAGCGGGAGCGACCGCATCCGAGGTCATCGTGGGCGCGCATAGCTTGGCGTTTGCCGCGGGGTACTGGAACGAAGAGGAATTTATCGATCATGTCGCAGGCGTCGGGGTGAACGGCGTCAACTACAAAACGGGATTAAACGGCACGCAAATCGACTATCTGACGGCCTCCTTCTATGATTCGCGTCCCGGCATGGTATATAGTGGCGGAAAAACGTTGGTAAATACGATCAATTCTTTGAGAGATCGGGCCAAAACGAATGGTTTGAACCATCTGAAGTATGGGATTGACGAGGGGCGCATCTTTTCCGGCTTCGACAATAAAGCGCTGTATTCCCGCGTTGTCGCCCATACCTTCCAAGCCTCCGCGGATGCCAGATTGTTCAAAACGATGCATGATGCCAATATTGATTGGTTCTCCGCCTGGGGATTAAGTACGGAAACCTTCTGGGGAGGCGTACCGTCCGTAGGCACCCATGTTGCCAATCTGGCGTACAAAATGGTTGGGGATAAGCGCGTAGAGGGATCCGTAACCGGATCGCCCGGGGGGGCCGGAAACGAAATTAACGGCATAGCCGGGTATAATAGCACAACCGATACGATCCATCTGATGGTATACAATTACAACAACAATTTTAACGCCACGACATCCGAAACTCCTGCAATCAACCTTGCGAATATCATCCCGGCCAGCGGCAGCACCGTTACGGTGAAGCAGTGGGTAGTGGACGATACGCACGGCAATTTCTGGCCGCAGTGGTGGGCGGATCAGACCAGCAGGGGACTGACGGATAGTTCCTATTCGGCGGGTTGGTCCAAATATTCGGTGGAAGTGCCCAAAGCACTAACAAATGCAGCCGACGTGAATTACTGGTATTCGCGGGAGGATGCGTACAAAGCGTTAGCCGCGTTGTCCCCTACGACTTCCACGGTTCCGGTAACCGGGAATACGTTAACGCTTAACCCGGAAATGGCGCATCATGGCGTCGTGTTCTACGAAATTACCAATGCCAAGAGATCTACCGGACCGAACTTAGTGGTCAACCCCGGATTCGAAGAGGACGGAGCGGCGGTATCCTCGCCGATCGGTTGGAGCACTTCGGGGCCGGATCTGGATGCAGACTATACGGAAGGTACGTCAGGCTCCGGCGCCCCGCATTCCGGTCTCTATAAATTAGGCCATTGGAAGGGAACGAATTACAACGTCTATACGTATCAAACGTTCACCGGCATTCCCAATGGCTTGTATACCTTAAAGGCGTGGGTAAAAAACAATCTTGGAAATTTAGGGACGGCTTACATGGAGGCCAAAGATTACGGCGGCGCAAGCCTGAAGTCGAACATTCCGAAAACTTCGGTTTGGACGCAGCTCGTCATTGAGAATGTCAATGTCACCAATGGGCAAGCAACGATCGGATTCTACTCCAATTCTCCAGCGACCACTTGGTACATGGTCGACGATGTGCAGTTTTATGCCAATTCGGTTTCTGCACCTTCTGAATATGTAGGTCTAGTGACACCCGGCAGCAAGACGGAAACGACGGCAGACAACAATTTTGTAGCGACGAAGGCGATTGCCGGGCAAGATTTAACCGCGACCAACCTGAACTTATACGTGGCTTCCGGCGCGGCAGGCAAAGTCAGAATGGCGCTATACAGCGACAATAGCGGCAATCCGGGGGCATTGCTCGCGGAAACGCCGGAAATCACGCTTTATAACGGATGGAACCAAGGAACGATTCCTTCTACGGCGTTAACGGAGGATACGCCGTATTGGCTGGTATTCGTTCTAAGTCAAACGGGAAACGTGCTGACGTATAATCCGCCTGTTCAATACACGAGCTACACGTATCCGACGTCGCTGCCTGCCGCAGCCCCAACCGGACTAACGAGTAACGGCGGCACCTATGCGTTCTATGCTTCGAACTAGTTCAAACCTCTAACTTAGGAGTTGTAAGGAATGAGACGGTTTTCCGGCGTCAGCCGATTCCCTATCGGGTTTTGGAATTATATGACGATGAAAGAGTGGGACGAACGGGCGCTTGCGGATTGGGAGGCGTGTGCCTTCTCGACGATTCAATCCCCGGCGTATTCGCTGGATGAGGAGGACCGGAATAAGCTAGCGGTACTCCTCGCTTGGTGCGAGAAACAGAACGTGAAAGTGATTTTACGGGATCCGCGCGTAAGTATTTATAGGATAAGGGATCTGCCTCGCGATGAGAAAGGAGACCGATCGCTTCCGCACGATTATGAGCGCGGAGTCGCCGAAGCGGTTGCGGAATTCGCCCATCATCCGCAGGTTGCCGGATTCTTTATCATCGACGAACCCGAGCGCGATCTCCATGAAGCCGTAGTTCAAGCGGTGGGCATCGTTAAGACGCATGCCGCTCATCTGCTGCCCTTTGTTAACTTTTTTCCGGCCATTCCGCAGACAGAGGCGCTATTGGGATACCGAGACTATGGCCGTTATCTGGAGGATTATGTGCAGCGAACGGGGGCGAAGCTCGTCAGCTACGACTACTATGGCCAGATGACGGAACGAGAGTACGAGAATCCGCTCTACTACACGAATCTGAGCCATTATAGGAACTTAGCGCTTAGAGGCATCGATTTCTGGAATACGATCTTGTCTACGCCGCATTTCCGTTATCGCAAACCGTCTTACGACGACGTACGCTGGCAGGTGAATACGTCTCTGGCTTATGGCGCCAAGGGAATCTTTTATTTCACGTTCTACACGCCCGATAACACGTTTAACAGTGAAACGAATTACCGACAGGGACCGATCGATTGGTGGGGAGAGCGTACGGATACGTTCTTCCATATGCGAGATGTGAATAGAGAGCTGCATCAGAGATGGGGCAATTTGTTTATGGATTTGCAGCTGCTGCGGGTCGGCCATTATCCGGAAGCGCCTGCGGATGGGGGACAACTGCTCGACTTCGGCGGCGCGATTAAGGAGATCGCCGTCGAAGCCGGTCACGACCCGCACTTGATCGTATCGGAGTTCCGCCATCGGATCTCCGGACAGCCCTATGCGTTTATCGTGAACGCCAATCCGCGAGATTCCGTAAATGTGCAAGTCTATATGCAAGATGTGCGGCAATTACAGCGGTTCAATGCGTACGGGGAAGCCTATGTGGTGAACAATCAGGTCAAATTTGTGGATGAATTCTCGTCTCTGCTGTGGTTGGCTCCCGGTCAAGGGGAGCTTATGGCTCTTGAAAGAGTAGAGTAGCGCAAGTTGGAACGAGTCGGGGGGTGATTGTTCCATAAACGAAGTTGCTTAAGAGGATCGATAGACATACCCCCCCCCTTGATTTCGGTCGTTTTGTATGGTTATTCGAACAAACATCCGTCGTATGAGTCAGATTCGAATTGCTTTGTACGATTATTCGAACAAATTTCCACCGTTTGAGCCTGATTCGAGTTGCTTTGTACGGTTTTTCGAACAAACGTTCTCTGTTAGGGCGAAGAGCTCCTCGATAGAGTCAGCGTCGAATGCCCTCCGCCTGCGCATCTCGATTTTCGTATGAAGTGATCGCGTAGAAAGAAGCGCACCATAACAATGAAGCGGAAATCCCTTGTTGTGTAAGGGATTTTTTCTTTGTAGAGGCAGATCTGCAGATATTGCCAGTATTTAGGGGGTGTGATACATTTGGGAGGTAGTTTGTATTATTGCTATAAATATACATGATTCGACAGAGACATACGACAGAATAGGGGGCGCAGAGGTAAGAATGCCTCCAGATGGGAGTAAGGGCGAGCATACCGTGTTACACTCGATGGTGAAAAAGGGGAGGATATAAAATTGAAGAAATTTAAAGGTTACATCATTGGATTCCTATGCGGTGCGGTTATTTTCTCCGCGACTTCAGTTTTTGCTGCTGAAACAATATTAAAAGCAACTCAAGTGTCGTTTCCTATTTTTAAGGATGGAAAAAAGGCAAGTCTAGACAATAAACCTGTAGTAATTAATGGCAGCACGTATCTTCCCCTTCGAGAACTTGCTGAAGTTCTTGACGTTGATGTGGCTTGGAAAAACGATACCAAAGAAATCTATTTGAGTACAACGGATAAATCTTATCAGGTTCAACCGAAAGAGCAGGAAAATAACCCGACATCAACGCAAATGACAACACCTACGCCGTCACCTTCACCTACGTCTGCACCTACGCCAACAAATCCAAGTCTTCCTAATCCCTCGAATAACTTGAATGCTAGAATAGCCGAAACGGAAAGGCATAACCAGGAAGTTTCAAAAATCGAGACGAAATATAATAATACCAAAAATTATATAGATGAAAAGATTGCTGCAATTAAAAGTGAAAGCCCAGTAGGGTATTTCTCGGACTCAGAGTTTGAAAGTCAGCGTTCGCAATTGCAAACAGAAATTCTTAATCTTCAAAATCAAATAAATACACTAATGCTAGATACCAGTTTTGAAGCCAATTCAAGAAGAAACTCTTTACAGGATCAACTGAATCAGAAAAATAAAGAACTTGAAGAATTACAGAAAAAAAGAACCGCGCAGTTACGGATAAAAAATCTAGAAGACATGAAAACAACGGCTTATAATGATTATTTATCGGAACTTAATGCCGAAAATAATCTACATAACGCCAACTTAAACAATTTGCAGTGAATATTTTCAAGGACTAGATTGTACAAATTGGAAAACCTCTTAAATTTATTTTTAGGAATACAACATGGGGAATGACCGTAGAACAAGTGAAAAAGTCAGAAAGCGCGGAGTACATTGGGAAAATTGAAAATATAATGGTGTATGAAGGTACGGTAAGCGATTTGCCTGCGGTAATTTACTACGATTTTGACGGTAATAAGTTATGGTCGGGAATGTATATTATCGATAGTGATTATGTGAATAATAACTTGTATATACGTGATTATGATAAATTAAAGAAGGGCTTGATCGCCAAATACGGCAATCCTATTCATGAAAATGATGAGATATGGTATGACGATCTTTTTCAAGATGAACCGAGGAGCAATTGGGGCACTGCAATAGCGGCAGAACAGTTATCTTTAATGACAGTCTGGGATGTTGACGGGACAAAGATCTCTTTGACGCTTACGGGGAGCGATTTCGAGGTCATGCTGGGGATCAACTATTCAAGCCCCGAAAAAGAACAAGCGTCAGAAGAAATAGATTTGGATGATTTATAAATAAGCTATTGGAAATAGACCGTATCCTTTGGAGAAGAGGAACGGTCTATTTCGCTTTTGTTAACTCCTCAAGTCAGTTCAACCGCGAATGCCTCGTACGGACGCAATTCCAGCTGCGCAAAATCCGCCTCGCTACGATCGTAGTTCGAGATGATGACGGATTCGCTGCGGCCAAGACGCGAGACGCTGGACGAGAGCGCCGTTCCGCCGAAGTTGGCGGCTACCGCCCAAGTACGCCCTTCGTGGTGGCGCAAATACAGGAACAGCTGCTCCGGCACGTCCTCGATCAGCTCGTAGCTGCCCCAAGCGACGATCGGATGCTCCTTGCGGAGCGCGATCAGCCGCTTGTAGGTGTGGAAAATAGAGTCTGTGTCGGCAAGCTCCGACGCGGCACTGATCGATTTGTAGTTTGGGTTGACGCGCAGCCAAGGCGTTCCCGTTGTAAAACCGGCGTTAGCCGTATCGTCCCACTGCATGGGCGTTCGCGCATTATCGCGGCCCTTGGCGTTAATAGAGGCGATGATGTCTTCCC
This sequence comes from Cohnella phaseoli, assembly GCF_003386235.1. Classification (GTDB taxonomy): domain Bacteria; phylum Bacillota; class Bacilli; order Paenibacillales; family Paenibacillaceae; genus Cohnella; species Cohnella phaseoli. The sequence continues at coordinate 276,351 of NZ_QRDZ01000005.1, forward strand.
GCGAATAGCCCCAGTCGAGCCGTTCATGGTACATATTGATCGTCTCGATGTCCTGCGCCTCGGAAATGTCGGCGATCGGACAGTTGGTCATGCCGATCTCCTCGCCCTGATAAATATACGGAGTTCCCTTCATGAGATGCAGCACGATCGCGAACATTTTGGCGCTCGGAATGCGCAATTCGCCGTCGTCTCCCCAGCGGGATACGATGCGCGGCAGGTCGTGGTTGTTCCAGAACAGACTGTTCCAGCCTTGGTCTCCCAGCTCGGTCTGCCACTTGCTCAGCACGCGCTTCAGTTCTCCCACCGGCAGCGGCTTCAGATCCCACTTGTCCTTGCCTTCCTGCTGGTCGAGCATAATGTGCTCGAATTGGAACACCATCGACAGCTCCTTGCGAGCGGGATCGGAGTAGAGCTTCGCGATCTCGGGCGTCGCGCCCCACGTCTCCCCGACCGTCATCACGTCGTAGCGGCCGAAGGTCTCGCGATGCATATCCTGCAAGTACTCGTGAAGCTTCGGACCGTTGCCGGTAATCTCCTGATCCGGGAGCTTGCCGACCAGATCGATGACGTCCATTCGAAAGCCGCCGATCCCCTTTTCCAGCCAGAAATTCATCAAGTCCCACACTTCCTGACGTACCTTGGCATTTTCCCAATTCAGATCGGGCTGACGCTTGCTGAACAGGTGCAGGTAATACTGGCCGGTCTGCTCGTCATACTGCCAGGCGGAACCGCTGAATATCGAACGCAGTCCGTTCGGTTCTCCGCCGCCCGGCGCGGGATCGCGCCAAATATAGTAGTCGCGGTACTCGTTGTCCCGGCTCCGGCGAGACTCGATAAACCAAGGATGCTCGTCGGACGTATGGTTCACGACCAGATCCATCACAATTTTGATGTTCCGGGCGTTGGCCTCGCGAATCAACTCGTCCATATCGGCCATCGTGCCGAACTCGTCCATAATATCCCGATAGTCGCTGATGTCGTAGCCGTTGTCGTCGTTGGGAGATTTGTAAACCGGACTCAGCCAGATCGCTCCGATGCCCAATTCCTGCAAATAATCAAGACGTTTGACGATTCCCCGAAGATCGCCGATCCCATCACCATCGGTATCTTGAAAGCTGCGAGGGTACACTTGATAAACGACTGTCGTTTTCCACCAATGCTCCTGCATGGACTTCACTCCTTTAGATTGATCGGGGTATTGCCTGCTCGGGACGCAAATTATATAGTTTGAAGATGAGCTTGTTCTCTAACGGAATATTGTAATCTTATATGAGGGGGCGCTATTATGGAAGCTTTTGCAATATATTTGGAGGGTATTCATAATCCGCATCATCGGGCGCGCACGGAAGAGGTTTTGACATGGGTTGCAGAGAAATATCCGAGCCTGGAGCCCAAAATTGCCTGGAACCAGCCTATGTTTACCGATCACGGCACATATATTATCGGTTTTAGCGTGTCCAAGCATCACTTGGCCGTAGCGCCCGAAAAGGCGGGGATGAACCACGTTGCGGATGCCATCGCACAAGCAGGCTACGACCACACCAAGGAATTGGTGCGGATCAAGTGGGAAGATCCTGTTGAGTTCTCTTTGCTTGAGAAAATGATCGAGTTTAACATTTGGGATAAAGCGGATTGTAAAACCTTTTGGCGGAAATAAAGCGGGTATCCCCTGACCTTTCTAGTCGGGGGATAGGGGGCTAAGATAAAGCGTTTTTTTTCGAGGCTTCCTCCTCTTCTCGGGCGTTCGACTTGTGCTCCTTGCTGCGCCAAGAGCGAAAATAATGCAGCTTGCACTGTCCCTTCGCGTAATGTTTATCCGTGCATCCCGGCATTTCGCAGAGCCGGGGATTCGAGCGCCGGGGTCTTCCCATTGTCGATCCTCGCTTTCCTGCAATTCATCGCAATCGCTGATTCGCGCAATTTATCACTCTAAGCATACGCCATCCAGCTGATCAATTTTTGAACAGCCTGGCGAGAGAACTCGGAGCTGATGCAGCGGCCGGAATACGCATTTTTACAGAAATTGAGCAACTCATCATCTTTTATTGCGAAATAGAAAGCTTATCGAGCAGCTCGCCCAGATCGGCTAGCGGTACGGCCAGGCCGACCTGAACCGCGCCTTCTTCCCGAGCGATCTCCGCAGTGGCATAAATGACGGCGATCGCTCGGCCTTCTTCGTTGATGACCGGGCTTCCGCTGTTGCCCTTGAACACCGGCGCATCGATTGCCAGAGCGGGCTTCTCCCGGTCCCGGATCGGCACCAGCTCGAGCACGCTGCCTTCGTTTACGATTTGTGTGAAATAAAGCGGATTGCCGATAATGTAGACGTGCTCTCCCGGCGTCCAGTCGCGCTCGACGGAGATAGAGGGGAGAGACCGATCGCTCTCTTCTATTTTCAACACCGCAATATCCAGATCGGGATCGGAGCCGGCCAGCGTGCCTTTGTACGCCCGATCATTTCCCGGGAATTTAATCGCCGAATATGCGCCGCCTTCGATCACATGATAGTTGGTGACGATATACCCGCCCTCCACATGAAAACCGGTTCCTTTGCCCTTGTCCGTGCTGACGAGCACGACCGCTTCTTTATAGCTCTGAATGTTTTCGCGGGTCGACAATTCCTTCGATTTAAATAAAAATGGCAGCGTTGTACTATTGTAAATTTGCGGCCAGAACGCCAGCACGTTGCCGAGCAGGGCGAGCGTAAGCAGGGAGACGACGATGTTTCTCAGCCTCCTGCGCCTTGCGGCCGCCGCCTGCTGCGCCTCCGCGGCTTCCTCCTCGCTCTCCTCCCATTCCCACTCTTCCGTCTCCGGGTCGTAAGGTTCGTTTTCTTTTTCCACGGGCTGTTCCTCCTTGCTGCGCATCTCTTGTCCAGATATTGTAACATATGGGGTTGTAGGATAAAGTGGGACCAGCGTCGAATTAATGGAGATATCGTACTATAGAGCGCTTACAGCAAGGCGGGAGAGGGATTTTATGCGGAAAACATGGTTTATACGGCTGCTGCTGTCTTATATGCCGATTTTTTTAATCGTAGTGACCTTCTTATTTTTCGTGTTTTTCCAGCTGCTCAGCGAGCAAAATCGCCAACAGGCGGCCAACGCGAACAACCAGCTCTCGATTCAGGCCATGCGATCGATCGATGCGTCGCTGAAGGCGATCGACAGCGCGATTATGCTGGAGATTATTTATAATAAGCAGTTGACGGATTTCTTCGACGGGCGATCGGGAAGCAATGCGTACTTGAACATTAGCGCCGTCGATCAGATGAAAGGAATTATCCTGTCCTACCCGATCATCGATTCGATCTATTTGTACCGGTTCGAGGACGAATTCGTGCTGAGTACTTCGACCAGCGACAAGCTGGAGAGTTATCGGGACCAGTCTTTTATCACAGAGCATAAAGGGAGTTTGGCGAAAAAGTGGACGGGGCCGCGGGAGTTCAAGGAGTTTTCCCTGCTCGAGGGCAAACCCGTCGTCAGCTTGGTCCGGGGCGTGCCGTTTATCGCGAGCAACAAAGGGATGATCGTCGTTAACGTGTCGACCTCGGCTCTGTACGGCATGGTGGCCAGTCTGTACGATCCGGAGTCGAGCTTCATCCGCATTCGCGACGCGGAGGGCAACCTGCTGTTCCCGGACCGGGAGCCGGACGCGAAGACGGCCAAAGCTTTCGCCGAGCACGTATCGAGCTATACGGACTGGTCGTATGAGAGCGGCCTGATCAACGGCAGACTCGTGCAGCTCGTCTCGTCGTTGTACAACGTCTGGTTTGTCGTCGGTCTCCTGATGATCGCGGTGAGCTTTATATGGCTTGTCTACGTGACGAGGCGCAATTCGAAGCCGCTGGAGCAGATAACGTCGCGCGTACGGGGCTATGCGGCTTCGGTGTCAAGCGGAGCGTCGCGGGAAGGGGGCTGGGACGAGTTTACATTTATCGAGACGGCGCTGGAAAATATCATCGAACAGTCCAACCGATATCAACGGAAGCACAAAGAAGATCGCCATCTGCATACGAACAATCTGTTTCATCGGCTGATCGAAGGCAATTCCGAGCTTACGCTGGACGGCTGGAGGGACGAGGCCGACCGCCTTCAGCTTCCGGCTCCTTCCGGCGAGCAGCTTGTGTTCGTGGTGGAGATGGACGATTATGCGGAATTCTGCCGCAAGTATTCGCATCGCGACCAGAACCTGTTGAAATTCTCCCTGCGCAGCGTCATCCAGGAGCTGGCCACCAAGCACGAATGCGAGCTATGGACGGAATGGACCTCCGCGCTTCAGCTTAGCGTGATGGTGTTTCTGAAGCAGGAGGAGGACGAGGAGCGGCGGCAGGCCATGGTCGACTTCCTGGAGCATATACGAAGCTGGACGGAACAGTATCTCAAGTTCACGGTGACGATCGGCATCGGCACGGGCGCCAAGCAGCTCTCCGACATTCCGCAGTCGTTCAAGAACGCGACCGAAGCGCTGAAGTACAAAATTTCATTAGGCCAAAACCGGCTGATCGATTACGGACAGACGGCGACCCAAGGTCAGGCGGAAGTCTTCGGCCACCTGAATGCGATCCGCGCCATTGCGCAATCGTACCGGCTGCTGGAGGCCGACTGGAAGGGAAGGTTCGACGACTGGTTCGACGAGATGAAGCAGGGAATGCTGACGAAGGACGAGATCGTCAATCTGATGAATTATTTCCTCTATTATATGAAACGCGAGATGGCGACGACGTCGCGGGAGTTTCAGGACATCTGGGAGCGGGACGGCCTGCCCGGACTTAACGAGATCGTCGTCGACTGCCAGTCACTGGAGCGGATGAAGGAGGAAGGCGGCCGACTGCTGATCGAGCTGGCCGCCAAGCTGCAGGAGGAGCAGGACAAGCGCCAGCACGCCACGATCATTCGGGAAATGCGGAAATATATCGAGCAGCATTATCAAGATCCGAATATGTCGCTTGAATATTTGAGCGACAAGTTCAGCATCAGTCCCAAATATATCAGCAAGCTGTTTAAGGAGCAGACCGGCGACAAGTTCGTCGATTTTCTGATCGACATCCGGATGCAGAACGCCCGCCGATTGCTCGAGGAGACGTCCTGCTCGGTGCAGGAGATTGCCGACCGTGTCGGCTATCTGAACGCGATCTCGTTCAGCCGCGTTTTTCGCCGGGTCGCGGGCTGCTCGCCGAGCGAATACCGCGAAGAGCTTAGCAGACGGAAGGCCGAGTAAAAATCGAAAATCGTATGGCGGTAGAAAACGGTTTGGCGGACAAAACGCCGACAAGACTCCAGCAAGGCAGCCCGGGCGACGGCCCGGGCTGCCTTGTTTATTCGGTGCGACGAAAATCGTTCGGCCTTCGATTAATGTATCTTGCCGCTTGCGTCGTCGTCCCCCTAGAATGGCACTAAGCAGCCGCAGATTCAACTGGAAAGGAGCACCGGTCTATGACAAGTCTGACAGAGCAGCCGCTCGCAGCCTCCAAGCTTTCGGCAAGAGGGAGCAAGCCAACGCGCCATGCGTACAAAAGAATCAAACGCCACTGGCAGCTGTACGCCGTTATTGTTTTGCCGATTCTTTATTTGATCATTTTTAAGTACATTCCGATGGCCGGCGTATTGATCGCGTTTAAGGACTACAACGTCGTTCAGGGCATCTGGGGCAGCCCATGGGCGGGCTTCAAGTATTTCGACCAATTTTTGGACTCGCCGAATTTCTGGCAATACATGAAGAATACGCTCGGCATCAGCCTGTACGGCTTGGTCGTCGGCTTCCCTGCGCCGATCCTGCTCGCCTTGGCGCTGAATGAAGTTCGCAACGGCTTCTTCAAGAAAAGCGTTCAGCTCATCACCTATGCCCCTTACTTCATCTCGACCGTCATTATGGTCTCGATTCTCATTTTGACGCTGTCTCCGAACGTAGGGATCATCAGTAAGCTTTTTCAGTCATTGGGCGTTGAAAACACGAACTTCATGGGTATGCCGGGATTGTTCAAATCGATCTACGTCTGGTCCGATGTATGGCAGTACACCGGCTACGGGGCGATCATCTACATCGCGGCATTGGCCGGGGTCAATCCTGAGCTTTATGAATCGGCCAAGGTGGATGGGGCATCGCGAATTCAGAAGATGATCAATATCGACATTCCCAGCCTGATTCCCGTATCGACGATCCTGCTCATTCTGAATCTCGGCAACGTCATGAAGCTCGGCTTCGAGAAGGTGTATCTGATGCAAAATCCGCTGAATCTGCAAACCTCCGAAATTATTTCGACCTATGTGTACAAGGTGGGTTTGCTCAGCTCCAGCTTCAGCTTCTCGACGGCGATCGGCCTGTTTAATTCAGTCATAAATTTAATTTTGCTCGTATCCGTCAACTTCTTGGCGAGAAAGCTGTCGAGCAACAGTCTATGGTAACGGGGAGGGTGGCACATGGCTAAAGCATCGGCAATTCGCGAATCTCACGGAGACCGACTGTTCATTGCAGGGATTTATACGCTGTTGACGGTCGTACTGATTATTATTTTGCTTCCGCTGATGTACATTGTCAGCTCCTCCTTCAGCTCGCCGCAGGCTGTCGTATCCGGACGGGTATGGCTGTTTCCGGTCGACTTTACGCTGGACGGCTATACGGCCGTGTTCCGCAATCCGCAGATCGGCACCGGATATTTGAATTCCGTCATCTACGCGGTTGCCGGAACGACGGTCAACGTCGTCATGACGGTGATGCTCGCGTACCCGCTGGCCAGAAAAACGTTCTACGGGCGCAACGTCATCATGGTGCTGTTGATCGTGACGATGATTTTTGAAGGCGGACTGATTCCTTATTATTTGCTCGTCAAAAACCTGCATTTGCTCGATACGCGCTGGGCGATGATTTTGCCTGGAGCGCTGGCGGTATTCCAAGTCATCGTTGCCCGCACATTCTTCCAGACGACGATTCCGGATGAGCTGGCCGAAGCGGCGGAGCTGGACGGGTGCAACGATATTCGGTTTATCCTCCGGATCGTGCTGCCGCTGTCCAAGCCGATTATCGCCGTTATGTCGCTCATGTACGCCGTCGGTCATTGGAATGCCTACTTCGATGCGCTCATTTTCCTAAGATCGGCCGACTTGTTCCCGCTGCAGATCGTGCTGCGCAACATTCTCATTCTAAATACGATCGATCCTTCGATGGTATCGAACGTCGATGTTTTGTTGGCGCAGCAGGGCTTGAAGGATTTGCTGAAATATTCGCTTATCGTCGTCGCCAGTCTGCCGGTGCTGATCATCTATCCGTTCGTGCAAAAATACTTCGTGAAAGGCGTCATGATCGGTTCCTTGAAGGGGTAACGAGTCGGCGCCATTTAAAGGAGGTGAGGCCGGATAGGAAGGTTGCGAGCGCAAGCGGACTCGCGGTTATACCGTATGTCTCGTAAGGAGTAATTCAATAATAAACAGATTATAAGGAGGAGTCATTTCTATGAACGGACGTAATCGCCGCACGGCTTATGCAATGACATTCGTATTGATCTGTACGCTTATCCTGAGCGCATGCAGCAGTAAATCCGGCAATTCCGCCTCGCCTTCCGGCAGCGCAAGCGCGCCTGCTTCTTCATCTTCTCAGCCCGAGACGCAAGGGGAGCTGTTCACGCCGGTAGGCACCTATCCGATCGTGACGCAGCAGATGAAGCTAAAGATGTTCGCCCCGCAATACCCCAGCATCGAAAATATGGAGACGAATACGTATACGAAATACGTCGAGGACAAAACGAACATCAAGATCGAATGGGATTTGGTGCCGGACAATGCGCTCAACGACCGGAAGCAGCTGATGCTGGCAAGCGGAGACTATCCGGAAGTGATTTTGCACGGCAACCTGACGAAAGACGAGCAGATGAAATACGGCAAGCAGGGCGTGTTCCTGCCGCTGAACGATCTGATCGAGCAGTACGCGCCGAACATCAAGAAGGCGATCGAGGATCTTCCTTATTTGAAGGGATCGATTACCGCGCCGGACGGCAACATCTACGCGATTCCGCAGATCAACGAATGTTATCACTGCAACTATGCGATGAAGCTGTGGATCAACAAGGCGTGGCTGGATGAGCTGGGCCTGCAGATGCCGACAACTACGGACGAGTTCTACGAGGTGCTGAAGGCGTTTAAGGAGCGCGATCCGAACAAAAACGGCAAGCAGGACGAAATTCCGCTGACCGGCTCCGACGAGATGTGGGCGGGCAACATCGCCGCGTTCCTGATGAACTCGTTTATTACCGACGATTACGTGGATAAGGACAACGGCAGCTTCCTCTTCGTCAGAGACGGCAAGGTGGATCTGGCCGCCAACAAAGAGGAATGGAAGCAAGGGCTGCAATATCTGAACAAGCTGTATTCGGAAGGACTGATCGACTCCGCGGCCTTTACCCAGAACGCCGACGCCATCCAGCAGATCGGCAACCGCGAGCCGGACAATATTATGGGCGCGATTACGACCGCGCTGATCAGCTACGCCGTATCGCCGGACGACAAGCACCCGCGTCATAAAGACTACGTGACGCTGCCTCCGCTGAAAGGACCGAACGGCGTGCAGCAAACGTTGAATTTTGCCGGGATCAGCCGCTCGCAATTCGCGCTGACGAACAAGGCGACGAAGGAGCAGCAGATCGCCGCGATCCGACTGGTCGACTTCCTGTTCACGGAAGAGTCCATCGTGCTTCAAGAGCGCGGACCGGAGGGTAAAGACTGGCGCAAGGCGGAGCCGGGCGAGCTTGGCATGGACGGCAAACAAGCGAAGTATGCGACGATTCCGAAGGCGGCGGAGAAGACGACGCACAACGACGGCTGGGAGCAGATCGGCCCTTCCCTGCGTACGTATCAATACCGCGATTCGTGGATGGCGCCTCAAGATCCGTTGGCAGAAGGCTCGTACGAGGTTCGGCTGAAGCGGGAATCGCAAAATTACGAGCCGTACGCCTCCGACGAGCTGTATCCGGGCAGCGTGTTCATCGCGCTTGAGGATACGGAGATCGCGGCGCAGCTCAGAACGACGATTCGCGATTACATCAAGAGCAACATGGCGCAGTTCATTACGGGCAACAAGGACATCGACAAAGATTGGGACAGCTACGTCAAAGGCTTTGACGGCTTGCAGACCGACAAATATATTCAAATTCATCAGAACGCGATTGCCGTTCGCTAGGAGCTAAAGATGGCGCAAGAAGAGCAGATTGTAGAGGCCGGGGTGCATCATTTCAGCAAGGAAGAGGAGTGGGTGAAACCGGAGGACCCGCTGCTGCTCGAACGGCTGGAATGGTTCAAGGATCAGAAGCTCGGCTTGATGATGCATTGGGGACCGTATTCGCAGCTTGGCGTGGTCGAATCGTGGGCGCTGAGCGACGAGGACGCGGATTGGTCGCGCGAAGGCATCGACTGGGAGACGGACGGCGAGAACCTCAAGCGCGAATATTTCGGACTTAATCGGACGTTTAATCCGATTCGGCTTCAGCCCGAAGCTTGGGCGAAGCTGGCGGCGGATTCGGGCTTTAAGTACCTGCTATTCACGACGAAGCATCACGACGGCTTCTGCATGTGGGATACGCATACGACGGATTACCGCGTCACAGGGCCGGACTGTCCTTTCCACGCACACAAGCATGCGGATATTTGCCGCGAGCTGTTCGACGCTTTCCGCAGCGAAGGCTTGGCGGTTGCCGCCTACTTCTCGAAGGCCGACTGGCACACGCCTTACTACTGGGCTCCGGGCATGGCCCGAGGGCAGACGACGTGGCGCGGTCCGTCCTACGACCCGGCCGAATATCCTTGGCTGTGGGAGCAGTTCGTACAGTTCACCCACGAGCAGATGAACGAGCTGCTGACGCGTTACGGCCGGATCGACGTGCTGTGGTTGGACGCCGGCTGGGTACGCTCCGGCGGCCGGGTGAGTCAGGATATACGGCTGGGCGAATTCGTGGAGCGCGCCCGGCAGACGCAGCCGTGGCTGCTGGCTGCCGATCGCACCGTAGGCGGTCCGTACGAGAACATCGTCACGCCGGAGCAAGCGATTCCGGATCGTCCGATGAACATTCCTTGGGAGAGCTGCATTACGCTCGGAACGTCTTTCTCCTTCCGTTACGAGGACGAATACAAGTCGACTCGCCGTCTCGTTCATATGCTGCTGGAGATCGTCTCCAAGGGCGGCAATCTGGCTCTGAACGTCGGCCCTCAGCCTGACGGCCGCCTGCCGGAAGGCGCGGTCAAACGGATCAAGGAGCTTGGCGCATGGCTGGAGCAGTACGGCGAAGGCATTTACGGAACGCGAATTTGCGATCCGTACTTCACGGGCGAGTGGGCGTTTACGAGCAAGGCGGACAATGTCTATGCCTTCAGGCTGTACCCGGATGAGCAAGCGCCGGTAACGGCGGAGCTGGTCATCCCGTATGCGCGGGAGGTCGTTGCCGTAGAGGAGTTGGGCTCGAAGCGGCGGCTGGAGTTCGAACGTTGCGGCGAAGGAATCAAGGTTCATTTGTCCGAGGCTGACGGCTGGGCGATTGGCGAAGCGCCGATCGCGCACGCATTTCGAATATTGACCCGTTAAGCAGAAGCAGGCGGACGGTTCGCGGAGTCTCTACATGAGATTGCGCGAACCGTCCGTCTCTACGTGTTTTATTGCACCAACATCCGCCGCCCTGGGCATGCGCACCTTCCTCCAACTGTCCAATCTTCTGTTGAATGTCTCTCATACGCTGTAGGGGAGTCAGAACATTTAACTAGGAGGCTGCGAAGGATGGAGGAAATGTATCACTTATGCCGACGTCATATCAACTGCAGAGTTAGGGTGCACACGCGCTGCGGGTGTTATGAAGGCGTGATTGTGAACGTGGATAGTGAGAACGTTTATTTAAGAACTTCCGGGGGCGACGGCATGCGAATCTCGGGAAAAGCGCAAATCTCGGGCTGGTTCGGTCCCGGATTCGGTCCGGGCTACGGGGCTGACATTTTGACGTTGTCGTTGTTTACGCTGCTGGCGATCGCCCTGATCTGACGGCTCTCTCGTTAAGCGGGTGTATATACCTCCTTCCGCTGCTATACGCTCCTGAAATCCGAATGGGGAAACCCGCGATAGGGTAATTTCAGGAGCGTATGAGGCAGTCTCCGGGAGGGATATACATCTTCTTTTTTATCGATCATCTTAAACCGGTCCGGCTGCCTCTTCGACTATCCCCGACACTCAACTCAGGCCGAACTTAACGACGCGGCTAATCGCCGCAGGAAGCACGCTGACGTGCTCCTCCTCGGGAAATTTGACGAACTCCGGACGGAAACCGCCGTTGTCGTCCTTGAACGGCTGAAGCTTGGCGAACAGCTTCTCCGCGTCTTCGACCATGTCGCTCAGTTCTTCGGCCCCGAGGGTGAACAGCAGGCGAACGGACGGAAGCCGGCCGTCGAAGCGGCGGACGAAGGCGTCGAATTGTTCCAGAATCGCGCCGTTGCCCCACCAGATCGACGGGCTTCCCGCTGCGTAGCGAGAGAACAGCGAAGGCTGCGAGAACAAGGCATGCAGCACGAACAGGCCGCCGAGCGAGTGGCCGAACAGCGTCCGCCTGGACGCATCGACCGGGAAGAGTCCGGCTATGAACGGCAGCAGATCATGTTCCAGAAAGTCCAGGAACAAGTCGGCCCCTCCGTTCTCCGGCCACGGTCTCCCGTCCGGTCTTTCCGGCAGCGTGCCTTCCTCGGCGGGCATCGTGAAATCGTAGCAGCGCCGGCTCATGTCGAAGGGCTCGCCGGACGGATAACCGATGCCGACGACGACGGCGGGATCGAAGCCGTGAGGCTTGCGCGTCTGCAGCCGCGTCGCCTCCGCCATTGTCAGGAAGGTAGCGTCCCCATCCAGCGCATAGAGGACCGGGTAGCCGCCAGGCGGAGGAGGCTCCGTCGGCATAGCGATTAGAATGCGGTATTCCCGTCCGTTTCTTTGCGCCAACAGTCGATGCTCTTCGCAATAATTGACGCTCAACGCGGAGCGCTTCACTTCGCTCATGGCGCCAGCAGCTCGACGACTTCATCGATGACGTTGCCGCCCGCGATCAGGCCGCCGTTCAGCCATGCGTCATTCGCGATCTTGAATACTCGATCTTCCTTAACCGCAGGAAGGTTCCTCCATAGCGGACTGCTCTCCAGCTCCTTCAGGAATGCGTCGCCCGTACCGGCATGGTTGGCGATGAAAATATAGTCCGCATCCAGCTCCGGCAGCATCTCCAGCGACAAATCCGCGCTGCTCTCCTTCTCGACGAACTTAATCTTGCCAAAGCCCAAATCCTGGGCCAACACGTAACCGCCGTAATAATCTCCGCCCATCAGGAAGATGCCTCTATCGTTCATGCGGATGATTACGGCTTTTTTTCCTTCCGCCACCGGAGCCAGCTTGATTCGCGCCTCCTCAACCTTACGCTGATAATCGCTCAGAGCTTGCTCAGCTTCCTGCGACTTGCCTAATAGCTCGCCGAGCTTGCGCAGGGAGCCGTTAAGATCGGAGGAGGATTGCTTAAACGCATAGGTCGGCGCAATTTTCGCGTACTGCTCGTATACGCCGTTATCCGCATAATACGAGTTGCCCAGCACGATAAGGTCCGGTTTGTACGAGGCGACGACCTCGGGAGTAGGCAGCCCTGCGGAGAAATCCGCCTTAGCTACGTCGCCGAGCTGTTCCTGCAAGTATACGGGCACGATGTCTCCGTTGGCCCATTGGGCTGTCGGCTTGACGCCTAGCACGAGCAGCGAATCTTCCATGCCGGGAGCGAAAATCTTTACGGGAACGGCAGGCAGCTTCACCTCGTGTCCCAATTCGTCCTGGAAGGTTTGGGGATATGCAGGTGCGGCTGAAGGCTCGGCCGCTGGGGAAGGGACGCTTTCGGACGACGAGGATGCCGTTACCTCCGGGGAGGAAGCGGCGACGGATGAGCCTGCAGGTTCGGAGCTGTTGCTGGAGCTGCAGGCGGTCAGCAAGCCGGCGACGAGCAGCGCGCCAAGCGCGGAAAGCAGGCCGATTCTCCCGAGCCGGGCAGACAAATTGCGATAACTGGAAAACACGGAAATCCCCCTCTAAATGATAATCATTCTCACCAAATGATTATAATTCAGAGCGTCTCCCGTCTCCATGGACGTATTCCAGATCGTCGTTTGGACATTTTCCGGTAAACATCATCAGCATTTCATTCAACATGCGATTAATCGAGAAGGCGGAATACTCGAACCAGGGATCGGATGGTATCGAATAAACCCGGCCGCCGCTCACCGCGGCAAGAGTGCGCCATTCCGCCGAATGTTGAAGGGCCAGCCAGGCCGTCCGCGTCTCGTCGTCCGGACAGACCAGCAGCAAAATGCGGTCGGGATTAAGGCTTTTAAGCTGCCGGAGACTGATTTTTTCATTATACACATCGGCTTTCAGGCAAGCGGCGCGGAGCTGCAGGTCGTGGTAGACGACATCGCGAATCCCCCGATTGCAGTAGAGATAAAAGTTGTTCCCGCATAAACGCAGGACGACGAACGTATCGCGGCCGACCGCTTGACCGACGAGCTCGCGCGCTTGCTCGGCTTTGCGGCGGTAAGCGGTTATCCAGGCCTCGCAGCGTCCTTGGGCGTCCAGAAACTCGGCGATCTGACGAAGCTGGACCTCCCAGCCGAGCTGACGATCCGGTACGAACAGCGGGAGGGAGCGCCGTTCAAGAGCCGCCAGCAGGCGCGGGCTTCTCGGCTGTTCATAGCCGATCACAGCGTCGGGCCGGCCTCTCAACAGTGCGTTGTCGGCGTCCGTCGCATCCATTTCCCCTTGCTTGAGATGAATCGAAATACGGGAATAGTAGGTGTGATAGTAATAGGGAGTCCATTTGGCATCAATCGGGGCGGCGACCGGAACTATTCCGAGCGCAAGCAAGTATCCGACGGAAGACGGGGACAGGGCGGCGATCCGTCTTGTTGCGCTACGCGTGTAGGCGGAAGGGGGAACCCCTACTTCCTTTTTGAATTTGCGGCTGAAATAAAACTCGTCGGCGTAGCCGACTTTGCGCGCGATGTCGCGCAGCAGTCCGTCCGTGTCGCGTAAATAGCGTTTGGCCTGACTGATTCGAACTTCCGTTACATAGTCGGTTACGCTTTGGCCGAACTGTTTTTTGAACAGCTCTCCGAAATATTTGGGACTGAGCGACGTCATGCCGGCCAGCTGTTCCAGCGTTAACGGCTCGTCGTAATGCTCGGCCACGTATTCGCGAATTTTCTCAAGAGAGCTCCGTACTGAATCCGCCGCCGCATCGCTGTCCGCGTGTTTCAAGAGGCTCATATTCTTTTCTCCTTGAATGAGAATGATTATCATTTATTTCGCATTATAGATGATTAAGGGGAGCTTTGCAAAGCAGACTTTATTGTGCCGATTGCGTTTCACACCCGACAACTCCTGATTCGAAAATCCAATCTAAGCGCTGCGACGGGGGAGATCGGCTATTTTCCGCTGGGAAAAGCCGGTTGGACGTCAATACGCTAAAGCGGAAAATCGATCTTAAATTTGCGAAATGAGCCATTTTGAAAAAAATAGAGTGGATTTTCCAGCTTAAATTCGAAAAAAGCCGATTTTCCGAAAAATAAAGCGGGTACTCCGCTTTAATCCCGCCGAATCTGCCCGATAGCTGAAATTAAAGCGGGAAACCCGCCTTGTTTACCATGAGGTATCGGGGACGCCTGCGCATTATCGACAAGTCACTCCGCCAGCTTTGCTCATCTCATCCTAACGCTGCGAAATTTAGCCATGCACTGTGGAAAAAGCTTATCAATCAATATTGACAATGATAATCATTATCACTTATGATATTACCGAGAAAGCCAGACTTGAGGATACGCATTGCACCAAAGGCACCCATTCCTTTCGGAATACTATAGACACCTACAACGTGATGCTGCTTTGGAGGCGGCGGACGGCAAGAGAGGAGACTGCGGCTTTGGCGGACATCGTTCTGATCTACGCGAGCATGACGGGCAACACGGAGGAGATGGCCGATGCGATCGCTGCAGGCATCCGTTCGGAAGGCGGCGAAGTCGTCGTCAAATCGGTGATGGATGCCAATGCCTCCGAGTTGGAGAGGTACGACGCCGTTCTGCTCGGAGCGTATACGTGGGGAGACGGAGAGCTGCCCGACGAGTTTCTGGATTTTTACGAGGAGATGGACGACATCCGGTTGACGGGACGCAAAGCGGCGGTTTTCGGATCTTGCGATTCCTGTTACCCGGAATACGGCGCAGCGGTGGACCTGTTGATCAACAAACTGAGGGAGACGGGGGCGGATGTAGTGCTGCCCGGACTGAAAGTGGAATTGTCTCCTTCGACGGAGGAGGCGGAAACGTGCAGACGGTTCGGAAGCGAGTTCGTCAAGCTTGCCGCAAGCGGAGCTGCCCGATCCTGACAACGATCTTTAACGATAAAGGAGGAGCAAGTAATGGGTTTATTGTATAAAATCTATCAGTCCGTCCAGATCGACCGCGAGCCGGACGAAGACGACTTGGCCGGGAGAGCGGGAACGTTCGCCCCGGACGAACTTCCGGTTTCGCTGCTGCAACTGCTGGCGAATCCCGTCGGCGGAGCCGCAGGCCGGAAGGACTGAGCGGACACAATCAATCATGACGGGGGCTGCCCGATAAGCTAACCGAGTTGCTGTGAAAGATAATCGATGCTAAAGGTGCAAGGGGTATGTACCTCCTTCCGATGCTATACACTCCCGAAATCTGAATGGGGAAACCCGTGACAAGGTGATTTCGAGAGCGTATGAGGCATCTACAGGAGGTACATACCCCTTACTTTATTGATCGATTATCTCAAGCAACTCTGCTTATGGAACAGCCCCTTCCGTCTGCTTAACGTCGTATCTCCGTATCTCCGTATCGTACTCCCCCCAATTCCATAAAATGACCGAACCACGCCCGCGGACGCATGAGCTATAATGGGAGGAATAAGCATCTGCCGCCAGGGGAGGTCCGCATCATGAATACCGCGCTGCGCCGCATGCCGTTTCGCTCCCTCAGATCAAAGCTCGCGCTGCTGCTTATTCTCGCCGCAGCCATTCCGATCGTGCTGATCGGCTACATTTCTTACAGATGGATCTATATCGTTCAGACGGAAAAAATAGAAACCGAATGGGTCGAGAAAGCCGAGCGGGAGCGGGACGAGTTGGAGCGCAAGCTGGAGGAGCTGGCTCGAGTCTCGCAACTGCTGGACGTCGAAGGAGGAATCGGCCGCGAGGTCGTGCGCTTTATCTCCAGCGGCGATTCCTACGAGCGCTCCATGCTCTATCGCGATATTACCGATTCAATCGCCAACGTCAATTTCTCCAATCCGAATCTCGGAGCGATGTTCTTCTACGCACCTCAGCTGGAGGAGCCTCTGCTATTCCCCAACTTGACCGGCCCGATCTCGTTCTCACTGGAAGTGTTAACCCCGTTCTACAAACAGAAGGCGTTTACGTATTACGGCCCGCATTTTTCCAAGGCTGAGGAAAGGGATGGGGAGCCGGTGTTTTCCTTGCTGCGAAAGTTGGACTATGGGCAGGGGAAGTTTCTGTACGCCTACATCGAGACGGGAATCGGCGGGCTGGAATCGCTGTTCGAGACGGAGCCGAGGGGCGATTCGGGCAGAGCTTTTCCCGTGTACCATGCGCTTGTCGGCCCCGACGGCCGCGTCGTATACGGCAATTTTCGTGCGGAGACCGAAATCGTCGGAAAACCGTTCCGGCAGCCCGCGGGACAGTACCAGACGTTCCGGGCGGAGGGCAGGCACGGCTGGACGCTGTACCAGCTTATTCCCAGATCCGACTACGATAGGGAGATGAACAAGTGGCTGAAGCAATTCGCGCTGTTCGCTTCGCTGTCGCTGCTTGCCGGCATATCATTGGCCTGGCTGATCTGGCGTATGGTCTATCGGCCGATCCGGATCATTAACCGCGAAATTTCCAGGTTCAGCTACAATCAGACGCCTGCGAAGACGGCGGCTACCGGGCTTCCCGAGTTTGATCGCATACTCGACAATTTTCAGGCGATGGGGAGGCGCATCGCCGAGCTGATTCTCGATATCGAGGACAAGGAGAAGCGCAGAGGTCAGCTGGAGGTCGAGAAGCTGCTCGTGCAGATCAACCCTCATTTCCTGCACAATACGCTAAATACGATTCAATGGCTCGCGCGCATTCAAGGACAGGCTAATATCGCCACGCTCGTATCGGTGTTTACGCGGGTACTGCACTATAATCTCGGCAAAAAAACGATCATCGTAACCGTACGCGAAGAAGCCGATGCAGTCCGCGACTACATCGAGCTGCAAAATATTCGTTACGACCACATTTTCAACGTGCGCCTGGATATCGGCGAGGATGCGCTCGACATTCCGATTCCGAGGTTTATTTTGCAGCCGCTCGTGGAGAACGCGCTTTATCACGGCTTCGACGGAGACGAGGTTGGCGCGATCGACGTGACGATCTCTAGGGAAGACAGGACGCTATTGCTGCAGGTTAGCGACAACGGCAAGGGCATTCCGGACGACAAGCTTGCCGACATGCTGGAAGCGAGCGGCGACCGCAAATCCGGGCTCGGTATCGGTCTGCGCTACGTGAAGCAGATGCTATCCGTCTATTACGGCGAGGAGGCGACGCTGACGATGGAGAGTGCGCCAGGCGAAGGCACGCGCGTGACGATTCGGCTGCCGGACGAGATGAAGGGAGGGGACCCGTCATGGACAAGATCAAAGCGCTGATCGTGGATGACGAAAGCTTGGTTCGCAAAGGGCTCAGGCTGATCGTCCCGTGGGAGACCTACGGCATAGAGCTTGCGGGAGAAGCGGCGACTGCGGAGAAGGCGCTGGATTTCGTCCGCAGGGAGCCGGTCGATCTGCTGCTGGCGGATATTACGATGCCGGGCATGTCGGGGCTGGAACTGACCAAGCTTCTGCAGCGGGAGCATCCCGGCATCAAGGTCGTCATTCTGACCTGCCATCAGGATTTCGACTATATTCAGGAAGCGCTTCGCCTCGGAGCGATCGATTATATCGTAAAAACCCAGCTGGAAAACATGGATATGAACGCCGCGATGGAGCGGATCAGCAGGACGGTTCGAGAAAGCAGACGGGTCGAGCCTGTAACCTCCACTCGGCCTATCGAGGCTATGCGCCGATTCGCGGAGTTGTCCGCTGGAGTCGGCTGGATCGCGGAAGAAGCCGGCTTTGCTGCGATGGGGGCGACATTGCGCGATGCGGACGTCGACGGAGGAGCCGAGTTGAGCCGGACGCTGGAGGCCGCCGTCGAAGGCTGGCGGCTGAGATTGCCCCAATTCGTATGGGAGGAGCACCCGTTGCCGGAGCAGGGCGCGCTTCCTTCATGGCTGGAGCGGCTGCGCGATGCGATACTGCGCTGGCTTCGCCGCTCCCAATATTCGGAGGACGTCATCCAGGCAATTCTCAAAGCCGTCGACCGCATCGCCGAACGTCCGGGGAGCCACGAGAGGCAGGGAGAGATCAGCCAAAGCGTCAATCTGAGCAAAAGCTATTTCAGCACCTGCTTCCGCGACATTACCCGCATGACGTTTACGCAGTTTCTTCAGCATATTAGCGTCTACGCGGCGCGGGACATGCTGCTGCAGACCAACTATCCGGTGTACATCGTCGCCGAGAAATGCGGATTCGCGGACCAGCGCTATTTTAGCAAAATGTTCAAGGAGCAGACGGGTCTGCTTCCGTCCGAATACCGGCAGCAGTTTGCGGATCGGGCTTAACGAAGGAAGAGGAGCAGCCTCCGGGACGGAACGGGGAGTCGCTCCTTTTTCGCTTACACGGGAATACGATCCGAAATCGGTAGGACGACGATTCGGGGAACGATAAGAGCCCGGATAATTCTCCTACAAGACGCGGAAAAGCCTCGCTCACACCGGCTTCGGGCCGCTTGCTATAATGACGAAGAAGCTAAGTCAACGCAAAGGGGAGCCATTCGCATGAACCTTAAACAAGGAATATCGGCTATTACCGCTTCCGCTCTGCTGCTCTCGCTGTTGTCCGCATGCAGCGGCGACAACGGCGGCAGCCCGTCCGGGGAGTCAAGCCCCGCGGCAAGCTCGCCGAACGCTTCGGCATCAGCCTCGGCCTCTGCTCCGGCCGATCCGCTCGGCAAATACGAGTCTCCGATTCGGGTATCGGCCGTTCGGGCGATTTCGGAAGGGATGAAATTCAACGAAGGCGAGTCCATCGACAATAACGTCTGGTCGCGCGCCTACGAGAGCGAGCTGGGCATCGCCGTCGACTATCTGTGGACCGCGCCGGCGGCGCAATACGACCAGAAGCTGAACATCGCGATCGCGACGGACGATCTGCCGGACATCATGCCGGTAAACGCCTCGCAGCTCAAGCGTCTCGTTCAGGACGGACAGGTCGAGGATCTGACTGCGGTCTATGAGCAGTACGGCTCCGATTTTACGAAAAAGATTATGAACGAGGACGGCGGGAACGCGCTGAAATCCGCCACCTTCGACGGCAAGCTGTATGCGCTGCCAAGCATGAGCTCCGGTCTCGGCCAGACGCATGTGCTGTGGGTACGCACCGATTGGCTGGAGAAGCTGGGCCTGCCCGAGCCGAAGACGATCGACGACGTGGTCGCGACCGCCGAGGCCTTCGTTGCGCGTGATCCGGACGGCAACAGCAAGGCCGATACGTACGGACTGGGCATCAACAAGGACATTTTCGGCTTTTACGCCGGTATGGAGGGCTTCTTTAACGGCTTCCACGCTTATCCGAACATCTGGGTGAAGGACGAAGCGGGCAAGCTGGCTTACGGAAGCGTCCGGCCGGAGACGAAGGCGGCGCTGGCCAAGCTGCAGGAGATGTACAAGAACGGATGGCTCGACAAGGAATTCGGCACGAAGGACGCCTCCAAGGTGAACGAATCGGCGACCTCCGGCAAGCTCGGCCTGTTCTACGGTTTCTTCTGGAACGTAGGCTGGCTGCAGGACGCGAAGAACGCCAATCCCGACATGCAGTGGAAGGCGCTGCCGCTTCCGTCGGCGGACGATCAGCCGGCCAAGGCGCAGGTGCCGTTCGCAATCAGCAAGTACTATGTCGTGAAGAAGGGCGCGAAAAATCCGGAGGCCGCCGTCAAGCTGCTGAACTTCGGCTTGGAGAAGCTGTGGGGAGCAAGCGCGCAGCCTGACGTATACAACGTGGACGGCAACGGACTTGCGCTGTTCGACTATGCGCTGCTGTACGGAGAGGCGCCGCGCAAAAATCTGGACGCGCATCTGCACGTCGTTCAGGCGCTCGACGCGAACGATCCGTCCAAGCTGAACGCGGAGGAGAAAGGGTACTACGACAACATCGTCGCTTACCGGGGCGGAGACAACAGTCTGTGGGGCAATGAGCGCATGTACGGAGAGGAAGGCTCGCTGGCGGCGATCAACGGCTACGAGACGAACGGTTTCCTGATGGACGACGCCTATTTCGGCGCTCCGACGCAGGGAATGACGGACAACAACGCCACGCTGCAGAAGCTTCAGCTTCAAGCGTTTACCCGCATCATTATGGGCGGTTCGATCGACGAGTTCGACGATTTCGCGGCTCAGTGGAACGATCTGGGCGGAGGAACGATTACCGGGGAAGTAAACGAGTGGCAGGCGTCGCGCTAAGGCGGACGCTTAGGCTCGGCAAGGAAGAGGCGGATAACGCATGAAAAGCAGAAGCTTCCGGGAACTGCCTTTGCATTTGATGATTTTGCCGGGATTCGTGCTGGTGTTTATCTACAGCTATATTCCGATGGCCGGAATCATAATGGCATTCGAACGGCTCGTGCCTTCCAAAGGAATGTTCCTGTCTCCTTGGGTCGGCTGGCAAAATTTCGAATACATGCTGCGCATGCCCGATATCGCCCGAGTGCTGGGGAATACGTTTCTGATTGCGGCAATGAAAATGACGGCGGGTATCGTCGTTCCGGTGACGTTCGCGCTGCTGCTGAACGAGGCGAAAAATCGGCTGTTCAAACGCAGCATTCAGACGATCGTGTATTTCCCGCATTTTCTGTCGTGGGTCATTCTGAGCGGTATTCTGATCGACATCTTGTCGCCGTCCGAGGGGATCGTGAACGGTCTGCTGGGCTGGCTCGGACTGCCTTCGGTATATTTTCTCGGCAATCCCGGCTGGTTCCCGTTCACGATGGTCGTCTCCGATACGTGGAAGGAATTCGGCTATGGCACGATCGTCTATCTGGCGGCGCTGGCGGGCATCAACCCGGCGCTGTACGAGGCGGCGGAGATGGACGGAGCGGGGAGAATCCGCCAGACGTTAAGCGTAACGCTGCCCGCCCTGCTGCCGATCATCGTGCTGATGTCGGTGCTTAGCCTCGGCAACGTGCTGAATGCGGGCTTTGATCAAATTTTTAATCTGTACAGTCCGCAAGTGTACAAGACCGGGGACATCATCGATACGCTGGTGTACCGGATCGGCATCGAGAATGCCAACTACGGCGTGGCGACGGCGGTCGGACTGTTCAAATCGGTCGTATCGTTGGTCATGGTCGGGGCGTCCTACATGCTCGCTTATCGACTGACGGGTTATCGGATTTTCTAAGAGAGGAGGAAACGTCATGGCTCGGGCTTCTACTGGCAGGAAGCTGTTCGTCGTGTTCAACTATTTGTTTCTAGCGGCGACGGCAGCCGCTTGCCTGCTTCCCCTGCTGAACGTGCTGGCGATTTCCTTCAGCTCCAGCTCGGCCGTCGCCGCGGGGGAGGTTACGCTGTGGCCGGTCGATTTCAGTCTGAAGTCGTATGCCTTCGTCATCGGCAAGCCGGAGTTCGGCGACGCGTTCCTGATTTCCGTGCTGCGGGTCGCGGTCGGGATGCCGCTGAACATGCTGCTGACGATTCTCGTCGCATACCCGTTGTCCAAAGAGCGAAAGCATTTTCGCTTTCGCAATGCGTACGCCTGGTATTTCGTGCTGACGATGCTGTTCAGCGGCGGACTGATTCCCTGGTTTATGACGATCAAAATGACGGGAATTATCGATACGTTCTGGGCGCTGATTTTGCCGGGCGCGGTTCCTATTTTCAATGTGATTCTGCTGCTCAACTTTTTCAAGTCGCTGCCGGACGAGATCGAGGAGGCGGCCGAGATCGACGGGGCGGGCCGTTGGCAGGCGCTCTGGCGCATCGCCGTTCCATTGTCGGCTCCCGCAGTCGCCACGCTGACGCTGTTCTGCATCGTCACGCACTGGAACTCGTGGTTCGAGGGACTGATTCTCATGAACAGGCCGGAGCACTATCCGCTGCAGAGCTATTTGCAGACCGTCATCGTCGGTCGCGATATGGCGCTGATGACGGCGGCCGACGTTGCCAGATGGGCGGAAATTTCCGATCGTACGTCGAAGGCGGCGCAGGTGTTCGTTGCGATGCTGCCGGTGCTGCTCGTCTATCCGTTCCTGCAGAAGCATTTTGCCGAAGGGATCGTCATGGGCAGCGTGAAAGGATAAAAATACAATAGATGGGGAGCGGAGAGAAACGATGCTGAAAATCGCCTTTATCGGAGCGGGCAGCACCATATTCGCCAAAAACGTGCTGGGAGACTGCATGCTGACGCCCGCCTTGGCGGATGCGCATCTCGCTTTGCACGACATCGACCTGCAGCGGTTGAAAGAATCGGAGACGATGCTGCAAAACTTGAACGCCAATCTCGGCGGCCAAGCGACGGTTAAAGCGTATGCCGACCGCCGTGAAGCGTTGAAAGGCGCGACCTATGTCGTCAACGCGATTACGGCCGGAGCTTTTGAGCCGTACATTATGGGAGATCACGAGATTCCGCGAAAATACGGGATCAAACAGACGTATGCGGACACGCTCGGCGTCGGCGGCCTGATGCGGGCGCTGCGAACGGCAGGCCCGATGCTGGAGTTTGCGAGGGATATGGAGGAGCTGTGTCCCGACGCCTGGTTTCTGAACTATACGAATCCGATGGCGATCCTGACAGGGGCGATGCTGCGGGGAACGGGCGTCAAAACGGTAGGGCTGTGCCACAGCGTGCAGGTGTGCGCAAGCGAACTGCTCGAAGGGCTCGGCATGAGCGCCGAAGGCGTGCGCTGGCGTATCGCCGGCATCAACCATCAGGCTTGGCTGCTAGACATTACTCGCGGCGGCGAGGACCTGTACCCGGAGATCAAACGGCGGGCGGCTGAGCGGTCGGGTCCTCACGACGATAGGGTCCGTTACGAGATGATGAACACGTTCGGCTATTATGTGACGGAGTCGAGCATGCATAGCGCGGAATATGTGCCTTATTTTCTCAAGAGCGCCTATCCGGAGCTGCTCGAACGCTACAACATCCCGACGGAAAATTACAAAGGCTGGGGCGGCAGCAGACAGCAATATTGGGACAAGGTGATGAACGAGCTGGTGAACGACCGGTCAATCTCGCATGTGCGAACGCACGAATACGCTTCTTACATCATGGAAGCGATGGAGACGAACGTGCCTTTCTCGATTGCCGGCAATGTGCTCAACACCGGCGGCCTCATCTCCAACCTGCCGGAAGAGGCTTGCGTGGAGGTGCCTTGTCTCGTGGACGCCAACGGAATTACGCCGACTCGCTTCGGTGCTCTTCCGCCGCAGCTTGCCGCTTTGAACCGGACCAACGTCAATATGCAGCTGCTGGCGGTAGAGGCGGTGCTGACGGGCAAGAAGGAGCATGTCTACCATGCCGCGCTGCTCGATCCGCATACGTCCGCCGAGCTGCCGATCGACCGGATCAAGGCGCTCGTCGACGAATTGCTGGAGGCGAACCGTCCGATGCTTCCGGACCTGCATTAAGCGCAGCTCCATTCGATGCCAACGGGATTGTCCGCAAGGGCTCGGATCGATGATGATCCGGGGCTTGGGTCGATCCCGTTTTGCGCGTATTCGCGAGAGGATCGGATATTCTATTTTGCCGGCGACGGGAGAGGCGAGAATGATATAATCATAGAAACGCTAATATAGAAATCCGTATAAGTTGGAAGGAGCTTGCCGCCAATGAAAATGAAGACGATCACTCGCACCGATCTCGTCGCATCCGTCATCAGCCTGGGAACCGCCGATCTTGGAGCTTCCGTTCCGGAGAAGGAATCGGAGGAGCTGCTGAATCTGTATACGGATCGCGGAGGCAACTTTCTGGATACGGCCGAAGTGTACGCCAACTGGCTGCCTATCGAGCCTAGCAGCAGCGAAAGGTTTCTCGGAAAATGGATGAAGTCGCGCGGTAACCGCAACGACCTGATCGTCGCCACGAAAGGCGGACATCCGCGGTTGGAGACGATGACGGTCCCCAGAATCACTCCTGCGGATATGACCGCAGATCTGGAAGGCAGTCTGCGCCGATTGGGCACCGATCATATCGATCTATACTATTTGCACAGAGACGATCCTACCGTTCCGGTAGAGACGATCGTAGAGACGTTGGAGCGGTTCGTCCGCGAAGGCAAAATCCGTTATTACGGTTGCTCGAACTGGACGATCGCGCGCGTCGAGCAGGCCAACGAATACGCTGTCGGCAAAGGCTATACCGGCTTCGTTGCCGTGCAAAATCTGTGGAATCTGGCGGAGATCAATCCGGGCGCGATCCCGGACCCGACGCAAGTCGTCACCGACGCGGAGTTCGTCGAATGGCATCGCCGCACCGGAATCGCGGCCGTTCCGTACAGCTCGCAGGCGAACGGTTTTTTTAGCGGTAAGCATCGCCGGGAGACGGCGGCGGAATTGTCCGGCAGCGGAGTCGGCCGCTCTTACTATAACGAGACGAACTTCGCCCGTCTGGAACGGACCGAGCGGCTGGCCCGCGAACTCGGCTCTACCTCGACGCAGGTTGCGCTCGCTTATTTGCTGGCCCATCCGTTCCCGGTATTCCCGATCGTCGGCTGCAAGAAAAAGGAGCATCTGCTGGACAGCTTGTCCGCGGCGGACCTCGCGATCGATTACGACACGGCCGCGTCGCTTGTCGACGGCGGGAACGCGTATTGATGAGGGAATGACGGTCGCCTCGATGGGTCTTCGAAGAGGAACAAACAGGAGATGAAAATGGGAGATAAAAATGTCTTGCCATTCTCTGCGAGTCAAGGTACAATCTAACATCAAACGGAAGGGCTTCTAGGGAGCCGGGAGTCTGGCGCGCAACAGCGCCGAACTCGCCGAACCGAGCGAAGCCGGTTGCGGCTCGCGCCGCATTACACCGCGAGGGATAAAAGACCTTGGGCAAGTTCCGCTGCATTGCGGCGGGACTGGCCAGAGGTCTTTTTTGCTTTACCGAAGCAGAGGGGAGAAGGGGATTGCGATGCTGGCGTTGCAAACGAGAAAGCTGGGCAAAACGTTTCGCGTAAAAAGAAAAGCGGCCGGGCTGTCCGGAAGCTTCCGGGCGCTCTGGAAGCCGACGTGGGAGACGAAGGAAGCGGTGCGGGGCATCGATCTGGACGTAAGGCAGGGGGAGACGGTCGCTTTCCTCGGCCCGAACGGAGCGGGCAAATCGACGACGATCAAGATGCTGACCGGCATTTTGCATCCATCTTACGGGGAGGCGGAGGTGCTCGGCTTAACGCCCTGGAAGGAGCGCGAACGGCTCGCCTTCCGCATCGGCACCGTGTTCGGGCAGAAGTCGCAGCTCTGGTATCACCTGCCGCCGATCGATACGTTCGAGCTGATCGGCCGCATCTACGAGTTGAAGCGCAGCGATTACGGGCAGCGCAGGGACGACCTGATCGAGCGCTTCGAGCTCGGCCCTTATTTGCATACGCCGGTACGCAAGCTGTCCCTCGGAGAACGCATGCGCTGCGAGATCGCCGCCTCGTTCCTGCACCGGCCGCAGCTGCTGTTCATGGACGAACCGACGATCGGGCTGGACGCCGTCGTGAAGCAGCGTATCCGGGAGCTGATTCGCGAGCGGAACCGCGAGGAGGGTACGACCGTATTTCTGACCTCGCACGATGCCGGAGACGTCGAGTCGCTCTGCTCGCGGGCCGTCGTTATCCATCACGGGGGCGTATTGATCGACGAGCCGGTGGAACGGATGAAGCGGGAGGTGCTCAGCCGCAAGCTCGTCACGCTGAAGCTGGCAGAAGGCTTCGATGCGGCGGCGCTGCCGGATATTGAAGGCGCCTGCTGGGAGAGCCGCGGGGGGAGCTGTCGCTTAGCCGTCGATCTGAAGCTGACGACGATCGAGCGCGTGCTGGGGCACTTGCTCGGGCGCGTCGGCTTTACGGATGTGAACGTCGAGGACCCTCCGCTGGAGGAGATCATCAAGCATATTTACGGGATGAGAGAGGAGGCGGAGCGATGATCGAAGAGAGCGGCAGCCGCTGGGCGGCGGCAGGGCGCAAAGCGGCCGCGGTCGGCCGCATCGCCTTTCGTCATCAGCTTGCTTACAAGACCGATTTTGCGATGCGCGGCTTCTTCCTGCTGTTTATCCTGTTCGTCTTCATCCAGCTTTGGTCGGCGGCCTATGGCGGCGATTACGAGCTCGCCATCTCCGGCTTCACGCTGAAGCAGATCGTCTGGTACCTCGTCTTCACCGAAGCGCTGACGATGGCGGCTCCGCCGCTATGCTCCCGCATCGAGGAGGAGGTGAAGAACGGCGACGTCGCAATCCGGCTTATTCGGCCGCAATCGTATGTCGGCTATCACTTCTCGGTGTTCGCGTCCGAAGCGCTGACCCGTTTCGCCGTACATCTGCTCGTCGGCAGCGCCATCGCCTGGCCGTTCGTTGGCCCGCCGGCTTTCGGCCTAGGCTGGCTCGGACTGCTGGCGCTCAGCGTCGGAGCGCTGACGGTTACGTTCCTGCTGCTGATGCTGGTCGGATTGTGCGCCTTCTGGGTGGAGGAGACGAGCGGCTTGTATTTCGTCCTGCAGAAGCTGCAATTTACGATCGGCGGCATGCTGCTGCCGATCGATCTGATGCCGGAATGGCTGCAGCGGATTTGCGCTTGGCTGCCGTTCCAGGCGGCGCTGTATTATCCGGCGAAAATGGCCGTGCACTTCGATGCGGCGCTGCTTGGCCGACAGCTTGCCATTCAAATCGGCTGGATCGTATTGCTTGCGTTGGCGGTGAGCCGAATGTATCGGAGAGGGGTGACGAAGCTTCATGTCAATGGGGGATAAAGGGCTGGCGAACATCCGCTTCGTCTGGACGTGCTGGAAGCTGAATCTGGCCTCGGCTATGGAATATCGGCTCAGCTTCCTGCTCTTGGCGGGGATGATGTTCGTGAACAATACGATCTGGCTGTTTTTCTGGGGACTGTTTTTCAATCGGTTTCCCATCGTGCAAGGCTGGGAGCTGCACGACGTTATGATGCTGTGGGCGGTCAGTACGGGAGGCTTCGGCTGGGCCGCGATGCTGTTCGGGAACTTCAGCCGAATAGCGGGCATCGTGGCGACGGGCCAACTGGACGTGCAGCTGTCGCAGCCGCGGCCGGTACTGCTCAGCGTGCTTGTCAGCCGCTGTTCGGTAACGGCGGCGGGAGATTTGCTATTCGGGGTCGCCGTCTACCTGATGGTTGGGGATACGTCGCTGCGAGGCCTGCTGCTCTTCGGGCTGGCCCTTCTGATCAGCGGAGCGCTGTTTATCGCGGTGATGGTGCTCGCCGGCTGCTCCGCCTTCTGGATCGGCCATGCGGAAGGGATGACGCAGCAGCTATTCCAAAGCTTTATTGCCCTGACGACGTATCCGTCCGATATTTTTCGCGGCGTCGTGAGGCTTGCGCTGTTCTCGCTTGTGCCGGCCGGTTTTATCAGCTATATGCCGATCGGCCTGCTGCGCGATTTCGATCCGCTCTTCGCCGCAGGAGCGGTCGGAATGGCCTGCGGTTTGACGGCAGCAGCCGCGCTGCTCTTCCGTCAAGGCCTGCGCAGATACGCTTCGGGCAACGCCATCGCCATGCGAAGCTAGCTGTCCGAAGAACCGGAACGCAGCTTGGCGACGTAATGCGATGGAGGATAGCCCATTACCCGCACGAATGCTTTATTGAAGGATTGCGGCGTTTCGTAATTCAGGCGTTCCCCGGTCTCCTTGACGGTCAGGTCGCCGTAACGCAGCAGCTCCAGCGCTTTCTCGATTTTCTTCTGATTGATGTAGCGCTGCAGCGTCATGCCCGTCTTCTGCTTAAACGTTCGTGACAAATAAGTATAGCTGTAATTGAGCTCCTCGGAGATTTCCTTGATGCTGGTCAACTCGAACAGGCGATTCTCGACATAACGGATGACGCGGTAGACCGTGTGGCCGACCGAGGGAGCCGTTATGTTCGGCGCATAGGGAGAGAGCTCGCCCGTCTCGGTAAACGTGCGGTACGCCAGCACGAGAATTTGCTCCAGATAGCCGCGAATCATCGTGTGGGAGCCGGGACGGGCGGAATAAAACTCGTCGATATTACGCTTAAAAGGGATGAGCAGATTGTAGGGATCGCGGGCATGACGGTAGGGCGCGGATTGAAAATAGGACCCGATCTCGGAGAAGATGGCGTCGGCCTTCTCGTTGAAACGGAATCCCATGTAGACGTAACGAAGCATGCTGGCAGGATCTGCCGAGATTGCATGCACGTGCCCGACGGCGTTTAAGAAGATATCGCCTTCCGCGACGGGAATCAGAGTATCGTCGATGCGAAAATACCCTTTGCCGGACACGATGCAGCTTAATTCGAGACACATTTGGTTATGAGGCGCAATCTCGTAGCCGCCCTGGCAGCTGATTTCCCCGATCTGATACAGCTCGATGCCGCCGTATACCGCCATTTCCGGCTCGAACACATTATCGAAGTGAAACAGACAGCCTGCATCCCGATTTTCGTTCTCCATCCCCAGCGCCTCGATCCGTGTGAAGTTAGCGGGGGAGGTCGAACCAGCGATAAGGCTCGCGAGCGGCCAGCAGGCCGGCTTCGATAATCGAGACGACGGCGATCGTCTCCGCCGAGTTAACCGGCGTTTCCCCCGTACGGAAAAATTGTACCAGACTCGCGATGAATCCGGCAAAGAAATCCGCTTCCGCAGTCGCGCTGACGGACGAACCCGCGCTATGCTGAACGGTGAGGCGAAACGGGCTATCCTGCAGCAAATGGATCGAAGCCTGTCTGCCGCCGGAGAAGCCGATCAGCAGCGCCGGGGCCGCCTCCGTGCCGATGAACATGACCCGCTCGGCTTCGGGGCCCATCAGGGCGACGACCGGTTCGATCTGATGAACGGCATAGTTGGAGAAGCGGCCCGGTCCGACGCTGCAGATCGCATCGATCGGGCGACCGGCGGCTTCGGCATATTCCGGGGCGAAGCGCAGAGCGGATGACGAGAAGAGCGGCGTTCCGTGCTGCTCGGCTTTCCGGAAGATGCGCATTGCCGCGGCCCGGTCGGGCGCGAACGTCTTGTCGACATATACGGGCTTGCCGGACATGGCGGGCAGTTCCGCTAACGCTTCGTGAA
The DNA here is from genome assembly GCF_003386235.1 of Cohnella phaseoli. GTDB lineage: Bacteria > Bacillota > Bacilli > Paenibacillales > Paenibacillaceae > Cohnella > Cohnella phaseoli. The sequence goes on from NZ_QRDZ01000005.1 coordinate 305,792, forward strand.
ACTCCGGGTTGTCCGGGGACAGCACAATGAGACAGTCGCTCCGCTCGACGACGGCTTCGATGGACACAAGCCGTTCGATGCCCATTTTCTCGCACCAGACGTCATTGGTCAGTCCGCCATCCTTATCCCTCAGGCCATAGGCGTATGCGACCTTCATCGTTCCTCCCGACGCTTGCTCGATCCATGTCGGGTACTGATTCGCATGCCATTCGTCCAGGAAATAATCGATAAAGCCGATTTTGATCATCCTTCGATTCGACCGCCTTCCGCCTGCAGTGCGATTTCGCCGCGTTGCTCCGAAGAGTCGTAGATTGCCTGAATAATCTGGGACGAAAGAATGACGGTATCGATATGAGAGGCCAGCTTCTCTCCGGTGCGTACACAGCGCAGGAAGGCGTCGATCTCGTTCTGGAACATATCCTCCTGCTTGAGCTTAAGCTTCGTCTCGGACAGCGCTCCGTCCTTCGTGCCGTATACGATAAAGTCTTGGCCGTATTGAAGCCGGATGCCGGCCTTGTCGCCGAGAAAGTCGATGAACATTTCTTCGACGCCGATGTTCTGGGCCCATGCGCCGTTAAGCGAAATCGTCGGTCCTTCCGTGCGGATCAGGCCGGTAACGAAGTCGTCCACGTCATAGGTGCCGGACGGATTCGGCGGCCCCGCCCACATATTGGTGTAAGCATAGCCTGCAATATCGCTTCCCAGCTTGCTGTAAGCCTGTCCGGACACGGTCACCGGACGGGGATCGCCTGCGCAGTACATCACGATATCGAGAAAATGCACGCCCCAGTCGATCAGCGCGCCGCCGCCGGCGACCGCCTTCGTCGTAAAGGCGCCGCCGAGTCCGGGAATCGAGCGATGAGAACGGAAGCTGACATAGACATGGTACAATTCGCCGAGCTCGCCGGCTTCGATCATCCGCTTGATCGCATTGACGTTGGCGTTAAAGCGATTGACGACGCCGATATTCAGCGTTGTGCCCGCGTTGTGCTGCGCCTGCTGCATCGTGAGCGCTTCCTCGTAGGTACGCGCGGCCGGCTTCTCGCACAGCACATGCTTACCCGCCTGCAGGCAGGCGATGGAGATCGGGGCGTGCAGATGGTTCGGGGTGCATACGGATACGGCCTCTACCTCGGGATCTTCCAGAATGATTCGATAATCGGAGATGGCCGTTCCGCAGCCGTTGGCGAGCACCGCTTGCTCGGCTCTGGCGAGGTCGATGTCGCAGAAATATTTGATCTCTGCGTCGGCGTTGTTCATATAAGCTTTAATATGCGCATTGCTGGCGATTGCGCCGCAGCCGATAATGGCCGCTTTGATTTTACTCATTCGTAATCCCTCCGCATGTTGTTGGGTATGCGTTCATTGTCCGGCGAACGACGTCGGAAAACAAGGCGGGAATTCGACTATTCGCTTATCCGAATTTGCCTTCGCGAACGATTTGAGATATAGAGCTGCCTCATGCTCGGAGCAATGGAAAGAAGCTGCTCTCGCTATTCATGAAAGCGGTGTTATAATGGGATACATGATTATTTTCCACTGCTTTATCATTTTCCACACGGCTTGAAGCCTTGATAAATAAGGGTTTTCTTATTTTCTGCAACAATGAAGACTTTGAAATTCCGCACTTTGTGAAAACGCTTTATTTACGAAAGCGGAGATTAGGCCCTAGCATTTGGGATGCCAGACCAAACTACGCCACATCAAATTCTGGGGAGGAAAAACAAATGACAAGAAAGCTATGGGGTCTCGTGCTTGCGGTCTCGTTGACGCTAACCGTGTTAGCCGGTTGCTCGGGCAACGATGCGGGCAATAACAAGGGAGCCGGACCGAGTCAATCGGCCCCCGCTTCCACGGAAGCGAGCGGATCGCCCGAAGCGTCATCCGCGCCGTCGGCGAACGATTACGGGGACACCGGAGGCTTGACGCTGCCGCTTGTGGATAAGCCGACTACGATCGACTGGATGCTTGTAAGCGAGTTTCCGGCCAACGACAAGCTGATTGCCAAAGAGATCGAGAAGCGCACGGGCATTAAGGTCAATCTGATCACGGTCTCGCCGACAACGTATCCGGATAAGCTGAGAGTGACGATCGCCTCCGGCAAGCTCCCGGACATTTTCCACGGGCTTAACCCGGCGGAGTTAAAGAAGCTCGGCCAGCAGAAGGCCGTCGTGGCGATCAACGACTATGCGGATATGCTGCCGAACTTCAAACGTTTGTACATCGACGAGAATCCGTGGATCGTGAAATCGTACGGCGACGAAAGCGGCAAGCTTTACTCCTGGCCGATCTACAAGATGAACCGGGCCGTCAACCACGGGATGATGTTCCGCAAGGACGTTTTCGAGAAGAACGGCATCCCGGAATGGACCGATACCGAGAGCTTCTACCAAGCTCTTAAGAAATTGAAGGAAGTTTATCCCGATTCCTATCCGTTCGCTTCCAAAAACAAGGAATATATTTTCAAAAGCTTGGCTTATGGCTGGGGCGTCGGAGGCACTAACTATCCGGCATACTACGACGAGAATGCGAAAGAGTGGAAGTATGCGGCCATCCAACCCGAGCACAAAGAGATGCTCGATTTCCTGAAGAAGCTTTATAACGAAAATCTGCTTGATCCCGAGTTTCTGACGGATACGCCGGACTCCTGGACCTCAAAAATGACGTCGGACAAATCCTTCGTCACCTACGACTGGATTGGCCGAATGGAACTGTTCCGCAATCAGGTCGGCGCGCAGAATCCCGATTACGATCTTCGCTACGGACTGCCGATCGGACCGACGGGCCGTACGCTGACTTTGCCGGAAACCGATATGAGCCTAAGCATCACCGTGGCTAACGGTCCTAAAAAGGAAGTCGCGCTGAAGCTGCTCGATTACTTGACCAGTCCGTCCGGTGCCGCGCTGGTGACGTTGGGCGTAGAAGGCGAGACATTTAACTTCGACGCGAACGGCAAGCCGGTTTATCCCGAGCTCGCCGATGTGCCGAACGTCGATATTAAAGTGCTGGATGAGCGCTACGGCCTCTGGCTGGAAGGGATGTATCTGGCGCCGGACCATCGCAGCGTCTACTACAACCTGACCGAAAGAGAGCAGGAGGCGCAGGACAAGATCATCAAGGACAATCGCTTCGAGCCGCTTGATCCGGTGCTGAATTTCACCGACGACGAGATTGCGGCCATCGCCGAAATTCAAGTGTCGCTGGAGAAGTCGGCTCAGGAATTCAACGCGCGCTACATTCTTGACAAGTCCCACGGCGAGAGCCAGTGGGAGGACTGGAAAAACAACGCGGTCAAGCTGGGTACGACGAAGCTGATCGACATCTTTAACGAAGCGCAGAAGCGCTTCGACGCCGCCAAGTAACCGCCGGACCCGGAGAGCGCATCAGAGTTCCGTTGCGGCGCCCGGACGCAGAGACGTCCGGGCGCCGCAATCGAAGACAGGAGGAATCCGCCCGTGCGGAATACTAACGCGGAGGCCGTTCGTCAGATTCGCCAGCCGGACGCCCGTACGTTCCGAGCGCGAATGTCCGCGACGGCCAAACATCTTGCAAGGGATAAACAATTGTTCGTGCTTTTTATCCCTTGTCTCATTTTTTACGCGATGTTTAGATACGGCCCGTTGTACGGCTTAATTATCGCATTTAAAGACTACAACGTTTTTACGGGAATACTGGACAGTCCATGGGTCGGCTTCAAGCATTTCGAACGCTTCTTTGCCAGCCCGGATTTCTTCGTCCTGTTTCGCAATACGCTGCTGCTCGGACTGCTGACGATGATCTGCGCATTTCCGTTTCCGATTCTGCTCGCGGTCATGTTGAACGAAGTTCGTCTGTCGTGGTTTAAGCGCACGATCCAAACGGCCAGCTATTTGCCTACCTTTTTGTCGGTCGTCATCATCAGCAGCATGATCATCGATTTCCTCTCGCCGAATAACGGTTTGATTAACCGGGTCATTCAAGCATTTGGTTTTCAAGCCAAATATTTTCTGATCGATCCGGACTGGTTTCGCCCCATCTATGTGATGTCGGAAATCTGGTCGACGACGGGCTACGAGGCGATCATCTACCTTGCGGCGATCTCGGGGATCAGTCCGACTCTGTACGAAGCGGCCAAGGTGGACGGAGCCAGCCGCATGCGGATGATTCGCCACATTACGCTGCCCGGCTTGCTGCCTACAATGCTGATTATTCTGATTCTAAAGACAGGCTCGGTCATTCGCGTCGGCTATGAGAAAGTGCTGCTGCTCTATAATTCGATGACCTACGAGGTGGCGGACGTGTTCTCGACGTATGTGTATCGCAAAGGGCTTCTGGAGTCCAACTATAGCTTCGGCGCCGCCGTAGGCATGTTCGAGGCGGTCGTGGCAATGACGCTGCTGCTGGCGGCGAACTATGCGAGCAAACGGCTTGGAGGCAACGGCATATGGTAGGACAACGCAAATGGTCGCCGTTCGGCATCTTTAACGGTCTGGTTCTCATCGCGGTAGCGGTGGCTACCCTCTACCCTATCTTGTATATTACGGCTGTTTCGTTAAGCGATACGGCGAGCGTCACGCAAGGAAAAGTGTTTCTGTGGCCAAAAGGTTTTAATCTGAGCGCTTACGCGCAGGTGCTGACGGACAACAAAATTCCGCGTGCTTATCTGAATACGATCTATTATACTTCTCTAGGCACGTTTCTTAATTTGCTGTTTACGGCGATTGCCGCCTATCCGTTGTCGCAGCCGCAGTTTTTCGGGCGCAAGTGGTGGATGCTCGCCATTGTCGTTACCATGTTTCTGCAGCCGGGCATTATTCCGAACTTCTTGATCGTACAGAAGCTGGGCTTGCTCGACACCGTATGGGCGCTTGTGCTGCCCAACGCCATCTGGACGTTCGAGCTGATCATTCTGAAAAGCTTCTACGAGAGCATGTCCAAGGCGATTCGCGAGGCCGCGCTGATCGACGGCGCGTCGGAATATCGGATTTTGTTCAACATCGTCATTCCTTTGGCCAAGCCGGCCCTGGCGTCCATTGGCTTGTTTTACTTCGTCGGGCACTGGAACAGCTTCTTCATCCCGATGATTTATTTGAACGATCAGACGATGCATCCGCTGCAGGTCGTGCTGAGGGGAATGCTGATTTTCAGCGAGGGCAATACGGCAAGTCTGGTGGACGCGGCCGCTCTGGCGCCGCAAGCGTTGAAGAACGCGACCATCGTCCTATCGATGATTCCCGTGCTGATGATCTATCCGTTCGCGCAGAAATATTTTGCCAAAGGCGTCACGCTGGGATCGGAGAAGGGATAAACGGGCTTTCGGCGAACTAAGGAGATGCGCATCATGAAGGAAAGGGATGAGCGGCGGTGAGAAAGCTATTCAAAAATCTGGGCGTACTGCAAATTTTCCTGTCTATGCTGTCGGTCATCGCCATCATGCTCGCCTCTTCTTATTTCGTGTATCAAAATTCGATTTCCGGCATTTTCGAGAAAGTCAGTGAGAACAACGCGCTTGCGGCCAAATCTCTCGTGCAGTCGTTCGATAACAACTTCCGCACGATCAACAACATCATTCATTCCATTCACGGTCTGCCCCCTTACGACGATCTTGGGACGGCCGATGAGGGCCGCCTGGATATGAGCAAGGTGTACACGATGGTGGACAATTTGTCGACACTGGTGTCGACGGCGGAATTTATAGAAGAAGTAGTCGTTTCCTATCCGGGAGCCAATCTTGCGATTACGTCCAAAGGAACGAGCAGCTTTACGTTTTTCTTCGACGAGCAGTACAAGCACGAGATGTACAATGCGAGCTATTGGCGTACGTTCGCCGCGACCAAGCATGCGTTTAAGGTGTTCCCGGAAGCGGATTTTTCCGTGCTGACGACAGCGGGCCAGAAGCCGCGGCATAAGAAGTTTCTGGTCGCCGTAGGCGGAAACAAGGTGCAGATGTCCAGCAAAAACGTGATGATGCTGATCGACGTGGATGTCTTTATGCAGCACGCGAACCGGAAAACGATGATTCCCGGAGCGTCCTTGATCGTGTTGGACCAGGATCGGAACACCATTCTCAGCACCGACAAGGAGCTGGATCTGGTGAACGTGCTGAGCGACGTCTATTTTAATGCGGATCGGGAAGCGTCCATTACGCGGGAAAATTACGAATACAACTTCTATCAGTCGGAATATAACGGATTTATTTATATCGACAAAGTTCCTTACGAGTTTAAAAACTTGAATACGGTAGCCAGAGCCAATCTGTTGATTATGGGTTCGGCGATCGCGTCGGCGGTGCTGCTGTCGGTTTTCCTTAGCGTGTACTTGAACCGTCCGGTCAAGAGCATTCTTAAGCTGCTTGGGGGCGGGAACAGCAAAGGCAACGATTTTCGGAAAATTTATAGCGGAATCGTGAAGCTGAAGACGGAAAACGAGGATTTCAGAGATCAGGCGGCGCATGACGAGACCGATTTGCGCAGAGGGGCATTCCTGCAGTGGCTTGACGAGTCCGTCCAGAGCGAAGAGCGGCAATGGCGCATGCAGAGAAGTTACCCGGAATTTTTCCGGGAGAAGCATTTCGCCATGGCGCTTATCGAATTTGGCGCGAAGGAGCAGGACAGTCGCCTGGCCCTGCCCGCAGCCGAGCTGGAAAATGCAATTCGGCAAGGGTTAAGGCGAGAGAACGTCGAGGCCCAGGTGTTCCATACGGGAAGCTCGCAATTTGTCGCCGTCATCGGGCTTAAACATCCCGGCGAGAGAGCGGGGATGATCAAGGGCATCGAGGCTTATTTGGAACGCTCGGAGCGGGAAACCTGGGAGGGCTTCGCACTCCGATGCTGCGTCAGCAAGCCGTATCCAAGCGAGCTTGAGAATGGACCGCGCGCTTATCGCGATATGATGGGCGGTCGGCGATCCCGCAGCATAATCGATGCCGACAGGGTGACGGACGCAGCGAAAATTCAGTACGCGCGGACGATCCATTTTCCGATCGAAAGCATGGAGAAGCTGTCCAATCTGTTGGCCAGCGGCAAGGCGGAGGAGAGCGTTCGCGCGATTCGCGACATGATGGAGGAGAATCGGCAGCGCGGCGTTTCTCATCATCAGTTCGTGCATATCGCCAAGACGATTTTATACTCGATGCTGCGACATGCGGGAGATTCGTCGGACGCCGAGCGTCTGTACGACCTGGAACGCCGAGTTTGCGAGCGGATCGAGTCCGCTATGGAATATGGGGAGATTGAACGGACGTTGATTGAGGCAGCCCAAGTTTTGGCGGGATTGGGCGGCAAGGAGAAGCTTAGCAAGCTGAATCCGGCGTTTATCGCCCAGTACGTCGAGCTTCATTATATGGAAAATATGTATCTGGATCATATTGCGGAAGTAACAGGGACGACTCCGAAATATTTCTCGAGCTATTTCAAGAAGACGTTCGGCGTGAACTACGTGGAATATCTTAATAAGATCAGGCTGTCCCATGCGAAAGAGATGCTTAGGGACAGAAGCCTGTCGATTGCGGAAATTGCCGAGAAGACCGGTTACTTAAACGCGTCAACATTCACGACGACGTTCCGGAAATACGTAGGAGTGTCCCCTAGCGAGTATCGCAAGCAATATGAAAGCTGAATGCGATTATTCGGGAGGTCATCGTAGATGCAGGGAATCGTTACAAGGCAGGGGAGAGTCGCTCTTGAGCAGCTGGAGACGCCGACTGTGAGGGAGGGTCATATTCTTGTTCGAACCGAGTTTTCGGCGATCAGTCCTGGCACGGAACTAAGCATCGTTAAGCGGGCGCCGGAGCAGTCGGTTAATTTGGGCTACAGTGCCGTTGGTATCGTGGAGCGGGTCGGAGAGGGAGCGGACGCCGGCTTGCTCGGCAAGCGGGTCGCCTGCTACGGCGCGCCTTATGTGCATCACGCCGAGCGGCTTGCCATGCCGACGAATTTAACGGCGCTTGTTCCCGACTCCGTCGCGGCGGAGGAGGCGGCGTTCGGCGGGCTGGGCGCGATTGCCGTGCATGCGCTTCGGGTTGCCCGGCTCAGCTTCGGAGAGTCGGTTGCTGTCGTTGGCTTGGGGATACTGGGGAATCTGATTGCGCAAATTGCCCATGCGGCAGCCTACCGCACGTTCGGAATCGATCTCGATCGGGCGCGCGTCGAGCAGTTGAAGCGGCTGGGAGTAAAGACTGTGTACGAGGAGGAAGCGCGGCTGGAGGAAGCAATGACGGCGCTCACCGGCGGCATTGGCGTCGATGCCGTTATGGTCTGCGCCAGCGGTCCGGGCGAGCGTCTGCTGAACAAGGCGCTGCAATGGATTCGCCCGCAGGGTAAAGTAGTCGTCGTCGGCGATGTGACGATGGAATTTTCCCGCGAGCTGCTGTTCGCCAAGGAAGCGCAAATGCTTATTTCGCGCGCCGGCGGACCGGGGAGATACGATGCGGCTTACGAGAGGGACAATTGCGATTATCCGATCGGTTATGTGCGCTGGACGGAAGGGCGTAATCTCGGGGAGTATATTCGTCTTCTTTCCGAAGGAAGGATAACGACAAAGCCGCTTGTCACCGGCATATATCCGTTGGCGCAAGCCCCCGAAGCTTATGCGGGAAGCCCCGGGGCGCTGGCGACTCTGATAAGCTATTAGCTGCGTAAGTTGAACCAAATATACATCGAAGAAAGGACCCAATGGAATGGAGAAAGGGAATGGTTTTGCCGCGAGTTTTGGCTTTGGGCTGCTTACCTCTATCGTTCTTATTGATCCAAGCAGCCCAAAACAACCTGTCTGAAGTCGGCAAAACCATCCCTTTTGCAATGAAATGGGCCTCCCCTTCATTGGTTCAACTTTACATAGGCATGACGATCCGCTGCGGATGCGTATACACGTTTAACGAGTCCGCGCGGATGAAGCCGACGCAGGTGATGCCCAGATCGTCGGCGAGGCGCAGGGCGAGATCGGTCGGCGCGGACTTGGACAGCAGAATCGGGCAGCCGATCTTCGCCGCCTTCAACACGACCTCGGAGGAGAGCCGCCCGCTGAAGGCGATGATGCGCCGCTTTGTCGACAGACCGCGGCGCAGGCAGTGGCCGAACAGCTTGTCGAGCGCGTTGTGGCGGCCGATGTCGGCGCGCACGACGAGGCCGTCGCCTGTCTCGTCGCACAGCGCCGCATGGTGGATGCCGCCGGTCAGATGGAAGCCCGCCGAGCTGGCTTGGAGTCTGCTCATCAGCTCAAAGCAGCGCTCGGCCGGGATTGCGGCTCCTCCGGTTATCGTTCTGGCTGTACGGGCATCGTTGTGAAAATAAAACTGTCGACTCTTGCCGCAGCAGGAGCCGATAATTCGTTTGGAATGCAGTTCCTTGGCCGTGGATTGCGGCCGCTGCAGCTCGACGTAGGCGAAGCCGCGCTGCTCGTCGAGAGACCAGTTGCGGATATCGTCTGCCTCGCGGATAACGCCTTCGGAGGCTAGAAAGCCGAAGACGAGATCCGCCAAGTCGTCCGGCGAGCAGACCAATGTCGCAAACTCCTCTCCATCCAGCCGGATCGTCAGCGGGAACTCCGCCGCGATCTCGTCCTCCTTTTCCTCGATATCCCCGCCGCTCAGTCTGAGCGTTCGCCATGCGATGCTGGAGCGGTTTTCCGCTTCCGGTTTTGTTTCCTCTCTTGTCTCCTCGCGATGTTCGCTCATTCCGGCACCTCAAGCTCCAATTCGGCAATTCTTCGTTCGACGTAACGAGTATCCTTCAGCGCATGATACGTGTCCGCCTTCTCGACGATAACGGCCGCGTTGTATTCCGGAATGCCGGCATAAGGCTCGTAAACGCCTTTGGGCAGCAGCACGTTCCCTTCCGGCCAGTACAGCTCGATGTTGCCGGGAGCAATGTCGGCGGACTTGGCCCGCCCGTGAAAAACGCCGTACCGATTGTAGGCGACAATCGCGTCGCCCGTGCGAAGATGAAGCTGCGCGGCGTCCTCGGCGTTCATGAGCACATCGTAGCGATCCGCTCCGTTAAACGGATCGATCTCCCCGTATACCATCGAATTAAACTGCTTGCCGCGTCTTGTCGTCGCATAGAACCGTCCCTCCGGTTTGCGCAGCTCGGGCAGCTCGATCGGCAGCAGCCGTCCCCGGCCGTCCTCCGTCGGACAGACGCCGCCTTCGCACAGCCAGGCGTTGCCCCATTGGAACACGTCTCCCTGCTTTTCCAGTCGTTCGATCCCGGCGTAGTTCGGCGCGGCCAGCGCAATCTCCGCACGAATGCTTGCCGCGTCCTTAAACGCGGCTCCTGCGGCTTGGCCTTCCGTTGCCGGCTTGACCCGCAAAGCCAGTTCGCCATAGATCGACCACTCCGGCCGGGCTTCCGGCATTCGCGGACCGGGAATCTCCGGCGAGAAATAAACGATGCGCTCCGTAGACGTCGACGTTCCGCCGCCCGGCTGCTCGTAGCGCGTCATCGCGGGCAGCACCCACACCTCTTCGCGCGCGTCGGCCAAGGTGGAGGTATTGAACACGATGTCCTGGTGCACGCGCAGCTCGACGTTTTCGAGGCAGCTTCTGACGAAGTCCGGCTCGGGCATCGTTTCGAGGAAGTTGCCTCCGGACGTGTAGAACAGCTTCAGTCTGCGCTCGTGGTCGTCCGGCAGCAGCGCATTCTCCAGCGAGACGCCGACGATATCGCCCTGCCACTTGGGCAGCTCGAAGCCCCACAGCTTCTCGATCCGCCCGATGTCCGTGCCGGCGAACTCTCCGCCGGGCAAGCTGAACGGGTCGGCGCCCATCTCGCCGGAGCCTTGCACGCCGCTATGGCCGCGAATCGGCATGACGCCGCAATGCTCGCGTCCGAGGAAGCCGCGCAGCAGCGCCAGATTGGCGACCTGCGAGACGTTGTCGGTGCCGAAGCGATGCTGCGTCAGCCCCATGCTCCAGACGAAGATGCCGGAATGCGAGGCCGCCAACAGCCGGGCGAACTGGCCGATTCGCTCGCGCGATAAGCCGGAGGAGCGCTCAAGCGTCTCCCAGTCTTGTTTGTCTACGTGCGATCGCAGCTCCTCATAGCCTGACGCATGCTCGCGGACGAATGCATGATCGATCGCCGAGCCCGGTTTCTCCGCCTCCATCTCGAACCACGTCTTCATCACGCCGTTCATAAAAGCGATGTCTCCGCCGATATTGACCTGGTAGAAGTCGTCGGCCAGCTTCGTTCCGAACAGGGCGGATTCCGCGATCGAAGGGATCCAGTAGCCTTCCATCGCAGGCTCGCGGTAAGGATTGATGACGATGATTTTGGTTCCTTTGCGCTTGGCCGCATACATGTATTTGGTCGATACCGGCTGGTTGTTCGCCGCGACGCTGCCCCAGAAGACGAGCACGTCGGTGCCGATCCAGTCCTTGTAATTGCAGCTTGAAGCGCCGATGCCGAGCGATCGCTTCAGCGCCGTCTTCGAAGGGGAATGGCAAATCCGCGAGGCGTTGTCGATATTGTTCGTGCCGATGTATCGAGCCGCCTTCGCCGCTGCATAGTAAGACTCGTTCGTAATGCCGCGCGCGGTAAGGTAGAAGGCGAGCTGCTTCGGGTCGATGGAGCGAATTTTGCCTGCGATTCGCTCCATGGCTTCTTCCCATGTGGCGCGGCGGAAAGCTCGTTCTCCGTTGCGCCGAACGAGCGGGTACGGGATGCGGCCCAGCTTGCGAAGCTGAGCGCTGTCTAGCTTCCGCAGCTCGTCGATGTCGGCGTGCAGCGTCTCGGGCTTCATCGCGGGCATCGTGTTCAGCCGCAGCACGTTAAGCCGTGTCGTGCACAGATGCGGGCCGGTTAACGTCTGGTCGTACAGGCCCGCCACTCCCAATGCGCACCCGTCGCACACGCCCCGGGTCAAAATCCGATACGCATAGGGGAGGTTGTCGCGATTGTCCCACATCACCTTCACCGTGTCGCGAATATGCTTAGGCTTTATTTTTCCCAGTCCGAACGGCACTTTGCTGACCCACAGCTTCGGATCGGGTCTGCCGGGCAGCTTAATTCTTCCGGTATGTTTGGTCGTTCCCACTTGGTCATCCCTCGTCTCCGCGTCGCATCCGTCTGCCGATGGCAGGGGCGTTGATAGACTTATCTTAACAAGAAAACGCATACAGCAGCAATTGGGAGTTTGCTCGCGGCAGGCTTAACGGGAGAGAACCTGCAAAACGGGGCACGAAAAGTCGGATGGGCGGCTGCGGCTTTTGTTAGGCTATATTTAGGAAGGAGGCGCTCAAGATGAATTTTCTGGAGGGCATGAACGCGGCGCTCGGCTATATCGAGGATCGGCTGGCGGAGGAGATCGATTATCAGGAAGTTGCCAGGCGGGCTTATTGTTCGGAATATCATTTTAAGCGGATGTTCTCGTCCTTGGCCGGTGTATCGCTGTCGGAATACATTCGCCGCAGGCGGCTGACGCTTGCCGGGCTTGAGCTGATCGGGAGCGGAGAGAGAGTATTGGACGTCGCGGTAAAGTATGGCTACAGCTCCGCAGATGCGTTCGCCAGAGCGTTCCAGACGGTTCACGGCATGACGCCGTCGGAAGCCCGCAGCGGCAGCCGGACGCTCAAAGCGTATCCCCGCCTTACCTTCCAGCTAACTGTAGGAGGAGGAGATGCCATGCATTATCGGATCGTGGAAAAGGAAGCTTTTCGTCTTGTCGGCGTTATGAAGCGGGTTCCCATCGTTTTTCAGGGGGTTAACCCGGATATTGCGGCGTTGGCGCAGAGTTTGGATGGGGAAGGGATTGCGGAGCTTAAGCAGCTCTCGAACGTGGAACCGCGTGGGATGATCAGCGCTTCGGCCAACTTTTCCGAAGGGAGAATGGAAGAGCGGGGCGAGCTCGACCATTATATCGGAGTGGCGACGACGGAGGATTGTGGGGAGCGCTGGGCGCAGTTGGAGGTGGCGGCTTCTACGTGGGCCGTGTTCGAGGCGGTCGGTCCGTTTCCCGCCGCGCTGCAGAACGTATGGGGCCGAATCTATTCCGAATGGTTCCCGTCGTCCAGCTATGAGCTGGCTGTCGGCCCGGAGGTGCTCTGGAACGAAAGTCCGGACACTTCCTCGCCGACTTACCGGAGCGAGATTTGGATTCCGGTTAGGCTAAGGGAGAGGATGGAGTAGAACTTGTCATTTTAATTCGGTAACAATTGACAAACCGTCTTATTTTCGCTTAAATTAGAGTAAATACTCTAATTGTGGGCGGTGGGAAGGTTTGAACGCCAAGGAACGCATCGTGCAAGCGGCGGCGGTTTTATTCAACGAGCAAGGGACAGGCAAAGTTTCGACGAATCATATCGCCGCCGCGGCCCATATGAGCCCGGGAAACCTGTATTATCACTACAAAAATAAAGAGGAAATCATCGAAGCCATCCTCGACCGGATGTATGCGGAGTGGAACCCCGTATGGGAGCTGCCGGACGAACCCGTCACGAGACAAACGCTGCATGATCGGCTGCTGCGAAACTTCGAAATTTTGTGGCAGTACCGCTTCTTCTATCGGGAAGCGGTCGCGCTGCTGCAGGCGGACGAGCGGCTTAAGCAGAAGCATATTCGCATGACGGAGAGTCGGATGGCGGAACAGGAGCGGTTCGCGCACCGGTTCGTCGTTGACGGCGTCTTGCGGTTTCCGGAAGGTTTCGCAGACGTGCGCAAGCTGGTTACAGCGTGTTGGATCGTGGCGAACAACTGGCTGGCCTTTCTGGAGATGAACGGGGAGGCTGTAGACGCTCGGAGTTTCGGAGAGGGACTAGAGCTGATCTGGACGATTCTAGGACCTTATTTGGCGGAGGGGGAGACGGGGAAATGACGATGATGTCGCGTAGAAGTTTTCTGAAAGGGGCAGCTGCAGTCGCAGCATTGGTATCGGTAGGGGGTGTAACGCATGCCGTGAAGCAGGGGGCGTTCTCTACGGGAACCGGGCCGGCGTACGAGCCTTGGCATACGTGGGAGAACGTGGAGGAAGGAGACTTGCCGCTGCTTCGCATCGTCCGGGCGGCGGTGCTGGCCGCGAATGCGCACAACACGCAGCCTTGGCTGTATCGCATCGGAGACCGCTCGATCGATTTGTTTGCGGACGTCTCCCGCAACATCGGAACGATCGATCCTTGGTTGAGGGAAATGTATATCAGTCTGGGCTGCGCCGTCGAGAATGCCGCACTGGCTGCCCGGGCATACGGATATCAGCCGAGTATTAAGCTGTATTCCGGCGGATTGGAGCGGATTCATGTCGCGGGAATATCGCTTGAGGAAGGGCTGGAAGAGCCTTCCGAGCTGTACCGGGCGATTGGTAATCGTCACACGAATCGCGCGGCGTACGACTCGGAGAAGCCGGTAGAGGATTCGGTTATGAGTGAGCTGGAAAAGCTGACCGATGTGCAGGATGACGCTCGTATCGTCTGGTTTGCCGACGATGCCGGCAGGAGGGAAATGGGCAAGCTGATCGTCGGCGCTACGGAAGCGGTCGCAAGCGATCGGAATCAGTCTGCGGACAGTCATCGATGGTTTCGGAACGACTGGGGCGAAATTCAGAGGCACAAGGATGGCCCTACCATGGATGCAACGGGCAATTCGTCCTTTACGCGCTTTATCGGCAAGCTTTTCCCCGTATCCGAGCAAACGTCCAACGACTATTGGATGAAGGCGACGGAAAATACTTATGTCGCTACGGCGTCGGCCTTCGGTACAATCGCGATCAAGGATCAGACGGATCGCGTGCAATTGATGCAGGCGGGCAGACTGTGGCAGAGAATGCATCTGTGGACGGCCGCAAACGGCCTGGCGGCACAGCCGTTAAACCAGCCGCATGAGCGACGGGATCGCGAGCTGCAGCTTGGCATTGAACCGGTATTCGGCCGGGAATTGGCTCGTCTTGTAAACAAGCCCGGATACGAGGGAGTGTTCACCTTCCGTCTAGGTTATCCCATCAGCCGAGGGCTTCCTAGTCCCCGTCGCTCCGCGGAAGAGGTGCTTTTAGGCGCCTCGAATCCGACTCCTTCGCCTTCTCGGTAAGCCCGAGCGGCTTGTCCGAAAACGAGATGCCAACCTTCCGCGGATTTGATACAATGGAGCTATCCATCAGGAAAGGAGGGAAAGCTACCGTGGATCAAGAGCTGAAAGTGATACTGGAGTCGATTCAAGGCGAACTGAAATCCGTGAAGGAAAATCAGGTAACGTTTGCGAAAGAGGTCAATCAGCGATTTGACGGGATTGACAGCAGGTTTAATGAAGTTGACGACAGATTTAACAGAATTGACAACAGGTTTAATGAAGTTGACGACAGATTTAACAGAATTGACAACAGGTTTAACGAAGTTGACAACAGGTTTAACGAAATGGACGGCAAACTGGGCGAAATTAAGAGTCAGTTGGATCGAATTGAAGCCGAATCCAACGATGACATCGTTGCCCTGCTCGAAACCATCAATGGAAAGCTTGAGACGCTCGCTACGAAAGAAGATGTCGAATATTTGGCAGGGCGAGTAGGCAGAACGGAGCTGGAGATCGATCGGCTCAAGCGCGCGAAATGAGAGTAAGTTTGTACAGTCTGCAAGATGAAGGCTTCTTAGATCAGTCCTCTTTATAACCCGCCGGTATATGCGCAATACATTTCAAATCTGAACCTATGCAAGCTCAATTGTTCGAGGGACCCCGAGGTACTCGAACACTCCCGCCAATCCGACCCCCACTAAGGGAGCACAATAAGAAAACGGCCGCTATCGCCGAAGCCGTCCCTGAAGGGATGAGCAGCGCGAGCAGCAGCCGTTTTTGTTATTTATGCGGAGATCTGTGAATTAGCCTTCAAGCAGCAGCGTTTCCGGATCTTCAAGCATTTCTTTGATTTTGACCAGGAATTGAACAGCCTCTGCGCCGTCGACGATTCTGTGGTCGTAGGAGAGTGCGATGTACATCATCGGACGGTTCTCCATGCGCTCTGCGTCGATCGCGACAGGGCGAAGCTGGATTTTGTGCATGCCGAGAATGCCGACTTGCGGTGCGTTCAAAATCGGCGTCGACAGCAAGGACCCGAAGGTGCCGCCGTTCGTAATGGTGAACGTGCCGCCTTGCAGCTCGGACAATTCCAGCGTATTGTTGCGGGCCTTGCCAGCCAGTTGCACGATCGAGCGCTCGATTTCCGCGAAGCCGAGACGGTCGGCATCCCGAACGACCGGAACGACCAAGCCTTCTTTCGCCGACACGGCGATGCCGATATCGTAATATTTCTTGACGATGATGTCGTCGCCGCTGATTTCCGCGTTCAGGTGAGGGAACGCCTTAAGCGCGCCAACGACAGCCTTCGTGAAGAAGGACATGAAGCCGAGGCCGACCTCGTGCTTCTCCTTGAAAGAGTCTTTACGACGCTTGCGAATTTCCATAATCGCGCTCATGTCGACTTCGTTAAATGTCGTCAGCATAGCTGCCGTATGCTGCGCTTCGACCAGACGCTTGGCGATCGTCATGCGACGACGGGACATGCGCTTGCGTTCTTCCGGCTTGTTGGCGTTGGAAGTCGGCTTGTCGATCGCTGCTGGAGCGGCCGGCGCGGCTTGCGGAGCGGCAGCAGTTCCTGCCGAAGCGACGTCGCTGGCGTGAATACGGCCGATCGGATCGCGAGCAGGTACCGCGTTCAGGTCGATGCCCTTCTCGCGAGCCAGCTTGCGCGCCGCCGGCGTAGCCAGAGTTGCGCTGCTGCCTTCGTTCGAAGAAGGGACGGCTGCAGGGGCCGAAGCGGGAGCTGCAACAGGCGCAGCCGCTTGCTCTTGCGCTGGAGCTGCTGCCGGAGCTGCAGCAGCCGGCGCGGCGCCTGCTGCGCCGATTCTGCCAACCGGATCGCCGATTTTGACAGTGTCGCCTTCGTTGGCCAAAATCTCGGAAATTACGCCGTCCTGTTCAGCGCTGATTTCCAGGTTGACTTTGTCGGTTTCCAGCTCAAGCAGGAGGTCGCCTTGTTTGACGCTGTCTCCAACTTTAACGAGCCATTTCGAGATCGTTCCTTCCGTAATGGATTCGCCCATCGCCGGTACAAGAATGTCATGCATTGAAGTTACCTCCCGGATTTAACTGCGGATTTCGTTTTTTTCTTCTGGACCAAAGTTTGGTTGATAATGAACTGTTGTTCGAACGTATGGATTTGTTGATAGCCGCTTGCCGGGCTCGAGCGCTTCGGACGACCGTTATAAGTAACGGATACTTTGACGTTATCGACAAGCTCGCGCAGACGAGGCTCGATGTAGCCCCACGCGCCCATATTTTTCGGCTCTTCCTGAACCCAGAGCATTTCGGACAAGTTCGGGAAGCGGCTGATGATCGCCTTAAGCTCTTGTTTCGGGAACGGGTACAACTGCTCTACGCGAACAATGTGCAGCCAGTCGCGATTCGTATCCGGCGTCTTGGAGAGCTCTTCGGCCAAGTCGATGGCGACCTTGCCCGTGCAAAGCACGAGACGCTCCACTTTATCCGGTTGGCTGCCGAGTCCGGGCTGCTCGAGCACGGTCTGGAACGTTCCTTCGCTCAGCTCTGCCGCAGACGAAGCGACGTAAGGATTACGAATCATGCTTTTTGGAGCCATCAGCACGAGCGGACGAGCTTGATCCGTATTGAGGATCGAGGCTTGCCGACGCAGCAGATGGAAGTATTGGGCCGCGCTCGACAAGTAAGCGACCGTCCAGTTTTCTTCGCCCGACAGCTGCAGGAAGCGCTCAAGCCTTGCGCTGGAGTGCTCCGGCCCTTGGCCTTCATAGCCGTGAGGAAGCAGCATCGTCAAGCCGGAACGCTGCGTCCATTTCGATTGGCCTGCCGATATAAACTGATCGATCAGCACTTGCGCCGAGTTGGCGAAGTCGCCGAACTGCGCTTCCCAGATCACCATCGTTTCCGGGGCGAACACATTATAGCCGTATTCCAATCCAAGTACGCCGGCTTCCGACAACGGGCTGTTATGGATGGCGAACGAAGCCTTCGCCTCGGGAATCGCGTGCAGCGGGCAGAACGTATCTCCGGTTTCCGTATCGTGCAGCACAAGGTTGCGGTGAGCGAACGTCGCTCTCTCCGCATCCTGTCCGCTAAGACGAATAGGCGTACCGTCGGCGAGAATCGAAGCGAAAGCAAGCGTCTCGGCATGGCTCCAATCGACCTTCTCGCCCTCGTTCAGCGCGTCTGCGCGGCGTTCGAGAATCCGCTTGAGCTTGCCGTATACGGTGAACGTTTCCGGGAATTGCAGCAAACCTGTGTTGATGCTGCGCAGCTTATCCATCGGCACGGCGGTTACGGGCTTCGGCGCGTCGAGCGAGAATTCCGGAGGATGCGAAGCGCGCACCGGGGAGCCGCCTTCCTTGCCCTTCATTTGCTCATAGGCGTCCTTCAGCCTGTTCTGCACGTCGCGCTTGATTTGCTCGACGGCTTCCTCGGACAGAACGCCTTCGCGAGCCAATTTCTCTCCGTACAAGCGGGCGACGTTGGCGTGAGCTCTGACCTTCTTATAAATAAGAGGCTGGGTCGTTTCCGGATCGTCCGTCTCGTTGTGGCCGTAGCGACGGTAGCCGATCAGATCGATAACGAAATCCTTCTTGAACAGCGTCCGGTATTCACTGGCCATTCGCGCCGCTGCGATAACCGCATCCGGCTCGTCGGCATTCACGTGGATAATCGGGATTTCGAAGCCTTTGGCCAAGTCGCTCGCATAATGCGTCGAACGGGAGTCTTGGCTTTCGGTCGTAAATCCGATCCGGTTGTTGGCGATAATATGGATCGTTCCGCCGCATGTATAGCCTTTAATATTGTTGAAGTTCAGCGTTTCCGCGACGATGCCTTCGCCGATAAACGCGGCATCGCCATGAATAAGAATAGACGCCGCTTGTTCGAGCTTCAATACAGGATAACCCGGAGCGGAGCGGTCTTCTTGAGCCGCGCGGGCGAAGCCGCCTACAACCGGGTTGACGTATTCCAAGTGGCTCGGGTTGTTGGCGAGAATAATGCGGGTTTCCGCGGTTTCCCCGGAAGTGATCGAACGATTGGCTCCGAGATGATACTTCACGTCTCCGGTCCAGCCGTAGTTGATGCTGAGCGAACCTTCCGCCGGATTGAGATTTTTGTTCGGCGCATGATGGAACTCGGCGAAGATGGCGCTGTAAGGCTTGCCCAAAACGTGAGCAAGCACGTTAAGACGACCGCGATGCGCCATTCCCATGGCGATATGGCGGGCGCCGTCATTGGTAAGCTCATGTACAATCTCGTCGGTTAACGGAACGAGCGATTCGATACCTTCGGCGGAAAAACGCTTCTGACCGACAAAAGTGCGCTGAAGGAAATCTTCGAACTGCTCCGCTTCAAACAGCTTTCTTAGCAGCGATTCGCGTTCGGACGCGAGCAGCTTCGTGGACGGGATAACGTACTCGGCTCGTTGGCTGAGCCACTTCCGTTCCTCTTCGACGTGGACGTGGCCGAAATCGAAAGCGATCGGGCCGGTGTATACCTGCAGCAGCTTCTGCACGGCCTCCCAGGCGTTGTTCAGAGGATAAGGAGCGTCTTCCCATATGCAATCGGGCGGGAGCTGCTTCAGATCGGCCTCGGTAAGGCCGTAAGTAGCGGGCTCAATCATTTCCGTATTGGCTTTCGGACTGAGTCCCAGCGGGTCGATGTCGGCGGCCAAATGGCCGAACGAACGTATATTCCAAGCCAGTTGACCGGCTGCGATAGCTTTTTTAAGCAAATTGGCGTCGAGTGCGATCGATCCGCCGGCAGTCTGCGGCGCGTTGGCCGGGGAGGCTGCGGGATCGTCTAAGCGAGGCGGAGCGCCGTATTGGGCGAATAGCTCGCGGTACTGGGGACTTACCGCTTCCGGGTTTTGAAGATAGATGTCGTACTGCTCTTGGACGTAACCGAGATTGGGGCCAAAAAACTGCTTCCATAATTCTTGCAAATTTCCATTGTCTACTGACATTGTGCATCCCTCTGCATTCATGTTAGTCATACACGGGTGCCATGACGCTATGTGCGCACCTGATACCATTCTAATGCATTTTTATGTTCGGAAATAGTCATTATTGTGCATAGGAATGATCTATAAAATAGATCGATCCTCGTTTGACCTCATAAAGATTAGGTTCCCGCGCATGATCTGCTTCTATACTTTGTCAACTGGATAATTGTGCAAATTCGAGGAGGGTGTTATAGTTAGCCATAGATGGGTATTGAACGGATATAACTTAATGAAGGGAGAGAATTGAGATGATCTACTCGGCAATGAACTCCGTCCAAGCTTTAAAACCGGTTTCCCCTTATATGTATTCTCCATTTCAGCAAGCCGGATACCGTCAATCGACCGGAATGTGGGCTCAAGCTACGCCTTATCAGGAATACGTCAAGAAGGCGGCCGCGGGCATTGCCGATTTTCTGGAGTCGGCGGGCAAGCTTCAGCAATCGGCGCAAGGGCTAAGCCGTAAGACGGACTTGCCCTTTCAGGCAAGAGAGACGACATCTTCGAACCCCTCGGCAATTTCGGTCCAAGCGAAGGACGGCGCTTCGGCACAGTCGTATCGCGTACAGGTTTATTCTCTTGCATCCGCGCAGAAGAACGCCGGAACGCAGATGGCGCGCGACGATCAGGCGACAGGGCTGCAGAGCGGCGTACAGAGCCTGAAGCTGTCGATCGGCGGCCGGGAGAAGACGGTGTCGGCGAACATTGCGGACACGGATACGAACGAGCAGGCGCTAAGCAAGCTTCGCGACGCGATCAACGGAGCCAAGACGGGCGTCACCGCCAAGCTTGTAACGGATCAGCAGAGCGGCACGACCAGATTGGAGCTTTCCGGCGATCGAACGGGTACGGACAATTCTTTTACGGTGACGGACGAGACGGGCAACGCCGCCGCATGGTCGGGAATTTCCGCAGTGAAGGAGCAGGCGGAGAACGCCTCGTATTCGGTGAATGGCGCCGCGGCCCAGTCGTCCCAATCGAACGCGATCGATCTTGAAAAAGGCAAAGCGACCGCCACGCTGCTCCAAACGACGGAATCGGCCGCTACGATAGATGTGCGAGTCGATAGTAAGAAAGCATTGGAGCAGGCGAATAAGCTGATCGACAATTATAATGAAACGATAAATCGGCTGAAGGACGCTGCGGGCTACGTGAATCCGCTCATCCGCAAAAGCTTTGACGGAGCGGTAAGCGGCTCTGAATACGGAGCGATCGGCATTCGCAAAAACAGCGACGGCACGCTGCGGCTGGACGAGAAGACGCTTCAGGCAAGCTTGAGCGCGGATCCCCAGCGAGCGGCGCGGGCGCTGGGCGGAATCGCCAGAGGACTGGAGAAGGAAGCCGCGCGTTTCCAGGACGTGCCGGCCAGCGGTCTGCTGAACAAGAATATGATGGCCTTGCAGCAATTCGCCTCCTATCAGTCGACGATGCAATCCTATCTGCAAATTCCGACGACAGGCCTTCTGGTCAACAGCTTCTTTTAATAAAAAAGTCGCGCGTCTCCCGAACGACAAGTTCAGGGAAGCAGCGCGACTTTTTTGTTAGGGCGTGTCTGAAAACCCGCTCAGGGGCATCTTTCACCGCCTGGTGCGTCACTTTTGCTTGACGTACCCCCGGTACGCCTTCACAAAAGTTCCTTGCATGGAACGAAAATTCGGCAAAATCTGCTACCCTCGGAGTATTCAGACACGCCCTAGGAACGAAGCTTGTCTAGATCCATCTTCGGCACGAGGTCTTCCTCCATGGCCCGTTGCAGCAGCGTAGTTACGGCAGCCAGGCCGTCGTCCCCCAGATTGGCTGTAAATTCGTTGACGTACAGGTCGATGTGCGATTTGGCTACCCGCGGATCCATCTCCTGCGCATGCTCCATGACGTAATCTCGGGAAGCTTCAGGATGCCGCCAAGCATAAGCGACGGATGCTTGAATCCAATCGCGAATCTGCTGCAGGTCCAGGGAGCGACGGGCAATGATCGCGCCGAGCGGAATCGGCAGACCGGTATCGCTCTCCCACCAGCTGCCCAAGTCGACGATTTGCGACAGGCCGTATTCCTGGTAAGTAAAGCGAGCTTCATGAATGACCAGCCCGGCATCGATCCGACCGTCGCGAACGGCAGGCATGATTTCGTGGAACGGCATGACGACGATTTCGCCTACGCCTCCCGGTACGTGCCGAGCCGCCCATAGCCTGAACAGCAAGTATGCCGTGGAGCGCTCGCTCGGGACGGCTACCCGTTTTCCGGACAGCGCCGCGCCGTCAGCTTCCGCCGATGGGGACGAGTCGTTCGCTCCGGCTTTGAGCACGAGCGGTCCGCAGCCTCTGCCCAGCGCTCCGCCGCATGGCACCAGTCTGTATTCAGGCAGCGCCCACGGCAAAGCGGCGTAAGAAATTTTCAGAATGTCGAGCTCGTCCGAGCTTGCGGCAAGACGGTTCGTAATGTCGATGTCGGCATAAGTGACTTCGAATTTCGGCGCTCCCGGTACAAGACCGTGAACAAGCGCGTGGAAAACGAACGTGTCGTTGGGACATGGCGAATAAGCGATTTTCATAACGATAGTACCTCCTCGAGATGTGTGCTGGCCGATTCCAGCGCAGCAAGGGCTTCGCCGATGCGCCATGCGGCTCTGTCGCGCGGTCCGACCGCGTTGGAGATGGCCCGTATTTCCATGAAGGGAATGCCGAAGCGGCTCGCCGCCTCGGCAACGCCGTAGCCTTCCATCGCTTCGGCGGCCGCTCCCGGAACTCTCGCTGCCAACAGCTCCGCCGTCTCGGCTGTTCCCGTCACCGTCGACAGCGTCAAGACGGGACCGCAATGCGTCGGAATTCCCGAGCTGCGAAGCGAATTCGTAAGCCGCGAGGCGAGCGCGGCGTCCGCACCCACCCGATTTGTGCCGAAGCCCAGCTTGTCCACTCCAGCGAAGCCTTCCGGGGTTTCGGCTCCAAGATCGGCTGCGACCGATTCGCTGGCGACGACGATCGACCCGATTGGCGCGACGTTCGCAAAGCCGCCCGCGATTCCGGCGCTGACGACGAGTCCGTAATCCGCGTCCTTCCCGGCGAGCGCGAGCGCCGTGCTCGCTGCCGCGGCGGCCGGCCCGACGCCGGCAACCGTCACCTCGACATTCGAGTTTCCGCGCAGTCCCCTTACCACTGCATCTTTTTCCGCCTCAACGGCAGTTAACACCAATATTTTTCGAGACATATCGGCTACCTCTCCTTTCTGAACCAAGACAACACCGAACTTGCCTGCCTGATTAAGTATAGTCCTCCTCCCCTGCAGAGTAAATCGTTCGCGCGAGTCGCAAAAAGAGGATCGAATCCGCTCCCCGATTGTTATATGATGGAGGCATGAACAAATCATTGACGATATTGCTGGGGACTATTTTCCTGTTCGTCTTCGTAACGGGTATTAATATGTTTACTTGGCTTAATCCGCTGGCAGAGTATCCCGAGGCGAAAGACGGAGTGCTGGACTCGTCCGGCTGGAACTATGGCGAACGCGGGATTATTCCATTGAGCGGCGAATGGGAGTTCTATGAAGGAATGCTGCTGCGGCCGGAAGACTTTCGCGGAGATGGCGCGGCTCGCCTGAAGGGGCAAAGGAAGCTCGCCGAAGTTCCGGGGAATTGGAAGGGAATGGTCGGATCGAAAGGTCAGGACGGCTACGGCGCAGGTACATACCGTCTGCTCGTACATGTGGGCGAGTCGGAATCGTTTAGTTTGCGGGCGAAGAAAATCCGCTTGTCCAGCCGTGTGTTTATGAATGGGGAGGATCTAGGGGGCAATGGCCGTCCGGCGCTGAACGAGGAGCAATTCGTTCCGAGCAACCTTCCATTTTTCGGGACGGCCGCGGCAAGGGACGAAACGGTGGAGATCGTCATTCAGGTTGCAAGCTTTCAGTTTATCGAAGGCGGGCTGGTGCAAGCGCCGGAGTTCGGCCTGACCGGAGACGTGATGAACCGCCGCGATCATTCCCGTCTGGCCGACATGATTCTCGTGACGACGATGTTTGTCTTCGGGTTGTATTACGTCGGAATGTTTAAACAATGGCGCCAAGAGCGGCACCTGATGCATTTTTGTTTGTTCTGCTTGTCGACGGGGCTGTTTTTTTCAATCGATAACGAAATTTTGGCTACCGCGCTCGTTCCGGGCCTCTCCTTCCCTTTGCTGCAGAAGCTGATCTTCTTGTTTGCCTATTTGACGTTCGTGTTTTTCGGGCTGTATGTCTATCGCTATCTGGGCGAGAAGAACAACTCCCTCTATTTATGGCTGTGCAAGTTCGGCTTTGTCTACGTAGCGCTGTTTATGGTTGTTCCCAGCCGTTATTTGTCCATCTTCTGGCCAACTGCGTTCGCGCTGCAGATCGTCGCTCTCGGATTGATCATTTATGCGATTTTTCGCAATCATCGCCGCAGTCCGCATGACAGCTATTATATGCTGTTGGGCAGCTTTTTCCTGATCGTCACTTGGATTTACGGGCAAACCCGATATCATCTGGCGTTGGACAATCCGTATTACATGATTGTGACCCCGCTGCTGCTCGTCTTTTCGCAAGCCTTTCTTATGTCGGACCGGCTGCAGACGGCCGTTCGGAAGAGCGAGCGCTTAACGGCGCAACTGCTCCAGTACGATCGCCAGAAGGACGAATTTTTGGCGAAAACGTCGCACGAGCTGCGAACGCCGCTTCACGGCATCGTGAATTTATCGCAAGCGCTGCTGGACGATCGGGACGCGCCGTTGCAGGAGGAGCAGCGCGAGAACATACGAATGCTGCATCTTCTGGGACGCCGGCTCTCGGGTCTGGTGCACGATATTCTGGATTTGAATCGGATACGTCACGGTCAGCTCGTTATCCAACCGACTTTGGTTGACGTGGCGATGTCGGTGCGCTTCGTCATCGAGACGCTCTCCATTGCTTCGACCAACCGGGACGTCAAGCTGGTCAATGCGCTCCCGTCGACTCTTCCGCTGGTGAGGGCGGACGAAAACCGGCTTAGACAGATCTTGCACAATTTAATGGAGAACGGCCTGAAATATACGGAAAAGGGCACTGTGCGGGTGACGGCGGAACGGCGCGGCGGAGAGCTGGCGATCTCGGTGACCGATACGGGGAACGGCATTCCCCGGGAAATTTTGCCCGGCCTGTTCGAGCCGTTCTTTCAATACAAGGAGGGACAGGGCAAAGCTCTTGATTCGGGCCTAGGCCTTGGACTGAGCATTTCCAAGCAATTGACGGAGCTGCAGGGAGGAAGGCTCGAGATTGAATCCGAGGTTGGAGTCGGCTCGAAGTTTACGTTTACGTTGCCTATCGATGCCGGAGCGGAGGAGGCTGCCGCTGCGACTGCCGAGCCGGAGATGCCCGCGTTCCCCGGCCTCTCCGGGATGACGCATCACGAACCGGGTCAGCAATTTCATATTTTGATCGTAGACGACGAGCCCTCCAATCTGAAAATTTTGATCCATGCGGCGTCGGCCATGGGCTATGGATACACGGCGGTCGGCGGCGGGGAGGAGGCGCTTGCTGCGCTGCTGCGTCATCCGAAACCCGATCTGGTGCTGCTCGATCTCATGATGCCGGGGCTTTCCGGGCTCGACGTGTGCCGGGAGATTCGAACGCTGCACGGCTTGGCGGAGCTTCCGGTGCTAATGCTCACCGCATCGGGGCAGACCGGCGATACGATGGCTTCGTTTGCCGCGGGGGCGAACGATATTTTGCAGAAGCCGTTCGAGCTGGCCGAGCTGAAGGCGAGGGCCCAGTCCTTGCTTGCGATGAAGAATTCATCCGAGCAAGCGGTACGAAGGGAGATGGATTTTCTCCAGGCTCAGATCACGCCCCATTTTCTCTATAACAGCATGAATGCGCTAGTTGGACTTAGCTATAAGGACGTAGACAAGCTCAGGGAGACGATACATCACCTGACGACGTATTTGCGGGCGAAGTTCACCTTCGTTTTTCAGGGACAACGAGTGGAATTGGAGAGAGAGCTGGAATTAGTCAAAGCTTATCTTGCCATCGAGCAGCTTCGTTTCGGCGATCGGCTGCGGGTCTGCTATCAGATTGAAGAAGGGAGCAGTTGCATGCTGCCTCCCCTTACGCTGCAGCCGATCGTAGAGAATGCCGTCCGACACGGCATCGGGCCTAAGCCCGAGGGAGGCATTCTGAATATTATCGTTAGCCGTAACGAGAACTCCGTGCAAATTCTGGTGGAAGACGACGGCGTCGGTATGGACGAGCAGACGCTGGATGCGTTGGATAAAGGACAAGCGGGCGGCGTCGGCATTCGCAACGTGAACAGGCGGCTGCAGATGCTGTACGGAGGGAAATTGGAGTATCGCAGTCTGGCCGGGCGCGGCACGCAGGTCAAGCTGCATATACCGGAGGGAATCTATGCTAAGAGCGCTGTTGATAGACGATGAAGAGAT
Source organism: Cohnella phaseoli (assembly GCF_003386235.1). GTDB lineage: Bacteria > Bacillota > Bacilli > Paenibacillales > Paenibacillaceae > Cohnella > Cohnella phaseoli. The sequence continues at coordinate 332,167 of NZ_QRDZ01000005.1, forward strand.
TGCCCTCGACGTTCTGGAAATATTGCTCCGAGAGATCGGGGGCGTCGAGGTCGTCGGAAAATTCGGCAAAGTGTTTGAAGCGGTGGATCAGGCGGAGTCGCTGAAGCCGGATTTGATTTTTCTGGATATCGAGATGCCTGGAATGAACGGGCTCGCAGCGGGAGAGCTGCTGAGCGGGCGCTGCCCCGAAGCCGAAATCGTCTTCGTGACCGCGTACCACCAATATGCGCTTGAGGCTTTCGACAAAAATGCGATCGGCTATTTGCTGAAGCCTGTTGCGAAAGACCGGCTGCGCAAAACGATTGAGCGGTACGAAACGCTTCGGAAGAAAGCGGCGAGAAGAGCGGCGGCGCCTTTGGACCAAGCAGAGCTAAGAGCGAGCGATCAGCCGCCTCAGTCGGTGTCGCCGCATAAGCTGAATTTGAAGGCGATGGGAAGCCTGGAACTGTACGACGGTGAAGGGCGCCTTGTCACTTGGCGAACGCGGAAAACCAAAGAGCTGTTCGCCTATTTGTGGAACCATGGGGGAGAGCCGGTCTATCGCTACCATATTCTCGATCATCTCTGGCCCGAGGTCGATTCCGAACGAGCCAAAGCGTTGTTTCATACGACGCTGTACAATGTGCGCAACATGCTGAGAGCGGAAGGCTTTGCGGATATGGTAGCGTTCGGGGATGAGCGTTATTGGATGCATACGGATCGCGTCAGCAGCGATATCGAACGGCTTGACGTCCTGATGCGGCGCGGGAATTTAGAGGATGCGGACGAGCTGCTGGCGCTGTATCGGGGAGACTATTTGGACACCGAGCATTACGATTGGGCTAATAGCAGAAGAGGCGAGCTGCGGGCGATGTACGTGCGTCATCTGGATCGACTCGCCGAAGAGGCGGACGGCTCCGGCCCTGTTCTGGGGCGGCTGCTGTGGAAACTGCTCGAGCTCGATCCTTATCGGAGCGGCGTTTATGAACGTTTGCTCCGGCATCTGCTCGAGGTCGGCGACGCGGCGTCCATTCGGAAGCTGGAAGGCTGGAAGCGGCAGTTGGACGGAGAGCTGGCTGACGGGAGCTATACCGGCTGAGGACATCCGCTGCAGCCCCAATAGGATGGGACTGCTCGTCGATGGATCTAAATCTAAAGGTCCCCGTTTCTCCACTCCGTCGGCGACATCTTCTTCAGCTTCTTAAACGTTCGGCTGAAATAGTAAATATCGCTGAATCCCGTCGCCATGGCGATCTCCGATATGTTCATGCTTTTGCCGCGAAGCATGTTCTCGGCTTTGTTGATCCGGATCAGATTGACGTATTCGATCAACGACTTGTCCGTGAGCTGCTTAAACAGCCGGCTGAAGTGGTAACGGCTCAGCCCGGCGATGCTCGCAAGCTGCTCGACGGATAGCTTTTCCTTATAATGATCGTCGATATAGGCGAATACCGGCGCGAGCCGTTCCAGTCCCTTCAGCCGGTGGCGGTACGCGTCCAGCTTGGACGTCGCGGCTACATATTTACGCACGAGCAGGGAAAGCAGGCCGTAAAGCTGGGATTTGACGGACAACTCGTAGCCTAGCTCCTGCTGATGAAGCTCATGGATGAGCGTTTGCATGCAGCGGTTGATCTCTTCGTCACCCGAGACGAGGTTCTGAAACAAAATCTGGTTGCGGGCAATGGGGGTAATAAACTTCGTCTCCACCGCGTCCATCGCATGGCTGTGCAGCAGGGAGATGTCCACGATCATCGCATAATAGGATAAATTCTCCGAAGTGCTGAAGCCGTAATGAAGCTCGTTGCTGTTCACGACGCACAAATCTCCGCTGCGGCAAGCGATTGGCGTAGAACCGCATTCAATCACCGCACTGCCCGAGGTGAAAAATAGAAATTCCATATGCTCGTGCCAATGGTGGACGAACAAGGTCTGACCGCTGACGAACTTATGTGAAAACGGAGGGTTTACTTTAATTGGGAAGGACGGATTGGGCATCGGCATCGGTTCTTTGTAATCCGCGTGTTTTTCCATCTGTCATCCTCCAACACAGCACGATTGTGCAAATAAAGAGCATGCTTTTACATGGTATCGGCACTTTATCACATTATAATACAAATTGAAAACAAATGTGAGCATAGGGAGTGTTGGGCAGGTGCAAAAAGTTCGAATTGGTGTCGTCGGTACAGGATCGATTTCGGAAATGCATTTGGGTTCGTACGCGCGCAATCCGGACGCGCAGATCGTCGCGATTTGCGACGTTAACGAGGCCAGAGCGCGTCAAGTGGCGGACAAGTACGGAGCGGACAAGGTGTACACCGATTACCGCGAGTTGCTCGCCGATGCGGACGTGGATGCGATCAGCATTTGTACTTGGAACAATACGCACGCTCCGATCAGCATCGCCGCTCTGAAGGCCGGCAAGCATGTGCTCGTAGAGAAACCGCTGTGCCGGACGATGGAAGAGGCTCATGAGGTCGAGGCGGCGGTACGCTCCTCCGGCAAGCTGCTTCAAGTCGGTTATGTGCGCAGATACGATCCGAACGTGAAGATGCTGCGCGAATTCGCGGATCAGGGAGAATTCGGCGAACTGTACTACGCCAAGGCGTCGACGCTGCGCCGGCTGGGCAATCCGGGCGGATGGTTCGCGGACGTCGAGCGCTCCGGAGGCGGTCCGCTTATCGATATCGGCGTTCACGTCATCGACTTGTGCTGGTATTTAATGGGCAAGCCGAAGGCAGTCGCGGTCAGCGCGAACACGTATCAGAAGCTGGGCAACCGTTCCAACGTCAAGCATCTCTCTTTCTATAAAGCGGCCGATTACGACGCATCGAAGAACACGGTCGAAGATCTGGCAAGCGCGATTATCCGCTTCGAGAACGGAGCATCCATCATGGTCGACGTCAGCTACTCGCTGCATGCGAAGAAGGACGAAGGCATGGTTCGGGTATACGGGGAAAAGGGAAGCTTCGAGATCGATCCCGAGGTTGTGATCGTGACCGAGAAGCATGACACGATTTTGAATATCCAGCCTCAGACCGACAGCACGGCCGGTTTCTCCGGCGATGCGGCGTTCCAGAACGAAGTCGATCACTTTGTCGACTGCATCGTGAACGGCACGGAGCAGATTAGCCCGGTCGAGGACGGCGTTGAGATTATGAAAATTTTGTGCGGCATCTACGAATCCGCGGCGAAAGGCGAGGAGGTTCGTCTATGAAGCTCGGGGTCAGTTCTTACAGCTTGTGGCAAGCGGTAGAAAAAGGAGAGCTGGACTACGTCGGCGTTGTCGCCAAGGTAGCGGAGCTGGGCGGCGAGCATGTCGAGATCGTGCCGCTGGGCGAGGTGAATCTGACGGCAGATCCTGCATTGGTCGAGGCGATTCGCAGCAAGGCGGCCGAAGTGGGCATCGACATTTCCAACTATGCGATCGGCGCGAACTTCGCAGGCTTGGACGACGAAGCGTTCGAACGTGAAATCGCGCGCGTCAAGCGCGAGGTGGACGTCGCGGCAGCGCTGGGCGCGAAGCTGATGCGCCATGACGTGGCGAACTCCGAGGATCGGTCCATCGCTCAATTTATGAAGGACCTTCCCAAGCTGGTGGAGGCTTGCCGCCAGATCGCCGACTATGCGGCGCAATATGGCATCACGACCAGCATCGAAAACCATGGCTACTACGTACAAGCGAGCGACCGGGTTCAGGCGATCGTGAACGAGGTCGCGCGGGACAACTTCCGTACGACGCTGGACATCGGCAACTTCGTCTGCGTCGACGAGAACCCGCTAGCGGGCGTGCGCAACAACGCCAAGATTGCGTCCATCGTTCACGTGAAAGACTTCTACATCCGGCCGGCCGAGAACAACCCCGGCGACGGCTGGTTCAAGTCGGCGAACGGCGCCTACCTGAGAGGCGCGATTGCCGGTCAAGGAGACCTCGACACTCGCGGCGCGCTGCGCATTGTGAAGGAGTCGGGCTTCGACGGTTATCTGTCCATCGAGTTCGAAGGCATGGAGCCATGCATTCAAGCGACGAAAATCGCTCTCGACAACGCCAGACGGATTTGGAATGAAATTTAATTAAGGAGTGAAGGGAATGTCCGGTATCGTAACCCCTTGGAAAATCGGAGTCATCGTCGACAGCTTCAGAGTCGGCGTACGCGAAGGTTTGGTGAAAGCGAAAAACGTGGGAGCCGACGGCGTGCAAATCTATGCCGTTACCGGCGAGATGGACCCGGCGAACCTGTCGCCCGCTGCACGTAAAGAGTGGAAGTCGTACATCGAATCGCTCGGATTGGAAATTTCCGCACTCGTCGGCGATCTGGGCGGCCATGGCTTTCAGGACAAGCAGGCGAATCCGGCGAAGATCGAGAAGTCCAAGCGTATTCTCGATTTGGCGGTAGAGCTCGGCACGAACGTCGTTACGACGCATATCGGTATCGTGCCGGACGACAAGAACAGCGAAGTGTACGAAGCGATGCATCTGGCGTGCGACGAATTAAGCCGTTACGCGACGAGCATGAACGCCTTCTTCGCGATCGAGACCGGACCGGAAACTTCGGCGCATCTGAAGAGCTTCCTTGACGGACTCAGCTCCAGAGGCGTCTCCGTCAACTTCGACCCGGCGAATATGGTCATGGTCACCGGAGACGATCCGGCGCAAGGCGTCTACAACCTGCGCGACTATATCGTGCACACGCATGCCAAAGACGGTATTCGTCTGCGCGAAGTCGATCCGCGTCTGATTTACGGCGCGCTGGGCTTCGAGCCGCTTGACCACGAGAAGATCGCTCACGATGCGGAGTCGGGAGACGCATTCCGCGAAGTTCCGCTCGGCGAAGGCGGCGTCGATTGGGACGCTTACCTGAAGGCGCTTCGCGACATTGGCTACGGCGGCTACCTGACGATCGAGCGCGAGGTCGGCACGAATCCGGAAGCGGACATCTCCGCTGCGGTGAAGTTCCTGAAAGCGAGAATCTAGTCGTTGTGAAGAAGGCTGTCTCATAAGCCAACCAAGTTGCTGAAAAAGATAATCGACAATAAAGGTGCAAGGTGTATATATCTCCCTCCGATGCGATACGCTCCCGAAATCTGAATGGGTAAACCCGTTATAGGGTAATTTCAGGAGCGTATGAGGCAGTCTCCGGGAGGTATATACACCTTACTTTACATATCGATCGTTCCAGGCAACCTTGCTTATGGGACAGCTCCTTTTTTTGTCATTTTATCAGGGAGACGGACGGCGATGACAGGAAACGATGCGTTAACCATCGACCCGGGCAAATGCCCGCTGTGCGGCCAAAGCAATTCGTGCGGACAGCTTGCGGACAGGCCGCATGGTTCCTGTTGGTGCGCAAAAGCGGAGTTTCCGCCCGAAATATTCGATGCGATTCCCGCTGAATCGCGAAACAAAGCCTGTATCTGCGCGAATTGTTTGGCACGCTTCAAGAAGCTCTGACTGTTTGAAAATGCAAATTCGACCGGCCCATCGTTAGCGGGGACGGTTTTTTTGTCTTGGATAAAAATAGCGAGCGTCGTATACTGTGGAGAAAAAAAGGAGGGCCCGTCTTGATAGCGATAAAGCGAAGAATCGATAACATACCGATATTTCCGAAGCTTGTGCTTACTTTTCTGATCATCACCCTGCCGCTGTTCACGCTCAGCCTCGTACTGAACGATCTGGGCAAGCAAGAGGTCAAAAACCAAATCTCCAGCTCGATTACGATGAACATTCACTATTATTTCACGACGCTCGAGAAAGAATTGGAGCGAATTATTCGGAACCAGCAAGGCTTCATTAATGACGAGGATTTAATACAGCTTAGCAATTCCTTGACGATTTTATCTGATTATCAGCGTACGAAGACGATCAACGACTTGAAGCTTAAACTTACGGCTCTGAAGGAGTCCAGCATTTATATTAAAAATATTAGCGTTTATATCCGCTCGCTTAACGGCACAGTTTCGACCTCAAGCTTGGAAGAAGTGTCCGGCAACGGCGAGGAAGCGGAGGCGATCGCCAAGGCCACCTATACGAGCGGAATTCCGATTACCGTGTGGCAAGACCGCTTGTTTCTGAATTTAACTTACCCGCTTAACTTATCGAAAACAGAGAAGGAGCCTCAGTTCATTCAAAATATCGAACTATCTATGGAAGCGCTAACAGGCGCTTTGAATTCGTTTCCGCAGGAAGGCGGGGCTCTCCTGTTTAACGATAAGTGGCAAATTGCCAACGATAAGTACACCTCGCCGCAAGCGGAAATCAGGGAAGCGTTGACGGAGCGTATGAGGGAGTCGACGGCGTTTACGATGCAGGTGGACATCGGCAAGCAACCGTATATGGCCGTATATGAGAAATCGACGTTTCTGGACGCTTCACTCCTGTTCTACTTTCCGGAAAACGTGGTCGTAGGGCAATTAAAAACGTATGGCGTCTGGTTTTGGCTGCTTGTCGCCAGTTCGTTTATCATTGTGGTTCTGTTCTCCTACGGAATTTATCTGTTGATCCACCGTCCTCTTCAAAATTTGGTCAGACGTTTTCGGAGCGTGGAGGCGGGCGATTTCAGCGCCGTGCTTTCCTCGTCCCGGGAGGATGAGTTCGGATATATCTTTAATCGGTTCGAGAGGACGGTACTGAATCTGAAGACGCTGATCGACGAGCTTTACGTGCAGAAGATCCGTCTCCAACAATCCGAACTCAAGCAGCTGCAGATGCAAATTACTCCTCATTTCCTCTACAACAGCTTTTTTATTTTACATCGGTTGATCAAGAACGACGAGAACGAGACGGCCGAACTGATATCCAAAAATCTTGGCGACTATTTTCACTATATTACGAGGAACGGGCTGGAAGAGGTTCCGTTAGAGCATGAAGTCAACCACGTCCGTTCGTATGTGGAAATTCAGAACGTGCGGTTTTCAAGCCGAATTGTTGTAGATTTCGATCCGCTTCCGCCAAGTTTCCATGGGATATTAATTCCGCGTTTGATCTTGCAGCCGCTCGTGGAGAACGCTTATGAACATGGGCTCGGAGAAGTGGTGCGAGAGGGGAGATTGTCGATTCGGTTCGCTGTGGAGGCGGATAAACTCATCTTCTCGGTCGAAGATAACGGCGCCGGGTTGACGCAAGAACGACTGGCCGAATTGAACGGGGCGCTGCACCGGTCCGATGAAGGAGAAACCACGGGGCTGATCAATATCCACCGTCGCTTGAAGCTGAAGTACGGCGAACGCGGCGGGTTGGAGATCGGGCGGGGTTCCATGGGAGGCGCAAGAGTTCGAATTTATATCCCTAGCGACAAAGGAGAGCAAATATGAAACGAATACTCATCGTCGACGACGAGCCCATCATCGTCAACAGCATTTTTCGTATGCTGGAGGAAACCTCGCATCTGGACCTGGAGGCTTATCGCGCTTACAACGTTTACGAGGCGCTGGATCGCCTCAAGCAAACCCGTATCGACGTCGTTATTTCGGACATTCGCATGCCGGGAATGAGCGGAATCGAACTGCATAAGCAAATCATCGAGAGCTGGCCGCGCTGCAAAGTGATTTTTCTGACGGGCTACAATGAATTCGAGTACGCGCGTCATGCGATAAGGACTGGCGGGGTCGTGGATTACGTCTTGAAGAACGAAGACGACCACGCTATTGTATCCGCCGTGGAAAAGGCGTTCGCGGAGATGGAGAAAGCGGAAGACGGTGCCGTCCATATGCTGAGGGCAAGAAAGAAATTGCAGCTTGCGCTTCCGGCTTTGCAAAGAAATACGCTCTTCGACTTGATGCGCGATCCGTCATCCTCCTCGAAAGAAGTCGAGAAAAGATTCGAAGAGTCCGAGATTCTGTTAAAACCGGACAAAAAGGTATTTCTGGTTTTGGGAAGAGTGGACGAATGGATGGAAGGCGCAAGCGAAGCGGATCGTACGCTCTTTCTCGGCGCTTGCCAGAACATAGCGGAGGAATATTTGGCTCCAACAGTCGAGAGCGTATCCGTAACCTTCGAATCCGGCAAGCTTGCATGGTTTATGCAGCCCAAATCCTATGCGGGGAAGGGTGAATTTGAAGAGGTTGGGGAAGAAGAGCGTTGGGCCTACGAGCACATGAAAACAAGAGTATACGGCATTTTGGAAGCCGTTCAACAGACGTGCAAACAGCTGCTGAAGCTATCAATCTCTTTTGTTATGGCGCGAGAGCCTTCCGAATGGAGCCAGGCAGGCGCGCAATTTTATTTTCTGAAAGCCTTGCTCGGACAGAGCTCGTATAACGGGCAAGAGCTATTAATCCAGGATTCGAATCAGCTTGGGCTTCGTTCGGCGTCCGACCGAGACATTCCCTTCTCGGAATCTCAACACAATAAAAAGCAATTCGAGCTTTTGGAGCAGTATTTGGCAGGCGGGAAACGAGACAGCTTTCACCGGCTTTACGGAGAAATCGCCAATCAAGTCGCTTTGCCCGAATACCCTTATCGGCTGGAAACCTTCCATATCTTATCGCTGAATCTGATTTCTTATGCGATTCGGGTAGGGCTGTTCCATGAGCTGTTCATGAAAATGGATCTTGGTAAAACGACGCAATACGACGCGCACGAATGTTGGGAAGAGGCCATTGCTTACTTAGCAGCGGTAGCCGACTATCTTCTGGACTATCGCGAACCCGCGCCCGAAGAACAAAGCGAACGGCTGATCGCGACTATTCATAACTATGTTCAGGCCCATCTCGGCGGAGACCTCTCTCTGACTCGGTTATCTATGGTCGTTCACCATAGTCCGACTTATTTATCCCGTATCTACAAGCGAATGACCGGAAGAATGCTGTCGGATTACATCACCGAAGAGCGGATGAACAAAGCGAGGGATTTACTGGCGCAATCCGATCTCAAGATTCAAGAGATCGCGACTCGAGTCGGCTACGAAGCCGCCCCTCAATTCAACCGTTCGTTCAAGAAAACGTTCAAAATGACGCCGCAGGAGTACAGAGATCTGAGTTACCGGATTAACGACGAATAGATCAGCGCAACAAATGTCAAGGAAAGCAACAATGGCAAATAGCTACGCTATTTGCCATCTTCTATACTTACGGAGCAGGCAAAAATAAGTAGGGGGATACGACATGAAGAGGAAGTCCGTAAAATGGATCGCGATGACCGCACTGGTGTGCATGCTTGTACTTGCTTCGGCTTGCACGAAGCAAAACGAAGGAAATAACGCGCAACCAACGGGTACACAGGATGTCGGCTCGAAAGAAAGCGCCGCGAATAGCGGAGGAGAAACCGTGGTTGAACCGATGGGCAAGATCGATCCGCCTATCGAGGTGACGGCGATAAGAACGTTGGATTCAACGACGAAGTTTGAAAACGGAGAAACGATCGAGAATAACGCTTGGACGAAATTATACGAGAACGAATTCGGAATCAAGCTGAAATATTTATGGGTTTCCGATCCGACGCAATATGAGCAGAAATTCAACATTGCCATGGCTTCCGGTCAATTGGCGGATATTATGCCCGTCAATGGCATTCAATTTAATCAATTGGTTGAAGCCGATCAATTAGCCGATCTAACTGAGGCGCTCGAAAAGTACGGTACTCCTCTTGCAAAAGAGATGTTAAAGAAGGATGGCGGAGTTGGTCTTGAATCGGCTACGTTTAACGGCAAGCTGTTGGGATTGCCGGTGAACCCGGGCTCATTCGATTTCGCTTCCCTGCTTTGGATCCGTACGGATTGGCTGGAGAAGCTTAATCTGCCCGAGCCGAAAACGATGGAGGATGTATTCAAAATCGCGGAAGCTTTTGTCAATCAGGACCCGGACGGAAACAATAAGAAGGATACTCAGGGATTGGGAGCCACTAAAGAATTCTACGGCTTAGAACCGGGTCTGGACGGATTCTTCAACGGTTATCACGCCTATCCGAAAAGCTGGGTTGCGGATGCATCGGGCAATCTTGTATACGGAAGCATTCAGCCTGAAATGAAGCAAGCGTTAGAAAAGCTGCAGCAGTTGTATAAAGACGGGTACATTGATCGCGAGTTCGGAGTCAAAGATAAAGAGAAATTCATCCAGAATGTAAATTCAGGCAAGTTGGGAATGTTCTATGGCGCCGACTGGTCGCCGCTGCTGTTCTTGGACGGAAAAGCGCTGGATGAAAAAATGGAATGGAAGCCGTTCGCGCTGCCATCGATCGATGATCAGAAAGCTAAGCCGCAAACCCCTTACAATGTAAATCAATATTACGTCGTTCGCAAAGGGATGGAGCACCCGGAGGCCGCGGTAAAAATGCTTAACGCAGCCAGCTATCAATGGGATAGAACGAAGTATCCTCTCACCGACATGAACCAAAATGGGGATGTCGCCAAATGGCAGTATGCATTGGTGCAAGCGGCCAATCCCATTCAGAACGTCGAGTTGTACGAGGACGTGAAGAACGCGCTAGAGAAGCAGGACGAATCTCTTCTGAATGTGGCGAGCAATCCCGGTCAAGCGAATTTCTATAAAGCGCTTAACGATTTCAACAACGGCGATCAGTCCGGATGGGGATATACCCGATTCTACGACGCGATAGAATTACTCTACGACTACCACAAGAACGATGGATTCCATATGACCGAATTTATTTCCGGTCCTACGCCGACGATGGTCGAGAAACAAGCGACATTGCTGAAAATGGAGCTGGAAACGTTTACGAAAATTGTAATGGGAGAGTCTTCGATCGATGCTTTCGACGAATTCGTGGCGAATTGGAAGAAACTTGGCGGGGATACCATTACGGATGAAGTAGCTAAGTGGAAAGCTAGCAGATAACGTATTCATTCCCGGGGAGTCCTCCTTGCGTAGCGATTGAAATTTAAGAGGAGAAGCTTCCCGGGACGTATGAAACACGAGTAAGCAGGAGGCGAAAAGGAATGTCCGTTATGACCGTAACGGGAAGCGTTCGAGCGGATAGCTTGGGATGGGTATTGCCGCATGAGCACGCTTTTATCGATTTGCGAAGACTGGTACCAACTGTTAGCGAAATCTCGCGTAAGAAATTGGCGCAGGAGCAAGTCGATCTCACGAATATCGGAAAATTAATGCGTAATCCGTATGCGGTTCTGGACAACGCGGTAATTGACGATGAAGGCTTCGTAAGGGACGAGTTGTTGAAGTTTAAGAAAGCGGGCGGAACGACTTTCGTAGATCTTACGCTTCGCGATATCGGCAGAGACCCCGCTTTGCTCGTCGGGTTATCAAGGGAGCTGGATATCAAGATCGTAGCCGGCTGCGGTTACTACATTAACAAGTCCCATCCCGGCGACATGGACGGGAAGACCGTGGAGGGAATCGCCGAAGAGCTATTGTCGGAGATCAGATACGGTATGGACGGAACGGATATTAAAGCAGGCGTTATAGGCGAAATCGGAACAAGCGAGATCGTCTATCCGAATGAAAAGAAAACTCTGATCGCATCGGCGATCGTTCAGAAGGAAACCGGTCTTGGTTTGCATGTGCATACGGACCTGTACGCAACGAACGGTTATGAAGTCGTAAACATTCTTACCGAGCATGGCGCTGCGGCTGAAAAGATATGTATCAATCACATTGATGTGGATATCAAGATGGATTATATAAAGGACCTTCTTAATCTAGGCGTTTACGTGGAGTTCGATAATTTCGGCAAGGAATTTTATGCGGACAAGAGGGACAGAAGCGTCTTAAGGGGACTCTTCGCCAGAGACATTGAGAGAGTCAGAGCGATTAAGCAACTCATTGATGCGGGCTTTCTTTCGAAAATATTAATCTCCAACGACGTTTGCCTGAAAACCTGTTTGCACCGGTATGGCGGTTGGGGGTATGACCACGTCCTTACGAACATTATTCCCATGATGGAAGACGAAGGGATTACATCCGAGCAGATTAAGATTTTAATGTGCCGAAATCCGGCCGAGTTTCTGGACGACGGCAGAGATTGAGGTCAAAGAGGTAAACCTGAGGAGGCGCTGTTTCATGTTCAAAATTTCTAAAGAAGAATTCGCTGCAAGAGTCGATAAATTAAAAACTCTGATGAAAGAGCGCGAGATGCAGGCCTGTTTGATCTACGGCGATGAGTACAGGAAGGAAAATTTGCGTTACATGAGCAATTATTGGCCTTTGTTCGAACGAGGGGCCGTCATGGTTACTCTGACAGGCGAGCCATTCGTGATCGCCGCGCCCGAAGGCGAAATGTTCTGCCGCGAGATGAGCGCCTGGTCGGATGTGCGGCTGCTTCCGGAATTCGCTTGCGTGACCGTACCGGATAAGATCGAATATCCGCAAGCGCACTATACGAGCCTGACCGAGATTCGTCAGGAGATACAGGGAAAAGAACCCTTACTCCGGATAGGAATCGTCGGCATCGATGCGATGCCGGAGCCTTTAATGAAGGTCATCGCGGACAGCTTCGCAGACATCGAAATCGTGGATGCGAACGATCTGTTGTTCAAACTCAGAATGACGAAGACGGCGAGCGAAGTCGCCTGTTTGCAAGAAGCGGCAAGGATTGCCGACGAGGGCTACAAGCTTATGATCGAGCGGGCGAAGCCGGGGATGACGGAGCTTGAACTGGCCTCTCTTGCTTATGGAGAATGCACGAAACAAGGCGCGGAGAATATTCCGTTCTGTCTCCTAACGAGCGGGAAGCGAGTCGATACGATTATCGGAAGAGCATCGGGCAAAGTGATCGAAGACGGAGATATGATTATGGCCGCTTTAGCGGTCCAGGTCGAGGGATACGTGGCTACGGTAAATTTTCCGTTTGTCGCAGGCGAGATGAGCGAGGAACAAAAGGCGTTTATCGACATTCTGGTCGAGGCCGAGAATCAAGCATTAAGCAAAATAAAAGCCGGGGCAAATCAGAACGAAGTGGTACGGACGGTCAAAGGGTACTTCAAAAAGATGAACGTCACCGAATACGACCTGTACCCTCCTATGCACGGCTGCGGGCTTGCGGAAGCCGAATCTCCTTACCCGGACGAGAACTCCGAAGCGATTTTCGCTGCGGGAATGACTGTAAATATGGACGTGAGTCTTTTCGGACATCCGCACGGTTCCAACCGGATCGAAGAAAGTCTGCTCGTAACCGAAGCCGGATACGAGTCGATGTCGAAGCTGGTCAGGCATTTAAGTAAAACCTGGAAGGAATCGGCGACGATTTCGGTTTGCTAAGGAGAATTGGACATGAGCAAAGAGGGAGCCAAAAACTGGTACGTCGTCGATGGGTATTTGCCTTATAAGGGCAAAGTCGACGATGACATTTTCGAAGGCCATGAAGCGATCATGATTTTGAATTGCCACGATGAAGATGCGGAAATCTTCATGGATATTTATTACGAGGATCGCGATCCTGACGAAAATATTAAAATTGCTTCGCCGGCCAAACGGGTCAAATGCATTCGAATGGACCACCCGGAAGAAATCGGAGGAATTCGGCTCGATAGACAACGCCAGTATTCGCTGCGGTTCAGAAGCAATATCGAAGTCGTTATCCAGTATGGCAGGATGGACATTGCCCAATCCAATCTAGCTTATATCGGGATGATGGGATACTCGGAATAAAGGAATGAACAAGATGAATATGAAGAAAACGAAACGCGAGCTGCCGCTGCATCTGATGCTCGTACCCGGAGTGCTCATCCTATTAATCTATTGCTATTATCCGATGGTCGGTTTCGTTATCGCCTTTCAGAAATTTATTCCCATCAACGGCTTGTTCGGCTCCGATTGGATCGGTTTGGGAAACTTTCGCTATGTGCTGCAAATGCCGGATATATGGCAAGTGCTCGGCAATACCGTGTTCATCGCTTCTATGAAGATTCTCTTGGGCTTAGCGGTACCTATTCTAGTTGCCGTCTTATTAAACGAATTGAAGCACGTGCTCATTAAACGGGGAGTTCAGACGCTTATCTATTTGCCGCATTTTCTATCGTGGGTAATTCTCGGCGGCGTGCTCGTCGATATTTTATCGCCTTCCGAAGGAATCATTAATCAGCTTCTGAATGCGGTCGGCTTGGATTCGATCTTTTTCCTGGGCAGCAACAAATGGTTTCCGGCCGTGCTTATTTTCTCCGACGTCTGGAAGGAATTCGGGTTTAGCACGATCGTATTTCTGGCCGCCATTACGGGTATCAACCCGTCTTTATACGAAGCGGCTATTGTGGACGGTGCGAATTATACGAGACAGGCGTGGCATATTACGCTGCCGGGAATGGTGCCGGTCATCGTTCTGATGGCTACATTAAGCTTAGGCAACGTTCTGAATGCCGGTTTCGATCAGGTATTTAACCTGTACAGTCCGAGCGTATATCAAAGCGGGGATATTCTGGACACGCTAATCTACCGTATCGGTTTGCTCGATGCGCAGTTCGGCGTTGCGACCGCAATCGGCTTATTCAAATCGTTCGTTTCGTTCGTGCTCATCACGATATCGTATTTCTTGGCGTATCGTTTGGTCAACTATCGCATTTTCTGACGAGAGGAAGGTTTCCAATGCAACATCGGGTGTCCGTTGGCCGAAAAGTGTTCGTCGCGGGAAACTACGCTTTTCTCGTTGCGCTTTCCTTGCTTTGCCTGCTCCCCTTGGTTCAGGTGCTGTCGATCTCGTTTAGTTCCAGCGCGGCGGCATCGGCGGGGTTGGTGAAACTGCTTCCCGTCGATCTGACCTTTTCTTCTTATAAGTATATTTTGCAGAAGCAAGAATTTATTAGCTCATTCGGTATCACGTTCCAGCGGCTTGTTCTTGGTTTTAGCATCAATATGAGCTTATCGCTTCTATGCGCTTATCCGCTTTCCAAAGAACGCAAGGATTTAAGGATTCGCAGCTATTATGCTTGGTTTTTCGTATTCACGATATTGTTCAGCGGCGGCCTTATTCCAACGTATATGGTAGTCAGCATGACAGGTTTGATCGATACGATCTGGGCACTCGTCATTCCGAGCGCGGTTTCCGTATTCAATGTCATTCTGCTGCTTAATTTCTTTCGGGGGTTACCCAAAGAGATCGAAGAATCGGCCTTCATGGACGGGGCGGGACATTGGCTCGTCTTGTGGAAGATGTACGTGCCCATGTCTTATCCGGTCCTGGCCACCGTATCTTTGTTTACAATGGTTTTTCATTGGAACGCTTGGTTCGACGGACTGATCTATATGAATTTCCCGAAAAATTATCCGCTCTCGACTTATTTGCAGTTGTTGGTCATCAATAGCAATCCTATGAAAATGGATCCGAAAAATTTAGCGGGCATTCTTGAAATTTCCGAACGTACGACGAGGGCGGCGCAAATCTTTTTGGGCGCGCTTCCGATTCTTATCGTCTATCCTTTTCTGCAGAAGTTTTTCGTGAAAGGGATCGTGCTCGGAAGCGTCAAGGGATAACCGAATCCCATAATTAAGAGGTGCGAGATGAAAGCCGCGAGTTATGAAAAATGGATCTGGATCGAATTAATCGGGTTCGATAATCGGGAAAGCGATTATGGAGTTGCCGCTTATTTAGATACGGTAGGGTTCATACCGGAAAGTATCTTCCTTCTCTTATACACGCCCGACTTCGTGCATGCGCATAAAGGCATGGACACGGAGTGGCATTTGCCGATGGAGGCGTGCTCTTACGGTGCGCGCCCTTACGGCAAGCTGCACGATAGACAAGAGTGGACCAACTTTCAGTTGCGCAGTCTGGTAACGGAATTACAGAAGCATGGAATCGACGTCTACTGCAGCTTCTTCGATATTTATCAATTCCATGTCGGAGATACGCTGCGCGCAAGCGAATGGTGCGCCGCTCATCCGGAGCTCTACGAGATGAGGAAGTCGGGAGAAGCCTTCCCGGCAATCAATCCGCTTAAGCGTTTAAAGGATGGAAGCTGGTATGAAGACTTGTTCGTTCAAGATCTAATGAAAGTAATGTCGGATTATGGTTTTGACGGTTACCATGGCGCCGACGGATACACCAGTCCGCGGCTTAGCCTGGCGGAGACGGATTACTCGGATGATATGGTCGAGCAGTTCATCGCGGCTACCGGAGTCGACATTCATACAGGATTAGCAGCTCGTTGCGACGGAAATCCGCTCGATATGGAACAGCGTGCCGATTGGATTTGGAATAATAAACGTCTGGAATGGATTCGATTTCATTGCGAACGATGGGGTCGATTATGGGACAAAATCATGTCCGCCATTCGCAAGGAAGGGAAGAAGGCCTATCTGAACACGGCTTGGACCAGGGATCCTTTTGAAGCGATATATCGCTACGGCGTCGATTATCGCAGGCTTTCGGATTCGGGGATCGATGGGTTTGTCGTCGAAACCGTCGGAGCATCGCTCTCCGCCGGAGCGGGAGAAACGGAATACGAGCCGGGTGCCGAATTTGCGGCGATGCTGTTATCTATTAAAGCTTATGTGCCGGAGCAGAAGCTGGTCTGCTTAAATGCGATCCAAGATACGAACGAGCAATGGGATGCCTTGAGCCATGCGCCGACCGTGCTGGAACGGGATATTTACTCTTTGGCTAACCTGTATTTGCAAAATTCGTCGGGGATAAGCCGCTGTTCCGGAGGTTTTATGGCTTGTCTCGGGGATGGGATTAGCCGGGATGGATGGAATTGGATAGCCAAACGGTGGGATGGAGCGTTCGACGGAGAGCCCCTTCGGACTGCCGGTGTCCGCATGGTGTGGTCCGATCGGCTGCTTCACCGATCTTTGGAGGATTATTCCGAAACCCGTCATTGGCCGGTTCACAAATATATGACGGAATTGATCTCCCGAGGCGCTCCTCTGCATACGATCGTTAACGTGAAGGATATCCCCGAAACCGATGGACCGATTCTCGTTACTCTGCTGCATCTATTGCCCGACGAGGAATTGCAAAGCGTTCTTGCTTATCGGAACGGTTCGTCCGTTCTGATCGGCAGGATGACAGAGCGTATATCCCGGATCCAGACAATCGCCAATTGGCGAATAGATTGCGAGATTAACGGGTTATTCTGCGTAACAAGGGATTGCAGCGGTGAAGCGGTAGAAGCTTTTGCGATGGAGCATAGCGCCGATTTCGAACGACAAGAGGAGCGCCAGCGTTCCGGGTTCAAGGAGGGAGTGTCCTGGCTCAACAGCCTCTATTTCAGTCCGGTCAGCGAAGCGTTCTTGAGCAAATGCGTCGAGGGAATTATCGATCGGACGAACGTACCCAAGTCGTTGAAGAACGAGGCATTCATTC
This sequence comes from Cohnella phaseoli, assembly GCF_003386235.1. Taxonomy (GTDB): domain Bacteria; phylum Bacillota; class Bacilli; order Paenibacillales; family Paenibacillaceae; genus Cohnella; species Cohnella phaseoli. The sequence goes on from NZ_QRDZ01000005.1 coordinate 349,352, forward strand.
GCGCTGCCGTACTGGAGACGCTTCCCCATCGCTGGCGAATCCTCATTTCCAATCTGCACATGAATTACAAGTCGGCGCATCTTGATGCGGGTCGTCCCATCGACAAGATCACCGTCTTAACCGATTTCCCCGGAGTTCCGGTCCATCCGCGAGGCTCGGAATTCAGCTTATATGTACCCGGAAGGGGAATCGTCATGATTGAGCTCGAGTTGCAGGCTAGCGGGGATGAGTAGATTGCGTTCGGTATTGGGAGAGCAGCGAGCAATACGAGTATTGAAGTTAACCAATCAATAAATGACAGCCTCTAAGGGGAAGCCCATGAGGCTGTTGTTTTTTTCGTATGGAACCGCTTATTGAGAAGTCGGCTCGACGGCGATAGTAGAACACCGCAACAGATGTCAAGGAAAGCAAGATTGGCAAATAGCGCAGCAAATTCATGTGATTTATAGTTGTTTTGTAAGCGTTTTATATTTGTGTCTATAGGGGGGCCGTTTGGAATAGCTCGAACCATATGCAAGTCCTCGATTTGACGAGAAGCGGAACGATGGACGGCTATGGCTTCTTTGGTATGCTCGTTAATCTATTTAAGAGGGGTTGATGTTGTGGGAAGGTTACGTTCTAAGCGTTTACTATCGCTCGTGTTGATCGCGAGCATGATCGTATCGGTCTGGATGCCGACTCAAGCTATGGCGGTAAACGAAAAGGCCAATACCGAGCAAGGAGCTGCGTATGTCTCGAAACATTGGGCGCAGGGGGTCTTGGATAAATGGATAGGACTCGGCTTACTCAAGGGATACGAGGATCGTGACTATCGGCCGGATAATCCGGTCACCCGGTCCGAGTTTGCGGCTTTGATTAATCGGGTTATCAGCTTGCCGGCCGTTCGCTCCGGCGCGAATCCATTCTCGGATGTCGGCGAACAGGTCTGGTACGCACAGGACGTCTTCAGACTTCACGCTGCCGGCATTATCAAGGGAGCGGGCGGGAGTCGGTTCGAGCCTAACAAACCGATTACCCGTCAAGACGCCGCGGTCATCGTTGCTCGAGCGTTCAGGGTGAAGGCGGACGTTAAAGCATCTGACGAAGGCTTTACGGATGCAGCATCCATCTCTTCCTACGCCGTCTCGGACGTGTCGGCATTAAGAGCCAAGGGGTACTTAAAAGGGAATGGAAATCATCAATTCAATCCCAAGGCAAATATGACGCGCTCCGAGGTCGTACAACTGATAGATAACGTTATGGGAACTTTGATCAAAGAAAAGGGAGATTTCAATACCGACATTGAAGGAAATCTCGTCGTGAATACAGACGGCGTCTCACTGAAAAATATGGTCGTATCCGGCGACCTATTCATTACCCAAGGTGCGGGAGAAGGAGAGATTTTGCTGGACGGCGTAACGGTAAAGGGAGCCACTTACGTTCTGGGCGGCGGAGAAAACAGTATCCTTATTCGCAATTCCCGGCTGTCGGGTCCAGTGATCGTTGACAAATGGAACTCGCGGATTCGCATCGTGGTAGAAGGAACAACGGAGATTCAAGAGGTTCAAATGCTTTCCGGAGGAATTTTGCAAGAAGGAAAGTTGCAAGGAAAGGGATTTGTGAACGTCATTATTCTCGTTCCGAACGATCAAATCGAGGCTAGAATCGTTCTGGATGGAGAATTCGATGAAATTAGACATATGACCGGAACGGTAAGCTTCGAACTAAGTCGTATCGCCAAAGTTGTACTTATGATCTTTAATGCGGCAGCCAACGTTACCGGCGAAGGAGTCATTGAGACGGCTAAGCTTAACGTAAGCGGCGTTAAATTCGACAAGTGGCCCAACAAGGTGAATTTTTCAACAAATGTGTCGGCTATGATTGGGAAAGAGCTTGTGACGGCGGACAATCGGAATGCAACTACAAATTCGGGCGGCAGCGGCGGCGGCTCCCCTCCGTCGACGTCAACGCCGGAACCGTCGCCCTCTCCGGAACCAACGTCAACTCCAGAACCAACGTCGTCCGCAACAATCGTTGAATCCGGTATAGCCAAAGCGGATATTTTCGTGAGTTCCTCGGCGAACGAGATGATGGCGCTTGCTGCGAAGGAGCTTCAGGATACGTTAAAGCTGGTTAGCGGCGCCGAGCTTCCGATTTATAAGTGGAACCCCGAATCATCCGTTAGCGCGGCGTTATCGGTCAGCGAACTAAACGTCAAGAAAAGCGGGACATATCCGATCCGGCTCGATCTCGTCAATAACGAGGAAACGCCGGTACACGTCGACTTGACGCAAAGCTTTGTCGGCCCTATTACGGCAAGCTTCCCTGAAGGAGTGGCATTGGCCGGGTACGAGAACAAATCCGTTGTCGGCGCTGTGTATGTGGCGAGCGCAACGCCGGTCGGAGCACATGTCGTTACGATTCAGGCAAGCGTAGGCGAAACGCCGTTAGGCCCGGTGACCTTAAGCGTGCATTACGATCCCAACCTTCTCGCGAATTCCGGATTCGAATTGTCTAATTCGAACGGAACCAGCCCGACTGGCTGGTATTCGCCTTCAGGAGGCAGAGACAATGTCGTTCGGCACGACGGCAACTACTCGTTAAGGCTGGATTTAGGGAGCTCTGCCTACATGTTTGCGCGCACGGACCAAAATCTCAAGCTGGAGCAGGGAAAACGCTATAAATTAAGCGCTTGGGTTAAGGCAACCGGTAACGGAGAAATGAATATGGAAATTCACGAAATGCAGGCAAACGGGGGCAATAATCCTGTCACCGCTAGGGCGATCGCCTCTTTAAGCGAACAGTGGCAACTCGTGGAATTGCCATATTCCCCGGATGCGAATGCGCAATACGATTATCATCGGATTTTCTTCTTCATGTCCGGTACGGAATCGATGTGGGTGGATGACGTCATCTTAACCGAGATCGTTGAAGAACCTTCACTTGATCTTCTATACAACTCCGGATTCGAAATCGGGAATTCGAACGGCACCTTCCCGGATGGCTGGTATTCGCCGACGGCAACTTGGGACGATCAAGAACGGAAGAACGGAGGACGCTCTTTAAGACTGGAATTACAAGGCTCGGATTATATGTTTACGAGGGCTTTGCAAGATCTGGATCTTATACCGGGAAAGCGATATAAGCTGAGCGCATGGGTGAAGGGAGCCTCGGCAGGTTCCGTCAACATGGAGATTCACGAATTACTGGCAGGCGGCGGCAATAACCCGGTTACAGCAAGGACGGCTGTTGACGTAACCGATCAGTGGCAGCAGATTGAGTTGGAATATGCGCCCGATGCCAGCGCCGTATACGATTATAATTGGATCTATATATTCATGTCGGGGACGGAATCGTTGTGGATCGACGACGTCACGTTAACGGAAATCGGCAACGATGCCGAACCTGAAAACGATGACGGAAGTGATAACGCCAATGAAAGCGCGAGCGATGACGACCGCGTCCGGATCATTCTGGCAACTCCGGATACGAACGCGCAGCTTTCCGGGATGTTTCCGGAAGATCTCGCTTATTTGCAAGGAACGGACGGATTTGCCATTCGAACATCAGGGAATCGGATTTATATTTTCGGGGAGAATGCCAGAGGCGCTTTAAACGGCGTTTATGACTTCCTTACAGATAATGCAGGAGTGCTGTGGACGAGGTCGACGGACTTCGGAACGCTTTACGAGAACCAACCTACCCTTGTTGCGAACAAAATCGATTATCGGGAAAAGTCCCCGTTTAAGCTGCGAGGATGGCATACGACCGGTTCCGGAAAAGCGGGAGAGTTTCATGCGGACGCGGACAGCGAGTCCATGCTGGCTAGGAACAAATTAAACGCCAAGCTGGCCGAGATCGGAAATATCGATTACTGGGAGCGGCAATATGCTCTGGGTCTAAATCCGGTTCTACTCGGTCATAACCTTGATTTCTGGCTTCCGAACGAGAAATATTTTGCCGATCATCCCGATTACTACAATGAAATCAACGGAGAATACGTTCCCGTATCGTTGGAGCATTCTCAAATCAACTTCTATCATCCGGACGTTCCCGGGGTGATCGCGAATGAAATGAGGCAGCTTCTTTCCGTTCAGGACATGGATTACCTTGGAGTCGGAATTATGGATAACCAGGTTTTCGACCAGGGGCAATTAAGCAGGCAGCCGTTCACAACGCCTGACGGACTTGTCGTTCAACCTGAAGATCCGGCTTACAAGTCGACGGTTTTCTTCACTTTTCTTAATAAAATAGCAGCCGATATTAAAACAACCCATCCGAACGTCAAAATTACGACTTTTGCTTACTTTTTTACGGATACTCCTCCGAAAGTTGAGCTAGAGGACAATATCATTATCGTAATGGCGCCGGCTGCCGAAGACGTCAGAGTTCCTTTCAATACGAGCGATCAGAACAATTCGAATTATTCCTATAAGCTTAAGCTCGAAAGCTGGGTACAGAAAACGCACAACATTCTTATGTACAATTACTACGGTTGCTGCGCCACGGACATCTATGAAAGGCCGATAGCCGAGAAGGTGCAGGCGGACGTGCAATATTATCGCGATCTTGGCATATTGGGCGTGCTGCCGGAAGGACAATTGGATAACGGGGTCGTCTGGGGCGTCAACGCGCTGCAATATTGGCTTATTAATCAATTGTTCTGGAATCCGGATGCGGACCTGGAGGCGCTCAAAACCGAATTTTTGGAGAAGGCGTACGGAGCCGCTGCGGAGTCGATGAGAACTTATTACGAGCTGATCGAGCAGGGCTGGAACTATGATCAACAAGCGGTCGGCGTCTATTCCAGGGCAAGCCAGTTGATCGGTCATTACGTTATTCAAGCCGGCATTAAAGATGCCGCCCAATCCGCTTTGGATGAAGCTTGGCAGCTGGCCGACGCGCAAGCGAAGAAGAGGATCGAGCCGATCAAGACGACATTCGAAACGATGGTTTATCTCGTGGGCGAGCTTCCTAATCTGTCGGCAACGGCGTCCAAAACGACCTACGGCAAAGAGCAGATTATGAATGCGTTGGACTTCGGAGCGGGGCCTTGGGCCGGCATACAGCCCGTGACCGAGTTCCGCGAGATGGGTACCCGCAATGAAGTGCAGGAGGAAACGAAAGTGTATCTCTTGTGGGACGACGAAAACCTATATGTAGGTTATGAAAATCTCGATAACGATCTGGATGGTATGGTCGTAAGCGAGGACGCTCCCGGGGAGTGGTGGAGAAGCGGGGCGGACGACTCGGTCGAAACCTACGTGACGGGCGACAAGACCGGAACCTATTACGGATTTTTCTCTAATCCTCGGGAAGTAAAGTTCGAATACAAGTCGTTCCAGGACCCGACCTATAACGGGATCTGGCAAGTCAGCGCGGAGGTGGGGACGGACCGCTGGAATACGATTCAGGCGATTCCGTTCGCGAGCATCGGCGTCGATCCGAGCACGACGGATACGTTGTACGGATTCTTCTTCCGCAATTTCCATGGCAAAGAACGTTTCATTACTTGGGGCGGCGGAATGGTGTGGAATCCGTCCGAATTTTATCCGATTCATCTCGACGGAGGCAATCATTAAGATCGGCATCGTTCCGTAAGCTTGTAGAATCTTCCGATAGCGCGCTCCTCCTCTCCATTGCACAGGGGGAGTGCGCTATTGGTTTCTAATGCTTCTACGAAAAAGGAGTGATTTACGATGAAGAATAAGTATAAAATCGCTTCGCTTCTCTTCTCGGTTACTTTGCTGCTGACTTTTTTTAATCCTTATCAAACGGTATCGGCCTCAACCTCGGGTTCAACAAGTGACGGAACCCTATTGGTTAACGGGCAGCCTTTTTTTCCATTCGGCTTTTACGAAGTGGCATGGGGGCAAATTCCGTGGCACACGAATAATTTTACGGTCGAGTCGGATGTGGCGAGCTTTGCAAGAGTTACAAATGTAAAAGGCGTGAGGTTAAAAATACTTAAAGCCAATATGGTTCAGAACTATTTCGGTATTGTGGAAATTGAGGTGAACGACGGATCGGGACCCAACCTGGCTACCTCGGCTACGGCGAGCGCAACAAGCGTGCATGCCGATCCGAATCATTCTCCTGCCGAATTAAACGATGGCAGCTTGTCCAACGATTATGCCAGCGGCACATTTCCGGCGATGCCGGCATATGTGACCTTGACGTGGAACAGCGCGAAGTCCTTCGATAAAGTCACGCTCAAAGCGTGGCTTTGTCATACGATTGCGCCTACGCATTATGAAGTGGAGGTATCCGCAGACGGAGCGACGGGATGGACGAAAGTGGCAAGCTCATACAAGATGCCGGCGGGCAAGCTTTCAGCGGATATGCATCAATTAGCTGCAGACGGCTTTAACGTCATGCATCCTTCCGCCGACCTGGATAACGGATTCGACACAAGTTTCGTCGACGATGCCGGTGCAAAAGGAATCAAGCTTATGCCTGAAAATATTGCTACGCTCGTTAATTATAATTTTTTGGCGCAATGGAAAGATAAGCCTGCTATTCTAGGTTGGAGCATTTGCGACGATTGCGATCCTTACATCGAGCCCGCGACGGCTCAAAGCTATCAAGACGCTGTCAGGGCTATCGATTCCAATCATATTACTTACGGAACGGGTGCGCATTATACGTATGAGCCGGGATACAATGTCGGAAGTTATGTGAATATCCTGGATACGATGGGGCGGCAGATGTATCCGATCGGCACCAGCATACCTATGAATACGGTATACGCCGCGATGAAGGATACGGCCGATGCTTATAGAGCCGCGGGGAAACCGGCGTTTGGAGTTATTCAGACCTTCAGTTGGTACCAGATCGCGCCTTCGTTGCAGCCGGACCCCGTATTGGGACGTGCTCCCGATGCGAGCGAAGTGAGAAACATGACCTACCAAGCGCTTGCGGCTGGGGCAAAAGGAATCTTATTTTTCCCCTACTATTATGCACCGAACAATACGACGATTCCGGCCGATCTGTACGCGGAGACCAAAGCTATGGTCCCCGAGATTAATGCCTTGAAGCCGGCGCTAATGCTCGGCAATAAGACGGAGGTACCGACGGGAAATCCGAATTTAAGAGTGACTCATTGGGAGTATGACGGGAAAGTATATGTCATCGTCGTCAACACAAGCTATGACTCGGTGGCGAATGTTCCCTATCATCAGCCGGGGGGACCTGGGACGCCGGCTGATGATAGCGCGTCTATTCCATTGCCGGCAGGCTATCAGAATGCTGTCGCGAAGAGCATGTTTACTCGACTGCCATCCACGCTATCGATAGGCACGGACGGGAAACTGTCGGGGACGGTTGGCGCTGAACAGGTACAAGTGTACGAATTGACACCCGTCGGGAAATACGACCCTCTAGTTACCGGGCAAACATTAGGAGCTCTGCGGAACGATTTCACCGGAGAAGCGGGATTCAATTTTACGATCGGGGGAACCGCTCGAACCGTTACATCTCTAGGAAGGTTCTATGTAAGCGGAAATAACAAGTCCCATACGGTATCCCTATATAAGGAAAGCGATAAATCTTTAGTGGCATCCTGCACGGTAAACATGGCAATCGGGACAGCCGACGTTTCGGGGTTCAAGTACTGTACATTACCCGCATCTATTACGCTAGCGGCTAATACTTCATACAACCTTGTTTCGAGCGAGACGAGCGGGGGAGATCAATACTATCATGATGATACGACCGTAACCCTAGGATCGGGCACGGCTAATTTTGCGATATTCAAATGGAATGGAGTCTGGTACTACGACGGTTCGGCTTCTCAAAGCTTTGGTCCGGTTAATTTGTTGTTCAAGGACTCCTCGAATTTCTCTATGCTGACCGGAAAAACATTGGGATCCCCTCAAAATAGTTTCACCGGAGAAGCGGGCTTCAATTTTACAATCGGAGGAACCGCTCGAACCGTTTCGTCCCTAGGAAGATTTATGGGTAACGGCAATAGCGGCTTGCATACGGTATCCCTATACAAGGAAAGCGATAAGTCGTTAGTCGCTTCTTGTACGGTGAATATGGCGGCAGGCAAGGCGGATGGACTCGGCTTTAAATACTGCAATTTATCGACGCCCGCATCGCTGTCGGCCAATACCTCCTATAATCTCGTGGCGAGCGAAACGAGCGGAGGAGATCGATATTATCATGATGATACGACCGTATCTTTAAGCAATGCGTGGACGGCGAACTTTGCGATATTCAAGTGGAACGGAAGCTGGTACTACGACGGTACGGTTAATCAGAGCTTCGGCCCCGTCAATTTGCTATATTATTGAAGGCATAAGCTGGGTGAGACCGCGCTAATTGAGGAAGCTTGGGGATGGAGGACTGAACAAGGACGCTGCGGAAAATGACGCCGCTGCTTGCCGGAGAAAGCCGGCGCCGCCGCGGAACGCTCCGGCGCCGGCCGGAGCGTTGTCTTCGGACTTCGAGAGATTCGGGAACATTCCGCGCTGGTACGGGTGTGGCGCTAAGTCCTCTAAGGTGTGAGCTTCGGCCCCTGCGCCAGCCCATGCCCTTCGAATAGCGCCGAGCCCCATCGATTCTACAGCCCTTACACCGCCTCGGAGCATGGATGCGGAGCGGCCGGCAAATAAGCGATTGCCAGATCGCCGGTGATCGGGTTCGGGTATACCTCGCAATCTACGTCGTATACTTCCTTGATCAACGACTTGGTTAACAGCTTCTTCGGAGGACCGAAGCCTGCTACCTCTCCATGCTTGACCGCATAGAGCACATCGCAGTACATAGAAGCCATGGACAGATCGTGCAGCGCCGCCAGCACTCCGATGTTCAGAGATTTGACGATCGAGAGAATCTGGAGCTGATACTTCATGTCCAAATGGTTGGTCGGCTCGTCGAGAATGAGAAACTTCGGCTGCTGGGCGATGGCCCGGGCGAGGATGACGCGCTGCTTCTCGCCGCCGGACAAGGTCAAATAGCTGCGGTCGGCGTAAGCCGTCAGATCGACTTTATCGAGGGCGTCGCGCACAATTCGCTCGTCCTCCGCGTTATCCGCCTCCATAAAACGCTTGTGCGGCGTTCTGCCCATCGAGACCATCTCCCGGACGGTGAAGTCGAAGCCGAGCTCGTTGAACTGGCCGACTACCCCGAGCGTCTTGGACAGGCTGCGGACGGATGATTTCAGCACGTCCTGCTCGCCGAGCAAGATCCGTCCCTCCCGGGGCTTGAGTATTTTATAAATGCTTTTCAGCAGCGTGGATTTGCCGCAACCGTTCGGGCCGATGAGGCCGACGAATTGCTTGTTCTTGACCTGCAAGCTGATTTTCTTGACGACATCGACGCCCGACAGAGCGACGGACACACAATCGGCGTTTAATTCCATCGTCTATTACCCTCCGAATCCGTATCTTTTTTTGAGCAGCATGTACATGAATATGGGCGCTCCGAACAAGGAGGTGAGAATTCCGATCGGGAGCTCCCCGTTAGGAATAACCGTGCGAGCCGCAACGTCCGTCCAGATCATGAACAGAGCGCCGAACAGGGCGGCGGCCGGGATAAGCCGCTTATGATCCGAGCCGGCGAAGCCGCGCACGATATGCGGCACGATAAGTCCTACGAAGCCGATGATTCCGCAGGAAGCGACCAGAAAGCCGGTAACGACGGCCGAGAGCACCATGTACAGACGTCTGTAAAAGACGAGGTTGACGCCAAGGGTAACGGCAGCCTCTTCCCCCATCAGCATTGCGTTGAGTATCCGGGATTGCAGCAGAAAATAGAGCAGAGCGACCAGAACGACCGCGGCAATGAGCGGCAGGGACGCCCATTGTGCCGAGGCCAGGCTGCCCATCGTCCAGAAGGTGACGGACCGGATGCCTTCGGCGTTTTTGGCGAAGTAAATAATAAAGTTCGACATCGCGCCGCACACCGCGTTAATGACCGTACCGGCCAGCACCAGCTTGACTGCGGAAGATTTGCCTCCGATGCTGGCAAGTCCCAGTACGAGGGCCGTTGCGCCCAACGCCCCGACGAAGGCCCACGAAGCGACCCCGAATTCTCCCAGCCAACCTCCGAAGCCGAAGCCGACCATAATCGCGAAGGTGGCGCCCAGCGACGAGCCGGACGAGATGCCTAGAATAAACGGATCGGCCAGCGGATTCTGCACGGCCGCTTGCATCACCGAGCCGCACAGCGCCAGGCCGATGCCCGCGATTGCAGCCAGCAGCACCCGGGGCAGGCGGATTTGCCAGATGACGTCGACGAGCAGTTCGTCGTTAATTACGCTTGCGTGTCCGGTCTGAAGCCCGGTAATCTGATGGAGCAGAATTCGCAGCGAGTGGCCGAACGGAATACCGATCTGACCGATCGATACGGATAAGATGATCGAGCAGCCCACCGCCGCCAACAAGAGCAGGGCGATCGCCGATGACGGAAGGCGTTTGGCCCCGGGAAGACGGTCGGCGGGGCGCTGCGCGACAGGCGAGCTTGCCATTACGATTGGCCTCCGAACAATCCGGGATGAAGGAAGGCGGCCACATCTTCGTAGAGATCGGCCAACTCCAGGCTGCCGCGAATGGCGTTCGTATAGTCGGCGACCATGACGTCCCCGTTCTTGATCGCCGTTACGCTGCGCAGCGTCGGATTGTTCAACAGCTTGTTCCTCGCGGCTTCGCTATCCGAGCGTTGAAACTCGGTCAGAATGATTTTGTCCGGATTGACGGAGAGAATCGATTCGGCCGACATCTCCACGTAGGTGTCCTCGGACAGTTTCAAATACTCCCCGCCCGAGCCTTCGATCATCTCGTCAATAACGCATAGGGAGGGAGAGTAGTAGTCGTACGTCTCCCGGCCGCCGCTGGCGACGAGCAGCACCTTCGGCTTGACGGATACCTGTTCCGTGGTCTTCTGAATGGCGGCGATGCGCTCTCGTTGTTCGGCGATAAAGGCGTCCGCCTTGGCTTCGATATTCAGCGCGGTGCCCAGGTTGGCAATGTCGTCGAAGAACCCGTCGATCGTTCTTCCGATCGTGTAGTTAATTCCCGCGAGCACGGGAATATTCCGCTCGTTCCAGAACGCGATGTCGCCGATGCGGTCCTTCTTGAAGCCGGACGACATGGCGACGATCAGATCCGGCTTCAACTCCAGGATTGCCTCGGGGGACGGCCACATCTCGGCCAGAATCGGCAGCTTGGCGATTTGTGCCTCGTATTTCGAATAGGACTTGTCCAGATAACCCAATCCCGCGATTTTATCTTCTTCCCCGAAAGCGAGCATCAGCTCCGCAAAGCCCTGTCCGACGACGACGACCCTTTCGGGCGCTTTCTCCAGCGTTTGCCGAATCTCTTTTCCTTCATCGTCGTACATCGAGAGCGTTACAGGGTAACGGCCGGACTGTTCGGAGGCCGCTTGCTTCGAAGGAACGGCGTTTGTCGTTGCGGCCGGCAGTTCCGGCGCGGAATTTTGCGAGCAGGCGCTTAGCAGGGGCAGGCATAGTGCCAGTCCGAGCACGCCGCGTCTTAGTTGAGAGAGCATGTCATTTCCTCCTTTGTAATTGAGAACGATTATCATTATACCTAACAATCGAAGAGCCTCTTATTGAGCGCGGGTCCGATTCTTGTTGAGCGATGAGCCGATTCGTCTTTTTTGACAGCACAAAAAAGGGTTTGTCCCATAAGTAAGGCCGTACAGGCTCTTTCTGCTTACGGAACAAACCGGAAATGCCGGGGCGACGCTCATGAAGGAAGACGAGTCGGTTAACGTTTATGCAAAATGGAAGTTTCCCGGTATTGCATCGGGGTCATTCCGAAATGCTTCTTAAAGGCGACGCCGAAGTTGCTTGGATTGGAGTAGCCTACCTCGTAAGCGATCTCGCTGACGGACCGATCCGTGCCGAGCAGCAGAGACGAGGCTTGCTGGAGCGTCTGCTTGCGGTGATAGCTGAAAATCGTATCCCCGTACAGCATTTTAAACCCTTTCGTAAGCCGTTTAAGCGCAATGCCCAATTGATCGGAGAGCGAGGATAGCGTCGGGCATTCTTCAGGCGATTCCATCAGCAGGCGGGGAATCCGCTTGATTTGCCGATACTCGTGAGGGCTTAAGGAGATGGCCACATAATCGCTGACGCGCTCGATTTCAAGCGACACAATGGCGGACAAGATCTCGGACACCTTGCTCTCGTAGAAGAGGGCGCGCGTTAAGACGGGTAAGCGGCAGTGATAGATTTGCAGGAAGGCCGAGGCGATTTCCGGGGACGCTTGCGCCCCGAGATAATACTCGGCCCGCTCGCGGGCATCCATGCGCTCGATCGTCTCGTTCCAGATTCCGATGCCGGCGCTGCCGAAATAAGCGGGCAGCGCCGCGCGGCTACCCGTGATCGATACGCCGCGGTAGGCTTGTCCGGCATTGCGCCGAATATTGCCGCTGACGGCCTGCGACAAGGAGACGGAAAGCTCGTTGGCGGCAAAGCGGGCCTCTCCCGCCTGCCGTTCGTGAATGTGCATGCTTCCGTCAATGCAGTATTCCAGCTCGAAATAATCGTCGTCCAGATCGAACGCGGTCACCATCTCGTCCGTCAGTACGAAGTCGTAAATGAGCAGCATAACGTTGGATTGCAGAAGATACATTTGCAGCGTGCCTTGGCCGTATTCCGGCTTAATATCGTATACGACGCCGCTGCCTGCGGCATGGTTCGGCAGGAAGCGGACGGTTCCGAGCTGTCCGTGAATGGCTTTATACTGTTCGAGCATACGCATGTATCCGTTGCCCGTATGCACGGAAAAATGGTGCGCCATCTTTAGTCCTCCTTCGCATCGCCGAACTTTTCGAGCGCTTTGGGGAATCGGCCATACCAAATGTTATCATACGCAAGCGCGCAAGTGATAGACTATGGAGAGGATGGGAACGTAGGGGCAACTCGCATTCGCAGTACAAAGGGAGATTCGAACGATCTTTTTATTACGTTAGGCTTAGGAAGAGATCGGGCACCGGGACAATCGAACCAACTCTGCCGCGCCCCTCTATCGATCGGGGACTTGCCTGCCGATATAGGAAGGGAGATCTGCATTACCGATTCAGATGGAGAGTGTCAAATATGTTCTTTTCTCGCGAGCTATCCGTATTTAATGCGATGGAACCGATCGTCAGCGGTTTATTCGAGGAGCATTACGTGAAATCGGGAATTTTGGAATGCAGCTGCAACCAATGTCAGATGGACATCGTGCTGCTGGCGTTGAATCATTTGCCTCCGCGCTATACGTCCGGCCAAGCCGGTGAAGCTTATATTAAAGCGATTTATCAGGAGCCGCAGCTTCAGTCCGACATTTTGCGCGAGCTGACGAAAGCGGTGCAGGTCATTCGGGACAGCCCCCGCCATTAGCCGGCAGAGCGTCATCCGTATAGGGTGGCGTTTTATTTTTTTTGCCTGTAGCGAGCTTGGCTATTTAGGGGAAACTTATATGAAAATAGGGGCATTCCAAAGATAAATGAACCTCGTCAAAAATTGTTACTCGCGATTTGTCTAGATTTGAATACGTCTTCAAGAGTTGCGAATATACACATTCCGGGATGTCCCTGTACGATGGGGATGTGATGAACCGAGCCGGCACGGCAGTCTTGCAGTCATAAACAGTCCTACTAATAAAAGCGGCTGTGCGGACATGCGGTAAACATCAAACTCAATCCTAAAGGGGAGTAACAGATGAAGAAAGTCTCCAAATTTGCGCTTCTGCTTTCTATCGCATTAACGACCGGCGCAATCGCCACGGCTTGCTCCAAAGACAGTTCGAACGGCGGCGCAAGCAGCAGCGCCGCGCCATCCAGCCAAGCATCCAGCTCGTCCTCAAGCGAATCGTCCGCCGGACCGATAACGCTGAAGCTATGGCATCCGCTTAATCCTAACGCCCAAGCGGTCGTGCAGAGCCTGAGCGACGTAGAGATGGTTCAGGAGTGGGAGAAAAAAACGAACGTTAAATTCAAATTCGAGCATCCGACCGGCACTGGCGCCGACGCTCAGCAGCAATTCGGCGTTATGGTCGCTTCGGGCGATCTGCCCGATCTGATCGTGTGGAACATGACCAATTTCCAAGGCGGTCCGGCCAAGCTGTACCAGGACGGCACTATCATTAAGCTGAACGAGCTGATCGACCAATACGCTCCGAACCTGAAGAGAATTCTGGACGAGAATCCGCAGGTGGCGAAGCAGATCAAAGCGGATAACGGGGATCTCTACGTTTTCCCTAACCTGAAATATGGCGAGTACGGGAAATACAAAACGTTCGCCGGCCAAATGATCCGCAAAGATTGGCTCGACGAGCTCGGACTGCAATCGCCGGAAACGATCGACGAGTGGGAAAACGTACTGCGCACGATCAAAGAGAAGAAGGGGATATTCCCTTATACGGCTGAAAAAGATTTGCTGCTCGGCTCCCGCAATTCGTCCGATTTCATGGGAGCGTACGGCATCGGCAAGGAGTTTTACCTGGATAGCGGCAAGGTACAATACGGGCCGATGCAGCCTGCATTCAAAGATTACTTGGCGCGTATGCAGCAATGGTACAAAGACGGGCTGATCGATCCCGATTACGCCTCCAACGACGGCAACGCCAAAACGGCGAAGATGGCTTCGGGCAAAGCGGCCGCATCCTTCGGATATATCGGAGGCAGCATGGGACAGTGGCTACCGGCCCTTCAGGAAACCGTTCCTAACGCGATGCTGGCGGCTGTGCAGTATCCTGTAATGAACAAAGGCGACGAGCCTAAGTTCACCGAAACGGGTTGGGAATACAGCAATGTAGGCGCGCTTATTACCAGCTCGAATAAAAATCCGGCCGAGACGATCAAAGCGTTGGATTACCTGTTCAGCGACGAGGGCGCCGTACTCAAAAACTTCGGAGTCGAAGACAAAACCTATACGTCCGTAGACGGCCAGCCGAAATATACCGATCTGATTCTGAACAACCCGGACAAGCTGCCGATCGGCCAAGCGATGGCGAAATATTTTATCGCGAACTATCCGTTCCCTGGCTTGGACGACGACCGTTACAACGACCAATACTATGCGCTTGACGCTCAGAAAGATGCGGTTAAGGTGTACGCTCAGTATTCGAACAACGCGGCTTCCGTTCTGATTCCGCCGATTTCGTTGACGCCGGAGGAAGCTTCCGAATTTGCCAAAATCATGACCGACGTGAACACGTACCGCGATGAAGTCGTAACCAAAATCATTATGGGTTCCGCGCAGGTCGACAGCTTTGACAAAGCTCTCGAGCAATTCAAGAAGATGGGCATCGATCGCGCACTCGAGCTGCAACAAGTTGCGTACGACCGCTTCCAGCAGCGTTAATCCCGGCGGGGATGTCTCATAAGTCAACCAAGTTGCTGTAAAAGATAATCGATGATAAAGGTGCAAGGGGTATGTGCCTCCCTCCGATGCTATACGCTTTCTGAAGTCTGAATGGGTAAACCCGTGATAAGGTGATTTCAGAAGCGTATGAGGCAGTCTCCGGGAGGCACATCCCCCTTTCTTTATATCTCGATCATCTCAAGCAACTCTGCTTATAGGACAACCCTTTTCATTATCCGAAATCAACTTCATTTCTTCCGAGGTGATCAATTTTGAAAACGCATTCAAAATTATGGAATAAGATGTTAGCGCTTACCATGGTTGTTCAATTGATGGGCATGGCCGCTCCGGCAGGACAGTCACACGTACGGGCAGCGGCAGTAAATGTAGCGGATAACGGCGGCTTTGAAACCATGAGTGCGGGACAAACGGGTTGGGTGAACGGAATAGGAGCGAGCGGATGGGGAGTGTGGAACGCTTCGCCAGGCGGACTTGTATCGGTGACGGACGCCGTATACTATTCCGGCAACCGTTCGCTGGAGATCAAGCATCCGGCATCGGCGAGAACCGGCGTGAGCGAAGATGTGACGGTAGACAAAGTGCAGGCTGGAGGAAAAGCGTATAAGCTGGGAGCCTGGATCAAGACGGAAAATGTAACGGCTAATCTCGGCGCGTTTATCCGCACGCAGTATTACGAGAAGCTGACATCCAAGGACGGCTCGAATGTAAAGCTAGGGGACGGCCCCAGTCTGGAAAAGCTGACGGGAACAAATGACTGGACCTATCGAGAGATCGTTCTGAACGCTCCGCCGTCGACCCGATATATCCGCTTGGAGCCGTTCTTCGAGACGGGAACCGGGACGGTCTGGTTCGACGATGTTACGCTTCAGGAGTGGGAGGGCATCACCGGTCTGAGCTTGGAGCCGGCGACGTTCAAGCTGCGCAAGGACGAGAGCTACACGCTGACCCCCCGCGTGCTGCCTGAAGACAGCACGGGCTACGAGCTGACGTGGAGCTCTTTAAATCCAGGCGTAGCCTCCGTGGACCAGCAGGGCACGGTTACGGCGCATGAGACGGGAACGGCCGTTATCCGCGTCGCAACTACGGACGGCCTGCTCGCGGCGCAAAGCACGGTGTCGATCGAATCGCCCGAGCTATTGGACGGATACGCCGCTTTGCGCGCGAAATGGCGCGATCTGCTGCTGGGCGGGCAGCAGGTGCTCGTTGAAGATCCCGACATCCAATTGGCCATCGAACTGCTCAATGCCAAAGTCGCCAATGCCGAGCAGACGGGCAGTTGGGACCTGCTAAGCAAGGAGGCCGATCCGACTTCCTTGTTCACGGGCGTTATTACAAAGACGAATACGAAGTCCGCCAATATCTCAAGCGCTTACGGCCGAATTGTCGACATGGCTTCGGCTTACAAGAACCCTCATTCGGCGTTCTACGGCAATGCCGAGCTGCTGAACGATGCGTTCAAAGCGCTGGATTGGATGCATAAGTACCAATATAATCCGGGCAAGTCGGTCAGCGACAACTGGTGGGATTGGGAGATTGGCGCTCCGCAGGCGCTCGCCAACATTTTGGTGCTGTTATATGACGAACTGCCCGAGGATAAATTCAAGCAATACTTGCAGTCGATCGATCGTTTTGTGCCCGACCCTCGCAAGAGGCTGAACGGCGTTACCGAGACCGGCGCCAACTTGCTGGACAAGGCGTTGGTCGTCACGCTGTCCGGGGTGCTGGGGGAAAATGCCGGCAAAATCGACTTGGCCAGAAGCTCCATCACGGGCGAGTTCCAATATGCCGTATCGGGAGACGGCATCTATCGCGACGGTTCCTTGATCCAGCATAGCGATCTCGCCTATACCGGCGGCTACGGCTCCGTTCTATTGGGTCGTATATCCGATCTGTTTTACTTGTACAGCCGATCGCCGTGGGAGATCACGGACCCGAATGCGGACAATGCGTATCGGTGGGCGGAGGAGGTATTCGAGCCTTTGATCTATAAAGGCGCGATTATGGATTCGGTCAAAGGACGGAGCATTTCGCGTTCGCGCGATTCCGACCATCTGTCCGGCCGGGGCATCATTCGCACGATCGGAAGGCTGACGCAGGGCGCGCCCGACGCTTACGCCGCCAGCATGAAGAGCAAGATCAAAGAATGGATACTCGCGGACACCAGCTTCGAGTCCTATTACAAAGGGTTGTCGCTGTACGATATTAACGTGCTCAAGAGCATCGTGAACGATCCTGCGGTAACGGCAAGAGGACCTCTGGTGAAGCATCATCAATTTTCCGCCATGGATCGAATCGTGCATCTGCGAGACGGCTACGGCTTCGGCATCAGCCTGTTCTCCGACCGCGTCTCGGCTTTTGAATTCGGCAACGGCGAAAATGCGAAGGGGTGGTACACGGGTATTGGAA
Organism: Cohnella phaseoli; assembly: GCF_003386235.1. Lineage (GTDB taxonomy): Bacteria > Bacillota > Bacilli > Paenibacillales > Paenibacillaceae > Cohnella > Cohnella phaseoli. Next base: position 367,080 of record NZ_QRDZ01000005.1, read on the forward strand.
TGACGAGCCTGTATACCGACGATCTGAAACAATACAGCAATGAGTATTGGCCGACGGTGAACAGCTTCCGCTTGCCGGGTACGACGACGGACGGCTACGCCAAGTCTCCAACCGCTTGGACGTCCTACTACAACGGCCGGGATTGGGTAGGAGGTTCTTCTTTGGACGGTCTGTACGGCTCTGCAGGCATGGATATGGCTCTGAGCAAAAGCACCGGCAGCAATCTGACCGCGAAGAAATCGTGGTTCATGTTCGACGACGAGATCGTAGCGCTAGGTTCGGGAATTACAAGCCCGGACTCGCGGAACGTGGAGACGATTGTGGAAAATCGCCAAATCAACGAGGCCGGCAGCAATGCGCTGATCGTCAACGGCGAGGCGCAGCCGAATCAGCTTGGCTGGCAGACGACGCTGAACGATGTTCGTTGGGCAAATCTGGAAGGCAACGTGCCCGGTGAGCGGATCGGCTACTATTTCCCGTACAGTCCGTCGATTTCCGCTTTGCGGGAAGCAAGAACGGGCACATGGCAGGCGATCAACTCGGGCGAAAGCGCCGATCCGGTAACAAGAAACTACTTGAGTCTGGCTTTCGGGCACGGTACGGCGCCGCAAAACGGCTCCTATGCTTACGTGCTGCTGCCCAATCAAGACGCGGCGACGACGGAGAGCTACAGTATGAATCCCGACATCGAGATCGTCAGTCAGACCAACCAGGCGCATGTCGTCAAGGAGAAGAAGCTTGGCATTACCTCCTACAACTTCTGGGAAGGAGCGACGGCTGGGGGAGTGAGAACGGATCGTCCGGCTTCCATCCAAATGCGCGAGCAGGGGACGGAACTGACCGTGGCGGTATCCGATCCGACCTGGAAGGCCGGCAAAATCATTGTCGATCTGGACAAAGTCGCCGGGGAGACGATGAAGGCAGATGCGAGCGTTCGGGTGCTGCAGACGATGCCTTATCTGCGTTTGGAGGTTAACACACAGGGCGCAATGGGACAAACCCGTACGATTAAATTGCGCTTCGACCCGAATCGCAAGGCCGAGTTCGAGCAGCCGATCGTCATTCCGGTAATTGAGGACGCCTATGTGAATGCCGGTTCGAACGCTGCAGTGAATTACGGATCGGTTCAAAGTCTGCAGTTTAAAAATGGAAGCGGCAACTACTTACGCGAAATATTGCTGAAATTCAATCTGAGCGAATGGGAAGCGGACGAGGAGATTGCTTCAGCTAAGCTGTTCGTATACGGCAACGTTAACGATAGCCGCAAGGGAACGTCGGAAATCGGCGTTTTCCGGGTAGGGAACGGCTGGACGGAGAATGCAGTTACGTGGAATACGAAACCGGCAGAGGGAGCGAGGCTCGATAAGGTCTTGTTCTCGGATCAGCTTCAGTGGAGATCGTTCGATGTGACGGAACTGATCGAATCTTCATCAGAGCCGGATCGTGTCGTCAGCGTATTGGTGAAACAGGTGACGACGGATTTGTCCGGAATTATTAGAAGCAAAGAGAGCGAGAACGGCATCTACAAGTCCTACTTGGAAATTGCCTTAAAGCCGCAGGCGCCGACGCTGGAGAGCCTTGACGTCGCGGCTCCCGAGTCGCTGCTGGCGGGAGCTTCGGGGACGATTCGCACCGAGACGCTGTACAGCGATCAGACCCGTCTGCTTGTAACGGAAGGCGTTCAATATACGAGCAGCGACGAAGCGGTCGCCACCGTCGATGCGGACGGCACGATTCGCGCTCATCGCAAAGGCGAGACGGCGATTACGGTTTCTTATCAAGGCAAGGAGAAGACGTTTACGCTGGAGGTTGTCGTGCCCGAGGCGGAGTTGATCGGCATAATTCTGAACGGCCCGACTGAGCTCGTAGAAGGAGAGACCGGCCAAGCGGTGGCGAAGGCTCTGTTCGACGATAACTCCGAGGTCGTGTTGACGGAAGGCATCCAATACGCGAGCGGCGACGAAACAATCGCATCGATAGAAGCGGACGGAGCAATCCAAGCCTTGGCTAAGGGAACGGCGCTCATTTCGGCGACGTACGCGGGCAAGACGGCTTCGTATACGCTAACGGTCAAGAAGAAAGAACAAGAGCCGGGGAACGGAAATGGCAATGGCAATGGAAACGGCAACAGCAATGGTAATGGCAATGGCAGCGGAAATGGTAATGGAAACGGCAATGGAAACGGCAATGGAAACGGAAACGGCAACAGCAATGGCAATGGAAACGGAAACGGCAACAGCAATGGTAATGGCAATGGCAGCGGAAATGGTAATGGAAACGGCAACAACCCGTCGCCTGCACGAGTAGAAATTACCGGCAATCAGTTGCAAAGCCAAAATGCGGTTAACGGACAAGTGAAACTAAGCTTCGACAAGCCGATCGCTGAGCTCGTCTTGCCTGGCGATGCCGGCGAGCTGCTCGCAGACAACGATCTGGCGATAGCTGCGAACGGTATCGGCATCGTTGTTCGGGCGGAACTGCTCAAATCGTGGCAGAAACTGGCTGGAGACGGTTCTGCGCAGGGAGGCAGCATTGTATTGCGCTCGGGAGCGCTGCCGGACAGCGAACTGAATGCGCTGCTCGCGGCAGAACGAAAGCGTACAGGTGCCTCTATTCAGACGACGGGAGGGACGCTCGGCTTCTCGGTGAATGTGATGCGAGCAGGCGGCGGAACGGTCGCAGTGAACGAATTTGACGAGCCGATCTCTCTCGTGATGCCTGCGAACGTTGACGGAAGCTTGATCGGAATTTACCGGATCGAAGACGACGGCAAGCTTCGCTATGTCGGCGCCGTACACAGCGAAGGCAAGTTTGCGGTCGCTGTGCGCGAGCCGGGCCGGTACGCGGTTCTCGCTTACGAGAAAAAGTTCGCGGATTTGCCGGACGCGCATTGGGCTGCCGAGCAAGTCAAACAGCTCGCAGCCAGACAATTGATTACCGGCGTATCGCTCGATTCGTTCCAGCCGAACAGATCGATTACGCGGTCCGAATTTACGGCGCTGCTCGTTCGTCTGCTTGGTCTTCAGGAAGCGGGAGCGATCGGCTTCTCGGATGTGAGTCCGAACGCATGGTACGCGCATGACGTTGCGTTGGCGATTCAGGCCGGAATCGTCCAGGGGGCCGGCTCGAAGTTTGCGCCGAACGCTGCGATTACCCGTCAGGAGATGGCGGCGATGGTCGTTCGCGCTTACGAGTACAAAGCAGGCAAATCCTCGTTGGACGATGCGTCTTCGGCACAGTTTGCCGACATCGGCTCGGCTCCGGCTTGGGCGCAGGAAGCAATCCTCAAAGCTAATCGGCTCGGGCTCGGAGAGGGACGGACGCCGACGCAATTCCGCCCGCTCGACAACGGCACGCGCGCGGAAGGCGCCATGCTCATCTACAGATTAATGCAGTCGCTGGACAATTCCAACGACTGACCAGAGGCAATAGCGGCTTCCGGCTTCGGCCGGGGGTCGCTATTTTTCGCATAGTGCATTCTCTGCCGGACTCGGCACAATGCCCGCCCAGCAAGGCTTTTTCGGTCCATTCCAAAGAAAAATGAATCGCGTAAAAAATTGCAATCCGCGATTTATCGGGATTTGTCTAGATTTGAATACGTCCTAAAGAGTTCGCAATATACACGCGTTCCCCGTCCCGCTAGTATGGAGCACAGGATCAGGTCGATGGCCGGCATCGACCCTTCACCAAGCAAGCGAAAGGAAGTTAAATTTATGATTTCTCGGGAGGCGGGAGAGCGCCTATGATGCAGAAGCTCAAAAAGGACCTGGTGCAAAACAAAGCCATTTATCTGATGGTGCTGCCGGTCGTGCTGTACTATTTCATTTTCAAGTATTTGCCCATGTACGGGTCGATCATCGCTTTTAAGGACTACAGCATTCCGAAAGGAATCCTGGGCAGTCCATGGATCGGCTTCAAAAATTTCGCGGATTTCTTCGATAGCGTCTATTTCTGGCGGGTGCTGCGCAATACGCTGCTGCTTAGCGTCTACCAGCTAGTCTTCGGATTTCCGGCGCCGATTCTGCTGGCGATCCTGCTGAACGAAATTCGCAGGAAGCTGTTCAAGAGCGTCGTTCAGACGGTCACGTATTTGCCGCACTTCGTGTCGCTTGTCGTGATTTGCGGCTTGATTCTCGACTTTACGAACCGCGACGGCTTCATCAGCACCATTATCGAGTTTTTCGGAGGCGAGCGCACTACGCTGCTCGGCGACGCCGCCAATTTCCGCAGCATCTATGTCGCATCCGGCATCTGGCAGGAGCTGGGATGGTCGTCGATCATCTTCCTGGCGGCGATCAGCGGAATCAACCCCGACTTGTACGAAGCGGCCAGAGTGGACGGAGCGGGGCGTTTCCGGCAAATGTGGAGCATTACGCTGCCGAGCCTTATTCCGATTATTATGATTTTGCTCATATTGCGTATCGGGGGCTTGATGGATATCGGCTTCGAGAAAGTCATCCTGCTCTATAACCCGAACACCTATGAGACTGCGGACATTATCTCCTCCTTCGTTTACCGGAAAGGGATCGCCGAGGGACAGAACTACAGCTTCACTTCCGCCGTCGGCTTGTTCCAGGCGATTATCAACTTTGTATTGCTCATCAGCGCCAACTGGTTTTCCCGCCGTATTTCCGGGAACCGGCTATGGTAAGGAGGGTTCGATAGATGATGAAACTGACCGTATCCGATCGCGTGTTCAACCTGGTCAACGGGATACTTATGCTGCTGCTCGTCGTGCTTACGCTGTACCCTTTTTACCATGTCATCATGGCATCCTTTAGCGACTCGAACCGGCTGCTTGCGCACCAAGGCTTGCTGCTTAAGCCGTTCGGCTTCAGCTTGGCCGCTTACGAGCGGGTGCTCGACAATCCGAACATTTTCAGCGGATACCGCAATACGTTCATTATTCTGATTTTCGGCACGCTTGCCAATCTCTTCTTCACGGCGTTGGGCGCATACGGTCTATCGCGGAATTTCCTGCTGCGCAAGCCGATCATGATCGCGATCATCTTCACGATGTATTTCAGCGGCGGCCTCATTCCGACTTACTTGCTGGTCAATAACTGGCTGCACATGGGCAACAGCTTGCTAGCGCTTATTGTCCCCGTCGCCATCAGCACGTGGAATCTGATCATCATGCGAACGTCCTTCGAGGCGCTTCCGGAAAGTCTCATTGAATCGGCGAAGATCGACGGCTCGGGAGAGTTCGGCATTTTGTTCCGGATCGTCATTCCGTTGTCCATGCCCGTCGTAGCGGTTATGATATTGTACTATGGCGTCGCGCACTGGAACTCGTGGTTTAACGCCATGCTGTTCCTCCGCAGTCGGGATTTGTTCCCGCTGCAGCTCATTTTGCGCGAAATCCTTGTCCTGAACGATACGAATTCGATGCAGCTTGGCGATGCGATGGCCGACCAAGAGGGCGTAAGAGAAAGTATCAAATATGCTACAATTATGGTGGCTACGGTTCCGATTTTGCTGATTTACCCGTTTCTGCAGCGATTTTTCGCCAAAGGCGTCATGATCGGAGCTGTGAAGGAGTAAGCGGCGAGGTCGCGGATGCGGATGAAATTTTCTATTTCGGCGGTGAAGACGGCTATGAAGCGCAAGGTTTATAAGTTTTGGCTGTATTCGTATCTGTTTGTTTTATTTATTCCAATACTCATAACCTTGGTCGTGCTGCTGCGTTCGCAGGATATGCTGGTAACGGAAGTGCGCAAGTCCAACGATGCGCTTCTGGATCAGGTGCGGCAGTTTATCGACAATCAGACCGCCGACATTCGCCGCTTCGGAACGCAGCTGTCGTTCGATCCGAAAATCGCGGCCTATTTGAACCGGGATACGCTGGATACGACGGAGGCCAGGTTCAGCACGATGGACATCATCGCGAACCTCAAGCCGTATACCACTAACGGCGATATGACCGATTTCTATATTTTTCTTAAAAATCATAACTCCGGAATTACGACGACGACCTATATGCCTGCCGACGATTTGTTCTCCGTGCTGCACAAATCGTCGGGAATTAGTTACGAGAATTGGCTGGCGTGGGTGAAAGAGGAACAGCCCGGCACATTCATGGCGCTGAACGAAAATATGCAGCCGGGAACGAACTCGCTCGTCTACGTGCAGTCGCTGCCGCTGCAGGAGCTGCATCAATCCCGGGCTACGCTTGTCGTCCTGCTTAACCAGAGCAGGATCAAAGAGGCCGTCTCTCACATCGAGCTGGCGAGTCAAGGGTCTGTGTACGTGCTCGACAGCGAGGGGCGCCCGATCATGACGACCGGAACGGAGAGCGAGCTAAAGGAGCTTCCTTTGGCGCGAATGGCCGATACTCGCGGTTTTATGGTTGAGCATATAGAGGGCAGCAATGCGGCAATTTCCTACGTCCGCTCCAACGAGACGAATTGGACCTACATTTCGGTGCTGCCGGAGAAGGTGTACCTGGCCAAAGTCACGCTCCTGAAAAATCTGATTTACCTCGCGATGCTGCTGTGCGTCGTCCTGGGCGGTCTGACGGCTTTCTGGCTGACGAGAAGGAATTACGCCCCGATTCAGAATATGATGGATTTCGTGTCGAGCAAGGTTAAGACGAATATGAAAAGCATGCCGAACGAATTCGCCGTGCTGCAATCGTTCATGACCGAAAGCGCGGCGATTCAGGACGAAGCGAACAAGCGCATGCTGGAGCAACGGCTTGTGCTGCGCAATCAATTTTTGAATCGTCTGCTGAGTGGCCGTGTGGACACGGAATCCGCGCTGTCGCAAGCGATTGAGTCGCACGATTTGCGCTTCGAGACGGACCGCTTCGCTGTGCTGCTTATGCAGGTCGAGGATTATGCGCCGCTGTTTAGGGACAATGAGAAGCTTGACCTGGAGAAGAAAACGCAGTTCGTCTATTTGATCGTGACGAACATTTTCGGGGAAATGCTGTCGTCCGGTTATCGCGCTTATTTTACCGAGACGAATGGGAAGATCGCCTGCCTGGTCAACCTGCCCGGCAAAGAGAAGGAAGCGAAGAAGGAACTGCTGCAGATTGCCGCGGAAGCCAAAAGCTTTATCCAGGAACGGTTTTTCGTCCGCTTCTCGATCGGGGTCAGCGATGTGCATACGTTCTGGTCTTCGATTCCGAAGTGCTTCGAGGAGGCCGAGGAATCGCTCGAATACAAGCTGGTGCTCGGCTCCAATCAGATTATCGCGTACGAATCCGTCAAGCGGCCCAAGCACGAGCTGTACTATCCGCTGGATAAGGAACGCCAGCTCATCAATCAGATGGCTGCGGGCGATTACGAGCAGGCGGCGGAGGTGCTGCAGCGCATTCTGATGGCGAACTTCTCGGACGGGACGCTGTCGCCGCAGATGGGCAAGCTGCTCATGTTCGAGCTGGCGGGCACGATGCTGAAAGCGGTGGAGCAGTTCCAGCTCGGCACGACGGAGATCATGGTCGAGAAAACGGATCTGATCAAGCAGATTACGCAATGCGAGACGTTCGCCGAGATGGAAGTCGAAATTTTGACGTTCCTGAAAACGGTATGCGACTATTTGCAACAGAAGAAGAAGAGTCACAACACCGACTTGAAGAGCCAGATCGTGGAGCATGTGCTGGACAACCTGAGCGATATGAACCTGAGCCTGACCAGCATCGCCCTTGAGTTCGACATCAATCCGACCTATCTGTCCCGGTTCTTCAAGGAGCAGACGGGGGAAAATCTGATCGATTTCGTCAACAAGCGGCGAATCGATAAAGTGAAAGACCAGCTTACGTCTACGGACGATGCGATTCAGAATATCGCCGAGCAGTGCGGCTTCGCCAGCAGCCAATCGCTGCTGCGCGTATTCAAGAAGTACGAAGGCATCACGCCCGGACAATACAGACAGAGCCGGGGCTGACGTGACGGCCCGATCTGGCCGGGCCTTGCGCCGGAAGTGGCTGTCCCATAAGCAGCGTTGCTCAAGATGATCGATAAATAAAAGTAAGGGGGATGTGCCTCCTGTAGATGCCTCATACGCTCCTGAAACCACCGATTAACGGGTTAACCCATTCGGGTTTCAGGAGCGTATAGCATCGGAAGGAGATACATACCCCTTTTTAGTATGGATCATCTGTAAGAGCAACTTGACCTGCTTATGGGACAGCCTCTTGGCGTTGACAAAGAATGGACGCAAGCCTATGATCGTAGAATATCGAAGCAAGCATTTTTTAGAGAGAGAGAAGGATAAGCTAGATGTCTCAGAAACAAACGAACCGAACCGTCGTTACGATCGGACTGCTGTCCGCGCTGTTTATCGGAGCATTGGACTCGACGGTCGTGACGACTGCGACGACAAGCATCGTTAAAGATTTGCAAGGGCTGAGCCTGATCGGTTGGATCTTTTCCATCTATACGCTGACGACCTGCGTCACGACGCCGATCTTCGGCAAGCTGGCCGATCTGTTCGGCAGAAAGTCGATTTTTACGATCGGATTGTCATTGTTCCTGATCGGCTCCGTGCTGTGCGGAGCGGCGGAGACGATGACGCAACTGATCTGGTTCAGGGCGATTCAGGGAATCGGAGCGGGCGCGCTGACCCCGGTTATTTTTACGATTATCGGAGATATGTACACGGGAGAACAGCGAGGCAAGGTGCAGGGCGTATTGTCCTCGATGTGGTCGATCGCCGGACTGGTCGGTCCGTTCGTAGGCGGCTATTTCGTGGATACGATTTCGTGGCGCTGGATTTTCTACATGAATATTCCGATCAGCATCATTTCGTTTGTCTTAGTGCTCGGCTTCATGCACGAGAAATTCAAGAAAGTGTCCAGGAGCAGCATCGACTATCTCGGGGCGCTGACGTTTACGATCAGCATCTCCAGTTTGCTGCTTGCTTTGCTGACGGGCGGGGAGACTTATGCCTGGGATTCCGTCGCGATCGTTGTGCTTTTCGCTGTAGCGGCCGTCTTCTTAGTCATCTTCCTGTACATTGAAACGATCGCAAAGGAGCCGATGCTCCCTCTGTCGCTGTTCCGAGAGCGGCGGTTAACGATTCCGTACGTGCTCGGGTTCTTCGGATTTTGTATCGTCGCGGGAGTTACGATCTACATTCCGTTGTGGATTCAGAATGTCATGGGGCTAAGCGCCACGTTGTCGGGACTTATGCTGATGCCGATGTCGCTCGCCTGGCCTTTCGCGTCGAATCTCTCGGGCAGGTACATGTTCCGGTTCGGGGCGCGGAGATTTATGCTGCTCGGAACGATTATGGTTGCGTGCGGGGCATTGTGGCTGTTTACACTGCACGAGGGCTCGTCCTATTGGAACGTCATCGGTTTGCTAGTACTGATCGGCTTCGGGATGGGCTGTATTAATACTCCGGCAATCGTGACGATTCAAAATTCCGCCGCCGACAACATGCGCGGAGTCGCCACATCCACCAACTCCTTCATGGGGACGCTTGGCCAGACGGTGGCGGTAGCCGTATTCGGCATGCTGTTCAACCGAATCGTGGTCGAGGAGGTTCCATCGCAGATGGCGGCCGGCATGCACGCGATTTTCATTCTGCTGGTAGCGATCGCGTTGGTCAAAATCTTCATCGCGGGCCTGCTGCCCAAAGCGAGCAAGGTCAAGGCGGCAGAGGCCGTCTAGAGCCGTCCTTTGTCCCTGATCGCCGCAAATACTCGTTTCAAACTGTTAAGCCGTCCTTCCGGATGGCTTTTTTTACTGCTTAAGTGTACCGGTTTACTAAATTAACGGTGAAATTCTCCTCTGCGGTCCTTTATGATTAAGCATGTAGATGATAAAGCGCTTACATCTAAGCTTGGCTACTTTGACTTCAGGGAGGATGAGCATGAAGAAGAAAATCTCAAGTATTTTGCTCGGTTTGGCCTGTTTATGGGGAGCGGCATCGCCCGCATTCGCGTTGTCGGCGAATCAAACTTACGATTATGGAGATGTCGCGCTCTCCGGAATTGTCAACGACGACAAATACGACTGGGGCGCGGCCGTTATTCGCAACGGAGACAAGTATCAAATGTGGTGGACGCGGCAGGATCCCCACGATTCGGTCTATTACGCGGAAAGCTCGGACGGGCTGCATTGGTACGACCTGCAAAGGGTGCTGATGCCGGCCGAGAACGCCTGGGAAAGCATCCACGTGGCGGATCCTTCGGTCGTCATCGTAGGCGGCACCTACTACATGTTCTACGAAGCGCCGCGCAGCCCGTATCAGACCTGTACGCCGGAAGGCTACGACAACGCCATCTTTATGGCGACCTCGACCGACGGCAAGACATGGAACAAATATCCGAGCAATAGCGATCCGCAGCCCGTCGTCCGCCAGCCGGTCTCGACCTACTGCTCGGGCGTATACGGCGTAGGACAGCCGCAGGTGCTCTATCGGAACGGACAGTTCGAGATGTATTATACGTTCGCGGCGCACCCCGATTCGCTCGGACGCAATGACGTTGCCCGCGCCGTATCCAGCGACGGCATCAACTGGGGAGCCTCCGAAAACCATGCCAAGGTGCTCAAAGGCGGAGGCGCCGATGTCAAATTCAGCCCTCTGCTGAATAAGTACGTGATGGTCTATACGCTGAACAATCAGGTCGGTCGGACGAATCCGCCGCCGGATTCCGCTTTTACCTACGACGTGCATCTCCTCACCTCAGACGACGGCGTGTCGTGGACCGGCAGCCAACCGGCGACGATGTGGGACGCGGCGTCCGCCTCCAATTCGATCACGGTCGGAGCGCCGCGCGCTACTCGCACGTTCGCCAACTTCCTGACGGACGGACAAGGAAACATTCCAGGCGATACGTTCCACATCTACTATATGGAAGGTCAAATCCATCTGCCGTCCGAGGATTTCAAGAATACGGCTTCGACCTGGGATCTGAGAGTCCGCTCGGCTCACATCGCCGATTTGCCGGGAACGCTTGCCTTCATGGAAGGCATGAACGTTAAAACCTCTTCCAGCGGCAGCCTCTACCGGATGTGCGGAACGCAAAAGTGCGCCTATGTGAACTGGGGGACGTACGAAGCGATCAACGGCAGCAGAGCGGGGGATTATGTCACAGTTCCCGCGAATTTGCTGGACCCGGTTCCCGGATACAAGTACTATCTGGAGGGCTTGAATATCAAGCGGCCAGGCTCCTCCGGCATTGAATGGGTGAACGGGTTTACCCGTTACGGGTATACGAGCTGGGCAAGCTTCCTGGCCTATAACAACAATGACGGTAGCGCTTATTTCACGCTGACCGACGAAGAATACGACCGCGTCGAGGCTTCTCTGCCGTACGGAGGTACTCGGCCGTAGCGCTAGTTAACGTCACAGGGGATGACCCAAGTCATAAAAGCTGACTAGGTCATCCCCTGTTCTTAGGTTCACGACTCAGATTTTATTTGAGCGTCGATTTCGGTAAAACGGTTCACTAAAAAGTGATAGTATTTACGCTTTCGACGCTTATATAATGGCCTTAGGACGCCGGTAAACGCAAGTAAACGCGGCTACTGCCGCGACTGCGTCGCAAGCGGCTGCCGAGGAAACAGACGGAGGGGACGCACATGAGAGTGACGATGGCGGACGTCGCCAAAGCCGCCGGCGTATCGAAAACGTTAGTCTCGCGCGTCATCAACGACGACAAGACGTTAACGATTCCGGTTGAAACCAGGGATAAAATCTGGGAGGCCGTTCAGCGCCACGGCTACATTCCGGATTATGCGGCTCGCTCTCTGGCGCGGAAGACGACCGGTGCGGACGGGAACAAAGCGATTACGATCGGTTACGTGACCTATACGAGCTTCGAGAAGATCGGACACCCTTACTTTTCGGCGATTCTACAAGGCGTCGAAGAGGAGGTGCACGCCCAAGGATGCAAGCTGGGCATGGCTTTTACCGTCGAGGAGCTAACGAAGAAGAAGGATCTTCGCGAGAGAATACAGGCCGAGAAGATGGACGGAATTATCTATCTCGGGGCAATCGACCGGGGCTTCTACGAGATGCTCAAATCGTTCGCGACCTATGGAGTCTGCCTGGAAAGCCTGATCGATCCGACAATGGACTTCGTCGGCACGCCTTACGATCAATCCGGACGAATGGCCGTCGAGCACTTGATAGCGGCCGGCTATCGGGACATCGGGTTTTACGGGAAGGAAGGGGACTATCGGCACCAGGCTTATCGGACGGTTCTGGAAGCGCATTCGCTGAAGCCGCGGGAGGACTGGATGTTGGACGCCGGGTACACGATGGAGCAGGCCTACGAGTTGACCAAGCGAAATCTCGAGGAGCGCCCTCCGCCGGAAGCGATCTTCGCCTCCAACGACGAGATGGCGATCGGATGCATGAGAGCGTTCATCGAACGCGGGTATCGCATCCCTCAGGACATCGCCTTGATGGGTCACGACGATATCAGCATGGCGGCGTTCGCCGGCGTTCCGCTGTCCACGATCCGAATCCATAAGGAAGAGATCGGCAGGATGGCCGTCAAGATACTGATCGACCGGGTAAAGACCAAGCGAAAAATTCCGATATCGGTCCAGTTTCCGCCTAAGCTTGTCGTCAGAGATTCGTGCGGCTTTCGAACCAGAAAGCCGAAATAATCCAGCTGAAACTAAAATAGAGAAGGAACGCATAAGGAGAGAGCCATGCAGATAAAATCAACCTTGGCGAACGCCGTCTGGGAAATGCGGGCGGGGCGGATCGGACTGACGATCGCTTCGACGGAAGGCGGCTGGCGTAAAACGATATTCGCTCGGAACGGTCCGATCAAGCTTGAGATAGACAGCGCTCGCGAGTTTAAGCTAAGGACGGGAAGGGGCGCCGCAGATGAACGAATCTACTCGGATGAAAACTGTCGGCTGATCGAGGCGAAAACGTCGGAGGGCCGGATCGAGCTTTTTTTTCGGGAAATCGGAGATTTGTTCGAGGCGGTTGTTCGCTACGAAATTGAACAAGACCGGTACGTCAAGAAAACCGTTGAGCTCCTGCCGCTGCGAGGGTCGCTTTACTTAAAGGAGCTGACGCTGGAAAGCTTCGAAACGGCTCGGCCCGGAGAACGGGGCGGGGAGGGACAGCCGGTGTTTGTAGACGGCCATGCTTTTCTGGGAGTGGAATTTCCGGTCTCCAGAAACGAGATCGCGGAGGGATGTCTCATTTTCGGGCATGCGCCGGGCATCGAAATCCCTGAGGGTCGCGAATGGCGCTCCTATCGGATGACGTATGGTCTGAACGAAGGGAAAGGGCTGACGGAAGCCTTCCTGACCTATATCCGGAAGCATCAAGCAAGGAGAAAGGTCGAGCCGCTCGCCATTTATTGCGATTGGGGCTTGCACGACGAGCTGTCCGATCAAATCGAGCTGACGGCGGAGATGACGGACGGGATGCTGGAGCATTTGCGGTGGATGAAGGAAATCCATGGCATCGCCTTCGATTATTATTTGATCGACGCTTTCTGGTTCGAGGAAGGCGAGGTGTACGGAAGTTTCAAGGCCAGAACCTGGCCGTCGGGCTTCGGGGCGATCCGTAAAAAAATGGACGAGCTGGGCTTGAAGCTGGGACTGTGGTTCGATCTAAGCGGGAATTTCCTGCGTATGGAGAGGCTGCGGGAGGCGCGCATCGAGTGGGACAAGTACGAGTTGTGTCTGGGGCATCCCGACTATGCGAACGCTTTGAAAGAGGCGCTGCTGCACCATGTTCGCGAGCACGGCATGAAGATGATCAAGCTCGATTTTGCCGCATTTTCCTGCTCCAATCCCAAGCACGATCATCTGCCCGGAGAGCATTCGAAGGAAGCTTCAATTTCCCGGTTCGTCGAGCTGCTGAGGGAGGTCAAGGAAGCGGAGCCGGAGCTTGTGGTGCTGGCGTATAACGGGTTTACGACGAATTACGATTGGATCAAGGATGTGGACGGGGAGAGAGAGGGAGCGGCCGTATCCCCGTGGTGGGCTTTTCACCTTGACTTTATCTATTGCGGTGATCCCCGACCGTCCGAGCTGCCGGCGCTGCGCTTGCGCGATTCGATCCATTCCTATACGGACGCCATGATTCGGCAGTTCGAGCATTCGCTGCTCCCTCACGAAACGATGGACGATCACGGGGTTATGATCGGGGATACCGGTACGATCTATCGGTTAGGCAAAGAGGGCTGGCGCAACGACTGGCTGCTGTCGATCGCACGAGGGGGGCGGAAAACCCACTTCTACGGAGACTTGAGGCAATTGAATGAAAGCGATTACATTTTCTTGAAAACCACTTGGCCGCTGCAACGGGAAGCTGTCGCGAAGGAGTATTCGACCGAATCCGTCGCAGGCAATCCTCTGCAAGAGCAAGCTTACGGATATATGAACGCCAATGAACGCGAAGGCTGCATTACGCTGTTTAATCCCCATCCGATTCGGACGGCAGTGAAACTCGCGGACGAGATCGGCAAACGGGCGCGAGGCGGAGAGGCGAATGTTGCTCTGGCGAAGCTCTACGCGGGAGAACGCTGGCTGGGGTCGGGGGGAGCGAGGCTGAATCCGTACGAGCCGATCGAGCTCGAACCGTTCGAGGTGGTGATGCTGAAGTGGGACGCTGCGGAAGCGCCCGGAATGTCTTCGGCGGAATGGCAGGTGGAAGAGGTCGTTCCGTTTACAAAAATGGAAGGTACGGCTCGTCTTTGGACGGTCGTTCCCGTCTCTTCGTCTCCGGAGGACCGATGGGTTGTGCGCTATAGGGACGGGGCGATGAAGCCGCTGCGCACCGTTCGCGGCAGGCCGGACGGCATGAGAATTGCGGTTGGGACGGGAGAAGAGAAACGCGAGCTTATTCCGCTCTACGATCAGGACGTCTGGAGCGGGATGTCGTGGATGGTCTACCGGATCGAAGAGGAATGGACGCCGACGGAAGAAGCGTTTCTGTCGCTGGAATACGACGGAGTTAGCGTTGTCTATGTCGAAGTGCAAAGATGGAGCCGCAAGTCGGGGGAAGCGGTCTGATTGCTGGAAGGCTTGCGCCGTGAAGGAGGTGATGCCCGCGGTTTTCGTCAAGTTGGCGCTGGACGGGAAAACCGCGAACAACCGATGCAAGGCCATCATACCGAATCTGTTTATTTACTGTCAAACCTTTCTAAGGGGGAAAAGAGCATGCAGCTCGGCAAATTCAAAATTCCAGTCCTGCTCGCAACGGTAACGGCCATGCTTCTGTTAAGCGCTTGCGGCGATTCGAACAACAGCAAGGGGGAGACGGCCGCTCCGTCCGCCGGAGCTTCGGCGGCTCCAGGCTCAGCCTCCGCAAGCACGGAGCCATCCTCGTCCGCATCCGCAGAAGCGCCGGCCGACCCGATGGCGAAATACGATCCTGCGATCGAGCTCAGCACGGTCGTCATTTCGGATCCGACGATGAAATTCGAGAACGGAGATTCCGTCGACAATAACAAATATTACCGCACCTATGAGAAGGAGCTCGGCATCAAGCTGACCAATCTATGGGTCGCGGACCAGTCTCAGCGGGATCAGAAGATGAACCTGGCGATCTCCTCGAACGATCTGCCGGACATCCTTCATGTAGATGCCAAGCAACTGCAGCTATTGTACCGTTCGGGCAAGCTGGCCGATCTGACCGACGTTTACGAGCAGTACGCCACGCCTTTCACGAAGCAGTTTCTGACCGTAGACGGCGGGTTTAACCTGGAAAGCGGCAAATTTAACGGAAGGCTGTTCGCCATTCCTGAAACCCAATCGTACCTGGACGGAGCCTTCGTGCTTTGGATCCGCACCGACTGGTTGACGAAGCTGGGCCTTCCGGAGCCGAAGACGATGGACGACGTGCTCAATATCGCAATCGCGTTCGCCAACGACGATCCGGACGGCAACGGCAAGAAGGATACGATCGGGCTGCCGTTGACGAAGGACGTGTTCGCCGGTTATGCGGGAACGGAAGGTCTGTTTTACGGTTACGGAGCTTACCCCGGAGTCGACGTTTGGGTTCAAGACGACAACGGAGAGCTGGTCTCGGGCAATATCCAGCCGCAGGTCAAGACGGCTTTGGCTAAGTTCCAAGAGCTGTTCAAGGCCGGCGTGATCGATCCCGAATTCGGCGTCAAGGACGTCTGGAAGGCGGCCGAATCCGCGGTGGCGGGCAAAAACGGCCTGTTCTTCGGCACGATGGCGAACTCGTTCCAGCTTCAGCCGGGCAAGGAACGGGATCCGGAGATGGAATGGAAGGCGTTCCCGATTCCATCCGCAGACGGCGGTCTTGCGAAGGTACTGCGCTCCAGAGTAACGAACACGGGCTACTATGTCGTGAACAAAAGCGCTAAAAATCCGGAAGCGGCAATGAAAATGCTCAACCTGTTCATCGATAAGCAGTTCGGTCCGACGCCGGACAAGGAATTCGTCGACGACGGCGTAGCCTGGAAGCTGGCGGCGCTCCGTCCGATGCCTGCGGCGAAAAACTACGACAACTTCAAGGCCGTTCGCGACGCGCTGAGCAGCGGCGACGCCTCAAAGCTTACCGCAGAGCAGCAAAATATTATGAAAAACGTCGAGCAGCTGAAGGCGGGCAATGTCGGCGACAACAACTGGGCGATGGTCAAGGTGTTCGGAGAAGGCGGCTCCTACGCCGCGATTGATCAATACGTGTTGGGCGACAGCTTCCGCTTTAACGAGTTTTACGGTTCGCCGACCGAGACGATGCTTGCCAAGGGAAGCGTTCTGAGCAAGCTGACGACGGAGACGTTTACGAAGATCATCATGGGCAAGAGCGCCGTCGAGGATTTCGACGATTACGTGAAGAAGTGGAAGGCGATGGGCGGAGACGCCATTACGCAAGAAATCAACGAATGGTACTCGACGAAGAGCAAATAAATTAAACGCGGCGGAAACAAGAGGGGGGATATGTCCCTCTCTTGTCCGTTCCGTCTATGGGGGACATCATCGTGAAGCGTCAAGGCGGAATCAAGCAATGGCCGCTGCATCTGCTGCTGTTGCCGGGAGTCGCTCTCGTGCTGATTTACAGCTACGGACCGATGCTCGGCATTGCGATCGCGTTCAAGGATTTCAACCCAGCGCAAGGGCTCCTTCGATCTCCTTGGACGGGCTGGAGCAACTTTACTTTCCTATTCGAATTGACCGATATCTTCGCCGTGCTCCGCAACACGATCGTCATCTCGGCGATGAAGATCGTCGCGGGGCAGGTCGCGCCGATTGTCGTCGCGCTGCTGCTTAACGAGCTGAGAAAGCAATGGTTCAAACGAACGGTGCAGACGATCGTTTATTTGCCCCATTTTCTGTCATGGGTCATTCTGGGCGGCATATTGATCGATCTGTTATCGCCGAAAGAAGGAATCGTTAACGGGCTGCTGGGCGGACTGGGCATTGAGCCGATCTTTTTCCTGGGAGACGAAAGATGGTTTCCCTACACTATGGTCGTCTCCGATGTATGGAAGGAATTCGGCTTCGGCACAATCGTCTATTTGGCGGCGCTGACGGGAATCAATCCGGCGCTGTACGAGGCCGCCGTCGTCGACGGGGCAGGACGCTGGCGCCAAACCTGGAGCATTACGCTGCCGGGCATCGCGCCGATCATCGTACTGCTCGCGACGCTCAGCATGGGAAATATTCTGAACGCGGGCTTCGATCAGATTTTCGTGCTGTATAGTCCGCTCGTCTACGAGACGGGGGACATTCTCGACACATTTACGTACCGACTCGGACTGATCGATTACCAATACGGACCTGCGGCGGCAGTCGGGCTGTTCAAGTCGGCCGTATCGTTCCTGTTCATCTCCGTTTCCTATTTGCTCGCTTATCGGTTGGCTAACTATCGCATCTTCTAGAAGGGAATGTTGAGCATGGTGGAACGAACATCTTGGGGGAGAAGGCTGTTCGTCGTTCTGAATTACGTCTTCCTCACGGCCCTTTCCTTGACCTGCCTGCTGCCGATTCTCCACGTGCTGGCGATCTCGTTCAGCTCCAGCGCCATGGCATCCGCGGGAGAGGTCGTGCTGTGGCCGGTCGACTTTACTTTGAAATCGTACGAGTACGTTCTCGGCAAGGAAGCGTTCGTGCAATCGATTCTGGTCACGCTGCAACGGGTGGCGCTTGGCGTAACGCTGAACATGCTGCTGACGATTGTGATCGCCTATCCGCTGTCGAAGGAGGTTCAAGGCTTCCGTTATCGAACCTGGTACGCCTGGTTTTTCGTCTTTACGATTCTGTTCAGCGGCGGTATCATTCCATGGTATTTTACGATCAACGAGACCGGCCTGATCGACACGATCTGGGCTTTGATTCTCCCGGGGGCCGTGCCCGTGTTTAATGTAATATTACTGCTCAATTTTTTCCGGGGGCTGCCGAAGGAGCTGGAGGAAGCGGCTTTTATCGACGGAGCCGGGCATTTGCAAATTTTGTTTCGGTTGTTCGTTCCGCTATCCAAGCCCGCGCTGGCGACGATTCTGCTGTTTACTGTCGTCGGGCATTGGAATTCCTGGTTCGACGGGCTTGTGCTGATGAATCGGCCAGAGCATTATCCGCTGCAAAGCTATCTGCAGACGGTCGTCATTATGCAGGATCTCTCCTCGATGACGCTGGAGGACGCCAAGATGCTGTCGGAGATTTCGGATCGGACGACGAAGGCGGCGCAGATTTTCCTGGCGGCGTTTCCCGTTCTGCTTGTCTATCCTTTCCTGCAGAAGTATTTCGTCAAAGGGATCGTGCTGGGCAGTGTAAAAGGTTAAGCGGGACAAACGGATCGGGAGCTTGGGACAAGAGGGGGAAGCAAGCGGAATGAGACATGGGGAAAAATGGCGGGCAAGCTGGATATGGGGAGGCGCTGAGGAGAGTCCGCGCAACGAGTGGCGATGCTTTCGCCGGTCCTTTGTCGCGCCGAAGGGCTGCGACGCGGCCGTTTTGTCGATTGCGGCGGATTCCCGGTACGCGCTGTACGTCAACGGAGAATGGGGCGGACGAGGTCCGGCGCGATCCTGGCCTGAGAAGCAGTCCTACGATACGTACGAGGTCGGTCATCTGATCCGCGCGGGAGAGAGGAACACAATTGCCGTCTTAGTCATGCATTTTGGCGTTTCTACGTTCTATTATGTGCGCGGAAGAGGCGGTCTTCTCGCCCAAATGGAGCTGCTGTCGGAAGGCCGAATGCTGCAGACGATCGTAACAGACGGAGAGTGGAGGACCGTTCGGCACCCCGGACACGATCCCCGGTCCCCGCGAATGTCCTGCCAGCAAGCGTTCGCGGAACGGATAGACGCCAGATTGGGAAGTACGGAATGGGTTTCGCCGCATTACGACGACGCCGAGTGGGAGAGAGCGCTGACGATCGGGATCGCTGGCACGGCGCCATGGACGGAGCTTGAACCGAGGGATATTCCGCTGCTTGCCGAGGAATCGCGGTATCCGTCCAGAATCGAATCGTTGCGTCGGGTGGAGCCGATCGCTTGGTCGACGGCGATCGACGTGCGCAGCCAGATGGACCCGGACAGCGCGAACCATTGCAATCCCGTCGGGTACGTCGGATATTTGGCGACGACGATTCGGGTGAAGTCCGCCGCCGTGCTGACGCTCGGCTTTCCGAACGCGACCTCGCATCTGCCGGGTGTCGCCCTAAACGGCGCGCATATCGAAGCCTCGGCGTATACCGGAAAGCCGCCCGAAAGATATGTCGAGCTGACGCTGCGCCCGGGAGACAATTTTCTATGGCTCGACGTAACGCATGAGGCCGATCACGGGCGCAATCTGCAGCTCGGAATGGACAGCGCGGAGCCGTTCGAGCTGGTTTCCCCGTTCGGGGAGCAGATCGGAACGTCGGCGTCGCCCTTCGTCTCCGTCGGACCGTTCGACCGGGTCGAGGTGATCGACCACCGGCCCGGTCGGGAGCTGAGCAAAAATCACGAGGGATATTTGCGGCTGCGGAATTGTCCGTCGCCGTCGGAATTAACGGAATTCGAACGCTGGATCAGGCAGGTGCCCAAGACACTTGTCAGCCGGGACAACGTATTCGTCGCGTGTATTTGGTCAAGACGGGAGACGCGCTTGCAGGTGCCTTACGAGCTTCGGCACGCAATCGATTCCAGTCCGGCTCCCGGCGTCGTGCCGCTCTTCGATGAAGCGGATACGGAAATGATCGTCGACTTCGGCCTTGAACTGTCGGGCTATCTGGCTTTCGATTTGGAAGCCTCCGCCGGGACGATCGTCGATTTTTACGGCTTTGAATATATGAGGGACGATTACCGCCAGGATACGTACGACCTGGATAACACCCTTCGCTATATATGTACGGAAGGCCGCCAAGCCTATATTTCCCCGATTCGCCGGGGCATGCGGTACGTAATGGTTACGGTTCGGGGAGCGTCGAGGCCGCTTAAGCTATATGGACTGCAAGTCCGGCAAAGCCATTATCCGGTTGCCGAGATCGGTGCGTTTCGGTGCTCGGACGCTTTGTTGAACGACATCTGGGACATCAGCCGCCATACGACGCGCCTATGCATGGAAGACACATTTGTGGACTGCCCGGCGTACGAGCAGGTATTCTGGGTCGGCGACAGCCGCAACGAGGCGTTGATCAATTACTATACGTTCGGGGATACGGCGCTCGTCAAGAGATGCCTGAGGCTCGTGCCGGGGTCGAGGAGCCAGACGCCGCTGTATGCGAACCAGGTTCCAAGCGGCTGGAGCAGCGTTATTCCGAATTGGACGTTTTTCTGGGCGCAGGCTTGCAAGGAATTCGTCGACCATGCGGGAGATGCGGAGTTCGCGGTGGAGATGTGGCCGCATATCCGCTACACGCTGGATCATTATTGGCTTAAGCGAGACGAGCGCGGTTTGCTCTCGATCGACGGCTGGAATCTGCTGGACTGGGCCCCCATCGACCAGCCGAACCGCGGCGTTGTAACGCACCAGAACGCTTTTCTGTGCCGGACTCTTCAGGATGTCGCCGCGCTGGCTCGTATTGCCCGGGACCCCGACGGGGCGGAGCTTTACGAAGCCCGGGCGGAAAGGCTGCGAGAGGCGGTCGTTCGCTGGCTGTGGTCCGACGATCGGCAGGCGTTCGCGGATTGTCTTCGCGAGGACGGAAGCTTGTCCGATACGTTCAGCGTGCAGACGCAGGTTGTCGCTTATTTGTGCGGCATTGCCCAGAAGGAGCGCGAGGCGGCGGTGAGGCGGCATATCGTCCACCCTCCCGAATCGTTCGTGCGGATCGGCAGTCCGTTCATGGCCTTCTTCTATTATGAGGCGCTGGCGAGGATGGGGGATTATGGCGAGCTGCTGGCGGACATGCGCCGAAACTACGGACAGATGGTCGAGCTGGGGGCCACCGCGTGCTGGGAGATGTATCCGAACTTTGCCGTGAATCGGGCCAATCCCGAAATGCCGACGCGCAGCCATTGCCATGCCTGGTCGGCTGCCCCCGGCTATTTTCTCGGAGCGTACGTTCTGGGAATTCGTCCGTCTTCGTCGGGATGGGAGGAAATCGTCGTCGAGCCGCAGCCCGTCGATCTTCTGTGGGCCAGAGGGAGCGTGCCTCATCCTGCAGGGGGAAGAATCGACGTGTCCTGGCGCATCGTCGCCGAATGCGAAATGCAGGTGCGGGTATGGACGCCCGCAGGAGTGCGGGCGAACGTTCGCCTGCCGGAAGGGTTCCGGGGAACGATCGAGCGCGCGGAATTTTAACCTGGGGATTCCGCCGGGGAAGACCGATCGAATGACAAACGGCTGCATATGCCCCGCCGGGGACATTGCAGCCGTTTGTGTTTATTGCTGCGCAGCGGGAGCTTCGTCCTGCCGCTGACCTCTGCGACCTCCAGCCAGCCTACGAACGAGGAAGGAGAGAGGTATCGGTCGTCGAACCTGATCTTCGTTTATCCGAATTAACGTTCAACGAACGATCGGCCTCGGAATTTGGATGGGAGCCGGAACGATCGGAATCTCTTCGTAGTTCTCGTCGGCGGGAGGCTCGGGATAGATCAGCTTGCCTTTCTCGGCGAGACTGGCCATATCGCTGGCTTTCAGCTCGCTCGCGGACAGCGTAAACAGCGTATCGCCCGAATAGAGAATTCGCCGAACGGCTTTCGAGTCGTCGTAACCGTATTGGCCGCTCTTTAGAAAATCTTCGTCCGACAGATGGGTGATGCGGCCTCGAAGCTTAAAGCCCTCGTTCGGATCGATCCGGTAGACGTAAGCGCCCTGGTAGACGAACTCCCCGTATTCTGTAATCTCTTGCTTCCCGCCGGACGCTTTGTTCGGAATTTCCATAAGCTCGACGGGGAAAGCGAGCAGGTTTCTGGACTTGGAGAACAGCAGCGCCTTCGGATTGCTCAGCAGCTCGGAGTGGGTTCCCCTGTCGCCAATGATCTCCTTGAATTTCTCTTTCGGCCGGGCGACGTCGGAGACGTCGAACAGCGCCATTTTCAACCCTTGGTAGAATGCCATCGGTTCTCCCGTTTCCGATCCCTTGGACGACTGCACCTCCGTATCCTTCCCGAACCCGATAATATGGTTGTCGTCATACGGGTGGAGGTAGTCGCTATAGCCCGGAATCTTCAACTGGCCGAGCACGCTGGGCTTTGCGGGATCGCGAAGGTCGATCGCGAACAGCGGGTCGACATTGCGGAATGTGACGATATAGGCGCGTTTGCCAACAAAACGGACCGAGTATATGCGCTCGCCCGGCGCCAGCTTCTCCAGCTTGCCTACCGTCTTCAGGCCTTCGTCCAGCACGTATAAATTGTTTGTGGACTGAGCCTCTCCGCTGCCCCACATGTTTCCTTTGGTCGTTGCAATCCGGAAGAAGCCCTGGTGTTCGTCCATCGAATACTGGTTTAACGGCGTTCCCGGTACGGAGCCTTCCCCGGCGTAAACGACGGAACCGCCATCCAGCCTGAACTTATGCACCTTCGTCCGTTCCTGGAAGCCGTCCCCTTTGGCGACATATTCGGGGATTGCGGCATACAGGTGTTTCGTCGAAGCGTAAATCGTCTGTCCGGAGCCGAGATACGCGGACACCTGCATTTCCCGGTCAGATTTGCTCAGATCGAGGGCCCCGATCAGCATCGTCGTGTTGTCGGGGGAACCGGGGAAATACCGAATCCGGTCGATCGGAAGCTTCTTCAGCTCGGGGGAGCGGCCCGTATCTCCGTACCACGGTTCGTAATCCTGGGCGGTCTCGTACAACGTCGGATAAAAATAGCCTTTGTTCGAGACGATGTACAGCGCATCATCGATTTTGCGCGAGGTGACGTATTGGCCTTCAAGCTTGGTTTCGCGAACGAGCTTCGGCGCATCCGCGTTCCCGATCTCATAGATTTTCGCCGTTACGGCGCTTCTCGAGGCTTCAGGAACGGGAAGAATGGAAATGCCTTTCCTGTCCGTCGCCGGAGCGGAGCCTTCGGGCCCCTCATCTTCCACTACTAGGGGGACAGGAGAGGAAATCCAGTTCTGCCCGATCACGATCAGCCGGGATTCGTCGACGTACAGCTCTTGCGGTACGAATCTCTCGGTCGCGTCGTATTCAAGCGTTGCCGCCAGCTTAGGCGCACGCGGATCGGAGACGTCCGCGATGAGCACCCTCGATCCGCTGATCTGGTAGACGAACCTCCCGTCGGTCTTGGCCCAATCGGCTTCGTCGACGCCTTCCGTTTGCACGTTCGTGCGGGAGTAATCGTCGGTTGGAACGGCTCCCGTAAGCGATTCCTCCGCTACCGGCGCTACGTTTAATGGACTCTCGGCCACCGGACTTTCCATCATCCCGCCTTCGGTCGTCGTAAAGAGGATGTCGCCCCTGCGGTACAAGTTCCCTCTTTCGTTCGCCTTTCCGATCAGCTCGCTTAATTTCTTATAGGTGCCGATGGCCGGGAGCGCCGCCGGGTCGTCGACCCGTACGATTCGGCCGGCCCCGTCCCAAGCGACGATCATGCCGAGCGCCTCGGACAGCGCGCGAAGCGGAACGTAGACGTCGCCGCCGGAGCGTCTTGGGGCCGTCTCGAGCTTGACCGTCCGACCGTCCGTCTCAAGCGAGACGCTGCCGATTGTCAGTCTCGCCGAACGATCCCCCCGTTCAATCGTCGCGGTATCGCGATTTGCGCCCGTTCCCCACGCCACCTTAGCGCCCAGGGCTTCGGCCGCTTCGGCCAGCGGAACGACAAGCGCGTTATTTTCCGTAAGCGCGGGTTGCGATAACGCTGCCGGGTTTCCGTTTACCCGGATTTGAATGTCCTTCTGCTGCGGCCGAGCGACCGTCGCCTTATCCGCGGATACGGACGGGATGGCCAGCATGGAGCAAAGCAGCAGGCCTAAAATCGTTTTGCGCACGGAAGTACGCCTCCCTTTTTGGGTTTGTTTTGTCTTCGCTACAGCCATAGACGCAGTGTGGAAACATTTGGTTGCGGCATTCCGGGCGCATTGGAAAATTTGTAACGGATGGCGAATATACAATGACTCTCAGCTCTCCTCGTCGTCGAACAAATCGCGGAACACGGCCTTGCGATTTTCGAGGAACCTTCTCGTAAGCTGATAATGCTGCGTATTTTCGTATGCGATCTCGGAGATCGGGGCTTCGTCGAAGGAATAAATCCGGGCTTCGGGAAAACCGAGCAGGATGGGGGAATGCGTGGCGATAATGAATTGGGCGTTCTTCCGCATGCCGTGAAGAATGGACAATAGATTCAACTGTCGGGCGGGCGAGAGGGCGGCTTCCGGCTCGTCCAGCAGGTAGACGGCTTGCTTGCCGAAGCGGTTGCGGAACAGGCTCAGGAACGATTCCCCGTGCGATTGCTCGTGCAGAGATTTACCGCCGTAGGAGGCGTAGATTTGGTTGCGATACTCCGGCAGCTCCCGAGCTTCCCGGTCCAAGTAATTGGCAAAATCGAAAAAAGACTCCGCGCGCAGGAAAAAACCGTTGCGCACCTTAGGCAGCCAGGACAAGCGGATGTGCGGCCCAAACGCGGCCTCCGCGTTTTCCGCCTCATAGGTGTTGTTAGGTCCTCCTCCGGCCGTATGAAAACCGCACTGCCATGCGATCGCTTCGAGCAGGGTCGATTTGCCCGAGCCGTTCTCGCCGACGAAAAAGGTGACCGGGGCGTCAAGATTTAGCTTCGTGGTGTTCCGCAAGGAAGGGATGGAGAACGGATAGGCGGCCCGGGACGGAAAGGTTTCGTGCAATACAGTAACTTCCTTCAGGTACATAGACGCACGGACTCCTTGCAAAATTAGGCTTTTTCACACATTTGACGATTCTAATCTCCTAAAGTTGCGAATCTATATAAATTGCGACCATTTTCCCATATTTCCCATTGTGAGAGGAAAACCCCAAGCCTGTGGGGAAGTAGTCACAGATTCTTATTACAGATGCGAGGGAAATCCGATGAATCATTTGACTGAAGCTTATGTGGACAGTCTCGCCCTCAACGCCGCCGCAATCAAGAACGGCAAGGACTTGGTGAGAAAAAACAGCCTGCAGCAGCTCGGCCGGGCGGAAGACGGCACGCTGCTGGTGGGAGAATGCAAAGGAAGCGGCAAGGAGCCGTATCGCTGCTCGGCGGATTTCGTCAATCCCGAGAACCCGGTGTTTCGCTGCTCGTGTCCGAGCCGTCAGTTCCCCTGCAAGCATTTGCTGGGGCTGATGTATGCTTACGTATCCGGCCTGCCGTTCTCCGTGGCCGAGGTGCCGCAGGACATTGCCGACAAGCGGGAGAAGGCCGAGAAGCGCGAGGAGAAAAAACGCGAGGTCGCCGTCGAAGGAACGGCGCCGGTCAAGCGCAAAACGAACAAAGCCGCGCTCGTCAAGAAGACAGCCGCGCAGCTGGAAGGGCTGGAAATTGCCGAGAAGCTGCTGCGCAGCCTCGTTCAGTCCGGCCTTGGAAGCGTGGACAAGAAAACGATCAAGCTGCTGTCCGAGCAGTGCAAGCAGCTCGGCAATTATTACATACCGGGCATCCAGAATGCGTTCCGGGGACTGCTGCACGAATTGGATAACGATCGCGAACGCGAGACGATGTATACCCGGGCGGCGTCGCGTATGACGCTGCTGCATTCCCTGCTGAAGAAAAGCCGGGAGCATCTGAGCGCAAGGCAGGAGAATCCCGACTTGCCGCTGGACGTCGACTCCGCGCTGGAGGAGAAAATCGGCCATGCCTGGCAGCTTGCCGAGCTGCGGGAACGCGGGCTGGCGCATAACGACGCAAGACTGCTGCAGCTTGCCTTCCGCTCGTTCGAAGATGCGGCAAGGGGGGAGTATGTCGACGAAGGTTATTGGTTCGAGCAGACTACCGGACGAATACATGTTACCCGCACTTATCGTCCGTTTCGCGCCGCCAAGCATATTCGGGAAGAGGACTCCGTCTTCGACGTTGTGCACGCGGGCGAGCTGTTTATTTATCCGGGTGAGCTGAACGCCCGAGTGCGCTGGGAGACGCACACGTTCGAGGAGCCAAACGCACAGACGTATGCCTCGGCATTGTCCGGTGCGATTCGCTCGTTTCCCGATGCGATCAAACAGGTGAAAAACCAGATCAAAAATCCGCTGTCCGACAAGCATCCGGTCTTGTTGCTGGCGTTTAAGGAAATGGTTGCAGACGAGACGGGCCGATATGCGCTCGTCGACGACCAAGGCGGCAGACTGCCGCTCGCGGATATCGAATATTTGGAGCAGCCAACGACACACTTGCTGACTCTCCTTCATCGTCGGGATGTCAAGGGAAAGGCGATGCTGGCGATGTTCGAGCACGACGCCGAGAGCGGCAGGCTGAACGCGCAGCCGCTTAGCGTGGTGACGGACGATGCTGTCGTTCGCTTATTGTACTAGTCTGCAAGGGAGGATCAGAGGATGAGTTTGGAAACGCTGCAAGAACTGGACAGAGAGACGAGAAGATTGTTCATCGCCGGGAGCAAGCTGGCCCGCGGCGATCTGAGATTAACCAAGCTGCTGCCAAGCGTTCGCAAGCTGGGGGAGGCTTCGCCCGTATTCGCGCGCGTCGCGCAGGCCGTCGAGCAGACGCTTGAAGCCGGGCAGGAAGAAGCGGATATGAGATTGCTCGATTTGTCCGCGCTGCTGAATTCGATTTTGTACACCCAAGGACGGACGGACGTTCCGGGAGAGGTCGCTGCGCTGGAAGGGACGGATACTTTCGATTACGCGATGCAGCCTTATCGCAAGCTGAAGCCGGTGATCGAGGCGCTGACCGTGAAAGGGCAAGGAAGAATGGAAGTGCTGCGTCAGGCTTGCGAGGAAGGCGCGATTCGCGACTATCGGCTGCTGCTTCCGGCTGTGGCCGCATTGGAGGACAGCTACGCGGAAATTCCTGAAATCGCCGAGGAGAAAATCATCCCCGGATTCGGGCAGGCTGCTCTTCCCGCGCTGCTCCGCGCTTTCCGTTCGGATGGCGGCAAAGGGGACTCCCGCCGGCTTCGCCTCATTCACGGGATGCAGGGGGAGGCGGCAAAGCCGCTGCTGCTTCGGACCGCGGAGGAAGGCTCGCCGGAGGTGCGGGCAACGGCGATTGAACTGCTCGGAAGCTATGCGGATCAGGAGAGCTTTCTGCTCGCTCAGGCGGGCGA
This sequence comes from Cohnella phaseoli, assembly GCF_003386235.1. GTDB lineage: Bacteria > Bacillota > Bacilli > Paenibacillales > Paenibacillaceae > Cohnella > Cohnella phaseoli. The sequence goes on from NZ_QRDZ01000005.1 coordinate 394,595, forward strand.
GAAGCGCAAGGAGATTCGCCGCGCGGCGCTGCTGGCGCTGGCGAATGTAGGCACGCCGGCTGCGTCCGAGCGGATCTACAAGGCGCTCGTCTCCAAGGACCGCGAGCTTGCCGTCGAGCCGATCCGGATGTCCGCGGACGCCGACTTGATTCGCCATGCCCTTGCGTATGCCAAAACGGTGAACCGCGAGTTGACGGAGGAAGAGGCGAAGAAGGAAGAGGCGTGGGCCCCGGTGCAAGCGGTGCTCGATGCGCTCGGAGACCGGAGGTTCGCCGAATCTACGGAACTGCTCAAGGAGCTGTTTTCCAACCCGCTGTTTGCCGCCCATGCGCCGTATTGGCTGCAGCGGACGGCGGGAGAGCATCTCAAGGACGACGTCGGACAGGACGCCCGAAGCTTCGCCATTGCGTTGGCCGACAACAACCGGGGAAGGTATCTTGAGCTTAGCCTTTATGCCGCCATGCGCAGTCTGACTCCGGCCGAAGTGTACGAGCGCTTCTCCAAATACAAGCTGACGGGGAAAAGAAAGGCGCTGGCGGAAAGCATGCAGATGCTGCTGCCGACGATCGCAGATCACTTGATGCGCGAGGAGCCGGAGGAGTCGATTCCGGCGTTGGACTCGCGCTGGCTGGAGCTGTTCATCGAGCAGGACGAACTGGAGGTCGTGACGAGGCTGGCTAACGAATTCGACAAGCAGACGGAGCGGTATTTGCTCGATAAATGCGAGGCGAAGCCGGATTTCACCGAAGACGTCATCGCTCATGCTCTGCTGGCCTTGTTCAAGATCGGCAGCAAGCAGGCTCCGGATATGCTGATACACGTGCTGGAGACCGGGAAGAGACGTACGATCTATTACTTGTATCCGCAGCAGCGCCTGCTGCTTGGACTGCTTCCTGGCTCCTACGCGGATCGACTTGAACAGTATATCGAGAAGCTTCATTATCCGAGCGTTCGGGAGCAGGTGCAGGAGATTGTGCAAGAGCTGAGAGCCAAGCGGCAGGAAGCGTCCGGCCGCGGGAAGGGGATTATGGAATGGATCAAGCAACGAATGTCTTAAGATTGTCTGCGGAAAGGCTTTACGCCCATGAGCTAGAGGCGCTGACTGCAGCGGATGCGGGAGCGAAGCCGCCGGGGTGGAGGCTGTCGCCTCGTGCGGTACTGACGTTTATTACGGGCGGCGAGGCAGGCGGCGTGCCGATCCGACCGAAATATATCGGCAATAAGCGGCTCGTCGAGATGGCGATCGCCACCTTGTTGACCGATCGGGCGCTGCTGCTGATCGGCGAGCCGGGAACGGCCAAGTCGTGGCTGTCGGAAAATTTGACCGCCGCCATCTACGGCGATTCGTCCAAGGTAATTCAAGGGACGGCGGGCACGAGCGAGGAGCATATTCGCTACTCCTGGAACTATGCGATGCTGCTGGCGCAAGGACCGTCCGATCAAGCCTTGATCAAGAGTCCGATCTATCGGGCGATGGAGGACGGCGGCATTGCGCGGTTCGAGGAAATTTCCCGTTGCGCCTCGGAGGTGCAGGACGCGCTGATCTCCATTTTATCGGAGAAAACGATCTCGATTCCCGAGCTCGGACGCGAGCTATCCGCGTCCAAAGGCTTCTCCGTCATCGCGACGGCCAACACGCGGGACCGCGGAGTGAACGAGATGTCGGCGGCGCTGAAGCGCAGATTCAATATCATTGTACTGCCGGCGCCTTCCAGCATTGAGACCGAGGTCGACATCGTCAACCGACGCGTTGCCGAGATCGCCGCCAGCTACGAGCTGCAGGCCGCGCTTCCCGACGAAGAGGCGGTGCGCAAGGTGGTCACGATTTTCCGCGAGCTGCGCGGAGGAGCGACGCTCGACAACAAGGAGAAGCTTAAGCCTCCGAGCGGCGTCATTTCGACGGCGGAGGCGATTTCCTTGCTGACCGGAAGCATGGCTCTGGCCGCCAGCTTCGGCACGGGGGAGATTGCGGACGAGGACATTGCCGCTTGCTTGCAAGGAGCGGTCGTCAAGGACGAGGAGAAGGACCGGCTCGTCTGGAAGGAGTATCTCGACAATGTGATGAAAAAGCGGGGATCGGAATGGCGCAGTCTGTACAACGCTTGCAAGGAGCTGAACGGTTGAACGGGGAGCAGGTGCGCGTCTTCGGCGTCAGACACCTGTCCCCGGCGGGCGCCTATCACATGCGGACGTATCTGGACGAGATCAAGCCGACGGCCGTGCTGGTCGAGGGGCCAAGCGACGCGAATGCGTTTATCGGCCAGTTGACGAAGAGCGGCGTAAAGCCTCCCGTCGCTCTGCTCGCGTATACGGGCAGCCTCCCGGTGCGTACATTGCTTTTTCCGCTTGCGGCCTATTCTCCCGAGTATCAGGCTTTCGTCTGGGCGAATAAGCGCGGCGTACCGTGCGAGTTCATCGATTTGCCGACGGATCGTTCGCTGGCGCTGCTCGGATTGCGGGAAAAGGGCGGCGAGGACGACGTAGCGGAGGATGCGGTGGAGAAGAGGAGGGCGTATGCGGGCTGGCAGCATTCGCTGTACGAATCTATCGCCGAGCTGGCGGATGAGCCCGACTACGAGGCGTATTGGGAGCGTCACTACGAGCATGCCGGAAGCCAGGGCGCTTATCGTCAGGCGATTCATGCCTTTTCGGCGAGCATGCGCGAGCTGACGGAAGCGGAGGAACGAACGTCCGCGCCGCAGGAGCTTGCCTATAACGAGCTGCGCGAAGCGTTTATGCGCCGACGGATTCGCGAAGTGATGGCGGCGGGGCACGAGCCGAACCGTATCGTCGTCATAGTCGGCGCGCATCACGCTTCAGCGGTGGACCTGTCGCTTCCGGCGATGACGGACGCGGAGCTCGGCAAGCTGCCGTCCGTACCGACAAGCTTGACGCTGATGCCTTATACGTACTACAAGTTGTCTTCGCATTCCGGCTACGGGGCGGGCAATCAAGCGCCCGCTTATTATCAGTTGTTCTGGGAATGTCTGACCGGGAGCAAGTCGGACGAACTGCCGACGATCTACATGACTCGCCTGGCGACGCTGCTTCGCGAAGCGGGAACGTATCGCTCGACGGCCTCCGTTATCGAAGCGGTGCGCATGTCCGAGGCGCTGGCTTCTCTGAAGGGCGGCAGCAGACCGACCTGGAAAGATCTGCGCGACGCTGCCGTCGTCTGTCTAGGCAACGGCGATTATGCGGTCGTTGCGGAGGCGCTCGCACGCATCGACGTCGGAACGGAGATCGGCAAGCTCCCCGAAGGGGTCAGCCAGACGCCGATCCAGGACGATCTGAACCGCGAGCTGAAGCGGTTGAAGCTGGAAAAGTACAAAACCGCCGTCGCTCAGGACCTTGAGCTGGATTTGCGGGAAAACCGCAGGGTGAAGTCCGAGGAAGCGGCGTATCTGGACTTGAACCGTTCCGTCCTGCTTCACCGGCTTGAGATTCTTGGCATCGGGTTTGCGCGCAAGCAGGCGGTTCATCAGGAGTCGGCCTCCTGGGCGGAGCGCTGGGTGCTGCAGTGGACGCCGGAGGCCGAAATTCAGGCGGTCGAGTCGACGCTAAAGGGCGAGACAATTCAGATTGCGGCGGCTTATGTGATTCATGAGCGGCTGCAGCAATGCGAGAATTTGGCGGAGGCGGCCAAGCTGATTCGCGTTTCCTGCGAATGCCGGCTTGTCGAAGCGATGGCCGAGTCGACCCGCGCCCTGCAGGAGCTGGCGACGGAAGCCGGCAACTTCGAGCAGATCGCGGGCGCGGCGTTCGAGCTGTCCGCGCTCGTCCGCTACGGCTCGGTTCGCCGCCTCGAGACGGAATCGCTTGTGCCGCTGCTGAAGCAGCTGTTCCTTCGAGGCGCATTGCTGCTCGTGGATTCGGCGAATTGCAACGACGATGCGGCGAGAGGCATGGCTGCGGCGATTCAGCAGCTGCATGCGGTTGCGCAGGAGCATTACGAGGAAGTGGACGAAGCGCAATGGCGGACGAGGCTGCGAGAGCTGGCTACGCGGGACGACCGGAACGCCAAGCTGTCCGGCTTCGCATTCGCCATTCTATTGGAGCGGGACGAAATATCCGCGGACGAATGCTCGCAGGAGGTATCGCGTCGTCTGTCTCCAGGCGTTCCCGCGGATTTGGGAGCCGGCTGGTTCGAAGGGCTGTCGATGCGCAACCGTTATGCGCTGCTGTCCCGCGCCGCCCTATGGGAGCAGTTGGACCTGTACGTTCAGTCGCTGGAGGACGAACCGTTTTATCGTTCCTTGGTGTTTCTGCGCAGGGCGTTCGCGGATTTCGAGCCGCGGGAACGGGCTTCCGTAACCGAGCTGCTCGGAGACCTGTGGGGAGCGGGGGCGGAACAAACGAGCGAGGAGCTGCTGCAGCCGCTCGACGAAGAGGAGAAGAAGAAGCTGGATGAACTCAACGAATTCGATTTTGGAGATTTGTAGCCTATGAGCGATCTCGATCGAGAGAAGCTTAAGCGATGGCGGCTCATTCTCGGAGCGGCGGCGGAGGAGAAGCTGGAGGCGATGAGCGCTTCCGGACCTGGCGGTCTGCTGGATCCCGAGGATTTGCTGAGAGACGAGGCGCTTGCGGCGATCTATGACGATACCGGAAAAGACGGAGGAGCCGGTGGCAGCGGCGGCGGGAGCGGTGCTTCCTCGCGGTCTGCGGGGCTCGGCAAATCGTCTCCGCGTCTGGCCAAGTGGCTCGGAGACGTCCGTTCGCTGTTTCCGGCCGACATCGTGTCCGTGATTCAATCGGACGCCATTGAACGCAAAGGATTGAACCAGCTGTTGTTCGAGCCAGAGCTGCTATCCAAGGTCAAGCCGGACATTCAGATGGTGGCGACGCTGCTTGCGCTCAAGGGGCAAATTCCCGAGAAAGGCAAGGAAGCCGCGAGACAGCTTGTGAAGACGGTTGTCGAAGACATTATGAGACGGCTGGAGCAGGAGATGAGGAGGGCCGTAACCGGGGCGCTGAACCGGCGGCAGCACTCTCCTCTGCCTTCGGCCAACGGGCTGGACTGGAAAACGACGATTCGCAAAAATTTGAAAAATTACGATCGGGAAAGAGGTTTACTTATCCCCGATAGAGTGTTCTTCTATGACCGCGCCCGCAGAAGCAAGGAGTGGACGGTCATACTCGATATCGACCAGAGCGGCTCGATGGCGGGCTCCGTCATCTACGCTTCGATCGTCGGCTCCATCTTCGCGAGTATGCCATCGCTCGATACTCGCGTCGTCGTGTTCGATACAGAGGTCGTCGATCTGACGGAGCAGTGCGCGGAGGACCCGGTCGATATGCTGTTCGGGGTGCAGCTCGGAGGCGGTACGGACATCAACAAGTCGCTCGCTTATTGCGAATCCTTCATTCGCGAGCCGAAGAAGACGCTGTTCATTCTGGTGTCGGACCTGTACGAGGGTGGCAATCGGGCGGAGATGATCCGGCGCATGGGCGAAATGCGGCAAGCGGGCGTTCAGGCGATCTGCCTGCTCGCGCTGTCCGACGACGGGGTGCCTTCCTACGACGAGGGGATCGCGAAAAGATTAGCCAAGCTCGGTATCCCCTGCTTTGGCTGTTCCCCGGATCGGCTGCCGGAGTTGATCGAAGGGGCGCTGAAGGGAATGGATTTGGCCGCGTTGGCGGATCGGATCCAGGCTGGACGGAAGGGGTAGTTCGGCAAGCTCTCTCAACGCGCGAAGAGACTGTCTCATAAGCCGATCAAGTTGCTGTTAAAGATAATTGATAAAAAAGGTGACGGGTGTATGTCCCTCCTCCGATGCTATACGCTCCTGAAATCTGAATTGGGAAACCCGAGACGGGTGATTTCAGGAGCGTATGAGGCGTCTCCAGGAGGTGCATACACCTGTTTTATATCTCGATCATCTCAAGCAACTCAGCTTGTGGGGGATCCCCTTATGCTACGTTTGCGTCTCGCGAAGCGTGGACGACACGTACAAATAAGGAGTACGCATCGTCGTATAGGTGCCCTCGAGCGATTTTTCGTTCAGCAGACCGGTTTTCACTAGCGCGGATATTTTGGCCGGATCGGCTTTAAACAAAGCTCTCCACAGCTCGGGATCGGGCAGGACGGCGGCTAGCTGCTGATCGTTGTAATGTCTTTTTTCCTGATAGACGATTTTCAGCGTGTAGTCGCCGCAGACGAATTCCGCATCCTGGGCGATTTCGCCCGTAATCTCCTTGCGAAGCTGTTCAAGTTCGTCTTCCGTCTGTTTGATCTGGGCTTTCAATTGGCAATACCGGGCGAGCTTGTCTACGTTCATTCAATAACCTCCATTTCATCGATATTCATGGATATGAGAGAAAAGAAGAAGTTATGAAGAGCCGACAACTGCTGTGGATGCCGGGTAATTTTTGCTATAATGGAGGCGTTAGGAGGGGAAATCGATTGAAGTCCATTACGGTTAAGCAATTGCAAGAGAAATTCAGCCTGGAAATTCTGGCTGGGGAGGACAATCTGGAGCGGGCAATAACGCGTTCGAGAGCCCATCGTCCAGGCCTTGAGTTTGTCGGCTATTTCGATTTCTTCCCGATGAACCGGGTGCAGGTACTCGGTCGGAAGGAAATCAACTATTTGCATAAGCAGACGGAGGAAGAGCGGCGGCTGCACATCGGCAACGTCGTGAAGTATCACCCTCCTTGTTTTATCGTTACCGCTAACCAGGAAGGCCTGAAGTATTTGATGATTTATTGCCAGCAAGAGGGCATACCGCTGCTGCGAACATCGGATGCGACGACGGAATTTCTCGGCAAGCTGGATGCTTATCTGACGCAGGCGTTGGCTCCGGAAATCGCCATTCACGGCGTATGCGTCAACGTTTCCGGAATCGGCATTTTGCTGCGGGGAAAATCGGGCATCGGTAAGAGCGAGACGGCTCATACGCTTATTCGCAGAGGCCATCGGCTGGTCGCGGACGATATTGTCGTAATGAAAAAGCTAAGCTCCAAGACGATTCTCGGCACCCACAACGAGACGACGCGGGAGTTTCTGGCGCTGCGCAGCATCGGTCTGGTTAACGTAGTCCGTCTATACGGCAGAAAGGCGTTCCAGGACGAGACGCGCATCGTATTGGATATCGAACTGGCTCCGTGGAAGGACCAGACGCTGAACAACGAGCTGGAGATCGAGCAGAAGTATACGGAATATCTCGGCGTAAAAATTCCCCATCTGGAAATTCAGCTCCAGCCCGGGAGGGATGTCGCCGGCATGATCGAGGCGGCGGCCAATAGCTGGTACTTGAGACAGCAAGGCTACAGCGCGGCCGAGGAATTCATGAAGCGGATTGAAGGTGAGATGAAGTGATTCGAAGCCTGTCACGGCCATGGACTGCGGCGATTTTGGCCGTCTTCGTCCTCTTCGTTTCCGCCTGCAGCTCCAAGACCGAGAATGCGCCGCAAGCTACGTCCTCGCAGACGGCCTCACCTTCCGCTTCGGGTGCGGTTGACAGCGCTCCTTCATCAAGCTCGGAGCCTTCGACTTCCCCCGAAGCGGCACAACCGGCCAAAGGGTTTCTGTGGAAGATCGAAGGCGGAGCCCATCCCGGTTACTTGGTCGGCACGATCCACATTGCGGACAAGAAAATGTATCCGCTGGACCCACAGCTGGAGCGGACGCTGGACGAAGCGGATTTCGTCGCTTTGGAGCTGGATTTGACCAAGGCCGATCAGAAACGGACGCTGGAGCTTGTCAACGAGCGGGCGATGCTGCCGGAAGGAACGACGCTTAAGGATGTCGTAGACGAGAAGGATTATGAACGTTTTCAATCGATTTTGAAGAAATCGCTGCTCGCCGCGGCAGCGCCGATGTTCGATCAATACGAGCCCTGGTATGCGGCGATGACGCTTGAAAGTTTGCCCGCGATGAGGTTTATGTTGACCGAGGGCATCGATATGCATTTTGCCAAGCAGGCTCACAAGGAAGGAAAAGAAGTGATCGAGCTGGAGTCGTTGGAAGCTCAGTTGGACATTTTCGACGGACTTTCCGAAGAGATGCAGCAGCTCTATTTTCATCAAACGGTGAGCAGCAGCGGCAAGGCGATGGAAGGGATGCAACAACTGATTGAGATGTGGCAGGCAGGGAATCTCGATGAGCTGGAGACAGCCCATAAGCAGTTCGAACAGGAAGGCCTGGAGTCGATGGGCAAGCTGTTCGAGGAGTATAATGATGCGCTGCTGCTGAGCAGGAATGTCGCGATGGCGGATAAAATTGACGATTTTCTTCAGAAGGGGAAGGACGGCACTTATTTGATCGCCGTGGGCTCCCTCCACATGCCCGGAGAGAGCGGCCTGGTGTCGCTTCTGGAACAGAAGGGCTATGACGTCAAGTTTATGCAATAGCCGGGTCGGCATATAACATAAGAGGGAACCCGTAAGTCAAGGCAGCAGGCTACTGCGACGACTGGGGTTCCCTTTTTCAGCTAGTAACGAGCTTATACGGACAGACCTACTTCTTCAAGGAACTTGCGGAATTCGTCGAAATTCATCTGCTGGGCGGCGTCGGACAAGGCGGTGGCCGGGTCGGGGTGCACCTCTACCATTACGCCGTCGGCTCCCGCGGCGATAGCCGCTTTGGCGCAAGGCGCCATAATATCCTTGCGGCCGGTCGAGTGCGTAACGTCGACCAATACCGGCAAGTGGCTCTCCAGCTTGAGAATCGGCACGGCCGAGATGTCGAGCGTATTGCGGGTCGCTTTCTCGTAGGTGCGAATGCCGCGCTCGATCAGCATAACCTGCGTATTTCCTCGCGACACGATGTATTCCGCCGAATGGAGGAACTCGTCTATCGTTGCGGCGAGCCCTCTCTTAAGCAGTATAGGCGTCTTGACGTCTCCCGCAGCTTTGAGCAGCTCGAAGTTCTGCATGTTTCTGGCGCCGATCTGGATGACGTCAATATATTGTCCGGCCAATTCGACATGCGCAGGATCGACGATCTCGCTGATCGTTTTTAAGCCGAATTCGTCCGCGACCTCTTTGAGAATTTGGAGGCCTTCGATGCCGAGCCCCTGGAAGTCGTAAGGGGAGGTACGAGGCTTGAACGCACCGCCGCGCAGAACGGTCACTCCCGAAGCCTTCAGCATGGCGGCCGTTTTCCGAACCTGCTCGTAGCTTTCCACGGAGCAAGGGCCGGCGACCAGAATCGGCTTCTTGCCGCCGACGGCCACATCTCCGACGGATACGATCGTATCTTCCTTATGTCTCTTGCGGCTGACAAGCAGATGCTTCACGTGATCCGATTGCTGCAGCTTAAGCGAGGCCTGGAACATCTGCTTGAACAGATGGCGGATCGTCTCGTTGTCGAACGGGCCTTTATTTTGGGCGACGAGCTCGTCGAGCATCTCTTTTTCCCGGACAGGATCGTATTTGGGTACGCCTTGCTTTTCTTTTTCTTGTCCGATCTGTTGTGCGATGCGGCCACGTTCCGATAAAAGCTCCAAAAGCTGCTGATTCACGGAGTCAAGCTGTCCGCGCAGCTCCTCCAATTTTCCGTTGCTCATGATCGATCTCTCCTTATTGAATGTGGTAGGTTCGCAAGTAACAAAAAAAAAAGACCTCTCCTCCGCAAGGGACGAGAAGTCGTGGTACCACCCTTATTAGAAATGCATCTCGCCGCTCCGGATACGGCCGCGGATTCATTTCTCACTCTGACCTTTAACGCAGGGATACGGGTTGCCCTACCGCGAATCCGTTTGGGAGACGCTATCAGGAACCGGCTCGGGAGTGAACTTCGGCGGAATCTTCGCTCGGGCGCTCTCAGTCGGCGGCGCTCCGTCCCTGGCAGCTAAGGCTGTCCGCTTACTCTCTCCGTCGTTGCCTTTTGGCAATTCATTCAAGTGTTAGCTGAATTCTATCGCAACGCTTCCGGCCTCGCAAGGCTGCGGGTTAACGCGCGATTGCATCATTGCGGTAAAGTTTTGCGGCGACGGAGTCAATGGGAATGGGGGGCGAACGGCAAGAGGTCGGGGGATTGCTGAAGAGCGGCGGCTTGAGTTGAGGAGGAGCTGATGCGGAACTGTTACTCGATACTGATGCGCTATATATAGAAGAACTCGGTGGGCCCAAGCTTCAAACCGACTGAATTGGCTTCGAGCTGTACGACCTTTGGATTTAATATCTTTATTAGTTGGTTGGCTTGCGGCAACGGTGATTAAATGAGAAGAACCGACTGGACGACACTGCGCTAAAGCGGAAAATCCACCTAAAATTCGGGCAACCGGCCATTCTGAAGAAAATAGAGCGGATTCTCCGTTCTAAAATCCGAAAAAGCTGATTTTTTCAAAAATAAAGCGGGAAGTCCGCTTTATTCCCGCCGAATCTGCCCGAATGTAGGAAATAAAGCGGGAGATCCGCTTTATTGTCTAAGGGGCCAGGGCAAGGTTGGTGCTCCTATAATACCCAAGACACTAACGCTATTGCTGATCTTTCCAGTATTGCTACTGCACACAACATAACAAGCTATACATTCCGCACTGCTCCCCATCATCCTTTCTTAGCCTGGGTAATCTAGTGTCAGCATACTGCTAAAAGTTTTTTTTGCAAAAAGAGTTGCATTATCAATAGCATTCATGGTATATTCTAATTCCTGTCGCCGACACGAAGCGTACTTGATAGAAACGCTTAAGTCGAATATCCTCGAAAAATATCGAATCTGGTAAAAATTGAGGGTTGCAAGAAGGCGCGGGATGAGGTAAGATGAAATTCCTGCGCCGGAAACGGACGGGCCAGCAACACCGATTGTTCTTTGAAAACTGAACATTGAGCGTAAGAAACAAAAACGTCGGAAGACGACTTCGGTCGTCGGAAGGCAAACCAGCAGTGAATGAGCCTCAAAGGCTCTATGCGTTGGAGACTTTCACTCTCGGGACTTCCTCTGGAAGCCCTGCCGTGAAAGCTCCTTTCATGGAGAGTTTGATCCTGGCTCAGGACGAACGCTGGCGGCGTGCCTAATACATGCAAGTCGAGCGGATCTCTGATGGAGCTTGCTCCTGATGAGG
>NZ_QRDZ01000006.1:0-177046 GCF_003386235.1 Cohnella phaseoli
CCTTTTTTGAAGAAATGATGGATAACGCGTCATTTCTACAATAAAGGAGCTTTAATGCGTTTGGCTACGAGAAAACAATCATAATATTCCTTATACAGGTAATTATGGAGATCGTTTTTTTCATGTTAGGTTTGATGCATGACTAGTGTATTGTACTACGTTACTGCCTATTGGCAAATGATAGAAACGCTCGATCCCGGATAATTTATGCAGGAAGATTAAATGAAGACCGGGGATGAGGAAGGGGTCTGAAATGGTCAGAAACGATAATCATCCGAACGAGCTGACGAAGCACGAGCAGCTTCTGCAGCATATTCGCGAGCTGCCGATCGGCACGAAGATTCCGGTTCGCCAGATGGCGAAGGAGCGGGGAGTGTCGGAGGGGACGGCTTACCGTGCCCTGAAGGAGGCCGAGCAGCTCGGTCTCGTCAGCACGAAAGAGCGGATCGGCACCGTCCGTGTAGACAGGAAGAGGCGCGGTCATCCGGAACAGCTCACGTTCGCGGAGGTGCTGGAGATCGTGCAGGGCAGTCTGCTGGGCGGCGAGGAAGGTTTGGACAAGACGCTGCACAAATTCGTCATCGGCGCGATGGAGATCGACCAGATGGCCGGCTATATCGACGCGGGCAGCCTGCTGATCGTCGGCAACCGGGAAAACGCCCACCGCATTGCGCTGCAGCAGGGAGCGGGCGTTCTGGTCACCGGAGGATTCGGAACCAGCGAGGAAGTGAGAAGATTGGCCAACGAGAGACGGCTGCCGATTCTCACCTGCCGTCACGATACGTTCACCGTCGCATCGATGATCAACAGAGCGATGTACGATCAACTGATCAAACGCAAAATTATGATTATCGCCGACCTGATGGAGCCTTCGGCCCGAAACGGTGCGCTGAAGCTGTCGTCCACCGTCGCCGACTTCGTAAAGCTGAGCGAACAGACGGGGAGCAGCCGTTTTCCCGTTACGGACGAGTGGAACCGCGTTGTCGGGATGATTACGTTTAAGGACGTATCCGGCTCTCCGACGAACCAGACGCTCGATAAGCTGATGACGAGGCGGCCGATGACGGTTACGCTCAATACGCCGGTCGCGTCGGCGGCCCATCGGATGGTATCGGAAGGGATCGAGCTGTTGCCCGTCGTGGACAGGCAAAGAAAGCTGGTCGGAGCGATCAATCGGGGCGAGGTGCTGCGGGCGATGCAGTTCGCCAATCGACCCGCCCACCTGGGCGAGACGTTCGACGCGCTCATGTGGGGCGGCTTCGCGGAGCAACGGGACGAGGAGAACAGGCTGCAGTACGCGGGATTGGCCACGCCGCAGATGTCGGGTCCGCTCGGCACGATCTCCGAGGGGGTGCTGACGTCGTTAATGCAGCAGGCGGCCAGCCGGGCCGTCGAGGATCTGCGTAGAAAAGAGTATGTACTGGACAATATGACGACGTACTTCCTGCGCCCCGTTCCAGTGGATGCGAGCATTTCGATCGTTCCGCGGATTATCGAGGCGAGCAGAAGGTATGTGAAGGTAGAGGTGGAGGCTCTGCTGGACGGCGAGGTGGTCGCCAAAGCGATGCTGGCCGCCCAGACGATCGACCCTTCCTGATCGCCGGTTTACTGGCGCATCAGCCGGGTAAAGTGGGAGTGATTGCGCAGGCCGGCGAACAGGTTGAATAAGCCGAGCAGGAGGAACGCGGCGCCGACTATGACTCGTACCGAAGAGCCGGGGAACATGAACATCTGAATGAGGGCGATAAAGATCAGCATCAGCCCCATGCTGATGTTCATTCGGGAGGCGTACAGTCCGCGAAGGCGTCCGTCGCTCGCGCGGCGGGAACGGAAGCTGTAGAACGCGGAGAAAAAGACCGTTACGACGACCAATATTCCGAATAACCATTGAAGCGCGTTGACCATGACGAAGAAGCAGCTCCTTTTGAACGTTGCGATACCTGCAGAGGTAGTTCATAAAGTCAAAGCTTGATCGCGAAGCCGAATCAGGAAGCGGATTCGTCATCGAAGCTTGAACTTTCTGAACGCGCACTTATATTCTAGGGCGTGTATGCAAACCTACTATCCTCGGAGTATACATACACGCCCTAGCATTGTACCACAAACGCAGGCTTCTTCCGACATGACTCGCATATGCGCGTACGGCCCGAACTCGGACTATTTTCCGGCCAAATGCTTTTTCGCTTCCACCCATACCTGAAGCACGCCGTCGACGACAAGCATCGTGCGGATCGTCACATCGTAGTTCTGGCCTTCGATCTGATCGTACACCTTTGTGTTAAGCAGCTTTCTGGCGAAGGTGGAATCGGTGTTGATCATATAAATGCTGCGGCCAATGAAGATGTCCAGATCCTCCTTTAACCGCTTCTTCAGCTCTTTTTCCGTCAGGATATCGACCGTCTCCGCATCGTTCGGCTCGTGAATAAAGATGGCCACGATGCTTCGTATGACGTTTTCCTTGCGTACCTGATGCGCCATTTCCAAATCTTTGCGCAGCGAGTCCGCTTGCTCCTTAAGCTCGTAGTTTTCCAGAATGATCTGGTCGACGATATTGTTTTTGAGGGCGCTGTAGACGGCGCTGCCGACGATCATGCCGCATACGAAAAAAGCCATAACCTGCATGAACTTCTGGAACCGGTCGAACGAAGGGATCCGCACAGACCGATCACCCCCCGTTGTTATGCAGCCATTGAATAAGCTCGACGCCCATATGCGCGCCAAGGAAAGCAAACAGGATGTAACCGATCTGCTGCATGGCCGGGGAGAGGTAGCCGACCAGCATGTGAGACTCGATGACCCGGATCGGATCGATCGTGCCACCGACTGCGGCGACGAGTGCCCATATTTTTAAATTGCTGGCGACCTGCAGCATTTTCTCCTTGGGCGGAGTAAACAGAAATACCGATCCCATTCCCGCGAGCAGCGCTCCTCCGAGCACGACGCCGAAGGCGATGAAGAAGCTGAAAGCCGCTTTCGTGAAAAACTCGTCCATGTCCATCCCCCCGACCGCATTCGCCTGGCGGCTTCTGCGGTTGATTGTTCTCTTTCATATCTATGGGACTGGCAGGGGCGCTTATGATACAATAATAAACGGGAATGCTCGAACGTGTGTTTGGGACACGGGTTTGGGAGAGGAAGAATTTCGGAAAAGAGGGGGATTATCATGTGCGATTTCGTCCACCTTCACGTTCATAGCGAATACAGTCTGCTGGACGGCGCCGCCCGGATCAAGGAGATGGCGGCCAAGGCGGCGGAGCTGGGCATGACCTCGCTGGCTCTGACCGATCACGGCGTCATGTACGGGGCCGTACCTTTCTATAAAGCGTGCGTTGAGCGCGGCATCAAGCCGATAATCGGCATGGAGGCCTACATAACTGCAGGCTCAAGGCATGTCAAGCAATCGCGCAAGGAGCAGCCGATCTATCATCTGACGCTGCTGGCGCAAAACGAGACGGGCTACCGCAACCTGATGAAGCTGACGACAATCGGGCATCTGGAAGGGTTCTACTATAGACCTCGCATCGATTATGAGGTGTTGTCGGCTCATTCGGAGGGCGTCATCTGCCTAAGCGGCTGCATGAGCAGCGAACTGTCTAAACGGCTTGAGGAAGGCGACTACGACGCCGCGAAGGAGCTTGCGCTGCGCTATCGGTCGCTGTTCGGAGAAAACTATTATTTGGAGATTCAGGATCATGGGCTGCTCGAGCAGAAGAAGATTACCGCAGGAGTGATCCGGCTGTCCGAGGAGCTGGGCATTCCGCTCGTCGCGACCAACGATTCCCACTATATTTGCGAGGAAGATCATTCCCTTCAGGACGTGCTGATGTGCATCGGCACGGGCAAGACGATGGACGATCCGGAGCGGTTCAAGATCGCCACCGACCAGTTGTACATGAAGAGCGGCGAAGAGATGTCCTCGATGTTCCGGCATGTGCCGGAGGCGATCGCCAACACGGTCAGAATCGCCGACAGCTGCTCGCTGGAGCTGGAGTTCGGGCGGCATATTTTGCCGAAGTTTTTTCCGCTCCCTGAGGGCAGTACGGTAGGGCGGCATTTGGCCGAGCTCTGTGCCGAAGGCTTGCGCGCGCGCTACGAGGGGACCGAAGAATGGTCGGACCCGGATTTCCGCACGGCGGCTGCCGAGCGGCTCGACTACGAGCTGCGCGTTATCGGAGAGATGGGGTTTGACGATTATTTCCTGATCGTATGGGATTTCATTAGGTTCGCGCACGAGCACGGCATCGTGACCGGGCCGGGCCGCGGTTCGTCCGCGGGCAGCCTTGTCGCGTACGTGCTGAACATCACCGATGTCGATCCGCTGAAGTACAAGCTGCTGTTCGAGCGGTTTCTGAACCCCGAGCGGGTGACGATGCCGGATATCGACATCGATTTCAGCGACGAGCGGCGCGACGAGGTCATCCGCTACGTCGTCGGGAAATACGGAGCGGAGCACGTCGCGCAGATCATTACGTTCGGAACGCTGGCGGCGCGAGCGGCTGTTCGGGACGTCGGCAGAGTCATGAACCTGCCGTACGGTGACGTCGACAAGGCGGCCAAGCTGATTCCCGGCATGCCGGGAATGTCGATCGAGCGGGCAATGCGCGAAAGCCCGGATTTCAAGGCGCTGGCGGAAGGGGCGGGCGATGCGAGCCGGCTGATCGCGATGGCGCGCAGAGTGGAAGGGATGCCCCGCCACGCCTCTACGCATGCGGCGGGCGTCGTGATCTCCTCCGATCCGCTGACCGACTATGTGCCGCTGCAGGAAGGGACGGAAGGGGTACCGCTGACGCAGTATTCGATGGAGCATCTTGAGGCGATCGGCCTGCTGAAGATGGATTTCCTCGGGCTGCGGACGCTGTCGATCATCGAGCGGGCGCTGGCGTCGATCCGCGAGCAGACCGGCCGGGAGCTGCGCTGGCAGGAGGTGACCTACGAGGACCCCGCGACCTACGAGCTGATGGGGCGCGGCGAGACGACGGGCATCTTTCAGCTCGAGTCCACCGGCATGCGGCGGGTGCTCAAGGAGATGAAGCCGTCCTCATTCGAGGATATCGTGTCCGCGGTCGCGCTGTACCGCCCCGGCCCGATGGAGTTTATCCCGCAGTTTATCCGGGCCAAACACGGTCAGGTGGAGGTAGAGTACCCGCACGCCAATTTGCAGGAGATACTTGCCGATACTTACGGCATTATCGTCTATCAGGAACAGATCATGCAGATCGCTTCGGTCATGGCCGGCTTTTCTCTCGGCGAGGCGGATTTACTGCGTCGCGCAGTTTCGAAAAAGAAACGCGAGGTGCTGGACGAGCAGAGGAAGCATTTCGTCTCGGGCAGCTTAAAGCTGGGCTACAACGAGCAGGAGGCGAACGGCGTATACGATCTGATCGTGCGCTTCGCCGATTACGGTTTCCCCCGCGCTCACGCTGCCGCCTACGCGGTGCTCGCCTTCCGGACGGCCTATCTGAAAGCCCACTATCCGGTCGCGTTTATGGCGTCGATGCTGACGGCCGTCGTCGGCAACCAACGCAAGACTGCGGAGTACGTGGACGAATGCCGCCGTATGGGAATCGCCGTGCTGAAGCCCGACGTCAACGAGAGCGGCGTGCTGTTCTCGCCGGCGGCGAGCGGGGACGCCATCCGCTTCGGGCTGGCGGGCGTGAAGAACGTCGGCACGCAGGCAATCGAGAGCATCATGCGAGAGCGGGCCGACAGGCCCTATGAGAGCTTGAGCGATTTTTGCCGCCGTATCGATCCGCGTACCTGCAACAAGCGAGTCATTGAATCGCTTGTGCAGGCGGGAGCGCTGGAGTCGATGCCGGGCCATCGCGCGCAGCAGCTCGCGGCGCTCGAGCCGACGGTTGCGGCCGCGGCGCAATGGCGCAAGGAGCGGGAGGAGCTGCAGATCGAGCTGTTCGATTTCGAGGAGACGCCGAACTGGAACGTGGAGCTGCCTCCCGTTCCGCCCTATTCGCAAACGCAAATGCTAGAGCTTGAGCGGGAGCTGATGGGATTTTATCTTTCCGGCCATCCGCTTGACGCTTACGACGAGCTGCTGGAAGAGCTGAAGATCGAGCGGCTTGTAGATATCGCCGAGTTGGCGGACGGGGCGACGGCGTTTACGGCGGGAATGATCGTCTCGCTCAAGCCGTTCGTTACGCGCAAAGGCCAAGCGATGGCGTTTCTGGAAATCGAGGATCGGATTATGGGAACGGAGCTGGTCGCTTTTCCGTCCGCATGGGCGAAAGCGTCCTCGTTCGTCAAGAAGGGCTCGCTCGTCTTCGTGCGGGCGAAGGTGCAGCATGGAGATGAAGATTACAAGCTGCTTGCGGACGATATTCTGCCGCTGGATGCTCAGGATTTGAAAGCGCAGGCGGATAGGCTGCGGCGGTTGGGACAACGCTTTGCCGGAGGCTCCGGCAGAGGCGGCGACCGCGCCGCGCCGCCGGGGGGGCCGTCCGCCAGGGGGCCGGAGGCGGCGAGAGCGGGCCCGACAGCGGCGGGAGGAACGGTTCGGGCCGGGAATGCGCCGCCATCGTCGCGGTCGCCGAGCGCCGCTCCTGCAGCGTCTCAGGGAGCTGCAGCGCGGCGAGCGGCTGCTGCGTCGTCGGAAAGCGCCGCGTCGCAGCGCGTCTATATTCTGATCGACGCCGGGCATGAGAAGCCGGCGACGCTGATCCGCCTCAAGCTGCTGCTGAAGGCGCATCCCGGCGCTCTCCCGACGATACTCCGCTACGAGCAGGCTCGCCGCACCGTAGCCTTGAGCGACGAATACAGCGTCGATCCTTCGACAGAGCTTGTCGAACAGTTGGAGAAGCTTCTTGGTGCGGGCACAGTGAGGGTTAAGTAGTTCAAATTGGCGATAAGAGAGGGAAAATCAAATGGCATTGCTTCAGTGCAATTTCGTTTCCGAAACGTTGGAGATTTCGGCTTCCATGAACGTGATTATTCCGCAAGGGGAGAAACGCCGTCCGCTTAAGACGCTGTATTTGCTGCACGGCTTGTCCGACGACCACACGATCTGGTGCCGGAGAACATCGATCGAACGCTATGCGGATGCGTACGGCATCGCCGTCGTTATGCCTGCCGTCAACCGCAGCTTCTACGCGGATATGGCGCACGGGGCGAAGTATTGGACGTTCGTCAGCGAGGAGCTGCCACGTTTGGCGCGCTCGTTCTTCCCGTTGTCCGATCGCAGGGAGGACAACTTTGCGGCAGGGCTTTCGATGGGCGGGTACGGCGCGCTGAAGCTCGGTCTCTCGCACCCGGATCGCTTCGCGGCCGTGGCCAGTCTGTCCGGAGCCGTCGACGTCAACCGTCTCGTCGCCGAGGGATTCGGCGGAGACATTAAAAACATCGTCGGAGACACGAATTCGGTAGTGGGCACATCTATCGATCTGTTCGCTTTGGCGGAGCGGGTTGCGGACCAGTCGGGCTCGCCTTTGCTATATCAGTGCTGCGGCACGGAGGATTTCTTGTACGAAGACAATATCCGCTTCCGCGACCACTGCCGCAAGCTCGGGCTTCCGCTTACCTACGAGGAGGAGCCGGGAGACCACGAATGGGGCTACTGGGATCTGAAAATCCAGAAAGTACTAAGCTGGCTCCCTTTATAGAGGCTGTTCATGACCTAAGAGACTATGCTTGACTCATCTGTTTACAAGTTATGGGTAATTGGATCGTCAAGGCATGACCCGTTCGCACACATGAGCGCCCCCTTGTGATGAGACTTTTTGGTGCGGGTGATGCGCGAAAATGGAGCTGGGGAGCGGCGAATAGGTCCGCGAGACGGTCTTAAGCAGGGCGCCGGAGCCGGCGAACGTCGAATAAGTCCGCGAGACGGTCTTAAGTGCGCTTCCGGAGCCGGCAAGCGGCGAATAAGTTCGCGAGAGGGTCTTAAGCGCGCCGCCGGAGCTGGGGAGCGGCGAATAAGTCCGCGAGACGGTCTTAAGCGCGCCGCCGGAGCTGGGGAGCGGCGAATAAGTCCGCAAGACGGTCTTAAGCGCGCTTCCGGAGCCGGCAAGCGGCGAATAAGTCCGCGAGAGGGTCTTAAGCGCGCCGCCGGAGCTGGGGAGCGGCGAATAAGTCCGCGAGAGGGTCTTAAGCGACCCGCCGGAGCTGGCGAACGTCGAATAAGTCCACGAGAGGGTCTTAAGCGCGCTTCCGGAGCCGGCGAACGTCGAATAAGTCCGCGAGAGGGTCTTAAGTGCGCCGCCGGAGCGGGGGAGCGGCGAATAAGTCCGCGAGAGGGTCTTAAGCGCGCCGCCGGAGCCGGCGAACATCGAATAAGTCCGCGAGAGGGTCTTAAGCGACCAGCCTCGGTGCCGAAAATCCGACTTTTTGAACTTATTTTGAACGGTAGTTCATAAAGTCCGATTTTGACTGCGCAACAGGCCAGGATGCAGATTCCGCATCGAATCTTGAACTATGCCGGATCTTCCGGTAGACGGCGGCAGCCCGGGCTATGCCCTGAGCAACTATCCGCATCTGCCGCTTCTCGGTTGCTAGTGTTGCGGAATCTGTGCTATGATTTCCATATTGCCTGTCTTGGTTTTTCATTGAATGCTTAAGAAATTGGGGGTACCGCATCATGTGGACGGTCATCTACATCGCACCGACCGCTAAGATCGCCGACAGAATTCAGAAGCGACTTACCGATGAAGGGTTTCTCGTACAAGTACGCCCCATAAACTTAACGAAACCGCAATACGAGATATTGGTTCCATCCGGCGAGGTGCGGGAAGTAGAAGAGGTATTAGGCAGCATTTTGCACCTGTAATTCAGTACGATACCCATAGAGGTTGTTCGAATGGGCCCGGTTGTCGGGCTTTTCGAACGCGGGCCCCGCCATTATCGCTTGTGAGGTGTCGCTGTGTTCAAGGATCTATTTCAGAAGAAAAAATACGCCGTCGTTCCGTCGGAACGCACGAAGAGGGATATTCCCGAAGGGCTGATGAACCGCTGCCCGAAATGCGGTCAAATCCAGCTCAGCAAAGAGTTGGAGAAGAACTTGAAAGTGTGCTCCGGCTGCGGACATCACTATCGGTTAAACGCCTGGGAGCGCATCGCGATGACGCTCGATGAGGGGCGTCTTTTTGAGATTGATGAGAATCTGATCTCCGAGGATCCGCTGAACTTCCCGGGTTATGCGTCCAAGCTGGAGCAGCAGAAGGCGAACTCCGGATTAAAGGATGCGATCATTACCGGTGAAGGCGAGATCGGAGGCTTCCCCGTTGTAATCGGCGTTATGAGCTTCGATTTTTTCAGCGGAAGCATGGGCTCCGTCGTTGGCGAGAAAGTGACGCGCGCCATCGAGAGAGCTACGGAGAAGAAGCTGCCGCTTATTTTCTTTTCCACCTCGGGCGGCGCACGGATGCAGGAGAGCATTCTCAGTCTGATGCAGATGGCCAAGACAAGCGCAGCGCTTGCCAAGTTCCAGGGACAGGGCGGATTGTTCATCTCGGTGTTCACCGATCCGACGCTGGGCGGCGTGTCCGCAAGCTTTGCCAGTCTCGGCGACTACAACTTCGCCGAACCCGGAGCGATCGTCGGTTTCGCCGGCCGCATCGTTATCGAGCAGACGATTCGCCAGAAGCTGCCGGACAACTTCCAGACCGCGGAGTTCAACCTGAAGCATGGACAATTGGATAAGGTTGTTCCCCGCAAGGAAATGAAAGCCATTCTGACCAAACTGCTAGATATGCACGCGTGGAAAGGAGAGCCGGCCGATGTCAAGTGAACTGCCCTTTGAGAGGCCGCTCGCCGAATTACGCAAGAAGATAGACGAGCTCAAGCAGTTCGGAGCCGAGAAGCAGATCGATTTCACGGACGAGATCTCTCGGCTTGAAGAGCGTTACAAACAGCTGGAGTCCGAGGTTTACGAAGGTTTGAGCGCGGCTCAGATTATGCACATGGCCCGCCATCATCAACGTCCAACCTCTTTGGATTATATTCCTCTTATTTTTACCGATTTTATCGAGCTGCACGGAGACCGGGTTTTTGCCGACGATCTGGCGATCGTCGGGGGCTTGGCCAAGCTGAACGGCGTTCCGGTGACGATTGTCGGACATCAGCGCGGGAAAGATACGAAGGACAACATTCAACGTTTTTTCGGCAGTCCCCACCCCGAAGGGTTCCGCAAGGCGCTCCGCTTCATGCAGCAGGCGAATAAATTCGGCCGCCCAATCATTACCTTTATCGACACGAAGGGCGCTTATCCCGGCGACACCGCCGAGGAACGCAACCAATCGGAGGCGATCGCCCGCAATCTTAGCGAAATGGCGATTTTTGGCGTGCCGATCCTCTGCGTCGTCATCGGCGAGGGCGGAAGCGGCGGCGCGTTGGCGCTGGGCGTCGGAAACCGCGTGCTAATGCTGGAGAACGCGATCTACTCGGCTATTTCTCCGAACGGAGCCGCGTCGATTCTGTGGAAGGACGCATCCAAAGCCGACCAGGCAGCGGAAGCGATGAAAATCACGGCGAAAGATTTGCTCGAGCTAGGCGTCATCGAAGAGATCATTCCGGAGCCGCAAGGCGGAGCGCATCGGGACAAGGCTACGCAAGCCGAGTCGATCAAAGAGGCGCTATGGCGCAATTTGCAGGAGCTCAGCAAGCTGACGCCGGATGAATTGAGGGAAGACCGGTACCGGAAGTTCCGCAAAGTCGGACGTTTTGGCACCGCAGAGCTGGAATAGCTCTCCATATAAGCAACTTGGATAGATAACGGAGGAAAAGAAATCATGCGTAAAACAAAAATTGTTTGTACGATCGGACCGTCCAGCGAATCGCTGGAAAATACGAAGAAGCTCATCTCTGCGGGGATGAACGTCGCCCGGCTGAACTTCTCGCACGGAGACTATGAAGAGCACGGCAACCGGATCAAGGTGATTCGTCAAGCTTCCCAAGAGCTGAACAAAACCGTCGCGATCCTGCTCGACACGAAAGGGCCGGAAATTCGTCTTGGCAAGCTGAAGGAAGAGCCAATCGACCTCGTACAGGGAGAATATATTACCCTTACAACGGAAGAGATCCTCGGCGACATCAACCGCGTTCCGGTTACGTACAAGGAATTGCCGTCCGACGTTAGCGTCGGCGCGACGATTCTGATCGACGACGGTTTGATCGGCTTGACGGTACTCGACATTCAAGGTACGGAAATCAAATGTCAGATCGTCAACAGCGGCCAGATCAAGAGCAAGAAAGGCGTTAACGTTCCCGGAGTGGCGATCTCCATGCCGGGCTTGACGGAGAAGGACATCAGCGACATCAAATTCGGCATCGAAGTCGGCGTCGATTTCATCGCGGCTTCCTTCGTTCGCCGCGCCAGCGACGTGCTTGAAATCCGCGAATTGCTGGAGCGTCACGACGCTCGCCACATTCACATCATCTCCAAGATCGAAAATCAGCAAGGCGTAGACAATCTCGATGAGATTTTGGAAGTGTCGGACGGCCTGATGGTTGCCCGCGGTGACCTTGGCGTTGAAATCCCGGCGGAGGAAGTGCCGCTCGTCCAGAAGCAGATGATCGAGAAGTGCAACCGCGCCGGCAAGCCGGTCATTACCGCTACGCAAATGCTGGATTCCATGCAGCGCAACCCTCGTCCGACACGCGCGGAAGCTTCCGACGTCGCCAATGCGATCTTCGACGGCACCGACGCGATCATGCTGTCCGGCGAAACCGCGGCGGGCAAATACCCGGTGGAATCCGTACAGACGATGTCCCGCATCGCCGAGAGCGCGGAATCTGCACTGCATTACCGTGAAATTTTCACGAAGCAAGCGAACGCCCAGCAAACGTCCGTAACGGAAGCGATCAGCCAAGCGGTAGCCAATTCCGCGCTGGATCTCGAAGCGAAAGCGATCGTTACTTCGACGGAGAGCGGTTATACGGCGCGCATGGTTTCCAAATACAAGCCGAAATCTCCAATCATCGCCGTAACGCCGGTCGAACAGGTGCTTCGTCGCCTGCAGCTCGTCTGGGGCGTTATTCCGGTGAAGGGCGTGTCTGCGTCCACGACGGACGAAATGTTCGAAATCGCGGTACAAGGCGCTTTGGAGAGCGGCCTCGTTCGTCTGGGGGACACGATCGTTATTACGGCTGGCGTGCCTGTCGGTCGTTCCGGAACGACGAACCTGATCAAGATCCACAACGTCGGCGAACTGATCGCCAAAGGGCAGGGCATCGGCTCGCAGAGCACGACTGGCAAAATCGTAATCGCAAGTTCTCCTGAAGAAGCGATCAGCAAAATGACGTCCGGCGCGATTCTTGTAGCTCCGTCGACGGACAAGGAGTATATGCCGGCTATCCAGAAGGCGGCTGCAGTTATTACGGAGTGCGGCGGCATTACGTGCCACGCGGCGGTTGTAGGGCTTAACTTGGGAATTCCTGTTATCGTCGGTGTGGACAACGCAAGGAAGCTGCTGGAAGACGACATGGAAGTGACGCTGTATGCCGAGCATGGCGTCATCTACTCCGGTCAAGCCAAAGTAATGTAAGCAACTTAACGCATGATTATTTCCCTGCGGCTTAGCCGCAGGGGATTTTTGTATACAAGTGAAACCGAGAGGCAAGATTCAACGTATCGAATTTTATCGGCAGTCCGCCTGAGAAGGAGCAAACGATGTGGCCAAATGGTTTTTGCACCCGCTGAGGGTAAGGTATCAAGAGACGGACCAGATGGGAGTCGTCTATCACGTCAATTACTTAAACTGGTTCGAGATCGGCAGAACGGAATGGGTGCGCAGGGCCGGCATCTCCTATCGGGAAATGGAAGAACGAGGTTTGCTATTGCCCGTGACCGATATGGAAGCCTCCTTTAAGCAGGCGGCCCATTACGACGAATGGATCACCGTGTGCACGCGGGTAGCGGAGATGACAAGCCTTCGCGTCGGATTCGAATCGAGAGTGCTCGCGGGCGACCTGACGGAGAGTCTGGGAGCCGAGTTTGAAGGGGAGGAGCCTCCGGGCGTTCTGCTCGTCAAGGGCGGCACTCGCCACGTATGGGTGAATAAGGAGTGGAAGCCGGCACGATTCGCTCGGGAAGCTCCGGACTGGTATGATAAAATGGCGGCATTAGCGGAACTAAAATAGGTTAAACGCGAAAAGAAAGGTGAGGGCTATGCAAAGAAAGCTGCTGACCATTATCGTGCTGGCGATTCTGATCGAGATTTGGGGCGTATATATGATGGGCCGTTGGATCGGAGGCTTCTGGACATTCGGGCTGCTGCTTGCGACAAGCTTGCTTGGCGCCTACCTGATTCAGACGGAGGGCCGCAAAGTATGGCAACAGGCTCAGCAACAGATGCAAAGCGGGCAACCTCCGGGACATACTTTGCTTGAGGGGCTGTGCGTGCTCGCGGGCGGCATTTTGCTTATCGTCCCGGGTTTTATTTCGGATATCGTCGGTTTGACGCTGCTGTTTCCCCTGACCCGTCCATTATATCGGCTGTATATGTACCGCTGGCTTGAACGCCTTGTGCGCGGAGGCAAATTCACGATCTATCGCGGGCCAAACCGCTGGTAGACGCGCGCAGACAGGCATTCGGGCGCCTAACGCTCGATGCGAAAAACGCGAAGCCGGCTGTCGATAGCCCGGGTTGCGAGAATTTCTCTGACCTGGGTCGAACTCATTTCACATTGCGTTAACGGAACGTTGATCTTCCGTTTACATTCGACCAACATAATGAAGGAAACAAGTCGGCGCAGCAGTTGGTCGCTGGCATTTTGAACAGGGGGAAGCGGATTGTCTAGCGTCAAGAAGTACATTAACCGCGATTTGAGCTGGCTGGAGTTCAATAGAAGGGTGCTCGAGGAAGCAGAGGACGCAGGAACTCCTCTTCTGGAGCGACTGGGGTTTCTGTCGATCGTGCAGAGCAACCTGGATGAATTTATGAGCGTAAGAGTGGCGGGATTACAGGCTCAGAGCAAAGCCGGCTACGCGAAAACGGATTTTACCGGCTACACGCCGCAAGGACTGATCAAGCGGCTGATGAAACGGAGCGTCCGAATGGTGCGGGAGCAGTATCGGACTTATCGCGAGCTGCTGCGGTTACTGGCTAAGGAAGGCGTATCGCTGTCGACTTACGCAGATTTGAACGACGATCAGAAGCTGGCGCTGACAGAGTATTTCAAACGTATCGTTTATCCGGTCCTGACCCCGATGGCGGTCGACCAGAGTCGTCCGTTTCCTCTCGTTCATAGCAAGGAATTGTACTTGGCGGTTGTGCTGAAGGGGGAGCAAGGAGAGGAAGACGAGGAGGATTCCACCTATTGCGCGATCGTTCAAGTGCCGTCGATATTGGCTCGCACGGTCGTCGTTCCCGGACGGAGAAACAGCCGCAAGCTGATCTACCTGCTGCTGGAGGACTTGATTAAAGAGCATATCGGCCTGCTGTTCAGCGGCTATCGGGTGGAGGCGGTTCATGCCTTTCGCGCGACGCGCAACTCCGATTTGACGCCGAATGAGGAAGGCGCAGAGGATTTGCTGCAGGAGATCGAGAAGGAGCTGCGTCGACGCCAGAGGGGATTGCCAGTCAGGCTGGAGGCGGAGAAGGGAATTCATCCCGACGCGCTGGAGCTGCTGCAGGACGAGCTGGAGCTGTCCGAGGCTTTCATCGACGAGATCGACGGACCGCTCGACCTGGGCTTCCTGTCCAAATTCGTCGCGGCTCTGCCGAATTACGATCATCTCCGCTATCCGAAGTACGAGCCGGTCTATCCGGAGGAATTCGATGATACCGACGATATTTTGCCAATACTTAGGGAGAGAGACGTGCTTGTTTACCACCCTTACGAATCGTTCGAGGTCGTCAACGACTTTGTGCTGGAGGCGGCCGCCGATCCGAACGTTCTGGCGATCAAGATGACGCTGTACCGCGTCAACGTCAACTCTGTGCTGATCAAGGCGCTGTCTCAAGCGGCGGAATCCGGCAAGCAGGTGACCGTCGTCGTGGAGATTAAGGCGAGGTTTGACGAGGCGCGCAACATCGCATGGGCGCGACAGCTCGAAAAATCGGGATGTCATGTCGTCTACGGCTTGGTCGGATTAAAAACGCACGCGAAAATTACGCTTGTCGTGCGCAAGGAAGCCGATACGCTGAGAAGATATGTGCATGTGGGAACCGGGAATTACAACGAGAGCACGTCCCGTTTCTATACGGATGCGGGGCTGTTCACGAGCCATCCCGATATCGGAGCGGATGCGACGGCGCTGTTTAACGAAATGACCGGCTATTCTACGCCGCATCAGTGGTCGGCCTTCGCCGTCGCTCCGGTTGGCCTGAAGCCGAAGCTGTTCGAGCTGATCGACCGCGAGATCGCGAGCGCGAAGAACGGATTGCCGGCCCGGATTGTGGCGAAGATGAACTCGCTCTCGAACCAGTCGATCATCGACAAGCTGTATGAGGCTTCCCAAGCAGGCGTACAAATCGAGCTGATCGTAAGAGGCGTGTGCTGCCTGCGCCCCGGAGTGCCGGGGCTGAGCGACAACATTCGGGTGATCAGCATCGTCGATCGTTATCTTGAGCACGCGAGAATTCTCGCCGTCGCCGCGGAGGGCAATGAAGAGGTCTATATTACAAGCGCGGATTGGATGACCCGCAATTTGAATCGCAGGGTGGAGTTGATGTGCCCGGTATACGACAAAGGGCTTCGCCTGATGCTGATGAACCTGCTGCAGATGAACCTTGCGGATAACGTCAAGGCGAGGGAACTGCAATCAACGGGCTC
Source organism: Cohnella phaseoli (assembly GCF_003386235.1). GTDB lineage: Bacteria > Bacillota > Bacilli > Paenibacillales > Paenibacillaceae > Cohnella > Cohnella phaseoli. Next base: position 15,721 of record NZ_QRDZ01000006.1, read on the forward strand.
CTACGTGCGGGTGTCGAACGATCAAACGCCGCTGCGCAGCCAATTCGAAGCGGCGGATATTCCGCTTTGGAAATCGATTGCGGCGGCGTTCGACAAATAAGCTGGTTCAGGCAGGCGAGTGGTCTTCCTGGATCGTTTGCAGATCGGGAGTCATTCCCCATATTTTTTTGAATTCCTTGGCCATATTGCCGACTTCCATCTGTTCGACGGGAAGCGGATGTTCGGACTCGGCGAGCAGCTTCAAGTGTTTTCCTTTAACCGAGATGTGGAGCGAGGAGATCGCCTGCGACTCGCTGCGGTCCAGCGCCGAAGCTAGCAGCAGCAGCGCTCCAAGCTTGCCGATCGTCTCCGCGTCTCCGTCCGCAAGCATCGATTGATAGGGAGATAGCTTGCGTTTTAAGGAGCTTGCGCTCCGGTAGGAGGCAATTCCGGCAGCCAGTATTTTTTCCCGGTGGGACAGGCCGTTCCAGTGGGTGTGCAGCAGCATATAGAACGTATGGTCCGCACAGTCGTTGTAGTCGATCATTGCGCCGATTCGGAACAGTCTGGCGGCCGTATCCAACAGCCTGCGGCTGCCGGCGGGAAGCGGAGATACGATGTTCAACTGCTCGAACAGCGCCACGGCCATTTTACGCACCTGCTGCAGATGCCCTTCGGGCGCTGCGGGATATAGAGCGGCCAGATTGCGAATGCTTTCCTCAAGCACGTCGTCGTTGGATTGAGGCGGCGGATAAGGGCGGCACGTTTCGTAAAACAGTCCGTCCCGCAGGCCGGTGCCGCATACGACCAGCGTCGAAGATCGGGCATGCTCGACGACGCCCCGCAATATCGCGAGTCCCGGCACGATGACATCGCCTCGGTCTTTGGATAGGCCGGGGCGTTTTCTGCGCTGGGGGACAGGGAGCCGGGCCAGATCGTCCAGCGTGGCGGATACGTCGGAGGCGGGCAGCTCATAGCCGTGCAGATGCGGGAACGGATAGTCGATCTCCCGCTGGCGAAGCTTGGCCAGCGCCCGGACGGTGCCGCCGAGACCGATCAGGGGCAGGCCGGGATGCTGCGCAATCCAGTCGGCTTCTTGCAGCAGCCGTTTCGTTTCCGCGACGATCGCGGTCAGCGTCGCTTGCTCTACAGCGGCTTCTCCTAAGCCGTAACGGGCGGAGACATTGACGCAGCCGATCGGGAAAGACACGGCCTGAGCGACCTTCCGCTCGCGGATCAGCGTAATCTCGGTGCTGCCGCCGCCGATATCCACGACGAAGCCGTCGGCGAAACGCAGACTGTTCAACATGGCCGCGCTGCCGATGCGAGCCTCCTCTTCGCCGGATAATATTTCGATGTCGACGCCGGCGGCGGAGCGAAGCCGCCGGATCACGTCCTCGCGGTTGGCCGCCTGACGAATAGCCGCCGTAGCGACGGCGCGGACGCGTTCGGCCCCGTGCTTGGCGCATATGCGGACATAGTGGCGCAGCACTTCGGCCAGCTCATTCACCGCTTCCTCGGGCAGGGTGCCGTCGGCAGCCATGCGCTGGCTCAGCCTGGCGGACCAGCGGCCCTGGTCTACAACTCTGTAAGCTCCGCTAACCGTCAATTGATAGACGGACAAGCGAACGGTATTGGATCCGATATCGATAATTCCGGTTATCCGGTTCGTAGTTGCGCGCATTTTCCAAGCCTCCACCTGTTTTGAACCTTTGCTATTTCGCTATTGTAGCATAGAATTAACCGGCGGAATAATGAGGAAGACCGATGCAAGAATGTTTTGTGATGAGTCCGATAAATCATTTTTATACCCCTATCGGTTCCATTCGCCTGTGAAATCGATTATCATTAAAAAAGGTCAAAAAATGTTAAGATTGCTGCGGTTTGCGTACAATATCAAGCTGAGAGCGCTTGTGGCTTGCGAGCAAACATATATGGCGCATGTTCAAAAAGTCAAATCGGACTCTTTGAGCTACTTCATATTACGGGCATCCCTCTCGGCGAGGGTGGAAGACAAGCCGACGGACATGAATTTTCCGGTCAAAGGAGAGAGAAAATATGACAGCAACCAAAGGCCTTGAAGGCATCGTCGCGGCGAAGTCCTCTATCAGTTCCATTATTGACGGCGTTCTGACCTATCAAGGAATTAACATCGACGAACTCGCGGAAAAGGCTTCGTTCGAGGAAGTCGTCTATTTGCTGTGGCACGGCAAGCTCCCGAACCAATCCGAGCTTGACGAATTAATTGCGCAATTAGGTGAATACGCTTCTGTTCCGGCCGAAGTGATCGCAGGCTTGCGTCTGTATCCGAAAAACGCCAACTCGATGGCTGCGCTGCGCACGGCCGTATCCAGCCTGGCGCTGTACGACGCCGAAGCGAACGATATGAGCAGCGAGGCGAACTACCGCAAAGCGGTGAAACTGCAAGCTCAGCTGCCTACGATTGTAGCCGCGTTTGCCCGCATTCGCGAAGGCAAAGACCCGGTAGCTCCGAAAAAAGGCGTAGGAATCGCCCATAACTTCCTGTACATGCTGACGGGCGAAGAGCCTGCTCCGGTCGCTATCCAGGCGATGGACAAGGCGCTTGTGCTTCATGCGGACCACGAGCTGAACGCTTCGACGTTCTCCTCTCGCGTAACCGTAGCGACGTTGTCCGACATCTATTCCGGCGTAACTTCCGCAATCGGCACGCTGAAAGGCCCGCTGCACGGCGGAGCGAACGAAGCGGTCATGATCATGTTGGACGAGATCGGTTCCTTGGAGAACGTGGAGCCTTACATCCAGAACAAGCTGGACAACAAGGTCAAAATTATGGGCTTCGGCCACCGCGTGTACAAGAACGGAGATCCTCGCGCCAAGCACCTGATGCAGATGTCGCGCCAGCTCGGCGAGCTGAAAGGCGATATGACGCTGTACGAGATGTCCATCAAGATCGAGGCGCTCGTAACGGGCCAGAAGGGGCTTAAGCCGAACGTAGATTTCTACTCGGCTTCCTGCTATACGATGCTGGGCATTCCGCGCGATCTGTTTACGCCGATCTTTGCGATCAGCCGCGTATCCGGCTGGACGGCCCACATTTTGGAGCAATATGAAGACAACCGTCTGATCCGCCCGCGCGCGGAGTATGTCGGTCCTGTAGACCAACACTATGTGCCGCTCTCCCAGAGAGGCTAAAGCTTGTCTGCAAACCCGCTGTCCTCGGAGTATGCAGACACGCCGTAAGGCAGCAAAGCGGGTAGCCGGCGGGTTGCCTCCATCGCTGCTTGGCGCGAGGCGAGCCGCCGGTTGTTATGCCAATTTCAATATAGATCGTATTCAGGAGGAGAAACGTAATTATGAAACTCGAAAAATTCGCAGCGCCGACTTCCGGCGAGAAAATCACAGTAACGAACGGCGTACTGAACGTACCTAACAATCCGATCATCCCATTCATCGAAGGCGACGGCACGGGCCGCGACATCTGGAAAGCTTCCAAGCGCGTGCTTGACGCAGCTGTAGAGAAAGCTTACAACGGCGAGAAGCAAATCGCTTGGTACGAAGTGTTCGCAGGCGAAAAAGCATTTAACGAATACGGCGAATGGCTGCCTAACGATACGCTCGAAGCGATCCGCGAAATGATCATCGCAATCAAAGGTCCTCTGACAACGCCAATCGGCGGCGGCATCCGTTCCCTGAACGTTGCGCTCCGTCAAGAGCTTGACCTGTATGTCTGCTTGCGTCCGGTTCGTTATTTCCAAGGCGTTCCTTCCCCGGTTAAACGCCCTGAGCTTGTAGATATGGTTATCTTCCGCGAAAACACAGAGGACATCTATGCCGGCATCGAGTACCAATCCGGTACGGAAGAAGTTAAAAAAGTGCTTGAGTTCCTGCAGAAGGAAATGGGCGTCAAAAAAATCCGTTTCCCGGAAACTTCGGGCATCGGCATCAAGCCGGTATCCGAGGAAGGCTCCAAGCGTCTCGTTCGCGCTGCGGTCGAGTACGCGATCAAGCATAGCCGCAAATCCGTTACGCTGGTTCACAAAGGCAACATCATGAAGTTCACGGAAGGCGCGTTCAAAAACTGGGGCTACGAAGTGGCCGAGCAAGAATACGGCGACAAAGTGTTCACATGGGGCCAATACGACGCGATCAAAGCCGAGCAAGGCGAAGAGGCGGCTAACGCGGCTCAGAAAGCGGCTTTGGACGAAGGCAAAATCCTCGTGAAGGATGCAATCGCCGACATCGCTCTGCAACAAGTTCTGACTCGTCCGACAGATTTCGACGTCATCGCGACGCTGAATCTGAACGGCGACTACCTGTCCGACGCGCTGGCTGCTCAAGTCGGCGGCATCGGCATCGCTCCGGGAGCGAACATCAACTATGCGACCGGTCACGCGATCTTCGAAGCGACGCATGGCACGGCTCCTAAATATGCGGACAAAGACGTCGTTAACCCGGGCTCCGTTATTCTGTCCGGCGTTATGATGCTTGAGCACCTCGGCTGGCTGGAAGCGGCCGACCTGATCTACAAAGGCCTCGAGAAATCGATCGGCAGCAAAGTCGTCACTTACGATTTTGCCCGTCTGATGGAAGGCGCAACGGAAGTGAAATGCTCCGAGTTCGCCAACGAGATTATCAAAAACTTCTAAGAAGCACGACTAGAGAGAGACCGTCGTCCGATTCGGACGGCGGCTTCTCCTTCAATTGGGGAATAATCCATAATACAGGCCCGGAACGAGCAATCGTCCGGCTAAGGAGCTGCGGCGAAATTAGCGGAACTTTATTCCATCGCAGTCTCCAATGACGAGGAGGACAACCAAATGGCAATCAAACGTGCGAAAATTACGGTCGTGGGCGCAGGCTTCACCGGCGCGACTACGGCGCTGATGCTGGCCCAGAAGGAATTGGGCGACGTCGTTCTGCTCGATATTCCCCAGCTTGAGAATCCGACGAAGGGCAAGGCGCTCGATATGCTGGAATCGACCCCGGTCCAAGGGGTGGACGCCAACATTATCGGTACGGCGAATTACGCCGATTCGGCCGATTCCGACGTTGTCATCCTTACGGCGGGTATCGCGCGCAAGCCGGGCATGAGCCGCGACGACCTCGTGAACACGAACGCGGGCATCGTGAAGTCGGTGTGCGAAAATATTAAGGCGACAAGTCCTAACGCGTATGTGCTCATTCTGTCCAACCCGGTCGATGCGATGACCTACGTGGCCAATAAGGCGCTCGGCTTCCCGAAAAACCGCGTCATCGGGCAATCCGGAGTTCTGGACACCGCTCGCTACAACACGTTCCTTGCGCAAGCGCTCAACGTGTCCGTAGAGGACGTGCGCGGCGTTGTGCTTGGCGGTCATGGCGACGATATGGTTCCGCTCGTTCGCTATACGACAATCGGCGGCATCCCGGTCGAGAAGCTGCTTCCGAAGGAGCAGATCGACGCGATTGTGGCTCGTACACGCACCGGAGGCGGCGAGATCGTGAATTTGCTGGGCAACGGCAGCGCGTATTACGCTCCGGCGGCTTCCCTTGTACAGATGACCGAAGCGATTCTGAAGGACAAGAAGCGTATTTTGCCGGTGATTGCGCTTTTGGAAGGCGAATATGGCTACAGCGACCTGTTTATGGGCGTTCTGGCCGTGCTCGGGGGCGATGGAATTGAGAAGGTGATCGAGCTGGACTTGACGGCGGAAGAAAAGGCCGCGCTAGAGAAGTCTGCGGAATCCGTTCGCAATGTCATCCAAATTGTCGAGAACGCCTAACGGCCCTGGGAGCAATCGCCGAATCCTGCTTTACAGCGGGATTTCGGCGATTTTTTTGCGCTTTGCGGCGATTTTGCCTCGAGGAAGACTGCGTTTTTACCGTTTCGGCGGGAACAGTTTTGCTCGTCCGATTTTTTTGTGTATACTTAGGATGTCATAGTTTGGTGTATTGATTAATGGAGGTTGCGACTAATGGCGAATGTAATGTTGTTTTTGCACGTAGTAGGAGCGGTTGGAATGGGCATATACGCGATTCTGCCGTTCGTGGTCGGAAAGTTTAAGCAGCTGTCCGGCTCAGCGCAAGAGGGACTGGCTCGCGGTCTGATCTCCGGCGGCAGAATCGGGCAGTATTCGTTGGTGCTGCAATTGATTACCGGGGGTTACTTGCTGACGGGATTAAACGTGTCTTACAGCGTTTCCTGGATGATAGTCGTGGGCGTGCTGTTCATTGCAATCGGCGCCTTGTCCGGAATTGTGCAAGCGCCGCTTAAGATGATCGCAGCCGCGTCCGTCAAAGGCGAAAGCGCAAGCTCCTCGATTTCGAAGGTTCAAACGTTGAGCTCGATTATTTTCGTTCTGTTTTTGGTTATTATCTGGCTGATGCAAGTGCCTTGGTACAAGTAATAAGTCGTGGGCCGAATAATTGCATGAACCCTCGTTCGCTTGGCGGACGAGGGTTTTTGGTCTGGCTTTTAACGAATATTGGAACAATTCCACTGCTTGGTGCGTCAGAGTCACTGAGGTGATGCAGAAATGAAAGCTTCGTTGGCGCTGATGACGTGTCTCCTGCTCATGTTGTACGGAGGCATGATTGCTGCGCCGGGTAAAGCGCACGCCTGCTCCTGCGCGGCGCCTCCATCGGTAGAGGAGGAGCTGAGCCGCAAGACGGCGGTATTTTCGGGCACGGTAACGAAGGTGGTCAAGCCGGACAAGATGATCATCGACAGCTCAAAAGATTTGGTAGAAGTTACGTTCAACGTCAAAAAAGTGTGGAAGGGCGAACTGAGCAAACAAACGAAGGTGTATACGGCGATCGGCGAGGAAAGCTGCGGTTACGTTCATTTCAAGCAGGGCAGCCAATTCATCGTGTCCGCTTACGGAACTTCCGATCGGTTGGAGACGGGAGTATGCGAGCTGACGAAGCCGATGGAGCAAGCCGGAGCGGCGTTAGAGCAGTTGGGAGAGGGATACGAACCGGAGAGCAAGTCCGGAAGCAGACTCGCCGAAGGAGACGGCCCGGTCTGGCCGTGGGTCGCTTTGCTTGTCGCTGTTGGAATTGTCGCGTTGCTCCTTGTTCGGAACAATAGGAGAAGCAGAGGAGGAGAATGAACATGCGGAAAAAAGGGAATCTGCTGGCGCTTCTGGCCGCGCTAGTCTGTCTGCTCGTCGCTTGCGGCGAACGGACGACGGGAACGGCGGCAAATAACGGTGCCGGACAACCGTCCGGGGAGCCGGAGTATGATTATACGGGTTATATCGTCGACATGAGGGACGGACGAATTCTTGTCACGGGCTCTGAGGAGATGGACTTTAGCGCCAACGGGGGAGCGAGCCATTACTACGAAGCGATTTGGTATCAGTATGCCGGATCGGAAGTCGACATCGGCCAGCAGGTCCGGGTATGGTCGGACGGGGCGATCGCAGAATCTTACCCGGCTCAAGGCAAGGCCAAGCGAGTTGAAATCGTTGCGGCGCAGCAGCCCGACGGTGCCAGCTTGGCGACGGAGGAAGCCATCCGCCAAGCGCTCAAAGCTCCCGAGGCCGGGGGTATGTTCCCGCCTTCCGTCATAGCTGCCGAATACGAAGCCGATAGCGGCCAATGGCTGATCGAGCTCGCGCACAACGGGGAAGCGGAGACGGTCGTCATTACGATACCGGATGCGAAATAATAGAAGAGTCGGCTCCCATAAGCGATTCAAGTTCATACAATCCCTGATTTTGGTCTATTTATACGATTTATCGAACAAACGCCCGCCGTTTGAGCCTGAGCAGAGCAGCTTTGTACGATTTATCGAACAAACGCCCGCCGTTTAAGCCTGAGCAGAGCAGCTTTGTACGATTTATCGAACAAACGTACGCCGTTTAAGCCTGAGCAGAGCAGCTTTGTACGATTTATCGAACAAACGCCCGCCGTTTGAGCCTGAGCAGAGCAGCTTTGTACGATTTATCGAACAAACATCCGCCGTTTGAGCCTGAGCAGAGCAGCTTTGTACGATTTTCCAACTAACTTCCCAGCGTAAACTCATGTGTACAAATAGATCAGCTATAAAAAGGTAGGGGCGCAATCCTCGAAAGGAAAGGCCCCGCCTACTCGACCATGCACTTTTTTCTGATCGATCATCTCAAGCAACTCTGCTTATGAGGCAGCCTCACTTGTATTTTATGCGAGCCACTCGTCCCAGCGCCGTTCCAGGTAATTCTTCATCCATAGGCACACTTCCCAGAGATCGGAGACGGGCTGACGAGTAAACGGCAGCGTCTGCAAGTAGCCCGGAGGCCCGAACTCGGGAACGAAAATCAACTGGTCCGCTCCTTGATCGCGACGATGGCGAGCGATGGATCGCCACCAAGCGTCGTGCGCCGCAAGCGCTTCTGCATGCTCGGGAGCGGCCGGATGATTGACCTGCGGTCCTTCGGCATGTCCGACACGGGCGTGAACGTACGAGGCGCGGGCCGTGATGCCGGCCATCCGTTCGGCCTGATCCTCAAGCAAGGATTCGCATACGACGCACCAATGGCTGAAGTCGGCGCAAAGACGCAGCCCCGACACGTCGTTCAGCAAGCGCTCCGTCGTCCATGGCGTATACATAGCCCGTCCGCGATGCGTTTCATGAACGACGGGGATACCGAAAGAGCGTTCAATCTCTACCGCTTGACGGTAGAAGCTCAACTGTTCCTCGTAAGGCATATCGTCCTTGGCGCTGTGCACGTTAACCAGCACCGGCGAGAACGACGCCGCTCGCTCCAGCTGGCTTCGAAGCGATTCGAGGTGATCGCCGCCTGTGAACGCCATCGACGAATATTCCAGTCCATAGCGCTCCAGCAGCTCGCGGAACAGCTTCTCCTCTTCCGGCCCGGGAGGCGGGCTCTCGACTCCTGCATAACCGGCGTCCGCGATGCGCGCGAACCTTTCCTCAAGCGACCAATGCTCCATTCCCCATAACGATTTAAATACTTTCAGCTTCATGATGGCTCATCGTCTCCTTCGTTCTCGGACAGTTCGTCGATTGTTTTTGCAAAGCTTGGCGCCAGATGGACGAGAAACCATTCGACTTCAGGCAGTTCGAGCTGCTTCAGCTTTTCATCTACCTGCTTGCGGGCGGTGGCGAATTCTCGGTTTCCTGCGGACATTTCGCTGGTGCACTTCAGATAGGCGTCCAGCAGGTCGGCGGCCTTTAGCAATTTGGACAGCTCCGGGTCGGACGGCTTGCGAAAGAGCAGGGGCGCATAGCTTCCGCGAAGCGGCTCAGGCACGTTGGCCAGCAAGCGCTCGGAGGCCATAGCCTCTATTTCTCGGAAATTCGCGAGAATCCGCGGATTCTGATGCTTCACAGGCGTCGGAATATCGCCGGTGAATACCTCTGCGGCGTCATGGAACAAGGCGTAGGCGGCAAGCTGCTCCGGCTGGATGTCCCGGCCGAATATTTCCCGTGCAATAACGCCAAGGGCGTGAGCGATCAGCGACACATGAAAGGAGTGCTCGGCGACGTTCTCCGGATGCGTATTGCGCATCAGACTCCAGCGTTCGATGTGCTGCAATCGGTATAAATACGCCAAATAATGATTGGCCATGAAGGAGGCATCCTTTCTTCGGCAAGTCGGAATTGCTCGACTTTGTTACAACTTGTACGGAGTATCTTGTGCTATTATATAATGTATAGGAGTCAACGAATAGAGAGGGGATTCTGCACTTATGTCATCAGCATTCGAACAAAGCGTATACAAGCTCATCGTCGAAACATCTACGAATCTTCCGGCGGATGTCCGCCGTGCCATAGCCGCCGCTCGCGAGGCGGAGGATCAGGCAACTCGCGCAGGACTGTCTCTGTCTACCATCGCGCAAAATATCGAAATGGCCGAGTGTAACGTCTCGCCGATCTGCCAGGATACCGGCATGCCTACTTTTGTCGTTCACACGCCAGTCGGCGCGAATCAGATCGTTATGAAACGGGAAATTCGGAGCGCGATCGCTCAGGCGACGAAAGACGGGAAGCTCCGTACCAACTCTGTCGATTCGTTGACGGGCGCCAATACGGGGGACAACCTCGGACCGGGAACTCCGGTTATTCACTTCGAGCAATGGGAGCGCGACGAAGTCGATGTGCGCCTCATTCTCAAAGGCGGCGGCTGCGAAAATAAAAACATTCAATACAGCCTGCCTTGCGAGATCGAAGGACTCGGCAAAGCCGGACGCGATCTTGACGGCATTCGCAAATGCATTCTTCATGCGGTATATCAGGCGCAGGGCCAGGGCTGCAGCGCGGGTTTTATCGGAGTTGGCATCGGCGGCGACCGGACGACCGGCTACGAGCTGGCGAAGCAGCAGCTGTTCCGCAACGTAGACGACGTTAACCCGATTTCGGAGCTGGCTCAACTGGAGGACTATATTCTAGACAAAGCCAACCAGCTTGGCATCGGCACGATGGGCTTCGGCGGCAACGTTACGCTGCTCGGCTGCAAAGTCGGCGTAGCCAATCGGCTTCCGGCCAGCTATTTTGTCTCCGTCGCATATAATTGTTGGGCTTATCGTCGTCAAGGCGTGCTGCTGGACGGCGATACGCATGAGATCAAGAGCTGGATCTACGAGGGTGGCTCGAGCGTTCCGATGAAGAGCAAGGAGGCCGATTCCGCCGAAGCGCCGAGAGGGAAAGAGATCATACTGCAGATGCCGCTTACGGAAGAAGACGTGCGCGGCTTACGGGTAGGCGACGTCGTCATTCTGAACGGCGAGATGCATACCGGACGCGATGCGCTGCACAAGCATTTGATGGACCATGACGCTCCGATCGATTTGAACGGCGGAGTTATTTATCACTGCGGTCCGGTTATGCTAAAGGACGAAGACGGTTGGCACGTGAAGGCAGCCGGACCGACGACGAGCATTCGCGAGGAGCCGTACCAAGGCGATATTCTGAAAAAATTCGGTCTGCGCGCGGTGATCGGCAAAGGCGGCATGGGACCGAAAACGCTCGCCGCGCTCAAGGAGCACGGGGCGGTTTATTTGAACGCCGTCGGCGGCGCAGCCCAGTACTATGCGGAATGCATCAGGAAGGTGAACGGCGTCGACTTTATGGAATTTGGCATTCCGGAAGCGATGTGGCATCTTCAAGTTGAAGGCTTTGCGGCGATCGTCACTATGGATGCACACGGCAACAGCCTGCATGCCGACGTCGATAAAGATTCGAGAGAGAAGCTGGAGAAGTTCAAAGACGTCGTATTCGCATAACGAAGAAGGAGAGCAAGCCCGATTATGACCAAGTTTCGCCTCAAGCTCACCATGCTCTTCGTGCTCCTGATTGGCTCGTCCGTGCTGGCGGCCGGCTTGCTCATGGGCAATTCCTATCAGAAAAACCATCAGGCGGCTTTGCGCGATCATATGATTCGGGAATTGCACGTCCTGAACGCGGCCGTGCCTTGGCCGGATAAGCTGAACGAGGCTGAAGCGAGCGAATATTTGCAGCAGCAGGCGCAGCGGTTTAAGGAAATTGCCGAGATGCGAATAACGTATATTCGGCTGGACGGGACCGTCATAGGCGACTCCGACCACGATCCTCTGACAATGAACCGTCATCTGGACCGAGAGGAGGTACGCGAAGCGCTGGCCTCCGGAACGGGGAGCAGCGTCCGCTACAGCGACACCTTGAAAGAACGAATGATGTACGTGGCGATCAAGGTGAGCGGGACAGAAGGCGAGAGCGACTCCGGGATCGTGCGGCTGGCGATGAGTCTTGGCGATATCGAGCGCAGCTTGGACAGAATGTGGTTGGCGCTGATTTCAGCTCTACTGCTGTTGTTCATCGTCGCCGGAGCAGTCAGCTATCGGGTGGCGCTCGGGGTGACGCGTCCGCTGGAGCGGATGACTTCGGCGGCGAAACGAATGGCCGATATGGACTATGCAACGCGGGTGCCCGACGGCGGCAAGGACGAGGTGGGAGAGCTGGCGAAGGCGCTGAACGCGATGGCGGCAAGCCTGCAGCACCAGCTCGACGAAATCCGCAGCAACGGGGATCGGCTGCAGAGCGTACTCGACAATATGACAAGCGGCGTTGTCATGATTGCGCCCGACGGCAAGATTACGCTGTACAATCGCGAAGCGGAACAACTGCTCGGCAGCTCGGTTCGCGAGCGAGTCGGCCGAAGCGTCACGGAAATTCGCCAACATTTCGAGCTGATCAACCTGATCCGCGAAGTGTTGGAGCAGCCGGCGTACGTTCGCGAAGAGCTGACTGTGTACTACCCGGAGGAACGGCTGCTTGAAATTCATATCGTGCCGATGACGATGGGCGGGGACGATGAACAGGGCTTGCTGCTCGTGCTGCAGGACGTAACGGCGATTCGTCGCCTGGAGCGGATGCGCAGCGAGTTTGTCGCGAACGTCTCGCATGAGCTGAAGACTCCGGTGGCTGCGGTGAAGGGCTTTGCGGAGACGCTACTGGCGGGGGCGATGAACGACGAGGAAACGGCGAGATCTTTCCTTACGATTATTCAGGACGAAAGCGATCGACTGAATCGTCTGATTGGGGATATTTTGGAGCTGTCCAAGATAGAGTCCCGCCGTTCTCCGCTGCAATTTTCGCCGATCGATCTTCCGGCTTTCCTCGGGCGGATGGCTGAGCTGCTGTCGCCGGAAGCGGGCAAGAAGAGCATTGAGTTGAACGTGCAAGCAGAAGAGGGCTTATTCCTCGAAGCGGACGAAGATCGTCTGGGCCAGATTCTCATGAATCTGTTGCAGAACGGGATCAACTATACGCCAGAGGGCGGAAAAGTGAAAGTAACTGCGGAGGTCGTGGAGTCCGGAGACGGGGAAGAGGAGCTCGTGCGCATTACGGTAGCGGATACCGGGATCGGCATTCCGAAGAAAGATGTTCCCCGTATTTTCGAACGCTTCTACCGCGTCGACAAAGCCCGTTCGCGAAGCTCCGGAGGTACGGGATTGGGCTTGTCCATCGTGAAGCATCTGACCGAGCTGCATCGCGGAACGATTCGGGTGGAGAGCGAGATCGGCGCGGGCTCGAAATTTATTTTGGAACTGCCGCTGCTGCAGCCGTAAACGTTCCGTTTCCGATTTTACATTCCGTTAACATTTGAATGACGTTGGCTTTACAGTGGTATGATAAAACTAACATAGTGAGCCAATAAGGCAGCAAACTGCCGAACCGGAGGTACGCATGTCGGACAAAGTTTTGATTATAGAGGACGAACCGACGCTTGCCCGTCTCGTAACCTACAATCTTTCGCAGGAAGGCTATGAAACGGAAGTGGTAGGCAACGGAGCGGAGGGGCTTCATAAAGCGATACACGAATCCTATGCGATCATCTTCCTGGATTTGATGCTTCCAGGCATGAACGGTTTCGAGGTGCTCCAGAAGCTGCGGCAGAACGGGGTGCGCACGCCGGTCATCATTCTGACCGCAAGGAACGCCGAGGAGGAAGTCGTTCAGGGGCTTAAGCTCGGAGCGGATGATTATATTACGAAGCCGTTCGGCGTCGCCGAGCTGCTGGCTCGTACGACTGCCGTGCTTAGACGTTCGCGCAATGAAGAGAGCAAGCCGGCAAAGGCGACGGACGGGGAGAAGGTCATCACCATCGGCGATTTGCAGATTTTTCCCGATAAGTACGAGGTATGCTCGGGAGGGCAGTGGATCACGCTGCGGCCGAAGGAATTCGAGGTGCTGCTGTATTTGGCGGAACGCCCCGGCATCGTCATTACAAGGGACGATTTGATGAACGTGGTGTGGGGCTTCGATTATATCGGAGGTCAGCGAACCGTCGACGTGCACGTAAGCTCCCTGCGCAAAAAGCTCGAATTGAACCAACAGAGCGTTCAGATCGACTCGATCCGCGGCGTCGGCTACAAGCTGTTCATGAATCGGAAAAGTACGTCCAATTAGCTTATCGCACTTAATAACGACATTTTCGCCCGGTCTTCGCGACTCGGGCGATTTTTTTTTTAGCTCCGTCCCCAAGCGAGCATTTTACGTTGAAACTCCTTCGGCGAGCAACCGTTGAAGCGCTTGAACATTTTGTAGAAATGGGCCATGTTGGCCATACCGATCAGTTCGCCGACTTCGCTTACGCTGACGTCCCGGGTGAGCAGCAGTTGTTCGGCTCGTTTGATTTTGCGGAAGTTGACGTATTCGGTGAACGATTGGCCCATCATTTTCTTGAAAAATTTGACGAAGTAATAATAGCTCATGTTGGCCAATCCGCACACGGCCTCCACGGCGATCCGGTCGTCTATATTCGCTTCCACGAAGTCGATGACCGGCTTAAGGCGGATTCGTTCGACCCGATCCTGGTCGGCGAGCAGCCGGCGCGTATCGTTGCGAATCAGAATGAGCAGCAGCTTTTTGATCAACATGTTGACCGCCAGTTCGTAACCGCTTAACTTGTCGACGGCTTCCTGATGAATTTGGCGAATGCAATCCGCCGCTTCCCGCCGAGCTTCAGTATTTTCCCGGAAAATGTAGTTCATGGCGCTGAGCGGCATTTTGGTCTCGTTGAAATATTGCAGGTATGGAATCGTGCTCTGATCGAAATAATTATTAAGATCGAATTGGAGAACGATATATTTCAGATTGCCCTCGGAGTTGTGGTCTCTGTGCAACTGAGAGTTGCCGAGGATAACGATATCCCCGTCTCTAAGCTCGAAAGTTTCGTCGCTCAAGTCGACGGTCAGCGTCCCTTCCTGGACGAGCATCAGCTCGCATTCGGGATGATAGTGCCAGGTGACGCTCCTGGGATCGAGGCGAACCATTTGCCATATTTTCAACGACAATAACGGGTTCTCGTATTCAATCTTTTCTCTTAACGGTTGCAAGGGATCATCCCCTTATAGAGGTCAATTCAAGCCAAAAGACAAAATCGCATAAAATCCTCGCACTTGCCCGAATGGGAATATCGGCAAAGTATGATACACTATATTGTAGTTTGAATATGGACAAGCCGCAAGGAGGACAAGCACATTGACAAAAGTTAACGTAGGCATGATCGGCTGCGGCGGCATCGCGATGGGGAAGCATTTGCCATCGCTCGCCAAAATCCCGGAAGCGCAGGTAGTCGCATTTTTCGATATTTCGGCCGACCGCGCGCATGAAGCCAAAAACAAATTCGGTACGCACGACGCTAGAGTATATCACGACGTATACGAACTGCTGCGCGATCAAGACGTTCACGTCGTCCACGTCTGCACTCCTAACGATACGCATGCCGAAATTTCCATCGCAGCGCTCGAAGCGGGCAAGCATGTGTTGTGCGAGAAACCGATGGCCAAAACCGCCGAAGACGCTCGCCGTATGCTGGAAACGTCACAGAGAACGGGCAAGAAGCTGAGCATCGCTTATCAGAACCGCTTCCGCGCGGACAGCCGCTGGCTGTACCAGGCTTGCCGCGAAGGCAAGCTCGGCGAGATTTACGTGGCCAAAGCGCATGCGGTTCGCCGCCGCGCGGTGCCGACCTGGGGCGTATTCCTTGATCTGGAGAAGCAGGGCGGAGGTCCGCTGATCGATATCGGCACGCACGCGCTCGATCTGGCTTTGTGGATGATGGACAACTATGAGCCCAGGACAGTACTTGGCTCCTCCTATCGCAAGCTGGCGGAGCAAGGAAGCAGCGCGAACCTGTGGGGACCGTGGGATCCTGACAAGTTTACAGTAGAGGATTCCGCATTCGCGATGATCACGATGAAAAACGGGGCAACGGTATGGCTGGAGTCCAGCTGGGCGCTGAACACACTCGATGTGGACGAAGCGAAGGTGAGCTTGAGCGGAACGAAGGCGGGAGCCGACATGAAGAAGGGACTCCGCGTCAACGGGGAGGAACATGGCCGTCTCTACACGCAGGAAATTCAGATGGCCGGCGACTTCGGCGGCAACCCGCTTCCGGACGACGCGGCCGAGCAAGAGGCTCGCGCCTGGATCGAGGCGATTGCATACGATCGCGAACCTGTCGTAACGGCCAGGCAGGCGCTTGTCGTGCAGGAAATTCTCGAAGCCGTATACGAATCGGCTAGCAAAGGCCAGGCCATCAGCTTCGTCTAAGCGGGACGGGAAGAGCGGGGAGCGGCTGAATCGTGCGGAGTCTCAGGGCTGGCGAAGTTTGACTAATTGCGGTCTGTCAGACCGTAAGAGGCCGTAAAGTCGGCCGATTCGCCTTCGCAACGGTCTGTCAGACCGTAAGAGGCCTGAAAGTCGGCCGATTCGCCTGCGCAACGGTCTGTCAGACCGTAAGAGGCCGCGCCGCCGCCGTTCGCTGCTAAATAAGGGTGGCAATGGATGCCGTCTTTCATGTAAAATAGAATTGTGATTTATGAACGCGCGTACATAAAACGTGCAAAGGCTTCCACTTTCAATGAGAGGTTTGGTGAAGTTCACAATGAAATCCGGCGTATTTATCGTTCTTTTCGCCCAACAATCGTTCGAACAGGCGCTTGATACCGTCAAAGCGGCGGGACTGCAAGCGGTGGAAATCGGTACGGGAGGTTTTCCCGGCACCGCGCACGTAAATGCCAGAGAGATCGTTAACGACGACGCGGCCATCCGCGGCATTCGCGAAGCGGTTGATTCCCGCGGCTTGACGATCAGCGCGCTCAGCTGCCACGGCAATCCGCTGCATCCGGATAAAGCTACGGCTCAATCCGATCATGAGGACTTCGTCGCGACCGTACAGCTGGCGGAGAAGCTCGGCGTGGACACGGTTATTACGTTCTCCGGCTGTCCGGGAGACTCCGAAGGCGCGAAATACCCGTCCTGGGTAACCTGCCCGTGGCCGCCCGATTTCCTGACTGTACTGGAGTGGCAGTGGAACGAAGTTGCGATTCCGTATTGGAAGGAACAGTCGGCATTTGCTCGCAAACATAACATTAAAATCGCCATCGAAGCGCATCCCGGCTTCCTCGTGTACAACACGGAAACCGCGCTGCGTCTGCGCAGTGAAGCGGGAGACAACATCGGCGTGAACTTCGATCCATCCCACCTGTTCTGGCAAGGAATGGACCCGATCGAATGCGTCAAGGCGCTCGGGGACTCCATCTACCACGTGCACGCCAAGGACACGAAGATCGATAAGCGCAATACGGCGCTGAATGGCGTTCTGGATACGAAGCACTACGGAGATATCCTGAATCGTTCGTTCGTATTCCGCACGGTCGGCTACGGCCACGATGACGAGTTCTGGAAAGATCTCGTGAGCACGCTTCGCCTTGTTGGTTACGACGGCGTAATCAGCATCGAGCATGAAGACGGCATTATGAGCGTTAACGAAGGCTTCACTAAAGCGGCAGGTTTCCTTAATTCCCTTATTTTGAAAGAAAGCGCGGGTGAAATGTGGTGGGCGTAAACGACAAAATCAATGTCGGCATGGTGGGCTACAAGTTCATGGGCAAAGCCCACAGCCATGCATATAAAGATGTAGGCATGTTCTTCGAACCGGCCGCCGACGTCGTCATGAAGGCGATCTGCGGACGCGATGAGCAAGGGGTCAAGGCTGCTGCCGATAAATTCGGCTGGGAATCGTACGAGACGGACTGGCGGAAAATGGTCGCGCGCGACGACATCGACTTCGTCGACATCAATGCGCCGAGCGATGCGCATAAGGAAATTACGTTGGCGGCGATCGCGGCGGGCAAGCACGTGTTTTGCGAGAAGCCGCTTGCGCTGAACTTGGCGGACGGTCGCGAAATGCTCGAGGCGGCGGAGAAAGCCGGCGTTAAACATGCCGTCTGCTTTAACTATCGCTTCCTGCCGGCAGTGCAGTTGGCCAAGCAAATCATCGACGAGGGCCGCTTGGGTGAAATCCACCATTATCGTGCGACCTATCTGCAGGACTGGCTTGTCGATCCGAACACGCCGATGGCATGGCGGCTTAAGAAGGAAGTGGCAGGCTCCGGAGCACACGGGGACATCAATGCGCACAGCATCGATCTCGCTCGTTTCCTGATCGGCGAGTTCGATCGCGTTGTCGGCCACAACCGCACATTCGTGAAGGAGCGCCCGATTGCAACGGATGCGGCGGGAGGATTGTCCGCCGGCGCCGGCTCTTCCTCGCAGAAGGACCAGGTAACCGTCGACGACGCGACGGGTTTCCTGGCCGACTTCAAGAACGGAGCGATGGGTATGTTCGTCGCCTCCCGTTTCGCGGCCGGCCGCAAAAACCACAACACGTTCGAAATCCACGGCAGCAAAGGCTCATTGCGCTGGGATCTTGAGAAGCTGAACGAGCTGGAAGTTTACTTCCGCGAAGACGAGCCGAACCTGGCCGGTTTCCGCCGCATTCTGGCGACGGAGTCGACCCACAAGTACGCCGGAAACTGGTGGCCGACCGGTCATATTATCGGCTATGAGCACGCCTTCGTGCATATCGTGTACGAGTTCGTACAGCATATTAAGACGGGCTCGCCATTCGCTCCGACGTTCTATGACGGCGTGAAATGCCAAGAAGTGCTTGAAGCGGTCGACCTGTCGATCGAGCGCGGCTCTTGGGTCGGCATCGACGAAGTTTAAACAATCATGGTAAAAGGGAGCTATCCCAAAAGTAATTGGGACCACGCCTATGCGCAGCAGATGACTGTTCCCGGTAACTTGCCAAGGGCGGTTTTGGCTTGCGCTTGCCCGTAATTTATTAAAGAAAGCTACAGTAGACCGAAATCGAGAAATGGCGACACAGGGATGAAATCCCTAGAGTCGCCATTTCTTCATTTTCGCGCTGTCTTTGGTCAAGTGAGCTAGGTCTTAAGTGAGCTTACTTACTTTTGAGACAGCCTCGTTTATTAGGAGGTTCGAAAAGAATATGCCCGTTCGGAGACCGAATCGTTAGCCTTCGATGTCCTTGCGCAGGAATAGGTTCAGGGAGATGCGATAGGAAACGTATAGCAGCAGCAATCCTGCAATAGGCAGCCCGATAACCAGTTGCGCGCGAGTGGGCAGCATGTCAAAAGTGAGCGAATCCGCCATGTTGCCGATTCCTCCGATGAGGGCGGCGGCCAGAAAGATGACGAGAAACGAGATGAAGGATGAATTTCGCACGCCAAGCCAAAATTGAATGGGATAGTAGAGGGCTGCGAAAGCCATCGCCAACGCCGCTGACAACGACAGGTTCAGGGACGTTAACGGAAATTCGACGCCAAGACCGTATTCGTTAATCGCACGGATCGCGGCGGCGAGAATAATGCCGAGCGCCAGATAGACGAAGACGCTCCCGTATTTTGCTAGTACGATTTGTTTTCTTCGGACGGGCAGGCTGCCAATAAAAAGCATGCTCTTGTTGCGAAGCTCGAGGTTGGAGGCGAACAGCGTCATCATAATCGCGGGCAGCATGCAGATCATCAGCGGGGAGAACGACGACACGGTAAATAAACCGAACATGACCGCATACGCAGCAATGAACAGAAAGTAATATTTTAGAGCGATGACATCCTTGCGAATCAAATTAAACATGCGCTTCCACTCCCTTGGCCGTAAAGAACATAATTTCTTCCAGCGTCGGACGTTCGATACGGGCGTGCCCGGCAAACAACCGCTCGGCTTCCAGCCGGTCCCCGGTCAACCCTTCAAACCCGGATGAGGTTTCCCGAATGCCTGCGAAGATGCGGCGGACGTCCGCGTCCAGCAATTCCTTGTTTGCCTTGACGATAGCGTAGCGATCAAAGATTCGTTCCTTCGATTCATGAAATACCAGTTCCCCTCGATTAAGAAAGGCGATATAGTCCGCGACGCGATCGAGATCGGTCGTAATGTGCGTGGAAAACAAAATCGACATGCGTTCGTCCAGCATCAGCTCGGATAAAATCTCAAGCAGTTCCCGGCGAAACACGGGATCGAGCCCGGCGGTTGGCTCATCCATAATCAGGAGATCGGCATGATGAGATAGAGCGAAGGCTAGGCTCAGCTTCATTTTCATCCCTTTTGACAGGCTGCGGATTTTCGCTTTGGCCGATAGTTCGAAACGGTCGAGATATCTGCCGAATTGTTGTTCATCCCATCGCTTATAGAATGGCGCGTAGACGCTTCTCATTGCATCGACGGTCAGATGCTCGTAATAGCTGCAATCGTCGGCGACATAGCCGATTCGCTCCTTGATCTCCGCTTCATGGGTCGCATGCTCCTGTCCGAAAACTCGGACGTTTCCGTCCTCGGGAAGGGACATGCCCATCATCAGCTTGATAAGCGTGCTTTTACCCGCGCCATTCGCGCCGATAAGCCCGGTAATAAAGCCCTGCTTAACATCCATCGTTACGTCCTTCAGCTCGAAGCGCTTATACTTTTTGGTTAGGCGGCTGACCTCGATAACCGAATTTTCGTTCACGTTCAATCCTCTCCCTCCAATTCCTTGTAAAGCAGCCGAATATGGGCGACAAGCTCCTCCAGCGGCATGTTCAGCGAACGGCTTTCCTGAACGGCCTCGATCAGGGTTCCTTCTAGCAGCCGCAGCCTCTGCTCTCGAATAAATTGCGGATTCGCGCCGGATACGAACGAGCCTTTCCCGACGACGGAATCGATCAGACCTTCCTTCTCCAACTCCTCGTAGGCCCGCTTGGTCGTAATGACACTGATCTGCAAGTCTTTGGCCAACTGTCGAATGGACGGCAGCAGATGGCCCGGTGTGATTTCCCCGTTCAAAATCGACTGACGGATTTGGCGGACAATCTGCCCGTAGATCGGTTCGTCGGATGCGTTAGATAAAATGATATTCATGGCGCCTCCGTATATTGTGTATTTACCGTATATATATAATATATACACTTGAAATAAAATAAGTCAATACGAAACGAACCTGTTTATCTCCGAAGGAGAAACTTTACGTTCGCTTAACGAGAAACGAACGAATGGAAAACAATCTTTTGTTAGTTTCAGAAGTAGGAAAAATATTCTTGTTGAAATCTCGTAGTCTATCACTCATTAACGAGGTGATCTAGATGGCAACGAACGTGCTTGTCGCGGAATCTCGCGCCGTTAAGAAGAACGATGCGCCGCGCTCGGAAAGCGTCTCCCGCCGTCAAGACAGGACGTCAGTCCCGTCCATGCATGAAATGATCCCGTCCGTGGCCGTCAAGGATTGGGCGCGAAGCTGCCCGGTCATCGGCCCCGATCAGAGGGGCGACGAACTGGTCGATTTGTTCCGCCGGCAAAATCAATTCGAATGCGTCGTGATTTGCGATGAGGGCAAACGGCCGATCGGATTGATGATGAAGGATCGGTTTTTCCGCCGCTTAGGTACGTTGTACGGCCTTTCCTTATATGGGCACCAGCCTGTCTCCCACCTGATGGACAAAAAACCGATGATCGTCGAATTGTCCATCGATCCGCAGGAACTGATCGATCAAACGCTGTCCCGCTCGGAGGAAACGTTCTATGACGCCGTGCTGCTCACCGATCGCGGCAAGTTCGCGGGCGTGCTGACGGTAAACGATTTGCTGAACATCTCCAGGCTGCTGCAGCGCGAGGCGGTCAATCGGCAAATCCGCACGATCCGCGATACCGAGACGATGATCGAGAACATTCACGACTCGGTTGAACGGGTTGCGGAAGCGACGAGCGAAGCTCAGTCTTGCAGCGAGCGGATCAGTGAAATTACTGATCAGGGACGCGGGCAGCTGGAGGAAATGCTGAAGCTGTTCAAGCTTTGGTCGATGAATGCGGACAAGCAAGAGAAGGCGGCTTCGCAGCTTACGGATAGAACGTCGTCCGTTGACGGCATCGTTCGGTTGATCGCGGATTTGGCGGATCAGTGCAACCTGTTGGCGGTAAACGCCACGATCGAAGCGGCAAGAGCCGGAGAGCACGGCAGAGGCTTCGGCGTCGTTGCCGGAGAGATCCGCGCGCTGGCGGATCAAACGAAGCGTTCCGCCGGACAGATCGCTGGTCTGGTCCGGTCGATGTCGGAGGCGGTTCAAGTGTCGGCCGGCTTGGCTGGAGAAGGCAAGCAGGGGGCGGACAAAGGCGTGTACAGGGTCAAGAAAACCGAGGATACGTTCGCACAGCTGTGGAGCTCGTCGGAGATGAACCGGGAAGCGGCAACGCTTCTGCAGACGGCCTCTGCGGCAGCCAAGGGCAAGTCCGAAGAAGTGCGTCTGGAATTCCGCAAGCTGATCGGTCAGATCGGTTCCTAAATTTAACAATCGGAAAATGATTCCACAATAGCAGCTTTACAAATCGGGACTATACTCACTATAGCAATGAGAGAAATTTACCATATTCCAGAAGGGTGATAGGTGTCGATGGTGCTTAAGAAGGCGTCCCTGGCAACAGTATTGGCGTTATCCGTAGGAACTGCTTCCGTTGGAGCGGTATCCGCAGCGACAGCAACGGCGGCAAGTACGACGCAGTTGGCAAGCTCCGCTTATTTTGTTAACGGAACTGCGGTTCAACTCGGTACAATTGCGGAGAAAGGCAAAACGCTTGTGTCGCTTAGAGATTTAAGCTCGAAGCTGGGCGTTAAGGTGCACGTTGAGAGCGGAGCGATCCTAGCGAAGCTGAACGGCCACACGGTGGAGCTGAAATCCGGCAGCGGCGTGCTCAAGGTCGACGGAGCGGAGCAAAAGCTGGACGTTGCGGTCAAAAACGTCAAAGGCATCACCTACGTTGAACTGCAAGCCTATGTAGAAGCGCTGGGCGCCAGCCTGTATAAGGACGAGACCGGCACGATCTGGATCGACGCCAAGCTGCTTGCGAACGTGGATCGCATTCAATGGGTAGACGCCCAAAGGTACATCGCATCCCAAGAGACAGAATCGGGAAGAGCCGACTATCTGGTCGAGGCGACCACCGGCAAGTATCGCCTGCTGGATATTGCGGCTGACGCTTCCGATCTGGTTTTGTCGCCAAACGGGGATAAAGCGGCTTACACGAATGCCAACGGTCAAGTATCGGTACTTGATTTGACCAAAATAAGCCGCCCTGTCGTCGTCAGCAACGACACGAACATCAAGCCCGAGCTGGTCTGGTCTGCAGACGGTAAGAGCATTTTCTTCCTGCAAGGGGATAAGGGGAGCGTAATCGCGAAGCTGGATCCCGAGATTAATAAGATTACGAAAATTTTGGACGACAAGGTCGACTATAAGGCGAACCTGGAAGTGTCCGCGGACGGCAAGACGTTTACTTATACGGTAACGAAGCCCGGTTCGGTTGTGGCCGACGGCTCCAAGCCGGTAGAGGCGGACGACGTGGCCATCGACATGAAGGGAACGGAGCCGCAAATCTATCAATTCACGGTCGATCCGACGGTGAAAGAGAACAAAGCGGTGCAGCTGACGACTTCGGTCGACGACAAAGTATTCGTACATGCCGCAGCGGACGCATCGAGCGTCGTGTACGTCAGTGTGAGCGGCGACGCCGCCGCCAAATCCGCGCTGGTTCAAGTCGGCAAGGATAAGAAAACGGCGCCGTTGTATAACGAGCAAGACGTATATCAAGCGGAGTACTCGGGCGGAAAATGGTACTTGCTGACAGAAGGCGACGGAACGAATCCGTTCGTCTACGAAGTAGATCCGGCCGCCGGTTCGGCCAAGCAGCTGCATACATTGTCTGAGGATGTTAGCGAAATATTCGTCAAAGAAGGCGCGCCACTGGCCGTCATTCGCGACGGACGCGTATTCCTGGATCAGAACGGGCACTGGAAGCCGGTTTCCCGTTAATCGAAACCCCATATCGAGAGGAGAAAAAATTGACTATGAAATGGTTCAAATCGTTATCCGTCGCCGCACTGGCGATTGCTATGGTCGCAACATCGGTATCCGCTGCCGGAGCGGCAAGCTCCCTGAAGGGCAAAATCGTCATCAACGGTTCCTCCGCGCTGCTGCCGCTGACGCTGCAAGCCGCCAATGAATTTAAAAAGCTGAATCCGAAAGTTAAAATCTCCGCTTCCGCGGCAGGCTCCATCACGGGTCCGCAATCGGTCCGCAAAGGCATCGCCGACATCGGCGCCGTCGACTGGGACGCTTCCCAGGACGTGCCGGGCTTCAAGAAGTTCGACGGCCAAGTCGCGCACAAAGTCGCCATCATTCCGTTCGCTGCCGTCGTGAACAAAAACGTAAAAGTCGACGACCTGTCGACGAAGCAACTGCAAGATATTTTCTCCGGTAAAGTGACGAACTGGAAAGACGTAGGCGGAGACGACGCCGACATCATCGTCGTCAATCGCGCATTCGGCTCCGGCACTCGCGTCAACTTCCAAATGAAAGCTCTGCAAGGCACGGACTTCATCAGCAAAGGCAACAACTATAAAGAAGTCAAATCGAGCGGCGATATGAAGACGGCTGTCGAAACGACGCCTAACGCGATCGGCTACATCGACCTCGTCTACGTGACCAGCAACATGAAGGCAATGAAAATTAACAAAGTGGCTCCGACGGAAGCTAACGTAGTCAACGGAACTTATAAAGTATGGGGCTATGGCTATTACATGACGAAGGGCGAGCCGAACGAAGTGACGAAAGCGTTCATCGAGTATATCCAGAGCGCGAAGTTCCAAAACGGCTCCTTGAAGAAGCTGAAGTTCATTCCGATCTCCGCGGTTAAGTAACGCTCGCCGCCAACGACGATTCAACCGATTGAACATTCGCGAAGAAACCAGCGAAGCGGCTCCCTCGCCAAGCTGGTTTCTTCATGGGAGGAACTTGAATTTATGCAACTGGATACGTCGGCACGTCCGTCGATCGTCAGCCCGAACACGAGCGATTTGGGCGGCAGCATCAAAGCGGGCTCAGGTCGTTCCTTCGACAGGAAAAACAGACTTCTTGTTTACAATCGCTTTTTCAAAATCGCCTGCATCGCCAGCGCGGTATTCGTCTGCCTGATTCTGTTCGCGATTCTGTTCCTGATGTTTCGCACGGGGGTGCTGACGTTCCGCGACGTCTCCCCGATGACGTTCTTCTTCTCGACGGACTGGACTCCAGAAGAGGATCGCTACGGCGCTTTCGTGTTTATTTTCGGCACGTTTGCTTTAACGCTTCTAACGTTGCTTATTTCGGTGCCTCTGTCGGTCGTCATCGCCGTATTTCTGGCCGATATCGCGCCGAATTGGCTGCGCAATCTGCTTCGTCCAGTTCTGGACCTGCTGGTCGGCATTCCGTCCGTCGTCTACGGATTTCTCGGACTTACGATTCTTATTCCCTTGCTTAGAGACGTAACCGGTACGAATATGGGCGACGGCATTCTGGCCGCTGCGATCGTGTTGACGATTATGGTGCTGCCGACGATTAGCCGGGTGAGCGACGATGCGATCAGCGCGGTACCGCGAAAATATAGAGACGCTTCCTATGCGCTTGGCGCCACCCGCTTTCAGACGATCTTCAAGGTGACGATCCCGGCGGCACGCAGCGGCATCATGTACGGCGTCATTCTCGGGATGGCCCGCGCGATCGGCGAGACGATGGCCGTCGTCATGGTTATCGGCAATACGCCGCAGCTGGCCGATGCGCTGTTCAAGCCGACTTCGGTACTGACGAGCAACATCGTCATGCAGATCGCCAACGTGCCGTTCGATTCGACCTGGAATAACGCGCTCTATATGATGGGCTTCCTGCTGCTCGTGATTTCCCTGTTGATGATCGTTCTCGTGCGACTGCTGCAAAGGGGGGCTGTTCGATGAAAAACGCTACAGCGGCTGCTGGCGCCTTCCGTACGAAACGCAGTCTCAATCTGATCAACAATCGGCTGTTTACCGCATTCGTATGGGGCGTATCCGCCGCCATCGTCCTGTTTATTCTGGCGCTGCTTTATCTGATTTTGCAGAAGGGCTTGCCTTCGTTAACCTGGGATTTCATACTCGGTTTGCCGAGCGAGATCGAAGAGGGCGGAGGCATCGGTCCGGCGCTGTTCAACTCGTTCTACATGCTGGCGATTTCCCTGCTTATCGCAGTTCCGCTCGGTATGGCGGCCGGCATCTATTTGGCGGAATTCGCCCCCGACAACAAGCTCATCGGATTCGTCCGAATTTGCGTGGAAGGGCTCGCTTCGGTGCCCTCGATTATTTTCGGCCTGTTCGGAATCGCGCTGTTCGTAGAGATGTTCCAGATCGGACTGACGATTGTCGGAGGAGCGATCAGCTTGGCGTTCTTGAACCTGCCGGTCATGACGCGGGTGACGGAGGAATCGATCCGCGCCGTTCCGCAGGAGCTAAAGCAGGCTTCGTTCGCGCTTGGCGCAACGCATCTGCAGACGATTCGCCGAGTGCTTATTCCAACCGCGATCAGCGGCCTGGTCACCGGCATCTGCTTGATTGCCGGACGGGCGTTCGGAGAGAGCGCGGTCATCATTCTGACCGCAGGGGTGACGACATCGGGCGAAATGTGGGACTTTAACCTGCTCTCGCCGGGAGAGACGCTCGCCGTACACCTCTGGTACGTCCAATCGGAGGCGATCGTGCCCGACGCTGTGGCCATTTCCGATAAAGCCGCGGCCGTGCTTGTCTTCGTTATTTTGCTCTTCAATATTGTGTTCCGGATTCCGCTGTGGATCAAGGAGCGCAGAAGCAAGTAAGCGCTCATTCGAGAAGCTCGCAGTCAAAGATCGAGCAGCGCCTGAATGGCGCGCTCGGCAAGCTCCGCATTTCCTTCGCGGGCGTTCCGAACGGCGTATAGAGTCCAGTTCTCGGGACGGCCCGGCACATTCGCCGAGGCCGTCTTTCGCGCGTTCTCAGGCAGCATGCATTCGGGCAAAATAGCGAGTCCGAGTCCTGCTTCGACGGCTTGGACGATCCATTGGGCGGAATCGAACGTGCCGGCGACCGACGCGACGCCATGCCGGGCGAGCCAAGGCGCGACAAGCTCGGAAAGAGAACGTTCGGCGTGAACGACGAACGGATAGCGTTGAAGCCGCTCCGCAAGCGCGTGATCCGCCGCTCCGGTCAGCGGGTGATCTACCGGAAGCAGGAGCATGAAGGGGGAGACGAGAAGCTCGATGCTTGGCAGGCGCTCCGGGTCGGCGGATCGGCGTCCCCCGAGCACAAGATCCAGCTCGCCGAACTCCAGCCGCCGATACAACGTGTCCTCGTCGGCCGTGACAACGGCGATACGGCTGCCGGGGAAGCTTCCGACCCGCGCGAGCCATCCCATACGGGTCATTGCCGCCTGCGCGCAATCGGTGCAGCCGATGCGCAGAAGGGCGCGTTCATTGTCTCGCAGCTCGCCGATCACCGTCTCGGCTTCCTCATACAGCGCCCCGATCCGCATCGCATAAGGGAGCAAGCTTTTTCCGGCATCCGTCAGCACCATGCGACCGGCTCTGGCCTCGAACAGCTTGATCCCCCATTCCGACTCCATGTTCTTCATATGAAAGCTAATTGTCGGCTGCTTCATGCGCAGCGCGTCGGCCACTGCGGTCACTTGTTTATAG
The DNA here is from genome assembly GCF_003386235.1 of Cohnella phaseoli. Lineage (GTDB taxonomy): Bacteria > Bacillota > Bacilli > Paenibacillales > Paenibacillaceae > Cohnella > Cohnella phaseoli. The sequence continues at coordinate 42,992 of NZ_QRDZ01000006.1, forward strand.
CGATCGATCAGCTCGACAATTTTCAATTTTAATAGACTCATAATCAATCCTCCGCTTGCGACATGGCGTCATTTAATAAATCTATAATACTATAAATTATATTGAATATTTATATTTACATTTTTCATTCCGTTAACAAAACGAAAACATTGCGCGAATGCGCGCCTTCTACAATATGAACTGTCAACAAAAACAAATGAGAGTTGGAAGGGGAACTATACGAAATGAAAAAGACTGCTTTGCTTCTGATGGTAATGGTATTGACGGTGGTATTGGCCGCATGCGGACAAAACAACAACAATAGCGGAGGCGCAAGCTCGCCGTCGCCGGAAAGCTCGGCTCCCGCAAGCACGACGCCGGCAAGCGAAAGTCCTGCCGCCGAGCTGTCCGGATCGCTGCTGGCGACGGGATCGTCGGCACTGCTGCCGCTGGTTGAGCAAGCTTCGAAGAAGTTCATGGACGGCAATAAAGGCGTATCGATTCAAGTTCAAGCCGGCGGAAGCGGCACGGGCCTGACGCAAGTATCCGAAGGACAATCCGACATCGGCAACTCCGACGTGTTCGCGGAAGAGAAGCTGGATGCGGACAAAGCGGCCGAGCTCGTTGACCACCAAGTGGCGGTAGTCGGAATGGCGGCGGTCGTGCACCCGGAAGTGGGCGTCGACAACCTGACGAAGCAGCAGCTGGTTGATATTTTCACAGGCAAAGTGACGAACTGGAAAGATCTCGGCGGCAGCGATCAGAAGATTCAGATCATCAACCGTCCTTCCAGCTCCGGTACTCGCGCAACGTTCGAGAAATATGCGCTTGGTCAGAAGTCCGAAGACCTGCAAGGCTCCATTCAAGAGGATTCCTCCGGTACGGTAAGAAAGCTGGTTGGCGAAACTCCGGGGGCAATTGGATACTTGGCGCTGAGCTACCTCGACGAATCGATCAAAGTGCTGAAATATGAAGGCGTAGAAGCAACGGTAGACAATGTAGCGAACGGAACGTATCCGGTATGGGCTTACGAGCACATGTACACGAAGGGCGAGCCGAGCGAGCTGGCCAAAGCTTTCCTGGACTTCATGCTGAGCGATGAAATCCAAAACGCCGACGTCGTCGAACTGGGTTACATCCCGGCGAGCCAAATGCAAGTGAAGCGCGACGTGAACGGTACGATCACGAAGTAACAAGTTCCATATCCTAAGCCCAATCAAGAGGCGTCCACGCTATGCCTCTTGATTGGCTGTGTAAAGGGAGAGGTACATGGCTCAGCCGTTAGAAAAACAGCAAGCAAAGCCGCATCTTGCGGAAGAATGGGTCGGCAGAATTTATACGCTGCTTTGCATCGCGTTTCTTATTCTCACCATTGTCTCGATCGTTTATTTCGTCGCTTCCAAAGGACTTAGCACTTTTTTCGTTAACCATGTGAACGTCATCGATTTGTTGACGGGCTTGAAGTGGGCTCCGGATGGAGAGCCTGCGGTATTCGGCGCTTTACCGTTTATTTTCGGCTCTTTCAGCACCTCGCTGCTAGCCGCGGCGATCGCCGCGCCGCTTGGCTTCTGCGCATCGGTGTTCATGGTAGAGATCGCGCCTGGATTCGGGCGCAAGTACTTACAGCCGGTCATCGAGCTGCTGGCGGGCATTCCGTCCGTCGTCTACGGCTTCGTCGGTTTGAGCGTCGTCGTTCCGTTTTTTCGCGACGTGTTTCCCGGCCAAGGCGTCGGCATCGCAGCCGGAGCGGTCGTGCTTTCGATTATGATTTTGCCTACGATTACGACAATAGCGACCGACGCGCTGGCCGCGCTGCCGAAGGGATTAAAGGAAGGCTCCTTCGCGCTGGGGGCCACCCGTTGGCAAACGATATACCGCATTGTGCTGCCGACGACGCTTCCCGCGCTCATGACGGGCATCGTGCTCGGCATCGCCCGGGCCTTCGGAGAAGCGCTGGCCGTGCAGATGGTCATCGGCAACGCGCCGCACATTCCGCGCTCGCTGTTCGAATCCGCTTCGACCTTGACCAGCGCGATTACGTTGAGCATGGGCAACACGGCGATGGGCAGCGTCGCTAACAACGCCTTGTGGTCGCTTGCGCTCATTCTGATGATGATGACCTTCGTCTTCGTCTTCATCGTGCGCTGGCTGGAAAGGAGATCGAAGCTATGAGCGCCAAAACCGCAAATAAAATCGCGACCGGGGTTATCGTCTCGGTGGCCGGCCTGATCGTTCTTGTCCTTGCCGGCTTGCTCGGATTCATTCTCGTCCGCGGGCTAGGACATATCAGCTTCGATTTCCTGACCTCCGCTCCGGAAACGATCCGCAGAGGCGGCGGCATCGGTCCGCAGCTGTTCAACTCGGTGTTCCTGCTCGTTCTGACGATGATCATTACGATTCCGCTCGGCCTGGGGGCCGGCATCTATATGAGCGAATACGCGCCGGCCAATAAGGTTACGAACAGCATTCGCCTGGTCGTCGAAGTGCTTTCCTCCGTTCCTTCTATCATCGTCGGTCTGTTCGGCTTGTTGGTGCTCGTTAACCTGTTCGGCTTCGGATTTTCGCTCTTTGCCGGAGCGCTCGCGCTGACCGTGTTTAACTTGCCGCTGATGGTGCGGATTACCGAGCAGGGGCTGCGCGGCGTACCGAGAGAGCAGAAGGAAGCAAGTCTTGCGCTTGGCTTGTCCAAGTGGAAGACAATTACTTCGGTCATGCTGCCGATCGCAATGCCGGTCATTCTGACAGGCACGATTCTTGCCGCTGGTCGCGTGTTCGGCGAAGCCGCCGCGCTGCTGTTTACCGCAGGCATGAGCTCGCCGAGACTTGACTTCACCGACTGGAATCCGTTCAGCCCGTTCTCGCCGCTGAATCCGTTCCGTCCGGCCGAAACGCTGGCGGTACACATCTGGAAAATCAATTCCGAGGGCCTGGCGCCCGACGCGAAGGAAATTGCGGCCGGAGCTTCCGCCGTGCTCGTCATCGCCGTGCTGCTGTTCAACTTCGGCGCAAGATGGCTGGGACGTTATTTGCACCGCAAGTTTACGGCTATTAAATAGAAGGGGGATGGAACCGGATGGAAGCCATCGGGATGTCCACCAATGATTTGAGCGTCTATTATGCCGAGAAGCAAGCCGTTAAACGCGTATCGCTGGATTTTCGGGCGAAGCAGGTGACGGCGCTTATCGGCCCTTCCGGCTGCGGAAAATCGACGTTCCTGAGAAGTTTGAACCGGATGAACGATCTGATTCCCGATTGCCGCATTACGGGAGAAATCTGGATTCGGGATCGCAATATCAACGATAAGACGACCGACGTCGTCTCTCTGCGCCAACGCATCGGCATGGTGTGGCAGCGGCCGAATCCGTTCCATAAATCGATCTACGAGAACATCGCGTTCGGCCCTCGTTATCATGGAACGAAGAACAAGAAGAAGCTGGACGAAATCGTCGAGCAGTCCCTGCGCAAAGCCGCGCTCTGGGAGGAGACGAAGGATCGTCTGCACAATTCCGCGCTCGCCTTGTCGGGCGGACAGCAGCAGCGGCTGTGCATCGCGAGATCGATCGCGGTCAAGCCCGACATTATCCTGATGGATGAGCCGGCCTCGGCGCTGGATCCGGTGTCGACCTCGAAGATCGAGGAGCTGATCGCCGAGCTGAAGCAGGAATTTTGCATCGTCATCGTTACCCACAACATGCACCAAGCGGCAAGGGTATCGGATAAGACGGCCTTTTTCCTAAACGGGGAAGTCGTGGAGCACGACGTGACGACGAACATTTTTACGAATCCGCAGAAGCAGGAGACAAGCGACTATATCAGCGGGCGGTTCGGATAAAGCGCCGTCGGCGCCAGTACATCAGACAAGAGGAGAATGGCCATGAACTCCATTATCGAGATCGACAACCTGAACTTGTATTACGGAGACTTTCATGCTTTGAAAAGCGTCAATATGGAAATTCCGGAGAAGGCCATTACCGCGTTCATCGGCCCCTCGGGCTGCGGAAAATCGACGCTGCTGCGCACATTCAATCGAATGAACGATATGATCGCCGGCACGCGCATCGAAGGCAAGGTTGAAATTGCCGGCACCGACATCTACTCGGGAGACGTTGACGTCGAGACGCTGCGCAAGCGAGTCGGAATGGTGTTCCAGCAGCCGAATCCGTTCCCGAAATCGATCTACGACAACGTTGCCTACGGCCCTCGTCTGCATGGCATTACCGAACGTAAGAAGCTGGATGAGATCGTGGAGACGAGTCTGCGCTCCGCTGCGCTGTGGAACGAAGTGAAGGATCATCTGAAGCGTTCCGCGAACAGCATCTCCGGCGGGCAGCAGCAGCGGCTGTGCATCGCGCGGGCGTTGGCCGTCGAGCCGGACATTCTGCTGATGGACGAAGCGACGTCGGCGCTGGATCCGATCTCCACGCTGAAGATCGAAGAGCTGGCTCAGGAGCTGAAGGACCGTTATACGATCGTCATGGTTACGCATAACATGCACCAGGCAGCGAGGGTGTCGCAGCAGACCGTGTTTTTCCTGAACGGGGAAGTCGTCGAGTATTCGGAGACGGAGCGGTTGTTCTCCAATCCGACGGATCAGCGCACGGAAGATTATATTAGCGGACGGTTCGGCTGAAGCCGGGGGAGGACGGAGAAGAATGATGGTCAAAAGACAGGAATTCGATCACGGGCTGGAAGAAATTACGCAATTGCTGGTTGAGATGGGCGGCCGTACGGAGAAGGCGCTCATCGAATCGATGGAAGCGCTGAAGAACACCGATGTGGAGACGGCGAAAAAAATCGTTCAATCCGATTCCGAGCTTAATCAGCTGGAAGAGAAAATCAGCGAGATCGGCGCGAAGCTGATCGCGACCCAGCAGCCGGTTGCCAAGGATTTGCGTCGCATTCTGATTGCGTTCAAAATTTCCAGCGATCTCGAGCGGATGGGAGACTTGGCAGTAGACATCGCCAAAGTCGTCATTCGTCTCGACGGACAGCCGCTGATCAAGCCGCTGCTCGACTTGCCGAGAATGGCGGACATTGTGGCGGTCATGATTCGGGAGTCGCTTCATTCGTACGTTACGGAGAACGTCGACCTGGCTTACAAGAGTGCGAAGGACGACGATCAGGTCGACGCTTTGTACTCGCAAATTATTCGCGAGCTGTTCTCGCTGATGGTCGAAAATCCGAAGACGGTCGGCCAGGCGATGCTGCTCAGCTTTGTCGGGCGGTACATCGAACGGATTGCCGATCACGCGACGAACATTGCGGAGAGCGTCGTCTACCTGATGACGGGCAAACGTCCGGATTTAAACCAATAGGCTAGCTTCAGGTCGAGAGCCCCGGATTGGATGCGGAATGTGGGCTTGTTGGGGCGTCTAACGGTCTGACTTCCAATAATGCAGTTGACAACATGCTCTAGGCTGTGCTATATAGGTTGAACCAAAGACGCGTTGAAGAGACGACCCCATGAAATGGAGAAAGTGAATCGGGTCATTACTTCAAAGGGCTGTTCCATAAGCAGAGTTGCTTGGACGATCGATAGACAAAAAAGGGGGATGTACCTCCTGGAGGCCGCCTCATACGCTCCTGAAATCACCGATTAACGGGTTTCCCAACTCAGATTTCAGGAGCGTAAAAGCATCGGAAGGAGATACATACCCCTGTCACCTTTAGCGTCGATCTTCCTCCGGAGCAACTTGAAAGGCTTGTGGGACAACTCTACGGGAAACCGCCCCTTTTGGGCGGTTTTTCGCTTTTTATCGCCATCATCGGCAAACGAACGGAGGATTTATATGGATGACGTATACGATTCGAATAAAAATCAGAGTCAGGATCAGAATCAGGGAATTTCCATCGGCGTTATCGGCCCGGATGCCCTGGTGAAGCGAATATTGCAAGTTCTGAAAGCGTTCCCGTCCTTTAAGCCGGTGGTGCGGACTTATGAGGAGGACGATTCGGCGCCGCGGTTGGCCGAAGAGATTGCGGACGAAGTGGAGGTCATTCTCGTATCGGGGCCGCTCCCTTACCGTCGAATTCGAGAGGAAGCGAATGTGAAGACGGCGCTGCATTTCGTGCCGCTGACCGATACCGGCTTTTACCGGGCGCTGGCTCGGCTGATCAATGCGTTAGGAACGGACCAAAGCCTGCGCTTGTCCATCGATACGCTAGGCGAGCAGATGGTGGACAAATTTCTGAAGGAGATCGGGGAATCCCGCGTTCAAGCGGATCATTACGACGGATCGGCCTATCCAACGCGCGAAGAGCTGATTGCGTTTCATCGCGAACGGTTCGAAGCCGGGATAAGCGACGGGGCGTTGACCGCCGAAGGGGCGGTGGCGCTGGCGCTGACGAAGCTCGGCATCCCGAACGAATGGGTAATCCCGACGGATCAGAACATTACGGTCGCGCTGGAGCGAGCGCTGCTGTCGACGGAAACCCGCCGGAGCAAAGAAGCGCAGATTGTCGTTGGGCTGCTGAACGCGGATCATTTCGAGAAAAGGATTCACGGCCATACGACTGAGCACGACGTGCAGAGATTTAAGTTGGATATCCACCGTATGCTGCTTGATTACGTAGAGTCGCTGGACGGCTATTTGACCCCTCTCGGAGGGGACGAGTATTTATTTTTTACGACGCGGGGCATCTTCGAGCGGGAGACCGGCGGCTACAAAACGATCCCGTTGGGCAGGCAAGCTTTTCGGAAATTCGGCCTATCGCTTAGCATCGGCATCGGCTTCGGGCGCTCTGCCAACGAAGCGGGCACGCACGCGAGAGCCGCGCTGCGCAAAGCGAAGGAGGCCGGAGGGGATACGTGCTTTATCGTGCGCGAGGACAAGACGCTGATCGGACCGCTGGCGATGGCGGATTCGCTTGAACAGGATTTGTCGATTACGGATGCAGAGCTGCTTCGGCGAACGGAGAGCGCGGGCATGACGTCCGCTTATTTGAGCAAGCTGCTCGCCCAAACGGCTCGCACCGGCAGGACGGATTATATGGCGCACGAGCTGGCCGTACTGCTTAACGTGACCGTCCGAACGGCGCACAGGCTTATTTTACAATGGATGGATCATAACCTGGTTCGAATCGTTGGCGTGGAGAAGGTTCCGAAGGGGCGGCCGCGGCAAATTTTCCGGTTCGTCTTTCTGGCGGACGAAAGCTGGAAGTAAGCGAGGGCATGGAAAGTCCGGCCTTCCGACGATTTACAGACGACTTAAAGATTTGTCTTTTAATAAGAGGGGGGATTATGATGAACTTATTCTCGACAACGGAAGGAGAAAGATTGGATGAAATCGATTGAAGAGCTGGAGGCCAAGCTGGCCGAGCCTTCGGAGGCGCTGATTCGCGATATTGCCGCCATCGAGGGAGACATTCTGCTGCTGGGCGTTGGGGGCAAGATGGGGCCGAGCCTGGCCAAGCTGCTTATGAATGCAATTAAGCAAGCCGGAGCGAGCAATCGGGTGATCGGGGCGTCGCGTTTTTCGGAGAAGGGGCTGCGGGAGCAGCTGGAGGCCGAGGGCATCGAAACGATCGCGTGCGACCTGCTTAACGAGGAACAATTGCAAAGCTTGCCGGACGCTTCGAATGTCATCTACATGGCCGGCAACAAGTTCGGCACGACGGGCAACGAATCGTTCACTTGGGCGATGAATGCTTATCTGCCAGGCAGAGTCACGGAGAAGTATCGCAACTCGCGGATCGTCGTCTTTTCCTCGGGCAACGTGTATCCGTTTACGCCGGTTGGGAGCGGGGGAGCGGACGAAACGACGCCGCCTTCGCCGGTGGGGGAATACGGTCAATCCTGTCTGGGACGGGAGCGCGTATTCGAGCACTTCTCCAAAGTCCATTCAACGAAAATGCTTGTCTATCGTCTCAACTACGCCATCGACCTGCGCTACGGCGTACTGCTGGAAATCGCCAAGTCGGTGCAAGGCGGCAAACCGATCGACCTGACGATGGGGCATGCGAACATCATCTGGCAGGGAGACGCTAATGAGATTGCCATTCGCTCCCTGCTCGTTTGCGAAGCGCCCGCCCGCTTCCTGAACGTGACGGGTCCCGAGACGATGTCCATCCGCTGGGCGGCGGAGAAGTTCGGCGAGCGATTGGGAATCGAGCCGGTATTCACGGGAACCGAGTCCGACAATGCGCTGCTGAACAATTCAACGAAGTGCCATCAACTGTTCGGCTATCCCCGCGTCTCGCTGCTCCAAATGATCGATTGGGTTGCGGAATGGGTGGAGGCCGGCGGAGCGACCTTGAACAAGCCGACGCATTTCCAGGAACGAAAGGGGAAGTTTTGAGCGATGAGCGGGAGAAGAGAGCTTACGCCCGAGCTGAAGCGGGCGCTGCATGAGGGGCTGGTCATTCCGGCGCATCCGCTGGCGCTGAACGAGAACCGCCAACTGGACGAACGGCGTCAAAGAGCGCTTAGCCGTTACTATATCGCGTCTGGCGCGGGCGGCATCGCCGTCGGCGTTCATTCCACGCAATTCGAGATTCGCGAGCCGCAGCACAATTTGTTTGAGAAAGTGCTGCGCCTGGCATCCGAGGAGGTAGCGCGAGCGGGGCTGCAGCGTCCGTTTATACGCGTTGCGGGAATATGCGGGCCAACGGAGCAGGCGGTCGCGGAGGCCGAAACGTCCGCCTCGCTCGGGTACGATGCCGGATTGCTCAGTATGGGAGGGCTGCAAGGCTGGACTGAGGCGGACATTCTGAAACGGACGGAAAAGGTGGCGGATGTCATGCCGATCATCGGTTTCTACTTGCAGCCATCGGTGGGCGGCCGGACGTTCAGCTTCGACTTCTGGCGGGCGTTCGCCGACATTCCCGGCGTCGTGGCGATCAAAATGGCGCCGTTTAATCGCTACCAGACGATTGACGTCGTGCGTGCGGTGATCAGCTCCGAGCGGCGGGACGAAATCGCGCTGTATACAGGCAACGACGATAATATCGTTAACGACTTGTTGACCGTCTACAAGTTTCAGGCGGATGGCCGTGTTGTGGAGAAAAGAATCGTCGGAGGGCTGCTCGGCCATTGGGCCGTATGGACGCACAAGGCGGTGGAACTGCTGGAGGAAATCAAACGCGTGCGGGAGCAAGGGAGCATTCCAGCGGAATGGCTGACCCGCAATGTTGAAGTTACCAACTCTAATGCAGCCTTTTTCGATCCTGCTCATGGGTTTGCAGGATGCATTCCAGGCATTCATGAGGTGCTGCGCAGACAGGGACTGCTGGAGGGAACATGGTGTCTCAATCCTCACGATCAGCTGTCGGAGGGGCAGAAGGAAGAGATCGATCGGGTGTATCGGGAATATCCGCATCTGAACGACGACGATTTTGTGCGTCGAAATCTGGCCGAATGGCTGATCTAAAGGTTGTGAGCGGAAAATGCGATTCAAAGACGTATTTTCGATTATCGGGCCGAGCATGATCGGCCCGTCCAGCTCGCATACGGCAGGCGCAGTCCGGCTCGGCCGAGTCGCCAGGGAGCTGCTCGGCGCAATGCCGAAGGAGGCTGACATTGTGTTCTACGGCTCTTTCGCGGCGACTTATGCCGGACATGGAACAGACGTGGCCGTTGTCGCGGGGCTGCTGAGGTTCGGCACGGACGATGCGCGAATTCCCGATTCGCTGCGGTTGGCGGCCGAGGCTGGGATGAAGGTGACGTTCCGGGCGGGAGCGGGAGCGGCCGTTCATCCGAATACGCTATCCGTGGAGCTGCGCTCGGACGATCGCTTCTGCAGGATGACCGGCTGCTCGATTGGCGGCGGCAATATCGAGGTGATTGAGGCTAGCGGCTTTGACCTGCGTTTTACGGCCGATTATCCGACGACGATTGTGTTTCATGGCGACCGTACCGGGGTGCTTGCGGATATTACGCGGCTGCTAAGCGGGGCGAATGTCAACATCGGCTATATGGACGTCGACCGCAAAGGCAGGCTTGGAGAGGCGGCAACGGCCGTTGAGACGGACGGGGGGCTCTCCGACGATCTGCTGGAGGAAATTCGGAGGCTGCCTGGCGTGACCGGCATAAGCTATATCGATCTGAATGGCGGTGCAGAGGCATGAGATTCCGTACTTTGAACGAGCTGGCGGAGCTCAGCGTGCGGGAAGGCAAACCGATCTACCGGTTGATGCTGGAGGATCAGGCAATGGAGTCGGGACGAACGGCCGAGCGGGAATGGGACAAAATGAAGCAGTATTACGGCATCATGAAGGAAGCCGTAAGGAAAGGGGCTGCGGCGGAAGGAGGCTCGAGAAGCGGGCTGACCGGAGGAGACGCGAAGCGGACGCTGGATTACGCTCGTCGGCCGGATTCGTCGCTCGCTCTCGATGCGGGCAAGGCGATGGCTTACGCGCTGGCGGTGTCCGAGGTGAACGCCTCGATGGGGCGCATCGTCGCCACGCCGACCGCCGGCTCCTGCGGCGTCATTCCCGGCGTATTCGTCAGCAGTCAGGAGCGGTTTGGCTGGAGCGACGACGATATGGTCGGCGGGTTGTTCTGCGCGGGAGCGATCGGTTATGTGATCGCCAACAATTCTTTTATTTCCGGAGCTGAAGGCGGCTGTCAGGCGGAGATCGGTTCTGCGATCGGCATGGCCGCGGGAGCGCTGACGGAGCTGAAGGGCGGCAGTCCGGCGCAAGTGGTGCACGCGGTCGGGCTCGCTTTGAAAAACACGCTGGGACTCATCTGCGATCCGGTAGCGGGTTTGGTGGAAATTCCGTGTATCGTGCGCAACGGCTTCGGCGCGGTTAACGCCCTGGCTGCCGCAGATATGGCATTGGCAGGCGTGCGAAGCGTCATTCCGTCGGACGAGGTCATTCAAGTGATGCTGGAAGTCGGCGGCGCCATGCCGGATATTCACCGCGAGACGGCGCAGGGCGGATTGGCACAGACGCCGACAGGCAGAAGACTTGCCGAGCAGCTTGCTGCGGGGACGAGGACGTCAGGCGACAGGAAGGATGGGGAGAACGATGGGGAATGAGGAAATCTATAGAAGCTTACGAGCTTCCGCCGGCGCGATCGAGAGTGAACTGATCGCGCTGCGCAGGAAGCTTCATTCGTATCCGGAGCTTAGCTTCGAGGAGGAGCGCACCTCGGATGCCGTCGCCGAGTGGCTGAGCGGCCTGGGGCTGGACGTCATGCGGCGCGGAGTTGGCGGTCACGGCATTGTGGCCGAACTGGCTGGCAGTCGACCGGGGCCGCGCATTGCCCTGCGCGCGGACATGGACGCGCTGCCGATCCAGGAGGAGAGCGGTTTGCCGTATGCGTCGCAAGTGCCGGGCGTTATGCACGCCTGCGGCCATGACGCGCATACGGCGATGCTGTGCGGCGCGGCGAGATTGCTGGCTGAGCGCCGGGAACGTCTCTCCGGCAGCATCCGGCTGCTGTTTCAGTCGGCGGAGGAGATCAACGCCGGGGCGAAAGCGATGATCGGGCAGGGGGCGCTGGAAGGCGTGGACGAAATCTATGGTTTGCACAACTTGCCCACGCTGCCTGCCGGTCAAGCGGGCACACGCTTCGGGGCGCTGATGGGTTCCGTCGATCAGTTCGAGGTGACCGTGACGGGCCGGGGAGGGCATGGCGCCCTGCCGGAGCAGTGCGTCGATCCGGTCGTGGCGGCGTCGGCGATCGTGATGGCGCTGCAGACGGCGATCAGCCGCGAGCTATCCCCGTTCAGTCCGGCGGTCGTGACCGTTGGCAGCGTGCACGGCGGCGCTGCTTATAACGTGATCCCGGAGCGAGTGGAGCTTGCCGGGACAGTGCGAACTTTCTCTCCGGACGTTCAAGAGAAGATGCCGGATCGACTGCTAAGATTAATCAACCGAACCGCAGAAGCTTATCGGTGCGAGGCGGAACTGCGCTATATCCGGCATGTGCCGGTGCTTGTCAACCGCGACGATTGCGTCCGCCATGCGGAGGCGGCGATCGATGCGGTTCTTGGCCGGGAAAACCGGATCGAAGCGCCCCCGGTGCTGGCGGGGGAGGATTTCTCCGTCTATCTTCAACGCGTGCCGGGCTGCTTCATCTGGCTCGGCTCGGGACCGGAGAACGGAGCCGAGCAAGCATACGGTCTTCACCATCCCCGCTACATGCTGAATGAAGACTGCCTAGCGGACGGCGCGGCGCTATTGGCCGCGATTGCGATGAGCAGATTGGATGACGAGGTGCCCGGGAAAGGCATCGAATAACGGCGAAGAGATTAAGCGAACGAGGGACGGCAAGCGGAACGGCAGCCGAATCGCCTCGTTTCGTTCCTTTTTGCCTCGATTGTCCCCTTAACGCCCGCGTCGGTTGTTTTTAGAATGAAAGCATGCGACGCAAACGAAAGGGGAAAGGTCATGGGCGGCAAACAAGCGGAATGGATCTGGTATCCGGGGGATTTCGAAATCTGGCTGCGTCGGGAGGTCGAGCTGAGACGGGACGAGCGGAAGTCGACGATCGCGCCGATCTGGCGCGTCGACAGTCCTTATACGGTCGTCAGGTTCCGGAAAAAAATCAAGCTGGACCATGCAGAAACGGTGACGTTCTTGGCGGACGGGGAGCTGCGCCTGCAAATCGGCGAGAGGACGATTGAGCATCCTGAGCGAGGCGTGAGGCTGGAGGAGGGGGAGCACGCGATAATGGCGCAGGTTCATCATCTCTCCCGCGTTCCGGCGCTGTTCGCGAAAGGGGAGACGATCGTCACGGACGAGACGTGGGAGGTCGGTCCCTTATGGCATTCCGGCTTCGAGCGCGCCGGTCGGGGGGGCTTCCGCGATCCGGCCGTTCCGCCGGCCGATTTTCGGCTCGAGACGGAGCCGCTGGCCGCCGCGAGCGTTCGACGCGAAGGGAGCTCGCTCTTCGTCGATTTCGGCCGGGAGACGTTCGGCTATGTACGGCTTCACGCGATTCGGGGAGAGGGAGTTGCAAGGCTTGTCTACGGGGAATCGGAGGAGGAGGCGAACGACTTCGAGCATTGCGAGACGTACGACGAGCTCCTCGTCTCGGAGCGGGACGGGGAGGAAGCTACCGTACCGCATTCCAGAGCCTTGCGGTACGTCCGCATTCATTGCGGCGACGGCTTAAGCGTTGGCGGCGTTTCGCTGCTTTACGAATATTTGCCGTTGGTTTACCGGGGCAGCTTCCGTTCGTCCGACCCGCAGCTTAACCGCATATGGGATGTATCGGCATATACGTTTCATTTGAACGCCCGCGAATTTTTTCTGGACGGGATCAAGCGGGATCGCTGGGTCTGGTCCGGAGACGCCTACCAAAGCTATCTCATGAACTATTATTTGTTCTTTGATCTGCCGATTACCCGGCGAACGATCGTCGCGCTCAGAGGGAAGGACCCGGTCGCGCATCACTTGAACACGATTTTGGACTATACGCTTTATTGGTTTATGGGGCTGGACGATTACTATCTCTATACGGGGGATCTGGCGTTTATTCGGGAACAGTACGGCTCCATGCTTCGCCTGATGGCCTTTTGCGATTCCCGGTGCAATGATAACGGCATGCTGGAAGGGCGGCCGGAGGACTGGGTTTTCGTAGATTGGGCGGATATGAGCAAGGAGGGCGAGCTTTGCTTTGAACAAATGCTGTACTGCCTGGCTCTGGAGACGGTTGTGCGGTTCTCCGAATTGCTTGACGACGGCGAGACGGGCGAGCGCTATCGTTCGAAAGCCGGAAAGCTGCGCCAAGACATTCGCAGGACGTTCTGGGACGAGGAAAAGGGCGCGTACGTTCACCGGAGGTTACACGGCTCGATCGATTCGTTCGTGACAAAGCATCCGAATATGTTTGCGCTGCTGTACGGCTTTCTGGAACCGGAGCAGGTCGACAGGGTGAAGCGTGAAGTGCTGCTGAATCCGGACGTTCCGTCTATTACGACGCCCTATATGCGGTTTTACGAGCTGGCCGCCTTGTGCGAGATCGGCGAACAGTCAAGCGTGCGGGAGGAGATCGCGGCCTATTGGGGCGGGATGCTCGAGCTGGGGGCGACTTCTTTCTGGGAGGAATACGATCCCGTCGTTCCGTTGCCCGACCAGTATGCGATGTACGGCAGGAAATACGGCAAGAGTCTCTGTCACGCCTGGGGAGCGAGCCCCTTATACTTGCTCGGCAAATATTTCCTCGGAGTGACTCCGGCGAAGCCCGGTTACGAGGAAGTACAGATCCGTCCTGCGCTGGGCGGGCTGGAATGGATTGAAGGCCGCGTCCCCGTTCCGGCCGGAGAGGTGTTCGTGTATATGGACCGGAAGAGCATCCGCGCTGCGGTTCCGGCCGGAACGGGACGCCTTCGATTCCGCAGCGGGACGGTTCCGACGTGCGCCGACGGCGACCTCGTTCTCCTGACCGACGGATGGTACGAGCTCCTTCTCGACTCTCCGGGCCGCGAATACGAGGTCCGGTTCACTCCGACGGCTTGACGCTCAAATTCGCTCTGTAATCGGCGGGCCCGTAACCCGTCCGGTCCTTAAACGTTCGGCTGAAGTGCTTCCAATCCCGGTAACCGAGTCTTTCGGCGAGCTCGTAGATTTTGATGCCCGGTTCCGAGAGCAGCCTTCTAGCTTCCTCGATCCGCAGGTCGGTCAAGTATTCCAGGAAGGTTTGCCCGGCCCGCTTGCGGAACAATCGGCTCAGATGCGACCGGCTGACGTACGTCAGCCGGCTAACGTCTTCCAGCGTGAGCGGTTCCCCGAGATGATCGCGCATATATTTTTTGGCTTTGGCCATAATTTGCCCTTCCCGTTCCTCGGGGTCGAGCTGCAGGTACAAGCCGTTAATTCGCTCGCTGAGCCCGTGAAACAAAACGTCTTCGTCGCGGGCCTTGGCTGACGGTATACGAGTTTTTCGCAAGTCCTGAGATCATGTCCTTGTCGCAATAATACGAACTTCCGAGGCAGCTCCTCCTCCTTAATTTACCTTCCGTTAACAAAGTACGGGACTACAAATAACGAGACCGTGTTAAGGTGAAGAAAAACAAACGGATCTCGTTAGCAGGGAAACGTCGTGCGGAGGTAGGACGTCATGATGAAGGAGATCGAAGGCTGGTTGGATCGCGAGATTGTCAAATACGGGCTGAGCGCTGACGGACAACCGCAGCGCTGCGGCTTGTTTGTCGTGCGGTGGGAGAGCGGAAGCGGGCATAACGGCGACTCGCCGGCTCGCGTCGCGCGTTTGCTGCGCTTAATCGCACTGCGGCTGTCGAAGCTGTCGAGCTCGGTGAAGGGGTGGGCGCCATCCGGCGAAGGTTTGGTTCTGATCGTCGTATTCTCGCCGGAGGAGAACGACGATTGGGCGTCGGCAGACCTCTCGCCGGGCAGAATGGCGTTTCTTATCCGAGATACGGCGCAGCGAGCGCTGCTGGAGTTCGGATGCTCCGAAATGACGGCGGCGGGCGGCGGTATCCGCAGCGGATTTGGTTGGGCAGTCGGCAAGGACGGTCGGACGCTTCCGAGTACCGCCGGTCCCCGAGAATGGGAAGCCGCGCTGCTCAACGCTTATGAGACCGCCTGGAAGCATATGTTTTTCTCCTCTGCGCCGCTCATCCGGTTTCCGCTGGAGGAACTGCGTGAATCCGCGGCCGATTTCGATTTTTCGGTTCGCTACTTGCCGATCGTGTCGCTGCTCGACGGTTCGTTGTACGGCTACGAAGCCGTTCCGATCGGAGGGCGCAAGGGAGAGCGGATCGACCTGCGCTCCTTCTACGCCCAAGCCGACCAATCCGGCAAGCTGTTCGAGTGGGATCGCCGTTTTCGGGAGGCGGCGATTCGGGGGCTGCCGTCCCGCAACGGAGACGTGAAGCTGTTTCTCCCCGTCCCCGCCAAAATTATTTTCGATCCGAGGCTTTACCCCGGAAGCACGCTGCGGAGAATCGAAGCGGCGAATCTGCGACCGGAGCATGTCGTGCTCGTTCTGATCGACGGGGACAACGAATCGGCAGCGATGACCGGATCGGCTTTGAAGCATTATCGCAATCAAGGCTTTCGGATTTCGATATCGGGAATCCGGCCGGAGCTGGATTCGCTGCGCAAAATGATAGATCTGCATCCCGACTACGCGCGTCTGGACGTCGACTGGATTCGCGGCGAGACGCCCGACTCGGTGGAGGGGAGCTTGCTGCAAGCGTTGATCGCTCTGTCGCGCAAGGAGCAGATTGTCTTTATCGCCGGGGGACTCGATCGGGAGGCTCTGTTGCCGGGCCTTGTCGCCAGCGGAATGCACTACGCCCAAGCGGAGCAGTCTGCTGAATCGGGAACGGAGAGCGTGCAGGCCCAGAAGGAGCGGATTGCCAAGCTGCAAGCCCTCATTCGGGCGGAGGTCGGCAAGAGGTTTACGGGAGCGGCCGGTACGATGGCCGCCTTGATTAATCCGGTAAAGCAGTTTAGCCGGGATACGCCGGTGTCGGAGGTGTCGCGCCATTTCGAGCAGCACCGCGAAGCCCAAGGCGTCGTGATCTCGGAGGCGGGCAGGCCGATCGGTTTATTAATGAAGGAAAAGCTGCTGCAGCTGCTGTCCGGTCAATTCGGACTTCCGCTTTACTGGAATAGGCCCGTCGGCAAAATTATGGACACTCATCCGGCCATCGTCGAAGAGTCGGTTACGGTCGATCAGGCGTCGCAGATGGCGATGGCGCGCGAGCCGGACAAGCTGTACGACGAGGTCATTATAACCAGAGACGGCCAGGTGGCGGGAATCGCTTCGATCCGTTCCATGCTGGAATGGGTATCGCAGGCCCGCGTGAAGGCCGCGCAATGGGCGAATCCGCTGTCCGGGCTTCCCGGCAACGAGCCGATCCGCAGAGAAGTGGATCGCAGGCTCGCCGAGGGTCGGCCGTTCGCAGTGCTGTATGCGGATTTGGATCATTTCAAATGGTATAACGACCAGTTCGGATTTCAGCGGGGAGACGACGTTATCCGCTATACGGCGGAGACGCTTGTTCAGGTGTCGAGGGAGCGCCCAAACGGCGATTGCTTCGTCGGTCACATCGGTGGCGACGACTTTATCGTGCTTTCTTCCGAAATCGATGCGCTTGAATCGGCGCACGAGACGATCGCCAAGTTCGAGCAAGGAATCGGCGCTTACGCTCCGACTCACTCGGAGCCGGCGTTCGACCGCTCGGGACAGCTGCTGGAGGAGCCGGCCTTGTCCCTATCGCTCTCTCTGATCCTATGTCGATCAACGGCAGGCTGGACGGCGGAGGCGCTCTCGAAGAGGGCGGCGCTGCTGAAGAAACAGGCCAAGCGCCAGCGCGGCAATTCGATCGCATGGGAGGAACTCGCGGATCGCGAGTCGACAGATATGCGAGAGGAGATGGAATTAACGGGGCGTTAACATAAACTCCGAATTTCGTTAACAAAAGCTTGCTACATTTATATTCGCGAATATTTTTACGGGGAAGCTGGTGTTCAATCGAATGGCAACGTCCTGGTTCGGCATAGAGCAACTCATCGATCGAATCGAACATCATCCTTCTATCGGCCTTATCGGCATCGATCTGTCTGAATGGAGCGGCGGCCTGGCGACCAAGTTCAGGGAAGAGGGCTTCGAATGGGAAAATTGGCTCTCCAGATCGATGAACCGGAACGATTTGTGGTTTGGCGACGAAGTGTCGGGACATCTGTGGCTGTACGCAGGTTTGCCTAATTCGTTGCAGGCGGACGAGGGAGACCGATATTTGCGGGCGATGGCCAAGCGGGTCAAGGAAGCGATCGCCGCGGAATCGGTAGGCAAGGTTCGGCATACGCGGCCGACCTCGGGCCAGAAGGAGCGGGGAATCGGCTACGCCAGCTTGCAGGGGCTTGAGAGGGCTAGCGTCAAGGACGTCGTCTACGACGGCGTCGTGAAGGCGACGGAACGAATCCGGGAATCGCTAAGCGGGCATCGCGATTGGGAGCTTCGCTGCGAACTGGAACGCCTGCTGGCGGAAAGCAGCATCAAGAGCGTCTACCAGCCGATCGTAAGGCTCGGCGACGGAAAGATTTTCGGCTACGAGGCGCTGACGAGATGTCCGGAGGGGAGCATGTTCGACGGTCCGCTCACTCTGTTCAGATTCGCCGAAAAAAACCAGATGGCCCTCGCCCTTGATCGTCTGGCCAGGGAAACGGCAATTCGGCATTCTCCGGCACTCGGAGCTATGCAGAAAATCTTTATCAACGTCACGATGAGCATTATTAACGATCCGCATTTTGTATCCGGCCAGACGGTGCGTTGGCTGAACGAGAAAGGGATACATCCGGGACAGGTCGTGTTCGAGCTGACGGAGAGAAGCTCGGTCGACGATTTCGAGGCGGCGGAAAAAATATTGGCGCATTACCGCACGCAAGGCTACGAAATTGCCATCGACGACGCGGGAGCCGGGTATTCTTCCTTGCAATCGATCGTCGAGCTGCGTCCCGACTACATTAAAGTAGACCGTTCGCTCGTCCGTCAGGCCGACAATGACGAGATGAAAAAGCACATGCTGCGCACGTTCGTCCGTTTCGCGAAGAAGATGAATATCCGCACGGTCGCGGAAGGCATCGAACGTCCGGAAGAGCTGAGGCTGCTTCGTGCGATGGGATTCGATTACGCGCAAGGATATTTGATCGGTAGGCCGAGCGAGCAGCCCGCAGCTGCGAATCCGGGAGCCATCCCCAAAGTCTGAGGACTGGGGATAGGCTCCCTTTTGCGTCGCAGGTCCGGGGTGCGGCCCGTTCCGCACTTATGGTATGATTAATCTGTATAGGTCCGATTTTTTTGAACTAGCAATTAACCCAATGTCGGCGAGGTGGACGAACGGCCATGGCTAATGTAAAGGACAAGCTGGTTCTGATCGATGGAAACAGCATTATCAATCGAGCTTTTTATGCGCTGCCTCCGCTTACGAGCAGCAACGGGCTGCATACGAACGCCGTGCTCGGTTTTACGACGATGCTTCTGAAGGTGCTGGAGGAGGAGAAGCCGAGCCATGTGCTCGTTGCCTTCGATGCCGGTAAAGTGACTTTCCGTCACGAAGGTTATTCGGAATATAAAGGCGGCAGACAGAAGACGCCTCCGGAGCTGTCGGAGCAATTTCCGCTGCTGAAGGACCTGCTGCAGGCGTTCTCCATCTCCCAGTTTGAACTGGGCGGGTATGAGGCGGACGATATTATCGGGACGATGGCGAAGCAGGCGGAGGAGCAGGGCAAATCCGCGATCATCGTATCCGGGGATAAGGACATGCTGCAGCTTACCACCGAACAGGTCAGCGTCTGGATTACGCGCAAGGGCGTCAGCGAGGTCGAAAGGTTTACGCCGGAAGGGATCCGGGAGAAGTACGGGCTGACGCCCGATCAGATCATCGACCTGAAAGGGTTGATGGGCGACGCCAGCGACAACATTCCGGGTGTTCCCGGAGTCGGCGAGAAGACGGCGCTGAAGCTGCTGCATGAATTCGGCACGGTCGAAGGCGTGTTGGAGCACGTTGAGGAAATCAAAGGCAAACTCCGCGAAAATATCGAAGCCAATAAGGACAGTGCCAAAATGAGCAAAGAGCTGGCGACGATCTATCGCGAGGTTCCGCTTGACTATACGGTCGAGGACGTCTCGTGGAAGGGCTATGATCCGGCAGTTTTGGCGGGGGCGTTCCGCAAGCTGGAATTTAAGGCGCTAAGCGAACGACTGAATCTGGGAACGGCGGACGAGGCGCTGGAGCAGCAGACGGCGGAGACGGCATCTCGCTACGAAGTCGTCCAGGTCGACAAGGAAGGATGGGACGGGCTTTACGGCGCTTTGGACGGCGCGGAAGCCTTGCTGGTGGACGCGGCGGGAGACAATCCGCATCAGAGCGAAGGCTTCGGAGTGGCGATTGCGGCCGGATCGACTTGTTATGTCGTTTCGTATGCTTCGTTGCTCGGCCCAGAGGCGACCCAGCTAAGAGAATGGATGGAGAGCGGCGATGCTCCGAAGATCAGCTACGATCTGCATCGCGTCGATCTCGTGCTGGCTCGCTCCGGCATCCAGCTGCGGGGGCATTCTTTCGACGTGCAGTTGGCCGGATATTTGCTCGATCCGACGGAACCCGATCCGTCGCTGCACGGTCTGCTGCAGCGGTATAAGCTGGATCCGATTCCATCCGACGAAGCGGCGTACGGCAAGGGTGCCAAGTTCCGCGTTCCGGCGGCGGACGAGTTGGCCAAGCATTTGGCGGCTAAAGCCGACGCGGTGCGCCGTCTGCGCGAGCCGCTTGCGGAGCAGCTTGAGAAGCTCGGCATGCACAAGCTTTATTACGAGCTGGAGCAGCCTTTGTCCGTCGTGCTGGCAGGCATGGAGAAGCAGGGCATTGAAGTGCGGCCGGAGACGCTGCAGGAGCTGGGCGCGGAGTTTCAGCGCCGGCTCGAGGAGACGACCGATGCGATCTATGCGCTGGCGGGCTTCGAGTTCAATATCGGTTCGACCCGTCAGCTTGGCGAGGTGTTGTTCGAGCGGCTTCGCTTGCCGGTCGTAAAGAAGACGAAGACGGGTTATTCAACCGATGCGGAAGTGTTGGAGAAGCTGGAATCCCATCACGATATCGTTAAGCTGATCCTCCATTATCGTCAGCTGTCCAAGCTCCAATCGACCTATATCGAAGGTTTGCTGAAGGAAATACGGCCGGAGACGGGCAAAATCCATACGTTTTATCGGCAAACGATCGCAGCGACCGGAAGGCTGTCGAGCCAATACCCGAACCTGCAAAATATTCCGATTCGTCTGGAGGAAGGCCGGCAAATCCGCAAAGCGTTCGTGCCGTCGGAGCCGGGATGGACGATTGTCGCTGCCGACTACTCGCAGATCGAACTGCGGGTGCTGGCGCATATTTCCGGGGACGACGGATTAAAAGAAGCGTTTCTTAAGGAAATGGACATCCATACGAAGACGGCGATGGACGTGTTCGGAGTTTCCGCGGATCGGGTGGACGCCAACATGAGGCGCCAGGCCAAGGCCGTCAATTTCGGCATCGTATACGGTATCAGCGATTGGGGTTTGTCGCAAAACTTGAACATCACGCGGGGCGAGGCTGCGGATTTCATTGAGCAGTATTTCGTGGCGTTCCCCGGAGTGCGCCGTTATATGACCGACATTGTAGAACAGGCGAGGAAGGACGGCTATGTTACGACGCTGCTTGAGCGTCGCCGCTACTTGCCGGAGATTCGCCATTCGAACTTCAATCTGCGTTCATTCGCGGAGCGCACGGCGATGAACACGCCAATCCAAGGAACCGCAGCGGACATCATCAAGCTGGCGATGATGCGGATGAGCGAAGAGCTGTCCTCTCGCGGCATGCGCAGCCGGATGCTGCTGCAGGTTCATGACGAATTGGTGTTCGAGGTTCCGGAGGACGAATTGGAGACGATGAAAGCCCTTGTGCCGGAAACGATGAAAAACGCGCTGAAGCTCGACGTGCCGCTGCTGGCGGAAGTCAGCGTAGGCTCGAACTGGTACGAAGCGAAGTAAAAGGAAGTGAAGAGAATGCCCGAATTGCCAGAAGTAGAAACGGTGCGTCGCACCTTGAATCAATTAATCGCCGGCAAAACGATCGAATGCGTGACAGTGACCCTCCCGCGCATTCTTCAGAAGCCGGACGATCCGCAGGCGTTCGCCGCCATGCTGGAGGGAAGAACGTTCCAATCGGTGGAACGCCGGGGGAAATTTCTCCGGCTCGTTCTGGACGGAGTGGTGCTGATTTCCCATCTAAGGATGGAAGGCCGCTACGGCTTGTACGGCAAAGACGAACCTGTCGAGCTCCACACTCACGTTAGATTTTCTTTTACGGATGGTACGGAGCTGCGTTATAAGGACGTACGCCAATTCGGCACGATGCATCTGTTCGCGCCGGGAGACGAATGGATTGCCGCTCCACTGAATAAACTGGGATTGGAGCCGCTTGACGAGAGCTTCACGTTGGACGAATTCACGCGCGTGCTGGCTAGAAGGACGACGAAGATCAAGCCGCTGCTGCTCAACCAGGAGGTTGTCGTCGGTCTAGGCAACATTTATGTGGATGAAGCGCTGCATGCGGCAGGCATCCATCCCGAGACGCCCGCCAGCGAGCTGAAGCGGAAGGAGCACCAGAAGCTTCATGACGCGATTGTCGCTACGTTGGCGGCCGCGGTGGAAGCGGGAGGCTCTTCGATTAAGTCGTATGTGAACGGCCAAGGCGAGATGGGACTTTTCCAGCATAGTTTGAGGGCTTACGGCAGAACGGGAGAGCCTTGCTCCGAATGCGGCACGCCAATTGAGAAATCGGTCGTTGGCGGTCGAGGGACGCACGTATGTCCGAGCTGCCAGAAGCCTCCGCGCGGCGGGGGCTTAACCGCAGTGTCGGTCGGCGCTGCGAAGAAGCGTCGGTCCAACGCCGTGAAGCGGCGTTTGGACGGAGTGGAGCAATAGAAGCGCATTAAGCGGGGCATTGTCGGCGCCGCCTGCATAGGATGGAAAGTACCCGGCTTCCGAAATAGGAAGCGAGGGATCGCATCCATGCAGGGGGATATGCATTATGACGGCATCTGTCGCATCGCTTCTGTTATTATCATTTGCGGTAAGTCTGGACGGCTTCGGCGTTGGAATGACTTACGGCGTCAGGAAAATCAAAATTCCCGTATCTTCCGTCGCAATTATTTCGGCTTGTTCCGGTTTGATCATTTTGCTCTCGATGATGGTCGGTGTCGCGATGACGCGTTGGATACCGCCCCAGGGAGCTTCGGCTGTGGGAGCGGTCATCCTGATCGGCATCGGCATGTGGGCTCTGCTGCAGTTTATTCGCAGCGGAGAACGCGACGAGCGAGACCGGGGCAAACACGGCAGCGCGGGAGCGGGGGCGGCGGATACGATCGGCAATGCTCCTGTGCTTAAGATGGAGCTTAAAATATTCGGATTCATTATTCAAATTCTGCGTACGCCTTCGGCGGCCGATATGGACCGGTCAGGCACGATTAGCGCAGGCGAAGCTTTTCTGCTCGGAACAGCGTTGTCTCTAGACGCTTTCGGAGCCGGTATCGGCGCGGCTCTGGTCGGCTTTCCGCCGCTGCTTACGGCGGTGGTGATCGCCGCATCGAGCGGGTTGTTTCTCTGGTCCGGCACGAAGTTCGGTATGTGGGCGTCTCGCTGGCGTTGGGTAAAGCAGCTATCCATGCTGCCCGGCATCATTTTGATCTTGATGGGTGTTTTCAAACTGTTTGTCTAGTCGACGTTTTCATGAAATCGGAAGTAAGGAAGAGATCGTATGAACATAGGTTTAACGGGAGGCATCGCCACCGGTAAAAGCACGGTCGCCAAGTTGCTCACGGAGCGCGGGGCGAAGCTGATCGATCTGGATAAAATCGCCCGGGAGGTCGTTGAGCCCGGGCAACCGGCTTTGCATGCGATCGCCGAACGGTTCGGACAAGCTGTGCTGCAACCGGACGGTTCATTGGACCGCAAGAAGCTTGGCGCAGTCGTTTTCTCCGACCTGGAGGAGCGCAAAGCGCTTGAAGCGATTACGCATCCGGCCATTCGAGCCGTCATGAAGGAACGAATGGCGCGCTACGAAGCGGAGGAACCGGACCGACTGGTTGTCGTCGACGTTCCGCTGCTGTTCGAGTCGAAGCTGGAAAGTTACTTTGAGCAGGTGATGGTCGTCTACGTTCCACGGGAGACCCAGCTGCGGCGATTGATCGAGCGCGACGCTCTGACGCCGGAGGAGGCCGAGAAGAGGCTTGCGGCCCAGATGGATATCGAGGAGAAAAAAAGGCGAGCGGACATACTCATTCACAATACAGGAACGCCGGAGGATACGGATCGGCAGATTGATCGCTTCTGGCGGGAAAAGGGGCTAGGATGAAGAAGAGAGTTAGACGCAAGCGCTTCATCCTTCTGTTAGTCCTGATTCTGCTCGGCGTTTTGTTCATCCGGTCGGATTGGCTAGGGAAAAGAATTTATCCGATTTCATTCCAGGATGAGATTAAGCGGAACGCCCAGCAGTACGAGCTCGATCCGCTTCTGATCGCAGCGATTATCCGCGTCGAATCGAACTATAAGCTAACAGCCGTTTCCCGAAAGGGAGCGGTCGGAATTATGCAAATTATGCCGGATACGGCCGCGTGGATTTTAAAGAAAGGCGATTTCGGAGAAATTACGGTAGAGGATGTCGGAAGTCAGGCGCATGCGGGAATTTCACTCGGCTCTTGGTACGTGAAGGAGCTGCATCGACAGTTCGACGGCGATCTGGTCAAGTCGCTGGCCGCCTATAACGCCGGTCCCGGGAAGGTCAAATCGTGGCTGGAAAACAGAGTGTGGGATGGAAAAGAGCAGACAATCAGCGACATTCCGTACGGGGAGACTAGACATTACGTGCAACGTGTGTTGTATTATTATAAGAAGTATCAGGATATTTACGTAACGTTATAATTTTTTTTCCAAATAGGTAAGAGGAAGCCTCGAAGCGTTTGCTTCGAAGCTTCCCGGTATTAAGTGCTTCGGCTGTCGATGATCGTTAGCATTAACGACCTGCCAGCTGTTGCTCAGCGATTTGTACCAAACGGCGGGTAATGTGACCCCCGATGGAACCGTTGTCCTTCGTAGTCATGTTCCCTTGGTAACCGTCTTGCGGGATAGCGATGCCCAGCTCTTGAGCCGCTTCGTATTTCAGTTGGTTCAGGCCTGCAGTCGCTTGTGGAACAACCAATTGGTTGCTGTTGTTGTTTTGTCCGGCCATGTGTGTTCACCTCCTTGCGGTTGGTAACTGTATTATGTGCTTTATTCTGATGTTCATGTAAGGGAAGCCTTGGAAAATCATTCAAAATCGAAGGAGATGAGTCGACGACATGAAATGCCCTTATTGCGATTACAACGGAACGAAGGTGCTGGACTCCCGTCCGGCCAACGACAACAAGTCGATTCGCCGCCGTAGGGAGTGCGAAAAGTGCGGCCGTCGGTTCACGACTTTCGAGACGGTTGAGGAAACGCCGCTGATGGTCATCAAGAAGGACGGCAGCCGCGAGGAGTTCAGCCGGGACAAAGTGCTCAGGGGCTTGTTGCGCGCTTGCGAGAAGCGTCCGGTATCCGTTGGCCAGCTTGAAGTCATCGTCTCCGAGGTAGAGCGGGAAATCCGCAATACGGCCTCGGCCGAGGTCGAGAGCCGGATTATCGGCGAGCTGCTGATGGAGCATATTTATCCCGTCGATGAAGTCGCCTACGTGCGTTTCGCGTCGGTGTATCGCCAGTTCAAGGACATCAATATGTTCCTTAAAGAGCTGAACACGCTGATGAACAAACACGGTATATAAGCAGCCAACGAGATCTCAGGCCCGCGTTCCTTGCAGGAACCGGGCTCTTTATTTTTTTATGCGATAAAAGCGTTGACAAGCCTGCTGGCTCTGTGATAAACTCATTTTTGTCGCCAACGAAATACCATCGCGCGACCGACGATATCAAGTATGTATCCCGGGCCTTTAGCTCAGCTGGGAGAGCGCTTCGCTGGCAGCGAAGAGGTCAGCGGTTCGATCCCGCTAAGGTCCACCAAAAGTGTAAATTCACGCAACCTGCGAAGGTTGCGTTTTTATTTTGGCTGGACTAAGCTGATCGAACCAAGGTGGGGGCGTTCCGCGCACAGAGAGTTGGAGGCGTTTAAACGGGGCCGCGCAAATTATTTGGGACGTCTGGAACGAATATCCGCAGCAAGTTGCCAAAAAATATAAACTTGACAGCTAGTTGTCAGGTTGGTTATTTTATACTAAGCTCATTCTAATCGCAGAAGTGGGTGATCCGTGTGGATAAAATTGAAAATACTAAGGTAGCCGCTGTATTTGAACAGTATCCTGTAAAATTTCAGAAGAAGCTGCTTTTTCTCCGGCAACTTATTTTGGATACTGCTTCACAGACAGATGGGGTTGATTCCGTGGAAGAGACATTAAAATGGGGAGAACCAAGTTACATTACGAAAACAGGAAGCACAATTAGAATAGCTTGGAAAAAGTCGAATCCAAGTCAGT
The DNA here is from genome assembly GCF_003386235.1 of Cohnella phaseoli. Classification (GTDB taxonomy): domain Bacteria; phylum Bacillota; class Bacilli; order Paenibacillales; family Paenibacillaceae; genus Cohnella; species Cohnella phaseoli. Next base: position 68,927 of record NZ_QRDZ01000006.1, read on the forward strand.
ATGCCCTATATTTTAACTGCAAAACGATACTCGTTGAGACATTCCGGGAAGTCTACCGTGATAAATTCACTTTTGAAGGAAACCGAGCGATTATATTCAATGAAGACGACGACATATTCGTAGATGAATTAAAGCAATGCATTTCATCGTCGCTCACTTATCACGTTCGGAAGCATGTTCCTATGTTAGGCTTATGATTCTATGATTAACAGCCTTTGGGGCAGTGAAACCGGCTAATGCGGGTCTAAGCTCGAAAGAATATCGTTATCCCGCTAAGATCCACCAAAATGTAAATTCACGCAACCTGCGAAGGTTGCGTTTTTATTTTGGCTGGACGTAACAAGCTTAGCGTGGAGCCCGTGGCGGAGACAGCTTGGTGATTGTCCATTGACATTTATCCAAAAGAATCATTGCGTTTTTTTCATTGTTTCCCCTTTTTGTACAAGCTACAATAAACTATGGTAATGATAATCATTTTCAATTAATAGAAAGAAGGAAAGGGGTACTAAAATATGAAGAGGCAACATGGAAAGCGAAATATACTTTGGGGAGGGAGTTTCCTCCTGTTATTGTTGATATTATCGGCCTGCAATAATTCTAATGACACCGTATCCGAGTCGCAGGCAGAGGAAAGCGGGAAAACAGTTCAATATACAACGATTACGGGCGAACAGGTAGAAATACCTGCGATTCCAAAAAGAGTTGTCTATATTGGTCAGACGATCGGCGATTTCTTGGCAATGAACCTTTCAGTTGTTGGCAATAACCTTCCTCAGGATGTTCCTAGTTACTATGAGGGGAAATTAGATGGAATCGTTAATGTTGGAAATCCCGGTGACTTAGAGGTGATTCTGACTTTGAAGCCCGATCTGATTATTAATGGTTATTACAAGGCAGAAGCAGACCATCATGTGGCATTATCAAAAATTGCTACGACTATTCCCTTCAACCCAGCTCTTCCTTATACAGAACGCGTAAAGGAGATAGGAAGGATCTTTGGCAAACAGGAGGAGGCGGCTCAATTGATTACTAAGTTTGAGACGCAGTCGAAAGAGATGTTCGATAAGTTTCAATTAGCTGAAGGGGAGACGGCAACAGTTTTCTATCAGCTAGGTAAATCCCTTTATGCAATGGGCGATCGCAACTTTGGCGCCATTATTTATGGAGGGAATGGCTATGCCGTGCCACCGGCTATACAGAAGAATATTCTTGATCAACAAGGGATATCTTTCCTTGATATATCAGAAGAGCTAATCCCGGAGTATGCTAGTGATAATATATTTGTACTTGTACAAGATAATGATGAAAGTAGAACGGAAGCTGACCGACTGCTGCAAAGCCCGTTATGGGGAACATTGCCTGCGGTCCAAAAGGGGAAAGTTTACGTTGTTTCTAATGAGTGGAATACGGATAATTTGTTAGCTTTGGAGCAGTTGTATAAAAAGCTGCCGGAATGGATGCACAAACAGTAAAACTGTATCTGTCCATTCCATTCTTTAAACCGAAATCAACTGTGGAAGGTTGCTTATGAATCTAGCATCCCTGTATTTTAGACTACTAAACTATGATAGGCTTCAAGTTGACCGGACGATCCCAGCGAGTAGTAGCCATAATGAAGGGATATCTTACAATGAACCGAATTTATGCACATTATGGATAGCGCTTAGTCATGATATAAGGATATACGTAGATAAAATTGCAATCGATCTGCGACAAGGGAGCAGCATTCTGGTTTTACCCTCACAAAGCTGTGCGGTTGAATCAAGTAATGAAGAGGCACACCTTGCTCGTTTTACCTTTGCAACCTTTGAAGTAAAAGGGATGACGTTGAATCCAATTGCTCAGCCCCCTTTACTTTGCGGTTATCCCTATCATCTGTTATTTTCTCAAGTCAAGCGAGTATTAGGGAATGAAGCATCGATGAGGAATCGATTTTGCTCGTCTCCAACCCCGGCGGAAATAGTGATGATGCAAGGTAGACTTCAGCTTATTCTAGGGTTGATGGCCGAGTCGGATCAGCAAGTTGCCCAGTTGCAGAACGAAGAAAAGACAAAATTGGTTCAACATACTCTACAGTATATGGAACAGCATTATGATGAGGATTTGACAGTGGAACAACTAGCCAACATGGCCGGAATGGTCAGATGGCAATATAGTCAACAGTTTAGAACATTGACCGGCCAAAAGCCGACTGATTACTTAGCCCATATACGAATAAACCAGGCAAAAGAGCTTCTCCGTACTTCTACCGAGCCATTGAGCAAAATAGCTCGACAAGTCGGGTTTAAGGATGAATATTATTTCAGCCGGTGCTTTCATAAATTAACCGGAAACACTCCGCGTGAATATACGAATCTCCATCTTCATAAGCTGCAAAAAACAGTTATCGATTCGCTTGGCAGAAAAGTTCATGTTCCTAAAGATGCAACACGTATTGTGACCGATGGTAAATTCACGCTTGGAGAATTACTCGTTCTAGGCATATCTCCTATAGGTGCAGCCATCTCTATCATGAAAGATAACGTGATTTATCACAATAAGCTGAGAAATATTCATAGTATCGGGTATTGGGCAGATCCGGATAAAATCGCGCAGCTGCAGCCAGAATTCATATTGCTTAGCTATTACCCGCAGGCTTTGAAGGAACTAGATGCGCTTGCTCCAACTGTTGTACTGGACAAGAAATTGAGCCTGTTTGAGAGATTAAGGTATATCGCTAAACTATTTGAACGCAGTAAAGCGGCGGAGAGGTGGATTACTGCATACGAGGGCAAGGTAAGACTGGTACGCAGGCAATTAGCCGATGCTTATGCTGCCGGAGAGACAGCTACTGTTTATCTCAAGCAAGGCGCAAAATTTTATGTTATGGGCCAGAACGGATTGGCTGCAAGCTTGTATGAATCGCTTGGCTTTCGTTCCTCTGCCGAAGTGATGCATCTAATCGAGAAGGGGCAAGCATGGATAGAAATTCAGCCGGATCAAATAAATCACTATGCTGGAGAGCGTAATTTTATCGTGGCTTCCTCCCAAGAACTGCAAACTGTTGCTCACTGTCCGCAGATCTCCGTTTTAGCCGCGCTGGCTCCCGGTAAGACTCATTTTGTAGATTCTACATGGAATCATAGCGATCCGATCACGCGTGAACGGTTGTTGGGAGTATTGCCCTCTATTTTTAAGAAGCAAACGATGTAATAGTATGATCGGAAATTAAGGGATTTTGGAAGGATGAAAGATCCTTATCAGGAGGCAGCGGCATGACACAAGCGTTGGAGCTGTATGATATTACGATTATTGGAGGAGGACCAGCAGGGCTGTACGCGGCTTTTTACAGCGGCATGCGCGATATGAAAACGAAGCTGATCGAAGCAAAGGAAGAACTGGGTGGGCGGCTGCTGATTTATCCGGAGAAAATGATCTGGGATGTCGGCGGGATTACGCCAATCCGTTGCGAGCAGCTCATCAAGCAACTGATTCAGCAGGCTCATACGTTTGATCCGACTATCGTATTGGGGCAGCAGATTAGCGGATTGGAGCGACTCGAGGATGGGACAATGCTTCTAACTGCCGTTACGGGGGAGCAGCACCATACACGTTCGCTTGTTTTGGCACTGGGATACGGTGTTATGAAGATGGCGAAGCTAGACATCGAAGGGGCCGAACGTTATGAATTAACGAATTTGCACTATACCGTGGAACAACTAGAAAGCTTCCGAAACAAGCGGGTGCTTATCTCCGGCGGCGGCGATTCCGCTGTCGACTGGGCGAACGAATTGGAGCCGATTGCCGAAAGTATCACTGTCGTACACCGCCGTGAACACTTTGGCGGACATGAGAAGAATGTGAAGCGGATGAAGGAATCATCCGTTGATGTTCGTACGCCGTATGCGGTGACCCGGCTTCATGGCAATGTTAGCGGCGACGCCATTGAGGCGGTATCGATTGCTCAGATAAATGCAGATGGCGCTCTAATGGAAGAAACGGAACGACTTGGGATAGATGACGTGATCGTCAATCATGGACTGCGCGGGGACTTCGGTTCGATAGTCGATTGGGGCATGGATATGGGGCAATGGAATATTAATGTGAACGAGAAACTCGCAACCAATTTGCCCGGTATTTTTGCAGCCGGAGATACGGCGAACTATTTATCTAAAGTAAAGCTGATTGCCGGAGCATTTACGGATGCAGTGTTGGCCGTCAATAGCGCCAAGCTCCACATCGAACCAGCCGCAGCGAAAATGGCCTATGTTTCTTCGCATAATACCAAGTTCAAGGAAAGGAATAAAGCGCTTGGTGTATCGGAGGAGGATGCGTAGAATAATCCTGATCTTCCAACCGAACCAAACCCCCGACACGCCGATGAGGCGTGTTTTTGGTATGGCGGACTAAGCTTGAGCGGGTTGTTTTTTGGGCAAAAAACAAATAGAATGATGAACAAATGCTTAGGGCGTGTCTGAAAACCCGCTCAGGGGCACCTTTCATCTCCCCTGCTGCGTCACTTTTGCTTGACGTACCTCCGGTACGCCTTCACAAAAGTTCCTTGCATGGAACGAAAATTCGGCAAAATTTGCTGCCCTCGGGGTATTCAGACACGCCCTAGTAAAATTCTTACAAGATTACTTTCATTGAAAATGTTCATCCGACAGGAGGGGTTATTGTATGGAACTAAGACGGATAACGGATCGCGTTTTTTATACGATGTTCAGCAAAGAGTCCGATCGGCCGACCCTTGGATATATTAATGGGGAAAAGCGTTCTTTAATGGTTGACGCAGGCAATTCCAAAAACCATCTTGAATCGTTTAACGATGCTGTAAATAACGAAGGTTTCCGAAAACCGGGAATTATTGCGATTACGCATTGGCACTGGGATCATACTTTTGGAATGCATGCAGCGGACGGGGTTACCATCGCCCATCAAAAAACGAACGCTAAATTAGCGGAGATGGCGATGTGGGAATGGACGGATTCCGAAATGAAGAAGAGATTGGCGGAAAAGGTTGAGATTGAATTTGCGGATACTTGTATTCGTAATGAGTATCCATTGCTATCGGAAATCCGGGTTGTGACTTCCGATCTCTCCTTCAGCGGATTTATGGAAATCGATTTAGGAGGCATTACTGCGCAATTGCATCATGTCGCCTCTCCGCACAGCGAAGATTCCGTTTGTGTACTCGTACCTCAAGAGAGAGTATTATTTATTGGCGATGCCGTCGGTTTGGACTATTATAATAATTGCTACTTGGATAAAGACAAGTTGCGTTCTTTACTTACAACGATTGAAGGATTCGATTTCGATACTTGTGTAGTCGGGCATGCCGAACCGGTAAGTAAACAAAAAATCGTTGAGGTCATGCATTCTCTTCTGGAACGCTGACCCGGCTTAAACGAAGTTGAGGCGTGTGGAGTGCTAGCAGACTTGAGGGCTTGTGGGATTGACGGATAAAGTAACGGAAGCGGGTAACTCCCGCTTCTTTTTTTGTATTTTATATTGTTATAAGTGTATAATATATTATAAGAGAGGAGTGGGGGAGATTGGATGCCATTCATATTCGAATAGGACAGAACCTACAGCGTCTGAGAAAGCAAAGGCAGCTCAGCTTAGATAAATTGGCCGATCTAACCGGGGTTAGCAAGGGAATGCTGCATCAAATTGAGCGAGGGGACACCCAGCCGACAGTCACTACCGTGTGGAAAATTGCTACGGGACTTCAAGTCTCTTTCTCATCGTTAATTAAAGACGACGAGCCTACAATAGCTATTGTTAATCGAAAGACAGAACCGGATCTAACGGAGGATAATGGCAATTGTCTCGTTTACGTAATGTTTCCGTTTAATCCGCAAACGCAAATTGAAATGTTCACGCTTGTATTAAAGCCTAAAGCAAGCTATGTTTCGACTCCGCACAACGAGGGGGTTGTAGAGTACATTACCGTTGTTTCCGGGGAGTTTACGATCAGGGTTAAGGATGAGGTCCATACTTTATTTGCAGGAGACGCGATACGGTTCTCAGGAAATGTTATCCATCAGTATAGGAATAATGCGAATGAGGATGCGGTCATCCAAGTCGTCATGCATTATTCAGCATCGTAAAATCGAAATATTGGAGGTAAAGATCGATGAGTCAGCTTAAAGAGAGCGCACAGCAGGTTCAAAACAAGCTAATAGAATTGGGTTATCCCAATAAAGTAATTGAATTGCCGGATAGCACAAGAACCGCTCAGGAAGCCGCCGACGCCATAGGCTGCGAGGTTGCGCATATTGCGAAGTCCATTATTTTTCGTCTTCAACATTCCGATAAACCGCTATTGGTTGTAGCGAGCGGAGTAAATCGAATTCATGAGAAACGGATCGGCCATCTGATTGGCGAGAAATTAGGTAAAGCCGACGCCGATTATGTCCGTGAACAAACGGGATTTGTGATTGGCGGGGTACCGCCGCTGGGGCATGTAAAATCGCTCCTCACACTGATTGACGAAGATTTGCTTCAGTATGACGAGATATGGGCTGCGGCCGGACATCCAAGAGCAGTGTTTCAATTAACGCCCGAGCAATTGATCAATATGACGAAAGGCAAAGTCATTTGCGTAAAATAGGCTCCCTCCAGCCACCTTTTCACAAATATTTCTCTATCATTTTGTTTAAATAATTTCGAAAGTCATCGACATAGCTTTTCGGTTCAACGACTTCTAGATTAGTGCCGAAACTTGCTAAAAACTGAAAACCCGTACTGTTATGAGGGATATCGATGGTTGCCAATAAATATTCGGAATTATAATTTTCAATACTCTTCCGACCGTACCGCTCAATGAATTGATCTTTGACGGCTGGCGAAATCAAGGCTTTAATCGCGACAAGTTGCGGTTGATAAGCGGTACCGAGTTCTTGTTCTAATAAGTATTCTCGGGGCTTAAACGTTTTTTCATCCATATCGAGGCGATCGATCCGAGACAATTTAAACGTTCGATATCCCATACGCTGTAAACAGAAGCCTTTCAAATACCAACTCGTTTCGCTAAAATGAAGCTGATACGGCTCGACCGTTCTATTCGTTGTGGCGCCATTTTTATCGATATAATCAAATGAAACCAGCCTTCTCATTAAGATGGCTTGTTGACAGAGTTTCAAGGTTTGAAGGATCTCGGAACGTCCCTCCCAATCATAGAAGGACAACTGTATTGAATTTTTCAGAGACAATGGGCTAACCATCGCCTCTATTTTTTTTATCGTCGTTTCAACTTCTTCGCTAATTAGAATCTTTTCAAAACCGCTTAATGCAGTCAATATATTCTCAAGGTCGGAGCTGCTTAAAAGACGTTTATCCACCTTGTATTCCTCCAAAATCCCGTAGCCGCCATGAACTCCGTTGATCGAATAAATCGGGATGTTGGCTAAACTCAGCGTTTCCATATCGCGAAGAATCGTTCTTTTGGACACTTGAAATAATTGCGCGAATTGTGTCGCAGAGACGATCTCCTTTTTCAGCAATATCATGATGATTGAAATGAGTCTCTCGACCTTGTCCATATTTTCCCCCTCGTTTCCCCTATCTCATCTTGAATGGTGACATACAGCTGTCACCTTTGATCTATTATACTACAGGTATCACAAGAGGAGGTTTTGTTTATGTCGGCTATTGCTTACTTAAATCTAGATGGAGTTGCGGAACAAGCGATTGAATTTTATGCGGAGGCTTTAATCGCGAATGAAGTGAAGAAAGTGAAGTTTAAGGATTTTCCTCAAGATCCGAACTATCCCTTGCCGGAAGATGAGTTAAATATGATCATGGAGTCTTCAATCGAATTCGCAGGCGGGAAAATCATGCTGTCGGATATTCTGCCTTCGATGAAGAGGGTAACAGGCGAAGTGGTGAAAGGAAATAACGTACTGATAAGTCTAGTCATAGAGGATAAACAAAAGCTGGAGGAATACTTTAATAATTTGTCGGTTGGCGGATATGTTACGATGCCTTTATCCAGTATGCCTTGGTCTTCGTGTTTTGGAATGCTGGTTGATAAATTCGGGATCGTTTGGAAATTCAATAGCGACGCAGATCTATTTCTCGACAAAATAATTGCCGATAAAATGAAATCCGACTATGGAGATTGAAAATCTGGTCCCGGTAACATCGAGGGAGGAGTTAAGGGATTGGCTGCTGAACAACGGTAAGGCGGAAAAGTGCTGCTGGATATTGGTCAGTATGACGCCTACCCCCGGTACGTTGCTGTATTTGGACGCAGTCGAAGAGGCATTGTGCTTCGGATGGATCGATGGAACCAAGAAGAAATATTCCGAAAAGACGATGGCTCAAAGGTTATCTCCCAGAAGTAAAAAAAGTTCATGGACCGAATTAAATAAAGAACGCGTCCGACGTCTTGAACAGTTGGGGCTAATGAGAGACGAAGGAAGAAGAGTTCTTCCCGACATGGATCATCGTTCTTTTAGAATCCCCGAAGAGATAGAGCAAAGGCTCAAAGAGGATAAGCAAGTGTACGATAATTTCGTGGCTTTCCCCGATCTTTATAAAAGAATAAGAATCGATACGATACAAAGCGTTAAGAGCCAGCCGGAATTGTATCGAAGCCGTTTAGACAAATTCATTGCCAATACCAGAGAAAACAAAGTGTACGGTCAATGGCACGATAATGGACGTTTATTGGATGATTAAAAGCCGGTACACAAGAAGATCCCCAGCGAGCCGACAAAGGCCCCGGGGATCTTCTTCTCGATTAGCGGCAAAAATTCTCGACAATTATCGACGTATCTCCTATGATAAAGGAAAATATGCAGCTTGAATGGAGACGGATGCGGTCGTGATTCCCCCCTATGAGGAGTTCGCAAGCGAGATTGCCGGCGAAATATCAAGTTTTTCTACTAATCCCGAGTATGAGCGGATGAGAAATCGACATTTGAGAAAATACGTAATCTATGCCGGTTGTTTGTTGGCGACTGTAGCTTTCCTGCTGTACATTGTAGATTTTGCAGTAGACGAAGAATCTTTTTTTGAAGTGATGTTGTTTGGCTTGACCGCCTCCATCGCTGCGGGTTATGTCTTTTATCGTGCCAAGAAAAACCTGTGGAAAGATTACAGCGCGGAATATAAGCAAAGAATTATCCCGATTTTGCTGGACAAGTTGAAGCAAGGAATGAATGATGCAATCGATCGCGGAGAAGATTACCAGTGCGACTACGAAATGGAGAAATACGTCGGTCACAGGCTGCTGAAGCGGACGAAGCTATTCGATCATCTGAAGATCAATGGCCTTGAGGGGGAGGACCATATCTCCGGGAGACTAGGGGAGATCAGGTTTCATTATTCGGAAATTTCCTCCTATGAGGAGTACACGTCCAATGACGAATACGCGAATAAGCGCTCGATGCTTAACTTTCAAGGCTTCGTATTCATTGCCGATTTCCCTAAGTCGTTCGAAGGCACGACGATCATCGAATCCCGCGGAAGAACCGCCCGCAATTATAAGTTGAAATTGCGCAAATTGCCTGGTTTGGAGATGATGCGTACCGACGACATCGCATTTAACCGTTTTTATAAAGTCCGCACGAACGATGAAACGCTGGCTCGGTACTTGCTGCCAGCGAATATGCTGGAGAGGCTTCTTCTGTTAAAAAAGATATTTCCGAGGAAGAAAATTGCAATCAGTCTGCACGACGGTCTGTTCGCTCTCGCGATTCACAGGATGGATCTGTTCGAAATTCAAGGATTTCGTCCCATATCGGAGAAAGCCGTTCGACGCACGTATGAAGAACTAAAGACGATTATGGAGCTATTGTTCACGCTTGGATTGAATAGACAGATTTCGGGACAGGTCAGTCCAAACCAATTGTTGCGCAAAAGTTAACGAGCACCATTACGCAGTCCTAGGGGATTGCGTTTTTTTGTTATACGCAGGCATGGGTGGTTGTCACGCAGTCGTGACAGCCTTGCCTGCTCTGTATGAGGGGCGTCAGGTTTCCTTTCCCCGATACTCAGTTATAATTGAATTATAGCTATGTACTTCAAGGAGGATTACGTGTAATGAAGAAGCGGGTATTGCTGGGAGCAGCGCTGGTCGTGGCGTTAGGAGCCGCGTGGTTGTTATATGACCAGAGTGCCAAGCCCGAAAAGATAACATCATCCGAGACCGCGGACGGAGCGAATGCGATGCCATCGGCTTCGCAGGAGGATGAGGCTACGCCCGTGCACGATATCGTCGAGTTTCGCATGCTCGATCTGGATGCGGGCTGGTTTCGGTATGCCGATGGCGCGGTTATGGTGACCAAAGACGGAGGCGCTCATTGGCAGAAGGCGGGACCGGACTGGCGCGAACCGATTGACGAAGACGTGGCTGGGGAAAAGAACGCCGTGGGAGCCGCAGAGAAGCTTGCGAAAGAGGTTGAGCAGTCGATAGGTACAATTGAGGCGGCTTATTCCGAATTTTCTCCCGGCCAGACAGTCGACTACAAGGGCGGGCAGGTCGCAGTGAAGCGAGCACAGCCCGTCTCCGGACCAATTGGCTGGGCGCTGGCAGCAGAAGGAAGCGGGCTAGTCATGCCTTTGCTTGTTACCGTCGATGGAGGGCAGACTTGGCATGATGAGGTGACTGCCGAGCTGCGCGCAAAGATGGAGGAAGAAAAGGCCCGGCGCGAGCATAGGGAGGAAGAAACGGCGTTGTATGGATCGCCGCAGCTGGCGCAGCAGGCAATGAAGCCGGGCTGGACGCTGCTGCCGGATCGAACGGTTCCCGGGGATGCTGTGCTAGTACGTCATAGCGAGCCGGGCGAGTTGGAGTGGCAAGGGAAGACCTATCAGCTTCAGCCGTTTAAAGCCGGATATTTTACATACCTTCCTATCCCTCGGTCAACGGAGCCGGGAGCATACGCGATTGGCGACAGCAAGCTGACTGTGGAGGAGAAGGAGTTCAAGACGCAGCATTTGAAGGTGTCGGAGCAGATGGAGAGCATGAGGCGGAATACCGAGCGGATCGAGGCCGATCAGAAGAAAGTCGCCGCCGCCCGAGTGAATTCGGCTCCCGCCTTCCTGTTCGATGCGGAATTCATAGCGCCGCTGAAAGGGCGGCTGTCGACGCCTTTCGGGTATACGCGTTACGTGAACGGCAAGCTGAGCAATTCGCATATGGCGATCGATCTGGCGGTTCCGGAAGGAACGCCGATTAAGGCGACGAACGACGGCGTCGTGGCGCTGGCGGACGAATTGTATTTATCGGGGAACACGATTTACCTCGATCATGGGATGGGGCTGTTTTCCCAATATGCGCATTTGTCGGAGATTCAGGTCGCCGCCGGAGATACCGTTAAAAAAGGCGATATTATCGGCCTTGTCGGTTCAACCGGTTTCTCTACCGGCCCCCATCTGCATTTCACCTTCTTTGCACATGATGTTCCGGTGAATCCGGATCTGTTTTTTGAGACGACGCCGTTCCGATGGTTGAAGGAACCGCAGTAAACGCCTTTGGGATCAAATTGTCCGAATTCATCTGCCGATATAAGTAACAAAAAACACAAGTTGAGGGTTAATCACCTTCAAGCTTGTGTTTTTTTATTGATGAAGAAGGCTATCCCATAGCTCCGACAAGGGATTGATCGATCTAACTTAGTCGTGGAGAGGTAATTCCAAGGCAGATATAAGCTCATTTATTGCCTTGTGTTCTTTACTAGCGATTTCATCAAGACAATTAAAAATAATTTTTTCTATGATCTTATGATCTTTGGATATTAAGGCTTTTAACTGGGTTACCTTAATGAATTCCGCCAAGTTTTTGATTTCTTCAAACTGAACCTTTAGATACGCATAATTACTTTGACTCAAATAATGGTGATCGTATAAATACTGAATCCTTGAAAGCATGCATTTCTTGTGTTCCCACAATACATATAGCGGTCGTATATCTTCCCAAAAATCGCCTGACTTTAAATTTAATTTATAGTAATGATAGACATCCATTCCAAAGGCAAGGTTGTTTCTTCCTGAATCGAACATCGCAAATAAGCGTGTATGATCAGTAGAGTTTAAATAGCCCTTTAAAGAATCCGCGATCCAGGTTACATCCAATATATAATCTTTACTTTGCGAGCCTGGGCGCTTCTTTTCGTAATGGTATAAATATAAAACCGTGTACCATTTTTCTATCGGACAATTTCGATAGGCACTGTCGAAGTCGGAAAAAGAGATTTTTAGCGATTTGTAAAATGGATTATACCCCAAGATATCAAAGTACTGCTCGCTGCGATTATATCCAAAAACCAATGTGTCATGATAAAATTGGTGGGGTTCAAAATGAAAGCCGGGGTCATTTGCTACGAAATGTTGATCCAAATGCAAGTCTACATAGTAGTTCCTATCAATACAGGAAATCGCAAATTCTGTAATATTATCGGTTAGATGATTGACCATTTCTTTCTTGATCGTTTGTGAGTAAAGCCAAGGATTATTCACATAAAAGTTGAAATCCTTAGAGGGACCCAAGTAAAAGTCTAGATGAATACCCTTGTCCTTAAAGTCTTTTTCGCATATAAGTTGGATATAGTTGCTGTGGAACCAGGCTTCGTAGCGTTTATCCGTTGAAAGAATGGCCAATGTCTTAGCATGGGACGAATAACTTAAGATTTCGGGTTTATCGTTGATTGCTAATCGCTTCGAGTTCGCCATATTCTCGTTTCCTCCACCCTTGGTTCGATTTCATAATTCCTTAAGTGACTTGAAATGCTTCCATATCTTCAAAAATATCACATATCAATTACTTCTACCCTTTTATAAGGAATTCCTTCTTTTCAATTCCTTGTTGTTTTCGAGATCCATACATCCGTGTGATATCCGTCTCGTCCAAATTCGAGATTAACGTGGAGTGATCGTAAAATGATGATTTTGTACGGTGCGGAGCATCACCTGCTAATATTATCCGATAAGATTGATGCGGACGAGCATGGGCATACCTTTTTGCAGCTGACAATTTCCTTGGAGGACGAGCTTGAGATCGAGGTGGAGGGACAAGTTGTAGGCTGTTCCGGCATTCTCATCGATTCGAACGTTGTTCATCGATTGCAGGGAGCGGGTCGCCCTTTATTGCTGCTGCTTATGGACAGCACCTCCGATATGGCGGCGAGCTTTAAGCGATACATAGGCGAGCGTAAGTATGCTGTGCTCCCGACAGAGACGGTGAGAACGATGAGCGAGTTGGTGCAAAGTGAGCATCCCCATGTTAAAGATACGGACAGCTATATTGCTTTTCTGGAACAGCTTACGGCGCTTATGGGTGTGGAACGGACGAAGACCGCAATTACGGATTCCAGGATAAGAGAGTTTATTCAGTTGGTAAAAGATTGCACCGACTCCGAGCACTCCGTCAGTCTGTATGCCCGTAAATTAAGTTTGTCCAACAGCAGATTGTCGCATCTCTTTAAGGAAAATACCGGCATATCGCTTAGCGGATATATGCTGCTGCACAAGCTTCAGAAGGCATCCTACCTGATTTTCCAAGGCCTAAGCATTACCGATGCGGCGATGACGGCGGGGTTCGACAGCCCCTCGCATTTGGCTGCTACGAGTAAAAGACTATTAGGGATGAATGCGAAGGATATTCGCAAAGATAGCGTCTTTTTGCAAGTTTCCTGCCTGCATGAACGGTACACTTGATGCAGGAGGTGTTTCCAATGAATGCATACTTGAAGGAAACGGAACTGCTGAATTACTCCCATCCAACGATCCAACAGCTGGTTCACAGCCGCAAGTGGGATCGTTTGCCCATGAAAGAACGGATTCTTGGCATCTATAACTACGTCCGCGACGACGTTCTATTCGGCTATAACAGGGCGGACGATATTCCAGCCTCCGAGGTACTGCGGGATGGCTACGGCCAGTGCAATACGAAAGGGGTGCTTTTTATGGCACTGCTGCGGGCCGTGGGGGTGTCTTGCCGGATGCACGGGTTTACCATCGACAAAAAGCTGCAAAAGGGAGCGATGAGAGGATGGTATTACCGGATGTCGCCCCGGGAGATCGTTCACAGCTGGGTCGAAGTGCGCTATGAAGACAAGTGGCTGAATATCGAAGGATTTATTTTGGACATCCCTTACTTGACCAAGCTTCAGCAAAAATTTGGGCAGTGCACAGGCTCCTTTTGCGGTTATGGCGTTGCGACAGACAATTTTCAGAATCCAGCCGTGTACTGGAACGAGAGCGACACTTACGTGCAAAAGGAAGGGATCGTCCGTGATTTTGGAATCTACGACAGTCCCGACGCTTTCTTCTTCGTTCATCAACAAGCGCTAAGCCCACTCAGGAAAACGATCTTTCGCGGAGTCGTTCGTCATCTGATGAATCGGAATGTGAGTCGAATAAGGAGGGGGTAGTTCGCGCATCCAAACAAAGGGCTAATATAAGAGAGCGTCCCTCGTTGGGCGCTTTCTCTTTGTTTTCTTTGATCTTCAAGCCTTTTTTTCTGCGAATGCTGCAAAGTATGCAACACCGCTCGCCGAATAGAATGCCGAGTAATTACAGTTTGACAGGAACGTCCTGTATTCGCTATGATAAAGAGGTTCGATTTGGGCCCAAAAATTTAAGGCGGTGAAACAGTGGCTACTTTAAAAGATATTGCCGAAAAAGTGGGCGTCTCGATTTCGACCGTTTCTCGAGTGTTGAACAACGATGACAGCAAAATTGTCAACGCCGTTACGAAGAAAAAAATCCTGATCACCGCCGAAGAGCTTGGCTACCGAACCAGAGGGTGGTCTAGGCGACCGATAGGGGACGAGGGCGCAAAGCCGGCGGTTACGAAGCGGGCAGGCTGCATTATCTCGCTTCCCCAGGAAAATTACTCGTATCCGTACTTCTCTCTTGTTTTGAAAGGAATAGAGAAAGGACTGGCCGACAGAGGTTATGAGCTGTCTTTTATTCATACGAGGGACGAGCTGCGAGATCCTTCGGTGCAGCAGCAAATCATTCAAGACAGCCGGATAGACGGCTTAATTATTATCGAAGGCATAGACCCTCCGATCTATGAAGCCATCAAGAAGCATATACCGGTTATTGTCGGCGTCGACGTGAACGATCCGACCATTCCTACGGTTTCCTATGACAGAGTGTCTGCTTCCCAGGCGGCAGTTCGGCATCTGATCGAGCAGGGGCACCGGAAAATCGGCTTTATCGGCGGCTTGGGACTGTCGGGGGACATCTATCGCGAGAAGAGGTTTCGGGGCTATCGTTACGCGCTGCTTGAAGCCGACATTGAACCGGAGCCGAAATGGATTTTGAACGCCGAGTGGCAAATTGAAAACAGCTTTGAATTGATGAGCCGGTTGGTGAATGAGGTGCCGCGAGAGGAACTGCCTACCGCCTTCTTCGTAGCAAGCGATGTCATGGCAATCGCAGCCATGCGCGCGGTTACGGAAGTCGGCCTGCGCGTGCCCGACGACATAGCCTTCTTCGGAGTCGACAATATCGATATTTCGCAATATACTTCTCCACCGCTATCCACCATTCATGTTCCCAAATATGAGATCGGCCAAACGGCGGCTTACTTGTTGTCCGAGTACCTGGAAGGAAGACTGTACTTTCCGATCAGAGCGCTGCTTCCTTATGAACTGAAAATCAGGCGCTCTTCGACAAAAGACTAGGGCGTGTCTGAATACTCCGAGGGTAGCAGATTTTGCCGAGTAGACAATGATTAAGGGGCCGTTCTCCCGCTGAGGAGAACGGCTTTTTTGCTATGTCGGAGTACAACGAATAGTCGATTCCTTTCGTCTGTTGTTTTAATATCAATTTTTCATTGACAAATTTGCCCCAAAACAATAAGATTGTTGTAGAAAACTTTGGGCAAATATTTTGCGTTTCCTGAAATTATTGCGCCCAAAAAGCTACGAAAAGGGGAATAACGATGAACAAAGTGACGATTATAGGCGCAGGCAGCAGTTTTACTAAAGATATCGTCGTGGATATGACGAATATTGCAAATCTGGGCGACGACGTGATCATTGGTCTGATCGATCTTGATCCCGTCCGGTTGGATCTGGCCAGACAACTGGTGGAGAAGGTTGTTTCTCTTGCCGGCAGGAAGTGGCGAGTAACGGCTTCCACAGATCGCAAAGAAGTGCTTCCCGGCTCGAATTTCGTCATTAATCAAATCGAAGTCCACGGGCTGCAAACCGTTAAGTACGAGTATGAGATTCCCTTGAAGTATGGCGTCAAGCAATGCATCGGCGACACGCTCGGACCCGGAGGGCTGTTCAAAACGTTGAGAACGCTTCCGGCCTGGCTGGATATCATTCGCGATATAGAAGCCTACTGTCCGGAATGCGTCATCCTGAACTATACGAATCCGATGTCCGCCGTTACGCTTGCCACCGTCAAAACGACAGAAATCCCCGTGGTCGGGCTGTGCCATTCCATTCAGAACACGTCTGCGCAGCTCGCGAAATATTTGGACATTCCATACGAGGAATTGAAATGGAGAGCGGGCGGCATTAACCATATGTCCTGGTTTGTGGAATTGTCGCGGAACGGACAGGATTTGTATCCCGAGCTTAAAGAGAGGATGAAAAATCCCGAACTGCTGAGGAGGGATCCGGTAAGATTGGACGCCATGAAGTACCTGGGCGCGTTCGTATCCGAGTCAAGCGGCCATTTCTCGGAGTACATTCCGTATTACCGGAAGCGCGAAGATTTGCTGGAGCGCCATTGCGGCGTCGGATACAACGGCGGAACCGGGTTCTACGCCAACAATTGGCCGACCTGGAGACAGGAGAACGACGAGCAGATCTTGCGCCGCATCTCAGGCCAAGAAGAGATCAGCTTCGAATCCTCCAATGAATATGCGGCCGTAATCATGGATGCCATGATTAATCATACGCCTAAGGTCATCTATGGAAACGTCGCCAATACCGGTCTGATCGACAATCTTTCGAATGACGGAGTCGTCGAGGTCGCTTGCCTGATCGATCGAAACGGCATTCATCCAACCCATTTCGGCAAGCTTCCCGAGCACTTGGCCGCCCTGTGCCGCAGCAATATGGCCTTCTTCGAACTCGCGGTAACCGCCGTGCTGAATAACGACAAGGAAGCCGCGATGCACGCGCTGATGATCGATCCGCTTACGTCCGCTGTCTGCTCTCTCGACGAAATTCAATCGATGTTCAATGAATTGTACGATGCGGAGAAGCCTTTCATCGCAGAGCTGCGCTAATCTTCGGCAATAAGCATGTCTTTCATATATCAATTTCATTAGGGGGAACGTTTCATGAAAAAAGCGCTTTTATTGATCGTAGCTCTGATGTTAATGGGAAGCCTGGCGCTCGCCGGTTGCTCGGGCGGAGGCAATGCGACCGGGGAGACGGGGGGCAAGGATGGAGACAAACCGATCAAGCTGGTCTGGTGGGTTCATGAGAACCCCTCGTTCGTCGAAGCCAACAAAAAGCTGATCGAAGATTACAAGAAAGTGAAGCCCAACGTCACTATTGATCTTCAGGTGTTTCCTTACGATGCCTTCGTCCAAAAAATCCGGGTGACCATGAATACGAAAACGGCTCCGGATATCGTGCAAATGTTCGGTACCTGGGTTCGGGAATATGCGAAAAACGGGCTGTTGGAGCCGGCGGCGAACGGAGCGGAGCTGCAGGCGGAGGTTTATCCGGCGGCGATCGGCGGCTTCGAGTATGAAGGCCAAGTGTACGGCGTGCCGCACGAATTCAACATGGAGAACGGGGCGGCTCTGCGGTACCCCAAGCTGTTCGAAGAAGCCGGAATCGATAAGGACCCGGCTACCTGGGCGGAACTCATTGAAGACGCCAAGAAATTGACCAAACGCGAAGGCGGCAAAATCTCCGTCCGGGGGCTGGACATTACGTCCAACGACAGCGTCGTTTTCTATTTCCTCGCGCTTATCCAGCAGCAGGGCGCCGATTTCTGGAATCAGGATCAGACGCAGGTGAACTTCTCCACTCCGGAAGCGGAGAAAGCGATGCAAGAGCTGGTCGACCTGGTCAATGTTCATCAAGTCACCGACCTGACCAAGCTTGGGACGCCGGAAGAGCCTTACATGGTGTTCTTCAAAGGCTTGTCGGCGATGACGACGGCAGGGCCGTGGACAATTGCGGAAGGCCATAACACGTTTAATGTTCAGGATTTCGATTATATGCCGGTCCCTTCCTATAGCGACGGACCTGCAGTATTTAGCGCCGAATCCGGCTGGGGAGAAGTCGTATCCAAGCAAAGCGCCAATGCCGAAGCCGCCTGGGAGTTCGTGCAATTCATGATGAAGGACGAGAACGCGTTCGCCTGGAATCTTCGCACCTCGTCCATTCCGGCCAACAAGAAAGTCGCCGAAGATCCGAAGTATCTGGAGAGCGCTCCGATCGTGAAAGCGGCGCTCGATGTCCTTCCTCACGGCCGCTGGATCGGTCCGCTGGCCGACCGCGACTATTTCTTCAAGGTGATCAACGATACGTATGCCCAAATTGTCTATGGGAAAGTCAGCGTGAAGGACGGCCTGAAGAAGACGGAAGACGACATCAACAAGATGCTGAAGTCCAAGCAGTAAGCGACGAGAAAGCGTCGGGAGCGGGCGAGCGGCTTCCCGGCGCTTAGATTTGGAGGCGACTACAGATGTCCAAACAGCAAGTGTCGGAACGAAGGTTTATCTTCCTATCGCTGACGCCGATTGTCCTGTTATTTTTGGTGTTCTCCGTCATACCCATCGGAATCGGCACCGTATTGATGCTTTTCGATTATTCGCCGTTATCCTCGTCTGTTCCATTCGCGGGCCTGAAGCATATTCGGGAGCTTCTGTCCGACGAGATGTTCTATAAATCTCTGCGCGTCACCTTCACTTTCGTAGCGGTGGCCATTCCGGCGAATATCGCCTTTACGCTGCTTATTGCCATAGGCATTAACAAGATTCGCGGCCGTTTCTGGAAAAACAGCTTTCGCACGATGTTTTTCCTTCCCGCAATCGCACCGTTGGCCGGCTCCGCCGTCATCTGGACAACGATGTTCAACGCCGACAGCGGAGTCGTGAACATGGCTCTCGGCATGCTCGGATTGCCTTCCGTCGATTGGCTGACGGATCCTTCCACAGCGCTTCTGTCCATTATTATTATGACGTTGTGGGCCGACGTTGGGTATAACATCGTGCTGTTCATGGCTGGACTCGACTCGATTCCCGAATCGCTCTACGAAGCGGCGGAATTGGACGGAGCCTCTCCCTGGCATGTGTTTTGGAGCATCACGCTTCCCATGCTTAGCCGTACCATGCTGTTTGTGTTCATTATGACCAGCATCTCTTATTTTCAGATGTTCCCCCAGTTCCAGATCATGACCAAGGGCGGACCGCTTTACGAAACCTACGTGCTGGCTCTCAACATTTACGACCAGGCCTTCACGTACATGAATATGAGCTATGCGTCTGCTATGGCATTCGTCATGCTGATCATTATCCTTGTTCTGACCCTGATCCAGATGCGGATCGGCAGATCTCAGTGGGAGCATTAAGGAGGGCGACATGCGGACGAAAAAATGGAAATGGTCGTATATGCTGCTATTTACGACTTTGTTGATCGGGTCTTTGCTTATGTTCGTGCCCTACCTGTGGATGATACTGACCTCGTTCAAGAGCAATTCGGAAATATTGACCGCCTCCAATCATCTGCTGCCTCAGGAGCCGACGCTGTCGGGCTACAAAAAAGTGCTTGGAGAGGTGCCTTTTTTTCGCTGGTTCCTGAACAGCTTGTCGACTTCGGCCATCGTTACGATCGGAGCGATGTTCACCAGCGCGTTGGCCGGCTATATCTTCGCCAAATTCCGTTTCCGGGGCAAACGCTTGCTGTTCGTCGTTATTCTGGCGACGATGATGGTTCCTTTTCAAATCGTGATGGTGCCGACCTACATCATCATCTCCAAGCTGAACCTGGTTAACGATCTGTCGGCGATCGTCATTCCTTATCTTGTGAGCGCATTCGGCGTTTTCCTGGCGAAGCAATTCATCGAGGCGATTCCGAACGAATTGATCGAAGCCGCCCGCATGGATGGAGCGTCCGAATTCCGTACGTTCTGGTCGCTTGTTCTTCCGCAGATCAAGCCGGCGTTGTCGGCGCTCGCGATCTTCTCGTTCATGGCTGCATGGAACAACTATTTATGGCCGTTGATTATTTTGAATGAAGAGTCGAAGATGACCGTTCCGCTTGCGCTCGTATTTTTCAACGGGCAAAATGTCGTGAACTATAACGTGGTCATGTCGGCGGCGGTGCTGATCATGATTCCTGTGGTCATCATCTTCCTCATCTTCCAGAAGCAATTCATCAAAGGACTGACGATGACCGGATTTAAGTGAAACCGGTTGATCGTTCGTCCCAGTTCCAGGGGAGCTTGACGCATGGTTATTCGGAAGGAACGCATGCCACGGGAGGCGGCCTTGGCTTTGGCGATGCACGGGCTGTTTATTTTCGGAAGCTCGGTATCTCTGACGTTCTTCAACATTTATTTTCTGCGGCTGAGCGAATCGTTTGCGCTTAATCTCATTTACAATGCGCTCTTCTACGCATTGACGCCGCTCGGATTCTGGATCGGGGGCTGGTTCGCGAAACGCTATGATCGGCTGCATACTCTGAGAATCAGCCTGATTCTGCACATGATGTTTTTCGTGCTTATTCTGACGCTTGGCGACGGAATTATCGAGGTTTACGGTGCGATCGCGCTTTGCCAAGGGCTTGCCGTCGGATTCTACTGGGCCGGTATTCTGGTGCTGCTGTACGACGTGTCGGCCAAGATGAATCGAGTCCGATATGTCGGCATCAGCACGGTCATGCTGACAGGGGCCGGCTTGATCGGTCCTCTCGCGGGCGGATGGCTGATCGGCGGAAGCGCGAGATTAACCGGCTATCTGTATGCCTTTGGCTTAACCTTGGCGGTGTTCGCGGCAGTGTTCGCGATCTCCCTCTTTATCGGCAAGCTGCCCTCAAGGCGAAGACGTTATTTGCTTGGCTTGACCGGGGCGATGGCTCGGCGAAACTCGCAATGGGCAAAGCTGCTAGGGCTGTGGTTCTGCACCGGATTTCTGGAAGGACTCACGCTCTTCATTCCGGCGCTGCTGCTCTACGAGGTGTTCGAACGCGAGAATGTCGTCAGCATTGCGCTGGCGGCGACATCGCTCGTCTCGGTAGCGTCGAGCTTTTACATGTCCCGCAAGGGGACGATGGAACGCGCTCCCGTCTATATGGGGGTGTGCTCCTTCGGCATCGCGCTTGGCGCGCTGCTCCTGTCCGGAGGGACGGGGACGGTACAGGCTCTTGTGTTTTTGGTCGTTGTCGCCTGTCTGAATCCGGTCTATCACAATACGTTTATTTCCCGCTTTTTTGCCGAGACGGACAAGCTGCCGCTGAAGGGGGCGTTTCGGATCGAATCCGTCGTCCTGTACGAATCGCTGCTGAACTTCGGCCGGGTCGTCCCCTTGGTCGTTCTGCTTCCATTCGCCGACTCGCTGCGGGCGGAGGCGCTCTGGATCGCGTTCGCTTGCGCGGGAGCTCTGCAAGGCGCCGCGGTGTGGCTGACATTTCGAAAAACAAAGCATTCCACGAATTAGAGAGAGGGAACTGATATGAGCAAAGTCGTCTACATTGTAGGGGAACTGAATCCCGATGCGATACTGTCCGGGCCGGACGTGAAGCCGGAGCCGAACAAGGAAAAGCTGATCGAGCATTTCGAGCTGACGCTCGGTTCCTCATCGGCCATAACCGCGTGCGTGCTCGCCCGATTGGGCGTGGAGGTAAGGTTTGTCTCCATCGCAGGCAATGACGAGTACGGTCGCTTCTGCATCGAGCAGCTAAAACAATATGGCGTCAACACCGATTACGTGGCGATTACGGATCGGGAGAAGACCGGCGTTACCTTCTCGTTGTCCAATCCGACGGACCGTTCGCTGTTGACCTACATGGGTACGATTCCTTTAGTGGAACCGAGTCTTATTCCTCTAACCGAAATTGCCCGCGAAGCAGATCATCTTCATTTCGGCTCGTTCTTCCTGCAGGAGGGTATGAAGCCGCATTGGCAAGAGGTGTTCCGTCAAGTTAGGCAGGCGGGGGTGACGACCAGTTTCGATACCGGATATGATCCGCATGAGCGCTGGGATCGCGAGATCATTGCTTCGCTGTTGGCTCATACCGATTATTTCATACCGAGCGAGACGGAGGCCGAGCATATTTTCGGGTCCTCGGACCCTGAAGAGCTGGCGAACGCCCTTCCTGAGAAACGGGGGTTCGTAGCTTTGAAGCGCGGCGGCGAGGGGGCGTCTTTGCTGCCGTCTTCGGGGGCATGGATTCACGCCGAAGCGTATCGCGTATCGCCGATCGATACGACAGGCGCGGGAGACTCCTTCAACGCCGGATTTCTATACGCGCGCTTGCACAAAGCGTCGGCCGAGGAATGTCTCCGTTTCGCGTCGGCCTGCGGCGCAATGGCGACCCTTCGCATAGGAGGCGTTAAAGGAGCGCCCACGGCGGACGAAGTGCTGCAGTTTATTGCGGGACGGCGTTGAGCGATACATTCGCGGATACGGCGAGACTGCACCGATAGGGAAGGGAGGTGATGCCGACCTGGGCAAGGTTGGTTCGATCGCAGCTTGAGCGACTTCATGCAGACGGTAAACCGGCTTTAAAAAACGGCGAATGGGAGATGAATGAGGATGAAGAAGTGGATGGTCTTGCTTGCGGCAATGATGGTAGTACTCGGAATTTCTTCGGCTGTAACGTCAGATCACCGAGTCTATGCTGCCGGCGCGGATTATTACGTATCGACCACCGGAAGCGACGCCAATGCCGGGACGAGCACGTCGACAGCCTGGAAAACGCTACAGCATGCCGCCAATACCGTTCCGGCAGGAAGCACGGTACACGTAATGGGAGGCGTATACAATCAGAAGCTGAAAATCACCCGATCGGGCACCGCTTCGGCCGGACCGATCACCTTCCAGAATTACGCTTCGCAGGCGGCCATTCTGGACGGGACGGGGCTGAGCGTAGCCTCCGAAGACAGCCTGATTGAGATCAAGGATGCCAGCTATATCGTCGTCAAAGGCTTTGAAATCCGCAATTTTCAGACGAGTACGAAGAACAGAGTGCCAATGGGCATCCAGATCCACGGTGCGGGCAGCCAAATCGAAATTCGCAACAACAAAATTCACGATATTAAAAATACGGCAACGCTAGGCTCGAATCTGGCAGGTCGCGATGCCCACGGAATTGCCGTATATGGAACGAAGGCTCCTGCCTCTCTGAACAATTTGACCATAGACGGGAACGAGCTGTACAATCTGGTGCTCGGCTCCAGCGAATCGCTGGTCGTTAACGGCAATGTCGATACTTTCTATATTACAAACAATCTGATCCACGACAATGACAACATCGGCATCGATCTGATCGGCTTCGAGGGGACCGCCCCTTCTACGGCTTACGATCAGGCTAGAAATGGCACTGTCAGAGGGAATACTGTCTACAACATCACGACCAATTACAATCCTTCGTATGGACGTACGCTTCCCAACGGCGAGTATGGCGCAGACGGCATTTACGTGGACGGCGGCAAGGACAGCCTTATCGAGGGGAACTACAGCTACAACAACGATATCGGCATCGAAATCGCCAGCGAGCATGCCGGCAAGTCGACCAGCGGAATTACCGTTCG
Organism: Cohnella phaseoli; assembly: GCF_003386235.1. Classification (GTDB taxonomy): domain Bacteria; phylum Bacillota; class Bacilli; order Paenibacillales; family Paenibacillaceae; genus Cohnella; species Cohnella phaseoli. Next base: position 92,603 of record NZ_QRDZ01000006.1, read on the forward strand.
CAACAATTTTGTCTACAACAACAATTATACGGGGATCGCGATGGGGGGCTACGATACCGGGCGAGGCTCTACCGTCAATTGCACGATTGTAGGGAACACCCTGTACAAGAACGATACGAAGGGTTTAAACGGCGGGCAGCTTCTCATTCAATACGATACGAAGAACAATATCGTAAAGAACAATATTATGGTGGCCAGCTCCAGCAATATTCTGTTCTTTAACGACTATACGCTCAACAGCGGGAATGTCATCGACTACAATCTGTTTGATGCTCCGGGCGGCTCGGCCGGGGCCAAGTGGCGCTGGAAGGGCGTGACCTACACCGGGTTCTCCGCCTACAAGACGGCGAGCGGCAACGATGCCAACTCTTTGTTCACCGATCCGCTCTTGGTGAGTGCCTCAACCGGAGATTTGCATCTGACGGCGTCTTCCCCGGCCATCAATGCGGGAGTAATCGATCTGTCTATTATCGGGACCTCCGATATAGACGGAGACGCACGAGTGCAAGGGTCCAGCGTTGATATTGGAGCGGACGAGCACTCGTAAAAGCTTTATTAAATGAAGACGCCCGCAACCGATTTGTAACGATCGGTTGCGGGCGTCTTATTTTTCCCAGCAGGCTTCTCCATGAGAATTATTGCCCAACAAGCTGTTCAAGCTCGAACGTCATGCCCGTGGAGTCGATGCTGCAGCTACGCCCATAGATCGCAATGTCCACCGGATTGCCGGAGACGACCTTAATGGAAACGCGTTGTTTGTCGACTTCCACGAGCAACTTGGATTCCTTGTAGGAGACCGGGAAGCTATAGCCGTCCCAGCGCGCAGGAAGGGTAGGGCGGAACGAGAGACGCCCGCCGTCGGAGCGCATGCCCCCGAAGCCGTAGACGATGTTCATCCAAGCGGCGGCGATGGAGGTTGTATGCAGGCCCTCACGCGTATTGCGGTTGTAGTTGTCCAGATCGAGCCGAGTCGCAAATTCGAAAAAGCTGTAGGCCTCCGCTTCCTTCCCGATCTCCGCGGCCAGAATGGAGTGGATGGAAGGGGAGAGCGAGGACTCATGGATGCAGCGCGATTCGTAATACTCGTAGTTGGCGATTTTCTCGGCTATCGTGTAGTCTCCGCTGTATAGGAACATGAACATGAGCACATCCGGCTGCTTGATCATGTCGTATCGGTACAGACGATCGTACGACCAATGCGAATAGAGCGGAAATTCCGTCACCGGAATCGAATGAATGTCGAGATGGGGCATATCGAAGAAACCGTCGTGCTCCTCGTAAATGCCGGTCTCGGGGTCCTGCGGAATTTTCATTTTCTCCGCTTTGCTTCGCCAATCCACTTGCTCTTCCGCGGTCAGGTCAAGCCGCTCGGCCAGCGCTTGGAACGCTTCTTCGGCTTCCCCGGACATGCGGTCGATGACTTCCAGCGTATACTCGAACAGCTTTTTCGCCATCAGGTTCAGATAGCAGTTGTTGTTGACCATGAGCTGAAATTCGTCCGGCCCCATGACGCCGAAATAGCCGTACAAGCCGGTCTTCTGCCCCCATTGACCACGAGTGGCGTAGAAGCGGCTAATTTGAATGAGCATTTCCAGTCCCTTGTCATAGAGGAAATCGAGATCATCCGTCATGCTCGCATAGTGGCGGATACCGTATGCGACGGCCGTGCCCACATGCAGCTGAAGATTCGAATGCTGCCAGAGATCGCAGCTTTCCGTGCCGTCGATTGTCGCGATCGGGTAGAAGGCGCCGGCGCAGTCCAACTCCTTCGCGCGTGCCAGCGCATGGGGCAGCGATTTGTAGCGGAATTCAAGCAGACTTTTGGCGGCCCGCGAATTGTTGAAAATATAGAAAGGCAAGCAATAGGACTCGGTATCCCAGAAGGCGAGACCTCTATACGCTTCTCCCGTCAAGCCTTTAGCGCCGATGTTGAAGCCCGGGTTGTCGCCGTGGTACGTCTGATACAGGTTGAAAATGCAGAAGCGGATGCCCTGTTGATTGTCGGGATCGCCCTCAATGACGATGTCAGACTCCTTCCATACGTTCTCCCAATAATTCGCCTGGCTCTGCTCCAGCTCCTCGTAGCTCGCGCCGACGTAAGCTTTTGCTTGCTGCAGCCCAGCGCTCCACAGCCGATCGTTCGTCACCGACAGCTCCTTCTCCGCGCAGTTAAAGACGAATTTATCGAAGGTTGACGCTTCGCCTTGCGTCAGCCGGATCGTCACGTCCTGCCCGATAAAACGTTCAGCCTCGACCGGCTTCGTCTGCACTGCATTCGGCACGTCCATCGCAAAGCCGGAATACAGCCGATTTTTCGTCCCGGTCGTTTCGCCGAGCATCGCCGTTACGCCTTCCTCCCAGCCGTGGCGAACGCTCTGCCAGAAGCAGCGGCCTTGATCCTCATGTACGACGGAGAAATCGAGCCCCGTTCGAACGTCGACCTGGCCGGAGAAGTTAAGCGGCTCGAATGAGATCCGCTGGCAGCCGAGGTTGGATACGTTCATGCTGACGAATCTTTCGAACGTTAAGCGAAGCTGCTTGCCGTCGGCCAGATGCCAGACGAAGCTGCGCACATATTTGCCGCGCTTGAAATCAAGCTCTCTCCGGAAGTCGCTGAACGGGCTTGTCGCAAGGTCCAGCGCCTCGCCGTTGACGTTGATTCTCACATACAGCCAGTCCACGGCGCTGACCATAAAGCGCAGAAATCGGATAATGCCTTTGTAATGCGCCGCTACCTTGATTTCCTCGAATAACCCGTTAAAGTAGCTACCGATCAGCGAATCGCCGCTGTAGCCCTCCTCGGGATAAGCCCGAACGCCCATATATTCGTTGCCAAGGGAAAATATCGATTCCGAGACGCGATTTCTGCCCGGGTCAAAGCCGTCTTCGACGACCTTCCACGTGTCTACGACAAGATACCTGTCCGCTACTTTTGCCACTTCGATCCGCTCCTCTATATGCTTGGAATCCCATACATGGATTAGAATAGGGCATTCGGAGCAAGGAACGAAGGCTTATCGTTAAGCATTTTATGTGTATTTATACCGAAAATGGCGGGGACACGATTTATTGTGTGACGTTGGTGCGCCGAAGAAAAAAAGCCGCAGAAATCGGCTTTTATGCCGATCTCTGCGACCTGTGTATTTTTATTTGCCCTCTTCGTCGGCAGAAGGACCGTAAAGGCCCGGCACCGGGATGTCAAGCAGCCGCAGGTACACTCCGAGCTGCGCCCGATGATGGACCATGTGGCTCAAGCCGAAGGTGCGAAGCGCAAGCGCCCGCGGTTGACGCTGTATAATATGGTCGCCGTTGCGCAAGGTCCATTCCTGTCCGAGTGCGTCCTCGTCGCATTCGGCTAACAGCTTTTCAAGCTTGGCGACGTTTGCGTCGAATTCCTCCAGCACTTCTTCACGTCTTTGCAGAGCTTCGCGCCGAACCGGCACGGCAGAAAGATCAAATTCCGGTTGAAGGAGAATCGCGATTTGCCAGTTCAACAGATTGATCAGGTGCGTCGCCAATCCGCCCAATGTCATCGATTTCGAATGCGGCTGCCAAGACATGTGCTCCTCCGGCAAACGCTCCAGAATACGGCGCGTAACGTTAAGCTCATGCAAGGCGTCTCCGACGATTAGTTGTTTCACCGCAGCTTCACGCTCCTCTATTGGTTTGACACATATTTATCCGAACGTCGCAAAGCGAACGCAGACCGGCTTGGACACTTCAAGCTCAATGCCGGTCGGCTGCAACTGGCCGCTCTCGGCATCGCGCGCGAACGTCACGATGTGGTTGCCGTCGCGATTGGCGACGAGCACGAACCGTCCATCCGGAGAGACGGCGAAATTGCGGGGATGGCCGCCTAATGTCGGCGCGTGCTGCACAAGGGTCAAGCGGCCGTCCGCCGCATCGACGCGATATACGGCGATGCTGTCGTGTCCGCGATTGGAGCCGTACAGAAACTTGCCGTCCGGTGACAGATGGATATCCGCGCAGACATTGTCCCCTTGCCACGTATCCGGGAGCGTGGAAATCGTCTGCGCAACGCTCAGTGTCCCCGTATCCGCGTCGAACGCGTAGACGGTAATCGTGCCGTTCAGCTCGTTAATGCCGTAGCCGTACGGAAGCTGAGGATGGAAGACGAAGTGGCGCGGCCCCGATCCGGGAGCAATGCTTGTCTCGCTCCGAAGGGATAGCGATTCGTCCGCCGAATCGATCCGGTAGACGAACACCTTGTCCAATCCGAGATCGGAGACGACCGCATAGCGGTTCTGACGGTCGACGATGACCGAATGGACTCTTGCTTGGGATTGGACGGGCAGGACGCTGTTCCCCTCATGCCGATAAACTCCGGCCGAAGGGCCGATTCGTCCGTCGCTTAGAATAGGCGAGACGCCTAACAAACCGCCGTGATAGCTCGCCGTGAAAGCCAGTCGGCTCGTACGATCAAGCTCGATATGGCAAGTTGTCGCAGGCGTCGTGAGCTCCTCGTTCAGCTTCCGCAAGCGCCCTTCGGACGCATCGAAGCGGAATGCAGCGGCAGCGCCGCAGCGCCGTCCTTCCGCGTCCGCTCCCTCGGTAATGGCATAAATCGTCCCCATATTCTCGTTCGGTACGAGGAATGTCGGATTGGGCAGGCCGTCGGCACGATCCACGATCGTCAATCGCCCGTTTTGTTCGTCGTAAGAGCAGGCGTATAGGCCGGGGCCGTCTTCGCTCGCGTAAGAGCCGATAAAGGCAAATGTTCGATTATTCATTCGAATGGCACCTCCAAGTACACGTCTATCTAGAACTGCATTTTATCACGATTTGCAAGAGAGCGCATGCGAAAAAACAGCGCAAAGCCTTAAAGCAGTCTCTTCACTCTTCCGTACCGTATCCTTCTCCTCGCTCCGATTGGCCTCGCCGGGAAAACTCCTCCTCCTCAAGACCGATTCGCAAACCATGCTGCGGGCGGTTTAATGCCGGTTCGCCGCTTTTTACAATAGAAACAGAAAATCAATCGATGTTCATACTCAGTTCATAAACGTACGTTATTTTTCTAAGTGTTGAGCCAATACAAGGAGGAAGCGAAATGTATAAAAATAACGAATGGGCCGTCGAGGCGCACGGACTCGTTAAGGTGTTCGGCGATAATCGGGCCGTAGACGGAGTAGACTTGAAGGTGCGGGCAGGTTCGATATACGGCGTGCTCGGACCGAACGGCGCGGGCAAAACGACCACGATCCGCATGCTGGCCACGCTGCTGCGGCCGGATGCAGGATCGGCGCGCGTGTTCGGCTACGACGCGGTCAAGGAATCGCAAATTGTTCGCCAATTAATCGGAGTGACCGGACAGTATGCTTCGGTAGACGAGTCGCTTAGCGCGACCGAAAATTTAATTATTTTCTCCCGGCTGCTCGGACTGGGACGGGCGGAATCCAAAGCCAAGGCGGAGGAGCTGCTTGAGGAATTCGGCTTGACGGAAGCGGCGAAGCGTCCGCTCAAAAACTTCTCGGGAGGGATGCGCCGCCGTCTCGACTTGGCGGCAAGCCTGATCGCCCAGCCGCCGCTCATCTTCCTGGATGAGCCGACGACCGGCCTCGATCCGCGCACTCGCGCACAAATGTGGGAGACGATTCGCCGACTGGTGAAGACGGGCTCGACCGTTCTGCTCACGACGCAATATCTCGACGAAGCGGACCAATTGGCCGACCGGATCGCGGTCATCGACCGCGGGCACGTCGTCGCCGAGGGCACCGTTGACGAGTTGAAGACGTCTGTCGGCACTTCATCGCTGCATTTGCGCGTGGAGCAGGCGACGGACGTTCCGGAGGCTCGGCGCACGGTCGAGCAAGTGCTTCAAGCCGTATCCGGCGTATCTTCGGAAGCCGGCGTCATCACCGCGCCGATGGCGAATGCCGATCTGGTGACCGATTTGCTAGTCGCGCTCCGCGCCAAAGGGATTCGCCTGGCCGAGATGAGCGTGCAGAAGCCGACGCTTGACGAGGTATTCCTTACGATTACAGGCGAAGGCGTCAAAGAAAAAGAGGAGGTTAGCGCATGAGAACCGCATCCGTTAAAGCGGGACCCGCCCGTCAATTGAAAAACCATACGAGCTTCGGGCAATCGGTGCGCCATTCGTTAACGATGGCCTACAGAGGCCTGCTGAAAATCCGACGCACGCCCGAACAGCTTTTCGACGTTACGCTGCAGCCGATTTTGTTCACGCTGATGTTTACTTACATTTTCGGCGGGGCAATCTCGGGCGACGTGGTCAGCTACTTGCCCGTCATTATTCCGGGCATACTTGTACAGACCGTCATTACAACCTCGATCGTGACCGGCGTGCAATTGCGCGAGGATATGGACAAAGGCGTGTTCGACCGGTTCAAGTCGCTGCCGATCGCGCGGATCGCGCCTCTGGCCGGTGCCTTGCTGGCTGACACGATCCGCTATACGATCGCCACCGTGCTTACCTTTTCCATGGGTTATCTGATGGGTTATCGTCCGGACGGAGGTTTGGGGAGCGTCGCTCTTGCGGCGGTGCTGGTCATTTTCTGTTCGTGGGCGATCAGTTGGATTTTCGCATTTTTCGGCGTCATCGCTCGCACCGCCTCAAGCGTGCAGGGGATTTCAATGATTGTGCTGTTTCCGCTCACGTTTCTGTCCAACGCCTTCGTGCCGGTAGAGACGATGCCGAAGTGGCTGCAATGGTTCGTCAACATCAATCCGGTCTCGCATCTCGTAACGGCCGTCCGCGAGCTGGCGAACTCCGGAACGGTAGGCTGGGATCTCGGCATTTCTTTGCTCGGAGCCGCCGTCATCGTCGCGATTTTCGCGCCGATCACCGTTCGTGCTTATATGCGCCGGACGTAACTTCCTGTAGGCGGAATACAGGACAGGCGAACCCCAAACGTCCCGCTCTCATTCCAGGAGAATGAAGACGGGACGTTTGTCGATTCCGCCATTTATTGGACGGAAATGTTTCGAAGCCTGCTGTATATCGCCTGCACAAGGGCGATGCACGCTCTGACGCTGACGTTTTATGGGATCCGTTCTCCGCTGTTCGGATGATCGTCAGGTGAACATCTTCGCAATTCGTGGTATGATGAGAAACGGGTGAGCAGACAATGAACAATAATGAGACAACGAACGCGGCAAACGACGGCCAAGAGACAAACCAAGAAGAGAAATTTGCCGAACTGGTCAAGGCGGTCCATCATAACGGCCTTGTCGCGCTAAGAATGCACTTCGAGCATGTGGAAGGGCAAGTGTTAAACCAGGACGTTTACGGCCCTGTGTTTGTTTTTCAAGTGAAGGACGAGGAGAACGACGGCTACGAATGCGGCTTTTTCCTGCGCGAGCTGGTCGCCAAGTTCCAAGGAGGAGGCAATCCTTCGGAATGGATGGCGTCGTTTTTCATCGAACTAATGAAAACCAAAGGGGGCAAACCGTTCCCTAAGCCGCCTGCCGACGAAGCCGAAGCCAGAGGGCTGATTGACAACGTGCTCGTTCCGCAATGCATCAAGGCGGTTACCGAGGAATTTGCTCCAGAGCAGGTACATGCAGGCTTGGCTTGGAATCAGGAGCACGGCCCCGTATTTGAAACCGGATTCCCGTCGATTCGCGACGGCAATAATGTATGCGCAATTCCCCTTCATCTTCTGTTTACGCACATGCTTCTGAATCGGGATCCTTCAGATATGCTGTTGCAGGGTCTCTACAAAATCAAAGAAGAGCATGGGCTATAAGCACGAGGTGAAAGCACACGAATGGAAACCGTTAAACCTGAATTGTCGCCGGTGCCGATCTGGCGCTGCCGAAACTCCGAATGCAAAGTATGGATCCGAGAGGAGCTGGCATCGTCCGCTTCCCCGGAATGCCCGATGTGCAAAGGCGCTATGATGCGGGGCATCAAGCATTTGCCGAAGCTGGTCAACAAGCACAAGAGCGCCCGCAAGCCTAAGAGCGACGCGGACGCTTGGAAATAACCTCCTCGACGGCTGCACTTATTCTTATCGTTAAACAAAAAAGCCTTCTCCGTCTCTGTGGCTTACGCCGCCGGATGGGAAGGCTTTTTTTTACGGCTTTACATCCTCTACCTATAGTCTCGTAGCGTCCAGTTTTTCCATTTAGGTGCCGGGGTTGGTCAATCCCGCTTATATCTATTCGACTGCGTAAAGGTCTGGCGGACCGTTTTCATCTTGGCGGTGACCTCGTCGTAAGTGTGCTCTTGTGCGCGACACGGTCGGCCCAATTATTTTGCGGAGGGCATACCTGTTCAAGGATCGGGGCCGATGCTCCATGGACAGCGCCAAGTTCCAGAGCATCTTGACAATTCGTCAGCAATCGATATGATATTATAGTGTAGTTTGAAAATGATTCTCATTGTCAATTATGTCCAATCCATTGCTTTATGTTGAAGTTTTATAGTCGAGGGGAGTTCAATCATGAAAAAAGTTTTTTTGCCTGTCATTTTAATGTTTGTTCTGATTATTAGCGCATGCGGAGGCAAGCAATCCTCCGAGCCAAGCCATGCCGGCGCTTCGTCAAGCGCCGCTCCGGAGGGCAGCGCTCCGGCAAGCAGCGAAGCTGCGAGTCAGAACCCAAGCTCCGGAACCGTCACCTACGAATCCGAGAACGGTCCCGTGGAGATTCCGGCCAACCCGCAGCGGATTATCGGCTTGACGAACGCGCCGAACATTATTTCCTTGGGCGGGCAATTGGTAGGCGTGGACGAGTGGACGAAGAAAAATCCGCTGTTCACCGATAAATTAGCCTCGGTAGAGACGGTATCCGATGCCGATCTGGAGAAGATTATCGAGCTTGAGCCCGATCTGATCATTGCCGGCTCCTGGATGAGCAACCTCGACAAGATGAGCGAGATCGCCCCTACCATTATATATACGTGGGGCAAGCTGGACTATTTGGCGCAGCAGCTCGAAATCGGCAAGCTGCTCAACAAGGAAGCGGAGACGCAGGCGTGGATCGACGATTTTACCAGCCGCGCCAAAGCGGCGGGAGAAGCGATCAAAGCGAAGCACGGTGCCGACGTAACCGTGTCCGTGCTGGAATACGATGCGAAGGATTTCTATGTATTCGGCAACAATTGGGCGCGCGGAACCGAAATTTTGTACCAGGCGATGGGGCTGAAGATGACCGATAAGGTAGAAGCGGACGCTCTCGGGCCTGGCTACTACACGCTGTCCCTTGAAGTTATTCCCGAATATGCCGGAGATTTTATCGTCTTGAGCAAAAGTAGTACTGGAGACAACGCGTTTCTGAATTCGGAGACGTGGAAAAATATCCCGGCCGTGAAAGACGGCAAAGTGATCGAGATCGATACGGAAGCCTCTTCGTACAGCGATCCGACGACGCTCGAATATTTGCTGGACATTTTCAAAAAAGGATTTCTGGAAAACTAACGAATCAGACGCAGCCGCTCTCCTTCGTCCTATGGACGCAGGGGAGCGGTTTTTCTATGAAGGGTTATTGACGGGCGGACTGGTAAAATGTTACTATCACTCATAGACCGACGGTCGGTCTAATGAAGAGGAATCATTCGGAGGGAACGTTAATGAGAGTCTCCAAGAAGCCCGAGGAAAGGAAAAACGAAATTCTGGATGCCGCCGAAAGGCTGTTTGCGATTAAAGGCTATTCTCGCGCGACGATTAACGATATTTTGCACGAGGTTGGGATCGCCAAGGGAACGTTCTATTATCACTTCCAGTCGAAAGAGGAAGTAATGGATGCGATCGTGATGCGGTATATCGAATCGGGGGTGGAGGCGGCCAAAGCAATCGCCGCAGACACTACGCTGACCGCCCATGAGAAAATGTTTCGGATCGTTGCGTCCGGCGGCCCGGAAACGGGGGGGAAGGAACGGATGATCGAGCAGCTTCACCAGGTCGATAATGCGCAGATGCATCAGAAAAGCCTGGTGGAGACCATCGTCCGCCTTGTGCCCGTACTGACGGAAATTATCGAGCAGGGGATAAAGGAAGGAGTTTTTCATACGCAGTACCCGCGTGAAACGGTGGAGTTTCTGCTTGTATCGTCGCAGTTTCTGTTCGATGAAGGCATCTTTCAGTGGGAGCCGGAGGAGCTGGCGAAGAAGGCGACCGCTTTCGCCGCCGTCATGGAATCGACTCTGGGGGCGGAGCGGGGCAGCTTCGCTTATATGATGGGCGTAGTAACGAAAGAGACGAACGGTCCGGCCGCAGTCGGGGAAGGGAGCTGACGTCAAGAAGATGCTTATTCGGATGCTGAGAAGGGATTGGCTTCGCAACAAAAGCATTTCCGCGGCTTTGCTTGTGTTTATCGCGCTATCGGCGCTGCTCGCTTCCAGCGGAGCGAATATGATCGCCGAGTTGTCCAACTCGCTCGGAGCGCTGTTCGCCAAATCCGGCGTGCCGCACTACGTGCAGATGCATGCCGGAGAAGTCGATCGTGCGTATATCGATCGGTGGGCGCGGGACAACAGCCTTGTTCGGCAGCATCAGACCGCCGAGATGATCAGAATCGAAGACGCTCATCTTGCGCTGGGCGATAAATCGACGGTCGGAAGCGGCGGTGTAATGGACCATTACTTCGTCCGCCAGAATCCTTACTTCGACCTGCTGCTTAATCTGGACAGCCAAGTGATACAGGTAAAACGGGGAGAGGTTGCGGTCCCGATTTATTACAAGCAGCGCGACGGTCTGGAAATTGGAGACAAGGTGCGGATCGCCGCCCAAGGCTTCGACATGGAGCTTACCGTCTCCGAATTTGTCCGGGATGTGCAGATGAATCCTTCCATTATTCATTCGAAGCGTTTTGTCGTCGACGAAAGGGATTTTGCCCGGCTTAACGGCAGCGGAATCGGAGAGCGGGAATATTTGATTGAATTTCAACTGAAGGATGCCGCCAAGCTTGGCGAATTTAGAACCGCATACGAGACGTCGAGCTTGCCGAAGCTGGGGCCGGCTATCGACCATACGCTGTTCCGCACGCTGAACGCATTGACGGACGGGCTGCTCGCGGCCGTCATTCTTCTGGTCAGCTTCTTGATCGGGGCGATTGCGATTCTATGCCTGAGATTTACGATTCTTGCGGCGATCGAAGAGGATTACCGGGAGATCGGCGTTATGAAGGCGATCGGGATCGCACCCAAAGAGATTCGCAAGCTCTATTTGCTGAAATACGTGATGACGGCCGCAATCGCATCCGTTATCGGCTATGCGACGTCGCTGCTGCTTCATCCGCTGTTTACCCGCAACATTATGCTTTATATCGGCACAGCACCGAAGGGGCCGGCGCTACAGCTCGTTCCAATTGCCGCCGCTTTCTTTATTTTCGCCATCGTCGTTTTGTTTTGCATGTTGACTTTAAGGCGGTTTAATCGGATTTCGGCAGTGGAAGCGCTGCGCTCCGGAACGGCGGGGGAAGCGCGGCCGTCCGGAACGAAACCGTCGCTGCACAGAAGCAGAACCCTCAGCGTCCCGTTGTTTCTCGCCGTCAAGGATATCGTCGGCCGCTTTAAGATGTATCGGATGCTGCTATTCGTCTTTATAATCAGCTCGTTTATTATGCTTGTGCCGATCAACTTTTTTCATACGGTGCAATCTCCCGACTTTAACAACTATATGGGCATCGAGAAGAGCGATCTGCGTATCGATCTGCAGCACGCCGGCTCAGCCGAGGACGACTATGAGCGCATACTCGGGCAGCTGAAGAACGACAGCGACGTGGAGCGCTACGCCGCGGTGCTCGTCGGCTCGTTCAAGACGATCGGCGCCGAAGGCGCGCTTGAGAATATGACCGTGGAAACCGGGGACTTCACGACGTTCCAGCTGGAATATTTGCAGGGAGCGGCACCGTCGCGGGCCGACGAGATCGCGCTCTCCTATTTGAACGGCCAAGAAATGGAGAAGAAGGTGGGCGATCCGATCCTGCTTATCGTGGACGGTCGGGAAACAACGCTTAAGGTGAGCGGCATCTATCAAGACGTAACGAACGGGGGCCGCACGGCCAAGGCGGCGCTGCCCGTTCGGCCCGAAACGGTGCTTCGCTACGAGCTTGCCGTCGATCTGAAACCCGGGGTGGACGTCGCCGCCAAGAGGGAGCAGTACGCGCAGGAGATGAATCCGGCGAAGGTGACCGATCTGGCCGGCTACATGGCGCAGACGTTCGGCAATACGATCGATCAGCTCAGGCTCGTCACGAGAGTGGCCACGGCCGTCGCTTTGCTCGTATCGGCGCTCATTACGGCGCTGTTCCTGAAGATGGCCGTAGCCAAGGACGCCGGTCAAATCGCAATTATGAGGAGCATCGGTTTCTCGCTGAGGCATCTCCGCATCCAGTATGCGACGAGGGCGCTAATCGTGCTTGCCGTCGGCATCGCCGTAGGAACCGTGCTCTCCAATACGGCGGGACAGAGCGTTGCGGGATTCGCCATGTCGTTTATGGGAGCCGCGCGCATTCAATTCGCCATCGATCCGCTTCAGGCTTACGTGCTGTATCCGCTTCTGCTGCTTGCCGCCGTATCCGTTACGGCGCTTGTCAGCCTCGTATCGATCAGGAAAATGAACATATCGGAGATGAATGCGACCTAGGGCGTGTATGCATACACGCCCTAACAAGGAGGAATTGCGATGGGAGTGCTGTTGGAAGCGAAAGAGTTAAGCAAATCGTATGCAAGCGGCCCCAATGACGGACAACAGGCGCTGAAAAAAGTGAACCTGCAAGTTCGCAAGGGCGAATTTATAGCGGTAATGGGGCCGTCGGGCTCGGGCAAGTCTACGCTGCTTTATAGCTTGAGCGGCATGGATCGAGCCAGCTCCGGCAGCGTAACGTTTGGCGGCGAGGAAATCTCCTCGTACTCCGAGAAGCGGCTGTCCGAGCTAAGGCTGGAGAAAATGGGGTTTATTTTTCAACACATCCATCTGCTTAAAAACTTGACCCTCTTCGACAACATCGTTTTGTCCGCTTATCTGGCCAAGCGCAGCAGCCGCAAGGAGATTAACTCAAGAGCGCTGGAATATATGCGGAAGTCAGGCATTGCCGAGCTAGCCGGCAAGAACATTACGCAGGCGTCGGGAGGGCAGCTGCAGCGAGCCGCCATCTGTCGGGCGCTGATCAATCAGCCGGAAATCGTGTTCGGAGACGAGCCGACCGGCGCGCTTAATTCCAAAACCGCGGGAGAGATAATGGACCTGCTCGCCGATATCAATGAATCCGGTACGACGATTTTGCTTGTGACCCACGATGTTAAGGTAGCGGCGAAGACGGAGCGCATTCTGTTTATGCTGGACGGCTCTCTTGTAGCCGAGCGTCGGCTCGGCAAGCTTAAGAAGGAAAAACAGGACGGCAGGGCAAGGGAAGAGGAGCTTACCGGCTGGCTGGCGAGCCTGGGACTGTAACGACGAGAGGGAGGAGGCAGGAAGATGCCGCAATCGGGAACGGAGCAAGCCGAAGGGGAGCGCGATTTATTTCTGGATTTTTTGGAAATCTTCTAAACTTTTTCCCAATTCGCCGCGTCTTAATATAAGAAGAAATCACATACCGGCGGAGGGCGGAAATCGTGTCCATTGATCTCGGCAAAACCAGGGCATTCGCATTAATCGGACTCATCACCGGCGGGCTGCTACTGGCATCCTGTTCCGATAGAAATATAAACCTAAGCCCGGCGGCAGTCGGCGAATCTCTATCGCAGGAAGAGGGACCTGCAGCAGGTGCTGCGACTAATGTCGCGCACGAGCAGCCGATCCCTGGGGACGAGGAGACTTTTCAGACCTATGTACTGGCCTCGATTCCCGAGCGGAGCATCTATCTGTTCGCCGAAGAGAATGGCGTTACACTGCAAGTCGGCGATCTCACGCGGCAGTACGATTGGATTTACATGACTCCGCGCGGAATAGAGCCCAGGCTGAAGATTGGGGACTTCGATGCCGATGGCCAGGACGAGTTGGCCGTTAATCTATATATCGGGTCGGGAACGGGAATTTCCGTAGAGGAGCTGCACGTCGTCGAGCTTGACGATCTCCGCGATTATCCGCTGTCGGTGGACGACGTCAGATCCCAGATCGATCAAGCGATCGACAGGCTGAAGGCAAGCCATGACATTCCTGGCCGGTATGCGGACAAGGAATTGTCGTTCGGGAATTGGATTGGCTACGAAATAGCCGGAGCGGGGCTGCAGGTCGTAATAGGGCTAGGCGTTCCGGAACAGGGGGCGATGCCCGAATACATCGGCGAGCTGACTGCAGAAGTCGGCTATAAGGAAGGAAAATACGAGTTAACGGATTTTCGTTTCGTCGAGGATGAACAGGCAGCGGCTTCCCATGGGGAGAGCGGGTTAGCGGAGCTGGGCGTGAACAACGAATCGGCGGAATCGCCGGACGGCAAGTATGTGGTCGAAGCCTATGGCGTAAATGAGGGTATCGCCGCGGGCGGCTTGCATCCCGCGGAAGGGATCCGACTCGTGAAAGCAAGCTCAGGGGAAGAGCTATGGTCGACTATGGGGTACTACAGTCATTCCTTTGTCTGGTCCCCGAACAGCCGTTATGCGGCCGTATCCTATGAGGCTCGCACTTGGGGAGGAACGATTGTGATCGATGCGCGGGATGGCTCGGAAATCGAACTGCCGGATCTCGAAGCGCTGCGGCGGGAATGGGGCGGGGAGACGACGGTGAACGAGCACCGTTCCGACCCGCTGTTCCGGTCCGAGGAATGGCTGGACGATCGCAGGCTGCGCGTGTCGTTCGAATGGTTCGGGGCTAATGGCGAAGGTTACTCCGGGGAATACGTCTACGACGTCCCCGGAGGCAAGCTTCTCGAACTACGTCCCAACGCTTAAACGATCTTGAATAAGCCTATTTTTCGCCGCGATATTGGTTCAATCTCCAACGCTTCTCGTCAAAATGCGGAAGGTGTTCGAAACATCGTGTTCTTCGATCGGCCTGCTGTAATGGAAGCCTTGATGGATCGTACAGCCGAATCCGTTCAAAATTTTCGCAGTATCCTCGTTTTCAACGCCTTCGGCGATTGTCTGCAGCTGGAGGCTTTCGGTCAGTGCCGCAATCGTTTTGACGATGGAATGATTGTATACGTTAGAGCAAATATCCATGATGAAGGAGCGATCGATCTTCAAGCAATCGAGAGGAAACTCCTTAATCCACCGGAGCGAGCTGTAGCCTGTGCCGAAATCGTCCATGGCGAGCTTGACGCCGATGTCTTTCAGCCCCCGCATCGTTGCGATTGTCGTCTGTGCATCCATCGCCATGCTCTCGGTAATTTCCAGCTCAAGCAGATTAGGGTTCATCCCCGTATCGTTAAGAATGTGCTTAACGGTAGCGCACAGATGAACGTCGGCAAATTGCTTGGAGGACAGATTGACGGCGATTTTCAGAGGAGAGTCCGTCTCCGCATGCAGCTGCTTGCCGAAGCGGCATGCTTGCTGCAGCACCCATTCTCCGATTTCGATAATGCAATCGGACTCTTCCGCGATCGGGATGAACTCGACCGGAGACACGTCGCCAAGAAGCGGATTTCTCCAACGGATCAGGCTTTCGAAGCCGATTACATTCCCGTTGAGGCAATCGTATTGAGGCTGATAGACGAGTCGAAGCTCCTGCCGTTCGATCGCTTTCTTAAGCTGCAGCTCGATCTGAACCCGGCGTTTGATCTGCTCGTTCAGCGAAGGCTCCCAGAACTTCATCTGATGGCCGCCCTGTTTGCGGGCGACGTACATCGCATTCTCCGCATTGGCGAGCAGCTCGTACGCGCCGTATCCGCTCGCCTCCCCGGAGAAGAGCCCCATGCTGATGCGCATGGGAAGCTGTTGATCGTCCAGCGAGATCGGCTTTATCAAGCTCTGGAAGATGGCTTCTGCGAGCAGTCGGCTGGACTTCTCGCTGCTTGAAGTATAAGCGCACACGAATTCGTCTCCGCCGATGCGCGCCGTATAGAAGTGTTTCTCGTACAGCCCGCAGTTTTCGATGCGCCTGGCGATGATCTGCAAAATACGATCGCCTACGTTACGACCGAACACATCGTTAACGACTTTGAAGTGATCGAGATCGATCGAAGCGATCGTAAGAAGCGATTGCGTCTGACGGATCGTTTCGTCCAGCCAGCGCATGAGAGAGGATCGGTTGGGAAGCTTGGTCAGCGCGTCGTTGTCCCGAAGGAAGACGACTCTCTGCTCCATCTGGCGCTGCGGGCTGATGTCGAAGCTGACCATCAGAATGCTCATCACCTCTCCGTCCCGGAAGACAGGGCGAAGATGGGTCAGCAGATAAAGGCCTTTCCACTGCATCTCGTAGCTGATCAGCTTTTCTCCGTTCCAGGCCTGATTGTAGAAGGCGGATTGATAACGCGCCAGCTCCTGGGAGAACAGCTCGACGGTATCTTTGCCGGCCAACTGGGAAGAGGGCATTCCGAACAAGCTCAACAGCTCGCCTTCGCCGAACATGCATATGTATTTTCCGTTTGTGCGGCACAGCTTCAAAATAAGGCCGCGCTGCCCTCGCAGCGTTCCTCGCAGTTCTTCGTGCACGATCGTCAAATCTTCTTCGATTTTGACTAAATGTGAAAACGATTCCAAAATAAGTTGGTGATTTTGCTCTTGAATTTTAAACAATTGGTCGGATATGGGTTTGTATTTCTGCTTCATAGCGACTTTGCAGCGCAGCAGAAAATTTTCTTCGTGAAGCCCTTCGTCCGTCGGTTGCAGGAGCAGGTCCTTGAAATAGAAGTCGGAAGCTCCGCTATCCAGCGATTCCAGTGCGTACTCCGATCCTTCGTCGGTATAGCTGCTGACCATAATGACGGGAACGGGGCAATCGTGCATAATTTGCTTCAATGCCGTCAGCCCGTCCATAACCGGCATCTCGATGTCCATCGTCACGAGATCGGGGCGCTTCGAAACGATCATCTCGATCGCTTCCAATCCGTTTCTCGCTTCTCCGACTACGATGAAGCTGTCGTCCTTGGCAAATAGCTTGGTCAGAATGCTGCGCACCAAGCTAGAGTCATCCACGATGAGAACCTTATAGGGCGTCATGGGCCACCTCTCCCGGCTTACGATTTCGTCTATTGAAGCTACATCTGGTTGCCGACAAAATCCATTTTCCCACAAATTTATTAGTTTTTTTGCCGAAAGTTTTAAAAAAGTGTTAGGAAAGTGTGAGCGTGCATGCGATAGCGGTTTCGTGTGTCGGATAATTCAAGCTTCTGCCGGCAGTTGTGATATACTGTTTACATCATATACACTTTCTGCGCGGCTTCTTGGCGAAGCTCGCTCACCCTTCAAGGAGAGAACGATGGAACGGACACGCAATGGGAATGTTGGAGACGGGCTGGACGAAGAGGCGCTGCAGAAGCTGCCGAACGGCGCCAAGCTCGGTTGGGGGCTGGTCAAACCTTCAACTCGGGGGCCAAAAGGAGAACTCAGCGTCAAGAAGATCGTCGACGCCGCGGTCGCGCTGGCCGACGGGGACGGCCTTGCCGCCGTATCGATGAACCGGGTGGCGTCGTCTCTGGGCTTCACGACAATGTCGCTCTATCGGTATATCGCCAGCAAAGACGATCTGCTCATGCTGATGTACGATTCCGTAAGCGAGCTGGAGTTACCGGAAAGAAAGAGCGGGGATTGGCGGGCCGAGATGCGGGAGTACGTATGGGCGTGCGTGGAGGTATTCGTCAAGCATCCCTGGTTCGGGGATATCCCGGTAACCTCCATCCCGATCATGCCGAACACGCTGAAGATCGTCGATTGGATGCTGGGGACGATGCGCTCCTTTCCGCTGAACGAGCACGAGAAAATGTCGATCCTGCTGCTTCTGAGCAGCTACAGCCGCTCCGTCGGGCTGATCAACCGCGATTTCGGCCAGGCGCTCAAGGCGGGGGCCAATCCGGATACGTTTAACGGGCTGGAATACAGCGCGGCCCTGAAGCAGTTGGTCAAGCCGGACAACTTCCCTCACTTGTATCCGATGGTCATGTCGGGAACTTACGCGGGGGAGAACGAACAGACGAGCACGGTCGGCAACGACTTCGATTTCGGGCTGGAGCGGATTCTGGACGGCGTTCAGCATTATTTGGATACTAGGAAGGGATGACAAAATAAGTAAACGATGAGAAAGAGGGGCGTGTATCTCCTGTAGGAGCGGAGCGTTTGCCTCGGCCGTCGTGAAATTCTCCTGTTGAACATAAGATCAGGGGATGTCCCCTGAGTAGGGTCGTACACAAGATGATCGATTAAGTGATCATCCTTTCGTACGACCCTCTTTATTTATGAGTCGGCTTCTGTGCCGTCTATCGGCGTCCGGCCTTGCGACGGAACGAGATGCCGCACCAAGCGATAGCGACAAGGATGAGCAGCGCGCACCAGCCCACGGCCAGCCAAGCTTGATTGCCGATCGGCGTGCCGGTCAGCAGACCGCGAATCGTCTCGATGACCGGAGTAATCGGCTGATGGTTGGCAACGTCCTGCAGCCAGCCCGGCATCGTCTCCGTCCGTACGAAAGCGCTGGACAAGTAAGGAAGGAACAGCAGGGCAAAGCCGTAGCCGCTGGCTGCGGAAGGGCTGCTCGCGACCAGCCCGATCGCGGCGTACAGCCAGGTGAAGGCGAGAATGAACAGCACGATGATGCCAAGCGCCGCTAACCACTCTGCCGGGCCCGCATTAGGACGAAAGCCGACGAGGAAAGCGACGCCGATGACGACTGCGGTGGCGAGCAGGTTGCGGGTAAGACTGGCGGCGACATGTCCGGTTATGACGCCCATGCTGTGGATCGGCATCGTGCGGAAGCGGTCGATAATGCCGTTCGTCATATCCACGGAGACGTCAACCGCCGTGCTGGAAGATCCGAAGCCGGCGCACAGCAAAATAATTCCCGGGACGACATAGTTGACGTAGTTGCCGCTCGGGTCGAGCGCGCCGCCGAATACATAGGTGAACAGCAGCATAAGCATCACTGGAAGCATGACGGCCATAAGCAGCGCCTCGACGTTCCTTAGGCTGAGACGGACGCTGCGTCCGATGAAGACGGCATTCGCGGCGAAGAAGGATGCCGGCGACGGCGTCAGACGAGACAAGTCATTCATGAGATCGATTCCTCCAAACGCGGTTGGGATGTAAGGGCCAGGAAAACGTCGTCCATGCTCGGCTTGCGCAGACTGACCCGCGCATCGGGCGGAAGCAGGGGAGCGAGCTCGGACAGCGCCTGCCGGACGTCGGCGATCGTGCCGGACGTGGCGACCGTTCTCAGCAACGCTTCATTGCGGTCGCGCAGCTCGATCACTTCTTCGCCGAAGCGGGCTTTCAACTCCGCGGCCGTTCCCGTCGCGACGATCCGTCCTCCGTCGATCACCGAGATTTTGTCGGCTAACTGGTCCGCCTCCTCCAAATACTGCGTCGTCAAGAAGACGGTAACGCCGCGCTCTTTCAATCGAAGGATGATTTTCCACAATGTCTGTCGGCTAATCGTATCAAGGCCTGTCGTCGGTTCGTCCAGGAACAGCACCGGCC
Organism: Cohnella phaseoli; assembly: GCF_003386235.1. Classification (GTDB taxonomy): domain Bacteria; phylum Bacillota; class Bacilli; order Paenibacillales; family Paenibacillaceae; genus Cohnella; species Cohnella phaseoli. Next base: position 112,092 of record NZ_QRDZ01000006.1, read on the forward strand.
GGTCGACGACAAGGCTGACGGCGAGATCGAGCCTTCTGCGCATGCCCCCCGAATATGATTTCACCCGTTTTTTGCCCGCCGCTTCCAGTTCAAATTGCTTGAGCAGTTCTGCCGTGCGGGCCTTGGACTCTGCGGGCGACAGCCCGGAAAGCCTGCAGATCATCCGCATGTTTTCTTCGCCGGTCAGCATTTCGTCCACGGCTGCGAACTGACCGGTCAAGCTGATGGAGCTTTTCACCTTCGTTTTCTCCGCAAAGACGTTGTACCCCGCAATTCTCGCTTCTCCCGCGTCGGCTGCCGTCAGCGTGGACAGGATGTTGATCAGCGTCGTTTTGCCCGCGCCGTTCGGTCCAAGCAGCGCATAGATGCTGCCGGAAGGCACAGACAGGTCGACCCCGTCCAGCACGACTTGTTTGCCGAAGCTTTTCTTCAAACCTTTCGTTTCGATGGCAAATGGATACATTCGATTTCCCCTTTCTCCTCTTAAAACTGTATGTGACATAAACAGTATATTATGCACACTGTTTTTGAGCAACAAATTTTTCCCGGAACGATCGGCGATCGCCTAAAACAATCCTGTTATTGAGAATGATTTTCAATTATAATCGTTGCAGAGAAAAAGAAGCGGGGAGGAGCGTCGCATTGAATTATCAAGACCACGTCCTGTTGTGGAATCAGGCGTTCGTTCAAGTCATGGATCTGCGTCATACGTATATGGAGCGGGGAGCGGCTCTGCGGGCTTATCGGCTGCCGTCCAGCGCCTTTATTTATATTGTTCGCGGGAGCGCGATCGTCGGTTTGGACGGAGAGAGCAAGCCGCTGGAGCGATTTCACGTGCTGCACGGGGGCAAGGGCATGTGCCTGGAGATTGAGGCGCAGGAGCTGCTCGAATATTATTTGATTTTGTATAAGGCGAATGTGCCGCTGCCCTGCCGCCAAGAGCTTGCAAGCCTGCTGGATAAGGAGAAGCCGTTCCATCTGCGATACGACTTTAAGCCCGGGGATCCGCTTGCCCTGTTCGATCCGCTCGTTCGGATGAACCGAAGCTGGCAGGGAGAGAAGCCGGAGGAGCGACTGTATGCCAAAGCTCTATTTTACCGATTCGTGCACGAGCTGCTGCGGCAGTTCGCCGACCAAGGCGTTGCCGCGTTTAAGCCCGATCCGGCCGCGCAGGCGGTACGCTATATTCACGAGAACTACAAAGAGCCCATTACGCTGGAAGCTCTTGCCGAGCTGCTCGACTGCCATCCCCGGCACCTGCAGCGGCTGTTCAAAACCAGGACGCTAACGAGCCCGATCGACTACCTCATTCGCGTGCGCATGAATAGAGCGAAAGAACTGCTGCTGACGACGGATTTCGTCCTTAAGGATATAGCTGAGTGCGTCGGCTACGCAGACAGCTATTATTTCAGCCGGCTGTTCAAGAAGTCCGAGGGAGTTTCGCCGATACGCTTCAGGGAGAACGCCGGCGTCTCCGATCTGGGCGGCAGTCGCTATAATCCATTTCGCTTGTCCGGATTCTCTATTGTGAAGGACGCTTCGTCTCGCTATATTGTTAATGAGCATGAGAATCATTATCAATTGGAGAAAGAGGGAGTCTTACACATGCATTGGCAAGCCAAATCTAGAACACTCGCATTCGCAACTTTGCTGCTCGGTCTATCTTTATTGCTTGGAGCGTGCGGCGCAGCAACCAACAGTCCTTCCGCAAGTCCGGCGGCTTCGTCCGGCAGCGCCGCTACGCCGTCGCCGTCCGCATCCGCGTCGCAGGCGTCCGAGAGCGAGGCGCCGCGCGTCGTCAAGCACGCGATGGGCGAAGAGACGCTCGTCGGCACGCCGAAGCGCGTCGTCATTCTGACCAACGAAGGAACGGAGGCGTTGCTCGCGGTCGGCATCAAGCCGGTCGGAGCGGTGCAATCCTGGATCGGGGACCCATGGTACGACCATATCAAGGACGAAATGGAAGGCGTAACGGCGGTAGGGGACGAGATTCAACCGAACGTCGAATTAATTGCCAGCCTTGAGCCGGACTTGATTATCGGCAATAAAGTCAGGCAAGAAAAAATATACGAGCAGCTGAAGGCGATCGCTCCGACCGTATTCGCGGCCGATCTGGGCGGCAACTGGAAGGAAAACTTCACGCTGTACTCCGAAGCGGTCAACAAAAAGGCGGAAGGCGAAAAGGCGATGGCCGAGTTCGAGAAGCGCGTCGAGGAAGTGAAGGCCAAGCTGGGAGACAAGGCGGCGACGAAAGTGTCGTTGGTCCGTTTCTCGGCCTCGCAGGTTCGGATCTACCAGAAGCAAACTTTCGCGGGAGTGCTGCTGAACCAGCTTGGAATCGCCCGTCCGGAGGCGCAGGATAAGGACGCGTTCATCGAGGTCATGACCAAGGAGAACATTCCGAGTATGGACGGGGACGTCATGTTCTACTTCGTATCGGAAAACCAGGGCTCTACGGATGCGGCCAAAGTGGTGGAAGAATGGATGAACGATCCGCTGTTCAAAAACTTGAACGTAGCCAAGAACAATAAGGTGATTCAAGTGGACGAAGCGATCTGGAACACGGCCGGAGGCTACGAAGCGGCGAACCTGCTGCTGGACGAGCTGATCGCCTACTTCGAAGTGAAATAAAACAAGGTACGCCGGCAAGCTGACGCTCGTAACGCGTCGGCTTGTTGAGCTTTGGGCGACGGGTGAGGCAGTTGAAGCAATTAAAGCAATCCAAGCAATCCAAGCATTCAAAGGAAAATACGTTTCGTTTGCATAACCGCAGGCTGAGGCTGGCCGGTTTGGTCGTTGGCGCGGTGCTGCTGCTTGCAAGCGTCTTATTGAGCGTTTTGCTCGGTCTTCACCGTTACGGAATGCCGGAGTTGTGGCAAGCTTATCGCCATTTTGACGGTTCCAACGACCATCTGATTTTGACGACGACTCGGGTTCCGCGGGCGCTTGTGGCGCTTGCCACGGGAGCCTGCCTTGCCGTTGCGGGCGCGATCATGCAAGTCGTTACGAAAAACCCGTTAGCGTCGCCGTCGGTGCTAGGCATCAACTCGGGCGCGTCGCTGTTTGTCGTCGTCGGTTTGATTGCCTTCGGCTCGTCCCTGACGCTTGGCGGCATGATCTGGATTGCGTTCGCCGGCGCAATCGCGGCTGCCGCGTTCGTCTATGCGATCGGCGCCCGCGAACGAGGCGGATTCGAGCCGGTCAGGCTGACCTTGGCCGGAGCGGCGATCGCGGCTTTCGCGTCGTCGGTCACGTCCGGGCTGATGCTGCTTCACAAGCAATCGCTGGAATCCGCCTTGTTCTGGATGATCGGATCCGTCGCAGACAGGAAGCTGGAGCATCTGGCGGACGTTGTCCCCTACATGTTGGCAGGATTGGCTTTGGCAATGCTGCTGTCGGGATCGCTGAACGTCATGGCGCTCGGCGACGACAACGCCAAGAGCCTCGGCCAGAGGCTCTTGCTCTCCCGCGCGGCGGCGGCGGTCGCCGTCGTGCTGCTCGCGGGCAGCTCCGTCGCCATCGCCGGTCCGATCGCGTTCGTGGGTCTCGTAGTTCCGCACCTGTGCAGGGCGCTCGTCGGCAACGACCACCGCTGGCTGCTTCCCTATTGCGCGATAACGGGCGCCATTCTTCTGGTTGCGGCCGATCTGGCTTCGCGGTTCGTCCTGATGCCGAAGGAAGTTCCCGTAGGAGTCGCGACGGCGCTAATCGGCGTTCCGTTTCTGATCCGCGTCGCGAGAAGGAGGAAACATGAGTAGGCGGAATTCGCGCAGGCCGTTGTACCTGCTGCTGTCGTTAACCGTGTTGACGGTGTTCATTGCGCTAATTTGTTTGTCGATAGGAGGAGCGAACGTTCCGCTCAAGGAGGTCGTTCTGTCTTTGCTCGGAAGGAACGACCAAGGCAGCGATCTGATCGTCATGAAGCTGCGGATGCCCAGAATCTTGGCGGCGCTGCTGGTCGGAGCGGCTTTGGCCGTGTCCGGCGCGCTGCTGCAAGGCGTCGTTCGCAATCCGCTCGCTTCCCCCGATCTGATGGGAGTGACGGGAGGCGCTTCGGTTGCCGCCGTCGCCTTCATGACATTGTTCCAGGGATACAGCGTTCACTGGATTCCGGTCGTAGCGATCGGCGGAGCTTTCGTTGCGGCCGCGATCAACTACGTGCTGGCCTGGAGCAAGGGCGTGTCGCCGATGAGGCTTGTGCTGATCGGAATCGGCATCTCGACGGCCGCCGGCGCGCTCACGATGTTCCTGCTGATCAGCGGTCCGGCGTATCTCGCCGCTCAAGTGCTGAACTGGATGACGGGAAGCGTCTATGGAACCAATTGGACGTACATTCAGGCGTTGTGGCCTTGGGTCGCTCTATTCGTGCCGCTCGCGCTGCTTTACGCCAAGGAATTGAACGTGCAGTCGCTGGGAGACGCCGCAGCCATTGGACTGGGCAGCCGCCTTCAGCTTCATCGCATTATCGTTATCGGCATCAGCGTCGCGTTGGCGGGAGCGGCGGTCGGCGTAGCCGGCACGCTGTCCTTTATCGGACTGTTGGCGCCCCATATGGCTAGAAGGCTTGCCGGCCGCTCGCATGCGAGAATCATTCCGATCTCTGCGCTGCTCGGCGCCAACCTGCTGATGCTGTCCGATCTGGCGGGCAGAACGCTGTTTCAGCCTCTCGATATTCCCGCCGGCGTATTTACGGCAGGAATCGGAGCGCCGTTCTTCCTGTATTTGCTCATGCGAAGAGGGAAGGCGAGGACGTAAACCGGGCGGTTGTCCGGAACGCGACGATTGTCCGGCTGCCGTCAGGCGTGTACACTGAAAGTATATCGTTAATAAATAGCCGGAGGACGGATACTCGACCTATGGATGAACTATATACGTGTACGGGCGCATGGCGGACCGTGCTGCAAGCTGCGGACGGAGCGGACAGGCGCTGGATGGACGGCCACTGTCTGTTCGCCGTCCTTGGGGGCAAAGGTCGGCTTTCGATCGACGAGGAGCAATGGCTTTTGCATCCGGGGACGGTGGTCTTCTGCAACCCGAACCGGCTGGTAGATATGCAGGCGGCCGATCGGCGCCATCTCGAAGTCGCTTGCGTCCGCTTCAGGATCGTTCGCCGCAGCGAAGCGGCGGACGAAGCGGGCGTCTATCGGGAATGGACGAACGGCTGGCTGACGGACGGGGCGATAGAGACCGGAGCGTCCTATAGGGCGGCGGAGCTGATTCGGGACATCCTGGCCGCTTCCGCTTCGGCGGATGCCGGCGACGTTCAGCTTATGCGCAGGGACATCCTGCTGTACGAGCTGCTGCTGCAGCTTAGGGAGATCGGTTCGACGGCTATGAGCCAAGCTGCGGCTCCGGACCACCGGACGGCGATCCGTACGGTGATCTCGCATTTGCAGCAGCATTACCAGGAGGAGATCACGAGAGAAGCGATGGCGGCGTTGGCCGGCTTTCATCCGCGCGTCTTCTCCGGGCTGTTCAAGCAGGAGACCGGAATCGGCTTCGCCGACTATTTGGCCGACATCCGCATTCGCAAGGCGAAGGAGCAGCTATTGCTCACCCGCGACAATCTGGACGAGATCGCGCGCAATGTCGGCTACTCTAACGGGCTGTATTTAAGCCGCAAGTTCAAGCAGGCGACGGGGTTCTCGCCGAAGGCTTATTTGCGCGAGCCGAAGCGGGTCGTCATCTACGATTTGATCGGCAGCCTGCTGGCGCTCGGCGTAAAGCCTGTCGGAGCCTCTTACTTCTACGGGCTGGCGAAACATCCACTGCTGCGAGAGGAATTGCAGGGGATCGCGGACGTCGGCCGGACATCGGTACAACCGGTTATCGATCTGGAGCCCGAGTTGATCGTCGTTCCGCTGTGGCTAGGTTCGGAGCTGATCGGCAAGCTGCAGGCGATCGCGCCGACGATGATCGTTCCTTACGGAGATCCGGTCGATCGGATGCGTCGCTTGGCCGATGCGCTAGGCAAGCGCGAAGAAGCCGAAGCTTGCGTGTCCGGCTATATGGAACGGGCGAAGCAAATCCGGGAGGAAATCGTCGAGGCGATCGCCCCCGGCGAGACGGTCGGCCTCTACGAGCTTAGTTCCGACAGCGTCTGGGTATTCAGCGAGTTTCACGGCCGCGGAGGGTACAATCTGTATCGGGCGATGGGGCTTGAGCCCCCGGAGAGCGTTCGACGGCACGTTATGGGCAGAGGCATGATTACCGAGCTGCGGATCGAGCAGCTGCCGGAGTATGCGGCGGACCATATGTTCGTCTGTTATCCGTTTACGGCCGAGAGCGAACAATGGGTTACCCGGATGATGCAGCATCCGGTATGGAGCTCGCTCGATGCGTACCGTTGCAACCGCATCTACTTTATCGACCGGCAGCTTTTTCACTCCGCGGACGTGCTGTCGATGATCAAACAGCTTGAGCTGCAGAGGGAGCTGCTGTTGAAGCATAGGGGAGCAGGCGGAGGTCCCTGCGTTTTTGTGCATGAAAAGAATGACTTTAATCCATAGACGGGCGCGTCCTTCCTGATAAAATAAAACTGTCCGGTGATAATGAGAATCGATCTCAACTTAGTCGGGCAGGTTATATATTCGGGAGGAGTAACGAAGAATGGATTCGAAACGTGGGAACAGATTGTTGTACGTGCTGGTTGTCGCCGCGATGATGAGCATGCTGCTTGCAGGGTGCGGCGGCAATAATGATAAAGCGGGGAATGCAGCCGCGACTGAGCCGGCCGGTACGGAGCAAGCGACACCGTCTCAGGAACAGGAGGCGTCTCCTCAAGCTAGCGAGCCGCAGAAGGAAGAGCAGACGGAACGAACGCTGGTCGATCCGCTCGGACACGAGGTGGTCGTGCCGGCCAAGCCGCAGCGCGTGCTTGCTTCTTATCTGGAAGATTATTTGGTAGCGCTTGGCGTCGTTCCGGTGGCGCAATGGTCGGTCGGCGGCTCGCCGATGGGATATTTGCAAGGAGAACTGGCGAATATCCAGACGGTACCGCACGATCTTCCATTCGAAGCGGTAACCAGCCTGGAGCCGGATTTAATTCTGATCGGGGACGAATCGCTTATTGCGGACGGAAAATACGACACCTATTCGAAGATCGCTCCGACATACGCGCTTGGCCAAGAAGTGAATGCGGACTGGCGCAAGGCGCTGCAGAAGGTGGGCGAGGCGCTGGGCAAGGCCGACGAAGCGCAGGCAGCGTTGGACTCGTATGAGAAAGAGCTGCAGAGCGCACGCGATAAGATCGATGCGAAGTATGGCGACAAGCGTCCTTCCGCAACTGCCATCTGGCTGGTCTCGAAGACGTTCTGGATGGTCAGCGACAATCAGTCGAGCGGCGACGTGCTGTACCGGGATCTCGGACTTGCCGTTCCCGAGCTCGTCCAGCGCATCTCCAAAGGCGAGGGCGGCATCTGGAAATCGGTGTCGCTGGAAGCTTTGTCCGAATTGGACGCCGATCACATTTTCCTGGTCAACAGCGATACCGCAACCGGGTCGGAGGCGCTGAAGGACCCGGTCTGGCAGAGCGTCAAGGCGGTTAAAAACGGCAATGTCCACGAATATCCCGCAGACTCGAGCTGGCTGTACACGGGAATCATCGCCAATCGGCAGATCGTTGAGGACGTGCTGGAGAGTATTGCGCCATAACAATTGACTCTGTTCAGGAAAGCCTTTCGTTTCCGCACTTTGCGGATCGGAAGGCTTTCTTTGTGGCGTCCGATTAGATTCGGATGCTGTTTCGGAAATGTTTATTATTTGTTTATAGGCATTATTGTAGGATGGAGTCGAATAACGTCGATCACGAGAAAGAAGGGATACAGCGGTGAAAACAAAAACAAAGTTCAGCTACCGTCAGTGCTTACAGCAGTCCTTGCGTATTTTCTTGGCATTGCTATTGGTTCTGCCGGCAGCTTTTCCGCATACGGCGGAGGCTGCGCCTGCGAACAAGGTGCTGACGCCGGTATCCAGCAGTCTGAGCTGGATTTCCTCGTCCATTGCCGTCAGCGGCGATTCCATTTCCTTTGATGCAGGCTCCCATTTTCCGCAATTAACCAGCCTGCCCGTGGAAGTATCGGCAGCATCCGACCGTACGAGCGTAGCTTCCGCTGCGGCCGATAACGGACGGATTGATATTCGGGTGAACTCGGCCGGAAGCGCTCGAGTCGCTATCGTTGGGGAAGACGGCTTCGGCTTCCGCCTAACCGACTACATAGGCTTGAACGTAACGCTGCTGGGAGATACGAACGGAGACGGTGCGGTTACTTCGGTTGATGTACTGTATATCTATAAGGTCGTTAACGGACAAGTGACTCCTTCCGAAGAAGAGAAAAATCGTCTTGACGTGAATCGGGACGGGCAAATTACAAGCGCCGACGCTACGATCCTGATGAGCACCTATGTCGGGAAAACTCCCGCGACGGGAGGGGTTGCTTTCCTGGTCTCGCTGCAGGACAGCAACGACGCCCCGGTTGCAGATCAAGGCTCGATCTCGGGAACCGTTCAGTCGGGGATGACGTTAACAGGGACTTATCGATATGCCGACCCGGAGAACGATGCGGAAGGAACTTCGATGTACCAATGGTATCGCGGCTCTCAAGCGGACGGTTCGGACAAAGCTCCGGTTTCCGGCGCCAACGGCATAACGTACGCGGTGCAGGATGCCGATGTAGGCCAATATCTCTTTTTCCAAGTAACGCCGGTCGACAGCAAAGGCAAAGCGGGGGAGCCTTCTTCCGCAGCGACGAGCGGCACGGTTCCGGATACGGCTCCGCCGCTGTTGTCGTTTACCGAGCCGGCTCATCTCGCGGCGAACGCCAGTCGCAATGGCGGCCTGCGCGCGGAATTTAACGAGCCGGTAGCCGCAGTCGACGGAAAATGGCTGCATATCCGCAATGCCGCGACAGATGCCATCGTCGCATCTTATTCCGTTAAAGATGAAACGAAAGTTACGATAAGCGGCGTAACGGTCGCCATCGTCAATCCCGGCTTCGACGACGGCGCCTCCTACTATATCGAGATAGAGCCGGGCGCATTCCAAGACGCGGCGGGCAACGCATTCGCGGGATTTGCCGGAAGCTCCGTCTGGCGCTTTGCGACTGCCGACACGATCGGACCGATCGTCAGCTCGCTTTCTCCTTCAAATGGGGCGGCCGGTGTAGACAAATACACCGTTTTAAAGGCTGTCTTTAACGAGCCTGTCCAAGCGGGCTCCGGCAAGAAGCTCGAAATCCGGCGAGTGTCGGATAACGGCACGGTCGCTTCTTATTCTACTGACGATCCATCGAAGATTTTGATCAGCGGAAATGAGCTCCTCGTTGCCAATCCTGGCTTGGAGGAAGCAATCGGCTATTATCTCTTCATTGAAGATGGGGCAGTCGAGGATATCTCCGGCAATGCTTTCGCCGGTTTCGGAAGCTCGGACTGGGTATTCGTTACCGCGGATACGACGGCACCGACCGTCAGCGTGACGACGCCTTCAGACGGGGCGATCGGAGTCGCACTGGACGCGTCGCTTACGGTATCGTTCAGCGAGCCGATCGTCGCCGTCCCCGGACATTCAATTAAGCTTCGTAGGGCTTCGGACAACAGCGAAGCGTTCAGCTACGATGCGGCGGATACAACTAAAGTGACGATTGCCGGCAATACGATTGAATTGTTGAATCCCGGCCTTGCAAGCGAAACTTCCTATTACGTCGAGATGGAGCCGGGCGCATTCCAAGACGCTGCGGGCAACGCCTTTTCCGGGATGGCGGGCTCCGGCGCATGGAGTTTCACGACGCTGGACGCGACTGCGCCGACAACGGTCGGGTTCTCTCCTGCGCATCAATCGACGGTTGCGAGCAACGATGAAGAGCTGAAGATAACGTTTAACGAGCCAGTCGTTGCGGTGGACGGCAAAACCGTCGCGATTCACAACGTAACGGATGACGCCGATTTTGCCGCCTTTATATTGGGGACGGATATGGAAGTGTCCGTCAACGGCAGCGTCGTGACGATCGAGCATGCCGCGTTCGAGTCGTTGAAGGACTATACGGTCGTGATCGAGTCCGGCGCCTTCGAGGATCAAGCCGGCAACCCTTTCGCCGGCTTGTCCGCCGGAGTCTGGGAATTCGCTTCCTTCGATACTCGCGCGCTGACCGTAGTTCCGGATTCTCCTTTGTCGGAGGGGAATCTTGAAGGGGCGCTGCTCAATGTAACGCTTGTCGGCGATGAATTCGCGGATGACGATCTTACCGCTCACTTTCAGTTAAACGGCGCTCCGTCAGGACTTTCTATTATCGGGGCCGGCCGTATGAGCCCTACGGAAGCGTTTATCATGCTGGATTTCGATAAGACCGATTTCGACGCGGATGTAACCGATCTTACGATAACGGCCCTATCGTCCGCATTGGCAAAAGGTCGTCCGCTCACAAGCGGCAATCTGACGATTACCGCCATCGTGGAACCGAACGTTACCGCTACGATTCCGGCCGCCAATACCGATAATTTCGATAAAGCCGCCCCTCTGGCGATTGTGTTCGACAAGAACGTAACGGCGGTGACGGGGAAAAAAATGACGATTCATAAGAAAGCGGACGGCAGCATAGTCGAAACCATTATCGTCAGCGATACGGCGAAGGTGTCGATCGACGGAAGCACAGTAACCGTACAGCATACGACGTTTGCCGAGGGGACGGAATATTTCGTTCTCTTGGAGGCGGGGGCTTTTGCGGACGTCAACGGCTTCGGCAGCGAAGCGATCGTCGGCTCGTCCATATGGGACTTCCGAACGGCTGCGGCCGCCGTGCCGGAGATGTTCTTCTCGGAAATTGCCCGTGGGGGCGAATACGGTAAATTTGCTTTCGAGCTCTATTATTCACCCGATGCGGCGGGGCCAAACCCGGCTTCGGCCAATACCTACTCAATCTGGGTCTATCAGTACGACGTTGCTACCGCTTCTATTGTGACTAAGGAAATAAAGATTCCGTTACTGCTATTTAAAGCGGCACCGTATATCATCATCGACGGTGGCTTCTACGACTTTTTCGATATCACCGTCAATATTCCGGGCGTATTAGATCTTGGTTGGATCTACTTTGACGAACCTAACAAGCCTTTGAAGGCGCTCGTGCTCAAAAAAGGCAGCGAGGTGCTCGATGTCGTCGGCGATCCGAACGCGGCCGGACCGGTTCCGTTTTTGGCTTCCGGGGATAATTACATTCGAAAACCAGGTATAAAGGGCGGCTCGTCAACGTTTGATGTCAGCCAATGGAACGTCTTAACCAGCCAGAACGTATTCGGCGATTTCTCAAGACATATGCCGTAAAAGGCAACGTGATAAAAAGGTTTGCGACCATTAATGGAGGTAGAGTATGGAGAACCGAAAAGAGACGTCCCTGCTTGTCAGAGGCATGCGTGCGGCACTGGCATTGTTGTTCGTCGTTACAGGAGTACAGGTCGGCGTCTTAAAAGTGCAAGCGGAGCCCCGCCCGGCGGTTCAACTCGTCATCGGCAGCGCATCGGCGACGTCAGGACAAACCGTGGAGGTTCCCGTATCGGTTGTGCAGCCTGCGGGAAGCGCCGGTATCGCTTCCTATGGCATTCAGATTGATTTCGATCCGGCCTCGCTTGAAGTCATCGACGTCGAAATCGGCTACGGAAGTCGGAATGAGGCCGAATGTCCTTCGGCCGCCCAGGGTTGCTTCCAATCTCATTTCGATAACGCGAACGGCTGGATTCGAGCCATCTGGGTCGACACTTCCGGCGGCGACAGGCCGATTACCGCCGACCAGAGGTTGTTCGTGCTGAAGGTCAGGGCGAAGAGCGCTTCGACTGCAGGCGTCAAGCCGTTCACCGTGGACTCTTCCGACCCGGCGAAGCTATCCTTTACCGATGGGGATATGAATTCCTTGGCCGTAGAAATGGTATCCGGAAAAGTGACCGTATCGCGGCCGTCTTCTTCGTCGGGCTCCGCGCCGGGTGCAGGACCGAATTCGCAGACTCCGACGGGCAGCGAAGCGACAATTATAGTCAACGGCAAGGCGGAGAATGCGGGAACGGTCATATCCTCCGGACGCGGCGGACAGTCGGTTACGACGATCTCCGTCGACGAGAACAAGCTGGCCGCTAAGCTCGAATCGGAAGGCAGCGGCGCGGTCGTTACCGTCCCGGTCGGCACAGGGACGGACATCGTCGTTGGCGAGCTGAACGGACGGATGGTCAAGAGGATGGAGGACAAGCAGGCGGTGTTGGAAATCAAGACCGACCGCGCGACCTATACGCTTCCTGCCCTGCAGATGAATATCGGAGCGATCTCCGAGCAGATCGGCAAATCGGTCGCCCTGGAGGACATCAAGGTGCGAATCGAGATTGCGGCGGCTTCGGCGACGGTGGCGAAAGTCGTGGAAAACGCGGCGAACAAGGGCTCTTTCACATTGGTATCGCCTCCGCTGGAATTCAAGGTTCAAGCCGTTTACGGGAATCGGACGATCGAGGTAACGAAGTTTAACGCGTACGTCGAGAGAACGATCGCAATTCCGGGCGGCGTCGATCCGAGTAAGATTACGACAGGTGTCGTAGTCGATCAGGACGGCACGGTGCGCCATGTGCCGACGAAGGTCGTCGTCATCGACGGCAAGCATTACGCCAAGATTAACAGCTTGACGAACAGTACGTATTCGGTCGTCTGGCATCCGCTGGAGTTCGCCGACGTCGCGCAGCACTGGGCGAAGGACGCTGTGAACGATATGGGCTCGCGGATGGTCATCGGCGGCGTAGGCAACCGCCAATTCGATCCGGACAGAGACATTACGCGCGCAGAATTCGCGGCGATCGTCGTTCGCGGGCTGGGGTTGAAGCCGGAAGAGGGAGCGGCCTCCTTCTCTGACGTGAAGGCGTCGGATTGGTACAACGGCGCGGTGAAGACGGCTCATGCTTACGGTCTGGTCGGGGGTATGGGGGATGGCACGTTCCGGCCGAACGATAAGATTACGCGCGAGCAGGCGATGAAGATCGTCGCCGATGCAATGAAGCTGACAGCCCTAAAGAACGAACTGAATTCGATCCAGACTTCTGAGCAAGCGCTGCAGCCGTTCAAAGATCGTTCATCCGCGGCGAGCTGGGCGCGAAGCGGGATTGCCGACAGCGTACGGGCCGGCGTCGTGACGGGGCGCAATGCGACAACCCTTGCTCCGAAGGCGTATATCACAAGGGCAGAGACGGCGGCAATTGTGCAGCGGCTGCTGCAGAAATCAGGACTAATCTAAGCGGCGAGGAAGGAGTCTCCTGTTCCGATTCCGTGTTTTATATTCAAAAGTTGCCGCGGCTTGCAGGAATTTTGCCGCAGGCTGCGAATCGATAATGCGATACCTTATCTACAAGGAAGAAGGCGATCGCGTTGAGCAGGCAAGTTAACATTGGAGTTATCGGATTAGGCGGAATGGCGCGGTTTCATATCGAGCAGCTGGAGAAGGTCGAGGGCGTAAGGATCGTTGCCCTGTGCGATGTTAGCGAGGAAGCGCTGGCCGAAGTCGGCGCCAGGCTGAACGTGTCGGAGGAGCGGCGCTATCGCGAAGCCGGGGCGCTGATCGCCGATGCGGGGGTCGAAGGTGTCGTGGCGGTGACGCCGAACGATTCGCATGCGGCGATTTTGCTGGGCTGCATCGCGGCCGGCAAGCCGCTGTTCGCGGAGAAGCCGCTGACGCGGACGCTGGACGAAGCGCGCGAGGTGCTGGAGGCGTATCGGAGCAGTCCGATTCCGCTGCTGATCAATTTCTCGTATCGCAACGGACCGGCCTTCCAAGCTGCGCGAAAGTTCGTCGCCGAAGGCAAGCTTGGCCGCATCAATCATCTGTTCGTGCAATATTTGCAGGACTGGGGCTCGACAGTGAAGAATACGCCGTTCCTATGGCGCTTCGACGAGGCGGTAACAGGGACGGGCACGCTCGGAGACCTCGGCTCGCATATGATCGATGTTGCCGAATATTTGACCGGCGGCCGCATGGCCGAGCTTCAGGCGATGCTTACGACGATCGTGCCGGAGCGTGCGGATTTGAGGAGTGGCGAGCCCGTCCCCGTTCGCGTCGACGACTTCGCCTGCTTTAACGCGCGCTTCGCGGACGGAGCCGTCGGCGTGTTCCAGACGTCGCGCAACGCGCTCGGCTCGGGCAATCAGCACGAGGTTGCGCTATACGGGGAGAAGGGAACGCTGCGCGTTAGCACCCTGAACGACCGTGAGCTCGTCTGGACGTATCCGACGGAGGACGGCAGGGAGACGGTAACGGAGACGATCGACGTTGCCGGGAACGAGGGGCTGAATCCGTGGGCGGAGTTTGCGGCGAGAATCCGCGGCGATCGCCCGGCCAACCCGCTGTTTGCCGGGTTGGAGGACGGCTATCGCAACCAACTGCTGTTGGAGACGGTCGTGCGGGCGAACGCAGCCCGGGCCGCGGTTGCTGTCGAGGCAGAATAAGAGACTGGCTCCCTACAAAAGGTGTCGAGCATTCCGATTGCGATCGGAACGTTCGACACCTTTTTGCTATGCGCGCGATCGAAGCTTTGATGAAGTACGGAACGGAATCCCCCTTAAGCGTAATGTAAGCGGTTTCCGATGACCTTGGATTTCCCGCATACTGAACGGGCAACGACATCCAAATCACGTTGACGGGGGAGAACAATCGATGAAAAAAAGCTTATCGGCATTGCTGGCGTTCGCATTGATTATCGTTTTGGCCGCATGCGGCGGAGGCAACAACGGGGCGGCACCGAGCGGAAGCGCAAGCGAAAGCGCCAAGCCGAGCTCGCCGTCCGCAAGCGCCGCGAGTCCGGAAGCCAAAGTTACCATCGAGTACTGGCACACGTACTCGGATTCCGAGGAGAAGGTGCTCCTTGAGAAAATCAAGCCAAAGTTCGAGTCCGAGTACCCGAACATCGAGCTTAAGCTGACACGTATGCCGTACGAGGGGCTGAAGGATCAGGTCATTGCGGCGGTGGCGGGAGATGCGGCTCCGGATTTGATGCGGATGGACATCATCTGGGTGCCCGAGCTTGCCTCGAAGGGCGCATTGAAGAAGCTGAGCGACCTGCCCGGCTTCGACGATGTGAAGAGCAGCGTGTTCGACAGTCCGATGCAGACGAATATTTTCAAAGACGAATATTACGGCGTGCCGCTGAACACGAATACGAAAATTGCGATCTACAACGCGGCAACGTTAAAGGAAGCCGGTCTGGATCAGGCGCCCGCGACGATGGATGAGCTTGTGCAGGCGGCTCGCAATCTCCAGGAGCAAGGAAAGCAGGGCATCGGCATATCGAGCATCGGAGCCTGGGGCGTGCTGCCGTACTTCTGGAGTCTCGGGGGCAAGGTGACCAGCGACGACTATAAGCAGGTGGACGGCTACTTGAATAGCCCGGCAAGCGTCGAGGCGCTGGAGAAGATCGTGAGCTGGAACAACGAGGGGCTTGTCATTCCGGCGCTGCTCGGCGGGGAGCCGGGCTCGTGGGACGGCCTGAAATCGGGCCAATATATGATGATCGACGACGGGCCGTGGTTTTTCAGCATCATGCTTGGCGATGCGGAGAGCGCGTTTAACCCGCTCGAACAGACGGTAAGGGCGCAGATGCCGGCCGGACCCGGAGGCAGCATCTCGGTCGTCGGCGGCGAGAATCTCGTTACGTTCGCCAATTCCAAGCACCCGGAGGAAGCGTGGACGTTCATGAAGTGGATGCTTGGCAAGGAGCCGCAGCAAATTATGGTCGAGGCCGGCATGGTGCCGACGAATCGCGAGGCGGCGCAGGCGATCGATGCGAGCCAAAATCCGTATATCGCTCCGTTTATCGAGCAGCTTAACACGGCGCTGCCGCGCACGCCGATCCCGCAATGGGGCGAAATGGAAACGATCTTTAACCTGAGTCTGGAGAAGGCGATTCGCGGCGAGCAGACGGCGGCGGAGGCGCTGAACGACGCAGTGAAGCAGATTAACGCCATTTTGGGCGAATAGTTGCCGCTTCGTCCAACCGACGACGGCTGCGCAAGCGAACCGGGCTTAAACCGTTCGCGGCGCAGCCGTCGCTATCTCTTAGAAGGAGGCCATAGCCGTGTCGCAAGCGACGTTATCCCGCAAATCCCGGTTCCGAACCGGTCTGGCGCAATGGCTGAACGCGCTTCCGTTTATCGCGGTCGGCATCGTCGGCGTACTCGTCTTCGTCGTCTACCCGATGATCCAGAACGTCAAGGTGAGCTTTCAGGAGTTCAACATTTTGCCCGGCCAGGACAGCCCGTGGGTCGGGTGGGACAATTATCGGGCCGTGTTCGACGATCCGAACCGGAAGTTTATGATCGCGCTGAAGAATACGTTCCTCAACGTCGCGGTCACCGTGCCGATCAACTGGTTTCTGGCCGTTTTTTTCGCCGTCGTCATCAATACCCGATTCGTGAAAATGAAGGTCGCGTTCCGCACCTTATACTATTTGCCGATCGTAACGTCGTGGATCGTCGTCGCGCTGCTGTTCAAATATTTGTTCGCCGACGGCTCGGGCGGCTTCGTCAACTACGTGCTGCTGCACATCGGCATCCTGTCCGAGCCGATCGCCTGGAAGAGCCACTACTGGTCGGCGATGATCATGATCTGGCTGTTCCATATCTGGAAAACGGTCGGCTGGGGCGTCGTCATCTATTTGGCCGCCCTCCAAGGCATCCCGCGCGATCTGTACGAGGCTGCGGATATGGACGGGGCTTCGGCGACAGGAAAATTTTTATGCGTGACGCTGCCGATGCTGCGCCCGATTACGGTGTTCGTGCTGATCAACCTCGTTAACGGCGCATTCGGCTTTTTCCCGCAGGTGTACTTCATTACGGCCGGCGGGCCGATGAACCAGACGCAGGTCATTCCGAGCTTGATCTATATGGAGGCGTTTAAGCACTTCCACTTCGGGGAAGCGGCGGCGATGGGCGTTATGATGGGGCTGCTCGTATTCGCCGTGACGTATTACCAGATGACCAAGATCGGCAAGCAACGCTTGTTCTGACGACGATGGGAGGAATCGCGCCATGCGAACGCCATGGATGACGAAGCTCGCCGTATACGCCATACTCGTGGCCGGAGCGCTGCTGTTCGTCTTTCCGTTTATTTATATGATTCTCACTTCCTTCTTCACGGCGACGTTCTCGCTGCCGCGGCCGGAGGAGGTATTCAGCGTCACGCCCAACTTTATCAACTATCAGGTGGTCTGGGGCAAAAACCACTTCGCGCAGTATTTCGGCAACAGCATGCTGCTCACATCGGTCGCGATGCTTGGGGCGCTGCTCGTCAGCTCGTTGACGGCATACGGCTTTGCGCGGTTTTCTTTTCCCGGCAAGGAGGGCGTATTCCGCCTGTTCCTGCTCACGATGATGATCCCGTCCGTCATCAACATCATTCCGCAATTCATCATCATCAAAAATATGGGACTGGTGAACACCTACGCGGGTTTGTGGCTCATCTACATCGCAGCCGGGGTGGTGGGCAATATGTTTTTCCTGCGGGGGTTTTTCGAGAGCATTCCGCGGGAGCTGGAAGAGTCGGTGCTGATCGACGGTGGAGGAAGCTGGCGAATCTACTGGAACATCTATCTCCCCTTGTCGCTGCCTGCAATGGGAACGCTGGCGATCTTCGTATTTCAGGCGACATGGGAGGAATACTTCCTGGCGCTGACGATTATCAAAAGCGAGGCGCTGCGCACGCTGCCGATCGCGATTCTGATGTTCAACGACAAGTACGCCACGAATTACGGACAAATTTTCGCCGCATCGCTTATCGCGCTGCTCCCGGTTATTCTCATCTATGTCGCTTTCCAGAAGAAGTTCGTGCAATCGGGATTTAACGAAGGGGCGGTAAAAGGGTGAAAACTTGCGGACTTGCGAGCTTGACGGTCTGAGAGGCTGAGCTGCTGAGGTGCTAAGGTGCGAAGACGGACGGGGGACGGAATTCCGGAAAATGATACACCCTGCTGAAAGTGCTTTCAACGCGTCCTCCGGACGGTGTACAATAGTCGTACGGGGAGGGGAGGCGGATGAATCAGCTCGTTTGGGGCGCGGGTCAGCGGCTTCGCGGAAGCAGGCGGTTCGCAACGAAAATGATTTTGACCCTGCTCGTCGTCATCCTTATTCCGACGCTGACAAGCGTGCTGTTTTACAATGCCTCGTCGAAGCTCGTAAAGAAAAACGTGCGCGTCTCCTCGCTGCAGCTCGTCCGTCAGGCCGCGGACGCGCTGTCCGCGATTATGCTGGCGGGAACGGACGCCTCCAATATTTTGTACAGCGACGTCAAGCTGCAGCAAGCTGCGCGCAATACGAGACCGACTCCAGAAGAGGAAGAGGCCTACAAAACGTACGTGTCCAATCTGCTGAACAACTACGTGGGCTCCAACTCCTTCGTCAAAACGCTGTACGTGCTGAGGGAGGAAGGCACAAGCTGGGGCAGCGGCTCCTTTAAGCTGTCGAAAATTTACGTCCAATCGCTGCACGATCTGGAATGGGCGAAGCTGGCCCGAATGAAGGACGGGGAGCCGGCGTGGGGCAAGCTGGCTTACGATCCGTACAGCGGCATCGGGGACATCAACGATCTGGTGCTGCCCGTAATTCGCGTGATCAAGGATTTCGAGTCCCTTGCCGACATCGGCTACTTGCTGGTGAACTTGGACGGCAATAAAATATTGGATCGCATCGGACAAATCCGTCTCGGCAATAGCGGCGGATTTTTCGTCGTGGACGAGTCGGGCACGATCGTGATCGATCGTCGGCTGGATCGACTCGGACAGCCGCTGTCCGATCCCGAGCTGAGGGAATGGGCGGCCACCGGCAGCGCCGCCGAGTTCGAGCATGAGGAGGACGGCGTCCGCTTCTACCACATCAAGCAGCCGCTGGCCAACGGATGGAGCGTCGTCGGCTCGGTGCCGATTCACGAGATTACCGATCAACTGACGAGCATGCGCCGCATGATCTGGACGTCGGCGCTCGGCTTCGCGCTGCTTGCCGTGGCGATCGGTCTTATTCTGGCGCGTCAGGTGACGAAGCCGATCCAGCAGCTGACCTCGCAGATGAAGGTGGCGGAGGGAGGCGACTTCACGGCGCGCACGGAGGTCAGAACCAAGGACGAGATCGGGCTGCTGAGCCAGCAATTCAACAAGATGATTAGACGGATCAACGAGCTTGTCCGCGAGGTGCGCGAGGTGAACGAAAGCAAGCGCCAGGCGGAGCTTAAAGCGGTGATGCATCGGATCAATCCGCATTTTCTGTTCAATACGCTTAGTACGATCAAGTGGCTCGTCCGCTACAATCAGAGCGCCAAAGCGTACGACGCGCTGTCGTCTCTCGTGCTGTTGCTGGAGGCGAACATGGGCAAAAAGGGCAGCTTCGTCACGCTGGCGGAGGAGCTGGACATCGTCGCCAAATATTTGTCCATTCTGCAAATTCGGTACGATAAAGAATTTCGGCTGCATGCGGATATCGCTCAGGAGGCGGAGACGTTTCCGGTGCCGCGTATGCTCGTTCAGCCGATCGTGGAGAACGCCGTATTCCACGGGCTTGTGCCGCTTGGCGGTGGCGGCGATATCTGGATCGAAGCCCGGGCGACGGAGCAGGCGATCGCCATCGTGATCCGCGACAACGGCCGCGGGATTTCGCCGGACGACTTGCAAAAGCTGGACGATTCGCGGCAGGACGCGGAGCCTTCCGGAATGACGGGCATCGGGCTGACGCACGTTCGCGAATGGATTCGACTTTATTATCCGCCCGGCTCGGAAATGCGGATCGGAAACGACCCGGAGGGCGGCGCGATCGTACGCATGAAGCTGATCAAGCCGGTCGACGCGCAGGTCAAGCGGGAGGGGGAATAACGATGTATCGGGCAGCGATCGTAGACGACGAACCGGTCATCCGGTTCGGAATTAAAGCGTCGGTCGATTGGGGATCGGAGAACGTCGGACTCGTCGGCGACTTCGCCAATGGGGACGAAGCCTGGCAGTCGCTGGAGAGCGAGCCGGTCGACATTCTGATCACGGACATCAAAATGCCCGTGATGGACGGTCTCGAACTGACGAGACGGACGCTGGAGCGGCATCCGCGTACAAAGGTGATTCTCGTCAGCAGCTACAACGATTTCGAATATGTTCGCCAGGGCTTAAAGCTTGGCGTTGTCGATTATTTGCTGAAGCCGACATTGGAGCCGGAAGGGCTGCTGGAGCTTGTTCGCAAATGCTTGCGGCAGATCGAGGAGGAGCGTCGCCAGGAGGAAGACCGGCAGTTGGTCCGGAGGACGAAGCTGGTCTCGGATCGCAAGCGGCTCGAATCGGACGTCAAACGGGCGCTGGCCCACGACGACGAAGGACTGGAGGCGGATGCGGTTCCCGAATGGATGCGGCGCGGCTATGCGATCTGTACCGTGCTCATCGACGGGCTGAGGGAGACGGAGGAGCGTTTCGGCCAGCTGCATGGGGGCATTTTGCTGGAGGAAATGCAGGAGCTGTTCTATGAGACGGCAAAGGAAGGCGTCGCTTTCCTAATCGGCTCGAGGACGCTGGGGATGATCGTGCCCTCCGGAGAAGACGAGGGCTTGCCGATGCAGCTTGACGCCGTTGCCGAAGTCTGGGCGACCCGACTTGGGGTCAAGGTAACGATCGGCGTCGCGCTCGGAGAGGATGCGGGGGAACTGAGGGACGTGTTCCGGAGGAGCGGAGCGACGGCTGAACGTCGGTTTTTCGAGGGCGGCGGGCACTACGGCCCGCTTTCGTCCGAGCAGGCGGAGCGGCGGGCGTCCGATTATCCAAGTGTAGGCCAGCTGCTTCAGGAGCTGAAGACATGCGCGCATTCCCGCGACGCGGAAGCCGCCGACAAGCTGGTGCGCGCCTGGATCGGGCGGTGGGAGGCGCTGCGACCGAGCCCGGATGCGGTCCGCCGCGAGGCCTTCGAGATCGTAACGACGCTGTTCCTTAACGAGCAGGAGATGATCGTGCTGCTCGAAGGCTTCGAGGAGCTGAAGCGCAGCGAAACGCTTGACGAACTGACCGTGCTGTTGCAGGCGCAAATCCGGGGCTATCGGAAGTCGTTCGCCGCCGGTTCGCACACTTATAAGGGCAACAAACAGCTGATCGACAAAGCGATCTCTTACATCGCGCAGCATTACACGGGAGAGATTACATTGCAGCAGCTGGCCGATTACGTTCATATGAGCAAAAATTATTTTTGCTTGCAATTCAAGCATCATACAGGCTTCAATTTCATCGATTATTTGATTCGGCTGCGTATCGGCAAGGCGAAGGAGCTGCTTGCGGACCCGCGACTCAAAATATACGAGGTGGCGGAGAGGGCCGGCTTCAACGACGTCAAATATTTCAGCAAGCTGTTTAAGAAAACGACCGGCGCGTCGCCGGTCGAATACCGTGAGCGCCAGCTGCTGCGCTAACGAGGAGGGAGGACGGTGGAGAAACCTACAGGCGTAACGTTCAGGGGGCTTGGCTTTCGCTGGCTTGCCGCTCTATGGCTGACGCTCGCCGCCGTTCTGCTGCCGGGCTGCGGCGCTGAGAGCATTATCGACGGAGACGAGGTTGAACGGGTTATGCAGCCGGAAGCCAGAAACGTGATCACCGTCTGGCATACGTATAGCGAAGTAGAGATGAAAATTTTCGAAGAGGAAGTCATTCCGGCCTTCGAGGCGAAGTATCCCGATATTCGCATTGTGTCGGTTAAGCATCTGTACGAATATTTCAAGGGCTCGCTGATCGCCGAGACGACTTCGGGCGCTGGACCGGACGTCGTGCGCATGGATATCGCTTGGCTGCCGGAATTCGCCAGACTGGGGCTAATCGACCCGATCGAAGCGTACCCCGAGCTGCCGCGCGTGACGGAGCTGCTTCTAAAGTCGGCGCTTGAATCCGGCAAATATGAAGGACGCTACTACGGCTTGCCGCTCAACATCAATACGAAGGCGGCGATCTACAGCCGCGAGCTGCTGCGCAAGGCCGGACTGCAGAAGCCTCCGGAGACGATGGACGAACTGGTTGCGCTTAGCGAGCGCACCGGCTACCAGCTTGGCGTCAACGGCATTAATACTTGGGCGGTGCTGCCGTATTTCATTGGGCTTGGCGGGCAGCTCACGAATAAGGACTATACGAGGGCGAGCGGTTATTTGGATAGTCCGGCGAGTGTCCGGGCCGTGGATACGTTAAAGCGGCTGGTCGGGTCGAACCTCGTCAGCGCGGACGTGCTGTCCGGCAAAACGGAGCGCTGGCAGGCGGTGCTGAACGGCGAACTGCTTATGATGGACGAGGGGCCTTGGTATTACACGATACTGTCGAATGTGGAGGGCTACGATATCGAGAAGCTGCAGCGGGATACGCTGTTGGCTCCGTTTCCGCACAACCCGGGGGCGAAGGGCTCGATTATTGGCGGCGAAAATTTAGTGCTGATGAAAAATTCCCGCCACAAGCCGGCAGCCTGGACGTTCATGAGATGGATGGCGGGAGCGGAAGCGCAGCGGCTTATGTTCAAGGCCGGACTGCTGCCGACGAACGCCGAGGCTAGCGAATCGGAGGAAACGTATAGTCCGACAATTCGGCCCTATGTAGAAAGTCTGGACGCCTCGTTCCTCCGCCCGCCGGTGGCGAACTGGGCCAAAATCGACGCAGCGTTTAACGAAATGTTCGAACGGATGCTGCGCGGCCGCGTTCCCGTCGAGCTCGGCCTCGAGCAATTGGCGAAGCAGATTGACGCGTGGCTGCAGGAGTGAGTTAGAGGCCGGCTCGACGGTCTGGGAGACCGTAAGAAGAGGGCAAATGTCTGAACTATCGCGCGTATCGGCCGGATTATTCGCTTTTTTCAAAGAGACGGCAGTAAATTGAATCGGACATGTCGAAAATAGAGAGAACACGCAAGTACGACGAATGAGTAAGGAGGCCGCCATGGTTACTAACGATGAACTGCGCCAGTTGGCGCTGGAGCTGCCGGAAGCGGAAGAGCATCCCCATTGGGATAAGCCTTCATACCGGGTGAGAGGCAAAATTTTCGCCGTCGAGCAGCCGGATGGCGCGACTGCTTTGCTGAAGATGTCGTTGGAGGAGCGGGAAGCCCAGGTGACGCTCGCTCCCGATATTTTCAGCGTTCCGGAGAAGTACGCCACGCTTGCTTATGTCTTCGTAAGACTCGACCGGATCGATCGGGACGAGCTTCGCTCGCTGCTCGCCGCCGCATGGCGGGAGGTCGCCCCGAAAACGCTCGTCAAGCGCTACTCGAACGAACTTCTTCGCTAACTGCAACCTCCTCGCTCCTCACAGATTTATTTTTTCCGCCAATGTCCCTCCACACATCCACCACACTAGAGCTTCGTACAAGCTTCCGGTGATGGCCTATTTTTTTGATATCGCTTGCACTACAATAAGCAAAGAAGGAACGGCATGGACAGCAAGGGGGGACTTCGGTCATGCAGTGGAACGATTGGCGGCTGCGGACGAAGATGGCGGTAACGTTTACGAGCTTGTTTGTCGTGACCGCCGCCGTCTTGGGCGGCCTGACTTATTTTCATATGAAAAGGGACTATACGGAACGGACGCTCGATCTCGTAGACGCGTCGCTGGCGCAGATGACGATTACGCTGGACTTGTACGCCAAAGATATGGAGCGGCTTTCCCTTGCCATCTTCGGAGATCCGATCATTCAGCGCATTATGCGTCAGCCGACCTCGGATTACGGGGTCCAATACGACAATAACGAAATTACGCACAGGCTCGTCCAGTTAACGGCTCCCTGGCCGCATATCCAGGGCGTCTACTTGTTCGCCGAAGACGGAAGGCTGTTTAATCTGTCCAAGGGGGGAGCGCCGTCCAACGAATACTCGGTTAAGCAGGAGCCGTGGTTCGCGAAGCTGGGAGACGAGGTCGAGCCTTCGATGTTTTTCTGGCCGACGGGGCCGGAGACGATGGCGCTGAGAGATCCGCAGCTCGTCTTCTCGCTGATCCGTCCGATCAACGACTTTCAGTACTCGCTTCCCGGGCAGCGGCTCGGATATTTAAAGATCGATATGAGCGTGCTGGCGCTGAAGTCGATCCTGCTCGGCTCCGAGAGGGGCGACGATGCGCTGCCTCTGCGCTACATGCTGGTGGACGAAGGGAAAAACGTTCTGTACGATAGCGGAGACGAATGGACGGGGCGGACGATGCCGGACGAGCTGGCCGAGGCGGCGACGGTGCCGGAGGGAAGCGCGAACTGGGCCGGCACGCGATATCTGTTCTCAAGCAATCGTTCCGATTATAGCGGCTGGACGATCGTAGCGATTGCGCCGCATGCGGACGTCGTGAAGCAGTCGGACAAAATCCGCAGCCTGATCGTGGTCGCGATCGCGCTGGCGATCGCAGTCGTCGGAGCGGCGTCGTATGTGCTTGCCTCAGGCATCAGCCGTCCGCTTGCCGCTCTTGCGAAGAACATGAAGCGGGTGGAGACGGGCGACTTCAAGGTGCGGGCGAACGACCGCGGTTACCGGGACGAAGCCGGACGGTTGTCGAGAGGGTTTAACCTGATGCTCGAAAGCGTGGACCGGCTGATCCATCAGGTGTTTCTGCTGGAGTTGCGGGAGAAGGACGCCAAGCTGATGGCGCTTCAGGCCCAGATCAATCCCCATATGCTGTTCAATACGCTGAATATCATGAAGGCGCTCAGCCGCAAGCAAGGGGTACATGACGTGGCGGATATGGCGGAAAATTTGGCTGATTTGTTCCGCTACAGCATGAAGGGCTGGAACGAGCCGACAACCCTGGAAAAGGAATTGGAGAATGTGCGGCACTATGTCCGGATTCAGGAGATGCGGTATAAGGATCGGTTCAAATTCGAAGCGGACGTGCCGGATTCGCTGCTGCGGCTGCAGATGGCTAAGCTGTCTTTGCAGCCCCTGGTCGAGAATGCGATTTTTCATGGAATCGAGAAAAAAATCGAGGGCGGCTCGGTACGATTGGAAGCGCGCATGATCGCCGAATCCTCGGAGGCGAATGGGGTCTTGGATGTGGAGATTTCGGTCGCGGATACGGGGCCGGGTATGCCTGAGGAGCTTGTCGACCGCTTCAACAGGGCGTTCCGACAGGACGACAGCGTGGCGGAGCTGGAACAGGAGCTGGCGATGGAAGGAAAGTCGGGCATCGGATTAATGAACATTCATAAACGGATCCGGCTGTTGTTCGGATCGCCTTACGGCTTGCGGATCGAGAGCGCGCTGGGAGCCGGCGCCAAGATAACGATTAGGCTGCCGAACGAGGCGGAAACCGGTCGGGAGAAGGGGTAGCATCATGAACATCTTGGTTCTCGAAGACGAGCCGATCGCGCTGGAGGAACTGGAGCTGCTGTTAAAGGAGTTCGAGCCGGAGCACGCGGTATTCGCGGCGCCGAACGGGGTGGAAGGGCTGGCGTTGGCCGGGCGCTTTCGCCCCGACCTCGTCGTGACGGACATTCGCATGCCGGGGATGGACGGGCTGGATTTCATTCGCAGGCTTAAGCTCGACTATCCCGACGCGGAGGCGATCCTCGTCAGCGGGTATGACGATTTTGCCTACGCGCGCACCGGACTGCAGCTCGGCGTGAAGGATTTTCTCGTCAAGCCGGTGAAGAGGCAGGAGCTTATACATGCGGTAAGCGCGGTTCTGGAAAGCTTAAAGGAGAAAAGACGCCTCGACCGGGAAGAGGAGCGGTGGCGGCTTGTGCGCGCCTTGGAAGGGCGGACGTCGAACGAGCCGGAGGAGCTGGCCGGCCCGGTGCTGCTTGCGATCTCCTTGCTCGGCAATTGGAAGTCGGGGCATGTCTGGCAGCGGCAAGAGGAGGCGGTTCGCCCTGCGCTGGCCGAATGCGCCCCCGATTCGTACATTCTATATCCGGAGGCCAATCTCCAATGCCTGCTGTTTCCGTGCGGCAGCTCCCGCGAAGAACGGGCCGCACACGAGGCAATCGGGGCGCTGCACGAGGCATTCAAACGGACTAAGCTGCCCGTGCACACGACTGTATTCTTCAAGAAAGGGGGCGAGCGGCCGGAAGAGGCTTATCGTCGGGCGCTTGGACTTCTGGAGCGGCAGGTGCGATTGGAGACGAGCACGTTGTCCTCTTCGGGCGTCGACGGGGATCGAGCGATGGATATGACAAGTGTGTGGAATTCGATCCGGCTGTTGGAGGCGCATCTGGCCAAGCGGGATTTCAAGCAAATTAGGCCGTCCGTCGACAAAATCGTCACGCAGGCGAAACTGCTGCAGTTGCCGGCCAAAACCATCGCGCAAATGCTGGCCGATATGTTTACGGCGCTGCAATTTAAGCTTCATCCAGGGAGGAATGCGGCGATCGCCGAAGCCGAAGCGATAGCGGACATTACCGAGCAGGCTGTCGAATATGCCCAACTGGCCGATTGGCTGACGGAGCGGCTGATCGACTGGCTGGAGGAGCTTGGGGGCGGGGGCAAGGAGCCAAGAGAGCTTGTTCGCAAGCTCATGGGCGACATTCGGCGCTCCTATGATCGAATCGACTCGCTGCATAGCTTTGCCAAGGAGCATCATATTAGCATTAGCCATCTGTCCCGTCTGTTTAAGAAGGAGGCCGGAGTCAATTTCTCGGATTACTTGATCGGCGTTCGCATGGAGCAGGCGAAGGCGCTGCTGGCGTCCGAGGCGCTTAGCGTCATCGAGGTCAGCGGGCGGGTCGGCTACGAGGACAGCAAATATTTCAGCCAGCTTTTCAAGAAGCATACCGGCATGACGCCGTCCGAATATCAAAAATCGCGCAAAATTGTCCCCCCGAAATGAGCAAAACAACCGGAAGTCGTCCGCGCCCCCGTTCCCTATAATGAGACACAGGCAAGCAAAAACAAATGGGAGGTCATCAAGAGATGCGTAAACAGAAGAAGGCGGGCTTCGTCGCGCTGTGTCTGGCTCTGTCGCTGCTGGCGGGCTGCGGGGGCGGGGGGCAGAACGCCGCCGAAGCGGGAACGGGCGGCTCGGCTTCGCAGCCGAAGGAAGAGAACGTGACGCTAAAGCTGTACCTGGTCAACAACGCGAACATGAATTTGGAGGAGATCAACCGGAGGTTCGAGGAGAAATATCCGAACATCCGCATCGATTACGAGGGAGCGCCGGTCGATCAATTTGAAACCGTTATCAAGACGAAGCTTGCCTCCGGGGACGCTCCGGACATTTTCACCGTATTCGCCGGAACGAAGAAGGACCCGTTCGTCAACGCCGGATACTTAATGGATTTGAGCGGCGAGCCGTGGGTGCAGCGGCTGACTCCGGGGGCGCTTCGCTCGGCCAGCGCGGACGGCAAAGTATACGGACTTCCGCGCAGCCAGAACGTGATCGGCGTAATTTACAACAAGAAAATTTTCAAGGATCTTGGTCTCGCCATTCCGACCGATTGGCAGTCGTTCCTGGATGCCGCGCACAAGATCAAGGATTCCGGCGTGACGCCGATCGGCCTCGGACTGAAGGACCAGTTCGTCACCCAGTTGATTCCGTACGCGATGGCGGCGTCGGCGATTTATCGCGACAACCCCGATTTTGACGCGCAGATGGCGGAAGGCAAGGCGACATTCGCCGGCTCCGTCTGGGAGAAGATGATGGCGGACTACGTCGATCTGGAGAAGCAGGGCTTGACGAACAAAGGCGTTCTCGGAACGGCGAACGATCAGGTGCTGCAGCTGATGAGCTCGGGCAAGGTCGCGATGACGGTCAGTCTGAACGCGGTCGTGCCGGCGCTGAAGGCGGCGAATCCAGAGCTGGAGTGGGGGATGTTCCCGCTGCCGTACGTGGAGGCAGGCGAGCCGATCTGGGTATCGACCGGTCCGGCGCTGTTCGCCGGAGCGTATGCCAAGACGAAGCATCCCGACGCGGTCAAAAAGTATCTCGATTTCGTCGCTGAGCCGGAAAGCATGAAGACGATTCTCGATGCGACCCAATCTTTCTCCATCGTCGACGACGTGACGCCGAGCCTGGACGCGGCGTTGATGGAGATCGAGCCCAGCCTGAAGGTCGGAACGTATGCTTTCCTCGATCAGAACTGGCCCGCAGCCGTGCAGCCGCAAATGTTCGTCGGCATTCAAGGCGTGTTCGCCGGAGGAAGCATAAACGAAATGCTTGCGAAAATGGACGAGGCGTACAAGGAAGGCGGTAAATAAACGAGTTGATCGCGGGTGCGGATCCGAGAAGATCTGCACCCCGGTTAAATCAACGGTTCGTATAAGAATAAATCCTACTTTTAATATGCGAATGATAGGATAAAAGAGGGCGCTCTCGCCTTATTTCAAGGACGTTTAAAATGCGCAATCGCGAAAAACACAAGGAGGACACTATGAAACGGACTGGCATCGACGGAGTCTTCCTGCTGCCCGCATTTCTCGTTTTTACGATTTTTCTGGCTTATCCGGTACTCAGCAGCTTCTATTACAGCATGACGGATTGGAACGGGCTAAGCCCGACGATCGATTTTATCGGCTTGGACAATTTTCGCAAGCTGCTGCATGACAAGGACGTCTGGAAGGGGCTGCAAAACACACTGCTGATCGCGCTGTTCGTCACCGTGCTGCAGAACGTCATCGGCCTGCTGCTCGCCCTCGGCTTGCAAAAAACCGGCTTCGTCCAGCGTCTTCTGCGCGCGTGGTACCTGCTGCCGGCGCTGCTCAGCCCGCTTGCGATCGGATATATTTGGAGCTATATGTACAATCCGCAATTCGGGGTTATCAATACGATTTTGGAGTTTGTCGGTCTGTCGGACTGGACGCAGGATTGGTTGGGCGACCGCAGGCTGGCGATCTACAGCGTCATCGGCGCGAATTTGTGGCAGTGGGTGGCGTTCAGCATGATCATTTACGTCGCGGGGCTGCAATCGATTCCGCGCGACATGTACGAGGCGGCCGACATCGACGGCGCCGGAGCGTTCAGCAGGTTCAAAAACATTACGTTCCCGCTCGTCGCTCCCGCTTTTACAGTGAATATCGTCGTGACGATGATCGTGGGACTCAAGCTTTTCGACCTTATCTTTATTATGACCAACGGCGGTCCTGGCGGATCGACGGAAAATCTCGCGGTCATGCTGTACCGTCAGGCGTTTGCCCTGAATCGGATGGGTTACGCGAACGCGATCGCGCTGCTGATGTTCGCGATGATCCTCGTCTTCTCCCTCGTTCAGATCGCCCTGCTGCGCAGAAGAGAGGTGGAATACTGAGATGAATCTACGCCGATTGCTGATGCCGCTTACGCTCGCTTTTTGGGCCGCGATCGTATTTATTCCTTTTTATCTCGTCGTAACCATGTCGCTCAAATCGCCCACGGATTTGCAGTACGGTCCGCTGAAGTGGCCGGAGACGTTGAAGTTCTCCAACTATTTGACCGCCTGGCAGCAGGCGAATATGGGGCAAGCGTTCCTGAACAGCATTCTGATTACGGGCGTTTCCCTCGTTCTCATCGTCGTTTTCAGCTCGATGGCGGCCTATCCGCTGGCGCGGCGAACGGACAGATGGTCGGACGCTCTCTACGTTTATTTTCTGGCTGGCATTATGGTACCGTTCCAGCTCGCGATGATTCCGCTGTACAAGCTGCTTAACGGTTTAAATTTGATCGGAAAATATCCAGGGGCGATCGCGGTATATATCGCAACGGGAATCCCGTTTGCGGTGTTCCTGTACGTCTCGTTCTTCAAAACGGTCCCCCGGGAGCTGGAGGAGTCGGCGCAGATCGATGGCAGCGGTTCGTTTCGAACGTTCTGGCAAATTTTATTCCCGCTCGTCAAGCCGATTACGTCGACCGTGATTATTATTAAAAGCTTGTTTATTTGGAACGATTTCTTCATTCCGCTGTTGTTCCTGCAAAGCAAGGCGATGCGCAATATTCCGCTGTCGCTCTACTCGTTCACGAGCGAGTACACAAATAACTGGGTGCTCATTTTCGCCGCCGTTGTGATCGGGTCGCTTCCGCTGATCGGACTGTTCCTGGCGTTGCAGAAGCATTTTATCCAGGGGATCGCCAGCGGCGCAGTCAAAGGATAGGGGGAATCGGACATGACGGAAAAAGTTCGCGTCGGAGCTTTAAGATGCGAGTATATGGCGGAACCGCTGGGCCTCGGCATTGTCGCTCCGAGATTAAGCTGGGAGCTGCGCGCCGCAAGAAGGGGAGTGCGCCAGACCGCGTACCGGATTCGGGTGACGGACGGCGAGACGGTCGTATGGGATACGGGGAAGGTGGCGTCCGGCAGCTCTTCCGGCATAGCTTACGAAGGATCGGAGCTGCGCTCGAGACGCCGGTACGAGTGGCAGGTTATGGTGTGGGACGAACGCGGCGAATCGTCCGAATGGAGCGAGGCGGCGCGGTGGGAGATGGGCCTGCTGGACCCGGAGGACTGGTCGGCGAAGTGGATCGAGCCGGAGCAGACGACTGTACCCGAAGAGCCGCCGCTCGATTTCTACGACCGGACGAAGAAGCTGCCGCCGACCGATTACGGCCGACTGCTGCCCTGCCCGCTGCTGCGCAAACGGTTCGAGGCGAAGGGGAAGGCGAGACGAGCGCGTATTTATGCGACCGCCCACGGCATCTATGAGCTGGAGCTGAACGGCCGGAAGGTCGGCGATCAGGAGCTGGCTCCGGAGATGACATCCTACGACCGCTGCTTGCAGGTGCATGCTTATGATGTAACGGAGCTGGTGGCGGAAGGCGCGAACGCGCTCGGCGCGACGCTTGCGGATGGGTGGTATGCGGGACGCGTCGGCCTGATGGGCGACAACTGCCAATACGGCAATCGGCTGGCGCTGCTGCTTCAGCTGGAGATGGAATACGAGGACGGCTCGCGGCAGACGATCGTCTCGGACGACGGCTTCAGAAGCTCGTTCGGCCCCTACGTCTATTCCGATCTGTTCATCGGAGAGCGGTACGACGCCCGATTGGAGAAGCTGGGCTGGAGCACGGGCGATTACGAAGACCGGGAATGGAGCCCCGCCCGCGAGGTCGAACGGGATCGCGGCGTTCTGGTCGCGGCATACGGCGAACCGGTGCGGGCTGTCCTTACGATAGCAGCGGAACGCATCATCCGTACGCCGTTGGGCGAGACGGTAATCGATTTCGGCCAGGTCATCGCCGGAAGAGTTCGCATGCGCGTGCGGGGCGAGGCCGGTGCGGAGATCGTGCTGGAGCACAGCGAGGTGCTGGACGAGCAGGGCAATTATTTGAACAACATTCGCGGTAGGTTTAAGGACCAGAAGGATGTCTACGTGCTGCGAGGAGACGAGGCGGGCGAGACGTATGAGCCGAAGTTTACGTACCACGGGTTCCGCTACGTCAAAGTAACGGGGTATCCGCCGGGAGAGCTGCGGGTCGGTGACTTCGAGGCGGTCGTGCTGTCCTCCGACTTGCGCGCCACTGGGAACTTCAGTTGCTCGGACGAGCGGATCAACCGGCTGCAGGAAAATATCGTCTGGAGCCAGCGGGGCAATTTGCTGGCGATTCCGACAGACTGTCCGCAGCGGGAGCGGGCGGGATGGACCGGCGACATTCAGGTGTTCGCCCCGACGGCCTGTTTTAATATGGACGTAAACCCGTTCCTCTCCCGCTGGCTGCGCAACATGTCGGCGGAGCAGCGGGACGACGGGCAAATTCCGATCGTCGTGCCGTATATGAAAGGGTACGAGAACATTATTTTTCCGCCGATGGGGACGCATTCCTCCGCCGGCTGGGGCGACGCCTGCATTCTCGTGCCATGGGCGCTGTACGAGAGCTACGGAGACGTGAGAGTGCTGGCCGAGCATTACGACATGATGGTTCGCTGGGTCAATTATATCGAGAAATCCGCTGCCGAGGGCTCGGATGCAGAACCTTCTTCGGTCGCCGAGCGGCAAAAATATTTGTGGAATACCGGCTTTCACTTCGGCGACTGGCTGATTCCGAGCATGAGCGTCGGCAAGGACGGGCAGACGGTCGATATGATGCAAAGCGCCTTCGCCACGAAGGAGCTGGTCTCGACCTGCTTCTTCGCCTATTCCGCCGAGCTGCTCTCGCGGATTGCCCGACTGGTGGGCAAGGAGGAGGACGCCAACCGGTACGCGGAGCTTAACCGCAACGTTCGCAGTGCGTTCGCCGGGGAGTATTTGGACGAGGACGGCCGATTGAAGGCTCACTTCCAGGGCATATATGTGTTGGCGCTGCAAATGAGGATGGTTCCCGACGAGGCTCGGGGCAAGGTGCTGAACCAACTGGTCGGCTTGATCGAGGAAAACGGATATCGGCTCGATACCGGTTTCCTGTCGGTGCCCTATCTTCTGGATGTGCTGTGCGACAACGGACGCAGCGACATCGCTTACCGGCTGCTGTATCAGACGGACTGTCCGTCCTGGCTGTACGAGGTTGAGAAAGGCGCGACGACGATCTGGGAAGCGTGGCAGGCGATTATGCCAAGCGGCAAAGTGACGAACGTCTCGTACAATCATTACGCCTTCGGCTGCATAGGCGACTGGCTGTACCGGCGCATTGCCGGACTGGACAAGGGGGAGGACGGATACCGCCGGATTGTCGTCAAGCCGGCCTTCGACTGCGGTCTGACCAGGGCCGGTGCGCGTTACGAGTCCGTGCTCGGAACGATCGTGTCCGAGTGGCGGCTTGACGGCGCGACGGCGACGCAGATTGTGACGGTGCCGCCGAACGCGACGGCGGTCGTGCACCTGCCGGGAGCGAATCTGTCCGAAGCCCGCGAGGGAGGCAAGGCGCTTCTTACGACGGATGGGCTGATCTCCGCTCGCCAGACGGAGCAGGGAGTCGTCGCTGAGATCGGCAGCGGCAATTATATGTTTGAGTATACGCATTAAACAACGTAAGCCCGGCCATTTGGCCGGGCTTACGTCTAACGCTGCCTGTCGCAACGCCGCAAAATGTCGATCGCCTTAAACATCAGTCTCAGCCCTTTTCGATTGTAACGGAATTGATTCAAGCCACCGATGAGATAGGCGTCGGTCTCCGGATGATAGAACAGCCACGAGCCGGACGTTCCCATATTGCCCCAGGAGCTGTACTTGCCGGGCATAAGCAGGAACATCGGCTTAATGATCATCAAACCGTAGCCGTAATCGATGCCGGGAAAAAACCTCCCCCGTTCGCTTTTCATTTTAGCCAATGTCGTCTCCCCGACGATGCGATGTTCGACCAGCGCCTTCATCAGCTTAAGCTGATCAGCGGTTGTGGACACGACGCCGCCTCCCGCATACATGAAGCTCAAGCTTTCGAGCTCGGTCACATCGCGGTTGCGATTATATAACCGGGCGAGCGGAGGGGAGCCGTTCGACTGCTCGATGGGTTCGGAGTAGCGGGAAAACCAGGTTTGCTTCATATCCAACGGCTCGAAAAGATGTCGGCGCAGCAGCTCATGGTAAGGCTTGCCCGTTGCCTGCACCAGCGTCATGCCAAGCAGATGGTAGCCCGTATCCGAATAGTGGAAGCCCGTTCCCGGCGGAAAATGATTTTTCAACCTCGTTTTTGTCCACTCGACCATCTCCCTAGGCGTCCACCCGCGCTGCGCATTCCCGAAAATGAGCTCAAGCATCGATGCCTCGCCCTTCGGCTTATCCTCAAAAAAATCGTTCAAGCCCGACGAGTGGTTCAGCAAATGCTTGACTCGAATGGCGTTTCCGAAATCTTGTCCCTTGTACAGATGCAGGCCGCGCAGCAGCTCGGGATCGAGATAATCCGAGATCGGGTCGTCAAAGCCGAGCAGACCCTCTTCGACAAGCCGGGCGCAGAGGACCGCGGCGAACAGCTTGCTGACGCTGGCAATGTAATAGGGCTGGTCTTCATGGACGGGGGCAGCGAGGTCGGTGCCTTCCGCGAGCTTCAGATGAACGCCTAACCGTTCGGAATGTACCAAAAAATAAGCGTTGCGGATTAGCGGATCGCGATTCACCGTACGCTGGAACAGCGCTTCGATTCGCGATTGCGCTTCGATTGCATTCATCGCCGTTTCCCCTTTACTTTTGCGGATCGTTAGGTACAGCTTGTTTTCGCGCCAGTTCGGCGGCGATCAGATCTTCTCCCGTTTGCCGGAGCAGCTCGACGAGCGTCTCTTCGCTTACTCCCGGGAGCGAGCCATTGATGTCCATCACGGACAGCCCTAGCTGAAAAATGCGCATTTTGAATAAAATCCCCATCAATTCCTCCTCCGAGAACGGCGCAAGCTTCGGCGCGCCCTTCATCTGCGAGAGGAGGTCTGTAACGGGTGTTTGGACATCCTTCAGGCGGGGATGATTATTAACCGCGAGTTCCCGAAACAGCGCAGGATGCTCTCGTGCGAACTTCAGGCTGGCGATGCCGATGCTTAAAAAAGGGTCGGGGCTGTACGGCGTTCGCGCCATCTCCGCCGACAGGTCGAAGATTCGGACCAACACCGCGTCCTTCAGCTCCTCAACATCTTTGAAATTGACGTAGATCGGCGCGATCGAGCTGCCAAGCTCGTCGGCGATTTTGCGGATCGTAATCGCGTCCAGCCCTTCGCGGTCGGCGATGGCAAGCGCGGCGTCGACGATCGCTTCCTTGGTAAATTTAGCTTTTGGCGGCATAGCGAACTCCTTGCATATCTATTGATACATATCATTTGATATGTATCATGCCATAGCGAAACGGCATTGTAAAGAAGGAAAAGAGGCTGAGGCTGAAAAGACGGATGAGTTTATGGCATGCGAAGAGACTTCCGCGAGGGAAGTCCGGTGGATAATCGTACAAAGTTAGGGGGGGGGGACCGATCGGGCTTAAGCAGCGGGTGTTTGTAGGAGAAATCGTACAAAGTAGCTCGGATCGGGCTTAAACGGCGGGTGTTTGTAGGAGAAATCGTACAAAGTGACTCGGATCGGGCTTAAGCGGCGGGTGTTTGTAGGAGAAATCGTACAAAGTAGCTCGGATCGGGCTTAAGTGGCGGGCTGCGGAGGTTTGTAGGAGAAATCGTACAAAGTAGCTCGGATCGGGCTTAAGTGGCGGGCTGTGGAGGTTTGTAGGAGAAATCGTACAAAGTAGCTTGGATCGGGCTTAAACGGCGGGTGTTTGTAGGAGAAATCGTACAAAGTAGCTCGGATCGGGCTTAAGCGGCGGGCGTTTGTAGGAAAGATCGTACAAAGCGACCAAAATCAAAGGGATGTCACTAAAACGTATTCGATGATTATGCGGATAACTGCTGTTGATTTATCTGGAAAGTGTTAAGGGTCAATCATAGCCTGGAGACTGCCACATACGCTCCTGAAATTAACCTTGTCACCGGTTTATCCATTCAGTATTTTCGGGAGCGTATAGCAGCGGAAGGAGGTGCATACCCTTGCAACTTGTTCATCGACTATCTTTTACAGCAACTTGTAGTGCTTATGGGGCTGCGCCTTCTCGGCTGATGTTATTTGACCGAGGTTATTCGACTGAGCGGAGGGAGTCTACGGATTCGCCCTGAATCAGGGAGACGTAGATTCTTTCGGCTTCGACGGGCTGTCCGGCAATCATTTTGAGCAGCTGCTCGGAGGCGATTGCCCCCCATTTGCGCATCGAATAATCGATAGTGGCCAGGCGAGGCCTGGCGAACTGGGCCAATTCGATATTGTCGAACCCGATTAAATGAATGTGCTTCCCGATTTTCAGATCGGTGTGAGTCGTAAAATAGCGGTAAGCTCCGACAGCCATTTCGTCGTTCAAGCAAAATACGGCCGCGGGCCGATCGTAGTCTTCCGAGATCGCGCGGGCCGCGGCTTCGCCGGACGCTCTGCTGAAATTGCCCGGCAGCTCAACGACTCTGGCGTGCGGGGCCCGTTCAGCGACTTGGCGGACAGCGCGCAGGCGTTGTTTGGCGTCGTAGGAGCCAACGGGACCGGTTACCGCATAAATTTTGTCGTGTCCCTGCTCCAGCAAATATTCCATCGCCAGCGTCGCGCCGGCTTTATTGTCCAACAACACCTGGTTGACGTTCGGATGCGCCAGCTCGCGATCAAGCACGACCGTTTTGTGACCCTTGCCGGCGTATTGTAGCAGCTCTTTGTCGGAGAAAGTGACGTCAAGCACGATTGCGCCATCGATCATCCGCTCGGGAATGAGCCGTCGCGATTTCTCTCCGCTGCAGACGAGCAGATCGTATCCTTTGCCGCTCAAATATTCCTTAACTCCTTGCAGCAAGTCGCCGTAAAAATTGCCGCTGAAATCGGTCAGGAAGATACCGATTAAGTTGGACTGACGCTTTTTGAGCAGACGGGCGGCGGCGTGGGGAACGTAATGAAGCTCTTCGGCGATTTGCAATATTTTGGCGGCAGTCTCCTTTGTGACCTTGTCGCTGCCATTGAGGGCGTACGAGACGGTCGAGATGGAGACGCCGGCTTGTTTCGCGATGTCCTTGATGCTGGCCAAAAAGATTCTCTCCTTCGAATTCGGGTGAAACGTTTCGATTTTAACTATACCGGATATGGAAACCGTATTCAATAGTGTGATTTGAACGTTTGACAGCAGTGAGGAGCGGTTTTATAATCGAATTGAAACTGAAATCGAAACGTTTCGATTACATCTGAGAGGTTGCGAAAACATGGCGGATTGGAACGATAAACAGCCCGATTTACAGCAAATTTTGCGGGAAATGACGTTGGACGAGAAAATCGCGCAGCTGATCCAGCTTGCGGTGCCTTTCTACGAAGGGGCAAAGGACGGTGGGTTGATTACGGGACCGATGGCGTCGCTCGGAATTGACGAGACGACTGTCCATAATTCCGGCTCGGTGCTCGGCATGGCCGGAGCGCAAGAGGTCATCAACGTGCAGCAAACGCATTTGGAGAAAAACCGCCACGGCATTCCGCTGCTGATGATGGCGGATATTGTCCATGGGTTTAAGACGATTTTTCCGGTTCCGTTGGCGATCGGATGTTCGTGGGATATGGAGCTGGCGGAGCGAAGCGCGGAGATCGCGGCGAAGGAGGCGTCCGTATCGGGCGTTCACGTTACCTATGCTCCGATGGTCGATCTCGTGCGGGATCCGAGATGGGGCCGGGTGATGGAGTCGATGGGCGAAGACCCTTATTTGAATTCGGAATTCGCTCGGGCGTTCGTGCGCGGCTTCCAGGGAGAAGATCTGTCCGCCGATACGGACAGGGTTGCGGCCTGCGTCAAGCATTTCGCGGCGTACGGAGCAGCCGAGGCCGGACGCGATTACAACACGGTCGATCTGTCGGACCGGCAGATGCGCGAGTTTTATTTGCCGGCGTATAAGGCTGCGCTGGACGAGGGCTGCGAGATGGTCATGACCTCGTTCAACACGGTCGACGGCGTTCCGGCAACGGGCAACGCGAAGCTGATGCGCAAGCTGCTGCGGGAAGAGTGGGGCTTCGACGGCATACTTATTTCGGATTGGGGCGCGGTGAAGGAGCTGATTGCTCACGGAATCGCTGCGGACGAGCGGGAAGCGGCGTTGAAAGCGATGAAAGCGGGAGTGGACATCGAGATGATGACCTCCTGCTACGTAAAGCATCTGTCCGAGCTCATTGAGAGCAAGGAGATCGACGAGGCGCTGATCGACGAAGCGGTGCTGCGGATTTTGACGCTGAAGAAAAAGCTGGGCTTGTTCGACAATCCGTACAGGGCGGCCGATCCGCAGCGAGAGAGCGAGATCGTGTTCTGCGACGAGCATCGTCGCGCTGCACGGGAGTTAGCGGTGAAATCGTGTGTGTTGTTGAAGAATGAGGGCGTGCTGCCGCTGGACAAAAAACAAAAGATCGCCCTGATCGGTCCATTCGCGACCAGCGAGGACGTGCTCGGACCGTGGTCGTGGACGGGCTCGAAGGATGATGCGATCAAGCTTGCCGACGGCATGAGGAGCAAGCTGGCCGGCTCGGCTGAACTGCTGGTGGCGGAAGGCTGCGGCATCGAAACGGCCGAGGCGCAGCAGTGGCAGGCGGCTTTGGCTGCGGCTCAGGAAGCCGATATGGTCGTACTGGCGCTTGGCGAGCATTCGGACATGAGCGGGGAAGCGGGCTGCCGGGCCGATATCCGCCTGCCGCAAGTACAGCTGGAGCTCGTTCGCAGCATCCGGTCGCTTGGCAAGCCGACCGTCGTCGTGCTGTTCAATGGGCGTCCGCTGGATCTGCATGGCGTGTATGACGAGGCAGACGCGATTTTGGAGGCGTGGTTCCCGGGGTCTGAAGCGGGCGACGCAGTGGCGGACCTGCTGTTCGGGGATGCCAATCCGTCGGGGCGCCTGACGATGTCGTTCCCTTACAGCGTCGGCCAAGTGCCGGTGTATTACAACGCCTACAACACGGGCCGTCCGCAGGGCGCGCCGGACGCGCAGGTCCGGTACGTGTCGCAGTATTTGGATATTCCGAATGAGCCCCTGCTGCCTTTCGGCTTCGGGCTAAGCTATGCGGACTTCGAGTACAGCGACGCGCGGCTGTCGTCCGACGAGATGACTTCCAGCAGCACGTTAAGCGTCTCAGTCAAGGTGGCGAACAAAGGCGCGGTAGCCGGGGTAGAAACGGTGCAGTTGTACGTTCGCGATTTATCCGGCGAGGTTGTTCGTCCGGTGAAGGAGCTAAAGGCGTTCCGCAAAGTCTCGCTTCAACCCGGAGAAAGTTGCGTAGTCGAGTTTACGCTGGAAGAGCCGCAGCTTCGCTACTACCATTCCGATCTTACGCACAGCAGCGACGCCGGCGCATTCATCGCCTACGTGGGACCGAACAGCCAAACAAACACCGCTCTACCTTTCCGGCTCATTAAGTAATCTGACGAGAAGTCTGCGAGACCGTAAGAGCAAGTTGAGGATAAGGCCGATAATGGCAAACAGAGGAGATAGGGCTGTTCCATATGCAGTATGGGGCAGCCCCTCTTTCGCGGCGATTTTGTGCATTCGTTGAAGGCAAAAGACGCAAAAAGCGCCCCCTAAGAGGCGCTTAACTTTGCAACGCAGATGCAGTCATCGGGTGTTTGCTTGCGACTATTCCTTAACCGCGCCAATGACGACGCCCTTAACGAAGAAACGCTGCAGGAACGGGTAGACGAGCAGGATCGGGAGCGCGCCGATGAAGATTTGCGCCGCTTTGATCGTCCGCTGCGCTTTGTTGACGACGACCGAGACGTCGAAGCCGGTCATGTCCTCGGCGACGATAATGGTTTGCATGAAGCTGGCGAGCGGAAGCTTTTCGGCCGTTTTCATGTAAATCAAGCCGTCGAAGTAGGCGTTCCAGTGGCCAACCATCGTGAACAGGGCGATCGTGGCGATGGAAGGCAGCGAGATCGGCAGGTATACGGAGAAAAATGTCCGCAGATGGCCCGCTCCGTCAATGAATGCCGCTTCCTCCAGCTCCTTAGGCACGTTGCGGAAGAAGTTCAGCATCAGAATAAGGTTGTAGACCGCGACCAACCCTGGAAGAACGAGCGCCATCAGATTGTTCATCAGGCCGAGCTTCAGGATCAAGATGTAGCTTGGAATCAAGCCCCCGCTGAACAGCATCGTGACGACGAAGTACCACATGTAGATGGTGCGTCCTCGGAACATGCGGTTGTCCTTCGACAGCGCATAGGCGGCGGTGGCGTTGACGACTAACGCAAGCGCCGTTCCCAGCAGCGTTCTCTGTACCGAGACGTTGAGGGAGGTTAAGAAGTTTTTGTTCTCGAACGTCCTTGCGTAAGCATCAAACGAGAAGTCGACGGGCCAGAGCGAGACGAGACCGGCGTTGGCCGGGGCCGAGGAACTGAGCGACACCATCAGCAAATGATACATCGGAAGCAAGCAAAGAATAGAGATTACGCCGAGCAGCACGTAGTTGAAGACGCTGAATATGCGATAAGGTACTGTTTTATGGTACATGCGATGTCATCATCCTTCCTAGAAAATTCGATATCCGGCAAGCTTGTAGGCCAATCGGTACGAGATCGCGATCAGGATCAGGCTGATCACCGATTTGAACAGGCTGACGGCCGTCGCGAAGCTGAATTGGCCGCTCAGCAAGCCTTCCCGATATACGAACGTGTCGATGATATCGCCTTGCTGGTAAATCATCGGGCTGTACAGGTTAAACACTTGGTCGAAGTTGGCGTTCAGCACGTTGCCCAGCGCCAGCGTCGCGACGACGATCAGGATCGGAATGAGCGACGGAATCGTTACATACATCGTTTGCTTAAAGCGACCTGCGCCGTCCACTTCGGCTGCCTCGTACAGAGAAGGATTGATGCCGGCAAGGGCGGCCAGGAAGATGATCGTGTTAAAGCCGAATTCCTTCCACACGTCGCTGACGACAATCGTTACCCGGAACCACGTGCCGTCTCCGAGGAAGAAGATCGGTTTGTTCAGGCCGAATACGTTCATCAGAAACTGGTTGACGATCCCGGTCTGGGACAGCAGGTCGATCAGAATTCCGGAGAGAATAACCCACGACAGAAAATGGGGCAAGTACACGAGCGTCTGGATCGCCCGCTTGTAGCCCATATTCCGCACCTCGTTGAGCAGCAGCGCGAAAGTAAACGGAATGATCAGATTCAGGATCACTTTGGAGCAGGCGAATAGGAGCGTGTTGCCGATAATTTTGACGAAATAATCGTTCTCGAACATGTAATTGAAATGCTTCAGGCCGACCCACGGGGAGCCGGTAAAGCCGAGCGCCGCTTTATAGTCCTGAAAGGCGATAATAATACCGGACATCGGCAAGTAAGCAAATACGAATACGAGCACAACGGCCGGAAGCACCATCAGGTGCAGCGTCCACGGAATTCGATAGCCTTTTCTTTTCCGCGTTCCGGGGGCTTTAGTCAGTTTCGCATTCGGCAAAGTCGTATCGTTCATAGCTCTCTCCCGTTCCATGAAATTCCCATTATCGTTCAGGCCAAGGCCTGCTATATCATAGTAACAACGTGTGTGAGCATCGAACTATAGGACATTGTTAGGATCGATAGGGTTTTGTTAGGGTCATGAGCTGGGGGGACCGGATATGAAGCTAGGCAAGAGCATGAATTACGTCACGAAAAAATCAAGCCTGTTTGCGAAAATGAACGGACTGATCGCGCTGCTGTTCATCCCGATCTTGGCGCTGTACACGTACTCGAACCAGGTGGCGACCGATGTCGTCGACAAGGAGCTGAAGGCGTCTAATATTCGGCAGCTGTCCTTCCTGTCCGGCCAGATCGATTCTCGAATCAACCAGACGATGGACTTCGTCGTCACGTTCTCGCGCGACCCGAACGTGCGGAAGTTCAACGGCCTCAACATCTGGGACGATCGCTACGACAAGATGCAAACCCGCTACATCATCCAGGAGAAAATGGCGCTGCAATCCGGGATTATGAACATTTGGCCGGTGAGGTTTACCGTGTACTCGCAGTTAAACAAAGAAGCGATCTCCAACGCGACCGAGGATCAGCAGCCGGCTTACGACGAGGAATACCTGAGGCGCAACGTTACCGGCAGATGGTCCTACGGAGACGGAACCGAGCCCGCTCCCGGCCAGCAGCCGGCCTTTCATTGGTTTTTCACCGATTCGTTCGGCCAGCAGAACGTGCTGAGAGGAAGCAACCTGGTTGTGGAAGCCAGATTCAAGCACGACAACATTCAGAACATGCTCGATTCGTACAAGGAAGGCGGCCGCGGCGATCCGATTTTCTACCATCGCGGCGACCGGCCGATTACGAATCGGACGGCGTCCGCGCAGCTTACGGACGAACTGGTCCGATATCTCGACGGTACGGAACTTAAGGAGACGATGCAGGAGGTCGTCAAGCTGCAAGGCAAGAGCTATCTGATCAGCGCCGTACTGTCGCCGCAGTTGGGCTGGCATCTGGTGGACGTCGTGCCGGTCGATCAGATTCTCGGCCCGATTTCGTACAGCCGCAATATGTTCTATCTGACGATGGTGCTGCTGTCCGTCGTCGGCATCTCGGCTTCCGTGTTGATCTATCGCAACGTACAGCGCCCGATCCGCAAGCTGATCCGCGGTCTTCAGAGCGTGCAGCGGGGAGACTTCTCGGTGCGCATCGACGCGAATGCGAACAACGAGTTTGCGTTTCTGTTCTACCGGTTCAACGATATGTCGCGGCAAATTCAAAGTCTGATCGAGAACGTGCTAAACGAGAAGCTGCGGGCGCGAGAGGCGACTTTAAAGCAACTGCAAGCGCAGATCAACCCGCATTTTCTGTACAACTGCATCGGCTACATGATTAATATGGCCCAAATGAAAGACGAGGAAGCGGTCGTCTCCATGGGGCACAATCTGAGCGCTTATTACCGCTACATTACGCGTATGGAACGGCCGACGGCGTCTCTGGCCGACGAAATGCGGCTGATCGTCAACTATTTGGACATCCAGAAGCTGCGCAACGGCCGAATTCACTATGCGATCGACATTCCCGAGGAGATGCAGAGGCAGCAAGTTCCGCGCCTGCTGCTTCAGCCGATCGTTGAGAACGCCGTTATCCACGGCGTCGGCAAATCCTATTCTTCGGGAGAAATCCGCATTGCCGGAGAAATGCACGACAGCTTCTGCCGGATCTACGTGGATGACGATGGACCGGGCTTAAACGAGGAACAGCTCGAGGCGCTGAACCGCAAAATGAAGGAGCCGCTTCAGGACGACATGGGCTACGGCTTCTGGAATACGAGCCAGAGACTTGTGACGCAGTTCGGGGAGAAATCGGGACTCCGTTTCTCCGCCTCCGAGCTGGGCGGACTGCGGACGGAGATCGTCTGGGAAACGGCGGCGCCCGTCCAGGCGACAGAACAGAGAGCGACATCTAAACAAGAGGGAGACCGTACAGATGCAGATGATTATCGTTGACGACGAAGCCCATTGGGTGGACAACTTATCGACGACCAAGCCGTGGCACGAGCTCGGCATTGAACAGGTTCATAGGGCGTATTCCGCGCAGGAGGCGCTGCGCATTATCGAGACGTATCCGATCGATCTCGTCATTTCCGACATTCTGATGCCCGAGATGACGGGGATTGAGCTGATCGAGAAAATTCGCGAGCGCGACAAGCGGATCAAGTGCATCATCCTGTCGGGCCACTCCGACTTCGAATACGCGCAGGAGGCGCTGCGCAACCAGGCGGTGGATTATCTGCTGAAGCCGCCGACCGACGCCGAGCTGATGGAGGCGGCGCGCTCCGCAATCGCTCAACTCAAGGCGGAATGGGAAAATGTCAGCTCCCGCGAACGAACCGAAAACACGCTTCGGGAAAATTTGCCGCTGCTGAGGGGACAACTGCTGCTGAACGCGCTTCACGGGGAGCGCTTGTCCGAGGAGGAATGGGCGCGCAAGCTGGAAAGCTACGGCTTGCCGTTCCGCCGCGGAGAGAGCGCACTGCTGCTCGTTCGTCTGGAGGACGAGTTCGGACAGCGGTGGAGCAACGGACAGCAGCTGTTGGAATATGCGATCCTGAACATCGCCGACGAAATATTCGGCGAATATGCGAACGTCTGGGGCGTTAAGGAAGAACACGGCTATCTTGCCTTTCTGCTGCAATTCCGCGATACGGCCGAAGTCGGCGCGGATCTGCTGCTGGAGAAGCTGTCGATGCAGCTTCAGGCGAAAGTGAAGCAATTTCTGAAAGGCTCGCTCT
The DNA here is from genome assembly GCF_003386235.1 of Cohnella phaseoli. Classification (GTDB taxonomy): domain Bacteria; phylum Bacillota; class Bacilli; order Paenibacillales; family Paenibacillaceae; genus Cohnella; species Cohnella phaseoli. Next base: position 155,644 of record NZ_QRDZ01000006.1, read on the forward strand.
CGATCGTGACGACCGAGACGTTCGTGTTCCCCGACAAGGCGGCGGAACGTTACCGCCATGCGCTCGCTTATTTTCGGCAGATCGTCGGCGACGAGCGGGAATTCGTCATGCGGGCCGGCGATCTGGAGCGCAGCGTCTCGCAGGAATCGCTGGACGTGCTGCATGCGCCTCCGGGCCTCGGCAATCTGCTGGAGGCCGGTCGCTGGGACGCGGCCGAGCGGAAGCTGCTCGACATCTGTGCGGAGCTGGACGAGAAGGGCTCCGAATCGTGGGAGCATTGCCTTGAAGCAGGCTATGTCGTCGCCTCCTCGTTCGCGCATTACGCTCATCGCAACGGCCAATCGCTGGCGTCGCTGATCGGGGAAGACATAGAGCCGCTGCAGAACGGAGAGGCCTTCGCCTCGATCGGCAAGCTGCGCAATTGGTCGCTTGGCGCATTGGGCAAGCTGAAGGAAAGCGTGTCGAGCGAAGTGAAGGACATTCGCTCCGTATACGTGAAGAAAATCCAGGAGTTCGTCGAGAGGAATTTGCATCTGGACGTCTCTCTGCGGGCGCTGGCGGACCACGTCAACCTGCATCCGACGCATCTGTCGAAGCTCTATAAAATCGAGACAGGGGAAGGCGTCAGCGATTATGTATTCCGCCTAAGGATGGAGACGGCCTGCCATATGCTGAAGACGACCGAGAAGAAGATTTACGAGATCAGCTCGGAGATCGGCTATCTCGATCCGGCTTATTTTATCAAGGTGTTCAAGCGCCAGTACGGGGTCACGCCGCAGGATTACCGGGACGGCAAAGCAACAACATGACAGAGTCCTATCGAAACTAACAAAATCCTATAGATGACCTTCATGCCCCGTTGGTAAAGTTACTCATGTGATCATCTTACAATGCAGGGGGATAAGCAAACATGAGTCAATTCAGAAAGCTATGGCTGCCTCTCGTAGGCGCGACGTTGGTCGTCTCGGCTTGCAGCAACAATGCGGACAACGGCGGCAACGCTGCCGCAACCGGTTCGGCAAGCCCTAGCGCCAGCGCCTCGACGTCGGCATCGCCGTCCGAGTCGAAGTCGGAAGCGGATCTCGCGTTTGAAAAAGGCAAATACGATCCGCCGATCGAGATCAGCACGGTCATTATGCCCAAGGAGTATACGAAAGGCGAAACGAAGGAAAATAACGTCCACGACCGCTGGATGCTCGAAACGCTCGGTCTCAAGTACAAGGATACCTGGTATCCGGCCGGCAGCGATCAGTACAAACAGCAGCTTCAGCTTGCGCTTACTTCCGGCGAGAAGCTGCCGGATTTCGTCATGGTGCCTACGGACGCCGTACTGACGAACCAACTGATCGATTCCGGACAATTCATGCCGATCGACGAACTGTTCGACAAGTATGCGAACGCTACCTGGAAAGGCCATGCCGAAGCGCATCCCGAGCTGTGGTATCCGTTCACGAAGGACGGCAAGAAATGGAACCTGCCGATTATGGAGTACACGGACAACGACGATACGCTTCTCTGGCTCCGCGAAGACTGGATGGAGAAGCTGAAACTGGAAGCTCCGAAGACGATCGCCGATCTTGAGAACATCATGGACAAATTCAAGAACGAGAATCCGGACGGTTTGGCTGCCAAGAACGTCTATCCACTGGCCATCTCCTTGAAAAACAACACGAATACATGGATGGGCGGACTGGATTGGCTGTTCGGAGCTTACGGCTCGGTTCAGGAGCAGTGGAATAAGGACGCAAACGGCAATCTCGAATACGGCTCCGTCAATCCTGGAGCGAAGCAGGCGCTTGCCAAGCTGCAAGAATGGATGGACAAAGGCTATATTCATCCGGACTCGGCGCTATGGGACGAAGGCAAATCGGCCGAAATCTGGACGAAGGGCAACGCAGGCGTACTGCCGGGCGCGAACTGGGTTCCGGACTGGCCGGCTCCCGATCTGCTCAAGAACGTTGCGGGCTCGAAATACAAAGCCTATCCGATCCCGGCAGGTCCGGACGGCCTGATCGGAACGAAATGGCAAAACTCCGGCGTCAACAGCAGCTTCATGATCAACAAGGATGCCAAACACCCGGAAGCGATCATTTTGTACTATAACTACTTGCTTGACAACCTGGCTAACCCGCAAGTCGGAAGCCCGTACGAATACGGCTTCGCCCAAGGCTACGACTGGGATATCGTCGACGGTAAGCCGACGAACGACAAGGACAAGATCAAGGACTTCTTCGACAAGTTCCCTTATATTACGGGGCCGGCGCGCATTCCGGATCTGTACATGAAATCCCTCGTGAAGCTCGCGGACGGCGGCACGGCGGAAACGCCTTACGAGAAGCAGCTCGCCACGTTCCGCAAACCGGAAAACTGGTACGCCGCGAAGGTCGTCATGTCGCAAATCGATATTCGCAAGCAGAACTACTTCACCGGCGCGGCTACGCCGACGATGATCTCGAAATGGAACCTGCTCCGTCAATCCGAGCTGGAGACGTTCAACAAAATCATCTACGGCAAGCTTCCGGTAGACGCGTTCGACGATTTCGTCGCAAGCTGGAAAGCGAACGGCGGCGATCAAGTGACGCAGGAAGTCAACGATTGGTTCAAATCCGTATCGCAAAAGTAAGTTTCTAGCAGCATCGGAAAGCTCATCTTCTCGCTGGACAGCGCGGAGATGGGCTTTTTTCGGTAGGCGAGGCCGGAAATGGACAATAATTTTTTTAATTTACAAACCGACGGTCTGTTTATATAATGAGAGAAAAGAAAGGGGTGAGACCGTGAAGCAAGAGGAACGTAAACAGATGACGATCGGCCGCCTGTTGGATGCAACGAAGGAGCTTATTCTGGAGAAGGGCTGCGCTTCCATTACGATGAACGACATTATGGACAGATCGAAGCTGTCCAAGGGAGCGATTTTCCACCATGTCAGAAGCAAGGACGAAATCTTCGCCTGGGTGCTGCAGGAAAGGCTGGAGGAGACGAACAAGCGGTTTACGGCGGAGGCGGAGCGCGAAGTCAAGACGTTCGAAGGGCCGCTGGGTAAAATCGCCGAGGGCTTCGCCGCCCTGGAGGACGGGGGGGACGTGACGAACAAGGTACTCGTCTACTTGCTGGGCAAGGACGGGGATCTCGCCGTCGGGGAGGCTCTGGAGCGCTATTACGAGCAGACGGCGCGGTTTTCTAAGCAGTGGATTCAATCCGGGCAGAAACACGGCGTTATTCCGGAGACGGTGGATGCAGGCAAAATGGGCGACTTGTTCGTGCTAATCTCCCTTGGGCTGAGCGTGCGTTCGTCCATACCGGGCGTGTCCGCCGACTTTACTGCGCCTGATTTTACCTCAGTGATTCGCAAGCTGTTGCAGCCCCAGACGCGTTAAGAGGAGGGAATAATTGATGAATCTATGGTTAACGCTTCACCTTGTCGGCGTCGTTCTGTTCGTAGGAAATATCGTTACGGCTGCGTTCTGGAAAGTACGAGCGGACATCGGCAGGAATCCGGTCGTCGTTCGCGACGCTGCGAGGAGCGTTATGCTGGCCGATTTTGTTTTTACGCTGCCCGGGATCGCGCTGATTACGGTATCCGGTATCGCTATGGCGCACAAATCCGGCATTCCGATGAACGAAAGCAATTGGCTGACGATATCGCTAGCCGTCTTCGGAGCGACCGGTCTGATCTGGGGCGCGGTGCTGATTCCGCTGCAGCGGGCGATGATCCGCCATAGCGAAGCATCCGTTGCTGGCGGAAGCTTATCCGCCGAATATCGGCGCGTATCGCGGCTGTGGGCCGTCTTCGGCACAGCCGCGACCTTGCTGCCGATCGTCGTGCTGGCGCTTATGATCGCCAAGCCGTTCTAGGCTTCGGTCATTCCCAGCTTCCTCGCCTGCTCCAGCCATGAGGCCCGCTGCGCGTCCGTGGAGTCTTTGATCGGGGTGAGCTCGGTAATGCGCACCGGCTTAATGCCGCAAAACTGCAAAATGTTGCGTTTCATGACGCCGTGGCCGGCCTGTTTGTAGATGAACCGGTTGTACCAGGACGGGGTGTCCATGGTGACGATTAGGCGTGCTGTTTTGCCCAGTAGCAGCTTATCCCATAGCGGGGAATTATCTCTGTACTTAAAGGCGAATCCAGGCAGAAAAACACGGTCGATGAAGCCCTTCAGAATGGCGGGCATGGCGCCCCACCAGGTCGGATAGACGAAGACGAGGTGATCGGCCCAGCGAATCGCTTCCTGGGCTTCGACAAGCGCGGGCTCCAGCTCGGTTCTTCGGCGGTAGCCGTATTTCAAATGCGGATCGAACGAGGTTGCGCTCAGATCGATCAAGCGCACTTCGGCCCGGGAGCCGATAGCTCCTTCCGCATAAGCGCGGGACAAAGCGGAACAGAAGCTGTCGGGGTTCGGGTGGCCGGAAATGACGAGAATTTTTTTGCTCATAGCATTGACCTCCATATCGGGAAGAGGAACCGGCTTGGGGTTCCTTTTCCCTGTTTTCGTATGTTAGGATATCGGGTAAGCACTGTATTCAGCATAAGGCGAGTCGCGGAAAACGCCTATGATGCGACGCGCAGAATTGCTGCTGAATTGCGCAAAGGAGGTTGGCGGGTGAACGATCAAGGAATGGCTGTATCGATGGTGTATCCCATAGTAAAGACGCTCGTGCGCAAGGGCTATGATCCGGAGAGGTTCGGCGAGTTCGCGGCGTTCGATCTGGCTCTGCTGCGAGACCCGGAAGCGAGAATTTCCGCGCTGGAGCTTGAGCGGCTCATGAATGCCGCCGCGGCTTATACGGAGGACCGTTATTTCGGTCTGAGTCAAGGGCAAATGACCGATTCGGCCGATATGGGCATTCTTGGTTACGTGATGATGCATTCGGAGACGATTGCGGGCTCTCTGGACGCGTACCGGCGCTTCAACGTCATCCTGTGCAGCGGCTTTAATATTGCGCTGGAGGAGGAGGATCAGGACGTCGTACTCCGCCTCTATACCCAGAATCCGGCTGCTCGCATGTCCCGGCATTGTATGGAGGATATGGCCGGCTCGCTGTACCTGCTCATGCGCAGGTTCGCTAATAGGCCCGTTTCCCTGCGCGAGCTGCGATTTTCCCACGATGCTCCCGGGGATGTCGCGCCTTATGTGGACTTTTTCGGGATCGAACCGCAATTCGGCTGCGCGGAAACGTGTTTACGCATCGACAGGGCGGTGCTGGACTACCCGATTTTATATTCCGACGCCCGTTTGCGGTCGTCGTTCGAAGCAATCGCCGTTGAGACGATGGAAAGATTGACCCGGGGCAAAACGATGTCGGACAGCGTCTTCCAATGGCTGATGCAGCGTCTGCCCATCTCCTTTCCCACGCTGAGGCAGACGGCCCTGCATTTCGGGATGAGCGCAAGAACGCTGCAGGCGAAGCTTCAGGAGGAGGGCGCCTCCTTTAACGGACTGGGCGCAAGCGCTCGAATGGAACTGGCCAAGAGCTATTTGAGCCGCTCAGAGCATTCGGTGTCGGAGATTGCTTACCTGCTGCACTATTCGGAGCCTAGCGCTTTTCAGAACGCTTTCAAGAAGTGGGAGGGGGTTACTCCCGTCCAATTCCGGTCTGGAGCAAAGGAAGGGACGAAATTCACAATTGTGAGTTGACAACGCTCTGCCGGAGTTCTATAATAGCCATTAAATTCAGAACGCAAATGTTGCGATTAGAAATAGTAAGAATGACATGACCTTTCAGAGAGCCGTTGGCTGGTGCGAAACGGCAGCGTCGTCCATTCCGAACTCGTCTATGAACAGCTTGCCCGACAACGTAGGGCAGGACGGAATTCCACCGTTACAGGGATAGATGGTGATGGCCATCGAACAAGATTGTTTTCCGCGCGCGGAAAACGAATTAGAGTGGTACCGCGAGTTCAACCTCGTCTCTATAGCAGAGACGGGGTTTTTTTGTTGGTCGGATTCCGGGTCCGTCCAACCTCGCTTGATATAGATCATGAATACCGATTACGGGAGGAACGAACATGAGCAGAAAAATTATTGTACTCGATACGACTTTGCGCGACGGAGAACAGGTGCCGGGAGCCAAATTGAACGTATATCAGAAGCTGGAAATCGCCAAGCAGCTCAAACGGCTGAACGTCGACATCATCGAGGCCGGGTTCCCGGCATCTTCCGAGGGAGACTTCCGCGCCGTGCAGGAAATCGTGCGCAGCGTAGGCGACACCGTATCGATTACGGCGCTTGCCCGCGCGGTGAAGAAGGACATCGACGCCGTGCATGAGAGCATCAAGCTGGCGCAAAATCCGCTTATCCATATCGTGCTGGGCACATCGAACATTCACGTGGAGAAGAAGTTCAACCGTTCGAAGGACGCTGTGCTGGAGATGGGCGTTGAAGCGGTGAAATACGCGAAGACGCTGCTGCCGAACGTGCAGTATTCGACGGAGGACGCTTCCCGTTCCGATTTCGAGTATTTGTGGTCGACGATTGAAGCGGTCGTCAAGGCGGGGGCGACGATGATCAATGTTCCCGATACGGTCGGCTTCGCGGTTCCCGAAGAATACGGCGAATTGATCCGCAAGCTGAACGAACGGCTGAAAAATTTGGACGATCGCGTCATTTTGAGCGTTCACTGCCACAATGACCTGGGTATGGCGACGGCGAATACGCTGAGCGCGGTCCGCAACGGCGCCGATAAAGTCGAGGTAACGATTAACGGGCTGGGCGAACGGGCGGGCAACACCTCCCTGGAGGAAGTCGTCATGGCGCTTAAAGTCCGGGAGAGCTTCTACGGCGGTTACACGGACATTCGCACGCAGGAGTTGCTCAAGTCTTCTCGCTTGGTCAGCCATCTGACGGGACTGGACGTTCAGGTCAACAAGGCGATCACCGGCGAGAACGCGTTCGCGCATTCCTCGGGCATTCACCAGGACGGCTTGCTCAAGGATAAGAACGTCTACGAGATCATGTCTCCGGAAGACGTCGGCGCGGACAGCATGGAGATGATTTTGACGGCGCGCTCCGGACGGCACGCTTTCCGGAATGCAGTGGAGAAAATGGGCTTCGAGACGGGAGAGGGCGAGGTGTTCGAGGCGCTGTTCGCGAAGTTTCTGGCGCTGGCCGACGCGAAGAAGGAAGTGTACGATCACGACGTCTTCTACCTGGTGGCGGACCAGAACGATATCGGCAGCGGCGAAACGCAGCTGTATGCCCTCGATTCGTTCCAGGTCGTCAGCAACGACACGTTCCCGACCGCTTCGGTTCAGTTGAAAAAGGGAGCTGAGATTATCAAAGGCAGCGCGGTCGGCGACGGCCCGATCGATGCGCTGTACGGCGTCATCAAGTCGTTGGTCGGCTTGGACGTCGAGCTGAACGACTACAAGATCAGCAGCCTGTCCAGAGGCAAAGAGGCGATCGGCCGGGTGAACCTTCGCGTCTCCTGCGGAGGCAAGACGTATACGGGACGGGCGATGGATACCGATATTGTAAAGGCAAGCGCGAACGCGTTCCTGAACGCCATCAACGCCATCCTGCTGGACAACGTCAAAGACGAACCAAGTTGAGCCGGAGAAGAGTCGAGGAATCGGTCCAATGTGAGGGAAGGAAAAAGGTTGCCGGCATTCACGCATCAAGGAAGCGGCACATAACATAGGGAATCAGCCCATGTAGGGAGGAGCTTCCTAGTGAATCCGATCTTGATGTCACCGAACTTGAATCTCGCGGCCGATTCCAATACGACGGTCAATTACGTTTTGAATGACTGCAACTATGTAACGCAAGTGTTCGGCGCGCAGCTTCCCGCCATATCGACCGGTTTGTTCAACGTTCATATGAGCCAAGGAATCGTCATTCAGCCGCATTGGCATACGAATGCCGACGAGCTTGTCTTCGTCATTGCCGGAGAGGCGACCGTGTCGGTCTTTAACCCGTTTACGCAGAGGCTAATGACTTATCTGTTGAAGCCGGGGCAGGTATGCCAGCTGCCGAAGGGATGGTTCCACTGGATTGTGGCGATGACGGACAACACGCATCTGTTGACGATCTTCGATCAGCCGACGCCCGACGTCGTCTTCGGCTCGGATTTTATTCGCGCGATTCCGCCGGAAGTGATTCAGCGCGCCTATTGTATTCCGGCGGCGGAATATGCGCGTGTGATTTCGCCGCTGCAATCGTCCGTCATTTTCGGGCCTCCGCCCGAATGCGGGCAAATGCGGATGAGCGGGTAGAGATGAGCCTCGGCCTCCGTCTCGCAACGGGGCCCGAGATTACAAAAAAACCATCCGGCGAACACAAGACGCCCCGACTTCGGTTGGGCGTCTTTTCTATTGAAATTAGGTATAATAGGAGGACATATAAATGGATCCAAACATTGCGCGGAATAGATCGATGAAATGGAGAAAGGGAATGGTTTTGCCGCGAGTTTTGGCTTTGTGCTACATTCATATATAGGTTTTATCGTGTAAAGCAGCTCAAAACAACCTGTCTGAAGCCGGTAAAACCATCCCTTTCGGAATGCAATAGGTCTCATGCTCATTGGTCCAATTTATATAGGTCACAAAAGCAGACAAGGGGAAGCCATGAACTTTAATATTGAAAAGCTGTTCGATCAGTACGGTTACGAGGTGCTATTCCTTGGATTGCTGCTTGAATTTATCGCCCTGCCGTTTCCGGGGGAGACGACGATGCTGTACGCCGGCTATTTGTCGTACACGGGCGTTTTGGACGGATTCAAGGCGTTCTTATGGGCTTTCGCGGGAACGACGATCGGCATGACAATTACTTATTTTATCGGACTAAAGGCGGGAATGCCGTTCGTCGAGCGCTACGGCAAATGGGTGCTGCTCACTCCCGCCAAACTGGATAAAACAAAAAAATGGTTTAACCGTTACGGCAATTGGCTCGTGTTTATCGGTTACTTCATACCGGGCGTCAGACACGTGACCGGCTATTTCGCCGGCATTATCGGCTCTCCGTTTCGGACGTTCGCGGCGTATGCCTACGGCGGGGCTTTATTCTGGTGCGCTTTGTTCGTCGGAATGGGCCATGTTTTCGGTCCGCAGTGGGAGGGCGTGCTGCATGCGATTGAGCATCATTCGTGGAAGCTGGCGATCGGAGTTGCCGTTACCGCGATTGCTGTCTGGAGCGTGCGAAAGGCCATGGCTGCCAGCCGGAGGAAGAAGCAGGCGGCCGATCAACCTTAAGGAACGCTGCCCGGCCGAAGCTTTTGCTTGATTTTCTCATATTCATTCCGCCCGATTAGTGATATAATTCCCTTCATGTTTTAATGGAAGGAACGGGGCGAATACATCATGAGAAGCGGACTGTTTAACGCAATATTTGCTTATATTATCTGGGGACTGCTCCCTCTATATTGGAAGGAATTCGCGGCAATGCCGGCCGGGGAGATTCTGTCGCACAGAATCATCTGGTCGTTCGTTTTTGTCGCCGGATTAATCTCGCTGCAGAGGCGTTGGCGGGAGCTGTCCGTGCTGTTCAAAAATCGCGCGACGCTGCTGCCGCTTATCGCAAGCAGCCTGCTGATTTCGGTAAACTGGCTTGTTTTCATCTGGGCCGTCAATAACGGTCACGTCGTTGAGACAAGCCTGGGGTACTATTTGACGCCGCTCATTAACGTGGCGCTGGCGATCGGATTTCTGCGAGAGAAGCCGTCGGGGGGGCAGTGGCTGGCCATTGCGCTAGCGGGAGCCGGCGTCGTTCTCGTTACAATCGATTATGGCAGCGTGCCTTGGGTGTCGTTGACGCTGTCGATCAGCTTTGGTCTCTACGGCCTCTTCAAGAAAAAGGTAAAGGTCGATTCTTCGGTCGGGCTGATGACAGAAACTGCGATCATCGTACCTGCGGCGTTAATCTATTGGAGCTATCTCGGCGTTTCGGATTCGGCAACCGCTTGGACGCTGCCGGGAGGATCGCTCGCGCTGCTGCTGTTCTCCGGAGCGGTTACGGCGCTGCCGCTGCTGCTGTTCGCCAATGCGGCGAAAAAGCTGCCGCTATCGCTGCTCGGCTTCATTCAGTATATCGGACCTACGCTGACGCTAATTCTGAGCGTAACCGTATTCGAAGAGACGGTCAGCCACGTAACGATGATCAGCTTTAGTTTGATTTGGGCGGCGCTGATCGTGTACGCGGCGGCATCCATACGCGAAGCCCGGATCCATGCGTCGACGCTTAATGCCCGTGGAGGAGCCTCGAATTGAAGACAAACGCCCTAAGAACAAATTACTGGATGCTTCTGCTCGTCGTATTCGGAGGATTTCTCATTTTCGGATTTTCCGAGAATGTGAAAGGTCCGGCCATTCCGCGTATGCAAGCCGATTTCAGTCTAAATGAAACGCAACTGGGAATGCTTCTGGCATTCAACTCGCTCGGCTATCTGGTCGCTTGTTCTTTTACCGGAGCGCTGGCGGGTAAAATCGGCATCAAATGGACAGGAATCCTCTCGTTCGGCTCTATGGCCGTCTCCGGCGTGTTTATGTATGTGGCGGCCAATTACGTGCAGCTGTCGGCGTCTTATTTTCTCATGTACATCGGCAACGGGATGCTGGAAATCGGCCTGGCGATTATGGCGGCTCGCATTTTTACGAAAAACACCGGAGCGATGATGAACCTCGCCCATTTCTTCTACGGTCTCAGCTCCGCGATCGCCCCGATTATCGCCGCATCGATGATGGGCTGGCAGCCGCTCGGCGGAGAGCTGGGCTGGCGGGGAATGTACCTGATTATGCTGTCGCTGTCTCTGCTGCCGATTATTCCGTCTCTGATGGCGAAGTTTCCGCAGGACGGCGAGGAGCACGGCGATCGCGTCACGATGAAGAGTATCGGAAAGGACCGGGCCGCATGGCTGATCGTGCTCGTCCTGTCGCTGGGAGTCGTCTCCGAGCTGGCCGTCGGCGGTTGGTTGGTCAACTATTTGGAGAAGGCGTACGACTGGTCGACCGGAGCCGCTTCCCGGATGCTGTCGATCTTCTTCGTCTTCTTCATGGCGGCACGACTGCTGCTCGGACCGATCACGGATAAAATCGGCTATACGCTGTCGATCATCCTTATGGCGGCTTTCTCCGGCATATGCAGCCTTGCGGCTATACTGGCCGGCGAACCGGGGGCGATTCTGTTTGCGGTTGCGGGCATTGGCATCGCGCCGATCTATCCTACGGTGATGGCGATTCTGGCCAAACGGTATCCGCGCGGAACCGAGACGGCGATTACGTTCACCGTCACGCTGATGGGGATCGCCTGCGTCATCGGCAATCTGCTGATCGGCGTCATTATCGACGGCTCCCAGAAGCTGTTCGGTGCAGGCAAAGAGGCCAAGGAAAGTCTGACGCTCGGCCTTCAGTTCGGTTACGGCTTTATCGCGCTGCTGGCGCTGCTCTGCTCTATAAGCTGCATTTATTTGTATGTCTATTTGCGCAGAAGGAACGAGCTGGTCTAGTCGAACCTGCAAAAACACAATCATGAATGGGAATAGCCTCATATACTATCGGAAGTTTGTCATGCCGCTAACAGATAGATAGGAGGGTATTCCCATTTGCGTAAAAATCGCTTTTTTCGTAAAGCCCGGCTTGGACGCTTTCCTGCAGCCGATTATCGACCATCTTTCTCGGAAGTACGAAACCCGGAAATTCGTCGTTCGCCGCGCTGACGATATCGGGCAAGCCATGGAATGGGCGGACGTCTGCTGGTTCGAATGGTGCGACGATCTGATCGTGCGCGGCAGCCGCCTGCCGATTGCATCTTACCGGCGCATCGTGTGCAGGCTGCACAGCTACGAAGCGTTCACCGCCTACATTCATCAGGTGAATTGGAAAGCGGTCGATTGGCTGATTTTCGACGGAAAACCGATTCAGGAGTATGTACTGAAACAGCTGCCAGCCTTATCAGAGGATCGCACCGTCGTCATTCCGAACGGGGTTATGCTGGAGAAATATCCGCTAGTGCAGCGTTCCAAAGGCTTCAACATCGCATACGCCGGATATATCAATTACAAAAAAGGTCCCATGCTTCTTCTGCATGCGTTCAAAGCGGTTCACGACCGTGACCCCAGGTATAAGCTGCATATTGCGGGCAAGTATCAGGATACGCGTTATCGGCTGTATTTCGATCAAATGCTCGAAGAGCTGGGATTGACGGACAGCGTCCGATTCGACGGTTGGCAGTCCGATCTGAACGCTTATCTGCAAGACAAGCATTACATCATTTCGAGCAGTCTGCTGGAGAGCCAGCATATGTCGGTTATGGAAGCGATGTCTGCGGGAATTAAGCCGCTTGTCCACAATTTTTACGGAGCGAAAAAAATATACGACGAGAAATGGGTATGGAGTACGATCGGAGAGCTGGTCGATAGAGTCGTCGAGGACGAGTACAATTCCGAAGAATATCGCGCTTTCGTGGAAAATCGTTATTCGTTCGCGGATAACGCGCGCAAGATCGAAGAGCTGTTGCATTCGCTGCTTCTGCCTGCTGTCGATTCGTCCAGTCCCGTCGCCGAGATCGCGCCTAAGATTACGATCGGCATGATTAACTGCAACTATGGTCGGTTTCTGGACGAATGCCTGCAATCGGTCATTAGCCAGACCTATCCGAACAAGGAAATTCTTATCGTCGATGACGGATCGACAGACGATTCCCTGGCCAAAATCGCAAGCTATCGCGCGATCGACCCATCAATTCGGTTAATCGCTCATCCGAAGAACGTCGGGCTGCCGGACGTCGCCATTCAGGAGATTTTTCAAGAAGCTGCCGGCGAATACGCTTTGATTGTGAGCGCGGACGACTATCTTCCGCACGACCGGGTGCTTGAACAATATATGGACTGCTTCCGCGGCCGCGACGATCTGGAATACGCATATGGAAACCTTAGACTCGTCGACGAACAGGGCAAATCGATCGGGGAGTGGGCGTATCGCGGTTACACTGCGGAGGAGGCGGTTCGCGCTATTTTCCACAGGATGGGTTCCGGCGTCATTCCGATGGTGGGCCTTTATAAATTGTCTTATTACCGAGATCGGCAGGCCGCATGGGTAGTCAATCCTAAAAAGCCGCTTGCCGGCGACGTCTTAAATAGTCTCGTCAATCTGAAGGCAGGGTGGAAAACCCATTGGATGAATAAGCCCGTTCTCTGCTATCGCAAGCATAGAAGCAGCATATCCAACAAGATCGAAAAACGCATCCAATCCCTTGTCATCGTTCTGGAGTATCTCATCGAGAGTTTTCCCGAAGAGGTCTATCTTCCGCGCGCGGATTGGGACAAATTCCAGCCGGAACAGCGTACGGCCTTGAAATGCTTCGAGATCGGACAGATGTACGGCAAAATGACCCGCAGCTACTGCAGTAACGGATGGATCAGATCCTATTCCGCCGAACGGAAGCGGGAGTGCCTTGGACCGTTAACCGAGCGAATGAGGCACTATTTCGATCTAAGCCTTGCAAGCGACGATGCCCACAGATCCCGGATCGAGGCCATATGCGTCGATGTCGACGACGATTTAATGAAGAAATGAGTTCATATAAACGATCCACCCGAGTCGATGGAGAAGTCGGGTTCAAAATGACACCATGACTCTTAGATCGGTACTCGGGTGGAGAGTCCGGAGGAGAGGCTTGTGAGTTAGCTACCTGGGACCTGCGGACATCGATTCCGTATCGAAAGACGAGAGCGGCACACGGACGGGAACGCCCAGACGCGACGACTCGTAGACGGCGAAGGCAACCTCCAAAGATCGGCGGGCTTCCGCGGCCGATACGGCCGATTGTCTATCTTCAGCCGCTCCCTGAAGCGCAGCGATAAACTGTCCATACATTTCTGCATGCTCGTTGACCGCTGTGAGAGGAAAGGAAGGGACGGGAAATTCGTCGGAGTGCCAGCGTTGGACCTCCGTCAGATTGACTCCGCCAATGCGAATCGTTCCCCGATCGCCGACGAGCGTCAGCGACTGCTCCAGGTTGTTCGGCTTGCAGAGCGTCGTCGCCTCAATGCTGCCGACCGCGCCACCGGCAAACCGGATCGTTGCTGCAGCCGTTTCTTCCGTCTCTTTGGCGGATGCTCCCCTTCCGATCAATCCGTATACCGAATCCGGACGTTCGTCCATCAGCCAAAGAAGCAGGTCGATGAGATGAACGCCTTGATTCAGCAGCATGCCCCCATCCATCTTCCATGTTCCTCTCCATTCGGATGAGGCGTAATAGTCCCGAGAACGATTCAGAAGGATCGAAACGGAACCCATTCGCAGTTTTCCCAGCGCTCCTTGGCCAATCCAACTCTTGGCAAGTCGCAAAAGCGGGCGATAGCGAAGCTGATGACAGACTTGCACGCGCAGCCCGCATGCCGAGGCCAGCTCGGCAATGGCGTCGGCGTCCTTCAGGGACAGGGCGATCGGCTTTTCCAGAAGCACGTGTTTTCCGGCTCGCAGCGATTCCGTTGCCCACCTGGCGTGCATAAAGGAGGGGGCGGCAATGACGACGGCATCTATTCGGGAATCTTGCACAAGGCGACTCGGATCCGTATAGACGGCGACGGACGATTCCGATATGGAGCGGGCTAGGGCATATTTCCGGGCGAGAGCAGCCATTCTTTCCGGAACGGGATCGGCCAGCGCGACTAGTTCGGCATCCCCGCTGGCAATGATGGATTCCGCGTGTTTGGTTGCGATGCTTCCGCAGCCGATCAGACCGAAACGAATCATTTCGCTCCCCCTTTCTCCGCGAAGTCTTGAAGAACGGCAATGACAAGCTCCTGCTCCCGATCCGTCAGCAAAGGACCCATCGGCAATGCCAGAACTTCCTCGGATAGCTTCTCCGCCAACGGGAAATCTCCGACGGAATAGCCAAGGGAAGCATAGACGCGCTGGAGATGCAGAGGGCGGGGATAGTAGACGCCGGTCTGAATGTTTCTTGCCAGCAGGGCTTCGCGAATGTCGTCTCGTCGCGGGCTCGTAATGCAATAAAGGTTGTAGGCATGGAAACGTCCGTCCTCCGTTGCCGGAACCTCCAACAACGATGTAAGCGAACGAAGCCCCTCGTCGTACGATTGAGCTAAAGCGCGTCTCCTCTTAATCCACGCTTCAACATGACCCGTTGTCACAAGCAGAATGGCGGCATGAATTTCATCCAGTCGGCTGTTGTAACCGAGCGTATCATGGTAATACCGTTTGGAGCTCCCGTGCTGCCGCAGCATTCTGAGTCGTTTCGCAAGTTCGGCGTCCGACGTGACGACAATTCCTCCGTCCCCCATCGTTCCTAGATTTTTACTAGGAAAAAAAGAGAAGCAACCCGCTTTCCCGATCGTGCCGACGGGTTTCCCACGATAATTTGCGCCAAAAGCTTGACAGGCATCTTCGATGACTAGCAGTCCTCGTCGTTCCGCGATGGACTGAATTTTGCCCAGATCGGCAGGCTGTCCAAACAGATGCACAGGGAGTATCGCTTTCGTCTGAGGCGTGATGGCCGCTTCGACCCGTTCCGGATCGAGGCTCCAGAACGAATCGATATCGACGAATACCGGAACGGCTCCCACTCTGGAGATCGCCTCTGCGGTGGCGAAGAAAGAGTAGGGAGTCGTGATTACCTCGTCCCCCGTTCCGACTCCAAGCGCATCGAGCGTAAGCACGAGCGCGTCCGTGCCGTTGGCCACCGCGACGGAGTGGTTAGCGCCGGTCATTTGAGAAATCCGTTTTTCCAGTTTCTCTACTTTCGGGCCTAAAATATAACTTCCTTGTTCGATCGTATCGGTGATTTCGCGGAGAATTTCATCTTTAAGCAAGCGGAATTGCCGGGCTACCGGCATTAATTCGATCAATTGCCCACCCTCCTTGCTCCTAGTTGATTGTACAAGGTATGCATCACGGATTCCGCCCGCTTCCGCTCCCACACTAGCAACCGGTTTTGGACTTGCATAAATCATGTAAGTGACGCTCCCACAGAAAACAGATCGCTGAACGCCAACGGAGAAGGAGGAACGACATGATGATAGATCCTTCCGCGTCTTTGGGAAGCAATGTTTTCGTCGGTCGCCATGCGGTAATCGAATCCGGCGTGACGATCGGCGACAACGTTACAATCGGTTACGGCGCGATCATTCGAGCCGGCACGACGATAGAAAACGGAGTGAGCGTCGGAGATCTGACGGTACTCGGCAAGAAACCGACAGGCAACAAGAAAAAGGCGGTAAAACCGCCGTCAAACCTCCCGCCTCTAGTTATCGGAGAAGGCGCGTCGATCGGGTGCAATTGCGTCATTTATCTCGGAGTATCGCTTGGCGCGGATGTACTTGTCGGGGATTTGGCCAGCATTCGCGAATTTGTGTCGATCGGCGAAAGCACCATTGTCGGCAGGAGTGCGGTCGTTGAGCCGCATACGGTGATCGGCAGGTTCGTCACGATCCAAACGTCTTGCTACATTACAAGTAATATGCTGATCGAAGACGATGTCTTCATCGGTCCGTGCTGTTCGACTTCCAACGACAAATATATGGGAAGCGGAAGAGAAGCTCATCAGGGACCGATCATCCGGCGGGGAGCCAAAATCGGCAACAATGCGACGCTTCTTCCCGGAATCCGCATTGGAGAGAGAGCCGTCGTCGGAGCCGGGGCGGTAATTACGCGGGATGTCCCGCCGGATTCCACGTATGTTGGCAATCCGGGCAGACCCTTGACGAGATAGGAAGGTGAAAGAATGACCCAAGCGCAGAGCGGTCCCGGCGTGATTCCTGACCCGGGACGCATTCAAATCGTCGGACTTGGCTATGTGGGCTTGCCGCTAGCCGTATTATTCGCGGAACAAGGCTTTTTCGTAACGGGGGTGGATGTGGATAAGAAGAAGATCGAACTTCTGGAGAAAGGAAGAAGTTATGTAAAAGATTTGGCGGATGAAGAACTGGGAGCCGCGTTGGCGTCGGGAAGATTTTGTCCGACCGCCCGATACGACGATTCCGCTCAAGCGGAAACGATTATTCTATGCGTTCCGACGCCGTTGTCGGATCGGTTGACTCCGGATATGAGCTATCTTCATGCCGCCGTATACGAAATTGGCACACGGCTTCGTCCGGGACAGCTCGTCGTTTTGGAAAGCTCGACTTATCCCGGTACGACCTCGGAAGAAATGGTGCCTATTCTGGAGCGGGAAAGCGGTCTTAAAGCAGGGCTCGATTTCAACGTCGGATACTCACCCGAGCGGATCGACCCGGGAAACACAAAGTATAAGGTGAGGGATATCCCGAAGGTTGTCAGCGGTCTGACGCCGACTTGTCTACGAAGAACGGAAGCGTTGTACGCTCGAACTTTCGGGCAAACCGTGAAGGTATCTTCTCCCGAGGTTGCGGAGATGACGAAGCTGCTGGAGAACACTTACCGGCTTATTAATATCTCGTTCATGAACGAGATGGCGATGCTGTGCGATACGATGGGAATCGACCTCTGGGAAGCGATTGAAGCCGCGAAGACGAAATCGTTCGGCTATGCGGCGTTCTATCCCGGTCCGGGCGTCGGAGGGCACTGTATTCCGGTCGATCCCCTCTATCTTCAATGGAAGGCCTGCGAATTCGGAACGAAGAGCGCTTTTATCGAGTTGGCAGAAAAGTTGAACCGCAATATGGCGGATTATTTGCTGAAAAGAGTTCAAGACAGACTTGGAAACGGTTTTCGTACGGCGGTTATTTATGGCGTCGCCTATAAGAAGGACATCGGCGACGTTCGCGAATCGGCCGCGATCCAGCTAATCGAACGGTTGCTGGACGAAGGGATACATGTCGCTTATCACGATCCGAATGTGCCTGTCATCCGCATCCGCAATCGCGAGATCGAGAGCTCCGAGTTGTCGGACGAACTGCTGAACAAGGCAGATTGCGTATTTATTATGGCGGATCATACGGGGATACCGGTTCAAAGGATTGTTTCCGAAGCTCGTTTTATCGTGGATACGAGAAATGCGACATTCGGCAGGAACGGGGAGCATATTTACCGTTTCGGAAGCGGAAATGTCGGGCTTGAACGCAAAAATCCGCACGCATGAAGGCGGATAAATGAACGGGCAAACCCTAGTTTCAATAAGCTGTACTAGATTTCGTGACAAGTCGTCTTGTTCGAAATCCAATTGGCGTAAAGGTGGTGAGAATCCATTGTCTATTCAAAATCGAATTGTCAACGGCGACTTCGAGACAGGAACTTTGGCGCCGTGGAGCGGGACTGGAGCGACTGTCACAAACGCCAGAAGCCATCTGGACTTCTTCTCGGCGAAATTAAATGGCGGAGCGTCGTTGTCACAAATCTTTCAATTCGTTCCTGTTGCGGAAGGAGAGAGCTTCGAGTTTTTCGTTTCCTTCTCCAGAACGACCGGCGCCGTAGGCGTAATCGCGGTCATCGGGGTAAACTATTACGATGATTCATTAAATTTCATAGGAACGGGTCTGTTTTCCTACGTACCGTTTAGTATTACAAGTTTGAGCGGAAGCGATTGGGTTGAAATCTATCAGACTACCGATCCAGTGCCATCCGGTGGCACGCAGGCGCTTGTTGTCATACAGACATTTCCGATAGCAGGTACGGCGGATTTGTTCGTGGATGACGTAGCGCTGTTAGCAATCTCAGGAGGGGGAGCAACTGGCCCTACTGGTCCGACCGGCCCGACAGGTCCGGAGGGTGTGACAGGCCCGACGGGAGTGGGAGTGACGGGGCCGACAGGAGCTACAGGAGCAACCGGTCCGACAGGCCCGGCGGGTGCGACAGGTCCAACGGGAGCTGGAGTGACGGGACCGACAGGAGCTACGGGAGCAACCGGCTCGACAGGCCCGGCGGGTGCGACAGGTCCAACGGGAGCTGGAGTGACGGGTCCCGCTGGAGCTACGGGAGCTGCAGGAGCAACCGGTCCGACAGGCCCGGCGGGTGCGACAGGTCCAACGGGAGTAGGAGTAACGGGACCGACAGGAGCTACGGGAGTAACCGGTCCGACAGGCCCCGCGGGTGCGACAGGTTCGACGGGAGCAGGAGTGACTGGCCCGACGGGAGCAACAGGAGCAACTGGTCCGACAGGCCCGGCGGGTGCGACAGGTCCAACGGGAGTAGGAGTGACGGGACCGACAGGAGCAACAGGAGCAATCGGCCCGACTGGTCCTGCGGGTGCGACAGGTCCGACGGGAGTAGGAGTGACGGGACCGACAGGAGCAACAGGAGCAATCGGCCCGACTGGTCCTGCGGGTGCGACAGGCCCGACGGGGGTAGGAACGACGGGTCCAACAGGAGCTACAGGAGCAACCGGCCCGACAGGCCCCGCGGGTGCGACAGGTCCAACGGGAGTGGGAGTAACGGGCCCGACAGGAGCTGCAGGAGCAACCGGGCCGACAGGCCCGGCAGGTGTGACAGGTCCAACGGGAGTAGGAGTGACGGGACCGACAGGAGCTATGGGAGCAACCGGCCCGACAGGCTCCGCGGGTGCGACAGGTCCAACGGGAGTGGGAGTAACGGGACCAGCAGGAGCCACCGGAGTAACAGGTCCGACTGGTCCTGCGGGTGCGACAGGTCCGACGGGAGTAGGGGTAACGGGACCGGCAGGAGCAACGGGACCAACGGGAGCAACTGGTGAGGCAGGTGTAACAGGCCCAACAGGAGCCATCGGTCCAACGGGTGCAACGGGACCGACAGGAGCAAAAGGAGCAACAGGTCCGACTGGTCCTGCGGGTACGATAGGCCCGACGGGAACAGGAGTGACTGGCCCGATAGGAGCAACAGGAGCAACCGGTCCGACAGGCTCGGCAGGTGTGACAGGCCCAACAGGAGTAGGAGTAACGGGACCGATAGGAGCAACGGGAGCAACCGGCCCGACTGGTCCTACGGGAGCAGCCGGTCCGACAGGCCCAACTGGAGTAGGAGTAACGGGACCGACAGGAGCTACGGGAGCAACAGGAGTAACTGGTCCGACAGGCCCGACTGGAGTAGGAGTAACGGGTCCGACAGGCCCTGCGGGTGTGACAGGTCCGACGGGAACTACAGGTCCAGCAGGAGCCACCGGCGCAACAGGAGCTACAGGCCCGACAGGAGCAACGGGTCCAGCAGGGGTAACTGGTGAGGCAGGTGTAACAGGCCCAACGGGAGCCACCGGCGCAACAGGAGCTACAGGTCCGACAGGAGCAACGGGTCCAGCAGGGGTAACTGGTGAGGCAGGTGTAACAGGCCCAACGGGAGCCACCGGCGCAACAGGAGCTACAGGTCCGACAGGAGCAACGGGTCCAGCAGGGGTAACTGGTGAGGCAGGTGTAACAGGCCCAACGGGAGCCACCGGCGCAACAGGAGCTACAGGTCCGACAGGAGCAACGGGTCCAGCAGGGGTAACTGGTGAGGCAGGTGTAACAGGCCCAACGGGAGCCACCGGCGCAACAGGAGCTACAGGCCCGGCAGGTGTGACAGGCCCAACGGGAGCAACTGGTGAGGCAGGTGTAACAGGCCCAACAGGAGCAACTGGCCCAACAGGGGCCATCGGATCAACGGGAGCAACAGGCTCGACTGGAGCAACAGGCCCAACGGGATCAACGGGCCCGACAGGAGCGACAGGTCCAGCAGGAGCCACCGGCGCAACAGGAGCTACAGGTCCGACAGGAGCAACCGGTCCAACAGGTGCAACAGGTCTGACGGGAGTTACAGGTCCGACAGGAGCAATAGGCCCGACGGGAGCGACAGGTCCAGCAGGAGCCACCGGCGCAACAGGAGCTACAGGTCCGACAGGAGCAACCGGTCCAACGGGTGCAACAGGCCCGACGGGAGCGACAGGTCCAACAGGATCAACTGGCCCAACGGGAGCGACAGGACCTACGGGTGTAACAGGCCCGACAGGAGCCACCGGTCCAACGGGAGCAACAGGCTCGACCGGAGTAACAGGCCCAACAGGCCCGACAGGAGCAACGGGAGCAACAGGCTCAACAGGTCCAACCGGTCCGACTGGAGCGACAGGACCAATGGGAACCACTGGTCCGACAGGAGCAGCAGGCCCAACGGGAGCAACAGGCCCAACAGGAGCGACCGGTCCAACTGGAGCAACAGGCTCAACAGGTCCAACCGGTTCGACGGGGGCGACAGGTCCAACAGGAGCAACTGGCCCAACGGGAGCGACAGGACCTACGGGTGTAACAGGCCCGACAGGAGCCACCGGTCCAACAGGTATAACTGGCCCGACAGGGGTAACCGGTCCGACTGGAGCGACAGGACCAACAGGAGCAACAGGAGCAACTGGTGAGGCAGGTGTAACAGGCCCAACAGGAGCAACTGGCCCAACAGGGGCCATCGGATCAACGGGAGCAACAGGCTCGACTGGAGCAACAGGCCCAACGGGATCAACGGGCCCGACAGGAGCGACAGGTCCAGCAGGAGCCACCGGCGCAACAGGAGCTACAGGTCCGACAGGAGCAACCGGTCCAACAGGTA